>NZ_BAAHCI010000006.1:44924-103933 GCF_054775955.1 Nocardioides pacificus
AACACGCTGACGGAAGCTCGTCCGTGGTGGAAATCGTCATCACGCCGGAGGAGTGGGACGAACTCGTGTCGATCCCGTGGGGGGAGCTCGAGGCGGCCACTCAGCACGTACGCGAGCTCGTCTGGATCCAGCCGCCAGGCCAGCGATACCTCGTCTACGACACCTACGACTTGTCGCCCTGCGACACCCCGGTCATGACCATCCATGTCCGCAGGTAGGGCCGTACGGAGCGCGCTCCTCGACCATCCCCAGCGAGCCCAGTACGTCCACCAGTTCGGTCCACCACCGGTCCGGGTCGACGCTCATGGCCTCATGATGTACGACCTCCGTGCCGCAGTGTCATCCCATTCGGCAGGGTCGAGTACGCATACTCTGGCCGCGGAGGTCCTCGCCCCGTGAGGGTGGGACGAAAGGCGACTACCGGCGAATCGGGAGAGACCGTGTCTGTTCAGGGTGGCTGGAGCTCGCGAACCGCCGACAGTCTAGGCAGGCTGGTCAGCGACGCCGACCGTGACGTGGTGGTGAAGCAACTTGAGGCGAGTTACGTCGAGGGGCGCCTGACACTTGGCGAGTTGGACCAGCGCATCGGTCGGGCGCTGGAATCTCGAACCGAGGGTGACCTCTCGGTGGCTGTCCTCGGCCTTCCGGTGGCGCGGCTCGCGCCTGACGTCGACGACCGACACCCCTCCCTTTGGGAGGGTCTCACCCGGCACCGAGCGAGACTTGCGGCTGTTGCCGCCGTGGCGGGCGGCGTTTCCCTTTGGTGGTTCAGCTAGAGATCGGTGGCGGCGTCTGACGTCCCGGATCAACAAGCGCTCATCGGCAGATGAGTGGGTTCGCGGATGTCGTGGGTGAGCTGGCTAGGGGAGGTGTTCAGCGGTTCTCAGGGCTCTGTTGTTTCCGATAGGCAGTGGGGAGGGTGCAGCCAGGGATAGGTGATCGGGGGCCAGGGTGCACTTCGGACAAGTCACTTCCCGGACCTGCCCTCGACCACCTTAGGCCTGCCGCTTCCGAAGGTGTCGTGAGACAGCGGGCATGCTCAGATCTGATGCCTCAGGAACCGTCGTCCCAGCGCATCGTCCACGATGAACCCGAACTTGCCGGCACTTCGGCGTCGAAGGTGTCGTCGCTGTCGCCCACGTAGGAGCGCAAGTCCTCGGGGTCGTAGTCACCTCGCACCGTCAGATCCCAGCCACCTAGCTGCTCTGCGGTCGGCAGCACGTCGTCGAACAGGCCGGCGACCCGACCATCGCGATGAAACGCGCCCTCAACCTTGGCTTCTCTCACCAGCTCTTCAACCGTCGCTCGATCCAACCCTGTGGCGCGACAGAAGTCATCGATCATCACGAGTCCGCGACCACCCAAGAGCGGCTCACTCGAGGCTCTGTCATCCATGTCGCGAGTCTGCCACCACTGGCGTTCCGTCACAGGGGCGGCGCCTTGATACAGAGGGGAGCCAGATCCGGTTGTCGGGGTGGCTCTCAGGTGGTGAGTGCTCTGTCGAAAGCTGCTCGCGCGGCGTCGACGTTGAGTCGTCGGATCGTCGGGCGTGACTCGCCCGATCACAACCCGTGCGAAGCCCTCGTTCACATTGCTGCAGGCTCAGGATCCTTGCCCGGGCCGGTCTGGGAGAGTGTCCCTATGAGTGGTGGCTGTCAGACGATGCAGCGTCGTCGGGGGCTATGGAACTGCCCCGGTAGTCGTTTCGCTCAGTTGTCTCTTGGCAGGTCTCCAAGCCTGACGATGCGAGCACCACGCTGGCCAGGACCACCCACGATGAGGGGGATGGCCCGCTCTCCGCGTCGATGGGCTCTGGAAGTACCGCTGCGCCGCTCCCGGCGGGGATAGTTCAATGGACTGCAACGTTTGGGTCGCTTGTTCTGTGCCGCAC
This sequence comes from Nocardioides pacificus, assembly GCF_054775955.1. Classification (NCBI taxonomy): domain Bacteria; kingdom Bacillati; phylum Actinomycetota; class Actinomycetes; order Propionibacteriales; family Nocardioidaceae; genus Nocardioides; species Nocardioides pacificus. The sequence continues at coordinate 46,816 of NZ_BAAHCI010000006.1, forward strand.
TGGCAGCGAGAGAGTTGAGCTTGAGGGTGTGCGAGTCTCAGCTGAGGCCCCGGCTGACCGCGTGGAGTACTTCCTCAGGGAGGTCGCGGATGACGATTGTCGACGACGCTTGAAAACGAGGCCATAGCGACGGTCGAAAACGAGGCCACCCAGACAGATTGGATGGGTGATCTCAGTGGAAGATTGGGCTTTGATTCGGCGGCTGGTCGCGGACGGTGTCTCGCAGCGTCAGGTCGCGCGGGATCTGGGGATCGGTAGGTCAACAGTCGAGCGGGCGTTGGCCTCGGACCGGCCACCGAAGTACGAGCGCCCAGCAGCGCCGACGTCGTTCACGCCGTTCGAGCCGCTCGTGCGGCAGCTGCTGATCGCCACGCCGGACATGCCGGCCACGGTGATCGCTGAGCGCGTCGGGTGGACGGGATCGATCACGTGGTTCCGCGACAACGTCCGGCGACTGCGTCCTGAGCATCGGCTGGTCGATCCCGCCGATCGGCTGACGTGGTTGCCCGGTGATGCGGCGCAGTGCGACCTGTGGTTCCCGCCCAAGAAGATCCCCCTCGAGGACGCCACGACGACGCTGCTGCCGGTGTTGGTGATCACCTGTGCGCACTCGCGGTTCATGCTCGCCCGGATGATCCCGACCCGCCACACCACGGACCTACTGTTGGGGATGTGGGAGCTGCTCCAGCAGCTGGGGCGTGTCCCACGTCGGCTGATCTGGCACAACGAGTCCGGCATCGGCCGCGGCAAGCGCCACGCCGAAGGCGTCGGCGCGTTCGCGGGGACCCTGGCCACTACGCTGCAACGCCTCAAGCCCTACGACCCCGAGTCCAAGGGCATCGTCGAGCGGCGCAACGGCTTCCTCGAGACGTCCTTCATGCCCGGACGGACCTTCGAGTCACCGGCCGACTTCAACGCCCAACTCGGTGACTGGCTGACCAAGGCCAACGCCCGCAGCGTTCGCACCATCAAGGCCCGACCCGTGGACCGGCTCGATGCTGACCGTGCCGCGATGCTGGCCCTGCCACCGGTCGCGCCCATGGTGGGGTGGGTCAACAGGGTCCGGTTGGGACGCGACTACTACGTGCGCCTCGACAGCAACGACTACTCCGTCGATCCCTCGGTGATCGGCCGGTTCGTCGACGTCACCGCGGACCTGTCCCGCGTCGAAGTACGCCACGAGGGACGACTTGTCGCGGCCCACGCCCGGGTCTGGGCACGCGGCATGACCATCACCGACCCAGCCCATGTCGCAGCAGCCAAAGCGCTGCGCGAGCGCTACCAGCGACCCCAGCCCGCCACCGATCCCCACGAGGGCCTCGTGCGGGACCTGGCCGACTACGACCGCGCCTTCGGCCTCATCGACACCAGCGAGAACCCCGTCACCGCCACGATCACCGACGGCGAGGTGGCCTGATGACCAGCAACTCGTCGAAGACCAAGAGCGACGCGTCCCAGGCACTCAAGCACCTGACCTACCTGGCCGGGGCGCTCAAGGCGCCGAGGATCACCGAGTCCGCTGCCCGCCTGGCTGACCACGCCCGCGACGCCGGCTGGACCCACGAGGAGTACCTCGCCGCGGTCCTGGACCGAGAGGTCGCCGCACGCAACGCATCAGGGGCCCAAGCGCGGATCCGCGCGGCCGGGTTCGCGGCCCGCAAGAGCCTCGAGGAGTTCGACTGGGACGCCCAGCCAGCGGTGCGTCAGCAGATCGCCGCACTCGCATCCGGCGGGTTCCTCACCGAGGCACGCAACGTCGTGCTGCTCGGCCCGCCCGGCACCGGCAAATCCCACCTGGCCACCGGACTCGGCATCGCCGCGGCCAACCACGGCCACCGAGTCCTGTTCGCCACCGCGACCGAGTGGGTCACCCGGCTCACCGATGCCCACCGCGTCGGCAAGCTCCCCAACGAGCTCGCCCGCCTGCGGCGCTACGGGCTGATCATCGTCGACGAGGTCGGCTACCTGCCCTTCGAGCAAGACGCCGCGAACCTGTTCTTCCAGCTCGTCTCATCGCGCTACGAACACGCCTCCCTGATCCTCACATCCAACCTGCCCTTCAGCGGCTGGGGAGACGTCTTCGGCGACCAAGCAGTCGCAGCAGCCATGATCGACCGCGTCGTGCACCACGCCGACGTCCTCACCCTGAAGGGCGCCAGCTACCGGCTACGCAACCGCGGGATCGACACCCTGCCCAGCATCAGAACCCAAGACACGGCAGACTAGAAACCGACGAACCGGTGGCCTCGTTTTCGAGCGTCGGATCGGCCTCATTTTCGAGCGTTGCCGACAGACGATGGGGACAACTCGGCACTGATGGGAGCGCTGGGAAGCCCTCCGTCGTTCGACGAGCCATATGCGAGGGCAAAGCTCGGGGGCACCTTCACCAGCGCGATCGTCGGTCATGACGTGCGCCGGTCCTGCAAGGCCGACGGCCGAGGATTCACCGAACTGCTCATCGCGGTTACCGCGGGACCCGAGGGCGCACGGATGGACAAGCAGTTCATCGATTACTCCGCGGATGGGCGGAAGTACACACTCGAGCTGGGTTGGACTCTCGCGCTTTGTGGCGACGCGCCTGAGGTGCAGGAAGTTTGTGCCACGGACGGGTGACCAGCCCTCAATCTCATCGCCAGCGGTGACAGTCCGGGGTCGGGGCTAGCGGGTTGTGGGATGTCCACAACGACGCGTATCCGATCGTTTTCGGTTGGCTCGTTGGCCTGGTCGACGACCCGGTCCGATACGCCCGAGCGCGTCAACCTGTGGCGTGTGCCGATAAGTGGCGGGGTTCTATCGGTGGTGTGTGGCGGCCAGTCAGCTGACGCCGATGACAAGGGTGCTGGCGGCGGCTTCGATGACGTCGTTGGTGATGGTGTGGAGTTCGTTGATCTTCAGGACGCGCTCGATCTGGGGGAAGAGTCGTTCCAGGAGTCGGAAGTTACCTCGGGTGATCCGGGCGATGGCGGCGATGGCTTGGGCGTCGGTGAAGTCCTCTGGGTCGAGGGTCTTGGCGAGGGCGCGCCAATGCCGTTGCAGGACGAAGAGCAGTTCCTCTTTGCCCAGGGGCCGGTACTGGTGGGCGAAGCCGACGCGGCTGTAGAACTGGGGGTAGTGGCTGAACTGCTTCTCCAGACCGGGCATGCCGATCAGGATGAGGGCGATGTTGTCGCGGTCGTAGCGGTCTCGCAGCAGTTCCAGTGCGGTGGGGCGGAGGCGTTCGGACTCATCGACGATGACCAGCTCCACGTAGTTCCTGCTGTGGCGCCACCCGCGCGTCTCTGGCGTGACCTGCCCGGCCGGCGCGAGGTGCTGCTCGATGCAGATGTTGGTGCGGGTGATGACCTGGTCGAGTTCGTCCTTCAAGGCTCGTGGGGTGGTCAGCACGCTGGGGGTGTAGAGCACGGTGCGGCTCTTGGCCAGCGCAGCGTAGACCTGCGCGTCACTGTCGGAGCGCGGTCCCCAGTAGGTCAGCAGGTCGTGGACCTTGTCCCAGCGGGCGTAGCGGCGCGCCGAGAGCGTCTTGCCCACGCCGGCTGGTCCGAAGCACAGGCCGATGGTGTGCCCGCGTCGCACGGCGTCGGCGAACTCGGTGAAGCGGCGGTGTTCTTTGGTCACGATGAAGCGCTGACTCACCTCAGGTCCTCTCTGTAGACCTTCAAGTTCCGCCGTGTCGCCGATGGCGGCGCCTGGGTCGCTGGTGGCGTTTCGGTGGTGTGGGTGGCCACGACGGCGATCCGCTCGTTGATGCCCTCCCGCAACGCCCGGCGACGGGCGTTGCGGGCTGCCTGGACCTCCTTGAGACTGACCTTCTGGTCGTGGTGGTCTTGGTTGATGGCCTTGCAGACGAACTCCTCGTGGTCGAACACGCGGACCTCGGTGATGTCCCTGGGGTCGTAGCGGATCACCACCGACCGGCCGACATAGCCGGCCAAGGTGGGCGAGATGTAGCGCAGGCCCTGGAAGTGGATGCCATCGCGGCGCACGACCCTGGTCTGGGCGACGGTGAGCAGGAGCCCGTCGAGGTCTTCCAGGCTCTCGGGCATTCGCGGCAGCCAGCCCTCAGCGATCCACGCAGCGCGCGGGGAGGTGCCGAGTTCGCTGTGAGCTCGGTCGTTGTAGGTGATTACGAACTCTTCCAGCGCAGCGTCAAGTTCAGCCAGGGACAGCTTCGGCGTTGGCCATGGGTGACCCTCGGCGATGTACCCAGGTAGACCAGCCAGCAGCTCGGTGTTCACGGTCCCGAAGAACCTCTCCACCTTGCCGCGACCCTGCGGGCGCGCGACGGCAGAGTGGATGAGCCGGATATGCAAGTCCACGGCTGTGCCGGTGAGTTGGTTGCTGATGAAGTCGCTGCCGTGATCGACGTAGAGCACATCGGGCAGGCCGCACATCGGCCAGGCGAGGTCGGTCTTGTGCCAGATCGCCTGGCGCAGCGCCAGCGCGGTGTTCATCGCCGAGGGCGCACCGAGGAACACGGTGTAGCCGCAGATAGCGCGCGAGCAGTCATCGATGATCGTCGTCAGCCACGGCCGGGCGGGCTTGCCGTCGGTGCCCACCACGAGGACATCGAGCAGGGTGTGATCGGCCTGCCACATCGCGTTCGGCCGCTCGGCCTGTCGGCGCAGCGCGATCTCGTACTTGTCTCGGTAGGACGTCGGCCCTTCCAGGGCCAGGGTGACCATGCCCGGATCGAGGTCGGCGATGATCGCGCGCACGACGCCATAAGAGGGCACGGGCCATCCCTGCTCCTCGCAGATGGTGCTGACCTTGCGGTGGATGGTGATGATCGCCGGCCGAGGCTTCCTCAACGCCAGCCCTTCGACCAACGACACGAGCTCGGCGGGCAGGCGGCGGCTGCCGGCATCAGCACGCTGCCGCCTATCGAGGCTTGCGTATCCCTCGGTGCGGTAGCGGGCGTGCCACCGCTCCAGCGTGCGCAGCCCGATCCCGGTGTCACGGGCCAGGGCGGCGAGCGAGATCTGGTCCTCGACGTGAAGCCTGAGGATCTCCCAGCGCCCGGCCGCGTCCATGACCTACACGGCGCTTCTCGACTGTCGTGGTTCGACCACTGGGACACTTTGGCGGTTGAGCACGCGGTAGATGGTGGCGCGGCTGACGCCCAAGACCGCACCGATCTGCGCCACCGTCATCTCCTTCTGCTGATACATCCGACGCGCCGCCTTGACCTGGTCCGGCGACAGTGCGGGCGGTCGCCCGCCTTTGCGGCCACGGGCCCGGGCAGCGGCCAGTCCTGCGTTGGTGCGCTCACGGATCAGGTCACGCTCGAACTCGGCCAGCGCGGCGAAGACGTGGAACACCAGCCGCCCGCCCGAGGAGGTCGTGTCGATCGTCTCCTGCAAGGAGCGGAACCCCACGCCCTGCTCGGACAGGACCTGCAGCTGGTCGATGAGATGCCTGATCGAGCGACCCAACCGGTCCAGCCGCCACACCACCAGCGTGTCCCCCGGGCGCAGCTGGTCCATCAGCTTCTCCAGCTCGGGCCGGTGATCCAGGGAGCCAGAGATCGTGTCGACGAAGACCCGATAACACCCGGCCGCAGTCAGCGCATCGATCTGCAGCGCAGCGTCCTGATCAGTCGTCGACACACGCGCATAACCCAGCAGATGCCCCATGATGCTGACTGTAGCGATACTCATCCAGCACGGGAAGTATCGAGCCATAGAATCCGGCACTGAGTTTCGCTACAGACGGCATCGGCCGAGAACCGCGAAGCGTCAAGCATCCTGAAGAGGGCGACGATCCCTCGTCGCGGCTGTAGCGGAATCGTTCGTTTACGGGACGACAGGCCGTCCCATATGACGCACCGTCACCGGACAACCCTTCTCGGGCGGTCTTGCGAACATTCGGGCGTGGGTTTCCGCCGATGACCTGCACCGCCTCCGCAACGGGTTCCTCCTACGGGACGGACAACTGGACCGACCGCAACCGCTGCGAGGGCGGACCACTGAGCGTTAGGGGGTCCCGTCCGGCTCCGATGCCCTCTCCAGGCTTCGGACCGCTGCCAGGCGGTGGAGCTCAGACCGTCGGATGAGGAGTGCGGCAACGGGCGCCCGCGATCGCGCTGGCGGCGTGATGATTGGTCGTCATTCGCGCCCTTTGGTTCCTTCGCGCACCATCCGACGATGTTCGCCGCGGCCGGCGGCGTGCCCGCGTTGCGGGCGGAGTCGTTCAGTCGCGAGCGATGCGAAGGGCGACCCAGAGCGCGCACCTTCGGCAGATGTAGGCCGGTTCGCTCCCGAGTGCGTGGAGCGACCTTCGTGGCCGCTGGCGGCCGCAGCACGAGCATCGTTGCTGGGTGTCATCGGCCATGTCGCGATGGTGCCACGGGCCGGTGACCTTCGCGGGTCACAGGTAGCGGCAGACGTCCTCGGGGGAGCATGTGGCCGGGTCGCCGGTGGTGGCGTGCTCGCGCAGGATGGCGATCGTGGTGCGTAGCTGCGCGAGCTCGGCGAGCTGCCGGTCGATGACCGCGAGGCGGGTGTCGAGCAGGTCGGTGACGTGCTGGCAGGGGGCCTGGCCCCGGTCTCGGATGGCCAGCACCTGGCCGATCTGGGCCAGGGTCAGCCCGGCGGCTTGGCCCCGGCGGATGAAGTGCAGCCGGTCGAGCACCTCGGGGCCGTAGTCCCGGTACCCCGCCGGGCTGCGGTCGGGGTCGGGGAGGAGTCCGACGTCCTCGTAGTACCGCAGGGTCTTAGCTGTCGTGCCCGACGCCTGAGCCACCTCACCGATCCGCATGCCACTCATTCTGCCTTGACCTTCCAGTGCACTGGAAGGTCGATCCTGGTCCTGAGGCGCGGCAACAAGGGAGGACTTATGACGGCAACGGACAAGGGCAGGTCGTATGACCTGGCAGTGATCGGGTCCGGTGGGGCGGCGTTCGCGGCCGCGATCCGCGCCACCACCCTGGGCAAGCGGGTGGTGATGATCGAGCGCGGCACCATCGGCGGTACCTGCGTGAACACCGGGTGTGTGCCCTCCAAAGCCCTGCTCGCGGCCGCCGAGGCCCGCCACGTCACACTCGACGCCGCCCGGTTCCCCGGTCTGCCACTCCCCGACGCCCCACCGGTCGACATGCCCGCCATGGTCGCCGGCAAGGACAAGCTCGTCGGATCGCTGCGCAGCGAGAAGTACGCGGCCCTGGCCGCCGAGTACGGGTGGGCCCTCCACCCCGGCGAGGCCACCTTCGTCGGCACACCGACTGAGCCGGCACTCCGCGTGACCGGCCCGGACGGCACGGCGGAAACCGTCCGGGCCGCGCACCACCTCATCGCTACCGGCTCCACGCCCTGGGCGCCGCCGGTCCCCGGCCTGCAGGAGGCCGGTTATCTGACCTCGACGACCGCGATGGAGCTGGACCACGTCCCGGAGTCGCTGCTGGTCATCGGCGGCGGCTACGTCGCCATGGAGCAGGCCCAACTCTTCTCCCGCCTCGGTGCCCAGGTCACCATGCTCGTCCGCTCACGGCTGGCCTCCCACGAGGAACCCGAGGCCGCCACCGCCCTGGAAGAAATCCTCGCCGACGAAGGCATCGAGATCATCCGCGGCGCGGTGCCCACCGCGGTGCGCCGCGACCCGGCCACCGGCGAGGTCACGGTCACCGCCACCACCGCCGACGGCTCACACGAGCTCCGCGCGGCCGAGCTCCTCGTTGCCACCGGCCGCCGCCCGGTCACCGGCACGCTCGGCCTCGACACCATCGGCGTGCGCGCCGGCAAGCGCGGCGAGGTCATCATCGACAGCCACCTGCGCACCACGAACCCGCGGATCTGGGCCGCGGGTGACGTCACCGCCCACCCGCAGTTCGTGTACGTCGCCGCGGCCCACGGCGCCCTGGTCGCCGACAACGCCCTCACCGGAGCCGGCCGGGAGGTCGACTACCGCCACCTGCCCCGGGTCGTGTTCACCAGCCCCGCCCTGGCCTCCGTCGGAATGACCGACCAGCAGGCCCGCACTGCCGGGATCCGCTGCGACAGCCGCGTCCTGCCCCTGGCGCACGTCCCGCGCGCCATCGTCAACCGTGACACCCGCGGGCTCATCAAGATCGTCACCGACGCCGACACTGGCCGCATCATCGGCATCACCGCCCTCGCCCAGGACGCCGGTGACCTCGCCGCCGCCGGCGTCTACATCCTCGAGGCCGGCATGACCACCGACCAGGTCGCCAACCTCTGGAGCCCCTACCTGACCATGGCCGAAGGCCTCAAACTCACCGCCCAAACCTTCACCACCGACATCACCAAACTCTCCTGCTGCGCAGCATGAACCCGCACAGGGATCCCTATACCGGAGCGTCGAGCCTGGCGACCTCTCTCGTTCGCTTTGGCTCCGTCAGAGACCGAACGCTCCTCCGCTGACGAGGATGACGATGCCGAGGCCGATCAGGACGATGGGGAACAGGATGTGTTCCCAGCGCTCGAGGACTTCAGCGATCGGCGGCCGGGTGGCAACGAACTTGGCGACTACGACCAGGACCGCGACGAGCGCGAGGAAGACGAGGCAGTAGGCGACCACTGCGATGGGTTCCACGCTGAGGAAGACGGGGACATAGACGCCGATGTTGTCTCCGCCGTTGGCGAAGGTGACTCCTGCGACGGTCCACGCGCTGACCTTCGTGCCCGTGACCTTGGCGTCATCGTCGTCATCGTCTCCGCGCCAGGCTTGCCATGCAGCCCAGAGACCGAGGGCCAGGGGGATGAGCCCGAAGTACGGGATAGCTGCTGAGGGCAGGAATGCTCCGGCTCCGATAGTCACCAGCACAGCGGCACCGAGGATGCAGGCGAACCCCACGTACTGGCCGACCAAGATGCGGGTGGTCGTCCCGCGTTGGCCCGCGCCGCGGGCGAAGAACAAGGAGAGCACGATGATGTCGTCGATGTTGGTCGCGATGAACAGGCCGATTGCCTGCAGGACCGCAGCCAGGATCACGCGCCCGCCTCTGCTGCGTCGCATCCGTGCACCGAGCAGGCAGGATCGATGCACGGGGCGTTCTCGTCAACCGCGAGGGTGACGACAACCAGGGCGGTCAGCGCCTGCGTCAGGTGGGGATCGGCGATCTCGTAGCGCGTCTTGCGGCCCTCGGGTTCGGCAGCAACGATGCCGCAGTCGCGCAGGCACGCCAGATGATTGGACACGTTGGAGCGTGTGAGGTCCAGATCGCGGGCCAGCTCTGCCGGGTAGGCCGGCCGGTCGAGCAGCGTCAGGATGATCCGGGACCTGGTCGGGTCGGCCAGCGCGCGGCCCAACCGGTTCATCACGTCCAGGCGAGAAGCAATGGTCAGCATGCGCTGAACTATACAGCGAGGACTGAAGTGGTTTTACGCAGCCCGGAGTCGCTAAGCGTGCGAACGAGGCTGTGTCAGTTGGGGATCGACCCACGGGACGATTCGCCCGATCATCAGGGAACTCACGAAGCGGCGACAGAACCCCGCCACATAACGGCCAAGGCCACAACCGAAACTCACAACCGAAACCGATTTGCACCGGAACCACGGCGGTACCGTTTTCGGGACGATCAACGAGGTTGGGGGAGTGGTGGGCACTGTCGGGTACGCGCGGGTCTCGACCCGCGAGCAGGATCCTGCGGCACAGGAGCGCGAGCTGGCCGCTGCTGGTGCGGTTCGGGTGTTCGTCGACCATGGGGAGTCGAGCCGGCTGCGGGACCGTCCGCGGTGGCTCGCGTGCCTGGAGTACATGCGGGCGGGGGACACGCTGGTCGTTCGGTCGCTGGACCGGCTTGCCGGCACCACGACGATGGCGATCGAGACGATCAATGAGCTCCACGAGCGCGGCGTGAACATCAAGTCCCTCACCGAGCCCGACATCGACACCACCACCCCGATGGGCCGTGCCCTCTTCGGGATCGTGGCCGTGTTCGCGCAGTTGCGTGTCGACACCATCCGGGAGAACACCCGGCGAGGACTTGCGCATGCTCGAGCTGAGGGGCGTGTGGGTGGCCGGCCAAGCGTGATGAGCCCGGAGCGTGTCGAGGCCGCGGTGCGGATGCGGGATCAGGGCCAGAGCCTGGCGCACATTGCGAAGGTCCTGGGGGTCGGCGCGTCGTCGGTATCTCGTGCTCTGACCAAGGGAGACCAGACGGTCGAGGTCTCGGCGGGCGTGGTGTCGACTGGTGGCGCCGATGCCTGAGTCGAGCCGCGCCGATTTCGGGGGTCTCGAGTAACTTATCGGCAGCTGATGAGGGCTACTTGAGGGAATCGGGAAAAATCTTCAAGCAGTTCGATATCGCGGCCAACGTCACCCGTCAGGGTGCAGGGCTGAGGATCGGGGAGGCCGGCCCACCCCGTCTGTTGGCCGAGGCTCGGTCGCGGCTTTGAGGCCCTCAGGGCTAGCACGGCCGGCGTCCGCTCAGACCGAGATGCGGGTATCACTCCGGCAGGCAGCTCGTGCATCATCAGGCCATGAGCGTCGAGCCGGATCTGTGGTGGACCGAGCTGGTGGACGTACTGGGCTCGCTCGGGATGGTGGAGGAGCGCGTTCCATGCGGCCTGGTGGTCACGACTCAACAGGCTGACGGGAGCTCGACCGTGGTGGAGATCGTCATGACGCCGGAGGAGTGGGACGAACTCGTATCGATCTCGTGGGTCGAGCTCGAGGCGGCCACACAGCACGTCCGCGAGATCGTCGGGATCCAGCCGCCAGGCCAGCGATACCTCGTCTACGACACCTACGACTTGTCGCCCTGCGACACCCCGGTCGTGACCATCCAGGGCCGGAGGTAGGACGCGTACCGGCCCCAACGAGCCATCCGCTCATCGCAACGCGTGCATCCGCTGGTGCCTACCTGTAAGTAGGTGACTCGTGCCCAGCTGGGACGCTGAGCCGCCCGTCAGTTCTCGCAGGCGGTGCCGTCCTTGTCGCGGTCAAGGTTGGACTTGTTGGTCCGGTACACCGCTTTGGCGCGCTTGCCAAAGGCCGGTCGGCTGTTGCCGTTGCGTACCTGCTTCTGTGCGGCGGCTTTGCTTTTTGCGACGCCATTGGGGAAGACGCGGGTCAACTGGTCGCAACTCGAGAATCTTGGTGCGGCCTGGGCCGGTGCTGCGGTGGCCGCGACGGCCAGCGGTGCCGTGAGCAGGCAGAGGGCCGCGAGCGTTGCTCGGATACGCATGAGCGGATTCCTATCGTCGAGGAGTTCTGCTGCCGACTGTAGGGGCCTCATAGCCATCGCGCAGGCGAACGAGACTGCGCGACGGATCGGGCGCGCGGGTGGGGTGGAGATGGTCCGAGACACGGTCTTGGGCGGACCAAGGAGCCTCCGGCCTTTTCCTCTCGTGGACTGAAGCCGCTCGTGCGTCCCGAGGGTCCGGAAACTAGTTGGTCCGCTCAGAAGTCGATGAGTAGCCTCGAAGAGTTCCGAGCACTGGTCCCGCGATTCGACCGCGCTCCGTCTCCGTTGCACTGACGATGTTCGTCGACGAGGGATCGCCGCTGGCTGCGCTTTGCAGGTCTTCGGTCCGGTCTCCGTCGCCAGGTTTGGAGGCAGCTTCGGGCTCGCCGCTCTCTTCGCTCCCGGTCGCTTGATTCTGAGCGGTCTCGCTGCTCGTGTCCTCCGCCCCTCCGCAGGCGGTGAGAGTCAGCGCGAGCGTGAGGGCAATTGCTGGGGCTGAGATGTTGCGGGTCATGCCGGGACGTTGCCCAGGAGCGTCTTGAGGGTTTCGTTGACGATCTCGTCCATGTCGGGTCTGACTAGGTGCGCGCCCCGAGTTCCCGCGTCGGCGGAGCGGTGACGACGGTGCCCCAATCGGGGCTCTGCCCGCCACACCTGACCCCTTAAGAGGGCGTGGGAGGGCCAGACAAGGGGACCGTCGGGGACTTCCCCAATTTTCGGGGGGACGCCCTTTGACCTGGGCAAACACGTGTCCCTCCTCTCCGTCCCCCCACGAAATCTGTGGTGTGGGGGACGGATGCGGGGACGCTCGGCCGCGACCTTTTGCCGTACTCGGATGCGGACGAAAGGGGTGAACGAGATGAGCGTGGGCGATCAGCTCGGTCTCGAAGAGGACAGCGAAATGCTCGACCAGGCCCGCCAGAAGTGGCCGGCCTGGGTGGCCGCGGATCCGCGGCTCGGCGTGGTCGACAACTTCGATGACCTCCGCTCCTGGCTGCCGATGGTGGACCACGAGACCTCGGATCAGGTGCTCCTGGCGCTGGCCATGCTGGCAGCCCCTGACGGCGGCGACGACATGGCGGCCGCGGCAGCTCTCGCCAAGTGCCTGCTGCCTGGCGCCTGCCGGCTCGCGGGCTGGCTGAGCAGCCTCCCGCCGCGCGAGGTGTTCCGTGACAGCCAGCCGGTCGTGGCGGGCACTTGGTCGGCGGTCGAGCGGATTGATGAGCTGGTGGCCTCACAGTTGTGGATCGAGGTCCGTACGTTCAAGTGGCGTCGGCTCGGCAAGGTCGCTGCCAACATCTTGATGAACACCCGAGTCGGTGTCCTCCGAGAGGTCGGCGACTTCTTCTGTGTCTCCCGCGCGGACCGCACCTGGGCCAACACCACTCTCGTGGAGTCCTTCGATTCGGGGGGTCTGCCGGGTGCAGACGTCGGTGCCGGCTACTCGAGCGAGGTGCGGTCCGAGCGGGTCGGTGCGCTGTCGGATCGCGGCGAGATCCTCGTCGACGCCGGACCTGAGCAGGAGGAGCCGTCGGCCACCGAGGAGCTCCTGGAACTGCTGGCGTGGGCCTGTGAGCACCAGATCATCAGCCCGGCCGACCGGTACCTGCTGCTGTGCCTGGTCGAGGAGGCCGACCGGGTCAAGACGCGGCGACTGGCGCGCGGGTACGGCGGCCTGCTCAGCAACGAGGTGTCCAGCCGGGTCGCGCCCCGCGTAGGAGTCTCGGAAGCGACCGTCCGCCGCCACGGCTCGCGCAGTGTGCGTGCCCTCGCCGAGGCCGCCCCCAGGAAGTTCGGCCATGGTGGATGGGCTCGGACGTGATCGCTCCTGCCACCTCGCGAGACATAGGCGACGGGAGGTGGTGAGGTCCATGACGGATCCCCAGGACGGCGAGACGCGTACGCCGGCGCAGGTCGCCAAGCTGTTCGCGATCGCCGGCAGCGAGATCGAGGCGATCGAGCAGTTGACCGGCTGTCTCGCCCTGCTGCATGAAGTTCAGGCCGCGAAGGCACAGCTGGCGACCCTGAGCCCAGCCGAGGTCCGTACGGCACTCGAGTTCCGCCGCGACACCCTAGGGGAGGCTCAGTGAGTACCCGGACCCCGAGCCGCCCGGTCGACGTGGACGAGCTCAAGCGAGCCTGGCACGCGCTGAATGCTGGCGAGTTTCGTACCGGTCTTGGCCGCGACCCTAGGGACCGCAGGAACCTGCGCGGCCGCTTCGCCGCCGCCGAGGATGGCTGGGCACCGGCTCACGGCGAGCACACCATCGCCGTGATCGGGTCGGCAGGCTCGGTCGGCGCGAGCACTGTCGCCCTGGCCACCGGCCTCGCGGCAGCCGCCCCGGTCCGAGTCGTCGAGTGCTGCTCGGTCGCCAGCTCCGGCCTCGCCGCAGCGAGCACCGCCGAGCTCGGGCTTCACCCGAGCGGCTGGCGGCAGGGCAAGCGCGACCACGTCCTGATCGAGCGGGCCAGCAAGGTCCTCGCCGGTGTCGCCGAGGTCCCGCTGCCCACCGAGGCGCCCGCCGAACTCCAGCTGACGATCCTCGACATCGGCTGGGAGCTGGGCCAGCTCCTGACCACCGACTGCTGGCTCGCCGAAGCCGTCCGCGGCGCCGACCAGCTCGTCCTGGTCACCATGGCGACCGTCCCGGGGATGCGCCGCGCCGGGATCGCGATGGGCCTCCTGTCCAGCCACTGGCAGCCCGAGCAGATCACGCTGGCCGTCCGCGGGCCCCGCCGCAGGAAATGGCCCCGTGGCCTCGCGCACGACGGCGGACCCGCCGTTCGGCGGGCCCTGGTCGCGGGCCGGTGCGTGGAGATACCCGTTGACCGTGTGCTAGCGGTCAGGGGCCTGGACTCCCGATCGGTTCCGGCCCCCCTGATCTCGGCCGTGCGTCACCTGCTCGAGCCCGCACGCCTGTCCACCGACACGCCAGCGACAGCACCTGAATCACGCAGCTCAGGAGCTCGAAAGGAAGTCCATCCATGGACGTCATGACCGCCTTCCTCCCGATAGTCGCCAAGGTCTGTCCCAAAGCTCCCCCTGGTGCGGTGGGGCCCACCAACGAGGTCACCAGCTACGTCCTGTGGGGTGTGATCTTGCTGTTCGGCTTCGGGATCCTCGTCTCGATCGGCGCGATCATCGCCGGCCGGGTGTTCTCGCTGCCGCATGCCTCCAAGGTCGGCGTGATCTCAGTGGTGGTCGTGTTCGCCTGCGCGGTCGCCTACCTGGTGCTGCCCGGCATGCTCACCGGGATCCTCGGCAAGGGCTGCATCTGATGCGCCGCGCTGCCACGAAGAGACCCGAAGGCTTCAGCGGGTGGAGCCGGCGCCGGCTGCTCGGCATCGTGGCCGCCGCTGTTGCCGTGGCTGCGCTCCTGCTGGGCGGCCTCGCGTACGGGGTGCTCCTGGCGATCAACGGCGTCGGCGACGAGACCAGCGCGCACGTCGCGGCCACTGGCGAGAGCGCGGGTTCGACGGAGGCGAGGGGTGAGGCCCATCGAGACGAGATCGCGGCCAAGCCGATGCTGACTGTCCCCGACCGCGCGGCCTTCCCAGCGGAGACCACCAGCGCCGAGCCGCCGGAGATCTATGTGCCGCCCGGGACCGGAGTCACAGGCCCCGCGTTCGTGCTGACCGGGTTCCCGCACACCCCGGAGGGCGCGATCGGGCAGCTCGCCCAGATCGATCTCGCGGTGCTGCAGGCGATGAGCCTGGACACCGCCGAGGAGGTCTACAACGCCTGGGCCTTGCCCGGTGGGGTGCGTGCGGAGGAGTGGTGGATCACCACCAGCGTCCGTGCGTTTCTCTCCAGCACCGGGATGGGCGAGGTCAAGGACCCCAGCTCCTCAGTGTCTTTGAAGCCGGCAGCCGCGCTGGTGAAGGGCACCGACGGTCCCGACTGGGCGACGGTGTGCGTGCTGATGAGGGTCAGCGCCACCTACAAGTCCGAGGCGCAGATCGCCTTCGCGCACTGTGAGCGCATGCAGTGGGTCGGCGGCCGCTGGATGGTGGCCCCGGGTGTCCCGCCGGCACCCGCCCCCGCGACCTGGCCCGGGACCCAGCTGGCGCACGAGGCCGGTTGGCGCACCTGGTCCGCCGACCGCTCCACCGAACCTACTGACCCCGGCGACAGGGAGAGGGAGCACTGAGATGAGCACTCGGACCGACAACTCGATGGGGGAGTCGCGCCCCATCGTGCTGCGCGTGGGCGTCCTGGTGGCGATCGCGGCCCTGGTGTCCACCGCAGTCTGGCTCGGAGCGCGCGGCCGGGTCGACGACGCCGGCGGTGCCGACAACGCCTCTGGGGTCTTCTCAAGTCAGCCCGGGCAGCAGAGGCAGAGCGACTCGATCGACCGGGTCGCCCCGGAGACCATGCCCGCGAACGACGTCGTGATCCCGACAGGCAATAGCGAGGTTGGCGGGTACCCGACCCGGTTCCCGCAGACCGATCTGGGCGCGGTCGCGTTGCAGGTCGAGGTCGCCAAGGCGCAGGTCGGGTTCGACTATGACCAGGCCGTCGCCGTCGCCGGCCTGTACGCCGACCCTGCGGACGAGGCCGTCTTCGAGCAGCGCGCCCGTGACGCCGTCGCCCTGCGTCGCCAGCAGGCCGGCGTCCCGAAAGAGGGGGACGTCCCCCCGCCAGCGTCATATGCCGTGACGCCGATTGCCTACACCCTCGAGGAGGTCGACACCGGCTACTACGCGGTGAACCTGCTCAGCTACGTCACCCTCACCACCGCCAACGGCACGGTCAGCGACGTCCTCTACGCAGGCACCCAGCTCCTCCGGTGGCTTGAGGTCGACGGCGTGAGCGACTGGCGTCTGGCCCGGGGCAGCAGCGAGGACATCGCGCACCTCGTCGCGGAGGGGCAGCCCGAGGCGGCCGCGCCGGGGACCGCGGAGTTTGAGCAGGCCGGGTGGGTTCGGATCAGCGGAGCACCCCAGTGAGCACCGGCGCAGTCCTCCTTAGCCGGACGGCCAGGTTCGGCATCGCGATCCTGCTCCTGACCATGCTCCTTGGCCCGGCCGCGACGATCCAGCCGTCAAGCGCGGCTGCTGTTCGGGTCGCCGCGGTCGGGACCGCCGCCCCCCTGCCGGCCCGTATCACCACGATGGGATGCCCCGGCCCCGACGTGCTGTGCGACCTAGGCAGCGACGCCGTTGACTGCGCCAAGAGCCCGAGCACGTGCGGTCAGGACGCGGCCGACGCTGTCACGGACGGTGCCGGGCGCCTGCTCAACGGCGCCGGTGACGTGCTCGACGACGCTGGCGGCCTGTCCCCGGATGGCTGCGGCATCCTCGACGCGATCTGCCGCGGCGGACTCCCGGCGCGCAGCCTCCCCGGTGTCCCGGGGTTGCCCGGTGTCCCCGGTCTTCCGGATATGGGGGCCCTCTTCGGCGACGGCATCCCGGGGCTCGGTGACATCCCCAACCCGTTCGCGGCCCTCGGCGACGTCATCGCCAAGGCGGCGGCCGACGCCTGGACCGCGGCGATGCTCGCTGTCTGGAACTCGGGCCTGTTCGTGCTGCGCATCGTGCTCACGTTCAGCGAGTTGTTCTTGACCCCTGACCTGCGTGCCGATGGGCCCGGCAAGGACGTCTACGCCTTCACCGTCTGGCTCGCGCTCGCCTTGGTGGTCATCTTGGCGATGAT
Source organism: Nocardioides pacificus (assembly GCF_054775955.1). Lineage (NCBI taxonomy): Bacteria > Bacillati > Actinomycetota > Actinomycetes > Propionibacteriales > Nocardioidaceae > Nocardioides > Nocardioides pacificus. Next base: position 63,615 of record NZ_BAAHCI010000006.1, read on the forward strand.
CCAGCTCGGTGCTGCGGCGTTTCAGCGTGAGGGCAAAGGCCTGGCGCGGGCGTTCATCGGCGCTGGCCAGTTCGTCGTGGTGTGCGCCTGCTGGTTCGGCTACTGCGTCCTGGTCGTCGCGGCCTGCGAGGCCATCACCAAGGCGCTGATGAAGTCGTTGCTCAAGGTGCAGACCTGGCCCGAGTGGGATCCCTTGGGCGGGCTCGGTGTCGACGCCATCACCGATGCCGGGGTGGCCACCGCGTTGGCGTTCCTGGGGATCTTCTTGTGGCTGGCCGCGATCGGACACGTGCTGGTCTATCTGGCGCGGGCGGCGTCGCTGCTGGTGCTGACTGCCACCGGGCCGCTCGCGGCGGCCGGGCTGGTCTCGGAGTTCAGCCGCTCATGGTTCTGGAAGTCGCTGCGCTGGTTCCACGCGGCGGCGTTCACACCAGTGCTGATGGTGATGGTGCTGGGCATCGGTGTGCAGTTCGCCAACGGAGTCGCTGCTCACCTCGCGGACGACAGCGCGAGGGCGTTCGGCACCGCGCTGCCGGCGGTGATGACGATCCTGGTCAGCGTCGTTGCGCCGCTGTCGCTGTTCAAGCTCCTCGCCTTCGTCGACCCCGGCACACCCAGCGGCGCGTCGTTCCGTCAAGGGATGGCCATCCAGGGGGGCCTGCAGGGCCTGCTCAGCGGCGCAGGCCCGGGCGGCGGCTCCTCGGCCGCATCCACCACTGACGGCAACGGCCGCTCGTCGGGTGAGCAGGGCGCCGAGGCCGCGACCGGTGACCGGTTCAGCAAGGCTACGCAGGGCGCTCTGGGCAGCTTCGGCAATGCGGGCCAGGCGTTTGCTGCCGGGCTCGGGATGATGAGCGGCGCCGGGGCGAAGGTCACCTCGCTGATGACGGACGAGGCCAACCAGGCCGGCGTCGGGCACAGCACCTATGGTCCCGACTTCAGCGGCGCGGGCGGACGACAGCCCGGTGGGCAGTCGGGCGACCAGAGCAGCGGTGCAGGTCTGGGCGGGCAGCACGGCGGCGACGACGACTCGACGCCGCCGACTCCGCCGATGCTGCCTACCGGTGGTGACTCGGGTGGCAGCCATGGCGGACAAAAGGGCGGCGGTGTCGCAGCGGCTCCCAAGTCCCCGGCCGCAGGCAGCGGGGGAGCGGCCGGCGGCGGCGGCGCAGCGGGTGGGGCGGTCCCCCCGGTGGCGGTATAGCCGATGGGCCGCGCGACCTGCTCTCAGTCCCGATCGACCTCCAGTGATCCGGAAGGAAGCCGACGATGACCATCTACGCCGACTACCAGCGCGACCGCATCGGCTGGTTCTTCGGCCTCTCCGGGGCCCACCTGATGTTCCTGGCGCTGGCCAGCCTGCCGGCGTTCTGGGCGATGAGCCGCGGCGCGTGGCTCTCGGCGCTCCTGTTGGCGCTGGTCTGGCTGTTCCTGCTGGCCATTACGGTCATCCCTGTCCGTGGCCGCTCGGCCACCGGGTGGGCGTTCGCCTCCACCATGTACGCCCTCGGCGCGCTGCTGGGTTGGGCATCGTTCCGTGCCAGGGCATCCGAGGGTCGCCTTGAGGACCTCGACACTCCCGACCTGCCCGGGGCGCTGCAGGGAATCAGGATTCACGACGGCCCACCACACGGCTCGCAGCTTCAGCGGGTCGCAGTAGTCCATGACGACGCCACGAAGACCTGGGCGGTTACCGCCTCTATCGTCCACCCCGGCATCGGGATGAAGGACTCTGCGGAGCGTGCCCGCTACGGCGACGCGTTGGCCGGGTTGCTCGACGTTGCCGGCCGCACCGAGAAGGTCGACGAGATCCTGTTCCTGGTCCGCACCGTCCCCGAGGACGGCGCCGAGCGCGACCTGTGGGTCGACAAGCATCGCCGTGACAACGCCCCACACCTGTCGGAGGTCATCAACCGCGATCTCGCGGTCGGTCTCACTGACGCGTCGGTCCGCACCGAGCAGTTCGTGACGATCGTGGTCCCGGAGACCCGGATCGCCCGCTCGGCCAAGGAGTCCGGTGGCGGCTTCGAGGGCCGCTGCCGCGAGCTCTACCTGCTGATGGCCGAGATCGAGGCCCAGCTGCGGGGCCCGATGGGGATGACGTCGGTCCGCTGGCTCACCTCGCCGGAACTCGCCTTGTCCTCGCGGACCGGGTTCGCCCCGGGCGATCGGGCCGGCATCGTGGAGGCCCTCGCGATGCGGGAGCAGGACCCGAGCGTCAACGCTGATGTGCCGTGGGCGCTGGCTGGGCCGTCGGGCGCCGACGCGACGGTGCGGCACTACAGTCACGACGCGTGGAACTCGATCAGCGCCACCGTCAGGCTCCCGAGCCGTGGCGTGGCGATGGGGGCTCTGGCACCGATCCTCACCCCGAGCGAGTCCGGTGAGCGGCGCTCGTTCGTCGTCGCCTTCCCGGTCCTGTCTCAATCCAAGGCCGACCGGCAGTCGGGCAACGCGGAGTGGGCTGCGGACCTGGCTGAAGGGATGAACGAGAGGCTCGGGCGCAAGACCCGTGCCAAGCAGCGCGACGAGGCCCACAAGGCCCGCGGCCTGGACGCCAAGCTCGCCCGCGGCAGCGCACTGACGCGCCCCTACGCGGTGTGCACCGTGACCGTCCCCAAGACGCTGCGGATCACCGAGTTCGGACGCCGACTGGACGCCTCGATCCGACGCGCCGGGTTCGCGCCGCTACGGCTCGACCTGGCCCAGGACGTCGGCTTCGCCGCCTCGACCATCCCCGTCGGGATGAGCCTGACCCGCAGGGGAGACGCCTGATGTCCACCGCCACCCGCCGCGCCCGCGGCGATGCCAGGTCGGGCAGGGACATGACGGCCTTGCTGTCCGACTTCGGCCACGACCTGCCGACGAAGCCGACGCTCGCCCCGGAGACCAAGGAGCCCCGGATCTTCAAGTACGCCCCGCGACGCGGTGCAGCCCGTCGAGGCAGTGGCTGGGCACCAGCCACTGCCCCGGTCCAGGCCTGGCGGATGACCAGCGACCAGGCGCCGGTGTTCTGGCCGTTCGTGTCCGCGCCGGCTCTGCCCCCGACCGGCGCGCAAATGGGCGTCGACCAACTCTCCGGCGGCAGCTTCTACTGCGACCCGTTCGGCTGGGTTCTGCGCGACGACGTGCCGGCGACCAACCCCAACATCTTCCAGTTTGCCAAGCCCGGTACCGGCAAGTCCGGCACCACCAAGGCCTTCTGCACCCGGATGATGCCGTTCGGCTACCGCACCCTGGTCCTAGGCGACCCCAAGGACGAGTACGAATCGCTGTGCCGCGCGCTTGGTGTCGAGCCCTTCGTCATCGGGCCCGGGCTGCCTGCCCGGATCAACCCGCTGGCGATGGGGCCGCTCGGTCACGGGTGGGCGAACCTCTCGGCCGAGGAGACTCGACGACGCACGACGATCATCTTCAAGCGATGGCTGGTCTTAGTCCGCGGCCTGGTCGGCAGCATGAAGATCGACGACGAGCGCCGGGTGCCGTTCGGCCCCGACCAGAGCGATGTCGTGCGCAACGCGCTGGCAATCCTTACCGGCTACGCCGCCGGCAACAGCGTCCTGCAAGAGACCACCATCCCGCGGCTGTGGGACCTTCTGCGCAACCCCAGCGACGCGCTCGTACGGGCGTGCGAGTACGGGAGCACCCGCCAGTTCCTCGATGAGACCCGGCTGTTGCGCAACGCGCTCGGCGAGCTGGTCACCGGCACCCTCGCCGGCCTGTTCGACGACTTCACCAACATTGAGGTCCACTGGCGCGCCCCGATCCAGTCGTTCAGTCTCTCCCGGCTGGACGGCCTCGGCGACGAGGCGGTGGGCATCGCGCTGCTGTGCATGAACTCGTGGGGTCGCGGGCTGCGGGAGATCGCCGAGCCCGGCGACCTGCGCATCGTGGTGCGCGACGAGGTCTGGAAGCAGATGCGCCTCGGCGTCTCCGCGGTGATGAGCTTCGACGCCGACCTGCGCCTGTCCCGAGGCATGGCAGGCAAGGGCGGCGACATCCAGTTCGCCAACCTGCACAAGCCGTCCGACCTGCTCTCCGTCGGAGACGCCGACTCTCAGGCCGTGATGATCGCCAAGGACCTGCTCGAGCTGGCCGACATCAAGATCCTCGGCGGCCAGAAGCCACGTGTCGCCCGCGAGCTGGACTCGATGCTCGGCTTCGGCCCGATCGCCCAGGACCTCGTCTCGGGGTGGGCGATGCAGGACAAGGGCCGCGCGCTGTGGTGCATCGGAGACGCCACCTACAAGGTCCAGACCGTCCTCCATCCGCTGGAGAAGAGCCTCTACTACACCAACGAGGCCATCGAGGCCGCTCTTTAGAAGTTCGCGCGTACTTTGACGGTTCTGCGACGAACCTGAGCGTACGCAACGGCCTCGACCCGAGGAGCACCCTCAGGTTCGAAGAGTGCGTGGGGGAAGCGTCTCGCGTCCCGGATATGCAGCCGTCACCGGGAACCCCTCCGGGCGGGGCATCCGGGACGCATGAGGAGCGACGGGTGTGCCTGGCCTGCGGCTTCACCGTTGCGGGTTCCCCTTACGGAAACGGATCGGCTAGCGCAGGTACAAGAGCGGTGGCGTCATGTTGGGGTGTGTCCGAGGCGGCGTACGGCGTAGGTCTTGATAGCTACCGCCAGCCAGGCAGGGAGTTGGGGGTCAACATCGGCGACCAGCGCGCGTTGGTCGGGGTTGTCGACCAGGAGGTCCCCCAGGGCGTGGTACGCCGCCGGGTCGGCCGGCCAGAGCGCGACGACTTCCTGGTGGTGCTCGGCCACGAGGTCGAGGGCTTCGTCCCCATCCGGTGCGACGCCGCGCGTGCGCGCTATTGACATCTGGGTCAGCAGTCGCCGTCCGTTCGCGGCGGCGCGTTCGTGGTCTTCGCGTGCCCAGCCGTCCGTGGCTTCCTGGGCTGCGTCGAAGTAGGAGTCGACCGCGGCGCCGTACCGGTCAACGAGGGCCTTGTGTAGACGGGCTTTGCCTTCGGCCAAGCCCATGAAGAAGTCCTTGTCGCTAACTGGCTGCTCGCCGGCGAGGTCGGCCATGGTGCGGTCGACGGTGTCGATGATCCGGTCTAGCCGGTCGCGCTCGGCGAGTAGTTGTTCACGGTGGTGTTGCAACGCGGTGTGTTCGTCGGTCTCACCGTCGAAGATCTCCCCGACTTGGGCGAGCGGAACCCGAAGCTCGCGGAGCAGCAGTATTCGCTGTAGCCGCAGCAGCTGTGGACGTTCGTACCAGCGGTAGCCGTTGGCCGAGGTCTTTGCGGGTGGCAGCAGGCCGAGGTCGTCGTAGTGCCGAAGCGTGCGCGCCGAGACACCGGCGAGTCGGGCGACCTCACTGATCGAGTGCTCCATGAGCCAAGACTAGCGATTGGACCTTCTCGTAACGTCAACTTCTACGGTGGCCGGTATGACCGCACACAAGCCGTTCACCGTCACAAACACCCGACTCGTCGACGGCGGCACATTTCTGGATGCCACGCACCTGCGCGTCAGCGCGGGACGCATCGACGCAATCGGCGGGCCGGAGGTCCGCGTCGCCGGCGATGTCCTGGTCGATGGCCGTGGTGGCACGCTGCTTCCGGGCCTGATCGATGCACACGTGCATCTGTTGCCCGGTTGCACACGTCTGGCCGCCACGTTCGGGGTCACGACGCTGATCGACCAATTCAGCAAGCCCGAAGTCATCAACGCCGAGAGGGCCGCGGTCGCAGTCGCCCAATCCGGCGCTGAGCCCGCGCGGGCGGATCTGCGCACATCCAGCATCGGCGCGACGGCCCCCGGCGGTCATCCAACGATGGCCTACGCCCCGATTCCCTACGTGACAGGACCGAGTGAGGCACTGCCCTTCGTAGAGTCGCGGGTCGCCGAGGGCGCGACCCACCTCAAGGTCATCTATGACGACGGTTCGGGCGCGATGCTCAACATTCCGGCCCTCGACAAGGCCACGATCGAAGCCCTGGTGGTGGCGGCGCACCGGCACGGCCTGCCGGTGGTGGCGCACGTGTCCACAGCGGCCGGAGCCGTCACGGTCGCGCGTTGCGGGGTCGACGTACTCGCCCACGCCCCGTTCGACCGGATGGCACAAACCGAGGTCCGCGACGTCGCAAAAGCCGGGGTGGCCTTAATCGCAACGCTGTCGATCATGGACGGGTTCCCCGACGAGAGCGGGACGATGCCGCTCCTGGCCCAGCCGGCGCTGACCGCGCGGTTGACCCCGCGTTGGCGACGGGTCCTGGAGGGTCAGTCACGGCGTTGGATGCCGCCGGAGGCACCGGATGGTGCCGCGGCTCGCGAGAACGTTCTTGCCTTGCTCGAGTCGGGGGTGCGTGTGCTCGCCGGCACCGACGCACCCAATCCCGGCCTCGTGTTTGGCGCGAGCCTGCACCGCGAACTGCAGTATCTCGTGCGTGCTGGCCTGCGGCCCGCCGAGGCGCTCGCGGCCGCGACATCGGGCCCAGCCGAGGTCTTCAGAATGCCGGACCGTGGCCGGCTCGCTATCGGGTTGCGCGCCGACCTCGTCCTCGTCGACGGAGACCCCGCTACCGCCATCACCGCCACCCAGCACCTGCGGCAGACATGGGTAGCCGGGCGTGACGCGAGCCCGGACAACTACACCGGCAGCACTACGGAGCGAGCAACGATCACCGCGCTACGGGAGTCCACGACCAAGATCATCACCGCGATCGAGGACTCCTGGCCCGACTTCCCCACCCCGGAGGAAGTCCACCGCGACGACGGCGAGCTCCTCGGCCGCGTCGTCCCCACCTCCGGCGGCTGGCAGGCCACCACTACGTTCGGCGCCCCGCTTGGCGACGCCACCACCTACGATGGGGCGCTCGAGACCGTCCACACCCTCGGCCTCTCTACCCTCGCCGAGGCATGGTGGGCGCTGCCGTTCGACGAAACCCAGTGGCGCGAGGTCACGCTCATGGAGATTCGACCCGACCGCGTCCGGCTGCGGTGGACCGACCCGATGGCTGACCAGGCGCCACCCGGTCAGTGGTTCGACCTGGGCGACCTCGACCTGACTCTCACACCGCCCGACGGGTCTGACCAACAGAGTTGAGCAACGGCGTGGCGTGCCGGTCGGCCACCGGCACGCTGCCTCGCCCCGAACCGCCGACCTCGGACGTTGACAGCAAGCAGATGAGCAAGTTCGAGGACCACCATGTCGACCAGGCCCACAACGTGAGTTGACTAGCGGACGACGGCATCCGATACCTCCGCCGGGAGGTCGTCCCGTTCATCAAGGCACGACTGCGGCGGGCGAGGGACGAGCCCGACTTCGACGCCACGCCTGCGTTCCTCACCGCCGACCGCCAAGCCTGGATGCGGAATCACTCGAAGCGTTCGTTCCCTGGTCGTTGTAGGCCACCTGCAGTGCCTTCTGCCTGTCGCTGTCGCCCGCAATGCTCCTAATCCAGGCATCGGACGGCGTGGTCGGGGTCCGGTCCATGAACGTTCACACGCCTTCGACGGACTCGGGTGGTTTCAAGTGTGTGAAGGTCGCGCTCGGGAACGCGCAGGGACAACCTCACAAGGAGACCGCGAAGGCGGCGTGGGGCGCGACGTTCTGCGTAGAGGCCCCAACCTCGATCTCTGCGAGTGTCCGTGCTCTCGACTAGCGTCCTAGCCATGAGAGATCCTCTTGCGCCATCCGACGGAGTTCCGCCGCGGCAGGTCGAACCCTGGACCCGGGTCACCGGCCACGTCGTCGTCGCGAACCGACCGCAGGCCTTCTGCTCGTGCGGCGACGGTGCTCCGCGCGACTGGGCTGGAACCGGTCGTGAGTGGCGCGACGAGCACCTCAGGGATGCGTGGCCGGAGCTCGTGCCACAGCTCGAGAGTGAGTCCGCCGACGACTGGTTCAGCAGGGTCGCATTGGCGCACGGCGACGCCCTGCACGCCCTGAGCGACCTGCCGACGCTTCGCGACTCACAGCCCATCCCCGTCATAACGAACGAGGACATGGACGCGGACGACCGCCTACAGGTCCTGGAGCACCAACTGAACACCGTCCAGGTGAAGATCGCGAAGAGGAACGGTTGGGCCTGAGGTCGGCCGCCAACGCCTGTGATTGTCGAGCGCGGGCCGCCCGCCCTGCGATGGGCATCAGGTGCATTCGCGTCCCGCAAGCCGAACCAGTCTCGGCGATGTCCGAGCGATTCTGGGGACCAGCTGCCATCGTCCCGCAGGGGATCCCGTTGTGGGAATCGGAGTCTGCGACGGCCGCGGTGTCGTAGGGCGCCGCACGAGGTTCCCGCTGCGGTCATTCCATGCGTGGGTATGCGACGCCGGCAGCGCCGCGTTGGTCGACGTACCTCGAGGCGAGGATGGCTGGGCTACGAGTGGTCGATTGACCCGGGCGACGCGGTGGCGTGGATTGCAACTTGGCTCACGTCCATTTGACATGCGCGGTAGGATTCGCGTGATTTGCTACGCATTGGAAGTGAGTTCAACACTGTGCCATCATCATTCCGGCCTGCATCTCCGCCCCAGTGTTCCGCCTCGACCGATCGACGTCGGGAGGACCTTACGAGACCGTCAGGAGCAGTGTCGATGTCCTTTTCGATCCGGCCAGTCAGGCAGCGCCAGTTGCCTGCGAGGATGGCAGTACTCATCGGCACCCGGACAGAGCTTGCCGCGCCGCTGATCGCGGACCGCCATTGCCTATCAGCGGCCGGGCGCGCTCAGAGTCTTGCTCTCAGCCTGTGAGCGCAGTCGACGTCGCTCTTGTGGCGATCGGGCTGGTCATCTTGGTCGGTGGCGGTGAGCTTCTGGTGAGGGGGGCATCGGATCTCGCGGCTCGTGTCGGCCTCTCCTCGCTGGTCATCGGGTTGACGGTGGTGGCCTTCTCCACGTCGTCGCCAGAGATGGCCGTCACTGTCGGCGCGGTCTTGGAAGGGCAACCCGACCTGGCGGTCGGCAACGTTGTGGGCAGCAACATCGTGAACGTCCTACTGATCCTGGGTGCCTCCGCGCTGCTCCTACCGTTGACGGTGCGCGCACAGTTGATTCGTCTGGACGTGCCGGTGATGGTCGGGGTGTCAATGTGCTTGTTGCTGCTGTCGCTGGACGGCCGCCTGAGCCTTGCTGACGGGTTCTTTCTGGTCACGGTGATAGTCGTCTACACCGCGGTGTCGGTCGTTGTGGGGCGACGCAGTGCGCCGTATGTCCGCGAGTCAACAGTGGGCGAGAAGGAACGACCGGTGTGGCTGCTCCTCCTGGCGGTGCTCGGCGGGGTGGCGCTGTTGGTCGTCGGAGCGCAGCTGCTGGTCGAGGGTGCGGTCGGCATCGCTGAGGGGTTTGGGGTGAGTGGCCTGGTGGTCGGGCTCACGGTGGTTGCGGTAGGTACCTCGCTCCCTGAGCTGGCGACGTCCCTCATTGCTGTTCGACGCGGTGAGCGCGACCTGGCGGTCGGCAACATCGTCGGCAGCAACATCTTCAACATCGCTGCTGTGCTGGGCGTCGCCGCCTTGGTGGCCGATGACGGGGTACCGGTCGCAGACGCGGCCGTGGCCCTCGACATCCCGCTCATGATCGCCGCAGCGGTCGCGCTGCTGCCCGTGGCTTTCACCGGGATGGCCATCGCCCGTTGGGAGGGCGCGCTGTTCGTCGGGTTGTACGCCGCGTTCACCGCTTACGTGGTGCTGGCAGCCACCGAGCACGACGCGCTCGGTGGCTTCACGGCCGTGATGATCTGGTTCACCTTGCCGCTGGTCGCGATCACCTTGGTCGTCCTCGGAGCCTACGAGATCGGTCGGCGTCGCGCGGCCCGCGAGCCGCTGTCGCCGTCCTGAGGGACCTCATGTCTGACGACCGCCACAACATCAGGAGGCCGACGTGCTGCTCGCCCTTGGCGCGCTGACGGTCTTGGCCGTCCTGGCTCCGCTCCTGGCTCGCTTGGGTGGGGGCCGGGAGCTCGGCTACGTGTTCGCCGCGGGTTTCGCGGGGGTCGCGATCCTGATCGCGTTCCACGTGCCGCGCATCCTTGACGGGGGCACGGTCGAGACCTCCGTGGACTGGTTGCCGTCGTTGGGGGTCTCGTTCGCCCTGCGGCTCAACGGACTCTCGTCGCTGTTCGCGTTGATGGTGCTCGGCGTAGGCGCCTTGATCATGGCCTACTGCCCTCGCTACTTGAGCTCGCACGATCCCCATGGGGCCATCTACGGACTGCTCACGCTGTTCGCGGCCGCCATGCTGGGGCTGGTGCTTGCCGCCGATGTGGTGCTCCTCTTCGTGTTCTGGGAGGCCACCACCTACTGTTCCTTCCTGCTGCTCGGGCTGGCCGGGGGCCGGGCCACCCGGCCGGCCCGGCGGGCTCTGCTGATCACCGCAGCCGGCGGTCTGGCCCTGCTGGTAGCCGTGGTGCTCCTCACCGTGGTCACCGGGAGCACGGCAATCAGCGACATCCTGGCCGACCGCGAGGTGATCCTCGCGTCACCGCTGGCATTGCCGATCGGCGCCCTGATCGCGTTCGCCGCGTTTACCAAGTCGGCCCAGGTGCCGCTGCACTTCTGGCTACCCGGTGCGATGGTGGCGATGACCCCGGTCAGCGCCTTCCTGCATGCGGCGACGATGGTCAAGGCCGGTGTGTACCTGCTGATGCTGGTATCGCCCATCTTCTCGGGCGTGCCCGCATGGTCGGCGCTCCTGGTCTCGATCGGATTGACCTCGGCGTTGTGGGGCGCCTTCATGGCCCTGCGCCAGCACGATCTGAAGGCCATCCTCGCCCACTCGACCGTCAGCCAGCTCGGGCTGCTGGTTGCCGCCATCGGCGTCGGCACCCCGATCGCTCTTGCCGCCGCCATGCTCCACACCATCGCCCACGCGCTGTTCAAGGCCACGTTGTTCATGCTCGTCGGAATCATCGACAAGGAGGCAGGTAGTCGCGACATCCGGGAGCTGTCCGGGCTGTGGCGGGTGATGCCGGTGACCGCGACGATGACAGCGCTGGCCGGACTCTCGATGGCCGGCATCGTGCCGATGCTCGGCTTCGTGAGCAAGGAATACCTCTTCCAAGGAATCTTCCAGGCCGACTTCGCCCCAGCGGCGGGGCTGGTCGCCGGCTCGATCGCAGTCGCCGCATCGGCGCTGACCACGGCCTACGGGCTGCGCATCGTCTACGGCGCTTTCGGCGGCAGCACTCACCAACCCGGCCTCTACGAGCCGTCGCCGGCGTTCCTGGCCCCTGCGGCGATCGCGGCGTTGGCCGGGTTTGTCCTGGGCGCCGGCATCGACTTGTTGAACCCGCTCGTGGCACGAGCCGGCGCCGATGTCGTGCCTGGCGAGCCATTGGGGGCGTTCCAGTTCTGGCACGGACTCAGTCCTGAGATCGTCATGTCGAGCATCGCAATCAGCTCTGGGCTGATGCTCTTCCTGCGTCGACACCAGGTGGACCGACTGCTCGACCGGGTCGTGGTTCCCGACGCCGGGGCAGCGTTCGACCGGGCCCACGCCGGACTGATTGCGTTCGGATACCGGGTCGGGCAGCCGGACCGCGCGGGCGGGACGATGAGCCACCTTGTCCGGCCCCTTGGTGGCGTCGTTTTTCTCGCGGCAGTCGGATTCGTGACGCTGCGCAACCTCCCGCCGGTGCGACCCGCCGACACGGTGGGTGACTGGGTGGTGGTCGGCTTGTTCGCTCTCGGCGTCGCGGCCGCCGTGGTCGCCCGTGACACCCTCGCGGCCGTTGCTGCGCTCGGGTTCGTCGGCTTGCTGATGGCGGCCCTGTTCGTGACCGCCGGCGCGCCGGACGTCGCGCTGACCCTCGTGCTGGTCGAGGTGTTGACCGCCGTCGTCGTGGTCTGGGTGCTGCGTCGGCTGCCGGCGCGGTTGCCCACCGGGGACGGGCCGCGAGTGCCGTGGTCGGTGCTGCTCGCGCTCGCCTGCGGGCTCGCCGCCGCATCGGCGACGTACGCCCTGACCGGGCGGCGAGGTCCGTCAACCGCCTCGTCGTTCTTTCTCGACAACGCCGAGGCGGCGACCGGAGGCACCAACGTGGTCAACACCATCCTGGTGGACTTCCGGGCGATGGACACCCTTGGCGAGGCAGTCGTTCTCGGCGCGGTCGCGCTCGGGCTGCTCGCTCTGCTCGGCTCCACCGCCGCAGATGATCACACCCCGGAGCCCCCCGCCGACGCCGACCATCTCAGCGCCGCCGCATCGGTGTTCCTCCAAGTGAGCGCACGGCTCGTCGTGCCGGGCGCGGCGCTGGTGGCTGCCTACCTGCTCTACGTCGGCCACGACGCCCCCGGCGGAGGATTCATCGCCGCCCTCGTCGCAGGCGCCGCGGCCGCGACCCACCAGATCGCACACGGACGGCTACCGAGGTGGTCGCGACCTGAGCTGCTAGTCGGGAGTGGGATCCTGGTCTCCCTCGGCACCGGACTGCTGGCGAGCGCCAAGGGCGAGGCTGTGCTGGCGCCGTTCAAGCTGCCCGGACTGGACGCGGTCGGTGTCGGCTCGGCACTGCTGTTCGACATCGGTGTCATGCTCATGGTCCTCGGTATGCTGACGGCCGCCCTCGACCGCTTCGCGGCGCGCACCCACCGGCCCGAGTCGTCAAGGGTGCACCCGTGACCGCGGCGATCATCGTCGGCCTGCTGGTGGCCGGCGGGGTGTGGTTCCTCGCACAACCCGGGCTCCTGCGCGTGATCCTCGGATTCGTGCTCCTGGGCCATGGCGTCAACGTGCTGTTGCTGGCGTCGGGTGGTCTCGATCGCCGCCGGGCGCCCTTCGTCGGCGAGGGTGCCGGGGACCCCGCCGCCTTGGCGGACCCGCTGCCCCAGGCCTTCGTCCTGACCGCCGTGGTGATCACGTTCGGGGTCAGCGTCTATCTGCTGGCGATCCTGCGCGCGGAGTCCGTCGAAGACCCGGACGTGAGCGCAGCAGATGACATGGACGAGACGGACGAACCGAGGGCGGGCCGATGAGCCCGATGCTGCTGGCGCTGCCGGTCTTCGCTCCCTTGGCAGGCGTCGGAATGGTCCTGCTCCTGTCCCGACGCGGCGCGGGCTCGGCGGGTGCCCCGCCAAGGATCGCTCGAGCGGTCGGGTGGGGCGTCACGGTCGTTGTGCTGGTGGCGTCCATGGTGTTGCTGACCTCCGCCCTCGACGGGGACATAGCGACCCTGCGGCTCGGGGGCTGGCCGTCCGGCATCGCGATCGTGCTCGTCGCCGATGTCCTCGGCGCCCTCATGATGGCGGTCACGTCGCTGCTGGTGCTGCTGAGCCTCGTTTTCGCGGCTGCGACAGGCGAGGACGACGGCCACTTCGTCGCGTTGGCCCTGGTGCTCTCCACCGGTGTGTACGGCGCGATGCTCACCGGCGACCTGTTCTCGTTGTTCGTGTTCGTCGAGGTGATGCTGGTTCCGAGCTACGTGCTCCTGATCCGATCCGGAGGGCGGCGTCGGCTGGCGGCCGGACAACGCTACGTCAGCGTCAACCTGCTCGCCTCCACCCTGTTCCTGGCTGGCGTCGGCCTGCTCTACGGCGTCACAGGCACCGTCGACCTCGGCGAGCTGGCAGGTGCTGCCCGCAACCCGGCGGCTGCGCTCGCGACCGCAGTGGTGCTGTTGGCCCTGGGGATCAAGGCCGCGATCGTGCCCCTGCACAGCTGGCTCCCGAGCAGCTACGCCGTGGCCGGCCCCGCCGTGGTCGTCCTCTTCTCCGGTCTTCTCACCAAGGTTGGTGTCTATGCGCTGTTCCGGATCTATGCCGTCGTGTTCGACGGCGACCGACGCTGGTTGTGGATCTTCCTCGTCCTCGGGCTGCTCACCATGGTGGTCGGCGTCCTCGCTGCACTGGGGGAGCGCTCCGTTCGATCTGTGTTGACCTTTCACATGGTCAGCCAGATCGGCTACATGCTGCTCGGCCTGGGGTTGTTCACCACCGCCGGGTTGGCGGCCGGCATCTTCTTCCTCGTCCAGTACGTCCTGGTCAAGGCAGCGCTACTGATGTGCGCCGGCGCCATCGAGGTCCGCCACGGCACCGACGAGCTGCGTCTCTTGGGCGGAATCGGCCGCACGGAACCCGTGCTCGCGGGGGCATTCGGGATCTCCGCACTGGCACTGGTCGGTGTCCCGCCGCTCTCCGGCTTCGTCGCCAAGCTGAAACTCGTGCAGGCAGCCGTCGCCGAGCACCAGTACGCCGCAGTGGCAGCGGTGGCGGTCGTCAGCCTGCTCACCTTGGTCTCGATGCTGAAGTTGTGGAACGCCATCTTCACCCAGCCCGAGCCCCAGCCCGAGTCCCAGCCCGTGACGAGACCGGGTGCTGGCCCGTCGACCGAAGCAACGATCATGGTGGTCCCGTCGCGCTCTGGTCCGATCCTGCCCCCGGCCGGTGCGATCGCGTCGCGGCCGCTGCTGCTGGCCCCCGCGGTCGTCCTGGCCGGGGTGGCGGTGTCGCTCGGCCTCGCTGCGGAGCCGCTGCTCGTTGTCTGCGAGCGGGCGGCCGATGGTCTGGTCGACGTCGGAACGTATGTCGAGGCGGTGACCTCGCCATGACCGGGGCCCGTGCTCCTCGTCCTGTCCGCATGGCTCTGTTCGTGGTGGTCTACGGGTGGCGCTACCTGAAGGCCAACGTGCAGGTCGCAGCGACCATCCTGACGGGCCGGCCCCGGCTCGCGCCGGCCCTGGTCGAGGTGCGGCTGCGGTGCCGGACCGACGCAGAGGTGGCCGCCTACATGGGCTTGATCACCCTGACTCCCGGCACTATGGCCGTCTCCCTCAGTCCTGACCGCGCGCGGCTGATCGTGCACGGCATGCACGCCTCCGACACGACGGCATTTCGCGCAGACCTGGCGCGGCTCGAGGCGGAGCTGCTTGACGCCGTCCGCCGGCTGGAGCGGGGCGGCACGGCCCCCAACGGAATGGAAGAAGGGTGAGTGACGTGGAGCCGTCTCTGGGCTCGGTGCTGGACCTTGCGCTGTTGGTGCTCGCAGGCACGCTCGTCGCGGCCATGGTGCGGATGGTGCGCGGCCCCACCGACGCCGACCGGGCACTGGCGGCCGACGTTGGCTTCGCGGTTCTCATCGCCGCCGTGGCGCTCCTGGCGGCGCGACTCGACGAGCCGACCCTCTACAGCCTCGTCATGGTGGCAACCCTGGCCGGATTTCTCACCACCGTCGCGCTTGCGCGGCTGGTCGATCGGCGTTCGCCGTGAGTGCCCAGGAGCTGGCCGCTGGAGTGCTGGTGCTCGTGGGCGTCGCGCTGTTCGCGAGCGCCGCGGTAGGACTGCTGTGGCTGCCCGACGTATACGCCCGAATCAACGCGGCCGCGAAGGCCGCCGGACTTGGCGTGGTCAGTGTGTTGCTCGGTGTCCTGATCCTCGACCCGAGTCCGGCCTCGGTGATCACTCTCAGCCTCGCGATCGTGCTACAGCTGCTCACCGTGCCTATTGCCGGCATCGCCATCGCCGAGGCGGCCTGGCTCTCGAGAGCCCCTCGGACACCAAGCACCCAGGACGAGCTCGAATCTCCACCCTGAAGGTCGTGCAGCCCGTGAGGGGCGAGTTGGTGGTCGACGAGCGAGTGGGCCAGCGCGGGAACTGACGTAGCCACGCTCGCGGACCCCGACTGATCAGCTCGGCGACCGGGTTCCATAACCGGGACGGGAGAGACCACTCCTGATCACCATCCGGGCAACGAGGCCCGGACCGACGACAACGGTGGTGATCAGCATGGACGACCTACTCATCCTCCTCGGACTGGCTCTCTGGCTCGGCCTCTGGGCGGCTCGTGAGCTCGGCTGGTGCGGTGTCAGGCGCGGGCAGGCGAGCGCAGCGGCACGGCGCAACCGGCGACACTCGTCCCACGGGTCCGTGCCCGAGGGTGGTTCCGACGGCCCGTACGTCGACGCGGCGGGGAGGCGTCCATGATGCTCCTCAGGCTGTCTGGTGCTGCGATGCCCGCGAGCGGCGACCCGTTCCACCCCCACGTGCGACTCCCTGTCTCGGGTGCCTGGTCGCGCACGGATGCTCGACGAGGTCGTACGTCATCTCCAGGCAGGGTGCTGCGTGCACGTGACCCTGACGATCCCGCACCGCGGACTGCTCTCGTTCGTGCGACGGCGCAGCACTGCCACGGCGGACAGCAACCTTCGCGACCGTCTCGAAGACCTCGCGGGGGTTGCGGGACCCGACGCGAGTCGCGTGACGGTGAGGTTCGAACACGAGCCGAGCGCGTTGAGGGGGGCCTGGAGGGCTTGGGCATGGCGGCGCGGCATCGGAGGACCTGGACACCCGCGCTCGAACGAATGTGCGCTCGACACACTCCTGGCTCCGGCCGAGCCCCACCCCGCTGAAACGACGGCCCATCGGGCGAATCGACGCTGCGAGGGCAGGCCCCACGTGCGCGCCGACGCAGGAATGCCACTGTCGTGGGACGTCGTCGATGAGCTCCACCGCTGGGTGTCCGTCGGCGATGAAGCCCACCTGGTGCTGACGGTGCCCCACTCCCCGGTCTCGCGCGACCCAGACCTCCACCTCCTGTGGGAACGACGCATGACACTCGACGTCGCCGACCGCGAAGGGGAGATTGCCCAGCTGTGGCCGGGAACCCCGCTCGTGCGGATCGACATCGTCAGGACCCACCCCACCGCGGGCCGCGTTCGAAGGGCACGCCGGTTCGCCCGGCGGACGCCATGACGGTCAGCGAGCGGCGTACCGCCGCAGTGCAAGGGGTGACGTCCCGTGAGGTGGTGTAGTTCCGGCCGCTGATCGTCGTGTTGACCACGACGTAGGCGGCCACCGTGCAACGGTCAGTGAGTACTTGCGACAGACACTCACGAGAGGACACGAAGCACGATGGCCTTGGACAATGCTGCACTACTCGAGGTGCTCGAAGCCATGCAGGCCGCTGGAGTCGAGGACCGGGTCCGGACCGCAGCGCAGACGATCTACCAAGCGTTGATCGACGCCGAGCTCACCGCTGTGATCGGCGCCGGCCCCTGGGAACGCAGCGACCAGCGCACGGCACAGCGCAACGGGTCGCGGCCGCGGACGCTGACCACCACCGCCGGTGACCTGGAGCTACGGATCCCGAAGCTGCGGACCGGGACCTTCTTCCCCTCGCTGCTCGAGCGGCGCCGTCGGGTCGACCAGGCCCTGTTCGCGGTGATCATGGAGGCCTACCTGCACGGAGTGTCGACCAGGAAGGTCGACGACCTGGTCCAGGCGCTGGGTGGTGCGAGCGGGATCAGCAAGTCCGAGGTGTCGCGGATCTGCGCGGACCTCGATGAGGAGGTGGGCGCGTTCCGGGACCGGTCCCTGGCCGGGATCGACTACCCCTACGTGTTCCTCGACGCCACCTACTGCAAGGCCCGGGTGAACCGCCGCGTGGTGTCCCAGGCGGTGGTCATCGCTACCGGTGTCACCGCCGACGGGCGGCGTGAGGTGCTCGGGTTCGACGTCGGCGACTCCGAGGACGGGGCGTTCTGGACCGCGTTCCTGCGTGGCCTGAAGGCCCGCGGGCTGGGCGGGGTGCAGCTGGTGATCAGCGACGCCCACACCGGCCTGAAGGGTGCGATCGCCTCGGTCCTGCTCGGCGCCGCGTGGCAACGGTGCCGGGTGCACTTCATGCGCAACGTGCTCGCGGTGGTCCCGAAGGGCAACTCCGAGATGGTCGCAGCGGCGATCCGCACGATCTTCGCCCAACCCGACGCCGAGCACGTGCACGAGCAGTTCGAGGTCATCGCCACGATGCTCGGTAAGCAGCTTCCCAAGGTCGAGCAGATGTTGCGCGAGGCCCGCGACGACCTGCTGGCCTTCACCGGCTTCCCGGTCAGCCACTGGAAGAAGATCTGGTCGACCAACCCGCTCGAGCGGCTCAACAAGGAAGTGAAACGACGCACCGACGTCGTCGGGGTCTTCCCCAACCCCGCCGCCCTGCTGCGGCTGGCCGGCGCTGTGCTCGTCGAGGCCCACGACGAGTGGCAGGTCACCGCCGAACGCCGCTACCTGTCCGAACACTCCATGGCCCAGCTGGCCGAGAACACGACCGAGGAGGTGGCCAAGCCCGAACTCATGACGGCATGATCAGAACACTGACCCGCACGGTGTCGAGAACTCCACCACTCAACGGGACGTCACCGTGCAAGGTCCGGAAGGAGAAGGATCATGATCCATAGTGACCGGCGCGGCGCCTCAGTCCACGCTCCCGATATGGAGGATTCGCCCCTCACCACGGTTGCCGACCACGTCGGCGGGGGCGGCCGAGCCATTCCCCGGGACCTCACACCGGAGGCTGCCGCGCATCTGACCGCGGCCGGTGGTTACCCCTGCATCTCCGTGCTGATGCCGACGACCCCGGCTGCACGGATGGCGATCGCGGACCGCGAACGCCTCGAAGGCCTGCTCCTCGACGCCGAGCGACGCCTCGACGACCAACCGTTGGGCGACCGCGAGCGGTTGATGTACGAACTGCGACGACAGGCCCGCATGGCCCAGGACTCGAGCACGCAGAACGCTCTCGCGCTCTTCGTCAGCCACAGCGTGTCGCGAGCCTGGACGCTTCCGGTGGCGGTCCACCAGAAGGTCGTGGTCGAGTCCACCTTCGCCACCCGTGACCTGCTCCGGGCGCTGCACCGGACCCCACCGCACCTGGTCCTACGCGTCGACGAATTCGGAGCTCGCGTGTACTGGGTTGCCGCACGCGTCACGCTGCTCGACACGATTGAGCGTCTCCCCGTAGGCAGTGCGCGGCTGGTGGCCTCGCCGAATCTCGAAAGGCCCTACCCGGGGTCGGGGCTCGGGCTCGGCGCGGAGAGCGAGGCCGACGACCGCAGCGACCTGCTCGCCCGGATCGACCCCTGGATGGCAGGCCTGCGAGCAGAGCGCCCGGCTCCGCTCGTCCTGGCCGGCGACGCGGTGCTCGTGAACGAGCTGAGGAGAAGTGCGCGGTGGCTGCATCGGCTCGCGGGGGCCGTCGTCGGCCCCACGGCCAACAAACCTGACCAGCTGTTCACAGCGACAGCGTTGTGTCTGGAGGACTACCTGCACCGACGGGGTCAGCAGACTCTGGAGACTCTGCGCGAGGCTGCCGTCAACGATCCCGAACAGGTAGTGGCCGGGCTGGACCAGTGCTGGACGGCCGTGGCAAGCCGGACCCCGGGCACCCTTGTCGTCGAGCAGGGCTACGTCCACCCTCGACCGCCCGGAGAAGGTGGGGGGCCTGTGTCCCACGACCTGATTGACGACCTCCTCGAGCACGCAATTCAAGCCGGCAACCTCATCGCCTTCGTCGACGACGCACAGCTGCATGAGTTCGGGGGAATCGCCCTCCTGAGGTCCAGGTGAATGGAGGCCGCAAGGGTGTTCGCCCGTCACGAACGCAGCGCACGAGGTGCGACACACGTGCGCCTACATCCGACATGCCACACGAACAGGAGGCCACGTGAGCGTCAGCCGATCGGGAGCTGATGGCAGTCACCCCACCGACCCCCGACGGCAGTCCACGGCACGCGAGGACTTCTCACCACTGGAACCATCTCGAGACATCGGATGGCTGTTGACCCTGCTGAGCGCAGTGGGAGCGCTGTGGTCCTCGTGGGGGCTGTTCCCCAACGATCCGGTGGGTAACGCCGCTGGGTATTGGGTCTCCGCCGCAACGACCATCGCCATCATCGGCACCATGTGGTTGCGCGCGACCGACGCCTCGTCGGCAGTAGCAGTCACGGCGCTAGCAGGTGGAACACTGCTACTCCTTGGCGCGCTTCGCGACTACCCCACCTCCGTCACCGTCACCATGGTGGGCGGTGGCGCCGGCATCGTCGTGGGCGCGATCATGCAGGTTCGTCACGCCCCCGGAACGCGTTAAGCTCACGCAAGGCCCACGCATTGCTGATCGCCGGGGACAGCCCACCCGCCGCAGACGGAACGCCAGGGCCCACGAGACATCCGCACCCACTGATCAGCCGCCAGGCATGACCAACCTCCAGCCCTGCGGCGCGTCCTGGAATCGACGCAGTATCTGGCCATTTTCGCTTGAGCAGGCGGAAGGCCGTCCAGTTCATGGCAGCCGTGACCTTCGCACTGGCCCACGGGAGGACCCCTTGGTCTACCTCTTCGAGAGCATCGACACGGTCCTCGCCGGTGTTGTGCTGCTCCAAGTGGGCTTGGGATTGTGGGAGCTCTGTGTCGGCGACCTGGTTTTGCCGGAGAGTCTGGCAACCCACACCTTCGACGAACTAGAAGCCAAGGTCGCCGGAACTTTGGTGCTTGTGCTGGTGGTGCGCTTCCTGGAGGAACTCGTCCAGGACCCAGAGCCGCAACAGTTGCTCGGACGGCATCGCGGTCACTCTCGTCCGCGGGCTCCTAGTTCCTCTTCAGGCGCTGGCGCCACTGACCGGCGCCCACCGCCGTTCCAGCTGGAACTGTCCCGATGAGCGATCCGCTTGCGGGACTCCTCCTTCACCGTCCGAGCGACCGGGTCTCAGGAATTTCCTTGGATTTCGGGGGGACGCTGTTTGACCTGTGCAAACGTAACGCGGGCTGCCGCGTCCCCCCGCCCTTCGACGGCCCAGGGGGACGCATAGGGGGACGCTGAGCCGCCACGCTGCGGCCGTGACCAAAGTCAGTGGCGTCAAGGTGTCCGATTCGTGCGCCTCGCGGTTGCTTATCCGTGGCGTGAGGATGTTGCGACGACTCTCGGCCCACGACGCGCGGTACGCAACGACATGGTCATGTCTGGCTTCCGGGGTGATCCGTATACCTCAGGTCGGGGTGCTCGATCGTCTTGAGGTAGCGGGTGGCGCCTTCGACGCTAAGTCCGAAGAGGTCGTAGATGCGGCGTACGTCGCCGCCGGTGGCGTGGATCTCGTGCAGGATGCGGTCCTCGCGCAGGGCGCGCGGGCGGATGCGGCTGTCCCTCCAGGGAAAGGACGGACCGCCGGGGACGAGACGTGGCGCGGTGCGTCGGTTGATGAGCAGGTGCGGGTTCGCGGTGGCCGGCCAAGTGCGGTTGCGGTGGTCGAGCCAGGCGCTCAGCCGTGTCCTCACGGGTGCGGCGAGTGGGATGTCGCGGCCATCGAGGTGGAGGCGGCCGTCAACGATGTCGGTCATCTGCAGCTCACGGACCTGCTTGCCGGTCAGGCCGTGGAAGGCCACCAGAGCGACGGCGAGCGCGACGGCCGGGTTCGGCGAGTCGAGCTCGGCGCGGATCAAGGCGGGGTCCAGCGGCAGCGGGAGGGTCGTCGGCACGCGGGTGAGGTCGATGCCGCGCATGGGGTTGGTGAAGACGAGTCGGCGGCCTTTGAGGATCTTGAAGAGCGACTTCAGGCCGTTCTCGGCGAAGTGGCGTTGGCTGGTGCCGGGAGGCAGGGCCGCGAGGGCGGTCAGGATGTCGTCGGTGCTGATCTCGGCGAACGACTGGCGCCCGGTTTCGACCCATCCCTGTACGACGGGCGCGAGACCTTGGATGTGGATCTCGACGGTCTCGGGTTCGCGGGGCAGCTGGCGTGGTGCTTGTCGGGATCCGCCGAGCATGATCTGGAGCCACAGCTGAAGGTGATTGCGCATCGTGTCCGGGAGGGCTCCGGACGCGATGAACTTGGCGTTGAAGTACCGCTCGACCCGGGTCGGGACGTCCTCGATCAGGAGCCCGGCTTCCGCGAGGACGTCGAGGGTGGATGTGATGGTGCCGTCGTAGCGGCGCAGCGCCACGACGTCACTGGCGCGGACCTTCGCGGTGGGAGTAGGACGCAGGATCTGCAGCAGCCGCAGGGACTGGATCACGGCATTGCGCTGCCTGACGCTCCAGCCATAGCGGCGGGCGTGGTCGGCGACGATGGCCGCGCAGTACCGGGTCAGTTCGCTGTCCTCGACCAGGAGGCGTTGGCGCAGCACCTCGGGGTCGGGGTGCATGTCGAACAGGGTCAGCTGTTCGAGCGCGTGGTCGTCGAAGCTGGTGCCGGGCTGGTAGGGCAGCTGGTTCTTGTTCTTCGTCGACCAGCGATGGTCCCAGCGGACGTAGTCGGGCAGCGGTGTCGCCCGCCGCTTGAAGACCATGTTCGCGAAGAACAGCTGCTGGCTGTCCTTGTTCGTCGCGGCGACGTCGGGTGCTCGGCCGGGTTCCTGTTCGAAGCGGGCATTCTCGAGGCACAGGCGACAGGCTTGACGGTCGCTGACGTGGCTGGTGCGGCCGCAGTAGGCGCAGGTGCCTTTCGGGTAGTGGCTCTGCCACCAGCGACACGACCAGCAGGTCCAGTTGTGGCGGGGGTAGACGCCCCAGGCCAGGCAGCCCTTGCAGGATCCGATGTGCTCGGGGCTGCGGGGATGGCACCGGCTGCACAGGCCCTGGCTGAAGTAGTCGGTTCGTGTGCGGCAGCGGTTGCACGGTGGAGCCGTGAATGGCCCGCCTGGCAGGCACTGGTAGCAGAAGTCGACCCTGGGGCTGGTCCACGCGACGCGGTTGCTCTGGCAGGCGTTGCACTTGGGCGGCAGCCGCAACGCGGCGTTGGGTCCGGGCGCGGGCATCTCGATCGTCTCGTGCTCGTCGTGTCCGTGAGCGGTGGGGGTGCGGGCTACAGCGGTGGGGTCGAGCGGGGCTTGCCGAGCCGCGGTGTGACCGCCGGTGGCGTGCCGCCGTTGCCGTTCGGATCGCCATGGCCGTTTCCGCCGTTGCCGTTGGCTGCGTCGGTGTTGCGGGGACGCCGCGCGGCGACCTTGTCCGGCTCGGTTTTCATCAGGTCGTTCGGGGTGCATTCGAGCACGGCGCAGAGCACGTCGAGCTCTTCGAGGCGCATCGTCGGCGGGGTCCCGGCCCACCACGACGACATCTTCCCGGCGGAGATCTCGAGCCCGGCATCTGCCAGCATCCGCCGCAGCTCTGCGGACTTCCAGATCCCTCGTTCGGCGGCCCGAAGCCGCAGGCTCCACTGCATCTGGATCCTCTCCTTCAGTGCACTAGTCGGGTCAGTTCGATCAGTCGATATGGAGGCCCAGGCGGGCTTCGATGCGGTCGCTCGCGCTGTTCCACGCGCGTTCGATGTGGTCACTGCGGACGTGGAGGTAGCCCGAGGTCGTTGCCAGCCACTGGTGCCCAAGCAGCTCTTGGAGCGCCTTGATGTCCATCCCGGCCGCGTACAGCGACGAGGCGCAGTAGTGCCGCAGCACGTGTGGCGTCATCCGCCCCGACCAGGCAG
The DNA here is from genome assembly GCF_054775955.1 of Nocardioides pacificus. Lineage (NCBI taxonomy): Bacteria > Bacillati > Actinomycetota > Actinomycetes > Propionibacteriales > Nocardioidaceae > Nocardioides > Nocardioides pacificus. The sequence goes on from NZ_BAAHCI010000006.1 coordinate 86,753, forward strand.
GGAGCCACAGGTCGACCTGAATCCCCAATGCGCGGCGCAGCGCGTTCGCGCCGACACGTCCGCACCGGTCCAAGTCGCGGTCGAACCGCTCGGACGGGAGCAGCGGCGCGTCCGGGGCGGCCCAATCCTCGCCGTACTGCGGGCGGACCTCGGCCAGCCACCAGTCGATCAACTGGTTCGCGCCGTTGATCGCCGGCACCAGCCGTGGCTTTGGCCCGCGGCCGCCGGAGCCCTTGCCGTGGCGGACGTGGAGCTTGCCGAACTCACCCAGATCGGGGCGCCAGTCGCGGATGTCGAGCATGACGGTCTCGTTGATCCGCAGCCCGAGTCGGCGCCACAGCGAGGCGGCGAAGTAGTCGCGGGCCGCCGGCCGGTACTTGCGCGCCTGCGTGACCGACCCGCGCCACGCGGTGAACAGCGAGTCGATCTCCTCATCCGAGGGCGGCACCCGGACCTTGCCCAGCGACGCCCCCGACTGGCGGTTGAACTCATCGATCGGCTGCTCGACCAAGACACCGGTCGCGCGGCGGATCGTGCCCTCGTAGCGGGCGATCACGAAGTCGTAGAAGCCCGCCAGCGCGCCGGCCTTGCCCGCGCGGGTCGACACGCTGAGTCCCCGCCGGCGCTGCTGGGCCAAGAAGGCGTCCGCGTCCGCGCAGGTGGCCTCCCACAGGGGAGTCGACAGCGAGCGAGCGAACTCGATGACGATCGCCCGAGTCCCCCCGATGTGGCGGTCCGTCAGACCTGCTGCGGACATCGCCAGTGCGTACTGGTCAACGAGCTCCTGCTCGAAGTCCTGGACCGCCTGCGTACCTATCAGTGCCGGCCCAGCAGCGCTGCCACCCGGCAATGCCACCAAGCCCATCAGTCACCATCTTCAAGCGAGACGATCATGTGTCGACAGTACATCGAAAGCATCAGCCAGAGTGACGAGTCTTCAATTCAAGTGCTGACGAGTGTCGAACCGGCACGACCTGCACGAACTCAGATCAGGGCCTCCGGGCGTCCGATCGAACCTGAGTTCCTAGAGACAGCCGGCTGAGGCGCTCGGGACTGACCTGTCGTGAAGAAGTTGCTGCTCGCGGGACTGCCGGTCCTGATCATCTTCGTGACCCTGCCGTTCGTCGTGACCCTGATGGTGGTCATGACGACGACCACGGCCGCCGAGTGCCGCAACCAGACCAACGAGACCGCACCCACCGACCTCGGTGACCTCGGTGCCATCGACGGCCCCGTGGGCGGTCCGGTCACGGGCAAGATCACCATGGCGCAGGCCAACATCCCGCGCCGCTCCGGCCTCGACGGCTTCCGGGCCTCCATGCCCCGTGTGCTCTCGACTGATCCCGACTTCGTCACGCTCAACGAGGCCAGCGGCTGGAGCCTGGCACAGATCAAGGCGGCCGCCCCCGGCTACGCGGCATTCCGGGTCGCCGACGACACCGGCGACAACAACTCGATGGGCAACGTCGTGCTCTGGAGGCGCGACACCTGGTCCAAGGCCAACGGCGGCCGAGTCACCCTCGCCGTCGACGACACCACCTACTACCAGGGCCGCCCGGTCACCTGGGACCGGTTCGCGACCTGGGTCATCCTCAAGCGCGCCGACGGCGCCGTGGTCTCGGTCATCTCCACCCACCACATGACCAACCCGCACAAGTACCCCCGCCAGCACGGGAACCCGCCGCTGACCCGGCCCCAGCAGTACGGCGCCGGCATGGACATCCTGCTGCAACTGCGCAACTCCCTGGCCACCCACGGCCCCGTGCTCATCGGCGGCGACATGAACACCCATGCTTCCTACACCGACCTTCCGTGGACGGCGGCCGCCAAGATGAAGGCCGCCGGCTACGGCTGGCACCACCACGCGGTCGACTTCATCTTCTTCCCCCAGCACCAGGGCGTGCGCCTCGAGCAGCGCTGGGACGGAACCATGGTCTCCGACCACCACTGGATCGCCGCCCGCATCGCCATGAACGGTGCCGGCCCCGAGAGCGCACCCAGGACTGCGGCCACCCGCGAAGGTGTGGTGAACCCCGCCCGGGCCAGCGGGACCTCGACCCCGCCCCCGTCGGGCGACGTACTCGCCCAACTGATGCGACTGCGGTTCGCCTCTAGCTACCCGAGCCTGACCACCGAGCAGGCCCGCAACGCGATCACCATCGCCCAGGTCGCCCGCGACCTCCAGGTTCCCCGCTACGGGCTGCAGATCGCGATCGCCACCGCGATCCAGGAGTCCAACCTGGTCAACCTCGCCGGTGGCGACCGCGACTCCAGCGGCCTGTTCCAGCAGCGTCCCTCGACCGGCTGGGGGAGTCGTGCCGAGGTCACCAACCCTGTCCTCGCCGCTCGTGCCTTCTTCGGCGAAGCCCAGCACACCGGCAACCCCGGACTGCTCGACATCCCCGGCTGGCAGGACGTGGCGGCGCCCCAGGCTGCCCAGGTCGTGCAGCGCTCCGGCTTCCCCGACGCCTACGCCCAGTGGGCGGACGTCGCCGGCGACATCACCGATCTGCTCGGCAGCGACCTGCCCGTCCTCCCAGACGACGGCCCCATGACGAACGTCCCAAGCTGCCGGGGCGAGACCGTCACCCCGATCACCGTCGGCACCCTCAACATCCTGGGCGCCGGCCACACAGACGCTCGGCCGGGTGGAGGCAACGAGCGGCCCGGCTACGACACCTGGGACAAGCGACTGCCCGGGGCCATGCGCACGATCGAGAACTCCGGCGTCACGATCGCCGGCCTCCAGGAGGTGCACGGCCCACAGGCCACCGCGCTGGAGAACCAGTACGCGGCCAAGTGGGGCATGTACCCGACTAGCGGCAAGGTACAGAACCGGGTCATCTGGGACCGCAGTGAGTGGAGGCAGACCGACGGGCGCCTTGTCAACATCCCCTCCTTCGACGGCCATGACGTCGGCATGCCCCTTGTCCAGCTGACCGGCGCAGCTGACGGCCCGAGCCCCGGCCAGGTGATTTGGGTCTGGAGCATCCACAACCCCGCCAACACTCGAGCGAACGCCGCCGGGTACCGCAAGAAGGCGCTGCGACGCCAGCTGACCACCATGACCGCGATTTCCGGCACCGGCACCCCGGCGGTAATTCTGGGCGACTTCAACGACGGCAAGGACAGCAACAACTCCTCACACTGCGCGCTGACCCCTGAGCTGAGCAACGCCTTCGGCGGATCGGCCGAGCCCTGCAAGAAGCCCAAGAAGGGCGCGCCGGTCGATCACATCTACGGCACCAACCTCACCTGGGCCAGCGCCGAGGTCGACAACAGCACCCAGACCAGTAAGGTCGCCGACCACCCACTCGTGGTCGCCACCACCGCCGGCAGTGGCGCGGGCTGCTCAATGGCCCAGGCGACCAGCTACGAACTTGGCCCGGTCAAGCCGCAACTGACGCAACTGGTGAACATCCTCGCCCCGATGTTCCACATCAAGACCGTCGGCGGCTACCGCGCGAGCGCCACCGATCCCCACGGTCACCCGGCCGGTCTGGCGGCCGACTTCATGGTCCCGCTGACACCAGTCGGCAAGGCCCAGGGGGATGCGCTCGTGGCGTACGCCCAAGCCCACGCCCGCGAGCTCGGGATCGACTACATCATTTGGTATCAGCGCATCTGGTCGGTTGCGCGAGCCGACGAGGGCTGGCGACGGTTGGAGGACCGAGGTTCGGCCACCGCGAACCACCTCGATCACCCCCACATCAACGTGCTCCCCAACGCCGAGGTCGCCCCGGGCTTCCTCGAAGGCGCGTCCTGTGACGAGGTGGTCTACCCGGTTCCTGCGCACTACATCGGAACGGACCGGAAGAACTGGCGCGAGACCGGCCCCTACTGGACCAACTGGCACACCGGCACCGACTTCTCCGTTCCGTGTGGCACGACCGTCTATGCCGCCCATGGCGGCACCATCGAGATCGACACCAGTCAGGGCTGGGCCGGTCCGCAACTGGTCAAGGTGACCACTGGCGCCGCCTCCCTGACCACCTGGTACGCGCACATGCAGCGCGTCACCGTCAACCGCGGCCAGACCGTCGCTGCCGGTGAGCCGATCGGCCAGGCCGGCAAGGAAGGCAATGGAAGTGGCTGCCACCTCCACCTCGAGGTGCACCTCAAGAACGGCTCCATCTACGGAGCCGACAATGTCGACCCCTCGACCTGGCTGGCCGAGAACGCCTCGAAGCCGAGGCGGTCGGGATGATCGCCGCCGGCGCCTTCCGACACATAGGTGTCCAGCAGAGCAGCTAGCCGGAGGCGGCATCCCCATGCAGAGAGAGCGACGACGCGACCCGTACCCCTGGACCTGGGAGATCCCCGCAGCCGCGGCCCTGACGGCTCTGCTCGTCATCGTCCTGGGCATCCAGTGCGGCCGCTCGGTCGCGAACCTGCTCGCCGGCGCTGGCTGGACCTGGCCCGACGCCAACGCCGGCGCGTTCCCCTCGCCGATCGGCCCCGCCTTCTGGACGAGCCTTCCCGGCGTGCTCGGCGGGCACTCCGACTCCGGCCTTCCCGCACCGACCCCGGACGGGCTGGCTGGGCGCGGCGTTGTGTGGATCAGCGTCGCGACGACCGCGGGGACACTGCTGATCGTCGCTATCGGTCTCGGCGTCTGGGCCCACCAGCGTTGGGGACCGGGCCGCATGCGCGGCATGGCCACCGCCGCCGAGGCCGAGAAGATCCTAGGCATCACTCGGCTGCGCAAGGTCGCAAGCATTGTTCGACCCGACCTCCACGACAAGCACAACACCACCACGGCGACACCAGTACAACGCACCGCTGGCGACCGCACCGAACACAGCGGGCCGATGCTCGGCCACGGGCTCAGCCCCTGGCTCCTGGCCGGCCACCGCACGAAGGGGGAGCGATGAAGCTGAGGTTCAACCCATGGGACGTGGGGTGGCGCATCGGGGACGCGCACGAGCCGCGGGGCGGCGAGTTGTGGGTGCCGTGGGACCGCACCGCCGGGGTGATCGGCCCGCAGGGTTCTGGCAAGACCCTGGACCTGCTCACCCCGGCCCTGCTCAATGCCCCGGGGGCCGCACTGGTCACCTTGACCAAGGTCGAGGATCTGCTGCTGAGCCTCACCCAGCGCGCTCGCGACGACCGACCGTGCGTGGTACTCGACCCGTTCGGCTTGGCGGAGGGCGTCGTGGACGAGCTGATCTGGGACCCGATAGCCGGGTGCGTGGACCCGAAGGTTGCCGAGCGGCGGGCCAAGGCTTTCACGGCCGGCACCGTCAAAGGCGCGATCACCGGCGGCACCGGGGACGATGCTGCTCGGTTCTATGCCGCGGAGTCGGCGAAGGTGCTGCAGGGGTACTTCCACGCCGCGGCCTTGACCGGGAAGAGCCTCGAGGACGTCTTGCGGTGGATCGCGAACCCGGCCACGGCCACCCAGCCGACCGAGGTCCTGCGACGCCACCCGCACGCTGAGCCGTTCTGGCACGGCCTGCTGCACGCAGCTCTCAACGGCGACGACCGCACCGCCGGCAACACGATCACCACGGTGCAGCAGGCCGTGTCATTGTTCTTCCAGGCCGACATCCGCCGTCGCTGCGTTCCCAGCCCCGGGCGTCCCGCGACCGACCTGGCTGACATCGTCCGACGACGCGGCACCATCTACCTCTTGGGCCGTGAAGACCCCTACGCCTCGGCCAGCCCCCTGATGACCGCGGTGGCTGAGCACGTCTTGGACACTGGTCTGTTGCTGGCGAACAGTTCGCCGTGGGGTGGGCGGCTGTGCCCGCCGCTGGTCTCGGTTCTCGATGAGCTGCCCTCGACCGCACCCCTGCCGACCCTGCGCACCCGGATGGCCAACGAGCGCGCCCTGGGCCTGTCGTTCATCTGGGCCGCCCAGACCCGTCCCCAGCTGACCAGCATCTTCGGCGAACACGAGGCCCGGGCGCTGCTCGGCCTCACCAACACGCTGGTGATGTTCGGCGGATCCAAGGACGTCGCGTTCAACCAGGAGGTCTCCGACCTCCTCGGAACGGTCCGAATCGGCCGCATCACCCACTCCACCGGCGGCTTCAAAGGCGGCAGCCGGAACTTCTCCGGCGACGACATCCCCATCATGCGGCCCGAGGAAGTCCGCCAGCTGCCCGAGCGGCGGGCCCTGGTGATCGCCGAGAACGGCAAGCCGATCATCGCCAAACTGAGGCGCTGCGTGGAGAGCAAGGCTGGCGAGCGGCTCCTGTCCGACCAGCGGGCGCTGCGGGTGCGGCTTACCAACAACGAGCGCATGGTCATCGCCCCCGAGGCCCGGGCGACCGCCGCCCTTGCCGAGGCAAGACGCCTCGGCTTCGTCGACGACGACGTCGACCGCGCAAGGAGCGAGCTGTGACGGCCGAACGGACGAGACGTGCCGTGCACGGCCCGATGGTGGTCCCGTTCCCCACGCCCGGAGAGCAGGTCCGGCTCGCCTACCGTGAGCTCCATATCGCCATCAACGGCACTGAGGAGCAGAAGAAGAACCTTGGGATGCCCGCTCTGCTGCCCCGGCCATGGGAACCGGCCACCTGCCTGGGTGCCGAGCTTCGGAATCAGTTGTGGGAGTGGCTCGAGGACGTCGTCATCTGGCTAAACCGCGAGTACGCGTGGGACGTCTACGGGCTTATCCCCGGGTGCTGGCCATTGCATCCACATCTGGTCCACGAGGTCGCGGTGCTTGCTGATCAGCGCCGCCGCGCTGGACTGGCGATGACAAGTGACGCGCTCGAGGAATGGCACCGCTACTGCCTGGCAGCGTTCACCGACAGGATGCGCAGTCGGCTTCGGGCCCACTGCGACGACGAGCACAAGAGCTGGCCAGGCAAGCCGCGACACAACGAGCACCTAGGCGAGGCTGCCACTCAACGGCGCGAGAACGCCTTCGCTGACGACGTCCACGCGCTGCCCGTCAACCGGCGGGGCTACGGGCAGCCCGGCCCGTCTGGTCGACCACGGCTGGTAGAGGTCGACCTAGACACCGGCGAGATCAAGGACGACCCGCCTAGGGCCCAGCCCCGCACCCGAACCGAGAGGGGTCCCCGAGTCTGATGGGGCAATCGCGGCGAAGTGACGCGGGATTCGGAGCGGCTCGCGCCAGCAAGCGCGATGACCTCGCGCAATCAGTCTGAGCAGGCTAGACCCCGCTAGGCGTCGGACGCGTCCGCATCTGCCGCGACCTCCTCCGCGTCGGGTATCGGATCGTCCCTGGTGAAGTTTGCAAGGACCTCAATTGCAGCATCTGAGCGGTCCAACGCGCGTTGCATCGCTTGGCCCATTCGTTGGCTTAGTTCGACTCGGGACTGTCCTGAGACTTTGGCTCGAGCAACTTCGGCACCCGCATCGAAGTTGGCAACGGAGCGAAAGAAGCGACTGACGATGTTCCACTGATCAGCGTCAAGGTGCCTAGCAATCTTCTCCCGGTATTGGATCCAGGACTCCTGGGGCAGAGAATAGGCGCGCGACCAGTAGCGGCCGTTCTTCACAGCCATTTGCATCCGTGCCCGCGCATGCTCAACGTCGCCCCGGACAATGCGTGCTGCAATCTTCGCCTCCTCGCGCGAGGAAGCCTCGGCAGCCCGTTTCGCCTCGACTCGATCCTGACGCCGAAGCTCCGCTTCGTCTCGACGTCGCGTTGCTTCGTCAGCGCGCCGTTGACTTTCAGTCGCCGCGTCCCGTCTCTGCTGGATCAGGGACACCCCAGCTGTGAGGACGGCACCGAACATGGCGGCTACAAAGGCGAGGCCTCCTGCTGCCCAATCAACGTCCATACGGACATTGACCCACCTCGTCGTGTGACGCGCAACAGGTGTGCTCAGGTCGCGAGCGGGCTGAACCCGCTCCCACCCACGGTGCTCGAACAGGCAAAACGCACACCTGGCGGTGGATGACTTGGCGTCCCCCATGAGAGGCCGCGCGACTCAGACGAGGGGCCGAAAGCGTGCACGTGGAGCGCGGGCCGGCGGGCTGCCCCTCGAACGCGGCGGTATGACGCGCGAGCTTCTGTCTCCTTCGCTCCGGCGTTGGAAGGATCATGTGGGCTGCGGAAGGTTCTGCTGAATCCACCGCCGCCCACTAGCAACGTTGACGTGATCATGGCTAGCGGACCACGGCGCGGTGCTCTCCCACCGGTCGGAGACCTTCACCGCCTTGCGGCATTGAGATGCGACTTCGAAGAGCTGGCGGAAACCATTTACTGCGGGAGGATGTGTGCATGTCCGATGAAGTTGCTCCTCTCGATATCCACAGGCTGATGCGCGACCTGGAGGAGTCCGGTCGCCAACGGCGACTCGTCGAGGCAGAAAGACCCTCCGCCGATTACATAGGCGAAGTACTGGCGAAGTCGGTCGTGCTATCGCGCGCGCTGCTGGATGCCAGTCGCAATGTGGTGTTCCTGAGCAAGGGCGAAGACCCAGACGGGGACTACGGCCTTCGATACGTAGCCGGTTCATTGGCGGAACAGGACGCGACCTGGATGGCGGGCCATCTTTCGTTTGATGTCCCGACGGATGAGCTCGGTGAACCGATCTACTACCTGGCGCATCCCCTGGTTGATCCCGTCAGGTGCACCCTCGACTTTGTGCAGCGGTTTGTACGGGCAGCGATGGATCACCTCGAAGCCTTGGGGCATCTCGTGAAGGACGACGTTGGTTTCCGGGCGACCGCTGTTCTTAGCCGTGCAGCACTTGAGGCGTGTGCTGCAGCCCGCTACCTGATCGATTCCGAAGTGTCCTCTGCCGAGCGAGTTCGGCGGCTCTGGAATCTCCAGTGCGAGCAACTAACGGAAGACGGCCTCCGCGACGTTGATGAAGGCGACGAAGCGAAGGTTCACCGGGAAGCAGTCTTGTCGGCGGCGGAATCGGTCGGTTTCAATGTTCAGAGGGTAAAGCGGAATGAGCGGTACCGAACACCGAAGGTGCTGGCAGAAGACGGCAAGCCTCACTCGAGCACGCTCGAGATGATTGAGGCTGCGTTGACTGCCGACCTCGGGAGGTCGATGTGGCAGGGCTTGTCCGATGTCGCGCACTCGAGGTCATCTGGATTGATGCTTCTCGACGAGTTGTCGCCTCGTGAGAAGCAGATCGTCGCTATGCGAACTGAATCCATCGCCTTCCATGCCATGCCTGCGCTGATCGCCTTCACAGGGCTCGGTGATCATCTCGAGAGTTACCTCGGCTGGGAGGATCTCTCCTGGAGAGAGAGCCTCGAGCCCGTCCTTCAGCTCTGGAGTGCCAGTTCGGGAGGAGCCGACGACGTGATCCGGCGGAATCTGGGATTACCTGCGCTCTGAACGTCCGGATCGCGGCGGATAGACGCACGTCTCAGCGAACGCGAGCTGGTCGGCGCGTCGAGATGCAGCGAGGGCAACGGATCGGCTTGTCCGGCACGCGCAGCGCAACCCGGCCTATTCCCGGGGCGCGGGGAGCCGCTGTTCCAGCAGGGTCCTGATGGCGACCAACTCGTTTGCGATGTTCGTGAGCATGGCGAGGGTCTGGTGAGCGACGGCTGCCTCGGGAGTGGCGGGCCCCGCCTGCGGGGGCTGGCTCCGCATCATTTGGTTCTGCTTCTTGAGCAGCTTCGTCTGTTTCTGAGACTCCCGCGCTGCGATCGCGTTCATTGCCTTGTCAATCTGGCCCATTCCTCAATCATCGCCTATGGCCGCGGCGTCGGCCCGACCTCGCAGCAAGATTCGGCCCGACCTCGCAGCAGTCCCGCTCGCCGCGGAGATGTCCCCGGCTGCGTGGTCCACAGCGACCGCGGCTCTCAGTTCCGCAGCAGGAAATTCGTGCACGCGCTCAACCGTCACGACATGGTCGGATCCATGGGCCGCGTCGGCGCAGCCGGCGACAACGCCGCCATGGAGTCGTTCTTCGCGCTACTGCAGAAGAACGTGCTGGACCGCCGCACCTGGGCCACCCGCGAAGAGCTGCGTATCGCGTGCGATGGATCGAGAGGACCTATCACCGCCGCCGCAGACAGGCCGCTCTCGGGCGATTGACCCCCATCGAGTTCGAGACCATCATGACCGCGCCAGCCACACAGGCTGCGTGACCCAACCTGTCACCTGATCGTGCAGCAGTCCCGATCGCTACGAGTGAAGCGCTCGGTGCCGGGCGAAGCTCCCTGCGGTGGCCGGTGAAAACGCCGTGATACGCCTCCCGGCCAAGGCAGCCACAGCCTCTGCAACGTCACGAACCTCTGCCTCGCGCACCGCGATCACCGCACCAGTGTCATCGACGGCGATGTAGCCAAGCTCGAACAGCGTGTCGCAGCCGAGCGCACACGCGAGCATGGCCGCTGATGAGAAGTCGAGACGCTCGGCGTCGTTGAGGTGGCGTCGGGGCACGATGTGAGCTGCAACGAGCAGCGAGTCGGGGAGCACCCTCCCGCAGAGCGCGCACGTGGCCTCGTTCGCTCCGGCGAACAGATGCTTGCGCAGGTGCGACTGTTCGCGCCGGATCCGGACCGTTGCAGTCACGTCAGTCTCGTCAAGATCAAGCAGCACCGGGAGGGGGCCCACCGTCATCGAAGCCACGGGAGGCTCCGACACCAACACGGCATCGAGCAGCGCATGTGCAGCCTCCGCTCCCAGCGGCGCGATGTAGAGCTGGCGAGGGATACCGTCGCGGGTCAACGGCCCCGGAGCGCCGTTGGGGATCAGCTCAGCGATTCGCTGGAACGGGAGCTCGAGGTCCTGTTGCGTGATGGCGATTTTGACCTGCCAACCCTCGTCGGAGTCACCGTCCCGCTTGCGCTCGTAACCGTTAGGACGCGGTGCTGGCTGCCACGCTTCCTCGACCGTGCTTACAGCCCTCATCACGCCAGTGGCGTAGTGGAAGACCACGTCACCGGGACGCAGGTCCTTAATGAGGAGGCGGTCTGGCCTCTCGCGGTGCTCGTTGGGAGCCGTCCACAGGGTTCTCTGGAAGATCGACGCATCGAAGGTCGCTCCCTGCGAGACCCACCAGTACGACCGACCCGCGGAAGTAACTCCAATCCGAGGGCCGACCGGCTCGTTGCCCGCCTGCTCGGCTTTGTAGACGCAGTCTTTGCACGGCGGAAGGCTGGCCATCTGGTCGTCAGAAGCAAGGGCGGGCGGCTCCCCGATCCATGTTCCGTCGTCGTTGCGGAACCAGTGGTCGCAGTCAGCGAAGTGGCGCATCGCAATCGGTGAACCGTTCGGCAGGCCAGTCTTCACGTCGACCGGCACCTTCACCCACTCGACGGTCGGCCATTCAACGACTGCGGCGAGTCCAAACTGCCGTTCGATCCCAGGCGTCACCAGCGTGCCCGCCATGGCGGCGGTAAGCACGGCCTCCAGTCTGGTCAGATAGATACGGAGTTCGTCACTCATCGCCTCCCGTTTGAGCCAGCCCCGAACCTTGTGCGCGCCCTTCTGGGCCGTGGACGGACTCGACGGCACGAATCCCTCTCGAAGAACCCGAAGTTGCATCTTGAGGGTGCCGAGCTGGCCGGTGTTGATGCGAAGCCGCGACTTCAGGTCCGCGTTCGAGAGCCCTTCATTCCGCAGCCTCCACAGTTGACCCGTGTCGTGATCCTCCCTGCTGAGGATCTCGTCGATCTCGGCCAGACGCTGGCTCGACAACGGATCAGTCACCGTCAGCCCCATCCAAAATGTCGAGCCCCGGCAGGCCGTCCAGGATCTTGCTCGTCTCCACACTGACGGTCACAACTCGAGCGAGCAGCTCGGGCGCGCCGTTCGCCGAGGACTTCGTGGATGGTCACGGTCACGAGGTGCAAGTTTGCCGTAGACCGCATTGGCGGCGGTGTGGGGCAGGTCCAGTGTCCCCAGACCGTGCAGCAGCGCCGTCTAGCGAGTCCCCGCTAGTTGTGTGCTTAGAGCCGATTTCGTGGGCACTCGGCCGCTAGGCTCCAGAGCGTCGAGTCAAGACTTACGGGAGGTGCCTTGCCGAAAGCCACCCCGATTGAACATCGCCTTCCCACGGCGGCGACCGTCAAACAGATGTACGCGACCGCGTTTCGATGTGGACACCCGAGGTGTCGAAAGCCGCTGTACCGGATGAACGACGCGACGGGCGACCTGACGCTGAACAGCACTGTTGCGCACATCCACGCGCGCCGGGAGAACGGGCCTCGTTGGAATGCGTCGATGTCGGAAGAGGACAACCGGTCCGAAAGCAACCTGATCTTGCTGTGCCTCGAACACTCTTCCGAGGTCGACGACGTGCCGGACGAATACCCTGCTGAACAGATTCAGGCGTGGAAGGTCACGATCCGCGATGAGTACGACAGGTTTCATCAGAGCTGGACGATTACTGAGGACCAAGTCGCCGAAGTGTTCGCGGCGTCGTTCTCGATGCGCGAATTTGCACGCACCACAGTCGAGTCCACCAGCGTCGCGGCGTGCGTCCGGCTTGCTGCGACTCTGATGGAGACAGTCATCACCGCTCGCCGTCCTGCGCACTTGGTCTCGGCCGGTTGGGAAGCGCTCCGTCGACGTACCAATGACGGCTTCTTCGCGTACGACGACCGCGGCGAAAGAGTATTCGCGCAACCCCCGGAGATCGAACGGCGCAGATTCACCGACGACATGGTTGCCGCTCTCACCGCGGTGCGCGATCAGCTCGAGCCCACGGTGCAGAGCCTGGCGGCTGAACTGCGCACCCTGAAGGCGACCAACGCCGAGTTGGCCGACTGGGCTGACTGGGTTGAGCGCGAGGCACGAGACCTTCTGACCGAGGCGACGAGAGCCAGCCTCGATGAAGTCGCTGACGTCGACATGAGTGGGCTGTCCGCCGCGATCGACGCGCTGTCGGCGAAGTGGCGCGGAGACTCCGCTGCAATTCCTCCCGAACCAGAGCCTGTGCCTTCCGAGGAGGTCGATGAGGCCGCTAAGGTTCGAGCGATGCTCCGCGGTGTCGCGCAAGCCACCGCCCCGTGGCGCCGGGTGAACACCAGGGAATACGACGAGAGCCTTTACGACGCACTCGTGGCCGGTCTTCCTTACGCGGCAACGTTCCCGCCGATCGTCAGCAACATGCCGCTGACGTTGGATGCGTTGGCCGATGGAGCCGCCTCGGTCCTCCGAAACGCCGACGACGAGGTTTGGGAACGGCGCATCGGTGAAGCTCACGAGCAGGAACCCTGCGCCGTAGCTGTACTGCTGCTGCAGCACCTGAGCGTGCTGGCTACGGATAGCGGTCGAGAGACAGCAGCTGAACGCGCCGTCGAACTCATGAACTTGCGCCTGCACGATCAGGTGTGGACCGGCGAGCAGCCGTGGGTAGACAACGTTATGCACGTCAGGGAACTGCTCGACGCAACCGTCCCGCTCGTGGGCATTAACGAGATTCGCGACCAGGTGAGCACGGTCCTGCAGTCGTTGGCTCCGATCGTCGTCTTGGAAGCGATCGCCAACTGGCGCGAGGAGTCGTCGCTATTCGGCTCCTTCGACTTCAACTCTCCGGGCGTGGCCGTGCCCGTCGTTAGTCAGTTGCCGGACTGGTTGCCGGTCGCCGAGTTCGAGGAGTCGGTGCGTGGCTGTTGGTCGGACTTGAACGTGGCCGATCTGGACTCGGGGGACACCGGACGCCGCTTGGCCGCTGAATTTCTCCACCTGATCGATCGGTTTGGGGTGGAGACCCCGTAGCGGTGGATGCCAGCGCACGGCAGTCCGTCGAATGCCGTCCGCCTCGGCGACAAGCGCGGCGAGGAACCCCACGCTATGGGGTTGGGGACGATTCGAAGTCTGCGATGAAGTTCGGCTCTTGAGTCCGCAGGAGTTTGCCACGCGCGTTGCAGCATCCTCGACGAGACGACCTACGGCTTCGAGCAGAACCTCCGCTTCGTCCGGGGTGGGGAGGTCGCCCTCGCCGTAGCGTGCTGTCCCACGCAGACGATGCAACGCCACTAGGGTGGTGTGGCGTCCGAGGTGGTGTTTCCCAGGCCAACGTGGACCTTCGTCCAGTGCTGTCTGGCCACGAGGTGAGCCAGCGCCGTAGCTGGAAGGCGCACAGCCGGTGGATGTGTCCGGAGCAGCGGGCAAGGTAGGAGACCGCCGTCAGTTGGGCTGGCGACATCTCGGTCGGTTGGAACGGTAGGAGTGCAGTCGTGCCTGACATGGGGCCACCTCGCGGCGGCCTGGTTCTGTCCGGCCCCGCCCGCCGTCAACGCGACCGGGAGTCTGGGCCTATCGACGCTAGTCCTCTCTCCCCGGCTGTCGTCGTCCGCGGAGCGGCGGAAGGACGCGGGTCCGACCTACGCTCGCGTCGCAACGTTGCTTGGTTGTGCCCTCGTGGGCAGCGAAATCGAGCGGAACGGACGTACTACGTTCGTGGCGGACCTCAAGAGGTCATTATTGGGCTATGCGAGTGTCCCCTGTTCCGGCGGCGTGGTCGGCTTGGTGGCAATGAGCGACGCGATCGACGAGAGCGAACGTTCGCCAACAGCTCCCCGGGTAGTCGGCGCTGGCGGCGGCGTTGCGGACAAGCTCGGCAACAAGTACGAGCTGGCATGGGCAGTGCACCATGCGCTTCGCTGCATCCAGGATGAACGACGCTCGATCACGCTCGAGGACCTCGACCCAGAGCTGGCCGACGGGTCTGAGTTCACCTATGTCGACGAACACGGCACGGTCACGGTGACTCAGGTCAAACGCCAGAACAGCATCACCGACCACTGGACGATTGCGGCTCTTCGTAGTCGTGGCATCTTCGCTGCGGCTCGACGACATGTCGAAGCCGGTCGCGAGTACCACTTCAGCTCCATGACGCCGTGTGGAGCACTGCGAGTACTGAGCGAGTGGACCCGGCAGTCGGCCGACGTACAGCAGTTCCTGACGCGCCAGCTCACCAAACAGATGACCCCGATCTTTGACGAGCTTTCCGCCCCCGACATCTTCGGAAGTGCGGAGAGGGCGTGGCAGGTGTTCCGCGCAATGTGGTTCGAGGTAGGTGATGAAGACCAGCTCATCAAGACCAACGCGTCGCTGGCCGATGTCTCGCTCGAAGGTGCGGTCGGATTGCTGCTATCGGTCGCCATCGGTGCCGTACTGATCGACAACATCCGCCGGCCGCTGACCCGACGCGAATTGCTGGAAGGCCTTGCCAAGCATGGCATTGCTGTACGCAACGAAGCCGCCAAGCGGACTGCGCACGATGAGGTGGTTGCACAGACAAGAAGCTGGCGCGGCACCGTGGAGCGCGAGTTGCTCAGTCCCGCGATCGAGCGTACCGAGGCTGCTGACCTTATTGAACTGATGAACACAACCCGTGTGGCGCTGGTCGTCGGTACTGGCGGTGGCGGTAAGTCATCGGTGGTCCTCCAAGCCGTCAGTGGTCTTGAGTCACAGGGCGCCGAGGTGCTGGCCTTCCGCCTCGATCGGCTGGGCGGATTCAGTTCGACTGTCGAGCTCGGCACCCAGCTCGGCCTGTCTACCTCGCCCGTGTCGTCACTTCGCCTCGCGGCAGATGGTCGCAACGCATTCCTAGTCATCGACCAGCTTGATGCTGTTTCCCTCGCGTCCGGTCGATTGTCCGAGCGCTATGACGTTGTTGCGGACCTCATCCAGGAGGCAGTGTCGACTGCTGGGGTGCGAGTCATCCTGGTCTGTCGTCTCTTCGACGTGGAGAACGACGACCGCATCCGCAAGCTCGACGCCCGCAACGATGTCGAGCGGCTGACCGTCGGCGCTTTGCCGAGTGAGGCCGTCACAGCTGCTGTGGCGGCGATGGGGCTCGACGCGGATGCCCTGACGCCCACTCAACAAGAGCTATTGCGGTCACCCCTGAACCTGGTGTTGCTTGACACCATCGCCAGCCACCCAGGAGCGCTCAATTTCACCTCTCGAGGGTCGCTCTTTGAGGCCTTCTGGCAGCGCAAGCGACAGGCCCGTCCCGAGACTCGCTTCAATGACGTGCTGGCGCGGGTCGCCAACGCGGCAAGCGACGCACAGACGCTCTCGGTCCCGATTGAGATCCTCGATCCAGATGACTACATCAAGGACGCCCAGGTTCTAGCCTCCGAACAGGTCTTGGCGATCGACGACGATCGCGTCTCCTTCTTCCACGAGACGTTCTTCGATTACACCTTCGCGCGACAGTGGCTCTCTCGCGGCGACTCGCTGGTCGGCTTCCTCACCGCTCAGGAGCAGGAGCTGTTCCGACGCGGACAGGTGCGCCAGATCCTCGACCTACTCCGCGAACGTGACCCGGAACGATTCCGCGTTGAAGTCGAGGAAACGCTCGGCGACTCGGCCATCCGTTTCCACATCAAAGAAGCCGTCATCATCGTCTTCGCCAACATCAGCGCTCCAACGGATGAGGACCTCGATCTTGTGCTGCGGCTGAGCGAAACGGAGTCGACGCTGACCAAACGACTCTGGCAGCAGATCACTCGACCTACCTGGTTCGGTGTTCTACACGACCGGGGCCTGGTCGAGGCCTGGGTTGACCATGAGGAACTGCCTCTGCGCGAGCGAGGTGTCGCGTGGTTGGCGAATGCCGGGGGCGATCACGGTGAAACCGTGGCAACGCTTCTCGCGTGCCGCCGCGATGCGCCCGAGTATCTGAACTGGCTCCGCTGGTTGACGCAGCGTGCCGACCTGCACCTCAACCGACCGCTCTTCGATCTCCTGCTTGACGCGGTACGGAGCGGTGACTTCGCACCATCCGACCACGGTCTTTGGCTGTCCGCGCATGATCTTGCGGCACATAGGCCCTTGTGGGCAGTAGAGCTACTCAAGGCATGTTTCGTTGAGAGTCCGTCGTCCCTAGTTACGGGCGACGACGGCAAGGTCACTGTCCTGGGACTTCACGAATACGGCGTCTCGCAGCTTGTCGATGGATCGTGCAACTCGGAACCGCGGGCGTTCGCTGAGGCCATCGTTCCGTACCTCCTCGACGTGATGCAGGCGACCCACTACGACCGGCACCTCGGTGATCTGCTGCGCGATCGTCACTTCAGCTTGCGACTGCGCTCGAAAGCTGGGTTCGACAACGCCGACGACTCGCTCTTCAACGGCGCTGCACAAGCGCTTAAAGCGTGGGCGTCGACCGATCCTGAGACGGTCAAACCGCTGTTGCAGACGCTCGCAGCATCAGAGCTGTCAACGGCCAGCTTCTGGTCCCCGCTGGTGGCCAAGTGGAAGTCCCCACTCTCCGTCGGTTCTTCAGGTGGTCTTGATGCGGGTTCCTCCGCTCTCTCGGG
>NZ_BAAHCI010000007.1:0-2500 GCF_054775955.1 Nocardioides pacificus
GCGTGTTCAAATCTATGGGCACTATTCACATATATCCGAGTGAATGCACAGTGGTTGTTGTTTCAAAACCGCACAGTGGACGCGTAACATCATTGGAGTAAGACAAGCCCTCGGCCTATTAGTACCGGTCGGCTAGGCATTACTGCTGTACACCTCCGGCCTATCAACCCAGTGGTCTACTGGGGGCCTTACCCCACAATGTGGGTGGGAAACCTCATCTTGAAACGTGCTTCCCGCTTAGATGCATTCAGCGGTTATCACTTCCGAACGTAGCTAACCAGCCGTGCCCCTGGCGGGACAACTGGCACACCAGAGGTTCGTCCATCCCGGTCCTCTCGTACTAGGGACAGCCTTTCTCAAGTTTCCTACGCGCGCGGCGGATAGGGACCGAACTGTCTCACGACGTTCTAAACCCAGCTCGCGTGCCGCTTTAATGGGCGAACAGCCCAACCCTTGGGACCTGCTCCAGCCCCAGGATGCGACGAGCCGACATCGAGGTGCCAAACCATCCCGTCGATATGGACTCTTGGGGAAGATCAGCCTGTTATCCCCGGGGTACCTTTTATCCGTTGAGCGACGCCGCTTCCACATGCCAGCGCCGGATCACTAGTTCCGACTTTCGTCCCTGCTCGACATGTCTGTCTCACAGTCAAGCTCCCTTGTGCACTTACACTCGAAACCTGATTGCCAACCAGGCTGAGGGAACCTTTGAGCGCCTCCGTTACATTTTAGGAGGCAACCGCCCCAGTTAAACTACCCATCAGGCACTGTCCCTGATCCAGATAATGGACCTAAGTTAGACATCTAGTACGACCAGAGTGGTATTTCAACGATGACTCCACAACCACTGGCGTGGCCACTTCACAGTCTCCCACCTATCCTACACAAGCCGAACCAAACACCAATACCAAACTATAGTAAAGGTCCCGGGGTCTTTCCGTCCTGCCGCGCGTAACGAGCATCTTTACTCGTAGTGCAATTTCGCCGAGTCCATGGTTGAGACAGCGCCCAAGTCGTTACTCCATTCGTGCAGGTCGGAACTTACCCGACAAGGAATTTCGCTACCTTAGGATGGTTATAGTTACCACCGCCGTTTACTGGGGCTTAAGTTCTCAGCTTCGAAGAGTTACCCCTTCTAACCGGTCCCCTTAACCTTCCAGCACCGGGCAGGAGTCAGTCCGTATACATCGTCTTACAACTTCGCACGGACCTGTGTTTTTAGTAAACAGTCGCTTGGGCCTGGTCTCTGCGGCCATCACCGCTTCCACACGCAAGGTGTGTAACGGATCCGGCCCCCCTTCTCCCGAAGTTACGGGGGCATTTTGCCGAGTTCCTTAACCATGGTTCACTCGATCGCCTTAGTATTCTCTACCTGATCACCTGAGTCGGTTTGGGGTACGGGCGGCGCATAGCTCGCTAGAGGTTTTTCTCGACAGCATAGGATCATCCACTTCACCAATTGGCTCCCCATCAGGTCTCAGGCTATATGTGACGCGGATTTGCCTACGTCACGCCCTACACCCTTAGCCGTGGACTACCATCGCCACGGTTGGACTACCTTCCTGCGTCACCCCATCGCTTGACTACTACCGGATCGGTTCATGCGCTACTAAGATCACGTCCCCGAAGGGATCAATCACTTTTCGGGCACTTAGCATCACCGGCCTCGTCATGGGCGCTATTTTGCCGGTACGGGAATATCAACCCGTTGTCCATCGACTACGCCTGTCGGCCTCGCCTTAGGTCCCGACTTACCCAGGGCAGATTAGCTTGACCCTGGAACCCTTGATCATTCGGCGCAAGTGTTTCTCACACTTGATTCGCTACTCATGCCTGCATTCTCACTCGTGTAGCGTCCACACCTGGATCACTCCGGCGCTTCACTCGCCACACGACGCTCCCCTACCCATCCACACACCTGAACCACGAAGGCTTAGCTATTGTATGAATGCCATAGCTTCGGCGGATAACTTGAGCCCCGCTACATTGTCGGCGCGGAATCACTTGACCAGTGAGCTATTACGCACTCTTTCAAGGGTGGCTGCTTCCAAGCCAACCTCCTGGTTGTCACTGCGACTCCACATCCTTTTCCACTTAGTTATCGCTTAGGGGCCTTAGCTGATGGTCTGGGCTGTTTCCCTCTCGACGACGGAGCTTATCCCCCGCCGTCTCACTGCTGCGCTCTCACTTACCGGCATTCGGAGTTTGGCTAACGTCAGTAACCTTGTAGGGCCCATTAGCTATCCAGTGCTCTACCTCCGGCAAGAAACACGCAACGCTGCACCTAAATGCATTTCGGGGAGAACCAGCTATCACGAAGTTTGATTGGCCTTTCACCCCTATCCACAGGTCATCCCCTCAGTTTTCAACCTAAGTGGGTTCGGTCCTCCACGCGGTCTTACCCGCGCTTCAACCTGCCCATGGATAGATCACTTCGCTTCGGGTCTTGATCGCGCTACTCAAACGCCCTATTAGGACTCGCTTTCGCTACGGCTACCCC
>NZ_BAAHCI010000008.1:0-246330 GCF_054775955.1 Nocardioides pacificus
CCTCAACGGCTCTCACGACACGACGAAGAGTGGGAACTTACTTCTGGCCACCGCTGGGGACCGCTATCTGGCCACCAGTGGGGACTTTTCCATGGCCACGGACAAGAGCACGACGCGGCGCAGGCACTGTTGTTCCGCGCCCTTGTCGCTGGCGCTTCGCACTTCACAGACTGGGCAGCCGACCTCATCTTGGAGGGCAGCACTCGGCTGGAGTGTGGCTACCTCTCCGACACGCACTGGCTGTCGCGAGAGCTCGTCCAAGCCATCGCGCCACTCGTGTCTGACGATGTACACGCCCGGCTCGAGGCAGCGCTGCGCGATGTGCGTAACCCTTACGAGCGCCTTCAGTCGTTTGGCTACACCGGCTTCAAGTTCCTCACCGCGCTGGACAGGAGCCGCCTGAGCCCAGTCGGCGTCCGGCGCCTCGGCGAGTATGGGCGCAAGTTCGGCGTCGAGGTGCCGCCAGAACCGCAGGGCATCATCAGCTACACCGTCGTCTCGCCGATCAAGGCCGCTGCGACCGGCAAGATGTCGAACCAGCAGTGGCTGCGTGCCATGAGTCGGCACGACAAGGACGACCGCGACATCGGCAGTTCCGTTGGCGGAGCCCGCGAGCTGGCACAGATGCTGAAGGACAGAACAGCTGAGAACCCGGCGCGCTTCGCAGAGTTGGCTCTACAGATGACCTCAGACTCAAACGAGACCTACCCAAGCGCCATTCTGTGGGGGTTTGGCGAAGCGTCGATCCCGGCCGAGGCGCAACCGGCCGTCTTCGAGGCCATCCGTCACATCATGAGTCTTGGCTTCACGGGCTCCGACCGGTGGCTTGGATGGTCCGTGCGACACGTCGCCGATGAGACGCCACTGGATCTTGTCGAACTCATTCGTGACCGAGCGCTCCACTCTCCCGATCCGGAAGACGACCGACCGGTCTTCACTCGTCGGGACGACGAACGACCCGCTCGTGAACTTCGACAGAACGGTTTCAATACGTCGCGCGGGAGCCTTGCCGAGGGACTTGGTGATCTGCTCGTCGGCGACGTTGACGGACAACGCACGGCCCTTGTAACTGCGCACCTGAACGCGTTGGCAAGTGATCCAGTGCTGAGCGTCCGCTCGTGTGTTGCCCACACCATCGCCGCGTGCCTTCGGCATGATCGGCCGGTAGCCTATGAAGCGTTCGCCCACCTCATCGATGCCGACGACATCCTGCTTGCCTCCAGCCCCGTCAATGACCTGATGCTCTACATCGGAAATGTTGACCCGGATGTGATCGATCCAGTGATCGCTCGGATGCTCGCCGCGTCCGATCCCGAGGTGCAGCGGGCGGCAGGCAGTATGGCTGCGTACGCCGCCATTCAGTGGGAGCGTCCACAACTCATGGAGCGAGCCCTAGCCGGGAATCTCGAAGTTCGCACAGGTGCGGCCGAGGTATGCAGCGCACGGGTGGATCGGGCAGCCGACTCAGTGCTCCTGCTCGCGACACTTCGCAAACTCATGAACGACGAAGAGGAGCAGGTTCGAAAGGCCGTCGGTGAGTTGGCTGGCTACCTCAGGGGCCACAAGCTCGGCGCACTAGCTGACTTCCTCGCTGGCTTGATTGCATCTGAGAGCTACATACACGCCACGCCGCAACTCCTCATCACGCTGCAAGAGGCACCCGACAAGGTTGATGATCTGGTCGACCTCGCAGCGCACCGGTTCCTAGACGTGTTCGGCAGCGATGTGGCCGACATTCGCACAGGAGCGGCCGGCGACGCGCACTACATCTCGGATCTCGTCGTCCGCGGGCTAGCTCAGACGCGCAACAAGCAGCGCATCTCGACGCTCCTCGACATCCTTGATCGATTGCTCGAACTCGGAGTCTACGGAGTCGACCGCGCCATCGAAGGGGCATTCCGACGCTAGCCCAGGTGCCGGCATAGTCGCACTGTCGAACGATTCATCGCCGGACCGCCTCGAGAAGCTGACCGCCATCGCGACCCCGTAACTCACGTCAGATCTGGAGCGCCTGGAGTCCCGCAACATGCTTTGGCAAGCCCTGGACAACCGTGCCCGACGTGCCTGCCAGCACATGCGTCCTTATGGGCGGTGTGCAGTGGCTGTTTGCCGCGGCTCATCGCCTACCTGACGGGGGCAGGCGGCGATCGGTGTCCGGTTTGTACCGCGGATCATCTGCCCTACGAGGTTGGCGTATTGCGGGAAGGGAGCGGCACGACGGCGCGTCGATCGGGATCTCGAGGCGGGACACGATTCGGTAGCGCAGGTCGCGGGCGGGGCTGTCGCCAAGGGGCTTCTCAGCGACCAGGCCGCGGGTGGTGGCGACGACGTCGTGACCCTGCTCGTGGGCATGCTGCAGCATCGCGGCGGTGGCCGGCCAGTCGCCCTGCTCGAGCAGTCGCGGGTCGAGTTCGCGAGCAAAGGTGGCCCACCGGTCGGTCGGGGTCTTGTCGGCCGCGGCCGAGAGGCGTGCGCGGACCTCGCTGCTCTTGTGGAGCTCGGCCAGTGCCGCCTTTCGGGGGTCGGCATCCCAGGTTCTGATGGCGTCGCGCAGGTCACGTCGCCCCTGCAATTGGGGGAGCTGCAGCCGGGCCCGGACCTGGTTGAGGCACGGTTCCCAGGCGCGGCTGGGGCGTGCCGAGATGACCCGCATGGCGGCCAGATGTGCCTCCTCCGGGGCGAGGTTGTCCAGCCGCTCGTTTACCAGTTGGTCACCGAGCGATCGGAAGGCGGGCTGGCCGCTGGCCACCGCGGCAGTGAGTGCGGCGGGTCCGCGCTGGGCGAGCAGGTCGGCGGGGTCGAGGCCGTCGGGGAACCGCGCGAAGCCGGGGTCGAGGCCGTGTGGGGTGAGAGTCCAGAAGTCGCGCTCCGCGGCGATCTGGCCCGCGAGGTCGGCGTCGGTGGCGACGATGGGGTCGTGGCCGACGGCGGCCAGCTGGGCGGCCTGCTCATCGGTCAGGGACGTGCCGAGCGGGGCCACGCCGAGGTAAAGACCGGCGCTCGCCAGCGTGACCGCCACGGCGTCCATCGCGCCCTCGACGATCACTGGGACGGCCCCCTCGGCGAGGAGTTCGTCGACGACACCGAATAGCTGGGCGCCCTTGTGGAACAGCGGGGTGTTGGCGGTGTTGAAGTACTTTGGTCCGGCTTTGTCGTCGTCGGTGAGTTCGGGGCGTCGCCGGCCGACGAAGCCGAGAACTGCCCCCTGGTGGATCACCGGGAACATCACTCGGTCGCGGAACCGGTCGATGAGGCGACCGGTGCTGGCGTTGGTGGCGACGCCGGTGGCGAGCATCTCGGCGTCGCTGACACCGCGGCCGCCCAGGTGGTCGACCAGGTTGGTCCATCCGGCGGGTGCCTGACCGGGACGGAACCGCTCGTCGCCGGCGAGGTCGATGCCAAGCCGTCTAGTGAGGTAGTTGCGGCCCCACGAGTTGGTGAACCGGGCCTCGAAGAAGGCCTGTGCCATGTGGTTGATCTCGAGCATGCGCTCAGGCGAGACGGGGGAGGAGTACCACTCGTCGGCCCGCTGGTACATGACCCCGAGGTCGGCGTCGGTGGGCTCCAGTCGGTCGCCACCGAGGTCGCGGATGTAGGCGGCCAGCGTCAGGTCAAGCTCGACGAGCTGGTCCTCGTCGACGTCGATCAGGTCGCTAGCGACGACGTCGACCACGTGCTCGCCGGCCGTGTGCTCGTCGTACGGGCCGGGCTCCTCGACGAGCGGCCAGTCGGCCCAGTCGGGGTTGGCGGCGTGGCCGACGAGCGTCGCCGAATCCGGCTCGACCCCGTCCCACAGGTCTGCGGGCGGTTCGTCGAAGTGGTACTCGTGCGCGTGCTCGTCGGGAGCGGTCGCCAGCGCGATCGATGTCCGCCAGACCAGCGCCTGGCACTCGTCGACGCCCGCCCAGCCGTCGCTCGGCAGCGCTCGACCGGCGCCGAGCAGGGCCTGGATCTGCCAGCCGCGCTGCACGCCGTGGTCCACGTTCGCGACGAGCGCGGGCCACCAGGTGCTGGCCTGGATGCTCGCGCCGCACTCGGGACCGTACAGATCCGCGAGCTGCGGCGCCCAGTCGGTGGTGACACTCACGCTGTGGGATCCGTCGCCGATCTGGGCGGCAACGGCCGGGGTGAGGTGCCGGGCCATGCGCCACCAAAGCGCGGCCGCGGCGTGCTCATCGGGCAGAGGGCCGGCCGGGTGATCGGGCGCGGCAGCGCTGCGAAGCAGCTCGTGGGCGGTGACGCCCGCGCGGGACATCGCGGCCAGCCGCTCGGCGAGCAACGGGGTGAACTCGTCGTTGCACACCTGCGGGGACAGGGAGTAGAGCAACTGGCGCCATTCCTTGAGCGCCGGCGTGTGGTTGCCGGTGACGGCCCGGTTGAGCCGTCGCTGCCAGGTCGCGGGGGCCTTCTGCAGCTGTGGTGCGCCGGTCGCTCGCCGGTCATCCCCGGGGACCCGCATGGCCGCGCGCCAGACCTCGACGTTGGCGACCGTGGCGGCCTCGGGACGGATACCGTTCTGTGCCCACGCCGGCAGTGCTCCCTGGTCGGTCGCCTGGATTCGGACCTGGTCGGCGAGCTGCTCGACCAGGTGAGCACGCTGGGAGAGGTAGGCGCGCCAGTGCGGGTCCTCGGCCAGACGCGCGGGTATCCCGGGTATCCACGGCAGCGGGCCGGCGCCCGCGTTGCGCAGGCCAGAGGCGTCCAGGCGCCAGTCGAGGACCGCGGCGCGATCGTGCGCGCTCTCAAGCTCCCGGCCGCCGGCGGCCGCCCGAAGCGCGTCGACGGGGTTCTCGCCGGCCGCGCCGAGTAGCAGCAGGTGGGCACGCAAGCTTGGCCAGGCGGCCTCCTCCGAAAGCCCGGGGGCGAGCGTCTCGACTGCGTTGTCCAGGGCGTCGACCACGTTGACCGGGGCGCCGTTGGCGTCCTGGCCGACGTGGTCATGGCGTAGGAGGTCCTCGGCGGCGACGTAGAGGCTGTCGAGGTAGCGCTGTGCGGCCTCGCCGAGCCGGGTAGCGGGGTCGGCCTGTTCGCGCAGCAGGCTGGTCGCGGACCGCTGCGTGTCGTCGCGGGCCAGCATCGACTCGAGGATGTCGGTGGGGGTGAGCGGGCGGACCAGGGTCGGGTGGATCACCGAGTGCGGGTCGCCGTCGCCGACGACCTCGAGGTAGACGTGGTTGGCGTGCGCGCCGCGGGTCATCATCGTGTAGAGCTGCTGACGCGACTCGGTCCCGGTGGCCAGGGCGTGCATGGTGTCGGCGGTGACGCCCTGGGCAGTGTGCACGGTGCACGCGTAGCCGAGCTCGGTGGCCTTGGCGACGTAGTCGCTCGGCAGTCGCACGGCGCGGCAGTGCTGGGTGTGCTGGACGGTCAAGTCGCCGTCGTCGTGGATCTCCAGGACCCTCCAGCGGTCCCCGTTTTTCACCCAGTCGGTGGCCGAGGTGCGCAGCCGCCGGTCGTTCTCGCGGGTGATGATCAGTTCGCCCATCGAGGCCTCGTTGCCGTCGGCGAGGCGCCGCGTCGGGCCCCTGCCGGCCAGTGGAGTGGCGTCGGCCGGGTCGGCCTCGTGTTGTTGGGCCAGGCGGTGGGCTCGGGCCTGCTGGTTCAGTTCGCTAACCAGGTCGCGGGTGGGGGCGAGCATGATCGAGTCCAGCTCGGCGGCGCGGTCGGCCTGCCAGGCGGCGAAGACCTCCTCGGTCATGGTGGCCAGGTCGCCGACGTGGACGCGGTCGCGGTCGAGGTAGAAGCCGAGCGCCTCGGACTTGCCCTCGCGCAGCGCTAGTGAGGCGGCGCCCTCGGCGGGGTCCTTGAACCGGACGAGCTCGGTCAGCTGCAGTGCTCCATGGGTGGCGCGGATGTCGCGTAGCACGCCGCCGGCGCCGATCGCTGAGAGTTGCTGGTCGTCGCCGATCAGGCGGACGCTGCCGCCCCGTTCGAGGATGTAGGAGACCGCCGCGTCCAGCGAGAGGGTGTCGGCCATGCCGGCCTCGTCGATCACGACGAGGGTCGAGGAGTCGATGCTGGATGCCCACGCGGGCATCGCGGCACCGGTTTGCCGGGCCTGCTCGAGGGAGTGGGTGAGCTTGGCCAGGGTGTCGGTCTGAGTGTCGATCTGGGAGCGCAGGGCGTCCGCGGCGGCCGCTGAGGGAGCCAGGCCGACGATGGTTCCGCCGCCGTCGTTCCAGGCGCTGGCCAAGGCGCGCATCGCGGTAGTTTTGCCCGAGCCCGCGGGGGCGATCGCCAGCTGGAGCCGGGCGCCGGAGGTGGCCATCTCCCGCACCATCGTGGCCTGACCGGCGTTGAGGCTGATGCAGTTGGCGGTCGACTCCAGCAACGCCAGCTCTACCGAGGACGCCTCGACGGCATACCCGTCGTGGCGGATGGCTGCGTCAACCAGACGCTGTTCGGCGGCCAGCACCTTGCCCGAGGTGAAGAGGGCGGCCCCGGCCTGGGTGTAGACCGAGGCCCCGTCTGTTCGCCGCAGCTCGGTTGGCTCGGTGATGCTGTCCCAGGGGCGGTTCAGGCTCACCGAGCGGGCATCGAGGACCTCGTTGACCAGCAGGTTGACCACCTGGGAGACCTGGGGGGTGGGCACGTTGGCGGTCCGGATTTGGCGCTGGGCCTCGGCGTAGACGTGCCAGTACTGCCAGGTGCTCCGGGCGCCCTCCATCGTCGCCACGATCCGGGCGGTCGTCTGGGTGAACCACGCTGTATGCACGACTGGGCCGGTGAAGGCGGGGACCGCGCCGGTCGGGTTCAGTGCGCCGTGGATCATCTGCTCGACTCGTTGTGGGGTGCCGAGAACTTCTACGGCCTCGCGGTGCCAGGCCTTGCGCTGCTCGGTCAGCGAGCGGGGCTCGTGTTTGGCATCGCGGGTCTCCAGCGTCGCCTGCTGGGACAGTTGGATGGTTTCGATGGGGGTCGGGGGCCGATCGTGGGTAGCTTGGAACGCGGCGGCGAGGACACGGCGACGGTCCTCGACGTGGACCCGTCGTTTGGAGAACCGGCGGTTCAGACCGGGGTCTACGCCGACGATCTCGCGAACCGGCCGCTTGCGGGCGTCCCCGGTCGACCGCTCCTCGAACCGCACGCCGAGGGCATCGACGAGGTGCCGCTCGAGGGCGGTGTTGTAGGTCTCCGAGGCCGAGACCACGGCCTTATGCAGGGGTCGGCCGTCGATGGCCAGCCACGTGCCATCAAGGCTCTGGACCTTGTTGGCGACGGCAACGTGCGTATGCAGGTCAGGGTCTCCGGCGCGGGAGTCGCGGTGGGTGAAGGCAGTGGCGATCAGTCCGCGGACGTCGACTTGGCGGATGCCGTTGGTGCCCCGGCGGGTGAACAGTGCCTTGGACTCGATGAAGCCCAGGGCGTCCTGGATCGCCGTTTGGTGGGCACGCTCGATCGCCGCGGCGGTCGTCGGGTCGGCGATCGCCCACAGCGCCGAGACGCTCTTGACCGGGGAGAAGGTCAGGTCGTATCCGGCCACGGCGTTGGTCTTGGGGCGGGAGTGCTTGGCGATCGTCGCGGCGAGCTCGCGGGCATCGGCCGGCTCGCGACCGTGCTCGGCGCGGAAGAACTCGGCGGCCACCTCGGTGCGGACATGGGCCCGGTCGGCGGCGGCGACCGGCCAGTCCCCGGGCAGACCGGCGGCCGCGTTGATCGCCGCGATGCGCTGGGCGACCTCGATCCGGAACGGGCTGATGTCGCCTGCGTAGACCTTGTAGGGCGTGCCGAGCCGGACCGCGGCCTTGTAGTCGGCCTCGGTTGGCCGCTCGGCTACAGCGCGGCCGATGCGCAGGTCCAGCTCCTTGGTGTGCTGAGTGGCGAGCGGGTGGTGCCCGGAGCCGAAGAGACTCTGCATGTGGTCGGCGGTGACCACGTCGCCGGCGTCGAGTCCCTCGATGCCCGCCATGCCGGCGCCGAGCCACACGCCGGGGGTCTCGCCCTTCTCGGTGTAGTAGCTCGCCAGGCCGGTGTGGCCCTTGTCGGTGGCGTCCATCGCTGCGACCTGGCGGGTCAGGTAGTCGTACCCCGACCCCGCCGTCAGCTTGTGCAGGCTCATCGTCACGCGCACCTACGTGCGCACCCGCGCGGGTAGCGGTCACGGTCCGAGGCGTTCCTGCGCTGTCCCCGCGACGCAGCGAACCGGGAATGCAAGAGGTGTGTGGCACATGGAAGTTCGCGGATAGCTGGGGGGACGCCGAGGGGTGTACATGACGGCTGGGGGTGTCGAGCCCGGATCCGGCTGGGGGCGCGTGGGGGAGCAGGCTTAGAGGAGCCTGCGGTTCTGTGATCGCTCAGGGTCCGGGGAGTGTCGTAGGTGACTGTCAACGGCCACGTCGACGTGAAGGAAGTCCGGATGACTCAGCAGACAATCAGGCAGCAGGCGCGGCGTGCGGCGCGGGAGATGGCCGGGAAGCGACGCAAGGAGCGTGAGCAGCGGGAGCGTCGGGTGATTGACCTAGTTGAGCGGGTCATGGTCGCGATCAGTGAGCGCGATGCCGCGGTGGCCGAGACCGAAAAGCGTGCCGGTGAGGCGCTGCAGGGGTTGGTTGAGCGCGAGGGCCTGTCGCTGGGTGAGGCCGTCGAGTGGTGCGGCGAGGCGGTGACGTTGCGCGAGGCGGCGCGGCTACGGCGGATGGCCAGTGAGCCCGAGCCCGACGGCGTCCGGGTGCAGGGCGGCACGGTTTCTGGTCTGGAGGTGGGCGACGCTGCGGCGGTCGGTGGTGCTGCGAGTGGAGGAGTGGGTGCCGGTTCGTGAACTGGGTGACGCCGGGCCGCGGTCGCGCTCACCGTGGGTGCGGACCCTAACGCGGCCGAACGCTGGGAAATCGACTCCGAGCGGTGATCGCTGTCGAGCCAGGTGACACCTAGGTGACTGCGGGGCTGTCGTGGTCTCGCACGACCTAGGAGGAAGCCATGTCCGCCGCTGACACCGTTGCCGGCAACCTGAGCAGGTACCCGGAGCTGCACCACACACGGGGCTTCCGCGTGCAGCACGCGCCCCAGGCCGGCTGAGCCAGGAGGTTCGCTCCGATGGATCTCGTCGTGCACTCCCCGGAGGAGCTGCTCGCAGCGGTGCCGCACGTCTTGGGCTTCAAGCCCGAGGAGTCGGTCGTCCTGGTGCCGTTTCGGTCCGGCCTGCCGGTTGCGCGCATCGACCTGCCGCGAACCGCTGCCGATCGGGAGGGTGTTTGGGACGCGCTCAGGGGCCCGTACGGGCGTCACGCCCGCCCTGGTGCTGGTCTGGCCATTGTCTGCATTACCGAGGACAGCCGCAGTGCCGAGCTGGTCAGCCAGCACCTGTCCAGCCGGCTTCAGGACGTCGGTATCACCACCCACATCAGGCTGTGGTCCGATGGTGAGCGATGGCGCGAGTTCAACACCGGCCAAACCGGGCTGCAGTCGCCCTCGACAGCTGAGCGCATCGCGGCCGTGACTGTGTACACGGGTGCCGCTCAGCCAGCCGCCAGTCGAGAGTCCTTGGGCGCTTCGATGGTCGGCGACCGCGAGCCCATCGCCCTGCTGCTCCCCGCGGCTCGAGCCGCAGCCGCGGCCAAGACGCCCGAAGCGGATATGGAGTGGGCGCTGGAGCGGCTTGAGCAGTTTCATGACGACGGTGTCCGGCTCTCCGACATCGAAGGCGCGCGAATGCTCGTGGCCCTGGAGACGATCAGCACGCGGGACGCGCTGTGGGAGGACATGAGCCGGGAAAACTCCGCCGTCCACATGGCACTCTGGACCGACCTCACTCGCCGCGGCCCGGACGAAGTCCGCGCGGCACCGGCCTCCATGCTCGGCTTCGCCAGCTGGCTGCATGGCGACGGCGCCAAGGCCTGGTGCGCGCTCGACCAGGTGCCTGCAGGCCGGCCCTACTCCATGGCCCTCATCGTCGAGTCTGTTGTGCAGAGTGGCATCCACCCCCGGGAGTGGGACCGATACCAGAGCCAGATGTGCGATCTCGCCGCCGAACTGGACGAGTCCTTCGTCCCCAGGTCACCCGGGCAGCAGCGCGATATTCCGGGCAAAGACACCGTCACGGACCGCCCGACCCCGGGGCGTTGAAGAGCCATCGAATGAAGGGCGGCGATTCCGAGGTCCAGTACAGCGCTATGGAGTGGCAGTTGCGACGTTTGGTCGAGGGGGAGCCCGCAGCCAACGCAACAGATCAGCATTTGGACGTCATCCACAAACCCGACCTCGACCTGATGTGGGGAGGGCTTGCCTGACGACCCGAACGCGAGCGCCGATGAGGTCTGGAACACCCCGTTGAGGTCGTCGGTTCGCTGTGGTTCTCTGACTGACTCCGGCACACGGTCTCCCTCATGGATTCTGTGGCGTGCCCACCCCTCGCGGACCCTGACCGGTCGCGTGTCGGACATCCGCGCATCACAGCCCGGGGTCCCGACTGATGATCAGTCGCAGTCCCAGCTCGCGCTGGCCTGGCTACTCGCTCAGGGCGACCACATCGTCCCGATTCCCGGCAGTCGGACTGTCGGGCGCGTCGAGGAGAACCTGGCTGGCCGATCTCGTGATGACACCGGCCGACCTCGAGGCCATCTCGGCCGCGATCGGCGACGGGCCCCGCGGCCTTCGCAACACCGAGGGCGTGATCTGGGACTGAGTCTGCGTCGAGAGGCGCCGGGTGTCGGTCAGGCAGTGTCCCCGAGGCGGGCGAGCACGAACTCGACCACCGGACCCACCTGTGCGGTGACCTCTGCCTCGCTCAGCACGGTGCCGGGATGGCGCAGGGTTAGCACCTGCATGAGCAGGATCCCGTAGACCGCCTGCACGACCAGCGAAA
Organism: Nocardioides pacificus; assembly: GCF_054775955.1. Taxonomy (NCBI): domain Bacteria; kingdom Bacillati; phylum Actinomycetota; class Actinomycetes; order Propionibacteriales; family Nocardioidaceae; genus Nocardioides; species Nocardioides pacificus. The sequence goes on from NZ_BAAHCI010000008.1 coordinate 10,802, forward strand.
CGCTGACGTCCGCTGGTAGCTCGCCGCGGTCCATGGCCCTCTCAACGATGCGGTTGGCGGCGAGGCGGTGGTTGCGGCTGATCTCGTCGTAGAACGGCGCCGTCGGCTGCTCGCCGCCGACGGCGTCGACGGCGATCCGGATCGTGACCCAGCCGGCCGGATCGAGCCAGTAGCGGAGGAGGTTGGCGGCAAGCGCCTCGAGGTCGGTCCGCAGAGTCCCCGTGTCGACGTCCTCGAGGGCCCGTGAGCGTGCGTTGACCGCCGCCGCGAGCAGGGCGTCCTTGTCCGGCCAGCGCCGGTAGATGCTGGATTTCCCTACTCCGGAGCGTCTCGCGCACCCGTTGAGCGTGAAGCCGGCACGCCCGTGTTCGGCGTACTCGAGGAGGGCGGCGTCCATGATCCGGTCGTCCGCGTCGTCCTCGCGTGGGCGGCCGGGGGGACGTCGATGCGCGGGGGTCACGCTCTGATTGAAGCAGTGCCGCCGAGGTAGTGCTCGAGGTGGTGGAGGCTGTCGTCGAGGATGTCGAGCAGCTCGGCGCCCTCGTCGTCCAGCCACACGTCGTACGCCGCGAGGGCGAGCGCGAGGCTCACCCGGCCCGCCAGCTGCGGGGTCAGCGTGTCCGGGTCCACGCCGAGCCGGTCGGCGACGTATCCGGCGATGACCTGCCGCCAGGCGGCGTACTGGTGGACCGAGTGCGCCTGGAGCTCCGGGGTGGTGAGAATCAGGCGCATCCGGGTGCGGTGGCTCGGCTGCGCGTCGGCCGGGAACCGGTTGAAGGCCAGCACCCCGCGGTGCACGGACTCGTGAATCGGCATCTCGGCGGGTGACGTTGCGAGGACCTGTCGGAACTCTTCGAGGGTGCGGGCGAACTGCCCCCACGGGATGTCGTTCTTCGAGGGGTAGTACCGCGAGATGGTGCGGGTGCCGACGCCGACGCGCCGAGCGATCGCCTGGATCGTGGTGGCGGTGAAGCCGTGCAGCTCGAACAGCTCGAAGGCTGCCTGCTCGATCGCGGCGTGTGTGGTGATGACCGGACGTCCGCGCAAGGGAGGCCTTCCTTTTCGGCATCGACTGCCATTAGTCTCCTTAAATAATCGCACTGATTCAACCCTTGGAGGCCTTGATGAACCCGACTGTGAGCGACGTGCCCGACGACCTGACGGCCGAGGACCTGATCGAGGAGGTCTCGATCGACGGCATGTGCGGCGTCTACTGATGCTCGACGAGGCCTGGACCCTGTCGTCGTCGGTGGCGCTGCGCCCGGAACGGTTCGGCGCGCTGGCCTACCACTTCGGCAACCGCAGGCTCACCTTCCTCAAGCGCAGGGAGCTGGTGGACGTGGTCCGGGCTCTCGGCGAGCACCCTGATGTGCGCTCTGCGCTGGTAGCTGCGGGCATTCCGGCCGAACAGCACCAGGCGTACGCCGGCGCCCTGCTCGGCCTGGCGGCCAGCGACATGATCCGACCCCGAGGAGCCGCAGCATGACCATCGCCCTGGAACGCCCACCGAGGGCGGACACGCTCATCGACCACTTCGAGCGGGGGCTCGACGCCCCCGTCTGTCTGACCTGGGAGCTGACCTACGCCTGCAACCTCGAGTGTGCGCACTGCCTGTCCAGCTCGGGTCGTCGCGACCCGCGCGAGTTGAGCACCGAGCAGTGCGAGGCGGTGATCGACGAGCTCCAGCGCATGCAGGTCTTCTACGTCAACATCGGCGGCGGCGAGCCGACGATCCGGCCTGACTTCTGGCACTTGCTGCAGTACGCCGTCGACCACCAGGTCGGCGTGAAGTTCTCCACCAACGGTGTCCGGATCACCCCGGAGCGGGCTGCGTTCCTGGCCTCGACCGACTACGTCGACGTGCAGATCTCCCTGGACGGCGCCACCGCCGAGGTCAACGACTATGTCCGTGGCCCAGGGTCCTACGACACGGCGCTGACCGCCCTGCGGAACCTGCAGGCGGCGGGCTTCGCGGACGCGAAGATCTCGGTGGTCTGCACCCGGCAGAACATCGGCCAGCTCGACGAGTTCAAGGCGTTGGCCGATTCCTTCGGGGCCACCCTGCGTCTGACTCGGCTGCGCCCCTCGGGGCGCGGTGCCGAGGTGTGGGACGAGCTGCACCCGCTCCCGGAGCAGCAGCGCGAGCTCTATGACTGGCTGATGGCACACGGCGAGGACGTGCTCACGGGCGACTCGTTCTTCCACCTCGCCGCGTTCGGGGAGTCCCTGCCCGGGCTCAACCTGTGCGGCGCCGGAAGAGTGGTCTGCCTGATCGATCCGATCGGCGACGTCTACGCCTGTCCGTTCGCCATTCACGACGAGTTCCTGGCCGGCAACCTGCTCGCGGATGGCGGGTTCCAGCAGGTGTGGCAGGGCTCGGAGCTGTTCGCCGAGCTGCGCTCCCCGCAGACAGGTGGCGCGTGTGCGAAGTGCGCGTTCTTCGATTCATGCCGCGGTGGCTGCATGGCCGCGAAGTTCTTCACCGGGTTGCCGCTCGAGGGGCCCGACCCGGAGTGCGTCCAGGGCTACGGCGAGAGCGCGCTCGAGGCGATGAACCAGGCGGGTGCCCGCGTCGTACCTCCCTCCAGCCAGGACCACTCCCGGTCCAGTCCGACTCGCAATCAGCCGGTGATGCTGCAGCTGCTGACCCGTCCACCGGTCTCGGCGTGCGCCGAGAGCCCTCTCGCCGGCTTCGTGCCCGGCGCCGACCACGGAAGTGCGTGCTGCTCGTGAAGTTCGAGAACCCCTGGAAGCAGAACCCCTGGTTCGAGTCCGTCGCCGTCGCCCAGGCGCGCGCCCGCAAGCGGCTGCCCGCCCCCGTCTACGGCGCGCTCGTCGCCGGTTCCGAGCGCGGTCAGAGCGTGGCCGACAACCAGGCCGCCTTCGCGGAGCTGGGAGTGGCGCCGGTGGTCGCCGGTCAGCACGCGAAGCGGTCGATGGCCACGACGCTGATGGGCCAGGACCTCTCCATGCCGGTCGCGATCAGCCCGACCGGGGTGCAGGCGGTGCACCCCGACGGTGAGGTGGCCGTCGCTCGGGCGGCGGCCGCCCGCGGCACCGTGATGGGGCTGTCGAACTTCGCGTCGAAGTCGGTGGAGGAGGTGACGGCGACCGGTGCGCCCACGTTCTTCCAGATGTACTGGACGGGCGACCGCGACGTCGTCGTGCAGCGGATGCAGCGGGCTGCCGACGCTGGCGCCGTGGGGCTCATCGCGACTCTGGACTGGTCGTTCTCGATGGGCCGTGACTGGGGGAGCCCCGAGATCCCGGAGAAGGTCGATCTCAAGACGATCGTTAGACTGGCACCCCAGGTCGCCACCAGGCCGCGCTGGCTCTACCAGTTCGCGCGGACGGGCCAGATTCCCGACCTTACCGCCCCCAACCTGGCCGCACCTGGCCCGGGCGAGACGCTCGGCGCAGCTCCGACGTTCTTCGGTGCCTACTACGAGTGGATGACCACGCCGCCGCCCAGCTGGGAGGACGTGGCGTGGATGCGCGAGCAGTGGAGCCAGATCAGCGGCAAGCCGTTCATGCTCAAGGGCGTCAGCCGCGTCGACGACGCCCGACGCGCCGTGGACGCGGGCGTCAGCGCGATCTCGGTGTCCAACCACGGGGGCAACAACCTCGATGGGACGCCTGCCGCCATCCGGATGGTCCGTCCGGTCGCCGAGGCGGTCGGGCATCAGATCGAAGTCGTCATGGACGGTGGCATCCGGCGTGGCTCCGACGTGGTCAAGGCGGTCGCCCTGGGTGCTCGCGCGGTGCTGATCGGTCGCGCCTACCTGTGGGGGCTGGCCGCCAACGGCCAGAGCGGCGTGGAGAACGTCCTCGACGTGCTGCGCAGCGGCATCGACTCCACCCTGCTCGGTCTCGGCGTCTCCTCGATCGACGAGCTCACCCCCGAGCACCTGCTGGTGCCGGAGGGCTTCGACCGCGTCCTGGGCGCCCGACCCGTGGGGAGCGCGTGAGCCGAGGCCTGGCGAGCGCCACCTGGCCCGCGCTTCCGTCTGGGCCGCTGGTGCTGGTGCCCGTCGGGTCGACCGAGCAGCACGGCCCCCACCTGCCGCTCGACACCGACACCGTGGTGGCCGAGGCGGTCGCACGCCGCGCTGCGGACCTCCTCGAGCATGAGGGGACGGGCGCGATTGACGTGCTGGTCGCTCCGCCGATCGCCTACGGCGCGAGCGGTGAGCACCAGGCCTTCGCCGGCACCTCCTCCATCGGCACCGAAGTGCTTGAGCGGGTCCTGGTCGAGCTGACCCGGTCGCTTCGCACCTGGGCGACGCGCGTCGTCTTCGTCAACGGGCACGGAGGCAACCTCGAGGCGCTCGACGGGGCGGTCGGTCAGCTCCGGGACGAGGGGCACGACGTGCGCTGGGTGCCGTGCGCCGCGGCGGGGATGGATGCTCACGCAGGCCGCGCCGAGACCTCGCTGCTGCTGCATTTGCGGCCGGAGACGGTGCGACTGGATCGGTTCGAGGCCGGCAACACCACGCCGGTGGCTCGGCTGCTGCCGTTGCTGCGGAGCGGGGGCGTGGCTGCCGCGTCCGCCAATGGAGTGCTCGGCGACCCTGCCGGTGCCAGCGCCGAGGAGGGCCTCCGCCTCCTCGAGGAGATGGCCCAACGGGTCGTCTCCCTGGTCGGTGTCCCGGTGACGGTGTGAGAGTCGCCCTGGTCACCGGTGCCGCCCGCGGCATCGGCGCGGCCACGGTGCGTCGCCTCGTCGCTGACGGCTACCACGTGACCGCAGTCGACCAGGACCCCGTCCGGCCGGCGGAGCACGTCCGGCCGGTCCTGGCCGACGTGCGGGACCGGGTGGCCCAGGAGCGCGCCGTGGCCGACACTGTCGAGCGCTGGGGGCGCCTGGACGTCGCCGTCGCCGGTGCTGCTGTGATCGCGGGCGGTCGACCCCTGTGGGAGACCCCCACCGACGACCTCGACCTGCTGCTGGACGTCGACCTGCGCGGCGTGTGGCACACCGCAGCAGCGGCGGTGCCCGCAATGCTCGCCGGCCCCGACCCGACGGGCTGCCGGTTCGTCGCGATCGCCTCGGCGGCGGGAAGTCACGGCCTGTTCCGCCTCGCGGCCTACAACGCCGCCAAGCATGGGGTCGTCGGGCTGGTCAAGGGGCTGGCAGCTGACCTCGTCGGCAGCGGCGTCACCGCCTGTGCGGTCTCGCCGGGCTCGACTCGCACGCCGATGCTGGAGCAGACCGCGGCGCTCTACGACGACGCTGACGTCGACGACCTCGTGCAACACCAGCTCCTGCGCCGGGTGCTGGAGCCCGAGGAGATGGCGGCCGCGATCGCCTTCTGCTGCAGTCGTGAGGGGGCTGTGCTCAACGGCGGCGTCGTCCATGCCGACGGCGGCTTCACCGGATGAGCCCCCCGAGGGGCTTCGAGGTGTGCCTGCGCGACGACGTCATTCGTTGCGGCGCAGGCGTCCTCATCGGTGGTTCACCGCTGCGTGCGATTCGTCTGTCGCCCCGGGCGTCCGCGATGTTGGAGGGCAACCGGCTGCGGGTCGTGGACGCTGCGTCCGGTCAGCTCGCACGGCGACTGCTCGTCGCCAACGTGGCGGACCCCGTCCTGAACGCAGCGGGCGTGGACCCGGGTGAGCTGACGGCGGTGATCCCTGTGCGTGACCGCTGCGTCCAGCTGGATCGTGCGCTGAGCACCCTCGGTCCACTCGTGCGGGTGGTGGTCGTCGACGACGGATCCCGCGACCCCGCGGCGGTCGCGGCGGTGGCGGCTCGGCACGGGGCTGACGTCGTCAGGCTCGACGCGAACCAGGGACCCGCCGGCGCCCGCAACGCCGGACTCGCCGCGGTGCGCACGCCGTACGTCGCGTTCGTCGACTCCGACGTCACCGTGACAGCCGGTGTGCTCCTCGATCTGGCCAGGCACCTGGCAGACCCGCAGGTCGCGCTCGTCGGTCCCCGGGTCGTCGGCATCGCGCGCTCGGCACGCCCGCGGTGGTTCGAGCGGTACGACGAGGTGGCCTCATCGCTGACGCTGGGAACCCGGGCCTGCTCGGTGGCACCACGAGCAGCCGTCGGGTGGCTTCCCAGCGCCTGTCTCGTCGGTCGCGTCGAGGCCCTCGGTGCCGGCTTCGATCACTCGATGCGGATGGGGGAGGACGTCGACCTGGTCTGGCGGCTGGTGGCCGACGGTCTGAGCGTGCGCTACGACCCGTCGTGCGTGGCGGCCCATGACGTGCGTGGCACCGTCCGCGGCTGGCTCGGCCGCAAGTTCCTCTACGGCACTGGCGGGGCCGACCTCGCGCTGCGGCACGGTGACCGGGTCGCACCAGCCGTCCTGCCGCCCACGATGGCGGTCGCGGCGTGGGCGCTGCTGAGTCGCCGGTGGTGGTCGCTGCCGGTGGCGGCGGCCGGTGTGGGGATGTCGGTGCGCAGGCTCGACGCGACGCTGCCCGGCGGGCACGGGCGCGCAGCGGTCGCGGTGCGGCTGGGAGTGCGCGGGCTCGGCTGGGCGCTGCGTCAGGAGTCGGACCTGGTGCTGCGCCACTGGTGGCCGGCGACCGCCGCGGCCTGCCTGGTCAGCGCCAGGGCGCGGCGGGTGCTGCTGAGCGCGCTCGCGGTGGACGCGGTGAGTCGTGGGCGCGCGGGGCTACGACCGGACCCGGTCACGGGCTGGCTGGGCCGCCGCCTCGACGACCTGGCCTACGGCGGCGGCCTGTGGGTGGGTGCGCTGAGGGGCCGATCGGTGCGGTGCCTCGTGCCTGCGCTCAGCGGCGGACGGCGGCCCGCTGCTCCTCGTGACTCGTGAGCTTGATCCGAGGGCGCCCCTCGGCCCGGCCGAGCTGCCGTTCGTGCTGGTCGAGCACCTGCCAGTCGGCAAGCCCGAACGTGCGGCCAGGCGCGTAGTCCGCAACGGGGGCGACGGGAGCGGGGAGCAATCCGGCCTCGAAGTCGGCCACCAGCTCGGCGACGGTCTCCCTCGCGCACCACTTGTTGGTGCCGATCCCGCCGCTGGGACCGCGCTTGGCCCATCCCACGACGTACCTGCCGGGACCGTCGCTAGCCGGCTGTTCGGACCGGAAGCCGACGGCCGCCAGCAGCAATCCGGCCTCCACCTGTGTCGGTTCCTCGTCCAGTCGGTGCCGGACCTGGACGCCCTCGACGCGGTCGGCGCCCAGCACCCGCTCCGGCGTGCTGTGGAAGCGGAGCTCCAGGCGGCGTTGGCCAGGGGCGGAGCCCGCGTGCGCGTGCAGCCAGGCCAGCTTGCTCCGCACGACGGCGGCCATCGACCCCGCGGGGAGGCCCGGGAGGAGGCCGGCGGCCAGGTCACGTTCGGCGACGTGGACGCTCAGGCCGGCCACTCGGTCGAGGGCGAACAGCTCACCGGCCGTGCAGGCAGCCTCGGCGGGGGAGCGGCGCCCCAGGACCTCGACCTCCTCGATACGTGACGAGGCCAGCGACTCGAGGGCGTGCGATGCGATATCGGTGCGGCGCAGGACGTCCGCGTCGGTCAGTAGCAGCCGAGCCAGGTCGAGGGCCACGTTGCCGTTGCCGACGACCACGGCGCGGTGGTGCGACAGGTCCGGGGTTAGGTCGGCATGGTCGGGGTGGCCGTTGTACCAGCCCACGAACCGGGCGGCGTCCAGGCTCCCGGGGAGCTCCTCGCCGGGGATGCCGAGCCGCCGGGACGCGGGGGCGCCGGTCGCGAGCACCACGGCATGGTGGCTCTCGAGCAACTCGTCCACGCTGACGTCGCTGCCGACCTCGACGCCGAGCTGGAGGGTCACGCCCGGGCGACGCCACAGTCGCCCCAGGGGCTCGGCGATGGACTTGGTATCGGCGTGGTCGGGCGCCACACCGTGGCGCAGCAGACCGCCCGGCGTCAGCAGCCGATCCAGGACCGTGATCTCGGGGTCGAGACCACGCACCGCGAGCAGGGCGTCGATCGTGTACGACGCCGAGGGACCGGTGCCGACCACGGCGACCCGCAGCCGCTCGGTCGACTGGGCGGCCGAGGCTGCAAGAGCGCGCGGGGGAGTGACGGGCGAGTGGGGCTCCCGCGAGGTCTCGTCGGAGGCCGCGAAGAAGTCCCGGTTGAGGGCGGCGAACGGCTCATCGACCGGCTCGAGCTCGTAGTCCGCCACGATCGCACGGACCGGACAGACGTCGACGCATGCTCCGCAGTCGATGCAGGTGTCCGGATCGATGTAGACCATCTCTGCGCTACGGAAGCCGTCCTCGCCCGGGGCGGGGTGGATGCAGTTGACCGGGCAGGCGGCGACGCAGGCGGCGTCGCTGCAGCAGCTCCGCGTGACGATGTGGGTCACGACTTCCCCCAATGAGGTAGTTGATCTAGACGTATTTGATGTGACGAGGGTAACGTCCCGATCGTTCGATTGACAGAGTCTGCCAAGAATGAGAGATGGAGACGGCCATGACCGAACTCGTCACACGCGTGCTCAACGACCACCGGATGGTCGGGGTGGGGCCCGTGGAGGAGGGCAACGACCGCTTCGACCGGCTGCGTTCGGACGGGCCGATCGCCTGGGTGGAGGAGCCTGACCGCAGCTACTGGATGGTGCTCGACCACGAGCTGACGCGTCGCTGCTTGCAGGACCCGGGGACGTTCTCCAGCTCCGTGGTCACGCCGCTCAACCCTGATCCGTCGTTCGCGATGATCCCGATCCAGCTGGACGCTCCCGAGCACACTCCGTGGCGCCAGCTCCTCGCGCGCTACTTCGCGCCGCGTCGCATGACCGAGCTGCGTCCGCGACTCGAGGAGCGGTGCCGGGATCTGGTGCTGCAGGTACGCTCCACCGGCAGCGGCGACCTGCTCAAGGACATCGGCCTGCAGTTCCCCACCGTCGTCTTCCTCGAACTGATGGGCCTCCCGGTCGACCGGCTCCCCCAGTTCCTGGAGTGGGAGTCCGCGGCGCTCGCGCCCGGCGCCGAGGGAGAGTTCGACGCCGAGAGCCAGATGATGGCGATGCTCTCGGTCGTCGGCTACTTCCAGGAGGAGATCGAGCGTCGGCGCCGGGAGGGCGACCGGCCCGAGGGTCTGCTGTCCGACATGCTGAGCTGGGAGATCGACGGTGTGCCCGCGCCGGACGACTCCCTGGTGAACTGCTGCATGCTGCTGTTCCTGGCTGGCCTCGATACGGTCGCCATGAGCCTGTCGTTCATGATGCATCACCTCGCGACCCATGCGGAGGACCGCGCGCACGTCGCCTCGATCGCGAGTGACGGTGAACCGATGGGTGACGTGGTCGAGGAGCTGCTGCGCTACTACACCGTGCCCGAGGTGGGCCGGAAGGTCACCCAGGACGTCGAGGTGGGCGGGGCCCTGCTGAAGGCGGGCGACCTCGTCCTCTTCCCGCTGATGTCGGCCAACCGAGACGAGGCCTGGCTCACCGGCGCCGACCGGGTCGACCTCGACCGGGGACAGGTGGCGCCACACCTGGCCTTCGGTGCAGGACCGCATCGCTGCCTGGGCTCCCACCTGGCCCGCATCGAGCTCGACATCGCCCTGACCGAGTGGCACCGTGCGATCCCTGACTACGGGCTCGACCCGGCGTGGGAGCCGCAGGCCTACTGGGGCAACGTGCACGGCATGTTCGCGCTGCCGCTCGTCGTGAAGGGAGGGGCGCCGTCGTGACCCAGGTCAAGGTCGATCGCAACCTCTGCTCGGGCCACGCCCGCTGCCACGCCACGGCACCAGCCGTCTACGATCTGGACGAGTTGGGATACGTCGCCGTGTTCGACCCCGAGGTCGCCCCGGGACAGGTGGAGGAGGCGCGTCGCGGTGCCGCGGCCTGCCCCGAGCGGGCCCTGCAGCTGACGGACTGATGCTGCTCGTGCGGACTTCGGCCCGTGTCGCCGCGGCCGAGGCAACGCCCTTCCGGGAGACTGCTGGGATGCGCGAACTGCCGATGCTCAGCGGATGGGACCGTCGACGCCAGCAGGTGACGCTCGACATCGAGCGGTGTGCCTTCGCGCTGGTCGCGGACCGTGGCTACGCGGACACCACCATGACAGCCGTCGCGGACGCTGCGGGGGTCTCCATCCGCACGGTGCACCGCTACTTCCCGGCGAAAGAGGATCTGCTGCTGTCCGTCGTGCGGCGCCGCCGCGAGGTGACTCTGTCGGCGATGACCGCGCTCGACGACAGCGCGGACCCGCTCGGCGACATGCTCGGGATCTTCAAGGCCCTCGCCTACGGCCACCGTGACGAGCTGTCGCACTACCGCCTCTGGATGCGCGCCATGGAGCAGGCGCCGGAGCTGCAGGGCAAGGCCTCCGGCGACCTGCTCCAGGAGACCGCAACCGAGCTCAGCCGGCATGTGGCCCGTCAGTGGGGCGTCGACCCGCGGACGGACCCGCGACCGATGGTGCTCGCCCACGCACTGCTGGCGGCGGTCGACGCGGCGACGCGCTATTGGCACCAGCGTGGCGGTGTCGACCCTTGGTCCGATCTCTTCGACATGGTGCGGTCCACGCTGCGCACGGGGTTCACCGACATCGTGGCGGACCCCGAGCGCGGCGAGGCCCGATGACGCGCCTCACGAGGACGCCGCCCGGAGGCCCAGTGGTTGTCGTGGGCGGTGGCCTCGGTGGCTGGCGCACAGTCACGGAGCTGCGTCGCCTGGGATATACCGGCTCGCTGGTCCTCCTCGCCGAGGAGGAGCACCGCCCCTACGATCGGCCACCGCTCTCCAAGCAGGTGCTGATGGGAGGCGCGGAGCTGGACTCCGCCTTCCTCGCCGATCCGGACGAGGCCGCAGCGCTCGAGATCGACCTGGTGCTGGGAGCTGCCGCTACCCAGGTGACTCGAGGCTCGGTGGAGACGGGCGACGCGTCGTACGCGTGGGGGAGTCTGGTCCTCGCGACCGGGGGCTCGCCACGTCTGCCGGCGTTCGTTCCCGCCCACGAGCGGGTCCACTCGTTGCGCACGCGCAGTGATGCCGAGCGCATCGCCGGGGCGATGGCCGGCGCCGAGTCGCTTCTCGTCGTGGGCGGCGGCTTTATCGGGATGGAGGTCGCCGCGGCCGGGCGTGCACGTGGGCACGCGGTCACCTTAATCGAGGGCCAGGAGACGCTGGCGCATGCCGGCGTGGGGAGGGAGATGGGGCTCGCCCTGCAGGAGCTCCATCGGTCGCGGGGGGTGGACGTCCTCACCGGGTCCCCCGTGGTGTCGATGACGGCTGACGACCGCGGGACCGAGGTGGTCACGGCAGCAGGGGAGAGAGCCCGGGGCGAGGCGGCCGTCGTCGGCCTCGGCATCGCTCCCAGGACCGAGCTGCTGGGCGGTGCCGGTCTCGACCTGTCTGATGGCTTCGTCTGCGACGACGAGGGCCGCGTACTCGGACTCGACGGTGTTTGGGCGGTCGGGGACGTGGCGCGATGGACCGCGTCCGATGGACGCGCGGTGCGGCGTGAGCACTGGTCGACCGCTGTTGACCAGGCGGCGATCGTGGCGCACGCGCTGCTGGAGGAGCCGGTGCCGGCCTCGCTGCGGACTCCGCCGTACGTGTGGAGCGACCAGTACGGTCTGAAGCTCCAACAGCTCGGACGCCCCGAGCTCGCCGACTCACAGGGATGGCTGGAGCGCGAGGGGCACACGGGGGTCTACGGCTATCGGCGAGGGGACTCGCTTGTGGCTGTCACGACTCTCGGCCCCCCGCGCTTGATGGCCCCGCACCGGCGCAACGTGATGGCTGCGCTGGCCGGCCACCTCGGCTGAGAGCCGGCCGAACCACCTCTGAACGAGCGAGACCCCCACCTTCCACGTATGTGGGAGGTGGGGGTCTCGTTCGCTCGTTCGCTCGTTCGCTCGTTCGCTCGAGCGCCGCAGCGTTCAGCCGGGAGCCCTCAGCGGATGGAGAAGCCCGCGTCCAGCGCCCACTGGGTGCCGGTGATGAAGCGCGCCTCGTCGGAGACGAGGAAGGCCACCGCGTTGGCGATGTCCTCGGGCTGCAGGATGTCGATCGGCAGTGCGTTCTGCATCGCCGAGATGTTGGTGTCGGGGTCGGCCATCATCCTGCCCATCGCCTCGTTGGCGACCATGCCGGTCATGACGCCGGTGGGGTGGATGGTGTTCACCCGGATCATCTCGGACGCGTACTGCGTGGCGAGCACCTGCATGTAGCCGACCAGGCCGCGCTTGGCGGAGGTGTAGGCCTGGGCGCTGGGCTCGTCGGTGGCGGTGCCCTTGAGGCCGGCACTGGAGCTGGTGATCACGATGGAACCACCGCGGCCGCCCTCGCGGAGCTTGGGCAGCGACGCCTGGACGGTGTTGAAGGTGCCGGTGAGCAAGATGTCGAGCGTGTCCTGCCACTCCGCGACCGGGTCCTGGCTGTCGCCGAGCCGCAGGATGCCGGCGTTGGCCAGCACCATGTCGACGCGATCGAACTCGGCGTACCCGTCGTCGAAGACCCGCTGGACGGCGGCCGCGTCGCGAACGTCGGCCACACCGGTGACCATCCGGCGACCCTGCTTCTCGACCAGACGGGCGGTCTCGTCGAGGTCCTCGCGCGAGGCGCAGGGGTAGTTCATCGACGGGATATCGGCGCAGATGTCGAGGCCGATGATGTCGACCCCCTCCTGGGCCAGACGGACGGCGTGTGCGCGGCCCTGACCGCGGGCGGCGCCGGTGATGAAGGCGACGCGGCCCTCGAGTGAGCTCATGGTGTTCTCCTGTGGGTGGGTGGGCGTAGGGACGTTCACGACATGCCGATGGCGATGGACTTCACCCGCAGGAACTCCTCGAAGCCCGCGCGGCCGCCCTCCTTGCCGACGCCGCTGATGCCGATGCCGCCGAAGGGTCGGTGGGCGGCGAGGTTCATGGCGCCGTTGATGAGCACCTCGCCGGTCTCGAGCTCCGCGGCGATACGCGTGGCGCGCTTGAGGTCCTTGGTCTGGATGTAGGCCGAGAGCCCGTAGCGCGTGGAGTTGGCGATCCTGATCGCCTCGTCGTCGTCGTTGAACTTCGTGATCGCCAGCACCGGTCCGAAGACCTCGTTCTGGGCCAGCTCGGAGTCGGGTTCGACATCGGTGAACACGGTCGGCTCGATGAAGAAGCCCGGACGATCGATCCGCTTGCCACCGGCCACCAGGGTCGCCCCGTCGGCCTGGGCGCGCTCGATCATCCCCATGATCCGGTCGACGGCAGCCTGGTTGACGACCGGACCGCTGATGGTCGTCGGATCCATCGGGTCTCCCGTGGCGATCATCGCGACCGTCGCCTTGACGCCCTCGACGACCTGGTCGTGGATCGACTCGTGGACCAGCATCCGTGTCGGCAGCGCGCAGCCCTGACCGGTCAGCGCGCCCACGGACATGAAGGTGCCCAGGAAGCACGCGGCCTGGATGTCGGCGTCCTCGAGGACGATGTTGGCGGACTTGCCGCCGAGCTCGAGTACGACCGGCTTCATCGTCGCAGCGCAGGCCTCGAGAATCTTCGTCGCGGTCGCAGGCCCACCGGTGAAGGTGACCTTCTTGACCAGATCGTGGGTGACCAGCTGGTGCCCGGCCTCCGCGGTGCCCGGCAGCATGTTAATGACGCCGGGCGGGAAGCCGGCCCGCTCCACGAGATCCATGAAGAGCTCCCCGCTGAACGGCGTCATCTCGCTCGGCTTCACGACGACCGTGTTCCCGGCTGCGACGGCCGGCGGGACCTTCATCGCCAGCGAGATCAGGGGGCCGTTCCACGTGATGATGATGCCGATGACGCCGTAGGGCTCGAGCAGCGTGTAGCCCAGCTCGCCGTCCTGTACCGGGTTGCCCGTCACGTCGCCTGAGATCTTGTCAGCCCAACCGGCGTAGTAGCGGGTCCACTCCGCCGCGAGCGGCGGGAAGGCGGCGCCTCCGGTGAGCCCGGTGCCGTTGTCGAGGGCGCCGAGTCGGGCGAAGTCCGCAGCGTGCTCGTCGATCAGGTCGGCCAGCTTGAGCAGGTGGGCGCGCCGCTGCGCCGGGGGAGTGCGCCGCCACCCCTCGTACGCCGCGTGGGCGGCCGCGACGGCACGGTCTACGTCCTCCTTGTCGGCGAGCGGGATGCGACCGTTGACGGTGCCGCTCGCGGGATCGACGTGGTCGTGGAAGCCGCCTGCTCCCGCGGTGAGGCGTTCGCCGTTGATGTGGAGATGGACGGCCGGGGGGGTGTGCTCGGACATGCGGTGCTCCGGTTCTCGATACAGGTTAAACAGGTAGAGGATGGGCGCCCAGTCAAGGGTGACGCGCGCCACGTGTCAATAGATCCGGACCGGTCCGTTCCGAAATGCGGGGAACGGGCGCGGTGCTGACTCAGTCTGCGCGGACGATCGCGTGGATATGGCTGAGCACGTCGTGGTCGAGCAGCATCGAGAGCGCGTTGTCGAGGTTGCGCTGGGTGACGGCCAGGTCGTGGTTGTAGCTTCCGTGGGCCAGGGTCGCCATGCTGGCGTCCAGCATGTCGAGCGCGAAGAGCGCGAAGTGGCGCAGGGCGAACTCGCGATCGATCTCGACGCCACCGGCGGCGAGGCCGGCCAGGTAGATGTCGAGCACCTCGGCCTCGTGCTCGCGTCGCTGCTCGATGGGGAGGGCGGTGAGCAGGAAGTAGGCGAGGTCGCGCAGCCCGTGGCCGCGGAAGATCACCTGCCAGTCGAAGAAGCCCGCCTCCCCGTCGCTGGTCGCGAAGGTGTTGCCGAAGTGACTGTCTCCGTGCAGCAGCGTGCGTGGCAGCGTCTCCCAGTAGTCGAAGATCGCGTCCTGGTGCTCGCGCCAGGCCTGGGTGAGCGCGAGGGCCTCGGGCGGAAGGGCGCGACCGGCCTCGGTCGCCAGGTAGCTGTCGCGGGCTCCGCCGAGGTTGCCGCAGAGCCAGGACCAGCCGAAGCGTTGCGTGCGGGGGCGCACCCAGGAGAGGTCGCTCTCGAAGCGCGGGCTCTCCCAGTACGTCGCGTGCAGGGTGGCCAGTGCGCGAGCCACAGCCTTGGCGTGTTCTGGCGTACAGGTGTCCTTGAGCCAGAAGGGCTGGCAGTCACGGTCGGCGAGATCCTCGAGGACGAGGAGGAACCTGCCCCCTGGGTGGGACTCGGCGTGGAAGGCGCGGGGCGCGAGGGCCGGCAGCTCGGGCTGGACGTCGGTGTAGAAGCGCACCTCCAACTCGTGCATGTGCAGCACCGAGAGGGTCAGCAGGTGGTGGGGCTCGACGGGAGTGGCCTTGAGGAAGACGTGCGCCGGGAGCCCGGCCGCCACGCCGACCTCGTTCCAGATGACCGAGAGCCGAAGGCGATCGGTCATCCCGGCATGCCGATCGACGTCGAGCGCGTCGAGGACCTTCGCGCCGGGGACACTCGAGCCGATCGTCTCGGTGAGCCACGCGGCGGTGACGACGTCGACGGTGTGCGGTCCGACGAGCATCAGCCCGGTCGCTGAGGCGAGAGCGGTGTCGGCCGCGGTCAGGGCATCGAGCGCGTCGCTCATCAGGGGAGCCACGACGGTGGCGGGTGGGTTCTGCAGGGCTGTCACGTGTTCCTCCAAGGGTGGGTGGTCGAGACTCAGGCGGCGGTCTCGCCGAGGTAGGCGGACTCCACGCGATCCGGCTGGGCCCACAGCTCGGCGGCGGTTCCGCGCAGGACGTCGTGGCCGTGTGCCAGAACGACCGCGGAGTCGGCCATCTGGAGCGCGAGGCTGACGTGCTGCTCGACGAGGATCACGGCGGTGCCGGTCTCGTCGGCCACGCGCCGGATCACGGGGAGCAGGGCCTGCACGATGACCGGAGCCAGACCCATGCTGAGCTCGTCGATGAGCAGCACCTTGGGGTCCTGGACGAGGGCGCGTCCGACGGCGAGCATCTGCTGCTCGCCACCGGAGAGCAGGCCGGAGAGGACATGGGTGCGATCCGCGAGGCGAGGGAAGAGGTCGAAGACGCCATCGACCTTCGTCTTGCTCCTCGCAGCGAGACGCAGGTTCTCGACCACCGTGAGGGTCTTGAACAGTGACCTGTCGTCCGGCACGAGGACGACCCCGGCCCGAGCGGCGGCCCGTGGCTTCGCCGACGCGACGTCGGCGCCGGCGACCTGCACCTGTCCGCCCATGCGCGGGTGCAGTCCGGAGAGTGCGAGCAGAGCGGTGGTCTTGCCCGCGCCGTTGGGGCCGAGAAGGGCGAGAACCTCGCCCTTGCCCACGCTGAGGTTGAGCCCTCGCAGCACCGGGGACCCGGTGTAGCCGGCGGACAGGTCGGTGCACTGGAGCAGGGAGGTCATCGCAGTACCTCGGCTTCCTGGTTCTCGTGGGCGGGGATGTCAGCGGGATCGTGGTCCGGGATGTGGGCGTGCTCGGAGTGCGTGCTGCCGAGGTAGGCCTTGATCACAGTGGGGTCGTTCTTGATCTCAGCGGGGGTGCCGTCGGCGATCTTCTCGCCCAGGTCGAGGACGACGATGCGGTCGCAGACCTCCAGCACCAGGCCCATGTCGTGCTCGATCATCACCACGGTGACGCCGGCGTCGCGCACGGCCTGGAGTCGGCGGCCCAGCCAGAGGCTCTCCTTGCTGTCCAAGCCCGCTGCGGGCTCATCGAGCAGCACGACCTTGGGGTCGCCTGCGAGGGCGCGTGCGACGGACACGAGCTGGCGTTGGCCCTGGGACATCTCGGCGACGGGGCGGTCGGAGACCTCGGCCAGGCCGAGCACCTGGAACAGCCGGTCGAGATTGACGGGGTCCGCGTCCTTGCGTCCGCGGGCGGCGGTGGTGCCCACCCGGACGTTCTCCTCGACGGTCAGGTCGTCGTAGAGCTCGATGCCTTGGAAGGTGCGACCCAGGCCGGCACGGATCCGGCGGTGCGGAGCGAGCTTGTCGAGCATCTTGTCGCCGAGCCGCACGGAGCCGGTGGCGGGTGCGAACCCGCTGAGCGCGTCGATCAGCGTGGTCTTGCCGGCCCCGTTGGGTCCGATCAGGCCGAGGATCTCGCCGTCGCGGACCTCGAAGGAGACATCGTCGAGTGCCACGACGCCTCCGTAGCGCACGCCGACGCCGGTCACGGTCAGAGCCGTCTCGCCGATCGGTCGCTGGGGTTGGGCGTCGGGCTCGGAGGCGGTGTCGACGAGGAGCTCGGCGGGGGCGTCGGGGCTCTTGCGATTGCGCAGGCGGCGGATCAGCTCGTGGGCCGGGCCGATCGCGCCCTCCGGGTTGAGGATCACCGTGAGCACGAGCAGGATCCCGCTGATCGTCGCGAAGTGCTCGTTCAGCTCGACCCAACGATCGAGGGCCACGAAGATCAAGCCGCCAGATCCGGCGAAGCCGGCCACCACGCCGCCGCTGATCGAGCTGACGCCGACGAGGTAGACGGTGGCGAACAGAGCCAGGCCGCCGAGGGCCGTGTAGGAGCTCGCTGTGGCGATCTGCTGCTGGTAGCCCAGCAGTGCACCGCCCAGGCCGGCGATGAAGGCTCCGATCGCGAAGGCCGCGATCTTGACGCGCCGTACGTCGATGCCGGCGGCCGCTGCTGAGCGCTCGTTGGCGCGGACCGCGAGCATGCTGGCGCCCAGGCGACTGCGTCGCAGGAGGGCCACCCCGATCGCGACGAGGGTGAGCACGGCCAGGCAGAGCAGACCGAACTCGAGTCGAGGGAACTCGCGACCCGCCCCGATCCCCAGGTCGATGCCGAACAGGCTGGGCGCCTCGATCGGTGCCCCTTCGACGCCGCCGTTGAGGTCGATGTTCTGGAACCAGAACGCCTCCAGACTGACGGCGAGGGCCAGGGTGACGACGGCGACCGGTAGTCCGCGCAGTCGCAGGGCCGGAAGTCCGATGATCACGCCGAGGACGGTCACCACGGCAGCGGCGAGTAGTGGAGCGACCGGGAAGGGCATCCCCAGGTCCGTGGAGAAGCGGGAGAGCAGGAACGCGCCTGCCCCCGCGAGCGTGAGCTGAGCCAGAGACACCTGGCCCGCATAGCCGGTCACCACGACCTGGGAGAGCGACAGGACGCCGAGGATCATCGAGATGACGACCGCCGTGCGCCATCCTCCATCGGTGACGAGAAGCAGCGTGACGGCAACGACCAGTCCCAGGGAGATGGCCAGCGGAAGGTTGCGTGGGAGTGGGGCTCGGCCCAGGGACTGCTGAGCGACTGCTGCTCGCTGGGGGATGCCGCCGCCGCGGATCAGCAGCATGCCGAGGATGAGGGCGAGCGGGATCAGCTTGTCGACCCCGGTGGAGGGGAACCAGTCGATCGTGGTCTGGAGGTAGACCGCGTCGGACTGCAGCATGCCGATGGCGAGACCTGCCGCGATGGCGGGGCCGAGCTTGTTGAAGCCGCCGACCATGGCTGCGGCGAGGGCCGGGACGATGAACAGCGTGTAGGACACCGGGATCAGCGGGACGATCGGCGCGATCAGGATGCCGCTGAGTCCGGCGACCATCGTGCTGAGGGCCCAGTTGGTGGCCGCGATCCGATCCGGGGAGAGGCCGCTGACGAGGGCGCCCCGCTCCGTCTCGGCGACGGCGCGCGTGGCCAGTCCGAAGCGCGTGTAGCGAATCAGGGCGCCCAGAACGAGGCCGAGGCCGATCACGATGGCGGCGAACCACAACCGGTCGGCCGCGACCCGGCCGCCGGCGAGGTCGTAGATGTCGGTAGGCAGGATCGAGTCAACCGGGACCGGGTTGGTGCCGACCCGTGAGGCGAGCAGTCCCTGGATCACGAGCATCACACCGATGCTCGCGACTGCCTTCGCGACCGGTGAGGCACCGCGTAGCGGACGGAACACCAGGCCGTAGAGCAGGAGTCCCAGCGCCGCCGCGACCACCATCGAGATGACGATGGCGGAGGCGACGGTCTGGTTGCCGCCGAGGGACACCGAGAGCGGAAGCCCCGGGATCGGGATCAGGAACTCGCCCTGACGCAGGAAGCCGAAGGTGTACGCCACGTAGAGGGAGATGGCGCCGGTGCTGAAGTTCACGACTCCAGAGCTGCGGAAGGTCACCACGAGAGCCATGGCGAGCGCGGCGTAGACCGCGCCGTTGCCCAGACCCAGCAAGAGGAAGTTCAGATGTTCAGTCACCGGCGACCACGTCCTTCAGTGCTTGTCAGTCAGTTCGGAAGGGCGGGGGAGCTCACTCGACGAGCTCGTAGGACACGACCTTGCCGCCCTCGAGCGTGCCGACCAGGCTGCCGGCGTTGCAGATGGCGGTGAGGCCGGGGAACTGCTGACCGTCGCAGGTCATCGTGGCGCCGTGGCCTACCGGGACCGGGACGTCCTTGGCCGAGGAGATGGCGTCGATCACGCTCTTGGCGGTGACATCGCCCTTGACGTCGGCTGCGGCGCGGATGAAGCCGAGCATCGACTGATAGCCGGTGACGGCGGCGCCCGCGGTGTCGAGGTCGGGGGCGTACTCGGCCATCACGGCGCGGTAGATCTGCGCCTCCTCGTCGTCCTCGCTCACGCCGTCGGCGGAGGTGAAGAGGAAGGCGTTGTCGTAGGCAGCCTCGCCGGCCGCAGTGACGGCCGCATCCTCGACGCAGAACTGGATCACGTAACGGGGGACCTCGCTGCCGAGGGTGTCGAGCGCCTTCAGGGTGGAGGAGCACATGTTCGAGTCGCCGACGATGCCGACCGCGCCCGGCTCTGACTTGAGCCCGGCCGACACCTGCGGGGTGCTGTCCGGCGTGCCGAGCGGGATCGGGACGATCTCGAGGCCGATGCCGGCGGCCTTGAAGATCGGCTCGCCCATCTGGGTCAGCGCGCCCACCACAGCGGCGTTGTCGGTGCCGAAGAGAGTGAAGTCCTTGACGCCCTCCGCGGCAGCGGTCTTGGCGAAGCTGCTGATCACGGCCGCGACGCCACCGGTCCACAGGAAGGCGTTCTTGCCGGTGAGCTCCGATCCGCTGGTGCCGTTGTAGCCGGTGTAGGCGATGCCCGCTCCGGTGATCACCGGCGCCATGGACTCGCCGTTGGCGGTGTTCGCGACGACGACGCCGACGACGTCCTCCTCGACCATCTCGTTGGCGCAGGCGCCGTTCGAGGCCGGGTCCTCCTTGGCCTTGCAGACCACGAGCTCGATGGGACGCCCACCGAGGCCGCCCAGGTGCTCGTTGGCGTACTTCACGACGGCCTCAGCGGCCTCGCGGCCTTCAGGCTGGGAGATGGCCGGGCCGTCCTCGGGGTTGATCAGGCCGACCTTGACGGGCTCGCCCTCGGCCTTGGTACCCGGGAACGTGCCCTCGGGAGCCTCGGACACCGCGGCCGCGGTGTCGTTGTCCGAGGCGCTGGAGGACTCCTCCTCGCTGCAGGCGGTGACGCCCAGCAGGAGGACGAGCGCTGCGGAGGCACCGACCAGTTTCGAGCTTCGGCGGGAGAGGGGGCGGAGGCGCATGCGGGTTTCCTTCGGTCAGGGATTCGGGCCCAACGGGTCGGTGTGATGCACACCACGAACACGTTCCCTGAATTAAGGACTATCCGCTTGATCATGTCAATGAGTGAACTGATTTAATTCAGGGCCTAAGCGTCCCGTCGCCTCCCAGACCGCTCGCGGCGGATCGGTACGTGCCGGGCACGGGGAACTACGGCCTCGTCCGAGAATCGGGTGATTCAGCGCCCGAGCAGTCGCGCAATCAGCCGCATGGTGCTGGGTTCGGGGCTGAGCACCATCGTGGTGATCAGCGAGTCCTCGAAGGCCTGCAGCTCCTCGGCGATCTTCGCCTCGGGGCCGACCAGGGAGATCTTCTCGACCATGGCGAGCGGGACGGCGGCGATAGCCTCGTCCTTGCGCCCGGCGAGGTAGAGGTCCTGGATCCGGGCGCACTCGTCCTCGAAGCCCATCCGGGCGAAGACGCGGTAGTGGAAGTTGACCTCGCGTGCTCCCATCCCGCCGACGTAGAGGGCGATGAACGGCCGCAGTCGATCCGCTGCCGCTTCCACGTCGTCGTCCACCTCCACGTTGACCATGCAGACGACCTCGAAGTCCTCTGCCGTGCGACGTGCGCCGGGCCGGGCGAAGCCCTCGGCCAGGTTGGCGCGATAGTCCGCGTCGTCGTAGGGCGAGTAGAACAGGGGCAGCCAGCCGTCGGCGATCTCTGCGGCGAGGGCGACGTTCTTCGGGCCCTCGGCGGCCAGCAGGACAGGGATGTCGGTGCGGACGGGGTGCAGCGTGGAACGCAGCGGCTTGCCCAGGGCCGTGGCGCCGTGGGCCGCGTCGCCGGTGAAGGGGATCGTGTAGTGCTCGCCCGGGAACGTCACCACCTCGCGGGCGAACGCGCGCCGCAGGATCTCGACGTACTCCCGCGTGCGGGCCAGCGGCTTTGGGTAGGGCTGGCCGTACCAGCCCTCGACGACCTGGGGGCCTGAGGCGCCGAGTCCGAGCACGAAGCGTCCCTCGCTCAGGTGGTCCATGGTCATCGCCGCCATGGCGGTGGCCGCCGGGGTGCGCGCTGACATCTGGATAATCGACGTCCCCAGCCGCAGCGACGTGGTGCGGGCGCCGAGCCAGGCCAAGGGTGCGATGGCGTCGGACCCGTAGGCCTCGGCCGTCCACACTGAGTCGAAGCCGAGCTCCTCGGCCAGCGCCACTGCTTCACGCTGCCCGGGCGGCTGCGCCGCACCCCAGTAGCCGAGTCCGAGTCCGAGCTTCATCGCGTTCCTCCTGAGTGGCCGATCCGGCCGAGCTGGTGGGGGTCGAACCTGCGGGCCGGGAATGGCCCGAACACGTCGGGGACATCATCGGGCACCCGGTCGACGAAGACCGGTGCCCGCTTCTCGAGGAACGCCGCGATGCCGTCTGCCACGTCGGCGCTCATGCCTCGCGAGTTGATCGCGAGCGTCTCGACCGTGTGCGCCACCACGGGGTGGTCGGCACCTTGCATCCGCCACATCATCTGCCGAGCCAGCGCCGCGGAGACCGGCGCCGTGTTGTCGACGATCTCCCTCGCCAGCGCGTACGCCGCGGCGAGCAGCTCGTCCGGGGGGTGCAGGCTGCGCACCAGTCCGTGCGAGAGGGCCACGTCGGCCCCGAACACGCGGCCGGTCAGCACCCACTCCATCGCGGTCTGCATCCCCACGAGCCGAGGCAGGAACCACGTCGAGCAGGACTCCGGGACGATCCCGCGTCGGTTGAACACGAAGCCGAAGCGCGCGTCGTCAGCCGCCAGCCGGATGTCGGCGGCCAACATCATCGTGGCCCCCACTCCCACGGCCGCCCCGTTGACAGCGACGATCAGCGGCTTGGTCATCTCGAACATCCGCAGTGTCACGTGGCCACCCCCGTCGCGTCGGACGGGCAGTGCCTCGCCCGCCACGTCGTACGTCGTGCCCGGCGGCGCCGACTCCCCGCGTCGCCAGACGGCGAACGCCTCGGAGGAGTCGGAGAGATCCATGCCGGCGCAGAAGGCGCGCCCGGCGCCGGTGATGATGACCACCCGGACCGCCGGATCCTCGTCGCACGCGTCGAGCGCGGCGATCAGGTCGGCCTCCAGGGCGTCGGTGAACGAGTTCATCGCCTCCGGGCGGTTCAAGGTGAGGGTCGCGACCCCGTCGGTCACGTCGAGCAGGACGGTGTGGAGCACGTGGGTCCGATCGGTCGGGGGCTGCGCCTCGGCGGGTGGTTAGCGGTGGTGGTAGACGGCCGGGCGACGCTCGAGGAACGCGGCAGTCGCCTCGGCGGCGTCCGCGGTCATGGCGGTGATGACCTGCTGGCGGTTCTCCAGCTCGATGGCGTGGTGCAGCGTCGGGGTCTCCAGTGCGAGCCACATCCCCTGTTTGGTCAGTTCGACCGACGCGGGGGCGTTGAGCAGGATCTCGCCGGCCTTCGCCAGCGCGGCGTCGATCAGCTCCTCGGGAGACACCACCTCCAACACGAGGCCGTAGCGCTCGGCGTCGGCCGCGCCGAACCTGCGACCGGTGAGCATCAGCTCGTGGGCGCGCCCGGTGCCGACCAGGCGGGGGAGCAGCCAGGAGACGCCGATGTCGCAGGCGGAGAAGCCCGCGGTGATGAACGAGACCGCGAACAGCGCCGGCTGGGCCGCGAGCCGGATGTCGCTCGCGCAGACCAGCGCCAGTCCGCCCCCGACCGCCGGGCCGTTGATCGCGGCGATCACCGGCTGTGGGAGCCGGCGCAGGAGCTCGGGAAGGGCGGCGATCTCCCGTTGTCGGGCCAGAGCGGCGAGCGCGGCGCCGTCCCGTTCGTCGCGGCCCGCATCGACGGTGTCGTAGCCAGTGAGGTCGAGGCCCGCGCTGAACGCGCGCCCCGCCCCGGTGAGCACGACGACGCGGCAGTCCCGGTCTCCAGCGATCGTCTCGAGCGCGGCGCTGAGGTCGGCGACGAGGTCCTGGTCCAGCGCGTTCAGGCGTTCCGGACGGTCGAGGGTGACCAGGCGTATCCCGGCCGCCGGGGTCTCGACACGGACCAGGGGTGCACTCACCGCCGTCCGGTGAGGTCGCGCCCGATGATCTGGCGCATGATCTGGTTGGTGCCGCCGTAGATCTTCTGCACGCGCGCGTCCAGATAGGCCCTCGCGATGGGGTACTCCATCATGTAGCCGTAGCCGCCGAAGAGCTGCAGGCAGCGGTCGACCGTGCGGTTCTGCACCTCGGTCGCCCACAGCTTGGCCTTCGCTGCGTCGACCGCGCTGAGGGTCCCGGCGTTGTGGGCCAGTACGCACTTGTCGACGTAGGCCCGGGTCACGTCGAGCTCGGTGGCGATGTCGGCCAGCGTGAACTGCGAGTTCTGGAACGTGCTCAGCGACTGTCCGAACGCCTGTCGGTCATTGGCGTACTCGATCGTCCACGCCAGGGCCGCATCGGAGGCGGCGATCGCCATCGCTGCGATCGAGAGCCGCTCGAGGGGCAGGTGGTGCATCAGCTGGCGGAAGCCGCCGCCCACGGTGCCGAGCACGTTGGCCTCGGGCACGAACACGTCCTCGAAGAACAGCTCTGCGGTGTCCTGCGCCTTGAGCCCCACCTTGTCGAGCTTGCGGCCACGGCTGAACCCGGGCATGCCGTCCTCCACCACCAGCAGCGTGAAGGCGTCGGTGCCGCCGGCCGGGTCGGTCTTGGTCACGACCACGACCAGGTCGGACTGGATCCCCGACGTGATGAAGGTCTTCGAGCCGTTGACCCGCCACCCGCCGTCCACCTTGACGCCGTTGGTGCGGATCCCCTTGAGGTCGCTACCGGTGCCGGGCTCGGTCATGGCTACCGCCATGATCAGCTCGCCCGCGCACATCCCGGGCAGCCAGCGCTGCTTCTGCTCCTGGCTGCCCAGGGCGGTGACATAGGGGATGAGGATGTCGTCCTGCAGCGAGAAGCTGGAGCCGAGAGCGGCGGCGCCGACCTTGGCCATCTCCTCGCACACGATCATCCGGTAGCGGAAGTCGTCGAGCCCGGGCCCGCCGTACTCCTCGGGGCCGGACAGCCCGACGATGCCCTGGCGTCCGGCGGCGAGCCAGACCTCGCGACCCGTGGCGCGCTGCTCGTCCCACTCCTCGAGGTGCGGTGCCACCTCGCGGGCGACGAACTCCGCTGCGACCTTGCGGTACTGCTCGTGGTCCTCGGTGTAGAGGTCCCGATCCATGACGACTCCGCTCCTAGCTGGCAGGCGAGGGGCGGGCTGCTTCTGGTGTGCCCCTCCGATGCATGCCATAATAAGGGCTAAATCAGATAACTGATAGACCCAGATGGCCGACTCGCGTGCCGGCCCAACTGCTGCCAAGGGAACTGCCATGACCTCTGCTGTGATCGTCGACATCGTCCGCACCGCCTCCGGCAAGGGCAAGCCCGGGGGCGCGCTGTCGGGGGTGCATCCCGCCGACCTGCTGGCCACCACGCTGCGTGCGCTGGTGGAGCGCAACGGACTGGACCCGGCGCTGGTCGACGACGTGATCGCCGGCTGTGTGGGCCAGGCCGGGGACCAGGCGCTGAACGTCGCTCGCACCGCGCTGCTGGTGGCCGGCTTCCCCGAGTCGGTGCCCGGCACCAGCATCGACCGGCAGTGCGGCTCGAGTCAGCAGGCCGCCCACTTCGCCGCGCAGGGCGTGATGGCCGGCGCCTACGACATCGCGATCGCCTGCGGGGTGGAGTCGATGAGCCGGGTCCCGATGGGGATGAGCGCCCAGGGCGGCGACGCCCACGGGCCGCTGGCGGCGCGCTATCCCGAGGGGCTGGCGCACCAGGGGATCGGCGCGGAGCTGATCGCCGCTCGCTGGAAGCTGTCCCGCGAGGACCTCGACGCCTACTCCGCGACCTCCCACCAGCGGGCCGCGGCGACCGCGGCGGCGGGCGGGTTCGACTCCCAGATCGTGGGCGTGACGCTGCCCGACGGCTCGATGCACACCGTCGACGAGACGGTGCGCGCCTCCACCACCGCCGAGGGGCTTGCCGGTCTGCGTCCGGCGTTCCAGGACCCGGGCTTCTCCGAGCGGTTCCCCGAGATCCAGTGGGCCATCACTCCGGGCAACTCCTCGCCGCTGACCGACGGAGCGTCCGCGGCGCTGATCATGAGCGAGGACAAGGCGGCCGCTCTGGGGCTGACCCCGCGGGCGCGGTTCCACACGTTCGCGGTGACCGGGTCGGACCCGCTGCTGATGCTGACCGGTGTCATCCCCGCCACTCACAAGGCGCTCGAGCGCTCGGGGCTGTCGATCGACGACATCGATGCCTACGAGGTGAACGAGGCGTTCGCGCCCGTGCCGCTGGCCTGGGCCCAGGAGTTCAACGCCGACCCCGCCAAGCTCAACGCCTGCGGTGGCGCGATCGCCCTGGGACACCCGCTAGGTGGGTCCGGCACCCGGCTGATGGCCACGATGCTGCACCACCTCGAGGCCACCGGCGGTCGCTTCGGCCTGCAGACGATGTGCGAGGGCGGCGGCATGGCCAACGCCACGATCATCGAGCGGCTCTGAGCGACCAACCCACTTCCGCACCTCCCGAGTCAGTACAGAGAAGGACAGCACATGAAGATCGACGGAAAAGTCGCCCTCGTCACCGGTGGAGCCTCGGGCCTGGGCCTGGCGACCGTGAGGAAGCTGCACGCCGGGGGGGCGACGGTCGTGATCGTCGACCTCCCCAACTCGGCCGGAGAGAAGGTCGTGGCTGACCTGGGGGGCCGGGCGGCCTTTGCGCCGACCGACGTCACCGACGAGACCCAGGTGCAGGCGGCGATCGACACCGCCACCGGGCTGGGTCAGCTTGCCGCGGTCGTCAACTGCGCCGGCATCGGCAACGCGATCCGGGTCGTGGCCAAGGACGGCACACCGTTCCCGCTCGGCGACTTCACCAAAGTCGTCATGGTCAACCTGGTGGGGACCTTCAACGTGATCCGCCTTGCCGCCGCCGCCATGATCAAGGGCACCGAGTCGGCCGAGGGGGAGCGCGGCGTCATCATCAACACCGCGAGCGTCGCGGCCTACGAGGGCCAGATCGGCCAGACCGCCTACTCGGCCTCCAAGGGCGGCGTGGTCGGCATGACGCTGCCGATCGCACGCGACCTCGCCCAGCACCAGATCAGGGTGTGCACGATCGCGCCGGGGCTGTTCCTCACCCCGATGTTCCAGACGCTGCCCCAGGACGCCATCGACTCCCTCGGTGCGCAGGTGCCGCACCCGTCGCGTCTGGGCCAGCCCGAGGAGTACGCGGCGCTCGCCGGTCACATCGTGGAGAACTCCATGCTGAACGGCGAGGTCATCCGTCTGGACGGCGCCATCCGGATGGCACCTCGATGAGCGCCGCGACGACAAACTCAAGCGCATCGCCGACCGAGGGACCGCTCGCCGGCCTGGTCGTGGTCGACACCTCCACCACGCTGCCCGGGGCCCAGACGAGCCAGTTTCTCGCCGACTGCGGTGCAGACGTGGTCTTCGTCGAGCCGCCCGGGGGCAGCCCGTTGCGCCAGCTCCCGGGCTGGCCCGGCCTGCTGCGCGGCAAGCGCAGCGTCACCCTGGACCTGCGCGACGAGGGGGATCTGGACTCGCTGCGCGGACTCCTGGTCGGCGCCGATGTCCTCATCACCACGATGCGCCCGAGCACCGCCGAGCGGATCGGCTTCACCCCCGAGGTGCTGGCCGAGCGCTTCCCCCGCCTGGTCACGGCCGCCATCACCGGATGGGGCTCGCAGGGTCCGTGGAGCCACTACAAGGGCTACGAGGCCCTGGTGATGGCCAAGGCCGGCGTCATGCACGCCAAGCGCCAGCTCAGCCTGCGCCCCGGCCCGTCGTACATCTCCACGCCCTACGCCTCTTTCGCCGCCTCGCAGGCCGCGATCCAAGGGCTGCTCGCCGCGCTGCTCGAGCGTGAGACGTCGGGCCGCGGACAGGTGGTGGAGTCCGACCTGGTGCGTGCCGTGGGGTCGATGGATCCCTACAACTGGTTCTACGAGCTGGTGCTCAAGCGCTTCCCGGGCGCCTACTCGCCGATGGACTCGGCCTATGACGAGCAGGGCCAGCCGCAGGCCTACTTGATCTACGCGCTGCTCATCGCCTCGACCAAGGACGGGACCTGGCTGCAGTTCGCCCAAACCGCCCCGCGGCTGATGCAGGCGTGGCTCGCCGAGCTCGACGTGGCCAAGGATCTGGCCGACCCCAAGTGGGCCGGCTTCCCCATGCTCCCGACCGTCGAGCTGCGCGTCGAGTGGTGGGACAAGATGCTCGCCAAGGTCGCCGAGCGCAGCCTCGAGGAGTGGGGGGCGACCTTCGTGCGCAACACCGACGTCAGTGCGGAGGTCTTCCGCAGCCCGGAGGAATCCTTCGAGCACCCGCAGGTCGTGCAGGAGGGGCGCGTCGCGACCGTGCAGGACCCGGACCTCGGTCCGGTGCGCCAGCCCTCGACGCTGGTGCACTCTGCAGGACGACCCCTCACCGAGCTGCGCCGGGCGCCACGAGCCGGGGAGCACGGCGACCAGCTCGCATCGCTGCTCGCGGTGGCCGCCGAGCGGGCCGCTGCCACGCCTGTTCCGGAGGGGGAGACTCCCCGCGGCCTTCCGCTCGAGGGGATCACGATCCTCGAGCTCGGCACCATGTTCGCCGGCCCCTACGGCGCGACGCTGCTCACCGACATGGGAGCACGAGTGATCAAGATCGAGTCGCTCGAGGGGGACAACATCCGGCAGCTCGTCGCCTTCCCGGAGGCCGGGGGCGCCAAGGTGCTGCAGGGCAAGGAGAGCTTCGCGGTCGACCTGCGCAACCCCGAGGGCCTCGCCCTGGTGCACGAGCTGGCGGCGAAGGTCGACGTGGTGCTGCAGTGCTTCCGCGGAGGCGTCGCGGAGCGCACCGGTGTGGGGGAGGAGACCCTCAAGGCCCTCAACCCGTCCCTGGTCTACCTGTCGGCGCCCGGCTACGGCGTCGACGGTCCCTACGCTGGCCGGCCGGCCTACGCCCCCACCATCGGCGCGGCATCGGGCATCTCGGTGGTCGACGGCGGGGGCGCCCCCGCCCCGGCCGATCTCGACGAGAAGCACCTCTCCGCGATGCGGCTGCACGCCGCAGGCGCGAGCCCCTCCGTACAGGCCGACGGTGTCGGCGCGCTCGGTGTGGGCACGGCTCTGATGCTCGGGATCTACGCCCGGGCCAAGGGCGTGGAGATCCCGCAGATGGTCACGACCATGCTCGGCACCGCCCACCAGGCGCTGATCTCGCACAACGTCAGCTATGCCGATCGTCCCGCGCTGGCCACCCCCGACGAGGACTTCCTCGGACTGGGTCCGCTCTACCGGATGTATGCCGCTTCCGACGGCTGGGTCTTCCTGGCCGCGCCGGCGAGCGATGAGTGGGACCCGCTGGTCACCGCCCTCGCGCCGTACGCCGACCTGGCGGGCGACGACCGCTTCTCCACGGCCAAGGCGCGCGCCCAGCACGCCGATGCACTGGCCGACGTGCTCGCCGGGGTCTTCGTGAAGAAGGACCGCCGCGAATGGGAGGACGAGCTGTCCGCCCAGGACGTCGGCTGTGTGGAGGTCGCGGAGGAGACTGTCGAGTGGGTGCTCCAGGACGACGAGTTCTTCGAGGCGGGCTATTCGGTCGAGGCGGTCAGCCCGATCTTCGACGAGCACCGCCGGCTGGCGCCCCTGCAGCGCTTCTCCCGCTCGGCGACGAAGGCCGACGCCGGATGCACGATCGGTCAGCACACCGCCGCCGTCCTCGCCGAGCTCGGCTATGACGAGGCGGCCGTGGCCGACCTGGCTACCCGAGGTGTCGTCGGCCTCTGACCCATCACCCACACACGGCTGACCCGGCAGTGGCGCTCACGCGAGCGCCTCTGCCGGGTCAGTGGTGCATTTCCACCAAGACTGCGCGAACCTGCAGATCACCTTAAAGAGGTAACTCAATATGTTGAAACATCTTGACGCGCTGATTGGAGGTTGAGAGGCTGGTGTGGTCCGGCTCACATCGCATGTCGAGCCGTCCCCCGAGCCCCGCCGAGAGGACCGTCATGCCGCACGCCGCAGTCGAGACCAGTGGAGGACCGCTCGCGGGCCTCGTCGTGATCGACCTGTCCAGCACGCTCCCGGGCGCCCAGGCCACGCAGTTCCTGGCCGACGCCGGAGCCGATGTCATCCTGGTCGAGCCGCCCGGCGGCAGCCCTCTGCGCCAGCAGGCCGGTTGGCCGGCCCTCTTGCGCGGCAAGCGTAGCGTCACGCTCGATCTCTACGACGAGGGCGGGCTCGAGTCGTTGCGGAGGCTGCTCGCGGGCGCCGACGTACTCGTGACCACGTTGCGTCCTTCGACGGCCGAGCGCATCGGCCTCACCGCCGAGGCGCTCGCTGAGCGCTTTCCCCGCTTGGTCGCTGCGATGATCACGGGGTGGGGCTCCGACAGCCCCTACCGGCACTACAAGGGCTGGGAGGGTCTGGTCGCCGCGAAGATGGGGCTGATGCATGCCAAGCGTCAGCTCACCGTGCGGCCCGGGCCGGCGTTCGTCTCGGTGCCATGGGCGTCGTGGGGCGCCTCCCAAGCGGCTGTCCACGGCATCCTGGCGGCGCTCGTGGAGCGGGAGTCCTCCGGGCTGGGGCAGGTCGTGGAATCCGATCTCGTGCGCGGTGTCGGGTCGATGGACACCTACAACTGGTTCTACGAGATGGTGATCCGCCGTTATCCGGGCGCCTACTCGCCGATGGACACGGCCTACGACGACGACGGGAAGCCGCAGGCCTACTTGATCTACGCGTTGCTCATCGCCGCCACCAAGGACGGGACCTGGCTGCAGTTCGCCCAGACCGCCCCGCGGCTGATGCAGGCCTGGCTGGTCGAGCTCGACCTGGTCAAGGAGCTCGGCGACCCCAAGTGGGCCGGCTTCCCCATGCTCCCCACGGCCGAGCTCCGCACCGAGTGGTGGCAGATGATGCTGGACAAGGTGGCCGAGCGCACCACCGAGGAGTGGCAGCAGACCTTCCTAGCCAACACCGATGTCAGTGCCGAGACCTTCCTGACCCCGGACCAGGCCTTCGAGCACCCGCAGATCGTCCATGAGGGACGCGTGATCACCCTCGAGGACCCCGAGGTCGGTCCGGTCACGATGCCCTCGACGATGGTCCAGTCCCAGGGGCAGGCGCTCACCGAGCTGCGCCCCGCTCCCCGGGTGGGTGAGCACGACGGTCTTCTCGACGATCTGCTCGCCGCCGGCGCGTCATGCTCGGCGGACCCGAGCTCGGGTCCCACCTCCGACCTGCCACTGGACGGTGTGACCATCGTCGAGTTCGGCACGATGTTCGCCGGTCCCTACGGCGCGACCCTGCTCACCGACCTCGGTGCCCGCGTGATCAAGATTGAGACGCTGGGTGGTGACAACATTCGCAACCTGGTCGCCTTCCCTGAGGCCGGTGGCGCGCGTGTGCTGCAGGGCAAGGAGAGCGTCGCTGTCGACCTCACCACGCCCGAGGGTCTGGAGGTCGTCCACGAGATCGTCAAGCACTGCGATGTCGTCCTCCAGTGCTTCCGGGCGGGTGCCGCCGAGCGGGCGAAGGTCGACGAGGCCACCCTCAAGACCGTCAATCCGGGCCTGATCTACCTCAGCGCGCCGGGCTACGGCGTGGAGGGACCCCATGCCGCCCGACCGGCCTACGCCCCGACCGTGGGCGCTGCCTCCGGTCTGTCGTCCATCGATGCTGGCATCGCCGCGGAAGAGCCCAGCACTCCCGAGGAGGTGCGGCGAGGAGCGCGTGCACTGCACGCTGCCGGAGCCTGCCCGGCTGTCCAGGCCGATGGCGTAGCCGCACTCGGCGTCGCCAGCTCACTGCTCCTGGGTATCTACGCCAAGCGACGCGGGATCGAGATCCCGGGCATGGTCGCCACCATGCTCGGCACCGCGCACCAGGCGCTCATCGGCTACAACTCGCAGTACGCGGGGAGGGCGGACATCCCGCGCTGCGACGACGAGTTCCTCGGCTTCGACGCGCTCTACCGCCTCTACCCGGCCGCGGACGGCTGGGTCTTCCTTGCCGCGCCCACCGAGGGGGAGTGGGCGCCGCTCGTCGCCGCGCTCGCGCCGTACGTCGACCTGTCCGGTGACGGCCGCTTCATCGACCCCGCCTCCCGCCGACAGCACGACGCAGCGCTGGCCGAGGTGCTGGGCGGTGTGTTCGCCAAGCGCGACAAGCAGGAGTGGGAGGAGGAGCTCGTGGGCCAGGACGTCGGCCTGGTCGCGGTCGCCGAGGAGAACCTCGAGGTGGTCCTCCAGGGCGACGAGTCCTTCGCCGCCGGCTACAGCGTCGAGGCGGTCAGCCCGATCTTCGACGAGCATCGCCGTCTCGCGCCGCTGCAGCGCTTCTCACGCTCGCGGACCAAGGCGGACGCCGGCTGCACGCTGGGTCAGCACACCGACGCCGTCCTGGCCGAGGTCGGCCTCGACGCTGCTCGCATCGCGGAGCTGCGCGAGCGCGAGATCATCGGCTGACAGTCGGGCAAGACCAAAGGCCTGGCGGCTGCGAGCTCGAGGGCTCGCAGCCGTCAGGCTCTGTGCTGTCCTCGAGGTGCCCGAGGACGAGGCGCCTCAGCCGAACAGGTCGACCAGCGGCTTGTTGCGCTGGTCGAACATGAAGAGGTACTTCGCTGCCCCCACCATGTGGCGGCGCCAGTGCGCCTCCGCTTCGGGGCCGTCCCCCTTCTCCACCAGGTCGGCGAGCTTGGTGTAGGAGCGGATGGTCTTGGCGAACCGGGCGGGCTGTTCGCTCTGGTCCATGCCCTGCGCCATGCTGAGCTGGAGGTGCGTCGCGACGATGTCCGCGAGGACCGCGCCCTGCACGGCCAGGGTCTTGTTGCCGCAGCGCTGCATGATCAGCTCGTGGAAGCGGTAGGTCACCCCGCTCCACCGGGAGAGGTCAGGGGTGGCCTCGATGCCCCCCTCGACCAGGCGGCGCAGGTCCTCGATGACGGCGCGGAGGTCGGCGACGTCCTGGTCGCTGCGGCGCTCGGCCAGCATCCGCGCGCACGGCGGCTCGGTGACCATCCGCGCCTCGTAGACATCCTGGACCGTCGTCCCCTGGAGCTGGAGCAGCAGGCCGACGTGGCGCGCGGCCACCATCGGGTCGGGCTCGAGCACCTGGGCACCGCCCCGGGCGCCGCGGCGGACGCCGATGAGCGACTCGGTCTCCAGGATCCGGAACGCCTCGCGCAGCGTGGGGCGCGAGACGCCGAACTGCTCCATGAGCTGCACCTCGGGCGGCAGCGTCTCGCCGGGCTTGAGGTCACCCCTGACAATCTGGCGCCGGAGGTGGTGTGCGATCAGCTCGGCGGTCTTGGGGGCACGCATGAGCGTGCCGACACGCTGCACGGCCGGGGGCGCCGCGGCGCCGAGATCTGCAGACATACAAATGAATATACCTGTTCGCGGCCGGGTGGAACAGGTTGCAGGCACGTGTCGGTCCCAGTGTGCCCGATCGGTCTCCGTGGACACCACCCACCTGATGGCCCCTTAAGAGTATGATGATTGTACTTATAACTTCGGAGGGTGCGCTCATGGACATCGATCTCGGCATGCTGCTGATCCGGCTGGCTCTCGGCCCGATGCTGGTCCTGCACGGCTGGAACAAGGTCTTCGGGCCCGGCGGGCTCGGTGGCACGACCGGCTGGTTCGAGAGTCTCGGTCTGCGACCGGCGGTGGTGCACGCGCGGATGGCGGCCGGGACCGAGATCGTCGCCGGCGTGCTGTTGACACTCGGACTGCTCACGCCGATCGCTTGTGCGGCGTTCGTCGGGCTGATGCTCGTCGCGACGCTGACCGACCATCGCGGCAAGGGCTATTTCGTCTTCAAGGGCGGCTGGGAGTACACGGTGCTCGTGGCCATGGTCGCGGTCGGCGTCGCCGCGATCGGCCCGGGAGCATGGTCGCTGGACCATCTGCTCGATCTCGAGCTCGCCGGGGGCTGGTGGGCGCTGGGTGCTGCGGTGGTCGGCGTCGCAGCCGCTCTCGCCCTGCTGGCCGCGAGTTACCGGCCGAAGGTCGCCTCCTCGTGAGCGAGGACGTCTCCCTCGTGGTCCGTGGCCCTGCCGATGCCTCGCCGCCCCGGCGTCCCGGCTCGGTGCGGCGCACGACCACCATCGACATGACGTGGGTCGACGGGATGGGCACCGACCTGGTGCTGCGCGGTCGGGGTCGCGACCTGCGGACGTCGTCCGCGCCTGACGCGGGCGGGGTCGAGGAGCTGGCGGCTCACGACATGCGCGTCGTGGTCGCACCCGACCGCTCCATCTCCGCCATCACCTCCACCCCCGCCTGGCCCCAGCTGGCGGACCTGGTGGGTGCGCGAAGCGGCAGCGGCTTTCGGGCCCGGCTCGGCGATCGGCTTCCGCCCGGTGCTGTCGACGAGGGGCCGCTGCACCTGATGCTCGATGACCTCCCCGGTGCCACCCTCATCTCCGGCTTCGCCTTCGCCCAGTGGGTCCCCGTCGAGCGACTGTTGGCCGTGCTGGGCAGCACGCCCAGCGGGCGCAGCATGGAGGGCATCTGCACCGGCTTCATGCCCGGCTCCAGCGGGCTGGCCCCCGACGGAAGCTCGCGATGGACCCATCGCACCCAGGAGGTGCGGCCACTGGAGTCCTCGCCCGACCCACTCGCGTGGCATGACATCGACGCGATCGCAGAGGTGTCGATGCGTCGAGCCCGCCGCATCGACGTCTGGGTGGAGGGCGCCACGATCCATGTCGACGCGATGTTCCAGGACAGCTCCACCCGCCCACAGGGGGGCCGGGTCGCGGTCCACGAGTACACGCTCACCGCGACCGCCGACCTGGCCACCCGCACGCTGCGGTCGGTGGAGCCGGTCCCGCGGGTGCTGCCGTACGCCGAGTGCCCGCTCGCCGTGCGCAATGCGGGATCCCTGGTCGGGACGCCTCTCGACGAGCTGCGCCACGTCGTGCTCGAGCGGCTGGCCGGAGTGGCCGGCTGCACGCACCTCAACGACGCGCTGCGCGCGCTGGCGGACGTTCCCCGACTCGCCGACCTCGTCCGAGCCAGATGATCGAGCCTCAGAGGAGGGCGCGGGTCGCGTCCGAGACCGGCGCGGTCAGCATGCCGACCCATCCGTCGACGTAGTTGTGCAGCTGGGCCTCGCTGACCTCGTGACGGCTGCGCGCCTGTTCGCCGAGCAGGTTCAGGACCGAGTTGTAGAGCTGGAAGGTGCGGCCCCGCCGGATCCGAGCCGGCAGGTCGCCCAGGGCCTCGCTCAACAGGTCCTCGACGCCGTCGGTCCCCCAGGGCTGCACGTCCTGGGGCCAGTAGTCGGTGTTGGCTCGCGGGTTCTCGCTCAGCCGGGCCAGGAACGGTACGAACATCTCCCCGGCCCGCACGCTCGTGATGAGCGGGCTCACGACAAGCCACACCACGGCGCGGGCGTCGCTCACGCCACCCTCCTCGCGCAACCGGTCGA
Source organism: Nocardioides pacificus (assembly GCF_054775955.1). Classification (NCBI taxonomy): domain Bacteria; kingdom Bacillati; phylum Actinomycetota; class Actinomycetes; order Propionibacteriales; family Nocardioidaceae; genus Nocardioides; species Nocardioides pacificus. The sequence continues at coordinate 45,596 of NZ_BAAHCI010000008.1, forward strand.
GCAGCTCTGCTCGGCGGTCGTCGAGCACCTCGTGGCGGTAGCGGATCAATGCCTGCACAAGCCCGACCTTCGAGCCGAAGTGGTAGCTGATCACCGATGCGTTGGACTGCCCGGCCTCCGCCTGGATCTCGCGCACGGTCACCCCCTCCACCCCGCGCACCGCGAACAGACGCTCGGCGGTCTCCATCAGCATGATCCGCGTGGACTCACCGGTGGAGTGCCGACGCCGGCGCGTGGGGGAGGAGTCGATGCTCATGAGGTGTCCGCTCTCGCAGTCGGGACGGTCGCCCACCTGCGCTTCCTAATGAAAATATCTTAGGAAGCGTGTACTGTCGAGCCGAGAAAGCTAATGGAAACATCTTAGTGACGCTGGACAGTTCAATCAGTTAGTGGAATGCTCGGTTTCACCCAGACATCCCCGAGGCGCGCAGGTCGCGACCTCCCACGGTTGGAGACGCACATGAGCAACAAGATCTGGACGAACTCCGGTGACTCGCATTTCCTCGAGCCCGACGACGTGTGGTCCGCGCGCCTGCCCAAGGCGCTGGCTGACCTGACCCCGAAGTCGCAGAAGGACCCCGACGGCGAGTACGAGACCGTCTCCGTCGACGGCCAGACCTTCCGCCGCAAGCTGCCCAACTCGGCGGTCGTGCAGTTCGTGGAGGAGAGCCACAAGCCCCAGGGCGTGCGCGACGCCAAGGCCCGCCTCGGGGACCTGGACAAGGAAGGCGTGTGGGGCGAGGTCATCTTCCCCAGCCTGGGCATGTGGGCCTCCACGTTCCGCACCCCCGAGCTGCTGAAGGCCTGCATGCGCGCGTCCAACGAGTACGCCCTTGAGGAGCTCGTGCCCGTCTCGGACCGCTACGTCGTCACCGGACAGGTCTCCACGCTGCGCGTCGAAGACGCCGTCTCCGAGATCGAGTGGCTCGCCGAGAACAACTTCAAGACGGTCTTCCTGCCCACCACGCCCCACCCGAGCGCCCCGGACTGGCACCGCAAGGACTGGGAGCCCTTCTGGGACGCGTGCGTGGCGGCCGGGATCATCCCCGCCTTCCACATCGGAACCGACCCGGTCGACATGACCGCCGGGGGCGCCGGCGTGGTCTACCGCGGGCCCGGTGGAGCGGTGATGAACTACACCGAGACCACCTTCTCGGGCCAGCGTGCCGCGATGAAGCTCGTGGCCTCGGGCGTGCTCGACACCCGTCCCGAGCTGAAGATCCTCATCTCCGAGGGCGGCGCGACCTGGATCCCGTTCCTGGGCGACCGACTGCTCGAGGGCTACCGCCAGCACCACATGGCCGTGCGCCCCAAGCTGGGACGCGACCCCAAGGAGATCCTGATGAGCCAGGTCTACGCCTCCTTCCAGCACGATGAGACGGCGGTCGCCGCGCACGACGCGATGGGCTACAAGAACGTCATGTTCGGCTCGGACTACCCCCACATGGAGGGCACGTTCGGCCACACCCAGAAGACCCTCCAGGGCCTCTTCGCCGACGCCTCGCCGGAGACCACGCTGCGGATCACGCAGGGTGCCTTCTACGAGCTCTTCCCGCACGTCCCGCCGGTCCCCACCAGCACCGACGCGATCCAGGGCTGACCGCGTGGTCGCCACCGGCAGGGCCGCCGACGATGGCCTGCGTGACGTCGCCATCGTCGGGGTCGGCCGCACGCAGTACTTCAAGCGCGGCGAGTCCTGGCCGCGCACGACCACCCAGATGGCGTGCGAGGCGATCCTCAACGCGTGCGAGGACGCCGGGATCTCGGTCAAGGAGATCGACGGGTTCGCGTTCTACTCCGGCGCGAGCGCCGGCTACGTCGACAAGATGGACACCGCCGACTTCATGGAGACCCTCGGGATCCCCGAGGTGACCTTCACCGCCGCCCTCACCAGCGGGGGAGGCGGGTCGGCCGGCTCCATCGGGCTGGCGCGGGCCGCGATCGTGGCCGGGGACGCAACGTACGTCGTGTCGTTGATGTCGCTGCAACAGTCCAAGTCGCGGCTGGGCACGGTCTTCTCGCAGGTCGCTCCCGACCCGGTCAACTCGTTCCTGCAGCCCTCGGGCCTGGCCGGGCCGGGACACCTGATGTCGGTGCTGGCGCGGCGCCACATGCACCTCTACGGCACCCGCCGTGAGGCGTTCGCCGAGGTGGCCATGTCCCAGCGGGAGAACGCGCTCACCCGACCGGACGCGCTGATGAAGAAGCCGCTCACGAGCGAGGACTACTTCGGTGCGCGGATGATCGCGGAGCCGCTGTGCCTCTTCGACTTCTGCCAGGAGACCGACGGGGCCGTCGCGGTCATCACTACCTCGATCGAGCGGGCCCGCGACCTGCGGCACAAGCCGGTGCCGGTCGTCGCGGTCGCCCACGGCGGGCACAAGGACTGGGGGCGGGCGTTCGCCTGGATGGGGATGCCCGATGAGTACTTCGCCTCCGCGGGCAACAAGCCGATCGCGCGTCGCCTGTGGCAGCAGTCCGGCCTCACCGCTGCGGACATCGACGTCGCCCTGCTCTACGACCACTTCACGCCGATGGTGCTCATGCAGCTCGAGGACTACGGCTTCTGCGAGAAGGGGGAGGGCGGTGCCTTTGTGGAGTCCGGCGCGATCCGCTACTCCGCCGAGCCCAAGCCCGGGCAGATCCCGGTCAACACCCATGGCGGCAACCTCTCCGAGGCCTACATCATCGGCATGACCCACATCGTCGAGGGCGTCGAGCAGATGCGCGGCACCGCGATCAACCAGGTCGAGGGAGCCGAGCACGCGCTCGTCACCGGCGGGCCGGCCAGCATCCCGGTCTCGGGCCTGATCCTGGGAAGGGACAGCTGATGACGCTCTCCACCGCACTGCCGACCGAGGTCGTGCAGATCACGACCAACCCGGTCACCGAGCCGTTCTGGCAAGCGGCCAAGGAGCGCCGGCTGGTCGCGCCGAGGTGCACGTCCTGCTCGACGTTCCGCCTGCCTCCCACGCCGTACTGCCCCGAGTGCCAGTCCGACGGCGTCGAGTTCGTGGAGCTGTCGGGCCGCGCGGAGGTCTACAGCTTCGCGGTCGTGCACGGCTTCCCGGGGCTGCCCGACGTGACGCTGGTGCCGGTCGTCGTGGACCTCCCCGACGCGCCCGGTGCCAGACTCGTCAGCAACCTCGTCGGCGTGGACCCGGCCGACGTCGCGATCGGCATGCAGCTGGTCGTGGACTTCCACCCGATCCAGGACGGCTGGCTGCTGCCGGTCTTCCGGGTCGCCGACTGACCCGATCCCCCACCTCTCACGGAAGGAGTGGCCACATGAGTGACCACGACGACAACTCCCTGTACGAGAAGCCGCTGGAGTTCATGCAGAGCATCGCCAACACCGGCGGCAACTGCGACGGCCAGGCCATCATCCCCACCGAGGACGGCAGCCACTACGACTGCTGGTGCTCGTGCGGGGAGTGGCGCGTCGAGGCGCCGTCCACCGAGGACGGGTTGCACGCTGCGCGGATGCACACCGGGAGCGTCCCGGCTTGAGCGGGTCCTCCGGCGGCCACCCCGGATTCAGCGACGACGCCCCTCGCCCCTGGCGCAGCCACGCGCTGCCCGGGGGCGAGGGGTCGTACGGCGTGGCCTGGGCAGCGCTGAGCGACACGCTGTCGGACTTCCTCGACCGCCTGGCCGCGGCCGCGCCGGACGAGGCCACGGTCGAGTCACTCACGGCCGACCTCGCGGGGTGGGCCGACAAGCTCGCGCCACACGCGGTGGGGGAGCGGGAGCGGGTGTTCGGTCGGCGCACGGACCTGCCGGGGCGCGGCCAGACGATGTCGCCCAAGCTCGTGGTCACCGCGAGCGAGCGCGACAGCGTGGTGGCGACGGTGAGGTTCGGCGACTACTTCCTCGGCGGCAACGGAGCTGCCCACGGCGGTGCGATCCCGCTGATGTTCGACGAGGTCCTCGGCCGGCTGGCGAACTCCGGCGGCCGACCGCCGCAGCGCACCGCGTTCTTGCACACCGACTTCCGGTCGATCACGCCGATCGGGCCGGAGCTGAGGGTGAAGGGCTGGGTCGAGCGGGAGGAGGGGCGCAAGCGCTTCCTGCGAGCCACGCTGCACCACGGCGACGTGCTGTGCGCCGAGGCCGAGGGGCTCTTCGTCGCGCTGCGTCCCGAGCAGCCCTAGTCGATCGTGCCGACCTGTTCCTCCCCCTGAGAAGACCGAGAGTCCGATGACCGCCGACGCCACCCTGCTGCCGCCCGCCCACGACCCACTGCTGGGCCTGGCCCCCACGGTCGCGACCCGCGTCCCCCCGGTGCCGGGGTGGATCGAGCCGCGCGACACCGACGATGGCTACGAGGGGCTCCTCGCCGAGTTGCGGAGTCTGCTCGACCACGTCGCTGCCGCGCGGCTCGATGCGACGACCGCGCGGGAGCTGACCGACCAGATCGCCGCTGTGCGCGATCGCCTCTCGCTGCACGCGGTGGCGGAGGTCGACCAGGTGTTCTCCCGACGTCCTGACCTGCCCGGGAACGGGCAGACGATGGTGCCGACCTACGTCGTGCGCGCCGCCGGTGCCGACCATGTGAGTGGAACGATCACCTTCGGACGCTACTTCCTCGGTGCCAACGGCGCCGTGCACGGTGGGGCCATCACGTGTCTCTTCGAGAACCTCCTGGGGCAGCTGGCCGTCTCCGCTGGCCGCACGTTCGCGAGAGCGGCCTACACCCACGTCGACTTCCGCTCCGTGACACCGGTCGGCCGCGAACTCACGGTGCGCGCATGGTTCGTCTCCGAGATCGGACGCAAGCGGATCCTGCGAGGCGAGCTCCGCGATGGTGACGTCCTGTGCGCCGAAGCGGAGGGCCTCGTCATCGAGCTGCGCCCCGGCCAGCCCTGAGGGCTACTCGCGTGACGTGGAGCACGTCACGACCGGATCAAATGAATCAGTTATATGATTCGGGTCCGCCCGTTCGACGCGAGGAGTCCCATGAAGATCGGCATGCCCATGAGCTACGCAGGAGGGTTCACCCAAACCGTCGAGGAGCTGTGTGACTACGAGGCCGTTGGCCTCGACATCGTGCTGCTGCCGGAGGCCTACTCCTTCGACTCGGTGAGCCAACTCGGCTATGTCGCAGCAAAGACCACCACGTTGCAGCTCGCCACCAGCATCCTCAACATCTACTCGCGCACGCCCACCTTGCTCGCGATGACCGCGGCAGGACTCGACTACGTGTCGGGGGGCAGGTTCGTGCTAGGCATCGGCGCCTCCGGCCCCCAGGTCGTGGAGGGCTTCCATGGCCTGAAGTACGACGCCCCCCTCGGACGCACCCGGGAGGTCGTCGAGATCTGCCGCCAGGTCTGGCGCCGGGAGAAGCTCGAACACCACGGCAAGCACTACCACCTGCCGCTCACGCCCGAGCACGGCGGTGGCGGGCTGGGCAAGCCGCTGCGCCTGATCAACCAGCCGATCCGGGACCGGATCCCGATGGTGCTGGCCGCCCTCGGCCCCAAGAACGTCGAGCTCGCAGCCGAGCTCTTCGAGGGCTGGGAGCCGATCTTCTACCTTCCCGAGCGCGCGAACGACGCCTTCGGCGACGCACTCGCCGCTGGTCGGGCCAAGCGCTCCGACGACCTGCCGCCGCTGGAGATCGTCGTGGACACCAAGGTGCTCATCACCGAGGACGCCGACGAGCTCGCCGCCGGTGTCCAGGAGGTCCGCGACCACCTGGCCCTCTACATAGGAGGGATGGGTGCGCGCGACAAGAACTTCTACAACGAGCTCGCGGTGCGCTACGGCTTCGTCGAGGCGGCCGCCGAGATCCAGGAGCTGTTCCTCTCCGGGAAGAAGGTTGAGGCCGCGGCCGCCGTCCCGGACGAGCTCGTGCACGGCGTCGCGCTGCTGGGCTCGCCCGGTCATGTCGCGGAGCGGACCGCCGCCTTCGCCGCCGTCGGGGTCACTACCCTGAACGCGACGCCTCTGGCGAAGACCCACGAACACCGCGTCCAGGACGTGGCCCGACTGAAGGAGTACACAGCGTGACGCTCGACGAGAAGCTGGCCGGCAAGACGATCGCGGTGCTCGGCGGCACCGGACCCCAGGGCCGCGGCCTCGCGCGCCGCTTCGCCGCCGCCGGCGTGCCCGTCGTGATCGGCAGCCGCAGCGCCGAGCGCGCCTCCGAGACCGCGGCGACGCTGGTCGAGGCCGTCGGCGGCACGGTGACCGGCGCGGACAACGCGGGCGCCGCCGCCGCGGGCGACATCGTGATCGTCGCCGTCCCGTGGGAGGGCCACGGCGACCTGCTGAAGGAGCTGGCGTCGGCGCTGGCCGGCAAGATCGTGGTCGACTGCGTGAACCCGATGGGCTTCGACAAGCAGGGCGCCTTCGCGCTGCCCGTCGAGGAGGGCTCGGCGGCGATGCAGGCCCGCGCGCTGCTGCCCGACTCGATCGTGACCGCGGCGTTCCACCACGTGTCCGCGGTGCTGCTCGAGGACCCCGAGGTGACCTCGATGGACACCGACGTGCTGGTCCTCGGCGACGACCGCGAGGCGACCGACACCGTGCAGGCGCTGGTCGACGTGATCCCCGGGATGCGCGGCATCTTCGGCGGCCGGCTGCGCAACGCCCACCAGGTCGAGGCCCTGACCTGCAACCTGATCTCGGTCAACCGCCGCTACAAGGCGCACGCCGGCGTGCGGATCACGGACGTCTGATGCTGACCTCTGCGATGTACCCCGCCTACCCCGCCCCCTCGAACAACGCCGTGCGGCTCTTCGAGGAGATGCGCCGGTTCGTGGCCGAGGAGGTGCTTCCCGCCGAGGCGTCGTACGACGAGTATCGCCGCCGCGTCGGCCACGACGACCACACCCTGCCGCCGGTCGTGGAGGAGCTGAAGGCCAAGGCTCGCGAGCGGGGGCTGTGGAACCTCTTCCTGCCCTCGGAGTCGGGGCTGACGCAGCTGGAGTACGCCCCCATCGCGGAGCTGTCCGGCTGGTCCATCGAGATCGCGCCCGAGGCGATCAACTGCCAGGCGCCCGACACCGGCAACATGGAGCTGCTGCACCTGATCGGGACGCCTGCTCAGCAGGAGCAGTGGCTTCGTCCGTTGCTCGATGGCGAGATCCGCTCGGCGTTCGCGATGACCGAGCCGGGCGTCGCGTCCTCGGACGCGACGAACATCGAGACCCGGATCGAGCGCGACGGCGACGAGTACGTCATCAACGGACGCAAGTGGTGGACCTCGGGTGCGGCCGACCCGCGCTGCAAGGTGCTGATCGTGATGGGCAAGACCGACCCGGAGGCGGCGCGGCACCGCCAGCAGTCGATGGTGATCGTGCCCGTCGACACCCCCGGCGTCGACATCCAGCGCTCGCTGACGGTGATGGGCCACCATGACCAGCACGGGCACAGCATCGTCCAGTTCACCGACGTGCGGATCCCGATCGCCAACATCCTCGGCGAGGAGGGCGGCGGGTTCGCTGCCGCGCAGATGCGCCTCGGCCCGGGGCGGATCCACCACGTGATGCGTGCCCTCGGCGCGGGCGAGCGGGCGCTGGCGCTGATGGTCAAGCGCACCCAGGAGCGGGTCGCGTTCGGCAAGCCGCTGGCCGACCAGTCGGGGGTGCGCGAGCGGATCGCGGAGTCGCGCATCGAGCTCGAGCAGGCCCGGGCGATCTGCCACCGGGCGGCCTACGTCATCGACTCCGAGGGCAACAAGGCGGCCAGGCACCTCATCGCCGCGGCGAAGGTCGCGGTGCCTCGCGCCGTACTGTCGGTGATCGATCGCGCGATCCAGGTCCACGGCGGGGCGGGTGTCTCGGACGAGACCGTGCTGGCCGGGCTCTACGGCTGGATCCGGGCAATGCGGATCTTCGACGGCCCCGACGAGGTGCACCTGGTCACGCTGGGGCGCGCCGAACTGGGCACGGAGCCCCTCTTCCACGTCTGAACCATCGAGCAGCACACATGAAGCGCAGGTCCCGCCTCGGCGGGGCCTGCGCTTCGCCGTCGTCAGGGTCAGCTCCGTGGGGGAGGCGCGGGGTCTTGAGATGAACGCCACATCAGGTTAGGTTGCTTCAGCATAATCATCTACCTGATTGGTGTGGCCGATGGACCAGGACGATTTAAACGCGCTCAGCGCGAGCATCGCGGCTCTGCTGGGGGACCGTTGGGGGGATGCGACGTCGGCGTCGGCCGGTCCTGACCTCGCCAAGCTGTGGAGCGAGGCAGCAGCCAACGGGTGGTTCGACCTGGCGGAGTCCGAGGAGCCGGGCGCTGCGTTGGACGGCGTCCTGGCCGGGGCACGCGAGCTGGGGCGGGTCGCCTGCCCGCTGCCGCTCGTCGACGGCTACGTCGCCTCCCGGCTGGTCCCCGGTCTGTGCCGGCGCATCTCGAGTGGCGAGCTCCGTGTCGTGGTGGCACGCAAGCTGCCGGAGCTCGACGAGGTGCGCTTCGTCGAGGCAGGTGGCGACGCGACGCACGTGCTGCTGCTGCCGGGGTCCGGTGCCGGGCAGGTCACTCTGCACGCCGTCGCGGGCGCGACAGCGACCTCCGGGCTCGCCGTCCCGGCGTGGTGGACGCTGACCCTGGCCGAGGTCGAGGAGTCCCACGAGGTCGACGCCGATGCCCTCGACGAGGCACTCGTCGTGCTGCGACTGGGGCTCGCCGCCCGAGCGGCCGGGGCGGCGGAGCGGGCTCACGAGCTCGCCGTCGAGCATGCCCGCAACCGGGTCCAGTTCGGCAAGCCGATCGGCGCCTTCCAGGCCGTGCAGCAACGCGCCGCCGCGTGCCAGATCGACGTGACCGCCTCGCAGCTGCTGCTCGACCGGGCGGCAGAGGCCCACGCGGAGGGTGGTTCCGACGCACGACTGTCAGCCGAGCTCGCGGTCGAGTTCGTCGACGGGGCTGCGCGACGGGTCCAGTTCGGGGCTCATCACACGCTCGCAGCCATCGGCTACTTCGAGGAGCACCCCGCGCCGTGGCTCTTCCGCCGGGTGCATGCGGACCTGACGCGGCTGCCGCTGTTCGAGCGCGCAGGGGGCAGAGCGGTCGACGTCCTGGTCGAGGGGACCGGGTCGCTGCCCGGCTTCGCCCTCGATGAGACCGGCGAGCGCTTCCGTGCCGAGGTGCGCGAGGCCTTCGACTCGCTGCGCGGCGCTGCGGGCCCCGACGACTTCACCGAGGCCGAGGTGGTGCCCGCCTTGGCCGAGCGAGGCTGGTTCGGCTTCGGCTGGCCCGAGGAGTACGGCGGGCGCAGGGCGAGTCTGTCCGAGCAGATCGTGCTCCACGACGAGATGGCCTATCACCGGGTGCCGGCCAAGTGGCAGCTCAGCTCGGTGATGCTCCTGGGCAGCTCGATCATGCTGCACGGCACCGAGGAGCAGAAGCAGCGGTTCTTCCCGCTGATCCGGGCTGGCAGGCTCAAGTCCTGTCTGGGCTACAGCGAGCCCGCGGTCGGCTCCGACCTGGCCTCCCTGGCGACCCGCGCCGAGCGCGACGGCGACGACTGGGTGATCAACGGTCAGAAGATCTGGACGACCAACGCCCACGTCGCCGACTACGTCTGGCTGGCCACCCGGACCGACACCGAGGCCACCCCGCGCCATGCGGGGATCACGATGTTCCTGGTGCCGATGGACACCCCCGGGATCACGGTGCACCCGATGACGGCGCTGTCGGGCGAGGTCTCGAGCTCGGTGTTCTACGACGACGTCCGGGTGCCCGACTCGGCCCGGGTCGGGGACGTGAACGGAGGCTGGAAGGTGATTACCGACGCCCTTGCCGGCGAGCGCGTGGTGATGGGCGGCATCGCGGCGCAGCTCCAGCGCCAGCTCGACGACCTCCTCGTCGAGATCCGTGAGGACGTCGACGGACATCTCGGCCCGCGCGGCAGCGCCAAGCGGGCACGTCTCGGCGAGGTCATCGCCGGGCTGCAGGCCACACGCGCCCTCGTCGCGGCAGCGATCGGGGCCAACGCGCAGGGCAGTGCGCGGCTGGCCGGCCCGATGGCCGGCGTGATCGGCGGGGAGCTCGCCGAGACCTGGGGCGAGGCCATGCTCGACATCTTCGGACCCGTTGCGACCCTCGACCGCACCAACCCGGCCGCCCCCGCTCACGGCGACATCGAGCGCGCCCTGCGCGTCGCGATCATGTACGTCGTGGGCGGCGGCACCAACGACATCCAGCGCGGACTGATCGCGCGCGGCCTCGGTCTCAAGTGACCGCCCCCCAACCCCGGAGAAGCCCATGACCGAGACTCGAACCCCCGACGCAACCACACGCGACGCGATCACACCCGAGCGCCTCACCTCCCTCTTCCGACCGCGCAGCGTCGCGATGGTCGGAGCCTCGGACAAGTCGAACTTCTCGCGAGGCACCTACGCCAACCTGGTCAGGTTCGGGTACGCCGACCGCACCTTCCTGGTCAACCGTCGCGGCGTGGAGACGCACGGCCGACCGACGTACACCTCGTGCGCGGAGATCGGTCAACCGGTCGACCTGGCCTACGTGATGGTCCCGCAGGCCGGCACCCTCGAGGCCCTCACCGACGCCGCGGGCGCCGGTGTCCGCAACGCCGTGGTGCTCTCCTCCGGCTGGGGTGAGGTAGGTGAGGCTGGCAAGGCCGCCCAGGACGAGCTCGTCGCGCACGCCGACTCGCTCGGCATCACCCTGCTGGGTCCCAACCTGATCGGGTTCATCAACTTCGTCGACGGCGTCCCGGTCAAGGCCGGACCGGCCCCGCTCCAGGCGGCCGGTCCGGTGGCCATGATGTCGCAGAGCGGGCTGATCTCGGCTGCGATGCAGGACTACGCCTCGATGACGGGCGTCGGGCTGTCCTACGAGGTCACGTTGGGCAACGAGGCGATGGTCACGGCGGGGCACGTGCTCGACTTCCTGGTCGCCGACGAGACGACCCGCGCGATCGCGATGTTCCTCGAGACCATCCGCGAGCCCGAGTCCTTTCGCGCCGCTGCCCTGCGCGCCGCCGAGGCGGGGAAGGCCATCGTGATGCTCAAGGCGGGGCGCAGTGAGCTCGCCGCCCGCACCGCCGCGGCCCACACGGGGGCCCTCGTCGGCGACGACAAGGTCATCGACGCGGTGCTGCGAGACTTGGGCGTGATCCGGGTCGACACGATCGAGGACCTGATCACGACAGCCGGGGCCACAGCGGCCCTCGGACCGCTCAGCAGTCCCGGCATCGGCGTGGTCTCGCTGTCGGGTGGCGCCTGCGACATCATCGCCGACCTCGTCGAGGACGCCGAGTCGATGCTGCCCGCACTGGCGCCCGAGACCGAGGCGGAGATGGCGGTGTTCTTCTCCGAGCTCGGCACCGTCCAGAATCCGCTCGACATCACCGGCGCCGCCGTCATCAAGACCGAGCTCTTCACCCAGGCGATCACGACGATGTCCCAGGACCCCTCCATCGGTGCTGTCGCGGCCGTGCTCGGCATGCCGTGGCACGCCGATGGCCAAGGCGCCTGGCGGGGGATGGCGATGGCGAAGGCCATCGGCGAGGGCATGGCAGCAGCGCACTGCCCCACCCTGTGGGTCAACCAGGTGACCCAGCCCAACACCGACTACACCCGCGAGCTGATGGCCGAGGCAGGGGTTCCCTACGTGCTGCCCGGCATCCAGGCCGGCGTCACCGCGCTCAGCGGACTCTCCCGCTGGTCGCAGCGCCGTGGCGAGCTGGCCGAGGCGAGGGCCGTCCCCGCGCAGGACGTGGCTGTGCCCGTGCCCCTCGCCTCCGAGCGCACCGGCAAGTGGTCCGAGGCGGCGGCGCGAGGGCTGCTCGAGGCGGCCGGGATCCCGGTCGTCCCTGCTCGGCTGGTCACCTCGCCCGAGACTGCCGTGGCCGCGGCGGCCGCGCTGGGCGGACCGGTTGCGATGAAGGTGGCCTCGCCCGACATCCTGCACAAGAGTGACATCGGCGGAGTCCGGCTCGCCGTCAGCGGCGAGTCGGCCGTCCGCGAGGCGTACGACGCCGTCGTCCGCGCCGCGGAGCAGGTGCCCGACGCCAAGGTGGAGGGCGTCCTGGTCTCGCCGATGCGGGGCCCGGCTCCCGAGCTGCTGGTGGGCGTCGTGCGCGACGAGCAGTGGGGTCCGATCCTGGCCGTGGCCATCGGAGGCGTCCTCGTGGAGGTGCTCGACGACTCCGTGCTCACGACGCTGCCGGTGACCCCGAAGCGGGCCCGCACGCTGCTCGAGAGCCTGCGCGCCGCCGCGGTCCTCCACGGTGTACGCGGGGGACCGGCCGCCGACCTCGACGCCCTCGCCGCCGTGATCGCCCGGGTCGGCGATCTCGCTCTGGCGCTCGGAGACGACCTGGTCTCCCTCGAGGTCAACCCGCTGCGCGTCCACGGCACACAGGTCGAGGCTCTCGACGCCGTCGTCGAATGGCGCAACGCGTGAGCGCCCTGGACCCCCGCACGCCGGTGCTGGTCGGCGTCGGTCAGGCCTCCGAGCGGATCGGAGAGCCGGGCTACGAGGGGCTCTCCGCGGTGGGTCTCGCCGCGGCAGCCACGGCTGCCGCACTCCAGGACACCGCCACTGACGCCGCCGCGCTCGCCCGTGCGGTCGACACCGTCGCAGGGGTGCGACAGTTCGAGATCTCCGGCCCGCTGCCCTCGGCGCCGCTGGGCCGCTCGGACAACTACCCCCGCTCGGTCGCGCAGCGCGTGGGCGCCGACCCGGCGCGGGCGATCCTCGACGTCGTCGGGGGCCAAGGACCCCAACACCTCGTGACCGAGCTGTGCGGGGAGATCGCCGCCGGCCGTTCACAGGTGGCGCTGGTGTTCGGGTCCGAGGCCATCTCCACCGTGCGTCACCTGGCGCGCGCCGAGGACCGACCAGACTTCGCCGAGGAGGTCGGAGGTCAGCTCGAGGACCGCGGCCTGGGTCTGAAGGGCGTCTCCAGCAGGCACCGTGCCCTCCACGGCCTCACCGACGCGCCCAGCACCTACGCGTTGCTCGACAACGCACGCCGCGCCCGCCTGGGCCTCGGCCGCGAGGCGTACGCCGCGACCATGGGGAGGCTGTTCGCGCCCTTCACCAGGGTCGCGGCCCGCAACCCGCACGCGGCGGCACCCGCCGAGCGCTCCGCGGCCGAGCTGGCCGAGCCGTCCGAGCGCAACCGGATGGTCGCCGATCCCTATCCCCGGTTCCTGGTCTCTCGCGACCAGGTGAACCAGGGGGCCGCGTGTGTGCTGATGTCGGTCGCCGCGGCTCGGCGTCTGGGTGTGCCGGAGGAACGGTGGGTGTTCCTGCACGGTCACGCCGACACGTTCGAGCGCGAGCTGATGCTGCGCCCGGACCTGAGCCGCAGCCCCTCCGCGGTGCGCGCCGTGGAGCACGCGCTGAGGATGGCCGACGTCGGCCTGGAGGAGGTGGCGACGCTCGACCTCTACTCCTGCTTCCCGATCGCGGTCTCCAACGTCCTCGACGGTCTCGGACTGCGCGATGACGATCCGCGCGGCTTCACGCTGACCGGCGGGCTCCCGTTCTTCGGCGGCGCCGGCAACAACTACTCGATGCACGCGATCGCCGAGACCGTCGCGCGCTGTCGGGCCACACCTGGGTCGTTCGGACTGGTGGGCGCCAACGGCGGCTCGCTGAGCAAGTACTCCGTCGGCGTCTACTCGACATCCCCCGTCGACTGGACGGCGGACGACAGCGCTGCCCTCCAGGCCGAGCTCGACGCGGTCCCCGACGTGGGGGTCACCGAGCGCGCCGACGGGTGGGCCAGGGTGGAGACCTACACCGTCAAGCACGGACGAGACGGCACACGCACCGGCATCGTCATCGGCCGACTCGAGGAGACCGACGAGCGGTTCGTGGCGATGGCGCTCGAGGACGACGACGACCTCGTCGCGCTCCTGCTCGGCCCGGAGCCCTTCGGCCAGCGGGTCTTCGTCCGGTCCTTCGGCATCGGCAACCGCGTCGCGCTGACCGCGGAGCGGATGGAGCAGCTGCGCCCCACCCGTCCTCCCGGGCTGCGCCCGTCGTACGACCACCTCGAGGTCCGCCGCGACGGGCACCTGCTCGAGATCACGATCAACCGGCCAGAGGTGCGCAACAGCCTGCACCCTCCGGCCGGCGACGAGCTCGAGGAGGTCTTCGACGCCTACTTCGCCGACCCCGAGCTGTGGGTCGCCATCCTCACCGGCGCCGGGGACAAGGCCTTCTGCACCGGCAACGACCTCGGCTACACCGCCACCGGCAAGCCGCGCTACCTGCCCAAGACCGGGTTCGGCGGCCTCACCAGCCGTCGCGAGATGCCCAAGCCCGTGATCGCGGCGGTCAACGGCTTCGCCATGGGCGGGGGCATGGAGCTGGCGCTTGCCAGCCATCTCGTGGTCGCCGACGAGACCGCCCAGTTCGCGCTCAGCGAGGTGCGGGTCGGGCTGGTCGCTGGCGCCGGCGGCGCGGTCCGGCTGCCGCGGATGATCCCCGCCAAGATCGCCACCGAGCTGATCCTCACCGGCCGTCGGATGGGTGTTGAGGAGGCCGAGCGGCACGGGTTGGTGAACCGGGTGGCGCCTGCGGGACAGGCGCTGGCAGCCGCCCGCGAGCTCGCAGCAGAGATCCTCACCGCCTCGCCGACGTCGGTGCGGACCTCGCTGCGGCTGATGGCCGCGACCGCTGCGATCCCCGACGTGGTGGACGCCGTGACCGCGAAGTCCGAGGCCGTCGACGACCTGCTCATGAGCCTGGACGCCGCCGAGGGCATGACCGCCTTCGCCCAGAAGCGACCGCCGCGCTGGGTCAACCGCTGACCGACCGCGATCCACCATCCCCGACAATGTCTGGAGACACCTTGTGAAGACACCGATCTGCGACCTGCTCGGCATCGAGATCCCCCTACTCGCCTTCAGTCACTGCCGCGATGTCGTCGCGGCGGTCACCAACGCCGGCGGGTTCGGTGTGCTCGGCGCGTCCAGCCACACTGCCGACGAGCTCGAGGCCGAGCTGGCCTGGATCGACGACCACGTGGACGGGCGGCCCTACGGCGCGGACATCGTCGCGGCCGAGAAGTTCGAGGGCAAGGGCCAGGGGATCACTCCCGAGGACCTTCTCGCGCGGGTCCCCGACCAGCACAAGCGCTTCGTCGCGGAGCTGTTGCGCGAGCACGGTCTCGAGGCCGCCGAGGAGGCCGTCGCGCAGGTGGTCGGTCAGGGGATGAGCGACACGAAGGGGGAGATGCTGCTCGAGGTGGCGATGCGCCACCCGATCAAGCTCATCGCGAACGCCCTGGGCGTGCCGCCGTCGTACATGATCGAGGCAGCCAAGTCTGCCGGCATCCCGGTCGCCGCGCTGGTGGGCGCCAAGGAACATGCGGTCAAGCAGGTCCGGGCCGGTGTCGACATCATCATCGCGCAGGGCACCGAGGCCGGCGGTCACTGCGGCGAGGTGACCACGATGGTGCTGGTACCGGAAGTCGTCGAGGCGATCCGGCCGTACGGCGACGTGCCCGTTCTCGCGGCCGGCGGGATCGTCACGGGCCGACAGATGGCGGCCGCCGTGGCGCTGGGTGCCGCGGGGGCGTGGACCGGTTCGGTCTGGCTCACCACCCCGGAGGCCGAGACGGCCCCGCACACCGTGCGGAAGATGCTGGCTGCCTCCTCGCGCGACACGGTGCGCTCGAAGGGCCGCACCGGAAAGCTGTCACGCCAGCTCAAGTCCGACTGGACCGCCGCCTGGGACGGCCCAGGAAGCCCCGACACGCTGCCGATGCCGCTGCAGTCGTGGCTCAGCGAGCCCAGCCTGCGGCGCATCGACACGCTCGCCGACAAGGGGGACGCCGGCGCCCAGGCTCTCGCGACCTATTGGGTGGGCCAGGGCGTGGGCCTGATGAACAGCACGAAGTCGACTCGTGACGTCGTGCTGGAGATGGCCGAGGACTACATCGCCGCGACCGAGCGGCTCGTGGGCAGCCTCGGCGACTGAGGCCGGCAGCGAGGCCGGCCTTAACCGCGCAGCCTCAGTAGAGGCCGCCGTCGACCCGGATCAGCGCGCCGGTGGTGTACGACGAGGCGGGGCTAGCCAGGTAGAGCGCCGTGGTGACGATCTCCTCGGGATTGCCGGGCCGGCCCAGCGCGCTGCGGGTCCGGGTCCGCGCCTCCTCAGGCCAGGCGTCGGCGATGTCGGTGAGGAAGGGCCCCGCCGACAGCGTGTTGACCCGGACCTTGGGGCCGAACTCCCGGGCGAACACGTCGGTCAGCGTGTTCAGCCCGGCCTTCGACCCGGCGTACGGCCCGAAGGTGGGCTGGGGCATCAGCGCACCGGTCGAGGACACGTTGATCACCGACCCGCCGTCGCCGCGCGCCATCCGCGCTCCCACGAGCGACGTCAGCCGGAACGGTCCCTTGAAGTTGACGCCGACGACCTTGTCGAAGAGCTCCTCGGTGGTCTCCTCCGAGGAGGGGGCGACGGGGGACATGCCGGCGTTGTTGACCAGCACGTCGACCCGGCCGAAGGCGTCGTAGGCATGCTCGACGAGCGCCCCGATCTCGTCCCAGTGCCCCACGTGGCAGCCGACCGGCAGGGCCCGACGCCCGAGCGACTCCGCCTCACGGGCGACCTCCGCGCACGCGTCGAGCTTGCGGGAGGTGATGACCACGTCAGCGCCGGCCCGGGCGAAGGCCAGGACCATCTCCCGCCCCAGTCCGCGGCTGCCCCCGGTGACCAGGGCGACCTTGCCGGTGAGATCGAACGGGGTCCCGTCGTAGTCGCTCACAGCCCGTGCTCCGCCAGGACGACGGCGTGCTTCTGGCGTGCTGCTGCCAGCCGGGTCGGGATGTGCTCGGTCGGGAACCGGCCGGGCGCGGGCTCGTAGCCGCGCAGCAGCTGCTTGGCCACGGTCGTGCGGTGCACCTCGGTCGGACCGTCGGCGAGCGCCAGCTGCGGCACCTCCGCCCACCACTGGGCAAGCGGCATCTCCAGCGTCGTGCCCAGGGAGCCGTGCAGGTGCAGGGCGCGCTGGATGATGTCGTGCTTGACCTGCGCCATCGCCACCTTGCACATCGCGATATCCGTGCGGGCGGCGCCGTGGGGCTCGTTGTCGATGCGCCAGGCGGTCCGCATGACGAGCAGCCGGAACTGCTCGAGCTGGATCCAGGAGTCGGCGATCATGTGCTGCACGGACTGCTTGTCCGCGAGCCGCTCGCCCTGGGTGCGGCGCGAGAGGACGCGCTCGCACATCATGTCGAACGCGCGGCGCGCCTGGCCCACGGTGCGCATCGCGTGGTGGACGCGGCCACCGCCGAGACGGGCCTGCGCGACCTTGAAGCCCCCGCCGGGGCCACCCAGCATGTGGTCGAGGGGGACTCGCACCTGGTGGTAGCGGACGTAGCCGTGGATGCCCTCGTCGAGGTCGTCGCGCTCGCCTAGCGTCCCGACGTTGCGCAGGATCTCGATCCCCGGTGTCTCCGCGGGCACCACGATCATCGACATCCGCTCGTGGGGGCGTGCGTCAGGATCGGTCACCGCCATCACGATGAAGAAGGCGGCGTACCGGGCGTTGGAGGAGAACCACTTCTCGCCCTCGATCACCCACTCATCACCGTCGCGCCACGCCTGGCAGACGAACTCCTTGGGGTCGGAGCCGGCTTGCGGCTCGGTCATCGAGAAGCACGACACGATGGTGCCGTCGAGCAGGGGCTGCAGGAAGCGCTGCTTCTGGTCGGCGGTGCCGAACATCGCCAGGATCTCGGCGTTGCCGGTGTCGGGCGCTGCGGTGCCGAAGACCGTGGGCGCCCAGTAGGAGCGGCCGATGATCTCGTTCATCAGCGCGAGCTTGAGCTGGCCGTAGCCCTGACCGCCGAGCTCGGGTCCCAGGTGGCAGGCCCAGAGGCCCTCGGCCCGGACCTGCTGCTGCAACGGGGCCAGGACGGCCCGTGCCGCCTTGTTCTCCACGTCGTAGGGGTCACCGCCGTGGGGGAAGAGCAGATCGAGCGGCTCGCACTCCTCCCGGACGAAGGTGTCCATCCAGTCGAGCTGGGCCTGGAAGTCCGGGTCGACGGAGAAGTCCCACATGTGTGCTCCCTAGCGTTGTGTTCTGCAAGAGTAGAACCGTATTCTGACTATGACAACCCAGGATCGCAACGGACGAAGGTGGCAGATGACAACGACGCAGCAGGAGCTCATCGAGGGTCTCCGTGCACGGCTGGAGCACGGTGTGTCGCACTGGCGCGAGGGCGCGTCGGTCACGGACCTCGTGCCGCTCGCCGGCGGGTCCTCGAGCCTCACCTATCTGCTGTCGCTGGGAGGTGTCGTGGCCGAGGAGGAGCGGCTGGTCCTCAAGGTCGCCCCGCCCGGCCTGGCGCCGGTCCGCAACCGCGACGTGTTGCGCCAGGCCCGCCTGATGCACGCCCTGGCGGACACCCCGGTCCGGATCCCGCGCTCGCTCTTCGAGGACGCCGGCGACCCGCCGGCCGTTCCGCCGTACCTCGCGATGAACCTCGTCGCCGGCGAGTGCGTGGAGCCGGTCCTGCAGCCTGCTGCCGAGCGGCAGCCGGAGTCGGTCGTGCGGGCTCGGGCGTACGACGCGGCGCGGGCGCTGGCGGAGCTGCACTGCGTCGACCCTGCCTCGATCGACCTGGCCGGGAGCGGGCCCGGCGCCGACGCCGAGCTGGTGATGACCATCGAGGACGAGATCGCGCGATGGGTCCGGGCCTTCGAGACCGTGCCGGCCGACCTGCAGGGGGAGTACGTGCGCTGCGCCGCCGCGCTGCGGGCCACGGTGCCGCCGGCGATGCGTCCGGTCCTCACGCACGGCGACTACCGGCTCGGCAACACCCTGTGCGAGGGCGAGCGGGTCACCGCCATCATCGACTGGGAGATCTGGGCGCTCGGTGACCCTCGGATGGACGTCACGTGGCTGACCTTCTTCACCGACGAGGCGGCGCACCCGGCAGCCGAGCCGGGGGAGTCCGCGGGAACGCCCTCGAAGGCGGAGCTGATCGCGGCGTACGAGAAGGCGTCGGGCTCACCGCTCGCCGACATGGAGTGGTTCGACGCGCTCACGAAGTTCAAGGAGGCGGCCGCCACCGCCCTGCTGCTCAAACGTGGTCGCAAGGGCGGGGAGATGCCTCCCGCGCTGCAGCGGATGGTCGCCGGCGTGCCGCGGCTGCTCGACGAGGCGATGGCCGCGCTGGACTGAACCCGTTCGGGCGGGTTCTCAGCCCGGACGGACGGCGTTGAGGACGAACCGGGCGGCGTGGTCGATGTCCTCGTCGGTGGGGGAGGTGTCGCTCCAGACGAACCCCTCCAGGACACCGACGAGCGCGTGGGTGGCGAGGGTGGCGTCCCTCGAGGCGTCGCTCGCGCCCAGCTCCTCCAGCGTCTGTGCCAGCTGTGCGGCGAGCCTGGAGGCGAAGCTCTGCCGACCGGTCGGCGTCTGCACGCGTGCGCCCGACCTCCCCAGGATGTTGCGGCTGGCGGCGGCGAGCTCGGGTTTGCTCGCCTGGCTCATGAGGGCCGCCACTGCCGCGCGCAGACGTGCCTGCGGGGTGGAGGCTTCCGCCATCTTCGCCGCGACGTAGTCGACTGCGCGGGCCGCGCCGTCCTCCGCGACCGCGGCGACGAACTCGTCCTTGCTTCCGAAGTAGCGGTAGAACGCGTCGATCGAGACCTTGGCTGTCTTGACGATCTCGGCGACCTTGGGCTCACCGCCGGCGCCGAGGAGGTCGCGGCCGGCCTCGATCAGACGCGCGACCTCCGCCTCGGCGGCATCCTGGCGACGGCGCAGGCTGCGCCGCACGGCTTCCTCGGCGCGCGTGGTCGCGCCATCGCTGGACATCATCTGCTGATCCTAACCGGCATCAGAGCCTGTCAGAACGACGTTCTGCCGCTCGCGCTGGAGGTCAGCCCCGAAGTCGGAGCAGGCCCTCCTGCATCGTGGTCGCGCACAGACGCCCCTCACGGTCGAAGACCTCGCCGTGGGCCAGGGCGCGGGCTCCGCCGGCCCACCGGCTCTCCTGCTGATAGAGGAACCACTCGTCCAGCCGGACCGGGTGGTGGAACCACACCGTGTGGTCGACGGTCGCGAACTGCAGCTGTCCGCCCTGCAGGGTCAGCTCGTGCGGACCGAGCGCGCTCGAGAGCAGCAGCAGGTCGGAGACGAAGGCGAGCGCTGCGTCCTGCTCGCGACGGCCGCCCTCGACCGGCCGGCGCAGGCGGAGCCAGGCCCGCTGCGTGGGCGGTTGTGGGTGGCCCTGGGCGGCGGCGGCGCGAGCGGGGAGTTCGGGGAAGCGGATCTCGACCTGGCTGCCCTCGGAGAGCCAGTGGACCCACTGCAGGTTGTCGGGGTCGTCGGCGAACATCTCCTCGGGTGGCGCGACCTCGTCCGGGTCGGGCGCGTGGACAACGGGGACCTGGTGGCTCAGCCCGTCCTCGCTGCGTTGGTACGACGCGGTGCCGGTGAAGATGACTTTGTCCTTCTGGACCGCCTCCACGCGGCGCGCCGTGAACGAGCCCCCGTCGCGGACCTCGGTCACCTCGAAGTCGATCGGAACGGTGGTGTCGCCGGGGCGCAGGAAGTGCATGTGCATCGAGTGGATGTGGCGGTCCTCGGGCACCGTGCGTCCGGCGGCCGCGACCGCCTGGCCCGCGACCTCCCCGCCGTAGGTCCGGCGCGCCGGAGGTGGCTGGGTGCGTCCGCGGAACCTCAGCGGGCCCAGCGGCTGGAGCCGCAGGATCTCCGTGACTCCCGGGACGGCGGAGGTCGGCGTAGCGGCAGGCGTGGCGGCTGCGGTGAAGGGGCTGCTGGTCATGTCGGCGCCTCCGAGTGTTGAGTGCCCTGCTCGGGCTGGATACAGTAATATCATTAAACCGTTCGCCGATGTAGGAGCTCCCATGACCGAAGCAGTGATCGTCAGCGCCGTACGCACCCCGATCGGCGTGGCCTACAAGGGCACGCTGCGCGACACCCCCGCCGAGGAGCTGGCCGCGCTGGTCGTCTCCGAGGCGCTCACCCGCTCCGGCCTGTCGGGCGACAGCGTCGACGACGTGATCCTGGCCGAGGAGCTCTACGGCGGTGGCGACACCGCTCGCCACGCCGCGCACGCCGCCGGCCTGCTGCGGGTCCCCGGCCAGTCGGTCAACCGGCACTGCGCTGGCGGGCTGACCGCGATCGGCAATGCGGCGGCCAGCATCCGCGCCGGCATGGACCGGGCCGTCATCGCCGGCGGCGTCCAGTCGAGCTCGACCGCGCCGCAGACCGCATGGCGTGTTCCTGGAGCCGAGCAGCCGCACATCGGGCTGCGGCCCACGTTTACCTACGCCGACGACGCCACCGACGACGTGACGCTCTCGGTCGGCTGGAACGTCGCGCAGGAGGTGGGCATCACCCGCGAGGAGATGGACGCCTGGGCGCTGCGCTCGCATCAGCGCGCCGTCGCGGCGATCGACGCCGGCACCTTCGACGACGAGATCGTGCCGGTCAAGGTCACCCAGGCGGACGGCGCGGTGGTCGAGTTCGCCGTCGACGAGCAGCCGCGCCGCGGCTCGACCGCCGAGAAGCTGGCCAGCCTCAAGGGCCTGCACCCGGAGATCGACGGCTTCTCGATCACCGCCGGCAACGCCTCCGGCATCAACGACGCCGGGGCCGCCGTCATGGTCGTCAGCGACGAGCTCGCCGCCGAGCAGGGGCTGACGCCGCTGGCGAAGGTCCTCGCGTGGGCGGCCATCGGCGTCGAGCCGCGTCGTACGGGCATGGGAGGGGTGGAGGTCATCCCGCTGGTCCTCGAGCGTGCCGGGCTCACCGTGGCCGACGTCGACCTGTGGGAGATCAACGAGGCCTTCGCCTCGGTCCCCGTGGCGGCCTGCAAGACGCTGGGCATCGACGAGGCCAAGGTCAACGTGCACGGCAGCGGCTGCAGCCTGGGCCACCCGGTGGGCGCCTCTGGGGCGCGGATGGTGACCACGCTCGTGCACGAGCTCAAGCGCCGTGGCGGCGGGATCGCCGTCGCGTCGATGTGCGCCGCCGGCGGCCAGGGTGGAGCGGTCGTGCTCGAGGTCCTCTGACCAGGGCCCCAACAGATCACGCCCAGGGCCGCACCGGGAGACCGGGTCGGCGCTGGGCGTGATGCTTTGTGCCGGAGGCGCGATCAGCGAGGCGCGAAGCGCATGCCCGCGTCGAGGCGCAGGCACTGGCCGTTGAGCATGCCGTTCTCGGCGATCGCGACGGCGAGTTTGGCGTACTCGTCGGGGCGACCCATCCGCTTGGGGAAGGCGTTGCCGGCCACCAGCGGCGGGATCATGTCGTCCGGCAGGCCGGCGACGGCCCCGGTGGCGAAGAGGCTCGGCGCGATGGCGAGCACGCGGATGCCGAAGCTGCCCAGGTCGCGGGCCATCGTCAGCGTCATCCCGGCGATGCCGGCCTTCGCCGCGGAGTAGGCGACCTGGCCGATCTGGCCCTCGAAGGCGGCGATGGAGGCGGTGTTGATGATGACGCCGCGCTCGCCGTCCTCGTCGGGCTCGCCCTGGCTCATCGCCTCGGCCTGCAGCCGGTTGAGGTTGAAGGTGGAGACGAGGTTCAGGTTGATCACCGACTCGAAGTCCGCGAGAGGGTGGGGGCCCTGCTTGCCGAGCGTCTTGCCAACGATGCCGCCGCCGGCGGTGTTCACCGCGATGTGGAGTCCGCCAAGCTGATCGACCGCCGTACGCAGCGCGGTCTCGATGCCGGCGTGGTCGGTGATGTCGCCGGCGTGGAAGCTGCCGTCGATGGCGGAGGCGATCTCCTCGCCCGACCCGCCGGGCCTGTCCAGGATGGCGACCTTCGCGCCGCGCTCGGCGAGAGCCTCGGCCGAGGCTCGGCCCATGCCGGAGGCCCCTCCGACGACGATGGCCAGCTTGCCCTTGATGTCCATGCAGATCTCTTTCCTGTGTCTGTTCGGGCCGACTCGGGGTGAATCGGGCGTAGCTCGTGCCGACCGGACTCAGAAGCCGAGGTCGCGACCGATCAGGTCCTTCATGATCTCGGTGGTGCCGCCGAGGATCGTGGAGATGCGGACGTCCTGGTAGGACCTGGCCACCGGGTACTCCAGCATGTAGCCGTAGCCGCCGTGCAGTTGCAGGCACTGGTCCACGACCTTCTTGTGCAGCTCGGTGCACCACCACTTGGCCTTGGCGGCGTCGACGGCGGTCAGCGAGTCGTCGAGGACCCGCCGGATGCACTCGTCCACATAGATCCGGGCGATGTCGAGCTCGGTGGACATCTCGGCGATCGTGAACCGGTTGGCCTGGAAGGACCCGATCGCCTGGCCGAAGGCCTCGCGCGACTTCGCGTACTCCAGGGTCTGCTCGAGCGTGCGCTCGGCGCCCGCGATCGCCGAGATCGCGATCGAGAGTCGCTCGGAGGGGAGGTTCTCCATCAGGTGGTAGAAGCCACGGCCCTCCTTGCCGATCAGGTTCGTCACCGGGACGCGACAGTCGGAGAAGAAGAGCTCGGCCGTGTCCTGGGCGTGGTGGCCCATCTTCTTGAGCTTCTGGCCGCGCTCGAAACCGGGGGTGTCGCGCTCGACGACGATCAGCGAGAAGCCCTTGTGGCCGGCCTCGGGGTCGGTGCGACACACGACGATCACGGCGTCGGACAGGATGCCGTTGGAGATGAACGTCTTCTGGCCGTTGATCACCCACTCGTCGCCCTCCCTGACCGCGGAGGTGCGGATGCCGGCGAGGTCGCTGCCGGCGCCGGGCTCGCTCATCGCGATCGCGAAGGTCAGGTCGCCCGCGGCCAGGCCGGTAAGCCATCGCTGGCGCTGCTCCTCGCTCGTCAGGCGCAGGAGGTACGGCGCGACGATGTCGTTGTGCAGGGTCAGGGCGGGGCCGCTGAGCCCCGACGTGGCCAACTCCTCGGCGACGATCGCGTTGTAGCGGAAGTCGTCGACCCCCATCCCGCCGTACTCCTCGGGGACGGAGAAGCCGAGCACCCCGGCGGTAGCGGCGGCCTTGTAGACCGAGGGGTCGACTTGGCCGTTGCGCTCCCACTCCTCGTGATGGGGCGCGACCTCGCGGGCGAGGAACTCCCGGACCAGGGTGCGGAACTCGTCGTGCTCGGGGGTGAAGACCGTGCGTGATGCAGCCATCTGGGATCCCTTCAAAAATGTCGTTACGACAGTTTAATCAGTAAACTGATTATGTGCTAGCGTTCCCGTCATGAACGACGTGCAGCCGTCCGCCGCGGACGCCTCGATCGCCTCCGACGGAGGGTACGCAGCCTCGACTACGGGTGGCCCTCTGAGTGGGCTCCGCGTGGTCGAGATGGCGGGGATCGGCCCCGGACCGTTCGCCTGCCTCCTGCTCGCCGAGTTGGGCGCGGAGGTGGTCCGCGTGGACCGTCCCGGTGGCGGTGGGCCTGCTGTGGCGGCCTCCGACGGTCTCAACCGGAGTCGCACCACCATCGGTGTCGACCTCAAGCACCCGCAGGGCCGCGAGGTGGTGCTGCGACTGGTCGAGCGGGCCGACATCCTCATCGAGGGCTGGCGTCCTGGCGTGGCCGAGCGGCTGGGCATCGGGCCCGGGGACTGTCAGGCCCGCAACCCTCGTCTGGTCTACGGCCGGATGACAGGGTGGGGCCAGAACGGGCCGCTTGCCAAGGTCGCCGGGCACGACATCAACTACGCCGCGTTGACCGGAGCCTTGCATGTCTCTGGATCGGCGGATAAACCTCGCCAGGCAGTCAACCTGGTCGCCGACTTCGGGGGCGGGGCTCTCTATCTCCTCACGGGTGTGCTGGCTGCCCTGCACGAGCGGCAGAACAGCGGCCGTGGACAGGTCGTCGACGCCGCCATGGTCGACGGGGCCGCGTCGTTGATGACGATGATCTACGGCATGCACGCCACGGGAGCGTGGGAGGACCGCCGCGAGGCGAACCTCCTCGACGGGGGCGCGCCCTTCTACGACACCTATCGCTGTGCCGACGACCGGCACGTCGCAGTCGGCGCGATCGAGCCTCAGTTCTACGCGGCCCTGCTCCGCGGTCTCGGGGTCACTGCCGAGGGCGACCAGCTCGACCAGGAGCACTGGCCCGCCCACCGCAAGCTCTTCGCCGACACCTTCGCGAGCCGCACCCGCGACGAGTGGACGACCGTCTTCGAGGGCACCGACGCGTGCGTCTCACCGGTGCTGGGGCTCGAGGAGGCTCCGCATCACCCGCACATGGCGGCCCGCGGCGTCTTCGGCCGGTCACCGGCGGGGGACGGCCACGAGCCACGGGTCGCCCCGCGCTTCTCCCGCTCGCCGGGACTCGAGCCCAGTGCGGCGCGGCGTTCCGGTGACGACACCGAGATGGCCCTGCTGCGCGCGGGCTTCTCGGCGGACGAGATCCAGACGCTGGTGTCGGCCGGCGCCGTCCAGCAAGGCTGAGCCCGGGCACCGGGCAGCATCGACCATGACTCAACGAGCAGGACAGGGGACCGCTATGTCAGACGAGGTGCTGGTGGAGCGTCGCGAAGGCGTCCAGATCATCACGATCAACCGCCCCGAGGCCAAGAACGCGCTGAACGGCGCTGTGGCCCAGGGCATCGCCGCGGCCGTCGACGAGCTCGACGAGAGCGACGAGCTGCGTGTGGGCATCCTGACCGGAGCGGGAGGCACATTCTGCGCGGGAATGGACCTGAAGGCGTTCCTGCGCGGCGAGAGCCCCGTGGTCGATGGCCGCGGACTCGGCGGCATCACCACCCGGCCGCCGCGCAAGCCGCTGATCGGTGCCGTCGAGGGCTGGGCAGTCGCCGGTGGGTTCGAGCTGCTCCTGGCCTGCGACATGGTCGTGGCCGGCGAGTCGTCGATGTTCGGCGTGCCCGAGGTCAAGCGCGCCCTCGTTGCGGGAGCCGGGGCCGCGATGCTGCTTCCCCAGCGGATCCCGCAGGCCATCGCGCTCGAGCTGCTGCTGACCGGCGAGCCGATCACCGCCGCACGGGCTGCCTCACTGGGCCTGGTCAACCGCGTCACCGTCTCCGGCGGTGCCCTCGACGGTGCGGTGGAGCTGGCGAGGATCATCGCCGCCAACGGACCCCTGGCTGTCGCTGTCACCAAACAGATCGCGCGCTCGGCCTCAGACTGGACGCTCGAGGAGGGCTGGTCCAAGCAGAACGAGATCATGGAGCCGGTCTTCACCTCCGAGGACGCCCGTGAGGGTGCCACCGCCTTCGCCGAGAAGCGGCCCCCGGTCTGGACGGGACGCTGATGCGCACCCGCGACCGGTTCCGCCAGCTCCTCGACGAAGCGCCCGGCGATGCGGACGCGATCGAGTATGACGAGCAGTGGACCACCTGGGGGACGCTGCAGCAGATCGGTCGTGATCTCGAACGCGAGCTCACCGCCCGCGGGCTCGGTGAGAGCGCCCGGGTCGGCGTGATCCTGGAGAACACCCCGGAGCATGTCGCGGTGCTCGTCGCCCTGATCGGCTCGGGTCGGTGCGTGGTGACGCTGAGCCCGCTCCAGCCACCCCAGCGCCTCGCCGCTGACATCGCCGCCAGTGAGCTGCCTGCCGTGGTGGGCTCGACCGAGGCCCTCGCACGCCCGGGCGTGGCAGCGGCTGTGACCAGCGGAGGAGTGCTGGAGCTGTCGCGCGACGGCGTCCACTCGACCGGTCCGCTCGTGGAGCGTGCCCCCGCAGCCTCCGACAGCTCGCCCGGCGTGGTCGTCGAGATGCTCACCTCCGGCACCACGGGCCCGCCCAAGCGCGTCCTGCTCGGCGAGCGACAGTTCGACACGGCCCTGGCCACCAGCGTGCCCGCGCCGCCCGAGGGGAAGCTCTTCCGCAGCGGGGTCACGCTCGTGGTCACCCCGCTCGTCCACATCGGCGGCTTCTGGGGCGCGCTGGGTCCGGTCTACGCCGGGCGTCGCGTCTCGCTGATGGCGAAGTTCTCCCTCGAGCCCTGGCTGCGTGCCGTCGTGCGGCACCGCCCCCGGGCGACCGGTCTGGTCCCGGCGGCGCTGCGCTCGATCCTGCGTGCGGAGGTCTCGCCCGCCCAACTCGAGAGCCTGCAGGTCATCACCACGGGCACCACCTTCTGCCCGCCGGAGCTGATCGACGAGATGTTCGAGGCCTACGGCATTCGGGTGCTCCCGACGTACGGCGCCACCGAGTTCGCAGGCGCCGTCGCCATGTGGACCTACCCCCTGCACGAGAAGTACTGGGCCACCAAGGCCGGTAGCGCCGGGCGTGCCCTCCCCGGGGTGAGCCTGCGCGTCACCGACGCGGACGGAGCCGTGCTGTCCGCCGGCGAGATGGGGCACCTCGAGATCCGCTCCAAGCAGACGCCGGTGGGGGAGCACGAGTGGCTGCGCACCAGCGACCTCGCCGAGGTCGACACCGACGGATTCCTGTGGATCCGTGGGCGTGCCGATGACGCCATCATCCGCGGCGGCTTCAAGGTGCATCCCGACCACGTGCGCTCGGTCCTGGAGAAGCACCCCTCGGTCCGTGAGGCCGCTGTGGCGCCGCGTGCCGACGAGCGGCTGGGCCAGGTCCCGGTCGCGGGCGTCGAGCTGGAGCCGGGGCAGCCCGTCCCGGACGAGGCGGAGCTGGTCGCTCACTGCCGCGAGACCCTCACGCCCTACGAGGTCCCGGTGAGCATCGTGGTGCTCGACGAGCTGCCGCGCACCCCCTCCTCCAAGGTCAGCAGGGTCGACCTGCTCGAGCGGATCGAGGAGTCCCTGACGACACGGGTGCCCGTGTGAGCCCTACATCCAGCCACCCGACGCCCAGCCTTGCGCGGGCGATCCTGCGCGGTGCCGATCTGTTCGCCGACTGCGTATTCGTGGTGGCCAGTGAGAGCCGGCCCCACACCGGCACGCTCGGTGAGCTGGTGCGCGAGGCACGCTCGGTCGCGACGGGGCTCCAGGCCAGGGGAGTGCGGCCTGGCGACGTCGTCGCGGTCCAGCTCCCCAACTGGTTCGAGGGTGCCGTCGCTCAGAGTGCGGCTGCGTTGACCGGCGCCGTGCTGCTGCCGATCGTGCCGGCCTACGGCGCCCGGGAGGTCGCGTTCATCCTGCGTGAGAGCGGCGCCAAGGTCCTCGTGATGGCCCACGAGTGGCGTGGTCGCGACTGCACGGCGATGCTGTCCGCCCTTGGCCCGCTGCCCGCGCTGGAGCTCATTGTGGTCGTCACCGATGCCCCTGAGTCTCTGCCCGAGAGTGCGACTGCGTGGTCCGCGCTCGGCGTCGGCTCTGCGTCGTACGTCGTGCCGGACGTGGCGCCCGACGATGTCGCGCTGATGGTCTACACCTCCGGGACGACCGCCGCCCCCAAGGGCGTCCAGCACTCGCACCGCTCGCTGCTGGCCGAGCTCGAGTCAGCCAACATCCGCAGCGGCACCGGGCCCGGCTCCTCCCACCTCGCGGTCTTCCCTCCCGGACACGTCGCCGGCCTCATCGGCCTGATGCGTGTGCTGCTGCACGGCACCCCGACGGTCACCATGGACGTCTGGAACGGCGACGTCTCGGCCCGCCTCATCGACGAGCACGCGGTCACCGCGACGTCCGGGGCGCCGGTCCATCTCGCCGGATTCCTCGACGCGCGCGAGCGCGGCGACGTGGGCCTCACGACGCTGCGCGAGTTTCTGGTCGGCGGCGCCAGCGTGCCCCCTGCCCTGGTTGCGCGTGCAGACGCGGTCGGCATCGTCGCCTACCGTGCCTACGGCTCCAGCGAGCATCCCACCCTGAGCTGCGGCAGCATCGACGACCCCCTGGAGCTGCGCGCCAGCACCGACGGCCGCGTCACGCCGGGCAACGAGGTGCGCGTCGTCGACGAGTCAGGCGCGGTCCTCCCGCGTGGTGAGGAGGGCGAGATCCAGACGCGAGGAGCGGAGCTCTTCGTCGGCTACCGAGACGCCGACCTCAATGCCGCCTCGTTCACGCCCGACGGCTGGTTCCGCACCGGTGACGTCGGGCGGGTGGATCCCGACGGCTACCTCACGATCACTGACCGGCTCAAGGACATCATCGTCCGAGGGGGAGAGAACATCTCCTCCAAAGAGGTCGAGGACCTGCTTGCCCGCCACCCTCGAGTCGCAGAGGCGGCGGCGGTCGGGGTCCCGGACGAACGGTACGGCGAGCGCGTCGCCGTGTTCGTGCTGCTCCGCGCGGGGGACGACCTCTCGCTCGACGAGGTCGCCTCCCACTTCCGTGACCTCGGAGCTGCTCGGCACAAGACCCCCGAACTGGTGCGCGTGGCGAGCGAGCTGCCGCGCACCCCAGCGGGCAAGGTCCAGAAGTTCAAGCTCCGAGCCGAGCTCGGAGCCGTACCGCCATCACGCTAAATGGCCTATTCATCTAACCGATTCGGGTGGTAGTGTGATCCCCATCATCTCGGAGTCACTCCTTTCCCCCGTGCCACCAGTGCAGGAGCTCATCGTGAAGCTACGAGTCGGACAGGCGCTCGCCAGTGCGGTCGACGCCACCAACATCATCGTGACCCGCGTCCCCGACGCCGATGTCGCCCTGACGTGTGGCGGTGTCGAGATGCACGCGAAGGGCGCGGCGGCTCCCGAGGCCACGCCCGACCCCGAGCAGATGGGGGGCACCCTTCTGGGCAAGCGCTACGTCGATGCCGACGACACGATCGAGGTGCTCTGCACCAAGCCGGGCGAGGGCACGCTGGCCCTCGACGGCAAGCCGCTCGTGACCGCGGAGGCCAAGGCCCTCCCGTCGTCGGACTGAGGAGGACTCCGTGCGCTTGACGATGTTGCTCGACATGGCCGCCGACGGGTTCGGGGACCGCGTGGTCGTCGGACGTCGCGCCGACGGGATCACTGCCCTGCAGATGCAGGCCCGCGCCTCTGCGGGAGCCGCACTGATCCGCGCGGCCGGCGCCGACGCCGTGCTCTACCTCGCGATGAACGGACCTGCGTTCCCGGTGGCGATGTTCGCAGCCGCGCGCGCCGGCGTCCCCTTGGTCCCGGTCAACTACAGGCTCGGCTCCGAGCAGCTCTCCTCGTTGCTGGCCAAGCACCCGCACGCGCTCGGCATCGCCGACGAGGCCGGCGCGGAGTCGCTGGCGCAGGCCGGGATCGCCTCCATGGCCCCCGGCGAGTGGCTCGCCGCGACCGCCGAGGGGACGCCGTTGGTCGCCGCGGACGAGGTGGAGTCCGACGAGGACACTCCCGCCATCGTGATCTACACCAGCGGCACCACCTCCGAGCCCAAGGGCGTCCTGCTGCGCCACAGCAATCTCGTCTCCTACGTGCTCGGCACGGTCGAGTTCATGGGCGCCGCTGAGCAGGACGCGGCGCTGGTCAGCGTGCCGCCCTACCACATCGCGGCGGTGGCCAACGTGATCTCCAACCTCTATGCCGGGCGGCGCACGATGGTCCTCGAGCAGTTCACCCCCGAGCAGTGGCTCGACACCGTCCGAACCGAGGGTGTGACCAACGCTCTCGTCGTGCCGACGATGCTCTCGCGCATCGTGGAGTGCGACGCCGACAAGTCCGTCCCGAGTCTGCGCGGCCTCGCCTACGGGGGAGCCCCGATGCCGGGGACCCTGATCGAGAAGGCCTTGCGCGCCTGGCCCGAGGTCGGCTTCGTCAACGCCTACGGCCTGACCGAGACCAGCTCGACGGTCGCCGTCCTCGGTCCCGACGACCATCGTGCCGCCGCCGCTTCCGACGACCCGCGGGTGAAGGCGCGACTCTCGTCGGTCGGCAAGGTGCTGCCCGGTGTGGAGCTGGAGATCCGCAGCTTCGACGACGAGGTGCTGCCCCCGGGGGTCCCCGGGCGGATCTGCGTGCGAGGTGACCAGGTCTCGGCCGAGTATGCCGGCATCGGACGCGCCGTGGACGCGCGCGGGTTCTTCGACACTCGCGACAAGGGCTTCCTCGACGAGGAGGGCTACCTGTTCATCGGCGGGCGCGTCGACGACACGATCATCCGGGGCGGCGAGAACATCGCGCCGGCTGAGATCGAAGAGGTCGTCCTGCGCCACCCCGCGGTCCTCGACGTCGCCGTCGTGGGCGTGCCCGACGAGGAGTGGGGTCAGCGGATCGAGGCCGCGGTGGTGATCCGTACCGGGTTCGCCATCGACGAGCACGATCTGCGCGACTTCGTCAAGCAGACGCTGCGTTCGAGCAAGACCCCCAGCAGGTTCTGGTTCTGGCCCGAGCTGCCGCGCACGGAGACCGGCAAGCTGGTGCGGCGCAACGTCCTGGCCAGGGTCCTCGAGACCGACGAGCCGGTCGCCGTTCCCTGACCGGCCCCTGACCGGTCCGCTGACTGCGACCGTCGTCCGCACCCACCGGGGGTCCCGCGGACGACGGTCGCTCAGCGTCGCCGGGCGGCGGCCTTGAGTGCCGGGTTGAGTGCGCTGGCGTCGGCCGTCCGGATGGTGTGACCGGGCTCGACGATGGTGTCGATCGCGTCGAGGACCTCGGTGCTGAGCGCGAGCTCGGCGGCGCTGAGCTGGGACTCGAGATGGGCGAGCGTGCGGGGGCCGATGATGGCGCTGGTGACGCCAGGGTGGGTGAGCGTGAAGGCGAGCGCCATCTCGATGAGCGTCATTCCGTGCGCCTCGGCGAGCACGAACAGCTGCTCCGCGGCCGCTCGTTTGGCCACGTCTGCGGCGGTCGGTTCCCCCGTCCCGGCGCTGGCCAGGACCGTGGTGTCGCGGTGTGTCGTCGCGGGCTGCTGCCCGGCGCGATACTTGCCGGACAGGAAGCCGCCGGCCAACGGGCCCCAGACCAGCACCCCCATCCCATAGCGCTGGGCGACCGGCAGCACGTCGGCCTCGATCCCGCGTGTGAGCAGGGAGTAGGGAGGTTGCTCGGTCGTGAAGCGCACGAGGTTGCGGCGCTCGGAGACCCATTGGGACTCGACGATCTCCGCAGCCGAGAACGTCGAGCTGCCGACATAGAGCACCTTGCCGGCGCGCTGCAGGTCGTCGAGGGCGCCCAGCGTCTCCTCGAGGTCGGTGCCCGGCGCGGGCCGGTGCATCTGGTAAAGGTCGATGTGGTCGGTGCCGAGCCGGCGAAGGCTCTCTTCGACAGCACGTACGATCCAGCGACGCGAGCCGCCGCCGCGGTTGCGGCCGCCCATGTCGAGTCGGAACTTCGTAGCCAATACGACATCGTCCCGGTTCACGTCGGCGAGGGCCCGGCCGAGCATTTCCTCGGACTCACCGCGTGAGTAGACGTCGGCGGTGTCGATGAGGTTGATGCCGGCGTCGAGGGCGCGCCGGACCATCGAGGTCGCGTCGTCCTGGGTGGTGTTGCCGAGGGCGCCGAAGTTCATGGTGCCCAGGGCGAGGGCGCTGACCTGCACTCCGGTCCGGCCGAGGGGGCGATATTTCATGGGATCTCCGATGGGTGGCTGCGCCTGGCTGTGCGGTCTCAGTGCGTGGTGTAGCCGCCGTCGACGACCAGAGTGTGGCCGTTGACGTAGGACGAGGCCTCGCTGGCGAGGTAGATCAGGGCGCCGTCGAGCTCGCGCTCGGCGCCCAGGCGTCGCATCGGGGTGGCCTGCACCAGCCGGGCGTGTGCCTTCTCGTTGGTGAACACCTCCTCGGCTGCCTCGGAACGGAAGAAGCCCGGCGCGATCGCGTTCACGCGGACGCCGTGCTTGCCCCACTGGGCGCCGAGCTCGCGGGTGAGGTTGATGATCGCGCCCTTGGCGGCGGTGTAGGACGCGTTGGGCACGGGGTAGGACGATCCGATGCCGTAGACGGAGGCGATGTTGACGATGGAGCCGCTCCCCGCCGCGATCATGGGTCTCGCGACCAGGCGGGCCAGGTTGAAGCACGACACCAGGTCGACCTCGAGGGTGTAGCGGAAGTCGCTGAGGTCCTCCTCGACGGCCGGCGCGGGGGTGCCCAGCCCGGCGTTGTTGACCAGCAGGTCGATCCGCCCGAAGCGCGCCATGACGTCGTCGACCAGCATCGTGCAGCCGGCCTCGTCGGTCACGTCGAGACGGTGGGGGACCAGGCCCGGGCACTCGGCGGCCAAGTCGGCCAGCCGCTCGGCGCGGCGGGCGACCGCGACGACCTGTGCGCCGGCCGCGTGCAGTGCCCGGGCGAACTGGCGACCGAGTCCGCTCGAGGCTCCCGTCACGACGGCCACCCGGTCGGTGACGTCAAAGAGCGCGCGTGGGTCGTAGGGCGGTTCTGAGGTCATGCCAATCATCTTAATGATTTATCTGCAAACCGCCAGGCAGTCGGAGATCGCCCTCGATGAGGGTCGCGCGCACGTGGTCGACGCTCGGCGCACGCAGCGCCTCAGCGAGCGGGACGTGCAACAGGCAGAGGTCGGCGCGGGTGCCGGGGGTCACTCGGCGGCGAGGTCCGCCGGGGTCATCGTTGGGGGATAGGAGGCCCGCCAACGCGGTCGCAGCGCTCACCCGTTCGTCTGCACCGAGGACGCGGCCGGCGCGCGAGGTGCGCGCCACCGCGGCGCGCACGCCCGCCCACGGGTCGAGCGCGCCGAACGGCGCGTCGCTGGAGATCGCCACCCGCACTCCTGCGGCTGCCAGGGACGCGTGCGGATAGAGGCACCCGACGTCGTCGGCTGCGACGTCGCGCACGTAGTCGTCACCCCGCTCGTGCAGGAATACCGGCTGCGTCACGACGCGCAACCCCAGCTGTGCCATCCAGTGGGGCACACCCGTCGGCACCACACCAGCGTGCTCGATCCGGTCACCGGGCAGCGCGCCCACCTCGTCCAGCACGGCCAGCACCAGCACCAGCGACTCGCGGGTCACGCAGTGCACGGCCACCGGCCGACCGTCCGTGTGGGTCCTCCCGATGACTTCCGCCAGCTCGTCGTACGTCGGCAGGTCGTGGTCGCGCAGCAGCAGCTTGCGCGGTCCGAGGGTGACCCCCGGGGGGAGCGGGGTCTCGGATGGGGCGCCGAGCAGGTGCAGCGACTGGGGGAGCCGCCCGTCGAGGTGGGCGGCGCTCAGGAGCTCGACGGACGACGCATCGAGGTCCGGGGTGGCATCGGTGACCCCGGTGATGCCGTATGCCGCGAGCCGGCGGCCGACGAGTGCGAGGTCGGGTACGCGGGGCGGGAGAGCCGGTCGCAGACGGGCGTCGTAGCGCCACAGGCGACCGTTGGGTCGGCCGTCGGCGGCGCGCTCCACGTCGTCGCTGGCGTCGAGGGTGTGCCTGACCCGGTCGAGAGCGACCGAGTTCAGCACCCACAGGGCGCCGCTGCGGTGCTGGACCCGGACCGGATGGTCAGGCACGAGGGCGTCGAGGAGGTGTCGGTCGAGCGGGCCCGCGACGGACTCGTGGTAGCCGACTGCCCGCACCCAACCGTCGGCGCCCACGCCGGCGGACAGGGCGGACCCCAACCCGCGCCGGTCGCCGACGGTGACGGGGCTGCAGTCCACGGAGGCCAGAGCGCCGGCGAGGGCGAGCAGATGCAGGTGGTGGTCGTGCAGCCCCGGCAGCAGCGCGCCACCCCTGCCCTCGACCACCTCGTCCGCGTTGTCGGGCCGGGTGGTGCTGGCTGGCCTCACGGACTTGATGCGGCCCGTGATGATGCGGACGTCGCAGGGTGCTCCTTCGACCTCGACGTCGCGCAGCACGAGGGTGCGACTCATCGCCAGCACCGGCCGTTGTCGGCGCCCAGGGCCGGTGCCGGCCCGACCGGGCGCCGAGCGGTGGGCACGGTCACCGGATAGGAGTCGGACTCCGTGGACACCCACCACCCCCCGTCGCGCCGATCGACGGAGTGCGGACCGGGACCGGGGGCGAGGGCTGCCTCGCGCGCCACGTCGAGCATGGAGACGTCGACGAGGCGCGCCTCGTCGGACAGCAGGACCTCGCTGGCGAGCGCCGCGGCACGGACGCCCGTGAGCGGATCGGCCAATGCGTCGCCACAGGGCAGGGGGGCACCCTTCTCCCGGGCGACCAGTCCCGCGCACGCCGCCACGTCGTCGCCGAAGCCGACCGCGTCGGAGTCGCGACCGCGGGCGGTGATCGAGAGCCATGAGGTCCCGGCCGCCACGACCTCCTCGGCGACCAGCCCGAGCTGACGCAGGGCACGCGGCCTTGATGCCTCGAGCACGAGATCCGCCTCGGCGACGAGGCGGCGCAAACGGTCCAGGTCCGCGGGATCCGCCAAGTCGAGAGCGACGGCTGCGTGACCATGGTGCAGGACATCGAAGAAGGCGGACGGACCCGAGCGGGCACCGTCCGGTCTGCGGCTGCTCTCGACCTTGACGACCTCGGCCCCGCCGAGACCGAGCAGGTGTGCGCACAACGGACCGGCCCACAACGAGGTGAGGTCGATGACGCGCGGCCGCTCGCGAAGGTGGTTGCGGCGGTGGGTGGGGCCGCGACGGCGGTGGGCGGAGTGGTCGGGCCGCGGGGCATCCACAGTCCGTGGATCTGCCGGGATCGCTCCGCCGGGCAGGCCCAGGAGCTCGACCCGAGCGGCAGCCTCCTGGCTCGAGAGCTCGCGGGCCCAGCGTGCGACGGCCTCCCAGGCGGCCGGGGTGCCGTCCGCGACCGGTTCCTCGACCAGCGCCGGAACGAGCGAGAGATCGTCGACCCTGGGCAGGGAGAGGCCCAGCCAGCCGTCGCCTGTCGGGAGGCACCGGAACGCGTGACCGCACGACCAGGGAGCGCTGCGGCGCAACCCGGCGATGGCGGCGCGCTCACCCAGGAGTTCGGTCCCGGGGAGCCTCGGAGCGGTCCCGGTCCGCCGCCGGGTCGTGCGCGCGAGATCCGCCAGCCAGCTCCGCATCAGCCCAGCCGGGTCGCCCGGAGCGGCCAGCGGTGGGCCACCCGTTCTCCCCGTCAGAGCCATGGCCCCGGACGTGGCCCAGGCTCGCAGCGCGTCGCTGTCAGACACGCCCATCCACCAGTCCCCAGGCGAGGGCGGTCGGCACGTCGATCCGGTGGCCGGTCAGAGCGAGGTAGGACGTGCGCCAGCGGCCGATGCGGTGGGTGATGCCGACCGTGCCCCCTGCGCCCGGGACCAGCCCCATCGCCAGCTCGGGCAGCATGAACCAGGCGCCGTCGTGTGCCAGCACCCGGCCGGCGAACGACGGCACTTCGACGCCGGCGCCGATGCACGCGCCGTGGACCTCCACGCGGACTCGGTCGGCGATGCGGTGGACCGCATAGGCCGCGCTCTGCTGCAGTCGGACCAGGTGTGCCGCAGTCACCCCGGGGGCGCTGCCGAACTCGTCGAGATCCCCTCCGCTGCAGAACGACCGCCCGGCGCCGCGCAGAACCACCTCACGGACGCCGGCGTCGAGCTCGGCCACCTCCAGTCCGGCGAGCAGGGCGTCGCGGACGGCACGACCGAAGGCGTTGTGGCGCTCGGGGCCGTTGAGGGTGAGTGTGAGGACGTCGCCGTCTCGCTCCATGATCACGGGCTCGTCGGCGCCCGGCACGTCGCCTCGGGGGGTCCGGGCGCGCCACGCGGCGTACTCGGGTCCGGCGAGCAGCATGGAGTAGGCCAGGGACTCGGCGACGAGCCCTTCACGCACCGACGAGCGGTGCGTGAGCTCGACCAGCCCGGTGAGAGTGACCGCAGCCAGCGGCGCCGCCGAGACCGTGGCCTCGATGGCCTTCAGCGGGCTGCCCTCGCGCCGGTCGGAATCGACCGACACCCAGGAGCGACCCGGACCGCCAGGCGCCAGGGTGCAGCTGAGCGCCTCGAGCAGGGGAGCGGCCGCCGGAGGCAGCGGCTGGGGGGAGACACCGACGACGACTCCGCTGCGTCGAGCGCCGAGCTCGTGGGTCGCGCTCGTGGCCAGTGCGACCACGTCGGCGTCCGTCCAGTCCACGTTGAGGTCGACCACGGTCAGCGGCCGCTGGGGACGGCCGTTGTCGTCGACCCGCAGGCGGGCGATCCCCGCCCCCAGCTCCTCCAGCCCAACCTGTTTCACCACACCACCGAATCAGTTAACTTATTTGAATGAAGGTCCTGCTTGGGTCTACAGTGTGCCCCAGCGAGGAGCATGCCCGATCGCGGTAGCCGGAGGAAGACGATGACCAGCGACAACGCCCAGGAGCTCGAGGAGCTGCGCGCCGTCACCCGGCGCTTCTGCGAGGAGAAGTCACCCAGCGAGGCGGTGCGCGCCCTGGCTGCGAGCGGTGCGGGTCGTGACGACGCTGTGTGGACCCAGCTCGCCGGCCAGCTCGGGCTCACCGGTCTGGCGATCCCCGAAGAGTACGGCGGAGCAGGTCTCGGCCCGGTGGAGCTCGGCATCGTGATGGAGGAGATGGGGCGCACCCTGATGGTCTCCCCGTTCCTGGGCACGGTCGCGCTCGCGGGTCAGGCGCTGGCGGCCTGCGAGGACGGTGAGGCGCGTGCCGCCTGGCTGCCCGGTATCGCGGCCGGCTCGGTGACCGCCGCGCTGGCGGTCGCTGACTTCTCCGGCGACCTCGATCCTGACGGCGTGAGGACCGTCGCCGTCAGGGACGGCGACGGCTGGGTGCTGTCGGGCACGAAGCGCTTCGTCATCGACGGCGACACCGCGGACATCCTGGTGGTGGCAGCGCGTGTCGACGACGAGCTCGCCGTCTTCGTCGTCGCAGCCGCCGCCTCCGGCATGGAACGCGCACATCTGCCCGCACTGGACACGACGCGCAGACTCGCCACCGTGACCTTGGCGGAGACCCCCGCGGTACGCCTCGCGGGTGACGGCGCCGCACTCCTCGATCGCACGCGCGACCTAGCGCTGGCCGCCGTCGCCGCCGAGCAGCTGGGCGGCGCCTCCAAGGTGCTCGAGATGACCGTGGACTACCTCAAGGTCCGTGAGCAGTTCGGCCGTCCCATCGGTTCCTTCCAGGCCCTCAAGCACCGCTGCGCCGACCTCGCGATCGAGATCGAGAGCGGCCGCTCGGCCACCACGTTCGCGGCCTCGCTGCTGGCCGGGCACGACCCCGAGGGGCCTATCGCCGCCGCCGGTGCCAAGTCGTGGTGCTCCACCGCGTTCACCCATGCGGCCAAGGAGGCCGTGCAGATGCACGGCGGGATCGGCTACACGTGGGAGCACGACGCCCACCTCTACCTCAAACGCGCCAAGTCCTCCGAGCTGCTGCTCGGCTCTCCGGCCCGGCACCGCGCCCGGGTCGCCGAGCTGACCGGCATCTGCTGAGTCCCGGACGAGAGAAGACTTCGATGAGCATCACCGCCGCGACCACCGTCCTGCCCGGCAACGAGGAAGAGGACTCCGAGTTCCGCGCCCGGCTGCGCGAGTTCCTGGCCGCCCACCACCCCGGCAAGCGCCCTCGCGACAAGGACCAGCTGCGCGGCTACACCCAGGGCTGGCAGGCCACCCTCTTCGACAACGGCTACGCCGGGCCGAGCTGGCCGCGCGAGTACGGCGGGATGGACCTGTCCTTCGCGCGCCAGGTGATCTATCAGGAGGAGCTGGCCAAGGCGCGGGTGCCCAGCCCGCTCGGCACCGGTCTGGGCATCG
Organism: Nocardioides pacificus; assembly: GCF_054775955.1. Lineage (NCBI taxonomy): Bacteria > Bacillati > Actinomycetota > Actinomycetes > Propionibacteriales > Nocardioidaceae > Nocardioides > Nocardioides pacificus. The sequence continues at coordinate 83,939 of NZ_BAAHCI010000008.1, forward strand.
TGGCGCCGACGATCATCAGGCACGGCACCGATGAGCAGAAGCAGCGGTGGCTGCCCTCCATGCTGCGCGGCGACAAGATCTGGTGCCAGGGCTACTCCGAGCCTGGCGCAGGTTCGGATCTGCCCAGCCTGCGCACCACGGCGCGCCGCGAGGGTGACGTCTACGTCGTCAACGGGCAGAAGGTGTGGACGACGCACGCCACGCATGCCGATGTCTTCTTCACCCTGGTCCGCACCGGCACCCAGGAGTCACGCCAGCACGGCATCAGCTATCTGATGATCGATGCTCGGGCCGAGGGGGTCGCCATCCGCCCGCTGCGCGACATCACCGGAGCCGCCCACTTCGCCGAGGTCTTCCTCGACGATGTCCGGGTCCCGGTGACAGACCGGATCGGCGAGGAGAACGGCGGCTGGCCGCTGGTGCGCACGAGCCTGGGCCACGAGCGCGCAGCCGGGGCGATGAACCAGGCCGCCACGTACCGCCGCGTGCTCAGTGAGCTGGTCGAACTGGCCCGGGAGCGGGGACTCACAGCGGATCCGCTGGTGCGTGACCGGCTCGCCGACTTCGAGATCCGGGTCCGGCTGATGAAGTACAACGCCACCCGCACCATCGACGACATCCTGGCCAAGGGCGAGCCGGGACCGACGTCGTCGATCTCGCGACTGCTGATCACGAGCTTCGAGCAGGACCTGCACGAGTTCGCCGTGGACATGCTGGGTCCCGACGGGCTGCTGACCCGCGAGTCCGACGAGGCCGTGCAGCGCTCCCGCTGGCTCACCGGCTTCCTGGGCACCCGCGCCTCGACGATCGGCGCGGGGACCTCGGAGATCCAGCGCAACACCGTCGCCGAACAGGTCCTCGGCCTGCCGCGTGACCCGGCGATGCCGCCACGCTGACCCCCCGGAGCATCACAGCCTCCTCGCCCGAACGGCGAGGAGGCTGTCTGCGTCGGTGCCGGGCCCGCAAGGCCGGACGAGCGGCTCAGGGGAGCTGGGCCACCACGCGCTCGTGGTGGGCTGCCGCGTCGCCGTACAGCGCTTCATCGACCTTGGCGCGACGCAGGTAGAGATGCAGGTCGTGCTCCCAAGTGAAGCCGATGCCGCCGTGGGTCTGCAGCGCCTCCCCGGCCAGGGAAGGGACCTGCTCCGAGGCATAGGCCTTCGCCACGCTCGCAGCCATGGAGGCGTCGGGCAGGCCGGCATCGAGGGACATGGCGGCGTAGTAGGTCGCGGCGCGCACCCCCTTGAGAGCCTTGGCCATGTCGGCGACCTTGTGCTTGACGGCCTGGAAGCTGCCGATTGCGACACCGAACTGCTCGCGGACCTTCACGTAGGCGATGGTCATCTCCAGCAGGCGCTCGCCGACGCCGAGCAGGTCGGCTGCGGTGAGCACGGTGGCGGCGTCGACGAGCGTCTGGACCTCCGCCCCGGTCGCGACGGCGCGGTCGAGTGGTACGCGCACCCCCTCGAGCGTCACGTCGTACCACCCCCGGGTCTCGTCGAGGGTGGCGCGACGACGTGTCGCGACCGTCGCGGTCTCGACGAGGACGGCGCGCGCGTCATCGCCCGCGATGACGACGAGCAGCCAGTCGGTCGAGCCGGCGGAGTGCACCATCCGCACCCGCCCGTCGAGAACCAGGTCGTCGCCTTGAACGGTGGCCATGACGGCGCCGGAATGGGCGACGGCGGCGCGCAGCGAGCCGTCGCAGAGTCCGTCCAGCACGCCATCGGGGAGGGCTGCGGCGTGGGCGGCCAGGGTGCGGGCGACCAGGGCTGTCTCGGCGACCGGGCCAGGCGCCACGGCACGACCGAGCTCCTCGGTGACCAGGCACAGTTCGACGAGACCCTGACCGGCGCCGTCGTGCTCCTCGGGGACCAGCAGTCCGGTCCAGCCGAGCTCGCAGCCCCGCTGCCACAGCTTGTCGTCCACGTCGTGGCCCGCCGAGGTGACCGCGCGCACCAGCTCGGCCGGGCAATTGGCGGTGAGCATGCTGCGGGAGACCTCACGCAGCATGGCCTGTTCGTCGTCGAGCTCGAAGTCCACCAGGACATCCTTCCGCGATCCTTCGGTCCGCGCGCTATCCGCGTCGGCCATCGGTATGATATTCAAGAACTAGACAGATCATCTAACTATTTAGAGCCGGTGACAAGCCCACGCCATCCGGCGTCGGCACGGACCCGGGCACCGGAGGAGAGCCATGCGGATCGAGACGCTGGAGCACTTGGAGCAGTTCCGGGCCGAGGTGCGCGCCTTCATCGCCGAGCACAGTCCCGCTCCCAAGCATCACACCGGGGTCCGCTCGCCGGACGCGGAGCTGGTCCCGGCCATCAGGGGCTGGACCGCGAAGCTGTACGCCGCCGGCTACCTGGGCGCTGAGTGGCCCGTGGAGCACGGCGGCAGGCCCGGCGTGGCCCCGGAGGAGGCGTTCATCGTCGCCGAGGAGATGGCCCGGGCGCGCACCTGGGAGCCGATCGGTGCGGCGCCGTTGGCCGCAGCGGCGTTGATCGACTTCGGCACGAAGGAGCAGAAGGCCTACTTCCTGCCCCGCATCCGCAGCGCCGCGGACATCTGGTGCCAGCTGTTCAGCGAGCCCGGCGCCGGGAGCGACCTGGCGTCGTTGAAGACGCGCGCGCGCCTCGACGGCGACCATTACGTCGTCGACGGGCAGAAGGTCTGGACGACCAACGGCCACCACGCCGACGTCGGCTACCTGCTCGCCCGCACCGACCAGGAGGCGCCCAAGCACAAGGGGATCACCGCGTTCGCGCTGGACATGACCACACTCGGCGTCGACGTACGCCCGCTGCGCGAGATCACCGGCACCAGCGACTTCAATGAGGTCTTCCTCGACTCCGTCCGGATTCCCGTCGACCGGGTCATCGGCGCGGTGAACGATGGCTGGAGGGTCGCCAACTCCAGCCTCGCCCACGAGCGCACAGGCGTGGCTGCGATGTCGGTGGAGCTCCTGCACTCGCTCGGCGACCTGCGCACCCTGGCATCGCGACCCGGTGATGACGGGCGTCCACTGATCGAGGACGCGGGCGTGCGCCAGCGCCTGGGCCGAGTCGCGACCCACGTCCACGTCACCGACCTGATGAGCAAGGCGGTGCAGTCGCACATGCTCGCGGGGACCCTGGACGCGGCCGACGCCCCACTGGTCAAGATCAACTTCTCCGAGACCAATCTGGAGACCGCCGAGCTGGGCCTGGCCCTCCAGGGCCTCGACGGCCTCGCGGTCGAGGGCGACGACGACGCCGTGGCCGACGGCTGGTGGCAGGACGCGTTCCTCTACGCCCGCGCCTACACGATCGCCGGTGGCGCCAACGAGGTGCTCCGCAACGTCGTCGCCGAGCGGGCCCTCGGCCTGCCCCGTTGACATCGACACTCCTCCGAAAAGGACCTCCCCGCATGAGCGACCACCCGACGTACCAGACCGTGCTCGTCGACGTCAGCGACCATGTCGCCACCGTGACCCTCAACCGCCCCGAGAAGATGAACTCCTTCAACCAGACGATGGTCGACGAGTTCCGAGCGCTGTGGGCACGTGTGCGCAACGACGACGACATCCACGTCGTCGTGCTGCGGGCCGCGGGGGAGCGCGCGTTCTGCACCGGCGTCGACGTGTCCGAGGGCATCGACATGGCGGAGAACGTGTGGAGTCAGGTCGACCCCGGAGACGGGCTCAGCCCCAAGGCCAACAAGGTGTGGAAGCCGGTGATCGCGGCCGTGCACGGCATGGTCGCGGGGGGCGCGTTCTACTGGCTCAACGACTGCGACATCATCATCGGCGCCGACGACGCGACGTTCTTCGATCCGCACGTCAGCTATGGCATGACCTCGGCGCTGGAGCCGATCGGCCTAGCTCGGCGGATCCCGCTCGGTGAGGCCATGCGTTGGGCCCTGATCGGCCTTGACGAGCGGATGTCGGCCGCCCGCGCCCGGGAGATCGGGCTGCTGTCCGAGCTCGTGCCGTACGACGCTCTCTGGGCGCGCGCCGACGAGCTCGCCCGCATCATCGCGGCGAAGCCACCGGCCGCGGTGCAGGGAACGGTCAAGGCGGTGTGGGAGACTCTCGACCTGGACCGGGCGACCGCCCAGGCCGTCGGGTTCGGCTACACCACGATCGGCAACCCGATCGGCACGGCCCAGGTCTCGCGCGGCGGCTTCACCAAGCCGACCTGGACCCTGCGCTGACACGCCCTGGCTCGCCCGGATTCGTTGAGGGTGACGTCAGGCGACGAAGTCGTCCCACTGGGTGGCGAGGTAGTCCACGAACGCCGGCCCGACGGACTCCGCGGCGAGGTGCTCGCGGGTAACCGGCTGCGGGGTGCTGCGGAAGGCCGGGTCGGCCACGACGCGTCGGGCGAAGTCGTGGTGGACGATCGCGCCGGTGCCGATCGAGACGAAGTCCGCGCCACGCTCCAGGCACCAGCGGACACCGGCGGCGCTGTCGATCCTGCCGGCTACGCCGAGTCTTGTCCCACCCCGGGGCAGGTCGGTGAAGTGGTCCAGGAGGAGGCCGTCGTAGCCCTCCTCCTCGGGCGCCTTGAACGCGTCCCACAGTGACATGTCCAGGTGGTCGAGCAGACCGGAGGCCAGCACCTGCCGGGCCAGCTCGCGCGACTCCTTCAGCGTGATGCCGTTGCGCTCTGGAGTGAGACGAAGTCCCACGTGGAATCGCGGTCCGGTCGCAGCCCTGACGCCCGCCACGACCTCGTGCACCACTCGGAAGCGGTTCTCGATCGATCCGCCGTACCGATCGCCGCGCCGGTTGTTGCGGCCGTCGAGGAACTGGGCCAGCAGATAGCCGTGCGCGCCGTGCACCTGGACTCCGTCGAAGCCCGCCGCCTCGACGCGGAGCGCCGCGTCGACGAAGTCCTGGACGACGCGCTCCACCTCTCCGGTCGTGAGTGCCCGGGCACCCTTCGCCGGGTCGTCCCAGGGGGCGACGAGCCCATGACCGGACAGCGATGCCGCCCCCCGTCGTCCACCGTGCTGAAGCTGGACGACGGAGACCGTCCCGGTGGCACGCAGGGCATCGGACAGCCGGGCCAGACCGGGCAGGAAGCGGTCGTCGTACGCCGCGAGCTGGCCGGGGAAGCACTGCCCCTCGGGGGAGACGTGGGCGGCGCAGGTCATCACCATCGCGAACCCGCCCTCCCCCCGACGCACCAGCCAGGCAAGCTCGTCGTCGGACAAGGTTCCGTCGACGTTGCTCTGCAGGTTGGTCAGGGGCGCCAGGGCGAGTCGGTTGGCGAAGGCTGGGCCGTGCTCGAACGTCAACGGAGCACCGGGCAAGGGGATGGCGGGCGCGGGGCGGGCGGGAACGCTCACGCGGTCAGTGTGCCTGTCACGCGAAGCGCTCGATCTCGACGGCGAGCAGGTCGCTCAGACTCTCCGCCGGCGGCTTGGGGAGCTCGACAGCGCTGTCTCGGGTCGGGAGCAGGACGATCGCGGTGCCGGGGCTGTTGACCTCGCCACGCTGGTTGGTGCAGGCGAGCTCGAGGTGGACCTCGTGCCGGGTGCCCTGATCGTCGGTGACCTCGCGCTTGTCGACGACCTTGCCGGTGATCCACGTGGTGTCGCCCATGTAGTTGAACTTGCGGTGCTGGCACGACAGCTTCCACAACCAGGCGTCGTCACCCATCCAGTCGGTGACGGCGTGGGTCAGCCAGGTCTCGCGCATGGCGCCATAGTCGTAGTTCATCGGGATGCCCAGCTCGGTGGCCCGCTCGGCCTCCCAGTGCAGGCGCTGCACGGTGTCGGGGATGTTGCGCTGGTTGTGGGGGTAGAGGCCGGGCACTTTCTTGCGGATCTTGCGCGAGATGCCGAACGCCCCGGGGGGAGTGAGCTGCATCCCCCAGCCGACGTGCCACACCACGACGTCCGTGGTGGTGAGCGGGCCCTTGACGCGCGGCTGGATCTCGTCGCCGATCTGGACGTCCTCCCAGTAGCGCGGCTCGGCGCCACGGATCGTCTCGGCGTCGTAGGCAGCGTCGATCTCGGCGAGCTGCTCGTCGGTGTAGGGCGTGGTGAAGTCGATCGGGTCGGACTTCTTCGCGTTCTCACGAGAGGTGTGGCGCTCGGCGTTGATCCAGGTGCCCCGCTGAATCGTGACGATCTCGCCGTCGCCGTTGGCGAAGAGGAAGTCGTTGGTCACGTGCGCGGTGCGGTTGCCGAACTTGCTGGGCTTCTCCTGCACGCCGACCTGGGCACGGATGACCTGGCAACGGTCGCCGAGCGTGAGGGGACGGTAGTACTCGAACTCCATCACCGCCTGGTATGAGCCGAGACCGGCGAACGGGTCGCCCTTCAGCGCGGCCTTCTGCTCGGGGGTGAGCGGCGGGGCGGCGTTCTCGCCCATCGTGTACATGAAGTTCGGAGGGGCGATCAGCGTCCCCCAGCGCGTGTTCTTGGCGTAGTCCGGGTCGCACCACAGCGGGTTCGCGTCGCCATAGGCGTACGCGAAATGCCGCACGTTGTCGGCCGCCACCTCGTGGTTGTGCGGCGTCAGCGGGCGCTCGGGGATGCCGATGCGCCTGCGGGACCGCTCGAAGGCGTCGTCGGTGAGCACGCCGAAGGTGTTCTCGGTCGGTGCGGAACTGCTGTCGGTGGTGCTCACGCTTTCCTCCTGCTGCCGGGGGCTCATCGACACGAGCCTACAAGTAGTTATATGATTAATCTATACCGAGGAGGACTCACATGCAGTTTGGGATGCCCTGGCCGGGCGCCGAAGTAGCAGCCGTCGCCGAGGAAGCCGGGGTGTCGGTCTTCTGCACCGGCGAGTTCGTCGACCTCGAGGCCTACTCGACGCTGGCCGACATGGTCGACAAGACCACCGATGCCCTCGTGGGCACGTCCATCGCCTACGCCTTCGCGCGCACGCCGTACGCCCATGCGGCCGCGGCCCGCTCACTCAGCAAGAAGGCGCCGGGCCGGGTGTTCCTCGGCCTCGGCTCGGGTGCCTACACGATCAACCGCGACTGGTTCGGCGTGGAGGCCGACCGCCCCGTGGCGCGGATGAGCGACCTGGCCGGAGCGATCCGCGCCTGGCTGCATGCCGAGAACGGCAAGCCGGTCGTCTACCACGGCGAGTACTACCAAATCGACGCCAAGGTTCAGGCGCCCGTGCTCGGCCGGCTCGAGGTGCCGATCCTGTTCGCCGGCTTCAACAAGGGCATGGCCGCGGCCGGGGCCCGAGTCGCCGACGGAGTCATCGGGCACGGCCTCTTCACCGCACAGTGGTGGGACGACGTGGTCCGCCCAGCGATGGCCAAGGGCCTGGCTGACCGGCCTGAGGGCGATGACCGCCCCGCCCCGGCCGAGCACGGCTGGCTGATCACCGCGATCGACGACGCCGACCCGGCACGCGCGATCGCCGACGCGCGGCGGATGGTGGCCTTCTACCTGACCGTGAAGACCTATGACCCCTTCGTCGAGGCGCACGGCTGGACCGAGCCGGTGGAGCAGCTGAGGGTCGCCTTCAAGAAGGGCGACATGGACGGGCTGGCCGCCGCCGTCACCGACGACATGCTCCGCGCGATCACCGTCTGCGGCAGTTCGGCGGACGCCCGCGAGCAGTTCACCGTCCGCCAGGCGGAGGGCTCGCTGGCGCGTGACGTCACCTATCTCGCGCCGCCGTCCTTCCTGACCAGCGAGCGCCGCCGCGCGACGTACGCCCGCAACAGCCTGGCGCTGTTGGGCTCCCACGCCGACCACCAGGGAGGGATCGCCCCATGAGTGTGAGCTACGAGCTCTGCGACGGTGCGGCGCGCATCACCCTCAACGACGCGCAGCGCGGCAACCCTCTCCACACCGCATCGGTCGCCGACCTGGGAGCCGCAGTCGAGCGCGCGCACCGGGACGGCGCGCGGGTCATCGTGCTCGCGTCCACCGGGCGATTCTTCAGCGTCGGCGGGGACCTCGGCGCGTTCGCCGCGGCCGACGATGTCCGGGGCTACATCGACGACCTAGCCGACGCACTGCACCGCGTGGTCAGCGAGCTGGTCCGCTCCCGCGCGATCGTGGTCTCGGTGGTGCAGGGTCCCGCAGCCGGCGCCGGCACGCCGCTCGCGGCCGCCGCGGACGTGGTGCTCGCCGCCCGCTCGGCGAAGTTCAGCCTCGGCTACACCGCCGTCGGTCTGAGCGTGGACGGCGGCACCAGCCTGCTCACCCATTCCCTGGGGCTGCACCGCGCCCTCCGCATGGCGTTGCTCAACGACGTGCTCAGCGCCGAGGAGGCACGCGACGCGGGCCTCGTGGCGCGAGTCCACGACGACGAGGAGCTCGCCGGCGCCGCCGACGCCCTGGTGGCCAAGCTGCTGACCGGGCCGGCCGACGCCTTGGCGGCCACCAAGAGGCTGCTGCGCGACACCGCCGACCCGGCCCCCGAGCGCGCACTGCGGGCCGAGACGCTCTCGATCCGTGAGCTCGCCCCCAGCCCCGACGGACGCGAGGGCGTGCGCGCCTTCGTGGCGAAGCGCGCACCCGAATTCGCGACCGGAGGCCTCCGATGACCGACGCCGCCCAGCCGCCCAGAGACGGATCAACGGAGCCCAGCACTGACGGAGCCCTGGACGAGGCAACCCTGACGGCATACCTCGACGAGCACCGGCCCGGACTGCTGCTCGGCAGCCTGCGCTCCGAGCTGATCGCAGGTGGGCGCTCGAACCTCACCTATCGGCTCAGCGATGGCACCCGGACCTGGGTGCTGCGTCGCCCGCCACTGGGCCACGTGCTTGCCACCGCGCACGACGTCGGCCGCGAGTACCTCGTGATGTCCGCCCTCGCCGGTTCGCCCGTCCCGGTCCCCGGCATGGTGGTGCACTGCGCCGACGCCTCGGTGATCGGAGCCCCCTTCTACGTGATGGACTTCGCCGACGGCGAGATCCTGCGCAGTGCCGGACAGCTCGACGCGATCACTCCCCAGCGCGGACGGGCATTGGCCACCGCTCTCGCCGACACCCTCGCCGACCTGCACGAGCTGGACCCCGCCAGCGTCGGGCTCGGTGACCTCGGAAGACCCGTGGGCTACAACGAGCGCCAGGTGCGGCGCTGGGTCAAGCAGGTGGAGGCGTCGACGAGTCGGGACCTGCCCGGACTCGACCGTCTGGTCACCCGGCTGCTGGCCGGAGTGCCCGGTGGCCAGGCCGCGATCGTGCATGGCGACTACCGCCTGGACAATGTGGTGCTGGGACCCGACGACCGGGTCGCGGCCGTCCTCGACTGGGAGATGGCGACCCTGGGGGACCCCCTGACCGACGTCGCCACGATGGCGGTGTGGTGGGACGGGATCGCAGGGCTCGACTCCCCGGTCGCTGCAGTGCCGGGGGAGCACGCCGGATTCCCGGCCTCCACGGTCCTGCTGGAGCGCTACGCAGCGCGACGTGCGTCCCCCGTGGGCGACCTCTCGTGGTATCTGGCGTTCGCGTCCTTCAAGATCGCCGCGATCTGCGAGGGCATCCACTATCGCCACACCCAAGGGCTCACGGTCGGTGACGGCTTCGACCGCATCGGTGGCCTGGTGGTCCCGATGATCGAGAGAGCACACACGGCCCTGGACGCTTCAGGCGAGAGGATCGGCTGATGCACCTGACGAGCCTGGCGGCCGAGCTCGGTCGCAAGCGTGCCATCGTGATGGGGTCTTGCGGAGCCAGCTTGAGCTATCTCGAGCTCGAGGAGCAGTCCAACCAGGTCGCGCACGTGCTGCAGGACCTGGGGCTGCGCCCCGGGGATCACATCGCGATCCTGATGGAGAACCAGCTGGAGCTCTTCCCGGTCGTGTGGGCGGCGCAACGCTCCGGGCTGTTCTACACCCCGGTCAACTGGCACCTCACCGCCGACGAGGCGGCCTACATCGTCGACAATTGCGAGGCGACCGTGCTGGTGTCGTCGTCCTCCCTCGAGGAGGTCGCGGCACACACCGTGGCCAATGCCTCGCGGCCAGTCATGCGGCTCGTGGTCGGCGTGCCGGCGGGGGAGGAGCCGGAGGGAACGCGGCGCCTGGAGGATCTGACCGCCGAGGCTCCCACCTCGCCGCTCGACACCGAGGTCGAGGGCTACTACATGCTCTACTCCTCCGGCACCACGGGCCGGCCCAAGGGCATCCTTCCGGCCCTGAGCGGGGCGCCGTTCGGGACCGGCATCACCATCGATCACATGATGGCGAACGCCTTCGGCTTCGGTCGGGACAGTGTCTACCTGAGCCCTGGCCCGCTCTATCACGCGGCGCCGCTCGGCTGGTCGCTCGGAACGATCCGCAACGGCGGCACGGTCGTGGTGATGGAGCGCTTCGAGGCCGCCCACGCACTCGAGCTGGTCGAGCTCCACCGAGTCACGCACGCGCAGTTCGTCCCGACGATGTTCGTGCGGATGCTGAAGCTCGAGGACAAGGTGCGCGCTCTCTACGACGTGAGCTCTCTGCGGGTCGTCGTGCATGCCGGTGCGCCGTGCCCCGTGGAGGTCAAGCAGCGGATGATCGACTGGCTCGGACCCAAGCTGGTCGAGTTCTACGCGGGCTCTGAGGGCACCGGCTTCTTCATGATCGACTCCGCGACGTGGCTCGAGCATCCCGGTTCGGTGGGGCGCCCATTGATCGGCAACGTGCACATCTGTGACGACGAGGGCCGCGAGCTCGAAGTCGGGGAGATCGGCACGGTGTGGTTCAGCGAGACCCCTCGCTTCGAGTACCACGACGATGCCGCCAAGACCGCCAGTGCCTGGGATGAGCGAGGCTGGACCACGCTCGGCGACGTGGGCCGGGTCGACGCCGACGGGTTCCTCTACCTCGCCGACCGACGTACCGATCTGATCCTCTCCGGCGGGGTCAACATCTATCCCCGCGAGGTCGAGGACGCGCTGATCGCCCACCCCGCCGTGGCGGACATCGCCGTGATCGGGGTGCCGGACGACGAGTTCGGCCAGGCTGTGCACGCCGTGGTCCAGCCCGCGGATCCGGCTGCGGCCGGTGAGGCGTTGGCGGCCGAGCTGATCGCGTTCGCCCGGGAGCGGGTTGCGCACTACAAGGCGCCACGCACCGTCGACTTCCTCGACGAGTTCCCTCGCCTACCGAGCGGGAAGGTCCTCAAGCGGAACCTGTTGAGCTGACGTCGGTGCGGCGCTGAGACGGAAGGACACGGTGGTCCCGCCACCAGCGGTCTCGGTGATCTCGAGGTGCCGTCCGTGCGCCTCGAGGATCCGCTTGACGGTGGCCAAGCCGATGCCGCTGCCGTCGATGTCGTCATGGAGTCGGACGAACGGCGTGGCTACTCGATCGCGGTCCGCGGCCGCGATGCCGATGCCATGGTCGATCACTGCGACGGTCACCTCGTCCTGCTGGATCTCGGGCGTGGCAGTGACCCGGATACGCGGTCGCTGGCCAGCGGAGGTGAACTTGGCCGCATTGCTGACCAGGTTCTGAAGCGCGACTCGCAGCTGGACCGGATCGCCCTCGACGACCGGCAGGTGACCCACCGTCACCTCCGCGTCGGCGAGCGGGGCAGCGAGATCCTCGAGGACCGCGGCGACGGTCTCTCTCAGATCGACACGGCTGAGGTCCACTCGAGCTCCGCCTGACCGAGCGTAGGTAAGGACGTCCTGAACCATCGTCTGCATCCTGGCTGCCGCATGATGTGCGCGCTGAGTCAGGAACTGTGCTGTCTCGTCTCTGGGTTCGAGGGTCTCGAGGTGCTCACCGAGCATGTCGAGCGACATGGAGATGGCGGTCAGCGGATTGTTGAGATCGTGAGTGACCTGACCTGCGAAGGCAGCCAGACGTTCGTTGGAGCGCTGCAGGCGCTGCTCGGTGGCGCTTAGTTGCTTCAAGGAGGTCTGCAGCTCCTCAGTGAGGTCCTGCAGCTGGCGGGTGCGGTGCTCCAGCTCGAAGTGCTCGACGACCCGGTCCGCGAGTCCGGCAAGGGCCCGTTGCTGCTCCGACGTCAGGGTGTGCGGGCGAGTGTCGAACACGCACAGCGTGCCGATCACCGTCCCGGTGTCGGTGCGCAGCGGATGTGCGGCATAGAACCGGATGCTGGACAGGGTGCCGTCCACAGCGGGGTGCTCCGAGAAGCGGGGGTCGCGACTGGCGTCGTTGGTGATGATGGAACTGTCCTGCACGATGGCGACGTTGCACATCGCGTCGTCGCGATCGCAGACACCGGTGGGGATACCCACAGTGGCGATGCTGAGCTGCTGCGTGTCGGTCATCAGGTTGACCGCGGCCATGGGCACCCCCGCCATGAGTGCCGCAATGTCCACGACGGTCTGCAGAACCTGCTGCTGAGCGGCGTCGGGTTGGAGATAGCGCTGGAGCTCTGTCAGCCGACGAGCGTCGCGCTCCTCGTCGTCCCTCACCGGCGGATGCCGCAGCGCGGCATGGGGGCGCGTCGGTGCCAGTGGTGGGCGATAGCCCCAATCAGTTCCATGCGTGGCTCTCCTCCGCTGCAATGTCAGACTAGTCGGCAGAAGTGACCCGGCACTTGACCATGACGAGAGCCCTAATGTCTGCGGGGTGTAGCCTGCAACGGTGGGCGACGCAGGTGAGCATGCCTCGCGGGAGTCGGTGGAAGACTCTCCCGAATTCGCCGAGCTGCTGACGAATCTGAATACGGCGCGCAGGGACCTGACCAAGTTCATGGCGACGTATCAGTTCGCCATCAAGGAGATCGAGACCAAGGTCGCGATCCTGCAGGAGGAGTTCAAGCTCCTACACAGCTACAACCCGATCGAGCACATCGTCACCCGTCTGAAGACGCCTGAGAGCGTGCTGTCCAAGGCCCGCAGACAGGGGTGTGGACCCAATCTGGGCGAGTTACGCGACGGGATCCGCGACATCGCTGGGGTTCGGGTGGTGTGTAGCTTCACCAGCGATGTGTACCGCGTGCAGGAGATGCTGTGCCGCCAAGCCGATGTCCAGCTGATCGAGCTCAAGGACTACATCGCCACTCCGAAGACGAGCGGATACCGCTCACTGCACGCGATCGTCGAGGTCCCGGTGTTCCTCTCGGGTGAGACCGTCTCCGTCCCCGTCGAGATGCAGTTCCGGACCATTGCGCAGGACTTCTGGGCAAGCCTTGAACACAAGATCTTCTACAAGTACGACCACGCTGTGCCGTCTCGGCTAAGCGACGGCCTGCGGCAAGCGGCGACCACGGCCGCCGAGCTGGACCGTGAAATGGAGCGCCTTTCCATCGAGGTCCACGAGCTCGCCGACCCAGCCCTGGGGCGCGACGTCATCGCCGACCAGACCGTACGTGACTTCTTGAACTTCGTCTCGAGCGCCCGACGGCCCGCCACAGGTCACTAGGCCCTCCGCTGGGAGCAGCGATTGGCTCGGGTGCTGCAGACGCCCCCAGTGGCTCTCAACGTCTCGATGAACCCTGGGCGACCACTCGGCGTCGCCTGCCACGGAGCTCTCGATGTCGTGACCGACGATGCCCTCTCGACGATGAAGTCCGGTTCGCTCATCGTCGAAGTACCCTGTGACCAGGGGCATGGGCTGGAACTCGTCGGGCGGGACTTTGCCCTGCAAACGAGATTCGAGCCGTGTCGCGCTTATGTCGCGAAAACGTCGGCCCAAGAGATCAATCCCAGTCGCATCAGCTCGATGGGGAAGCGATGTAAACGCCCGAAGTGTGAGTGTTTTCGCAGGTCAGGGCGCAACAGGTCAAGAAGATGCAAGTGGCCATAAGTCGCAGTCACCATGCGGTGTGGGCCAAGGGGTCGCAGGTTCAAATCCTGTCAGCCCGACCGAAGAACCGCCTCTGACCTGCGGAAACGCAGGCCGGAGGCGGTTTTCAATTTGAACTACTTTCGGCGTATGTCGCGTTTATGCCCCGAAAACGTGCTGAGGAATCGGCAATGGGCCGACTTACGAGACTGACGACGCTTCCCTGACCTGCATGAACTCCGGTTTCGTCGCGTCGAGGATTTGAACCGTGCGCCCCCGTGGCTGAAGGTTCAAAACGAGCGGGTCTCTGCATGGGCTACAACTCACGGGTGCGGCGCACCAGCCGTACGACTTCAGTCAGGGGCGTTGTCAACGATCAGGCAGCCGAGATGCGCATGAGCGCTGGCCTCACCAGACGAGGGGGCGCGGCTGATCTTCGGGCTCTTGCACGCGACGAGTGGACGAGGTCCCGACGACGAGCGATCCATTCGATTCCTGAGCCCCGAGAACGACCCGGTCGCCGAGCTGAGCGTGCAGAGCGGATCACAACGTCAGGCGTGTTGGCGATGGCCGGGCTCTCACGCTCGACGTGGCACCACCGGGCCAACCCAAGCCAGCTCGTGGCTAACCGGTCTCACACAGGCATCGGGCCTATCGGTCAGGCATCGGGTCTATCGGTCGCGGATCTATGCTGCTGACGGCGGTCTCGCCGTGCGGATCAGCGTCGCGTGGGCCGAGGGGTGTTGGGTCGATCACGCGCTCGCCTCGCCTTGGACGCTTTGGTGATGCACGCGTCCAAGCGGCCGTGATGGCGGGTCGCCGCAGTCGGAGGAGCAACCCCACGGGCTGAGGGAAGCAATGTTCACGCCGATGACTGTGCGGGCCACGTGAGCACTCGCTCTGCCTATGCGTCACGCCTTCCATTCCGAGCGCATAGGTGGCTTTGTGCGACGCCGCGTCACGAGCCAAGGAGCCGTTCCATCTGTTCGATCTCGTCGTTCTGGGTGGTGATGATCTCCTCGGCCATGTCGATGGCGTCGGCGTTCTTCCCGTCGGCGACCTCGGTCTTTGCCATGCTGACGGCCCCCCGGTGGTGTTCGATCATCATCTCGAGGAACATCTGGTCGAAGGCTGATCCGTTCGTTCCCTCGAGTTTGTCCATGTCCTCTTCGGTCATCATTCCGGACATGCCCGACTCGGCGTCGCCGTGACCCATGTCGCCGTGGTCCATGCCTGTGGAAGGGACGTCGGCGTCCCACTCCTCCAGCCAGGCGGTGAGTTGCTCGATCTCGGGGGCCTGAGCTTCCTCGATCTTCGCGGCGAGGTCCTTCACTTCCGTGCTCTCGGCCTGGTCGGTGGCCTGCTGTGCCATCTCGACGGCTTGCTCGTGGTGGGGGATCATGCCCTGCGCGAAGGTGATGTCGGCGTCGTTGAAGGTGGCGGCGTCGCTGTTGTCGTTGCCGTCGTCGTCGGTGCCGCAGGCGGCGAGCAGCGTGCCGGCGAGTACGAGCCCGATGGGGGCGAGGATCCTCTTCGTGGTCTTCTTCATGGTTCTCTCCTCAGGTCTGGTGGGGGTGATGGTCGGATGTCGGGTCGGGTCGTCGCGGTAGGCAGATCGGGAAGGTCGGGGTGTTTGCCGTTGCTTCAGGGGGTGGGCGCTAGCGGGCGGGTCGCCGGTTCGGATCGCGGGGACGGTGGTTGTTGGGGCAGTCGGAGGCGCTTGAGGAGAAGGGCGTTGACGGCGACGAGGAAGCTGGATCCGGACATCGAGAGTGCGGCGATCTCGGGTCGGAGGGTGAGCCCGAAGGCGGGCTCGAAGACTCCTGCTGCGATGGGCAGGGCGATCGCGTTGTAGGAGATCGCCCACCACAGGGACTGCAGTTCCTTGCGGCGGGTTCCTTTGCCGATGGTGAGCGCAGTGGGGACGTCGAGGGGGTCGGAGCGCATCAGGACCACGTCGGCGGTCTCGATGGCGACGTCGGTGCCGGCGCCGATGGCGATGCCGAGGTCGGCGGTGGCGAGCGCCGGGGCGTCGTTGACTCCGTCCCCGACGTGCGCGACGCGTTTGCCCTGGGCCTGCAATCGGGCGATGTGGTCGGCCTTGTCCTCGGGGAGGACTTCGGCGATGACCGTGTCGATCCCCAGGACGTCGGCGATGCGTTGCGCGGTTGCGGTGTTGTCGCCGGTGAGCATCACGACCTCGACCCCCACGTCGTGCAGCGCGGCGACAGCAGCCGCGGAGGTGGGGCGGATCGCGTCGGCGATCCCAATCACGGCGACGGCTTGCCCGTCGACGGCGACCATGACGGCGGTCTTGCCGGAGGCTGCGAGCTCTCCGCGGCGCTCGGCGAGGTCGTCGAGGGCGGCTCCTTCGGCGTCCATGAGGCGGCGGTTGCCGATCGCGACGCGGTGCTTGTCGACCGTCGCGACGGCGCCGTGTCCGGCGACGTTGCGGAACTCGGTGGCTCGCAGTTCCCGAACGTCTTGGGCTTGTGCGTAGTCCACGATCGCTTGGGCCAGCGGGTGCTCGGACTCCCGCTCGACGGCGGCCGCGAGCGCAAGGAGCGTGTATTGGTCAATGGTGGTGGGGGAGGGGGCGAGCACTACGTCGGTGACTTCGGGCTCGCCTCGGGTCAGGGTGCCGGTCTTGTCGAACACCACGGTGGTGAGCTTCGCTGCGGTTTCGATGGCGGTGGCGTTCTTGAACAGGATGCCGCGTTTCGCGCCGAGCCCGGAGCCGACCATGATCGCGGTCGGGGTGGCGAGGCCGAGGGCGTCGGGGCAGGTGATCACGACGACCGTGATCGCGAACAGGAGCGCGGTAGCGACCGAGGCGCCGGCGATCGACCAGGCAGCGAAGGTGCCGATCCCGCCCACGAGGGCGACCAGGACCAGCCAGAAGGCGGCCTTGTCGGCGAGCTTCTGGCCGGGGGCCTTGGAGTTCTGCGCCTGTTGCACCAGGGCGACGATCTGCGCGAGGGCGGTGTCGGAGCCGACTTTGGAGGCGCGCACGCGCAGGGTGCCGGTGGCGTTGACCGTGGCGCCGATGACCTGGTCTCCGGGTCGCTTGGTCACCGGCATGGATTCCCCGGTCACCATTGACTCGTCGATCTCGGACTCGCCCTCTTCGACGATTCCGTCGACGGCGATCTTCGCGCCGGGGCGCACCAGCAGCAGGTCGCCGACCGAGACCTCGGAGGAGGGGACCTCGATTGTCTCGCCGTCTCGGAGGACCAGCGCCTGGGGTGGGGCGAGGTCGAGGAGGGTTCGGATGGCGTCGTTGGCGCCACCGCGGGCGCGCATCTCGAACCAGTGGCCGAGCAGCACGAACACGGTGAGCATCGCGGCGGCCTCGTAGAAGACCTCACCCTCTCCGGTGAGGGTCACGGCGAGCGAGTACAGCCAGCCGGCGCCGATCGCGACCGCGACCAGCACCATCATGTCCAGGGTGCGGGCCTTGAGCGCCCGGTAGGCGCCGTCGAAGAAGATCCAGCCGGAGTAGAAGACAACCGGTAGCGACAGCAGCAGCGCGAACACGTCGTCGCGCATCGCGAACGGAGCGGACGTGGTGAACCCGAGCATGTCGCGGCCCATCGGGGAGTACAGCGAGATCGGGATTGTGAAGAGCAGCGCTACCAGGAACCGGTTGCGCATGTCGCGGACCATGTCGGCCATCGACATCGACCCGTGACCCCCGTGGCCCATCGCGTCGTGCGGTGAGGCGGTCGGCGTGGCGGCCGCCGGGTGTGCGTGGTGTGCAGCTGGGGTCTGGGAGTCGTCGTGTGCGCTGTCGTGGCGGTGTCCGGTGGGCTCGGCCATCGGGTCGCAGGTGTGGCTGGGGACCGACTGGCCGGCGCAGTGGTAGCCGCATTCGCGGATCCAGGAGCGCAGCTGGATGAGGTCGGTGCGAGCTGGGTCGTAGGTGACGGTCGCGGTCTGTGCGATGGGGTTGGCTTCGACGGCCACGACGCCCGGGTCTCGGCCCAGCACGTTCTCGATGACGGTGCGGCTGGTCGCCCAGTGCAGTCCGCCGACCTCGAGGACGGCTGTCGTCGTGCCGTCCGGTGCCTGGTGGTGGCCGTGGGCTGCGTGCTGCGGGGGACTTGAGTCGAGTCCGGGCTGGTCGGGATGGATGTGGGTGTCGGGTCCGTGGGAGCCGTGTTGTGTGTGCTGGTGTTGCTGGTCGCGACTCATGGGGTGCCCTCCTGTCGGGGCAGCGGGGTGTCGGTGGTGGAGACGGCTTGGAAGCGGCGTAGTCGCAGGCTGTTGGAGACGACCGATACCGAGGAGGCGGCCATGGCGGCGCCGGCGATGAGGGGGTTGAGCAGCCCGAAGGCGGCCAGCGGGATTGCGGCGACGTTGTAGACGAATGCGAACGCCAGGTTGGACTTGATGACCGTCAGGGTGCGCCGGGAGAGGCGGATGGCGTCGACCGCGGCGCGCAGGTCGCCGCGTACTAGGGTCAGGTCGGATGCCTCGATCGCGACATCGGTGCCGGTGCCCATCGCGATGCCGAGATCGGCTGCGGCGAGCGCGGGGCTGTCGTTGGTGCCGTCCCCGACCATGGCCACGACGCGCCCCTCGGCCTGGAGGCGGCGCACGACGTCGACCTTCTCTTCGGGCAGCACCTCGGCGATGACTTCTTCGATCCCGACCTCGGCCGCGACCGCACGCGCGGCGCGCTCGTTGTCGCCGGTGAGCAGCACTGGGCGCAGTCCGAGCTCGCGGAGTTCTGCGATTGCCTGTCGGCTGGTGGGCTTCACGGTGTCGGCCACGACGACGACGCCTCGGGCCTCGCCGTCCCAGCCGACGACGATCGCGGTCTTTCCCTGCTCCTGCGCCGCGGTCACGGCGGTGGCGAGGGTGTCGTCGAGTGGCATCGCCCACTCGCTGTGCAGCCAGCGGGGACGGCCTGCGACGACGGCGTGACCCTCGACGACGCCGGCGACTCCGAGCCCGGGGGTGGAGGCGAAGCTCTCGACCGCGGGAAGGCGGTGGCCGGTGCGTTCGGCTGCGCCGGCGGCGATGGCCTCGGCGATGGGGTGCTCGGAGGCGTTCTCGAGGGCGCCGGCCAGCCGCAGCAGCTCCTCGGGCGAGGTGGTGGGGGAGGTGATGGCGTCGACCAGTGTCATCTTGCCGGTGGTGACGGTTCCGGTCTTGTCCAGCACGATGGTGTCGACGACGCGGGTGGACTCGAGCATCTCGGGACCTTTGATCAGGATGCCGAGCTGGGCGCCGCGGCCGGTCCCGACCAGCAGTGCGGTGGGGGTGGCAAGGCCCAGGGCGCACGGGCAGGCGATGATCAGGACCGCGACGGCGGCAGTGAACGCGGCCGTGGCGGAGTGCCCGGTGAGCAGCCATCCGGTGAGGGTGGCGAGCGAGATCGCGATGACGACGGGCACGAACACGGCTGAGACGCGGTCGGCGAGCCGCTGCACCGCGGCCTTCCCGGACTGGGCGTCCTCGACGAGGCGTGCCATCTGAGCCAGCTGGGTATCGGCGCCGACGCGGGTCGCGCGGACGTGGAGGCGGCCGCCGGCGTTCACGGTGGCTCCCACGACCGGGTCTCCGGGCCCGACCTCGACGGGGACTGGTTCGCCGGTGAGCATGGAGGCGTCTACTGCGGAGGTTCCTGAGTCGACGACGCCGTCGGTGGCGATCTTCTCCCCCGGGCGGACGACGAACACGTCCCCGACGGTGAGCTGGCCGATGGGGATCCGCTGTTCTACAGCCCCGTCGGGTCCGTCGCGGAATACCGCGACGTCTTTGGCGCCCATGTCGAGCAGCGCCCGCAGCGCGGCACCCGACTGCCGCTTGGCCCGGGCCTCGAAGTACCGGCCGGCGATGATGAAGGCGGTGACCGCGGCAGCGACCTCGAGGTAGATGTGCGGCTCGGTGGAGCCGGGGTCGGGAAGGAGCTCGAACTCCATCCGCATCCCGGTCATCCCGGCGTGGGTGAACAGCAGCGCCCATAGTGACCACAGGTAGGCGGCGGTGACCCCGACGGAGATCAGGGTGTCCATGGTGGCGGCGCCGTGGCGGGCATTCTTCACCGCAGCCTGGTGGAAGGGCCAGGCGCCCCACACCACGACGGGGGACGCCAGGGTCAAGGAGAGCCATTGCCAGTTGTCGAACTGCAGGGCGGGGATCATGCTCATTGCGAGCACCGGCGCAGCGAGCACCGCGGAGATCCACAGCCGTTGCCACCAGCCGGCTGCCTCGTGGGCGCGCGCGTCCTCCCCTTCGTGGATCTCAGCGCCTGACCCCGTGGAGCCGGGTGATGTGTCCGGTCCAGTGGTGGAGGGCGCTTGGCGCAGTGTTGCGGCGTAGCCGGTGGCCTCGACGACCGAGACGAGATCCTCGGGTACGACAGTGGAGGGGTAGGTGACGCGCGCCTTCTCGGTGGCGTAGTTCACCGAGGCGGTGACCCCGTCGAGCTTGTTCAGCTTCTTCTCGATGCGGGCAGCGCACGATGCGCAGGTCATCCCGGTGATCGACAGCTCGACCTGGCTGGTGGGCTCGCCGGGCCCGTTCGTGGCGCCAACAGACTGATGGGTGGTCGTGTGCTTGGTCATCGACTTCTCTCCTGCCCGGCTAGGAGCATCGGATGGTGGGGCCGGTAGGTGGCCTCCGGTGCTCAGACGAGGTGGTAGTCGCCGGCCTCTTCGAGCGCGGTGGCGACGAGGGCCTCGTCGAGGCTCTGGGTACCGGTGATCGTGACGGTGGAGGCGCCGCCGGCCACGAGGTCGACCCCGACGTGGGTGACGCCGGGGAGCTGCTTGAGTTCCTCGGTCACTGCCGCGACGCAATGTCCGCAGGTCATGCCGGTAACACCGAAGGCGCGGGCGGTTCCCTCCGCAGTCATGGTTTGCTCGTTGCCTCGGTCTCCTGCCGTAACCGAGGCGGTCTCATCGGCGTGGGTGGGGCTGGTCGAGCTGCAGCCGCAGCCACCGGTACCGCCACCGCAGCAGCCACCGCTGTCCTTGCTGGAACCGGCCAGTGGAAGTTCGGTGTGCGTCGGGTGGTTCATCAGATTCTCCTCGTCGGCGAGCTGCCACGGCATGGTTGGCCGTGGGGGTCTTGGGGTGGGTCACGAACGGACCAGGCGGGCGATCGCGGCGGATGCGTCGGCGAGTCTCTGCTCGGCGAGCACGTCGCCGGGTGCTCCGCCCACGCAGTGGCGCAGGTGCTGGTCCAGCAGGGTCAGTGCGACGCTCTCCAGGGCTCGGGTCGCCGCGGAGACCTGGATCAGCACATCGGGGCAGTACACCTCCTGGGTCACCATGCGCTGGAGGCCCCGGATCTGACCCTCGATGCGGTGGAGCCGGCTCAGCACCGCCCGCTGGTCGGTGATGTAGCCGGGCTCGGTGCGCGTCATCTGACACCTCCTGGATACCCCCTCGGGGTACCGTTACATGTCAGGAACACTACCCCCGGGGGGTATCGGTCACAAGAGATGCTTGGGGAACTTCACGGAACCTTCATGACCCATGTGGTGGCGGCCGCGTCGCGGCCGGGCGTCTCTGCCTCGACGCTCGCGACCTACGCGACCGGGTCGGCCTCAGTGGCCGTGCTCGTCGTCGGTGTCGCCGTCCTCGGTGTGCTCGTCGTCTTCATCGGCGACGGCGTCGGTGGGGGGCTCGGGTAGGTCGATGCTCACCTGCGACGTCTGGGCGGTGATCGGGGTGGGGGAGTAGCTGATCCCGTTCGGTGCGTCGCCGACCTTGACTCGGGCCACCACCTTGAGCGTGTTGAGGTCGAGTACCGCGACATCGTCGCCGTACAGGTTGGTGACGTAGGCGTACCGGCTCGAGGGTTCGACGACGACCCCGTGTGCTCCCTGGCCGGTCTCCACGGTCGCGGTGACGGTGAAGGTCGCGGTGTCCACGACCGAGACCGTGGTCCCTGGCTGGTCCTCGGTGCCTTGGTTGGCCACGAGAAGGTAGCGGTCGTCGGGTGTCACATAGGTCTGGATGGGGCCGTCTCCGACCGGCACTGTGCCGAGCAGCTTGCGGCTCCTGGTGTCGATCTTGGCGACGGCGTCGTCGCCGTTGAGGGAGGCGTACACGTAGCGGCCGTCGGGGGAGGACGCGACCTGGGCAGGCGCGTTGCCCACCTCGATGTCCTCGACACGGGCGTTCTTGCGGGTGTCGATGACGCTCACAGTGGTGTCGGCGACGTTCGCCACGTAGAGCCAGCGACCATCAGGGCTGGGCCGCAGCCCGTGCGGGCCCTGCCCAGTGGGGATGGTGGCGACAGCAGTCATGGTCTCGGTGTCGATGGCCGTGACAGTTGCGTCGGCTCCGTTGGTGACGTAGGCAGTGGCTCCGTCGGGGCTGAGCACGACGTGGGCCGGGGCAGCGCCGGTTGGGACGGCACCGTGCAGGGATGCGGTCTGGGAGTCGAGCATCGCGGCGAGCCCGTCGTGGCCACTGACGGCCCATACGCCCGCACCATCGGGCGCGACTTGAACATTGTGGGGACCCTCGACGCCTCGCACCGTGGTGGTGACCTTGTTCGTGGCCGCGTCGATCGCGGTCAGCGTGCCGTCTTTCTCGTTCGCCACCCACACGGTCCCGGCGACCTCGCTGGCGCCGACCAGCATGGGCCGGGTGTCTCGCCGGGTGATGTCGGTGTCGCCACTGCTGAGGGTCGAGGCGCCGAGGACGGCTCCGGCGGCGACGGCGGCTACCGCGAGTCCGGCGAGGACCCGTGGAGCGAGCCGTCGTCTACTGGACGGATCGGTTGCCGGGTGGTCAACGTGCGGGCTGTCGGGCATGGAGGAGGCTCCTAGATGGTGAGCGCTGGCAGGGGCCTCGCGCAGGGGGTGGGTGAGTCCACCGTCGATGTCGGGCACGTGGGTCTGGTCGAGGAGCGGTGAAGGTTCTATGAAGTTCGCCGAATGCGCCTCAGTGCCCCCCACCGGTGACCTCGGCGACCGGACTGAAGGTCGCCGCGCCATCGGTGGAGGTCAGAATCTCCGTCTGGGTTGCGACGACGACCGTGCCGTTCGCGGCGGCGGTGAATGCTGCCGGCGCATCGACATCACCCTTCTCGGTCCAGGTCTTCCCGGCGTCGCCACTGTGGTGGACGGTCCCCTCCGGGGAGACACCCCACAGCTGGTCGGGGGCCGGCCACGCGACGAAGAGCAGCACGGGGGCGTCCTCGAGGTGGGTGAACGTCGCGGCGCTGTCCGTGGACAACGCAGGGCCGTGCTGGGTGGTCGCCACGACGCGGCTCGAGAGCTCCGGGTCGATCGCCAGTGAGGCGGGGGCGACGTCGGGGGCTCCGGGGGTCCAGGTACGTCCGTCGTTGGTGCCGACGAGCTGGCCGTTGAACCCGTACACCTGCCCACCGGCTGCGCCAAGGGTGTGGAAGTCGGACTCCCCGGTGAGCGACAGCGGTGTCCAGGTCTCACCGGCATCGGTGCTCTCGATGAGGCCGACCGGGTTGGGCAGGTCGTCGTCGGGGCCGGGGTGACCGCTGGCATAGAAGTGGTCGGCTCCGGCGACGGTGAACCCCATCAGGTCGATGGTGCTGTCTCCGACCGTGGTGATGGTGTCGCCGTCGACAATGAGGGTCCCGCCGTGGGTGCCGAGATACAACTGCCCATCGCTGGGGTTCACCGCCATGCCATGCACGTGCCCGGCTTCCTCCGGAACCACAGGAAGCCCTGCGGCGTTGCGTTCAATCACGCTCGACTCATCGGTCCCTGGAGCCGCGCATCCGGCCAGTACGGCCACGGCAAGCGTGGCGGCGGCAAGGGACAACGGGCGGATGCGGGGCATCGACTTCTCCTGATCGGCAATGGGGCTGGTAGGTGGTCGGCTTGGGGGGGACGGGGCGGTCCTGAACAGGGCAGCCGGGCAAGCGATGGCCTCGCAGCCCTGCTCGGTGCGGTGCAGGGACAAGTCACATGCGGTGCGCCATGGGGAGAGCGAACATCCACACGTTCAGCGCCGCGAGAACACTGAGGACCATCAGGTAGGGCGCCAGCGTGGCCCTGCGCCGTTCCTGGGTGCGGTAGCGGCGGTGCGCGATGCGCTTGGCGGTGTACAGCGATCCGGCGACGCCGAGAGCGAGCACCGCGTACTGCAGGATCTGGATGGTGCCCGTCTCGACGATGGCGGTGGACGCGCCCTCCTGCGCCTCGAACCCGATCAGGCCACCGACGGTGAAGATGACCGCCTTTCCTTCGGCGAGCAGGTGGAACAGGTTGTGGGCGATGTGACCGGCGACGTCGAGGGGAATCAGTGCGTAGCCGAAGCGGGCGAAGTTCTTCCAGGTGGTCTCGAGGTTTGCGCGCGAGGCGAACCACGAGGCTGCGGCGAGGAGTCCGACTGGAAGGGACACAGCGACGACGAACGCGACGGTGAAGATGACCGCGTAGCTGGTGATGCCGGTGGCTGCTGAGATGAAATCGAGGATCCGGTTCCAGACCTCGAGCATGGTGAGGTTCTGGATGAGGACGATGCCCATGATCGCCATCGCGAGGAACGATTCTTCGATCTTGGGGTTCCGGATGAACCAGAGCTCCGAGGTGGGCTTGCGGACCCGGATCTGGATGGCGTCGTTGGGGCAGGCCTTGATGCAGTTCGCGCACAGGTTGCAGTTGGCGTTGGAGTCCATCGTGCGCGCGAACGTGAACAGCGGGCAGCCGGCGACCTTGTCGGTGCCGTTGTAGCAGGCCGCGCGAGAGGTGCAGGTGCGGCAGATGTCGGTGTCGGCGCGTAACTCGACCGCCCCGGTGCGGGCGTAGTTGCCGGAGAGTCCGCCCAGGAAGCACAGGTAGCGGCAGAAGGTGCGGCGCTGGAAGAAGGCACCGGAGACGATCACGGCGGTGGTGAGGAGCAGCAGCAGGACTCCGGAGCCCCACGGTGACTCCACGATGCCCCAGACGTGGTCGGCCCAGGTGATGGCGAGGAACTGGGCGTCGATGATCCAGATTCCGTACTTCTTCAGGAACGCCGGAACGGGGCGGTTCACCCCGACCAGGGACTGGACACGGTCGGAGAGCCACCCGAACGGGCAGACTGCGCACCAGAAGCGCCCGAGCAGCACGAACACGATCGGGATGAGTGGCCACCACAGCACCCACATCAGGGCGGTGCCGGCGTTGTCGTGCGCGGAGTCGGGGCCGACGAGCAGCTGGAAGGCCACCAGCCCGAAGACCATCGCGATCGGGATCTGCAGGATGCCGGGGTACAAGCGGCTGCGCATCACCCGGGCGAAGACCCGGTTGTCCATCAGGTTGCGCCCTACTGGCGCGGGGCTGGTGTCCTCGACCAGGTCGGGGTCCGTGGCGTCGGGACAGCTCAGGGGGGCGCCAGTTGCAGTGGGCATCGTCAGGTCCTAGTGCTGGGGCTGGGCCGGGGCGGCGGGCTGGGGAGATCGGGTTTTTGCGGTGCCGCGCAGCGCGGCGGCGCGGGCAGACTTACGCCGCTGAACCTCGCTCCGGGTCCGGCGGCGAATGAACGCAGCGGCGAGCAGGACCCCGGCGTTGACGGCGGCGAAGGAGCCAAGCACCAGCGCTCGCGGGCGTGGCTGGACCGGAACCTCCTCGTCGTGGCCACCCGTTCCGCTGCTGCCAGAGTCGTGGCCCTGGCCGCCATGCTCGGTCGAGTCCGCACCGGTGGAGGGGACGTCTGTCCCGGTATCGGCGCTGCCGCCACCGTGCGTGGCGTGCTGGGAGTCGGAGTCCGAGGTGGCTCCGGCGCCTCCCGGCGTGGTGCTGTCGTGGGCGTGTTCCTCAGCCGGGGCGCCGGTCTTGGCCCATTCAGGCCACGGCGCGACTCCACTGCCTTCGTCGCCCTCCTCGACGGTGGCGTGGTCGCCCTCCTCGACGGTGGCGTGGTCGCCCTCCTCGACGGTGGCGTGGTCGCCCTCGCCGGCCAAGGAAGCGCCACTCCCTATCCGCGTCACGATCGCCGCATCCGCTGGATGGGGGACAGCCGCCGCGGGCACCATGGGCGCTGAGGCGAGGACAACCACGCCGAGCACGGCCATCGACGCGGCGGCCGAGATGCGGGCGGAGGGCCGTCTGGGCTGGATCACGTACTCAACCGTGCCTGCTCGAACTCGTTCTCAACGCAGAGTTCGGGCTTCTGCATCGAACCTACATACGACCTTCATATCTCGCCCAGGTCGGTCCTGCCTGGTAAGGCCAGACACCGGAGACCGCGCGGCTACATGGGTGCAGACGTGCCGCCGTCTGGCTGAGAGGCGGCAGTGTGCGAAGCCTCAGCGGTGCTTGAGACATCCCGCGGGGGAGGGGCTCAGCGTCGGTCGGGCTGAGTGGGCATCTCGACGGTGAAGGTGGCCCCAGTGTTGGCACCGGCACTGTGTGCGGTGATGGTGCCGCCGTGCGCCTCGACGATTGCTTTGGTGATGGCCAGGCCGATGCCGGAGCCGCCGTGGCCGCGGTCCCGGGCGGTGTCGACGCGGTAGAAGCGGTCGAAGAGGTGGGGGAGGTGCTCGGCGGGGATGCCCTCCCCGGTGTCGGCAACGACGTAGGTGACGTGAGCTGGGGCCTTGGGGTTCCCGCGCCGGCCTGGTTCGCAGGTGAGGGTGACGGTGCCCCCGGGTGGGGTGTGGCGTAGGGCGTTGTCGAGGAGGTTGGTGAGTACCTGCCCAATTCGGTCGGGGTCGGCGCGCATGGTGCTGGCGGGCATCAGGTGGGTCCGAAGATGGACGCCTTTCGCTGTGAACCGGTCGGTCGCGGCTGCGGCGGCGGTTCGGGCAATGAGAGTGGGATCGGTGTCGTGGGGGTGGATCTCGAGGTTGCCCTCCTCCGCGTGCGAGACCGCCGACATGTCCTCTGCGAGTCGGCGCAGCCGGGTGGTGCTGGTGCGCAGGACACCCATCGTGTCGTCATCGAGCCTGCGGACGCCGTCCTCCACTGCCTCGAGGTGCGCGTCGATCGTGGCCAACGGTGTACGCATCTCGTGGGCGAGGTCGGCGAGCATGCGCCGCCGGGTTGTCTCCACGGCCTCGAGACGTGCGGCCAGGCTGTTGTAGCCCTCGGTGAGGGCGTCGAACTCGCGCCCCAGGCCTGAGGTCGGGACCCTGGTGTGGAACCTGCCTGACGCGATGTCGGCTGCCGCAGTGGTGACGTTGGCGATCGAGTGTTGTACCCGACGGCTGAGGTACCACGACACAGCCAGCGCGGCGATCACCGAGGCTAGGAGTGCGACCGCGACGGAGAAGAGAAGAGCGGAGGCGAACGCCTCCTCGATGTGCCCGACCTCGTCCGCGGTGTGTGTGTCACCAGCCTCTTCGAGGTGCTCGTGGAAGATGCCGGGTCCCACTGCGGAGGCCACCAGCCACGTGGTCAGGCCACCGGCACCGAGCACCAGCGCCTGCGCGGTCATCAGCCGGATCGCGAACCCACGGCCAGCGCGTCGCGTGGACGGATCGGTGGACGTGGGGGAGCTCATGC
Organism: Nocardioides pacificus; assembly: GCF_054775955.1. Lineage (NCBI taxonomy): Bacteria > Bacillati > Actinomycetota > Actinomycetes > Propionibacteriales > Nocardioidaceae > Nocardioides > Nocardioides pacificus. Next base: position 111,043 of record NZ_BAAHCI010000008.1, read on the forward strand.
CCCAACGCCCATGCGGTACCCCACGCCACGAACGGTACGGATGAAGCGCGGCTGGTTCGCGTCGTCGCCGATCTTGCGACGCAGGTGGCCGATGTGCACGTCGACCAGATGCTCATCACCGACCCAGCTCGGCCCCCAGACAGCCTCGATGAGCTGGGCCCGGCTGAACGCCATCTGCGGACGCGCCGAAAGAGTGGCGAGCAGGTCGAACTCGGTACGGGTGAGCGCGACCGCCTCACCGTCGCACCACACGTCGCGACCGACCGGGTCGACGTGGAGCGACCCGAACACTCTCGTGCTGTCCGCTTGCTGGGCTGAGCCCCCCGCAGCCGGGGAGGTCCGGGGTCTACGCATCATCGCCTGGATGCGGGCGATCAGCTCCCGGGGGCTGAACGGCTTGGTGATGTAGTCATCGGCGCCTACTGACAGCCCGATAAGAGTGTCGACCTCTTCGGTGCGTGCGGTCAGCATCACGACATAGCAGTCGCTGAAGGTGCGCAGCCGGCGACACACCTCGATCCCGTCCAGCCCGGGGAGCCCCAGATCCAGCACCACGACATCGGGATCGACGTGTCGCGCCACAGAGACCGCCTCGGCGCCATCGTGGCTCACCGTCACCTCGAACCCGGCTCGCTCCAGGTAGCTCGCAACCAGGGCAGCGAGCGACGCCTCATCCTCCACGACCATGGCGCGCAGTCCCGCCCCCTGACCGGGTGGCCTGGGATCGGCCGCGCTTCCGTGGGCTGAGGAACTCGTCATGACCCCATCGTGGCAGTAGGCACGGCTGCTCAGTCCGTTCCCGGGAGCCTCGAACAGGACCTTCAGCGGATCTTCACACGATGGCGACGCGTTCCACCGGGCGCGGAGCGGAGAGTGACACCAACCAAGGAACGATCCGAGATCCGGAAAGGAGCTGACGAAGATGATGGGCTGGTACCACGACGGGATCGGCTGGGGCGGCTGGCTGATGATGATGCTCGCGATGGTGGCGTTCTGGGGGCTGGTGGTCGCTGCGATCATCACCATGTTCCACACCGACACCCCCGCCCCGCACCGGTCCCCGCAAGATCTACTCGACGAGCGACTCGCACGTGGAGAGCTCACCGCCGAGGAGTACCGGGCCCTGCGCGAAGCCCTCCAGGAGACTCCTCGCGGTTACCCCGTCGCTCACGCTTGAGGATCCACTGATGTCGACGCCACTGCCCGCGAACGCGCCCCTGCGAACGTCGAATACCGACTCGAACAGCCGACCTGGCAGTCTCGGCGCCGACTCGGACGCCTCATCGGCGAAGCGCTGGCTGCTCAGCGTGTGGAACACCGTGTCAGCAGCGCTCGGAGCTGTGATGGGTCTGCTCCCGCATGTGCTGCACCACGTGGGCATCTTCGCGGGTGCGTTCCTCGTCGCCGGGGTTGCGGGGAACCTCATCTTCGGCACAGCCGGGCTGCTGCTCACCATTCCGCTGCTGCTGCGGCTCTTCCGCAGGTTCGGCACGTGGAAGGCACCAGCCATCGCAGTCGCGGTCTTCGCGGCGATGTTCTCGCTCTCCACGTTCGTCCTCGGACCGGCGCTGACCGTCGGGACCAGTGAGCCAGGACCAGATCCGGGCACACCGGCACCGACGCAAACGAGTCCGACCGACCCCGCCCACGACACCCACCATCCGTGACTCCAATGAGCAACTCCCAGGCACCGAGCGCAATCGCTGCGATCCACAAGCTACGACTCGTGGCGGCGAGGCTCACCTCGCCGCCACTCGGCGCAGAGGCGCTGCCCTGCCAACATCACTCACCAGCACGTCACTTCGTCCCTGAAGGCAGCCCCTGATGACGATTCACGACACCACCGAGCAGCACACCGCCCATCCCACGGGCGAAAAGCCAACTCTGCACAGCGGGCACGGATGGATGATGCTCATGTGCGTCCCGATGATTGCGATCGCAGTCGCGCTGTTCCTGACAGGTGCAGTAGGCGGCGGCGCGGTCGTGGCTGCACTGCTGTGCGCCGCCATGATGGCGATGATGATGATGTCGATGCCCGGCGGACACCGTCACCAGTGACTCGCCGCTAGCAACGTCTTGGCCGGGTACAACTAGGTGGTGTTGCGTACCCCCCACTGTCCGCCCGCAAGGCCAGCAGCGCATCTATGTCGGAACGAACGGGGCCGCACATCACGTGCCCCACGACGCACCCCGTTCGAGAGGTGCATGCCACCAGGGGGCCCCGCGATGGGCGGCTCGACAGCTCGACCGTGAGAAATCTTCAGAGAATCTTGATCTCAACTCCCTTGCTTCTCCACCGCTCTCCGGGAGGCTCTAGCTCTGGGATCACTGGGCCCGACCACGAGCACGAAGGAGAGTCCGATGGCGAACACGCCGCCGCGAGCCACCGTGCGACCTGAAAAGAGGCGCGCGGCAACGGCGCGGGGATATCGAGCATGGCGACGTGGGGCGCTGCTCGAACGGAGGAATCGCCGCGGGCCAAGACCGAGATGCGGTTTCGCCAAAGGCCTGTCACTCACGGGCGCCCGTGACGAGCCGCTCGATTCCCACATGCCGGCGTGCCGCTGAATGCAGCGACCTAACCCCCGCCCTGCTGCTCCAGCGACACTCCTCCCGTTCGCGCCCAAGGCCACAATGAGCAGCAACGTCCAGGCGCGCCACCGCGCTGAGACAACTGGGCGCACGCGACGACATGGGGCTCATCGGCGCCCGCCGAGCTCCGCTCCCCGCAGTCAAGCTCTGCCAGCCTCGGGGAATGGACGCCTCCTGATCATTGGCAGTGCGATCGCCCTGGCCACACTGACCACGATCGGCGCAACGCTGGGAGCGGCGCCAATGGGCGGCGGGGTGCAGGGCACCAGCACCCCTGGTGCACCCAGTCAGCGCGAGAGCCCACCGACGCCGCCAGATCAGAGTCCGGAGCGTTCGACCCCGCCACCTCCCGAAGCGCAAGGTGACCTCCGAGCACCGAGAAGAGAAGCGAAGCGGAAACCACGCGCGATCCCCGAGTCCGCAGCAGGCACCTTCATCGTGACCCCGGCCTCGCCGACATCGAGCGCTGTCGCCGCTGCCTCAACTACCTTCCAGGTGGAGGTGGAGCAGGGGCTCCCCTTGAGTCCGTCCACGATCGCCCGAAGTGTGAAATCCACGCTCACCGACGCCCGGGGCTGGGCTGCGGACCCCGATCACAGACTGGTCCAAGTCCAGGAACACCCCGACGTACGCGTCCTCATCGCTTCGCCAACTACTACCGACCGACTTTGCGCACCCCTTGACACTCAAGGCCGCCTCTCGTGTCGAAATCAGGATCTGGTGGTTCTCAACGCTTGGCGCTGGGTCAACGGTGCAACTGGGTACGAGAACAAGCTCAAGGACTACCGCCGGTACTTGGTCAACCACGAGGTCGGACACGCCCTGGGATACCCCCATGTCGCCTGTCCGGGATCGGGACGTTCGGCACCGGTGATGATGCAACAGACCAAGGGTCTCGCCGGATGCAAGCCGAACCCCTGGCCAGCAGTAGTCGACCTCCAGTAGGGCCGCGCCGCCTGGAGCGGGCCAAAGAGTCGAGACCTGATCCCAGTCGTCGACGGGCGAACGAGATTCGAGCCGTGCCGCATTTATGTCGCGAAAACGCGGGCGGATGGGGTCCATTCGGCTCGCGCGGGATCAAAGGCGCGAGCGGTACGGTCACTCAGAGTGGAGCGTTTTCGCAGGTCAGCCCACACCCCGTCAAGAAATGGCAAGCGGCCCGGTCAGCAGTGGCCATGGCACGTGCTTCAAGGGGTCGCAGGTTCAAATCCTGTCAGCCCGACCGAAGGAACCGCTCCTGACCTGCGGAAACGCAGATCAGGAGCGGTTTCGTATTTCCCGCTCTGCGGCCAATTGCTACGAATCTGCTAAAAGGCTGCCTAGGTACGTACGCGCTGGAGCGCGGGGCGTCTTCACGACTCGGCCACGCGCGCCGTGTGTGAGCGAGAGCTGCAACCACCTCGCTGTGGGCCAGCTTGCGACCGCAGCGGCTAGCGCGCAGCAGCTCGGCTCGGCTCGGCGCCTCCATCACGCTGACCGGCGCCGGAAGGGAAGCACCTGCGCACCGTCCTGCACATGCCCGGTGGCAAGGTGGGTGCACATTGTGCGCACGGTCTCGCCGTGAATCTCGACGGTCATGACCAGCTGGCAGGCCACGAACTCGGGCCGTGACACGCGGCGGCTCTCGCAATGGCTGGCCCAGCTGGCCCAGTCGTCGGCAAGGCCGGTCATGCTGCCTCCAAAGCGTCGGCAGCAATCAACAGCGCTAGGCCAACTCACACTCATCGAGGAGATTTGGTCGCTGACCGAGTCGTGCTCCCACCTCCAGGTGAGCGCTCAGACGATCTATGACCTGCGCAGCCAGGGCTGGGGCCCCAGGGGCTGGGTCTGCCCCCGAGCCCGTCGCAGGCCGGCCTGGTGGAGTTGCCCGATCGGTCTGCGGGCAGATTGCATCTCTAGGCGCTGTGCGCCACGAGCACCGGCAGGCGTGCGTTCTTGACGACGTTTTCCGCGACGCTGCCCAGCACACGCTGGGAGAGCCCTCGGCCACGTCGTCCGACCACCAGCAGATCCATGTCCTGTTCGCGGGCCAAGGTGCAGAGGGCCTTAGCCGGTGGCCCCGCGAGCACTTCGAAGGTCGCTTCAGCCACGCCGAGGGAAGAGGTCATTTCAGAAAGTCGGCGGCGGGCGGCTTCGACGTCCGCGTGGTTCTGTTCCTCGGCCGCGTCGTAGGACACGACCTGTGCCAGCACCAACTCTCCGGTGCACGAGGCGAAGAGTCGGCGAGCCGCTGCAACCGCTTCTCGGGACTGAGGCGATCCGTCGTACCCGACCAGCACCCGCAGGCCGCGATTGTGGACCGGGGTGGGGACGTCACCGATCACGATGGGGTGGCTTCGGACGCGTTCTATAGCGATCGGCACGAAGATCGGGCCCAGCAGGGCACCAAGGTAGATCCAACGAGGATCGTGGCCGCGACGTACCATCCAGAATCCCGAGATCAGCCCCAGCGCCCACAGCACGATGAACAACACGGTCCGCTCGTCCATATCCCCATGGTTTCACTGCCGGGCGAATAACGCAGCGGTCATCCGTCCAGAGTGGGGAGGACCTAGGACTCTGGTCCCTCTCGTGCCAGTTCGCGATGCTGCAAGGGCAAGGGCGACGAAGCGTTGCTTGATGTCGTCCCCGGCAACGCCGCGGGAGGGAACCACCATGTGCGCTGAACAGGAAGAGCAGTCGGGTGCCGCGCCGTGGGGTTCGGCGTCTGCCGTCCCGAGGCTGGTGGTGGGCGACGATGGCTCTCCAGCCGCCGACGTGGTGTGGCTCTGGGTGAACAACCACCGCTGGCCGGGATGGCGAATCTCCGTCGTGACTGCCCGCCCCCCCAAGATCGGTGCACCCGTGGGGCCGGAGAGGGCCCACCTCCATCCCTGGGAGCCCCCGAACCCGCGACTACTCCTCGCCGAGGAGGTCGAGGTTGAGCATCTGATCGCCGAGACCGATCCGCGCCTGGCGCTCGACTCGTGCGACGACGCTGCGCTGGTAGCGGTCGGTCCCCGCGGTCATGGACTGTTCCAGCAGTTACACGTCGGGAGTACTACGAGGTGGCTCATTGGGGCACATCGTCCCCTGGCGCCAGTGGTCGTAGTGCGCTCGGCGAAGACCACCAGGAATGTGCTGCTCTGCACGGACGGGTCCGACCACGCGAAGGCGGCACTTGAAACGCTGTTGGCGCTGCCCTGGCTCGCGTCCTGCAGCGTCGCGGTCCTGGGAGTTGATAACGAGCGGAACCAGACCGCAGCCGCAGTGGAGCAGGCCGTCACGCAGCTGCGCCGGCATGGGGTCGAACAGGTCACGCACGAAGTGATCGCCGCGCTTGCCCATACCGCGGAGTTCGACACCCGGTCCGCAATCTTGACCACCATCGCCGACCTTTCCCCCGACTTGGTGGCGGTGGGCGCGCGCGGCACGGGAGGCATTCGAGGGTTGCTCGTTGGCTCGGTGACCGCTGCGGTTGTACAGCACGCTCCGTGCTCAGTGCTTGTCGCCAAGAGTGGGTGACTTCTGGCCGGATGGAGCCTCACGTCCCCATATACACCGTGCCGAGCATGTACACGCCGGCGACGACGAGTAGAAGGACTCCCCGGATCCTGCCATGCGCTGAACCTCGGAAGGGTGTGATCAGCGCCAGCGCGACGAGGCACGCCAGGATAGCGAGCAGCACCTCTGCCACGTCGGCTCTGATCGGATGGATAGACGCCGCCGCGCCTACGATCCATAGGTTGTTGAAGACGTTGCTTCCCAACAGGGTGCCCACACCGATCTCCATGTGGCCGCGGTGGCGGGAGATGATCGTTGTGGCTAGCTCGGGCGTCGACGTGCCAACAGCGACGAGGGTGGCACCGACGACGAAGGGGTCGAGTCCCAAGTCTGCGCCGATACCCTTGGCGGCCAGCACGATGAGACGACCGGCGAGGACCAGGAGTGCCAGACCTGCGATAGAGCTCAACAGCGCGGTCCACCGCGTGCTCGCGCCGAGTTCTTCGACCGCGTCTTGTCGCGCCTTGCGGGCGGCGTTGGTCACGAGCACCAGCCAGCCCATGAAGACCCCGATCAGGATGACTGCCTCCAACCGCACCAGCTCACCGTCGACGAGCGCTAGCAACGTCAGCACCGGCGCGAGGGCAGCGAAGCTGAGCTCGCGGCGCAGCTCGCGCCTGTCCACCACCAGCGGTCCCATGACGAGCACGATCCCCAGAACGCAGGCGATGTTGATCACGTTGCTGCCGAGCGCATCGCCAAGCGCAATGACAGGGGTCCCGGCTAAGGCGGACTGCACGCCCACCGAGAACTCGGGACTGGACGTGGCGAATGCCGCCACAGTAGCGCCGATGATGCCCGGCGGGACCCGCGCCCAGAGGGCCACCCCCACGGCCCCGCGCACAAACAGTTCCCCGCCGGCCGCGGCAGCCAACACCCCCGCTGCCAGCACCAGTAGGTTCATCGGGGGCTGATCGGTGTCGCGGGTGCCTGGGCGGTCTCTGTTGGGAGATGGGCCGCACGGCTGCGGTTCTCGCCGGACGTAGGGGCGTGTCTCACCGGATGCACACTGGCGTTGACGTCGTGCCGGTGAGCGATCGCCGTGTGCCTCAATGGGCTGCGCGACTTGGTGCTGCTACGCGTCTTCATAGTTTGGCTCCCAGCTCGCCTCATTCACACAAGAACCCGGGTGCCCTCGGGCTGAGATCACCCCACACGGTGACGTCTCGCCGCACTGCGTCGACGGATCGCCTTGTCGATCTCTCCTGTGAGCAGCGCCAGCGATGCGATCCCGGTTGCGGCGACCCAGTGCATGGGGTCGAGGGCCACGGTGGCGAACAGGTCCTGGGCGACCGAAACGTGGACCACGAGCACCTGAAGGGCCACTACGAGCGCCAGGCTGCCGAGCAGCGAGAGATTGATGGGCACAGCACTCGAGAAGGCCGACTCATGCTCGCTGCGGACGTTGAATGCGTTCGCGACCTGGAACAGCACGAACGTGGTGAACGCGAGGGTGGTTGCGTAGGGGATGCCACGACTCTGGTCGACGCTTGCCAGGACGGTGAGGGTGCCTGCCGCCATGACTGCGGCGATGATCGCCATTCTGGTCAACCGCGGCCAGGACAGGATGCGCTCGTTGGGGGGCCGTGGTGGTCGGTCCATCGTGCCCTGGTTTGGTCTGTCCAGGCCGAGGGCGAGCGCCGGCGGCCCGTCGGTGATCAGGTTGACCCATAGCACCTGTACGGCGGTCATCGGTGCCGCGAGCCCCGCCAGGACGGCTGCGACGAAGGTGAGAATGGCTGCGATGTTGGTGGTCAACTGGAACCTGATGAACTTGACGATGTTGTCGTAGATTCCGCGCCCTTGCCGGACCGCACGGACGATGGTGGCGAAGTTGTCATCGGTCAGGACGAGGTCGGCGGCCTCCTTGGTGACGTCGGTTCCGGTGCGACCCATCGCAACGCCTACGTGTGCGGCGCGGACGGCCGCGGCATCGTTCTGGCCGTCCCCGGTCATGGCGGTGACATGACCACCTGCGGTGAGCGCGGCAACGATGGCGACCTTATGTGCGGGGGTCACCCGGGCAAAGACGCCTAAGTCGTCGACGAGGCTCTCGAGTTCGCTTGCGCTCATGGTGTCGAGTTGCTCACCGGTGATGGCCCGACCAGTGATGCCGACCTCGGCGGCGATGGCGGCCGCAGTGGCCACGTGATCACCGGTGATCATCTTGACCGCGATGCCGGCTCGGTGGCAGAGAGCCACCGCCTCGACTGCTTCTCGGCGGGGTGGGTCGGCGATGCCTGCGATACCCAGGAAGACCAGGTCTTGTGCCGCGCCAGCGAGGGCTTTCGTGGTCCACTCGGGGGGTGCCGCAACTGCATGCGCGTCGGCGGCGGCCAGGACCCGCAACCCTGCGGAGGCCATCTCTTCGACCGCCTGGAGTATCTGCGTCCTGAGTCCGTTGTCCAGGCGGACCTCTGTGCCGTTGACGAGTGCTCGTCCACAGCGGCGTAGCAGCACGTCGGGGGCCCCCTTGGCCATCAGATCGACGATGCCTGCGTCGCGGGGATGAGCCGTGGCCATGTACTTCGCCTCGGCGGAGAACGGTAGCTCAGCCACTCGCGGTGCAGACGTCCTGAGGGTGGGCACATCGAGGCCGTGCTCGGCCGCGGCGGTGATAAGGGCCACTTCCATCGGGTCACCGACCGCATCGGCGCCGACGCCGGCCGCGTCGTTGCACAGCGCGAATGCTGAAAGGAGCCGTTGGGCCGTACCCGGGTCGTCGACCTGCTCACCCACCGTCTCGGTGGCGGTCGTGAGCTGCCGCACCGTCATCTGGTTGCAGGTCAGGGTGCCTGTCTTGTCGGTGCAGATGACAGTGGCGGAGCCGAGGGTCTCCACGGATGCCAAACGTCGGACGATGGCGCCATGGTCCGCCATTCGGTGCACTCCCACTGCGAGAACGAGCGCAAGAACCGCCGGCAACCCTTCGGGGACTGCTGCCACCGCCAGAGCGACGCCGCGCAAGGCGATATCCGCCAGCTCTTCGCCGCGCAGTGCTGCGGCGGCGGAGTAGAGGATCACCGCGGCGATGCCGATGAGCGCGATTCGGCGTCCAGCGACATCGAGTTGTCTTTGCAGGGGAGTACGCGGCGAGACGGTGTCAGACAGCATCCCTGCGATCTTTCCGACCTCGGTGTGCATTCCGGTGGCAGTGACGAGCAGCTCCGATCGGCCCCGCACCAGCACTGTGCCCGCGTGCAGCATGTTCGTGCGGTCGGCCAAGGCCACCTCGCCGACCAACGTCTCAGTGCGCTTGACGACCGGCATGGATTCCCCGGTCAACGAGGACTGGTCGACCGCAGCGTCATGGGCTTCCAGCAGCCGGCCATCCGCTGGAACCCGGGTGCCAGCATCCAGCACCACTACGTCCCCGGGGACCAATTCGGCCGACGGCACGGTGACGAGAGCGTGATCGCGACGGGTGGGCGCCATCGCGACCAGCAGCTGCTTGAGCGCGGCGAGGCTCCGGGTCGCTTTGCGTTCTTCAACGAAGCCGATGGTCGCGTTGATGAGCACCACGACGCCGATGATCGCCGCATCCTTGAAGTCGCCCACTAGGGAGGCGAGCACGGCGGCGGCGAGCAGGATCAGGAAGAGTCCGCTGCGCAACTGGTCGCCAAACACTCTCCATCCCGCGCGAGGTGGCTTCTCGGCAAGTCGGTTGGGTCCGAACTGCTCCAGTCGCAGGGCAACCTGCGCATCTGTGAGGCCGTACGCCGGGTCGACCCCCAGCTCATCAGCGACCATCGCGGAGTCCAGCAGATGCGCCCCCGCCGGGATGGAGCGATCGGCATGCGTCTCACCAGCACCGACGACGTTCATCGGAGCACCCGACGCGTCAGCTCTGGAAGCCCCTGGTGGCGCCATCGAAGTCGGCGTGTGCAATGCGAGACATCGAAAGCGACGCGAATGCCGCCGCCGGGATTCAAGACGATCCCGCGAGTGCCTGGGGTGTCGTGCATGGTTCGCCTCAATCGGTAGTCGGAACCCCGATGAAGGTCTTCCCCGGCGGTGAGACCGCCCCGTACGCCGGGCTAGTTGGGCCGGGCTGACGACGCATGGTTGTTGGGGTACTCCCCTTCAGTACCTTCAACCTTCCGGATCGAGGGCCCCCAACCAAGGGTCAAATGTCCCTTGCAGGTCCCCCCCGGTCGGTCAAGCCGCTCAACGTCAGCACCGGCGCAGCTCACGGCCAAGCAGCTTCACGTGTGCCGCGGCCATGCGGGCAACTCGAGTTCGATCCGGTGCTGACCCTCGGATGCTTGAGGCACCTACGAGATCCGCCGGCTAGTCCGGCCGCGCCTGCTCGGGCACCACGACCACTGTCGAGTGAGCCCGCTCGATCACCGCGGAGGCGATGGAGTCGATGAGCACGCAACTTAGCGAAGGTATGGGGTGGCGTCCCACGACAATCATGTCGGAGCCGCCACGACGTGGACTGAGCGCTTCATCGACCAAGCCGTGCTTGAGGGACAGCGTCACGTCCACGTCTGGGTACCGCTAGGAGAGTCCCGCGACAGACGCCGAAAGGACGGCGCGCAGATCCTCCAACTCCGGCTCGACAGCCGTCTCACCCCTGGCCTCGCGGAACTGGGCTACGGCGGCTGCTGCATCCCAGAAGCAGTGAAGAACAGTGAGGTGAACCTCGCGCAGGGAGGCTTGGCGATAGGCGAACTCGAGGACCGGTCGCGACTCAGGTGTGGCGTCGGCCCCTACCACTATCCCGGGTCGAGCGTGGGTGTCGGCCGCGGGTCGACAAACCGCCACCGGGCATGCCGCGTGCGCACTCACCGCAGTACTGACGGATCCCAGCAGCAGACTCCGCAGTGCTCCACGGCCGCGCGATCGGGACTGCTGCACGGATAGGTGACATCTGATCTGTGGTGCAGTCCCCTGCGTTGGTACTGGACTGCCAGGGGTTGGTCGGGAGCGTCAGCCCTGGGACGTCACCCTCGTGCGCCTCCGGTCTGATGCATGGTGAGGGGGCCCGTGGCGATCGGGCCGTTCGTCCAGGATCTCGGCCTTCGTCAGTTGGCCCACGCTTCGGCCCACTGTCGCCACGCTCAGGGGGAGGGTGCAGCGATCTCGTCGCGATGCAGGACGTCGCCGACGCGGACCTGCTCGAGCACCTGGGGCGCGGTCGACCCCAAGTTGCCACGCGTCATGGTGATCATCGGGGGACGGGTGCACGCGCACGTGCGTTGCCTCGATGGGGAGGGCGGACCCTCCGTCGGACCCTCGGCCATGCCTCATATTGTCGCCAAAGACTACCAAATCACGTAACATAGGCGTATCAGAGCACTTAGAGACCTTTGGAGTCCCGAATGAAGCCTTCGTCCCCCATGGCCCGCCGGCCACGCGTTACCGCACTGGCAGCCGTCTCGATTCTCGTCTTGAGCCTCGCCGCCTGCGGTGGTGACTCCGACGCCGACACAGGGTCTGGCGGGGCCTCCGTCTCCGGGGAGGGGGGTGAGGTGCGACTCGGCTACTTCCCCAATCTGACCCACGGCACTCCGCTGGTCGGTCTGGCGGAGGGCTTCTACGTGGATGCTCTAGCCGAGGACGGCGCGAAACTGATCGCCCAGGACTTCAACTCCGGGACGGACACCATCGAGGCTCTGCTCGGGGGTGGCCTCGACGCGACCTACATCGGCCCTTCGCCGACGGTCACCGCCTTCGCTCAGTCCGGCGGTGAGGGAGTGCGTGTGATCGCCGGGGCCACCTCGGGCGGCGCAGCGCTCGTCGTCCAACCTGAGATCGAGTCGATCGAGGATCTGCGCGGCAAGATCGTGGCTACCCCGTCGGTGGGGAACACCCAGGACATCGCGGCCCGCTACTACTTCCAGAGCGAGGGATTTGAGACCGACACCGACGGCGGGGGCGATCTCTCGATCCTCGGGCAGGACAACAGCGTCACCGTGCAGGCCTTCCAGCAGGGCGATATCGCGGGCGCCTGGGTGCCGGAGCCCTACGTCGCCATCCTGACTGAAGCTGGCGGCAAGGTCCTCCTCGACGAGGCCGAGCTGTGGCCGGACGGGGAGTTCGTCACCACCCAGCTCATCGTGCGCACTGAGTTCTTGGAGGAGGAGCCCGACCTCGTCGCCAGCCTTCTCGAGGCCCACGCCGAAGCGACCAGTTTCATCAACGACAACCCCGACGAGGCCAAGGCCATCATCGGTGAGCAGTTGCTCGAGCTGACCCAGTCCGAGCTGCCTGCCGAGACGCTCACCTCAGCCTTCGAGTCACTCACCTTCACTAACGACCCGTTGGCCAGCACCCTGCTCGAGAGTGCGCGTCACGCCGAGGAGGTAGAGGTCATCGATCCTGTCGAGGCAGACTTCGCCGACCTCTACGACCTGGGCGCGCTCAACGAGCTCCTGGCCGCGGCCGGCGAGCAGGAGGTGTCGGGGCCATGACCTCGACCCGTGCTCGACGTTCCTTGACGCGATCAGCGCCTCCCCGCGAGCCAGTGCGCTCGGGCGGGCCCGCGGTCACGATCGCGGGCGTGTCCAAGAAGTTCGGCGCCGGCAACCAGTACACGGTTGCGCTCCACGACGTGGACATCACCGTTCACGAAGGCGAGTTTCTGTGTCTGGTGGGTGCCAGTGGCTGCGGCAAGAGCACCCTGCTCAACCTCATCGCCGGTCTCGACATGCCGAGTGCGGGAACCGTCGACGTCGGGGGGCGCAAGGTCGCCTTCATGTTCCAGGAGTCAGCCCTCTTTCCCTGGCTCACGCTGGAGCAGAACGTCGACCTGGCCCTCAAACTTCAGGGGATGCCGCGCTCCGAGCGAGGTCCCCGAGTCCAGGAGCTGCTCGAGATGGTGCGACTCGGGGGACGAGGCACTCGCCGTCCCCACGAGCTGTCGGGGGGGATGCGGCAGCGTGGTGCGCTGGCTCGGGTCCTAGCCCAGGACGCCGACATCGTGCTGATGGACGAGCCGTTCGCCGCCCTCGATGCGATGACCCGCGACAACATGCACGACGAGCTCGAACGTATCTGGACCGATGTCGGCCTGACGGTCGTCTTCGTGACACACAACGTCCGCGAGGCGGTACGGCTCGGGGACCGGACCATCTTGATGGAGTCCGGTCCCGGACGGGTCAAGCGCGAGTACAACATCAACCTGCCGCGCCCGCGCCATCAAGACGACCCCCAGGTGGCGGAGATGTCCGGTCGCCTGACCGAAGAGCTGAAGGCTGAGGTGGCCCGACATGTCCGCTGACATCTTGGAGCGGGCGGAATCAAAGGTTCCGCCTACGTTCGAGCCCCCCAAGCCAAGGGGTGTGGGGGTACGGCTGTGGGCGGCTATGTGGCCCAAGGTGCTGGCCGTCGGGATCGCTGTCGGCGTCTGGCAGGTCGTCGCGTGGTCGGGCTGGAAGCCTGACTATCTACTGCCCGGCCCCGGGCCGACGTTCTCTCGGCTCTGGGAGGCGGCAGCCGATCCGGACGGCCGGCTGTGGAGCTCGCTCGCAACCACTCTGCGCCGGGGAATCTTCGGGTTCATGATCGCGCTCGTCATCGGCAGCCTGCTGGGGATTGCGGTCTCCCGGTGGCGCGTACTTCGGGCCGGGATCGGGTCGATGATCACCGGGCTGCAGACGATGCCGTCCGTGGCCTGGTTCCCGCTAGCGCTGCTGCTCTTCGGCCTGACCGAGAACGCGATCACCTTTGTGATCGTCCTGGGCGCCGCCCCGTCGATCGCCAACGGCATCATCAGCGGTATCGACGAGGTGCCGCCGAATCTTCTGCGGGCCGGTCACATGCTGGGGGCGCGGGGTGTCGACCAATACCGCTACGTGGTGCTGCCGGCCGCATTGCCAACGTACGTCTCGGGCCTCAAGCAGGGCTGGGCATTCTCCTGGCGCAGCCTGCTGGCAGGCGAGCTGCTGGTCAGTGTGCCCGGTGTCGTTGCGCTCGGAAGCGACATGAGCAACGCCCGCAACCTGGGACAGGCTGACCTGGTCCTTGCTCTGATGATCGTCATCCTGATCATCGGCATGGTCGTCGATGCGATCTTCTCCTCGTTCACCAACCGGGTCCGCCGCACGCGCGGCCTGACGGGCCTGGAGAGTGTTCCGTCCTAAGGTCATGGACGGGCCAAGCTCAGGGGGACGCGGAGCGGGAGACGATCTCTCATCAGGGAGAGTTGGGCGACGGTTTCGCATTCAGGCGGAGATGAACGGCGCTCACGCCTGGGTGCGAACGGCGCCGCGGACCACTCCGAACACGTCCCGGCAGACCGAAGCCAGGTGAATGCGCCGGTCCGAACCAAGCGACAGGTGTTCGGGTGGTGGGGAGAATGGGGGATCTCGTGCTTGCGGATCTCGTCTTGGGGTTTGCCGCCGGGCTGGTGATCGCTACCTTGACGGCTCCTGTGGGTGTATCTGGGGCCGTGTTCATGCTGCCCATCCAACTATCCGTCCTCGCTGTCCCGAACCCAGCGGTGACTGCAACGAACCTGCTCTATAACGTGATCGCCAGTCCCGGAGCGTTGTTCAAGTACTCCCGAAACGGGCTCCTATCCGGGCCAATGACGAGTCTGATGCTCGCAGGAACAGTGCCAGGAGTCATGGTTGGCGCCGCGATCCGAGTCTTCCTCTTGCCGGGCCCGCGGACCTTCCGCACGATCGCAGGTGTGGTCTTGCTGGTGTTGGGGCTCTGGCTGGTGTGGCGCACGATCTCGCAGCAGAGACGAGCTCGCCGGCTGGCACCCCGTAGCGTCTTCACGCTGTCACTCGGCGTTGGCGCGCTCGGTGGCGTCTACGGGATCGGCGGTGGATCGATCCTGAGTCCCATCCTGGTCGGATCTGGCATGGCCGTTGCAGTGGTGGCCCCGGCAGCCCTTGCTTGCACGTTTGTGACGTCGATCGTCGGTGCGGGAACATTCACCGTGCTTGCCCTGTTCGCGGACGGCGCGATTGCGCCCCACTGGGTTGTCGGACTGGCCTGCGGACTGGGTGGGCTGGTTGGGGGCTACTTGGGCGCCCGACTCCAGGCGCAGTTGCCCGACCGTGCTCTCCGCCTTCTCCTGGGCTGCATGGCCATCAGCATCGGCGGACTGTACCTGGGGCAGGCCCTCGTCTGATCGGCCCCGGATCCACCCAGCGCCGGGCGTCCTGTCAACGCCTAGCCAAGACTGACCCCCTATTGCCGGGCGGGTTCTACGGCGGGTTCTACGGCGGATTCGAGGTGGTGTGGCGCAGGTCTTCAACTGTGTAGGTCCTGAGGTCCGCACCTTTCGGGAGTACTGGCGCAGCAGGCTGTTGCTGTTCTCGTTGGTCGGGCGTTGCCAGGGCTTACCGGGGTGTGCGAAGAAGACGCCGTCTCGGAAGAGATCGGCGATCAGGTCGTGGGAGGCCTTCTCCGATCCCTGGTCCCAGGTCAGCGTCGGCACATGAGGGTGCCGATGGCCGACGCGCCCCCGGTGCCGGTGATCAGGTCACCTTCCCAGTCACCGACCCGCTCGCGCCGGAGGACGACCTCGGGACGTTCGTCGATCAGCAGGGCAGCAGCAATAGACCTCGGAGTGCGCTCATTGGCTCGACGTCGGCGTCTACGCAACGGGCGCCCAGTCCTGGACTTCGCGGCAAGTTGCCGACACCAGGCTCCAGACGAACCGCCGTCCGAGCTCAGTCTGGCCGGTGAGAGCGAGTCGGAGCAGACCTGCCGACGGTCACCCCAGCGGCCCACCCGGGCGCTTGCCCACCGTCGGGCGCCTGGATCGCCGCGAGGTCGTGCCCACTGCGGGTGAGAAGCCAGGAGGTGAGCGAGTTGGAGTTCCACATTTCACCTGTGTGCAGCTCGTCGCGGCCCCAGGTCGCCGCAGGAAAGGTCGGCACTTGGGCGAGCACCCGGAGGGCCTGGGCCCGGGTGTGGCCGACGCGGCAGGGACTGTCGACCGCCGTGGCGGCGTCAGGGATCGTTCCGTCTCTCCAGCAGCGAACCTCATAGCGGAACAGGGGGCAGCGGCCCCACGACGAGAAGCCGACCGGCCCTTCGAGGACGACGCCGCGGTCGTGGTCCCCGGTTGACCACGCCGGTGCCATCTCGATGGCATGGTCGTGTCCGTCCAGGCGGACGATCAGGGCGGAGTGGTAGAGGTCAGTGGGCTGCCGGTGCTGTCGGCGGGCTGCGAGGGCTTCGTAAAGGCGGCCGCTGCCCCGCACGCATTGTCCGCCGACGCCGGCTCCCAAAGGGAGCCAGTACAGGTCGACGCTCGCGTTGTGACCGAGGTCTTGCTCCGTGGTCACCGTGACCCCGCGTTCCCCGCTGGTGCGTCCTGGGCGGAGCAGATATGGGTCAGGTCCATGTGAAGACGCCGCCGCCGCAGCCTCCGAGCAGCGGAGGAACAGTCGGATTGGAACGACATACCCACCACTCCTGTCCGGTGTCGTAGCTCTTGTCTACTCGGGTGCATCGGCATGCGCCATGGGCGCTTGGCCCGAGACTTGCTGCGGCACGTGCCTTTCGGAGCGAGCCAGGGCGTCGACGACAATGACCGACCCTGCCAGTATCCATATTCGGGGATATGTCAGTCAGCCGCACCGCCGACCTCAGTGGCTTGATTGGAAGCTTGTCCGTTCGGGTGACCCATCACAGTCCTGCCTCACCTTCTCGGCGGAGTCTGTCCGCCGCATCGTAAGGAACAAGGAGTGTCACTCGCGGAACTCGTCGATCACGTCATCGGCGTCGACCCCGACAGGGACCGCATCACCGCCGACAACGGTCGTGGTCATCTGCGAAGTGAGCTGCTGGTTTGGGTCTGCTCCGAGCATGTGCCCTGCTTCATGGGCCGGCCGCGCGCCGCTCGGTCACGCGCGCGATTCGGTCCAGGTCGTGTGCACGCTACGGCGCAGGGCGGCCATGTCTCGGGCCTGAGAAAGGACGCCGATGATGGCGAGTACCACGACCGCGGCGTACCGCCACCAGTCATCGTCAAGGCGGCTGGTGAAATCGCTGTCGGTGAAGCTGGCCGAGTCCAGGGCCCCGGTGAACAGCATGAACCCAGTGACGATCGTGACCGCTCCGGCGGCGGCGCTGAGCAGGACGAGCACAAGCATGGGCACGTCGGCGACCAACGCCCCCACGCCCAGCAGCGCACCGACGACGACCCCGACCAGCACGGCAACCCAGTTCCAGTCGATCCCCAGGGCGATGACCAGGCCAGAACCCAACGTGAAGCCGATCGAGGCCATCACGAGCATCACGCTCACCGCGAAGTAGGAGTACGCAAGCACGGCGAAGACCAGCGCGAAGAATGTCCCGAGCACCCATCCGGTAACGCTGCCCAGGACGTGCTCGTCAGTGAAACCCGCGACGAGTCCCGCGCCGAAGGCGAAGCCCGCAAAGGCTCCCCAGATCGGGAAGACGACACGCAGCAGCAGGCCTCCGCGGAAACAGAGCAGTGTGCCCACAAGGATGGCGAGGACACCCAACGAGACGTCGGTCATGTTCCGAGCGTAGGTATCTCCCCGGGACCCGGACATCATCCCTGAGAGGTGATGTTCGCCCTCGCTCCGCGCGTCAGAGTCCTCTTGCGAGAGGGGTGATCCGGGCCTGGCAGGCCGCAGCGCCTCATCTCATGGCGTGACGATCGGGAACCCCGGGTCCATGGGCGCGAGCATGCTCAGCACACGCTGCAGGGCGCTGGCGTCGCCGTCGACCGCGAGGGACCCGTCGCCGAGGGCCGCAGCCGGGTCCTGCTGGCCGGTGGCCATCGAGATCAACAAGGGGCGGGTGAGGTGCAGCGTCGCGTCCACGTCGGACGGGGGCGTCTCGACCCGCCTGGCGAGGAAGGTGCCGTTGCGGAGCTCGGTGAGATAGGCCGCGTCGAGGTCGGAGAAGATCCAGGCAAGCCGGACCCGGTGATCCCACGCGCGGGGGCCGTCGATGCGGATCGCGAGACTGGCGAACACCTGCTCGACGGTCAGTGCCGAGACCAGCCCGCTCGCAGACACCGGGGTGCCGAATACGCCGTGCCGGAGCTCGTGTGCGCCCGCGAGGTAGGAGCTGCGCCAGGTGCCGTTCTCGGCACCGTAGGCGAGCTGCTCGAAGGTGCGGGCTTGGAGCTCGCGCGCTTCGGCGTGGTGCTCGTCGGCGAAGAGCAGGCGGTCGAGCACCTCCGCGGCCCAGCGATAGTCGCCTGAGTCGAATGCCTCTCGGCCGAGCTCCAGCACAGCGTCGGCACCGCCCATCGCGGCGACGTACCGGGTGGCCAGCTCGACCGGTGGGTGTCGCCAGAGGTGTGCGGGGTTGCCGTCGTACCAGCCGAGGTAGCGCTGGTAGATCGCCTTGACGTTGTGGCTGAGCGAGCCGTAGTACCCGTGCGTGTGCCATGCGGCGTCGAGGGCCGGCGGCATCCGGAGCTGTTCGGCGATCTCCGCGCCGAGGAAGCCCTGGTTGATCAGTCGCAGTGTCTGGTCGTGGACGTAGGAGTAGAGGTCGCGCTGGAGCTCGAGAAACTCCACCGCTCGATCCCGTCCCCAGGTCGGCCAGTGGTGGGAGGCGAAGACGACCTCGAGGTCGTCCCCGAAGAGGACTACCGCCTCGGTGATGTAGTCGGCCCACGCGCGGGAGTCGCGGACCTCCGCGCCCCGGAGCGTGAGGATGTTGTGGAAGGTGTGAGTGGTGTTCTCGGCCATGCACAGCGCGTGGCACTCGGGCAAGTAGAAGTTCATCTCCGCGGGCGCCTCGGTGCCCGGCGTGCACTGGAACACCAGCCTCAGCCCGTCGAAGGTCCGCTCCTGCCCGGTGCGCTCGATGCTCACCGTGGGGGGGACGAGACTCGCAGTGCCGGTCGAAGTGGTCTGTCCGAGGCCGGCCCCGATCTGGCCGGCCGGACCGCGCTCGATCCCGGCGCCGTACATGTAGCCCGCTCGGCGGGTCATCGCTGTGCCCGCGAAGATGTTCTCGGACACCGCGTGGGCCGTGAATCCGGCCGGCGCGACCACCGTCACCCGCCCGGAAGTCACGTCGTCCTCGGAGATGATGCCCAGCGCCCCGCCGAAGTGGTCGACGTGGGAATGGGTGTAGATCATCCCCACCACCGGACGGTGTCCCCGATGAGCTCGATAGAGCTCGTGGGCCGCGGCTGCGGTCTCGGCGCTGATGAGCGGGTCGACCACGACGACCCCGGTGTCACTCTCCAGGAAGCTGATGACCGACAGGTCGTAGCCGCGGACCTGGTAGACGCCGGGCACCACTTCGAAGAGGCCGTCCTCGGCCAGCAGTCGGCTCTGCCGCCACAGACTCGGGTTCGCTGTGTCAGGGCACGGGGTGTCCAGGAAGGCGTACGCGTCCAGGTCCCACACGACGCGGCCGTCGGCTGCGCGGATCTGTCGGGTCTCGCTCCTGCCGAGGAAGCCCCGGGCGACGTCCTCGAGGTCGGCCGTGTCGTGCAACGGCAGATGCTCGGCGGCCTGCCTCAGCCGGTCCCTCGTGGTTGCGCTCGCGCGCTGCTCCATCGTCATGTCCGCGGACCACCTTCAAGGGAGACAACCGTCGTGGCTACTGCCCATCGTGACCGCGGTACGACGATTGGGACTCACACAGCGTGGGTGAAGTGTCAGGCCTCGGATGCGCCCAGGAGACGGCGTACACCTGAGCGAGCGAGGAGGAGCACCAGCACTAGCCCTGTCACCGACACGAACCCGCCCAGGCTCACAGCATCGCCGAAGATGACGTTCACCAACGCGAGCACCACGGCCTTGCTCCCGGCAGCGACGCCCCACAGCGAGAGCGAGGCCAGCACCTGGGCACGGCGCGTGGTCGCGGCGCGGATTCGGGCGAGGATGCGGCCCTTGGCCATGATGACGACCTCGAGCGTGATCTTGAGCAGAGCTGCCGTGAGCAGAGACAGCGTGAACCCCTCACTGATGATGGAGGGCACGTGCTCTACGGCGAGATTGAGGACGATGACGTAGACGAACACGTCGACGACGTCGACAGCGCGGGCATGAGCCTCGTGCCGCGGACGGACGTGCGGGCGGGGGCTCATCTCGACCTCCTAAGGGGGCGCCGCCCGAGGTACCCCTCGGTGCCTGGTCGTGCCGTCACGCCGTGGGCAACGACGCTCATCACGACGGTCATGGCGAAAAACGTCAGGATGCCGTTCGTCTCCACTCGGGGAGCGTTCCACGGCTCAGGCGCCGGCGCCTCACCCGCTCCGGAGTATGTCGTCCTCCCTCGGTGAGCATGGACCACCCGCACCGATGCTGCACCGTGACCGTCGTTCGGGTGACTCCACCCGGAAAGGGGGAGGCGTCCGCATCCGGGCGAGCCAAGACTGGGACCAGATCGGGGCACAAGGCCTCGGCGAGGGAGGGTTCGGCCATGTCGTTCTTGGACATCGTGTGGTTCATCCTGATCAGCTTCGCGTTCGTGGCATACCTCATTGTGATGTTCGCGATCATCGGCGACCTGTTCGCAGACCCCGAGGCCTCGGGCCTCGCCAAGGCCGCCTGGTTCATCGCGCTCATCCTCCTGCCATTCCTCACGTCGATCGCCTACCTGCTCGTGAGGGGCAACAAGATGGGGGAGAGGAAGCTCCGTGAAGCGGAGCTGCGGCGACAGCAGCAGGAGACCTACATCAAGCAGGTCGCCGGTTCTGCGGGCCCGGCGGGGGAGATCGTTCAGGCCAAGGCGATGCTCGACCTCGGCGCCATCACGCCGACGGAGTTCGAGCGACTCAAGGAGAAGGCGCTGGCGTAACTCCCTGCGGTCGTATCGAACGCAGTTCGAGTCGACGTTCCTGGATGCCGACATGGAAGCGAGGCGGGCGTGAGGGAGCGCGAGACGCAGGTGCGGCCCGTCGATGTCGTCACGGGAGTGGGCATCGAGGTACTCGGCGTGACTGTGGGCGTCACGCGTCGAGCCGGCTCGGCGCTGTCCCCTCTCGCCTCTGCCGTTCTGCGACCGCGTCAGCTGCATGCGGGCTCGCGCTGGGTGGCTCTGGGGGAGCGTGGGCGAGCCTTCCGCACACACCTGCTCGACGAGCTCGCAGGACGCCTGGATGTGCTCGTGCCTCTCGTGCTCACGGAGGTGCTGCGCCGTGCGGACCTGACCGACCTGATCCTGCAGAACGTCGACCTCGACGGGGTCGCACGGGGCTTGGATGTGGATGGGCTTGTGAAGCGGGTGGACCTCGACCCCATCATCGACAGGGTCGACCTGAATGCCGCCGCGGAGCGGCTCGACCTCGACGCGGTGATGGCCCGGCTCGACCTCACAGCGATCATCCTCGAGCGCGTGGACCTCGATGGGGTTGTCCGAGCTGTGCTGGATCGACTCGACCTGGTGGGCCTGGCTGCCCAGGTCATCGACGGTGTGGACCTTCCAGAGATCATCCGTGAGTCCACCGGCTCCATGGCCACCGACACCGTCCAAGGTGTTCGGATGCAGGCCATCGTGGCGGACGAGGCGGTGGGCCGTGCCGTGGACAGACTCCTACTGCGGCGCCGAGGCAGGACCACTGAGACCTCGTCCGCTGACGTAGCGTCTCTCCTCGGTCCGGCGAGCGTCCCCGCCCAGCACGACCGCCCTCACTGAGGTGCACGGTGGTCGAGAGCGGAGTCTCCCCACTGCCGCGGGGGGCACGGCCCTACCAGGGTCGGCGCGCCGGGCTCGTGAGCCGGCTGGTCGCGGCAGGCATCGACGCCCTCGTAGTGGTCCTCTCCTTCCTCGTCGGCTCTCTCGGGATCGCGGTCTTCCTCTTCCTGTTCGACCCTCGCAGCTTCACCGTCCCGGCTCTGGGCCCTGTCGCCGGCCTGACCTGGGGCTTCCTGGTGCTGGTCGTCTACGAGACGCTTGCCTGGTGCCTCACTGGCCGCACTTACGGAGGCCGCGTGCTCGGGCTGAGGATCGTCGGCCCCACCGGACGGCGGCTGGGGATCACGGCCGCGTTCGCCCGCGCACTCCTCACCGCCTGCTTCCCCATCGGCATACTGTGGGTCGCTGTCAGTCGCGAGAACAGGTCGGTCCAGGACGTGGTGCTCCGTACGTCGGTCATCTACGACTGGCAGTCGCAAGGCGAACTGCGCCTCCCACGCAGTGACGCGGAGCGTGCGCCCGACTCTGCGTAGCGGCGGACCCGTCCACATCCTCGACAGCTGGTCGGCACCCGACGACTGACGGCCGGATCCTCACCCTCTGCGGGGGACGCCCATCGCCTGCGCCGGCCCTAGCGTGGATGCATGAGCCACGGGTCTCGCGGTGCGTGACATGGTCGACCCCAGTCCACACGCGACAGTTGGTGGACGGCAGTCCGGGCCGGGGCGCCCGCTGGCCCACGCGGCGACCCTCGTCGGCCTGCTGGCCCTGTTCTTCTCGATGCCGGTCACAGCCGGCGAGCCCGTAGTGGTGCTCCTGCGGAGCGGTTCGATCGCTCTCCTGGGGGTCGTCCTCGTCGCCTGGATCGTCGTCCGGCAGCTGCGTGGCTCCGGGCGGCGAGAGCTGGGCCCGCTCCAGCTGGTGATGCTGGCCGAGATCGTCGCCTGCGCCTTCGCGCTCGCCTACTACGTGTTGGCCACGCAAGGTGACCACGTCGCGGGCGTGCACACTCGCCTCGATGCGCTCTACTTCACGCTGACGACGATGACGACAGTGGGTTATGGCGACGTCCGCGCCACCTCCCAGCTGGCTCGCGGAATCGTGTGCGTCCAGCTCGCCTTCAACCTCGCCTTCCTCGGAGCGCTGGCGCGCCTGATTCAGCACCGGTTGGGTGCCCCACGAGGCTGATCGTCGCCGGATCGTCCAGGGGGCGGTCGGGACCTTCGGCTCTCCCTGCCCTCGTCACAGCCTCACTAGCGTGGAGAAATGACCGACACGCGCGTGGCGGTGACCTCCGCGGAACGACTGGACCCTCCAGCTTCCACCGCACCGTCGGCCTCGCGGTTCCGCACGCCCCCACCGTCCTCCCGCGAGTTCATGGTCCTGCGACCGCGACTCCTCGCCCAGGTGGACGAGGGCCTTTGCCAGCCGCTCACCGTGATCACGGGGCCGGCGGGGACCGGCAAGACGTCCCTTGCCGAGTCCTGGGTGTCGGAGAATCGGGACCAGGTCCACGTGGCCTGGCTGACCCTCGACGTCGAGCACAACCAGGCAGGCGTCTTCTGGCGCGATGTCCTCGAGGCCCTGCGCGGCAACGGCATCGATCTCGCCCACGTCGGTCCTCCGCTGCTTCCCGACGTCGTTGATCGTTCCTTCCTGGAGGACGTGGCGGCCCTTCTGGGTGATCTGCCCGACCCCGTCGTCCTGGTCCTGGACCAGCTCGAGCGCATCACTGACGAGCGGGTGCTGCAACAGATGGGTTTCGTGCTGGACGCGGCGCAGCCGGGTGTCCGGGTGATCGCTACCGCGCGTGGCGAACCGGGTGTGCTGACCCGTCGACGGCGGCTCCGTGGGGACATGGCCGTCATCCAGGCGGCCGACCTCGCCTTCACGTCGGTGGAGACCACCCAGCTGCTCGAAAGGCACGGCCTGGACCCACCGGACGACGCTGTGGCGGCACTCCAGCAGAACACCCAGGGCTGGGCCGCAGGTCTTCGGTTGTGCGCCCTCGCCATGCGCGAGCACGGTCTCGAGGCCGCCCCGACCGGTGGCCCGTGGGCGGAGCGTCGTCTCGCCGGCTACCTCGTCGACGAGGTGCTCGACGCGATGTCCGGCAACACCCGTGACCTGCTGCTGCGGATGTGTGTGGTCGACCGGGTCGAGCCCGGCCTCGCGCAGGCCCTCACCGAGCGCTCGGACGCAGACCGGGTCCTGCGCGAGCTCGCGGGTGACGACCTCTTCGTCACCACGGGCAACGTGGTGGAGGGGCGGTGGTTCCGGATCCATCCGCTCATGCTCGAGGTGCTCCGCGAGGAGCTCTCTGCCCAGGGCCACGTCGTCGTCGCAAGTCAGCACGGGAGAGCTGCTCGGTGGTACGACGCGCAGGGCGACTTCACGCGCGCTGCGGTGCACCACGTGGCTGCGGGATCCTGGCGTGAGTCCTGTGCGAGCGTGGTGCGCAATCTGGGGGTGGTCGAGCTTCTCGAGCACCGGGCGCCGAGGCATCTGGCGGAGGTGCTCGAGCAGCTCCCTGAGGGCCACGATGCGCCTGAGGTGCGCGCCGTCCAAGCTGCCATGGACCTGGGCGCCCAACGGCTCGACCGTGCGACCGAGCGCTTGGTCGGGCTGGAAACGCTGGGGGAGGCCCCTCTAACCGGCGGCGGGTTGCGCGCGTCCGTGGCGCTCATCCGGCTCGTCAAGGCCGCACCGCTGTGTGACATCCCCGCGGCGGTCGACGCGTGGGAGGCGATGGAGCCCGCCTTGACCGGGGTCTCGTCCCCGAAGGCTCGGGCCCAGGCACGGGCCGTTGCCCTCACGGCCCTGTCCAGCGCCCTGCTGTGGGGCGGGGATCACGCGGCGTTCGAGCAGACACTGGGCGCGGCGAGCGAGGCGACCGAGGCCGATGGGTGTGAGTACAGCCGGATCTCCGTACGCGGGCAGCAGGCGCTTGCGGCGTACCGGCGCGGTGCGCTCCGCGATGCCGCACGGCTGGGCGAGGAGGCGTTGCGCCTGGGGCGGGCGCACGGCCTGGCAGCGTCGCACCGGACGGGGGTTGGCCACCTGGCCATGTCGGCCGTGGCGTTGGAGTGGAACGACCGAATCGGTTCCCAACGTCACATCGAGAACGCTGCACTGACTGCCCAGGTCCAGAACGAGCCTGCTCTCGGCGCGGCCGTCAAGCTCGTGGTCGCGTACCATCACGCACTGGACGGCCGTCGCACGCTGGCGCTGTCGACGATCGCGGACGTGCGGGCAAGCGCCAAGGGCAATGCTCTGCCTACGTGGATCGGGGAGCGTGTGGTGGTCGCCGACGCGATGGTCCGGATTCGGTGCGGTGACGTGGAGGGCGCGGCGTCGGTGCTGGACACCGCCCCCAGTGCTGGCGCCGATTGGCTGCTCGCGCGTGCGGTGGCTGCCTACAACAGCGGCGATGCCATCCATGCCCAATCCCTTCTCACCTCGATCGCCACCGACGACCAACTCACTGTCGAGGGTGGGGACGTCTATGCGCACCTGTTGCAGGCACGCATCCAGTTCGACCATGGAGACGTGCCTGCCGCACGCCGCGCCGTGCGCGATGCTCTTCGGGCTGCTCGCCCCGAGGGACGACGACGACCATTCGTGGAAGCGCGCGCCTGGCTCGAGCCACTCCTCACCAAGGACTCTGAGCTTGCCCGTTCGAGCACCTGGATCGGTACGGGGCTCGCGTCACGCACACGTAGCGATGACGACGTCGTACCGGTACTGGTCGAGCCGCTCACGTCACGAGAGATAGCCGTACTGGGCTTGATGGCCCAGGTGATGACCGTTGCCGACATCGCCGAGGACCTGCACATCTCGGCCAACACCATCAAGACTCACCAGAAGAACCTCTACCGCAAGCTCTCAGTTGCTCGCGCGCACGACGCCGTACGCCGGGGGCGCGACCTCGGACTCATCTGACGGGCGACAGGACCTGAGGCAGGGGCAGTCAACCGCTCATCGAGCCAGATGCTTCGTCCTGCCCCCTCGTCGGAAGTCCTCGAACCCCAGCCGCAGACCTTCGGTGACTTGTCCGTCCAGAAGGTCCTCGGCGATCGCCGCGTCCAGGGCACCTGGACCGCTTGCCACGCCGATCACCTGCAGGTCCGCTCGGAGTTCCTCGTCACCGGGCAGCGCCGGCATCAGGGCCAGCATCCAGTCCAGAACCTTCAGGAACGCCATGGTGGGGGGCCGACAGACGTTGAC
This sequence comes from Nocardioides pacificus, assembly GCF_054775955.1. Taxonomy (NCBI): domain Bacteria; kingdom Bacillati; phylum Actinomycetota; class Actinomycetes; order Propionibacteriales; family Nocardioidaceae; genus Nocardioides; species Nocardioides pacificus. The sequence continues at coordinate 136,957 of NZ_BAAHCI010000008.1, forward strand.
CGGCGGGACCGGCGGCGGCAACCACAACGGCTCGTCGTCCTCTCCCGAGACGGGTCGGACCGCAAGGACTCTGGAGGGGGCCCTGTCCCCGGTCGCGTCGTGCTCCCGACGACACTGACCCACTGCCAGGCAGAGGTCCGTGGCGCACCTGAGCACAGCCACGGCATCGGTGGACCCCTCCGATTGCCACGACGGCCCCGTCAGCAAGGACGCCCGCCGGGAAGCCTCGGGATCCTCGGGTACGTGACCGACCACGTCGGCGTACAGGTCGAGAAACGTCGTGGAGGCGCTTCTACCGACCGGAGTGTCGTGTCGAACCTCGACGAGCACCGGTCCCCGACGCAGGTCCAGCCAAGCGCAGAACCGAGCGGCAGGGGCCCCCGTCTGCTCCACCAGGCCGGCGACTGCCAGGGGAAGCTCGCCGTGCAGTACCCGATTCATGCGGTACCCACTCGCACCGCCCTCAGGTGTCAGGACCAGCTCATGCAGGACGCCGTAGAGCCTGACCGTCGGCAGGCCGGACACGAATGCCTGGCGCGCGACCTCCGCCCGCAGCGACATCACACCTCCTCGTAAGGCTGTGTCCCCGCTCTGGGTTCACCGGGCTCTCAGCGTCCCCTCGCCGTCGAGTCAGCTGCGGTGTGACCGTGGCCTCTCGTAGCGATCCAACAGCACCCAGGCGAGCCTCGTCAGAGCGACCGAGAAGACGGACACCATCAGCGTGAACGTCACCGCAGGGACGAACCCACCGATGTGCAGGCTCGACGTGAACGCGGAGGCGATCCAGATAGCCATGCCGTTGACGACGAGCGTGAGAGTGGCGAGCACGAGGAGGTTGCTCGGCTTGGGAAGCACACGCAGGGCCCCGTGAGCGATGACGTTCGCCAGACCGATCAGGACGGCCACGAACAGAGCCGTCGCGGGTCCACCTCGGAAGTGGGCATCCGGGGTCGCCCACGCCCCCAGCACCACCGCTGCGGCGAGCAGCACCCATCGCACAAGGAGCGACAGGAGCAGCCCGAAGCCTCGAGACGGCTCGGACGCAGCGGCAGCCGCAGGGACGTCCTTCATCCGGCGAAGACCTCGCGGAGCGCCGCCTCCTGCTCGTCACTGACATTGGTGAAGATGAGCTCCGGTCGGTGGTCGGCGAACGCCTGCTTGACCTTGTCGACGACGGCGTCGGACGACATGACGAACAGCGCGGACGTTCCGGGCGTGACCTGGTCTCGAACCCTGTCGATGAACCGGTCGTCGATGCCGACGTCCTTCAGGGACCCGGTGAGTGCTCCGGAGGCCGCTCCGATAGCGGCTCCCAGCAGCGGCACGAGGAAGATCATGCGGAACAGCAGGCCCCAGAAGGCTCCGCCCAACGCGCCGGCCCCGGCGAGGTTGTGCAACTGCCGGGTCTTGGGACGCTTCTTGCCTTGTTCCCAGCTGACGGTCGCGGCGTCGTGGATCGTGATCAGGTGCTGACTGGACAGTTCCGCAAGGATGTCGGTCGCCCCATCGGCGCCTTCAGCTGTGTCGAACCTCCAGACGGTGAGCGTGCTCATCCTCGTCTCCTTCTCCGAGTTCCTTCCGTCGATTCTCGCCACCACATCGCGCCGCAGCCTCCCCTGTTCCGGGTGACGGGCTCGGTCAGCGCGGTGCCACCGGTACGCCGTAAGGGTCGCCCTGGGCAGAGCCGATCGGCACCACTCGGCTGCCGAGGGGCAGCAGGGCAAGCGGCACCATCTTCCAGCAGGCGATCCCGAAGGGGATCCCGATGACCGTCACGCACAGCAACAGGCCGGCGAGGAGGTGAAGGATGGCGAGCTCCCAGCCGAAGACCAGGATCCAGACGACATTGCCGAGTAGGGACCACACCCCGGCGTCATGGGCACGGACCACGGTGCGCCCGAAGGGCCAGACGACGAAGCCGGCCAGACGGAAGGCGGCGATCCCGAAGGGGATGGTGACGATCAGCACGAAGGCGACTGTGCCCGCGACCACGTAGCCGAGGGCGAGCCAGAACCCCGCGAGAACGAACCAGAGGACGTTGCCGATCGTGCGCACGTCTTCAACCTAGGTGACCACGCGACGACCCGTCTCGCCCAAAACGGGGGAGCCGCCTTCCGAGTCTGGCGCCGGGGGACCCGTCCTAGCGAGAGATAGCGGCCAGGCGCTCGCGCAGGTCCTCGATGCGGCCCTGGTCCCAGCCGGATGGTTGCACCACCGCGTACCACCCACTCAACGGCTGGGTGCCGTACCGGTGGCCGTGGTCCTCATCGAAGTCGTTGCTCACCGCCATGTCGACGGCGAGCTGTAGGAACGTGGTGACGGGCGTCCATGTCATCGCAGGGTTCACCGCGGGGTCCAGCGGCTCCTCGAGCCAGTCGGGCTCGTCGTACGTCGTGTGCCAGTCCCACCACACGATGGGGTCGTCGGCCTGCTGGAGGAACACCGAGTGTGCCGTCTTCCCGACGATGTCGCGCTCGCGGGTGACGAAGCGGAAGGTCCGGCCGTCCCCGACGAGGGGACGGATCTGGGGCGATCCCGGCCGGCGGATCCGCTCGGCCTCCCGTCGCAGGTGCATGGTCTCTGGAGGTCCCACCCACAGGGCGCCATCGACTCGCTCTCGGCTGTCGGCCAGGGAGTCGAAGGCCTGGGCGCCACCGAAGGAGCCGAGGCTCTCGCCAGCGATGTAGAGATGGGGTCGTTCGGTTCCCAGCGTCGCCAGATGCTCCTCCACGGCATCGACCAGGGCCACAGCAGTGTCGCCCGCGGCCGAGGACTCCGACACGAAGGCGAGGGGGCTGGGCAGGTGCGAATACTGAACCGTGACGGTGGCGATATCGCCATCGTGGAAGTACTCCAGCGGCTGCACGATCTGCTCGTTGACCCACCCCGTCCCGGTCGGGATGACCACCAGCACCGCCTCCCGCTCGAAGCCACCGAACGCCTCGAGCTCCTCCATCGCCAGGTCCACCCGCCCCTCGACATCGTCCGCGGAGGCACGACCCACGAAGACCCGGATCGGCTCCTGGACCTGGCCGATGGCGAAGTCCTCGAGCTCGTCGGCGGTGGGGCCGCGGGTCAGGAAGCGGCGCCCCTCGCGGCCGGCCTCGTCCCACTCGACGGCTGAGTCGGGCCCGCCGGAGCGGAGCGTGGAGGTGGGCGGGGAGGGGGCGCCGTCCAGGTTGAGGTCGCCGAGGGCGAATCCGGAGTTCAGGCCATCGAGGGTGCGTTGGAGGACGAAGGCGTTGAGGGAGGCCAGTGTCACCCAGGCCACCAGCACCAGTGCGAGGCCGCCGGCGATCCAGGCCGGGAGCATCCGGGCCCCGAACCGCGTGGTCCTTGCCCAGACAAGCTTCAGTACCCGGCCGACGAGGAAGAGGAGGGCAGCCAGGGCGATGGCCAGGAGCAGGGTTCCCCCGTACACGTACCAGAAGGATGCCCGTTCATAGCCGAGACGATTCCAGGTCCAGCGATGCTGCTCGACAGCGGTCGCAACGCCCCAGACGGCGTACCCGAGGGAGGCAGTTGCCACCGCGATTCGGACCTGTCGGTTCCGCTCCCGGCCGAAGGGCCGCATCCCCCAGCCGAAACGGGAGCGCAGGGCCTTCCCCAGACGAGTCAGCCCCAGTCCGATCGCGTATCCCGCGGCCACCGCGAGACCGGCGAGCACACCTTGGAAGAGCCACGAGCGAGGTAGCAGGGAGGGGGCCAGCGACTGGACGAAGAGCCACGCGGCCAACGTCGTCCCGAGCAGACTCGGACGCTCGAGCACGCGGAGGCAGAGGTCCTGGGACATCGCGCGCGGGCGCTTCATGCCGCGCGTTCTGACCTATGGCCCAGGTCCCACGTCATCGCAATGCCTCCTGGAGAGGATCCGCTGCTCGATGCTGTCCATCGCGCGTTGCATCTGACTAGGGTCGGAGTGCCCTTCACGCCGGTCTCAGCCCTATCGGCGTGGACGGTGAGCGCCCCGTCACCCAAGGGGTTCGTCTGGGGATTCGGGTGCCCTCGGGACCGCGCGTTGTCATACTGGAGCATGCCGGTGGTCCCCCGAGTCCTGACCGCGATAGGAGTCGCGCTCCTCGTGCTGGGCGCCGCGGCCGGCGTCTTCAATCGCGAGGTGTTGGACGCCGATCGGTTCCTCACCCATGTCGACGCCGTGCGCGCCGACCCTCCGGTCTCGCAGGCCCTGGGCCGTCTGCTCACCGACCGGGTGATCGCCGCACAGCCCGACCTGACGGCACTCCGTCCTCTGCTGGAGTCCGCAGCAACGGCAGTCGTGGCCAGCCCCAGGACCAAGGGGGCGGCACGCGCGGCCGTGACGCCGCTCCATCGGAGCCTCACGGGTGCCGAGCGGAGCCCAGTCGTGCTGCGGCTCGCCGACGCCGGCGCCGTGCTTGTGGCGTCCGCTAGGACACTGTCGCCCCGGGTGGAGGCCGCCCTGCCCGCCGACCTGGACGTGCGTCTTTCGCAGTTCGCCGGCGCGGGCTCAAGCCAGGAGGCGATGTGGCAGGCGCACCTGTCCACGTGGCTGGCCCGCGTTGCGCCTGGCCTCGGAGTCGTGCTCCTCTTCGTGGCCGGCTGGCTGCAGGCTGCTTCGAGCCGTCTGCGTGGCGCTCTCGCCTCTGTCGGTCGTGGGACCGTCGCCAGCGGGGTGACCTTGGCCCTGCTGCTCGTGATCGTCGGCTTCCTTGTCGGCAGGGCCGACGTGACGGTGCTGCGCGGGGCGCTCCAACGAGCCATCTGGGCGGAGCTCGATGGCGCGTTCTGGGCTGCCGCGGCGCTTCTCGTGTCGACGGGGGGCCTGCTCGTGCTCGCGACCCGACCAGAGGGGCTGCCGAGGCTCCGCTCCATGGCCGCCCTCAGGTCCGGACCCGTCGGTTCCCGATGGTCCCCCAGGTGGGCAGCGGCAGTGGTCGTGCTGGGCGGAGCGCTTGTGCTGCAGCCTCTGGGAGTGCTGGGTGCCCTGGTGCAGACAGCCGGCGCAACGATCGCGCTCCTGGGCGTGGTGTCGTTGCTCGTCTCCGCCGCAGGGGCGCTGCGGGCGCGCTCGGCACGGCGCGGCACCGAACGCTCCGACCCACCGGTGGGCGCAAGATCACGTATCGCGATCGTGGTCGGGGCCGTCGGCCTGCTCGCCGCCTACATGATGGGCGCTGTCCCCGCCGACGAGCTGAAGCCGCTCTCGACGGAGGCGACCGGCCCGCCAATCTGCAACGGTCACATCGAGCTGTGTGCGCGCCGTTACGACGACGTCGCGTTTGCTGCGACCCACAACTCAATGGCCGCGGCCGACGAGGCGGGGTGGTTCTTCGCCGAGCAGCCCGATGGGATCCTCAGCCAGCTCGACCATGGCATCCGGGTGTTCCTCATCGACAGCTGGTACGGGCAACACACCTCGCGCCCCGGTGTCATTGCCAACACCGACGGTGGGTGGGCCGCTGGCATGGCCGAGGCACGCCGCACGATCGGACCCGGGGCGGTCGCCAGCGCGATCAGGCTGCGCGACGCGTTCGACCTGAGGCCTCATGGTCCGGTGAAGCCCTACCTGTGCCACTCACTGTGCGAGCTGGGCTCGACGGACTGGCTCCGCGTCATGAAGGACGTCGCCGCCTGGATGCGCGCGCACCCGCGCGAGGTTGTCACCTTCTTCGTCCAGGACCAGGTCAGCCCCGAAGACACAGCCGAGCTCGTCCAGCGGGCCGGGCTGCGCCCCTTCGTCCATCTGCAGCAGGAGCGTGAGCCGTGGCCGACGCTCGGCTCCATGCTCGCCTCAGGTCGGCGTCTTGTGTTCTTGATGGAGAACGAGAGCGGGGGGTCCGCCTACCCCTGGCTGCTGGATGGGTTCAGCTGGGTGCAGGACACGCCGTTCCTCTTCCGGTCACCGGCGGCTTTCAGCTGTGCCCCGAACCGGGGAGACGTCGATGCCCCGTTGTTCCTCCTCAACCACTGGATCACCGCAAAGGCCCGTGAGGTGAGCAGTGCCCGAGCGGTCAACTCGCGAGAGATCCTGCTGTCCCGCGTCGAGAAGTGCGCGGCCGAACGCAACCGACTGCCCAACTTCGTGGCCGTCGACTTCTACGATCAAGGCGACCTGCTGGACGTTGTCGACACAATCAACGGCCTGTGATCCTGCTGCAGCCACCGGTTCCACTGGCAGGCTGTCCAGCGGTCGCCGATACGGTTTCCGGGTCATCACGAGGGCCAGGTTGGAGAGCACCTGGGTGACGTCGAAGGGGTACGACATCAGTGCTTGCCGCCCGGGCGGTGACCTCGGGCCTCCGATCCCTCTCTCTGTCCCCTCGAACTCCAACCTAGACCGCTTTCTGGGCGGTGCAGGGTCGTTCTGCTGAATAGAGGGACCTTCTCCTCTGGAACGGAGGCGGCCCCCTGTGATCGCCTGCGGGTAGGCCCTCCGAGGAGTGGAGACGGACGTGATCATCTTCGGCAATGCGCTCCTGGCACGGCGGGTCCGCGTCGGGCTGGGCACCCTGATCGTCCTCGTCCTCGTGGGCGTTGTGTCGGGTCTGGTCGTCGGGGAGAGCCTCGCAGCTGTGATCCAGGCGCTGCTGGGGCAGATCGGCGACGAGCCCCCTCCGACCCGATGAGGCAGCACCCGCTCGCCCTGCCGTCTGACCGCGCTAGTCGGAGCTGAAGGGCGCGTTACACCGCTTCACGTCGCCTGCGCGATCCAGGATCGTCGCCGGGTCGCAGTTGGGTGCGCATCCATCGCACGAGCTGCGCCTCTCGCACTTCAGTCAGCGGATCGTTCTGGCAGATCGCGTGAAGCAGCACATGGGCGAGACGGTCGATGTCGGCTCCAGAGCGTCGTGACCATCGCAGCAACACGGCGTACGCGGTGTGCGAGTTGACGCCGTAGAGCAGCATCATCACGCCCTTGGCCTGCTCGATCTTGGTGACCTGGTGGGCACTGTGGACGACTGGGCCGACGTGCGCCAGCGCCGTCATGTGCGCAACGCCTCTTCGAGCGCTGCGTGCGCGCGCAGACCGATATCGGTCGGTCTCTCGAGCAGGGCTCGAGCGACACGTGCACGCAGGTGAAGCAAGACGGCGTCATCGCCTGCCGCAAGCTCTCGCAGGCGGGCTGCAGCGACGTCGACCGAGCATCGGTCGGACGTAATGACGCGGAGCATTTGCAGAACGGTCAACTCGATGGGTCTATGAGCCCGACGGGACGCCGACCTAGCGGAATGAGCCGAACGCGAAGGCGTGGACAGAAGGGTGGAAAACAAGACGAGCACCTCGAGAGGTCGCCGGACAAGAAAGGACAGCCACCGGTGTCCTGGGGTGACTCGATTCCGTCGTGGTCCGGGACGGACTTCGTTGTGTGGCTACACGACAACAGGTGGAGCGACACCTGGCAAGCCCCCAGTGCGGAACAAGAGACCAAGGTCCCCATCTGATCGGCTGCTGCGTGCGGCTCACGCGCCGCTGAGTGCCCTACGGGCGGCCTGCCGGCTCGTCTCGCACGATGAACCAGACTGTCTTGCCCTCGTCCCGGGTACGCACTCCCCAGTCGGCGGAAAGCCCCTCGACCAACAGCAGTCCGCGGCCGTCGGTCGCCTCGCAGTCCGTGGCTCGCATGACGGGTGGGATCCGGGACTGGTCCGACACCTCGACCTGGACTTCGCGGTCGTGCCAGGACATCTGCACCAGCACGCGACCCCTCCCGTGCCGGATCGCGTTCGTGGTCAGCTCGCTGGTGAGCAGCAGGACGTCCTCACGCGACTGGCGCGAGTAGTTGGTCAGACACTGGCTGATTCGCCCACGTGCTTGGGCGGCCGAGTCGGGACCTGCCGTGAAGACCCAGCCCACCCGCTCTGGTTCGGAGCACGGTGAACTAGTTGTCTTCATATACCTCCGGTACCCGAGGCCGGTCGTCCCACGCCGGACAGGGCCGGCTCGCCACGTTTGCTGGAGCGCCGTCATCGGCGGTGAGCGCGAAGAACGAGGCACGCTCAGGTCTTGACGGCAGTCACGTCCCGGGGTGCCACGAGTCGGGGACCACAGCGACGGGGACCTGGGCGTAGTGGAGGACGCGTCGAGCGACTCGACCGGATGCCAGCAGGATGCGCCGTTCGCGGCGTCCGAGGACGACGAGCTGGGCGTGGGCGACGTCAGCGAGAATGACCGTGGCCGGATGGCCGTGCCGTTGTCGGATCTCTACGGCGACGGTGGGGTGGGCTGCCTGGGAGGGGGCTAGCGCGGACTCGATCATCACCCGATGGCGTTGGACCCATTCTTCCACTGAGCGCGGTCCGGCCAGGGGCTCGGCGGTGATGAACGGGGGCCATTCCCAGCCATGGGAGACAACGAGGGGACAACCACGCCGTTCGGCCTCGGCGAACGCGAACTCGAGCAGACCGGGGGTTGTCCCGGCGGGGTCCACTGCGAGCACGATCGGCTCGCGTGCATGCGCCTCAGGGTCCCAGTCCTCGGGAACCACGACGGTCGGGAGGGGGGCTCGGGCGACGACGGCCACCGCCACCGAGCCGAGAATCAGCTGCGCGAATGTGCCGGCGCCGCGCCTGCCCACGACGAGGAGGTGTTGACCTCGTGCCCGGGCAAGAAGACCGCTGACCGCCCCTCCCACCGAGAGGATGGTGCGGGTGTTGAGCTCCGGTGAGGTCTTCTCGAGCTGGTGCTTGAGGTCGGCGAGCATCTCGCGCCCGGGGGAGTGCTCAGCGGTGATCGTGGCTCCCGGGGGGAGGTCGCCGTCCTCGATCACGTGCACCAGATCGAGGCCGCGGTGTGTGTCGCGGGCGTAGCGCGTCGCCCAGGCCAGTGCCCCCCTGTCGTGGGAGGCGTCGGCGATGCCGACGACCAAGCTCTCGCCCCTCTCCACATCTTGAGGGTGGGTCGGTTGCAGGGTCAGGAGTCCGCGTTGTTCGGCGTCCTGCAGATCGGAGCCGGCGCTCGCGAGCAGGTGGTGGGCCAGGTCCTCGAGGGCGCGGGCCGCGGCGAGCTCGTCGCCGATCTCGGCGATGTCCCGGTCCTGCGGGTGGCGTCTCGCGAGACCGACTCCCTCGATCGTGGCCGCGGTCGCCTGGCGAGTCTCGAGCCGGGCGCGGGCATGGGTGCGATGCTCATTCTCGTCCAGGAAGACTTTTACGTACCAGGTCTTGGTGGTCGGCTTGTCAGATGCGGTGGGCATGTCGACTCCTCGGCAGACGGACTGGGTGGGCGAGTCAGCCAGTGCGGCTGGGGCCTCGACCGGCCCGTCCTGGCCTCAGGACACCTTTGCTCGTGGCGCTCGTGCTAGGGGCATTGGGCCTCAAGGTCCGCCGTCACACGTTGAGACCTAGGAGCACCACGGCGTTGGCGACGCTGGTGACGGTGGCTTGGTGGCTTCGCGCGTGGAGCCTGATGCGTTCGAATGCCTGATCCGTGCTGATGTTTCTCTTGGCTGACAAGACGCCCTTGGCCTGCTCGATGATCACCCGACTCACGAGCGCGTGCTGCAGCTGCGCGATCACGTTGACCTGGGATGCACCCTGCATGGCATTGAGGAGGAAGAGGGTCGTGACGTCGGCCACGAGCGCTGCCGCGTCGAGATCCTCCTGCAGCCAATCACGTGGGGATCGCGAGCAGAGATCAATGGCACCCAGCGTCTGATCGTGCGTGTGGAGAGGAAGCGATGCTACCGAGGCGATGTCGACAGTGGCGGCTGCCGCACAGTAGGCGGGCCACCGCGCGTGTTCCCTTGGCAGATCGTGGACGGGGACCACTCGACCGGTCTGATAGGCCACCAGACCTGGACCTGCCTGGCTCTGCTCCTGGGCATGCTCGATTGCGGCGATCCCGGCGCCGTGGACTGCCGGGAAGCTCAGCCGGCCGTTGTCCGCCAGACCGACGGCGACTCCGTCGAGGGCGAACAGTCCGGTCATCATGACAGCCAGGTGGGACAGCGGCCCCGAGGTCTCAGGACTGACCGCGAGGTGCCCCACGTAGTCGGTGAGGGCACCTACGTAGTTCTGCTGGTCATACATCGGGATCTCGAGACGAAGGATGCCTGATCACCCGAGCGGCGAACTCGGTCCTTCGTCCTTCCCCTCTCTGTCCCCCTCAAGTTCCAAACTAGACCTGCTGCAGCTGTGTCGTAACCCTTCGGAGGGGGAGTTGCGCCAGTCCCTCAACCGGTCATGGAACACATCTCCAGGCACGACGGTGATCGAGGTCTCGCCCTGTTGCTGCTCGATGTCCGCGCGCGTAGCGTCAGGAGCACGGGGGAATATGCGGGTCCGGGATTCACGCGTGTTGAGCTGGTGAGCGAAGTGGGCGCCGAGTATCTGGTGCGGATCTTCCTGCTCGGCGACTTCGTGATCCTGCGCCCAGACGGGACCCCGATCCCTGACCACGAATGGCGCACGGCCAAGAACCGCGATCTGCTGCGGTTGCTGGCCCTGCACAGCGGAGCTCCGGTGTCGGTGGCAGGCATCGTGGACAAGCTCTGGGGGGATACCCGCGGGGACCGGGCGAGGGCCAGTCTGGGCACGGCGATCAGTCACCTGCGCCGAACGCTCGGACCTTCCTGCGTGATGCGGCGGGGAGACACCATCACGCTGGAGCGCGCCTGGGTGGACGTGACGTCCTTCGAGAAGACGGCCCTCGCCGTGCAGAAGGCTTGCAGTAGAAGCGACTTCACGACCGCGGTGGCTCTGGCACAGTCGGGGGACTACCTGCACGTCGGAGAGTTCCGCGCCTCGGACGACGACACTGGGTGGGGCGAGGCCGTGCGTGCGTCGCTCGCGGCACTGGAAGGCGAGTTCGCACTCAACGTGGCCGAGGCCGCCCTCGCGTTGCACGAGTGTGGAGTCGCGCTCGACCATGCCCGTGCCGCCGTCGAACTGAACCCGGCAGACGAACCGGCTCACCGGGCGCTGATGCGCGCCTACGCCGGGCTGGGCGAGATCGGCGCCGCGGTCCGTGCCTTCGAGACCTACCGCGACTACGTCGCCGATGAGACACATGCCGCGCCCACCGCGCAGACCCTGGATCTGTACCTGGAGCTCCTGCGCACCAGTGGTCAGTAACCGCTCAGGGGCAAGGTCGTTCAACTCGCCTTCGCGCAACGACCGGTGCGGGTCCTAGGCCCCTGGCGAGGCCGTGGCGGGGCGACGACACTGTGATGCAGGACTCAGGGAGGCTCCTCATGGAGACCCGATCGCTGGACCTCGACGGCTTGCAGACTCTGATCGACGTGCTCGCTCGGCGTGGGTACACCGTGCTCGGCCCGACCGTGCGTCAGGGCGTGATCGTCAACGCTCCCGTGCGAGGCGTCGGCGATCTCCCGCTGGGATGGGGCGACGAGCAGGATGCCGCCCACTACCGCCTGCGCCGACGCACCGACGGCGCGGTGTTCGGCTTCGCCGCCGGTGTCCAGTCGGCCAAGCCTGTGTTCTTCCCGGCCGAGCAGGTGCTGTGGCGGGGGCGACGTACGGCGACCGGTTTCGACGCCCAGGTGCCCGACCCGACCGCCGAGGGGCCCTACGCACTGTTGGGCGTGCGCTCGTGCGACCTGCACGCGGTGGGCATCCACGACACCGTGCTGCGCGACCGCGGCTTCCGTGACGACGCCTACGCCGCGCGCCGCGAGGACGCGTTCGTCGTCGCGGTCACGTGCAGCGACCCCGCGGGGACCTGCTTCTGCGCCTCCATGGACACCGGTCCGCGCGTCCGAGAGGGGCACGGTGCACCCTTCGACCTCGCGCTCACCGAGCTCATGGAGGGTGGCGGGCATCGCTTCCTCGTGGAGGTCGGCAGCGAGCGCGGCGCCGAGATCGTCGACGAGATCGGCGCCGCCCCGGCTGCGGACGCGGACCTCGAGCTCGCCGAGCGGGTGGTCGAGCGAGCGTTGTCGCGGATGGGGCGCAGGCTCGACACCGTGGGGCTCAAGGAGCTGCTCTACGCGAGCGCGGAGAGCCCGGTGTGGAACGACATCGCCCGGCGCTGCCTGGCCTGCAGCAACTGCACCGCGGTCTGCCCGACCTGCTTCTGCACCACCGTCCAGGACAGCACCGATCTGAGCGGGGACCGGGCTGATCGGAGCCGGGTGTGGGACTCGTGCTTCAACGCGGACTTCTCCCACGTCCACGGAGGCAACGTCCGCGAGTCCACGCGGGCGCGCTACCGGCAGTGGATGACCCACAAGCTGGGGGCCTGGATCGACCAGTTCGGGACCTCCGGGTGCGTGGGCTGTGGGCGCTGCGTCACCTGGTGCCCGGCGGGGATCGACATCACCCAGGAGGTCGCTGCCCTGCACAGCGCGGCGGGGGGCGACCCATGACCGCGCCGATGCTCCCGCGGTGGTTCACGGTCAGCTCCACTCGCCACGACATGCACGACACGCACACCCTGGAGCTGGCGCCGCTCGACGGCCGTCCGCTCGCCTTCGTGCCGGGGCAGTTCACGATGCTGCTCGCGTTCGGGGTGGGCGAGGTGCCGATCTCGATCTGCGGTGATCCCGCCCACCCGGAGGTGCTGGGCCACACCATCCGCGACGTCGGCTCGGTCTCGCATGCGCTGGCCACGGCGCCGCCCGGCTCCGTGCTGGGGGTGCGCGGCGCGTTCGGCACCGGATGGGAGGCCGAGCGGGGGCGCGGTGGCGACGTGGTGATCGTGGCCGGCGGGATCGGGCTGGCGCCGCTTCGCCCGGCGATCCTGCAGATCGCCGCCGACCGCGCGGCGTACCGCCGGGTGCTGCTGCTGTACGGCGCCCGCGAGGCGGGGGAGATCCTCTACCCCGAGGAGCTGAGCGCCTGGGCCGAGCAGTCCGGCGTGGAGGTCGAGGTGATCGTCGATCGCCGGACACCGCCCTGGCGCGGTCGGGTCGGCCTAGTCACCGAGTTGGTGGCCGAGGCCGGCTTCGACGCCAGGCGGGCACTTGCGCTTGTGTGCGGCCCCGAGGTGATGATGCGCCACACGGCCCAGACGCTGGTCGAGCGCGGGGTGGCGCCCCACCGGGTGCGGCTGTCCCTGGAGCGCAACATGGAGTGCGGGATCGGGCTGTGCGGGCACTGCCAGCTCCGTGAGCTCTTCTGCTGCCTGGACGGGCCCGTGCTCGGGTTCGACCGGCTCGAGTCGCTGATGAGCCGGGCGGAGCTGTGACATGACGACCGCCACCACGACGACCGCGACCACGACGACCGCGACCACGACGTGCGGGCCCAAGCGGCCCAAGCTGGCGGTGTGGAAGTTCGCCTCCTGCGACGGGTGCCAGCTGACCGTCCTGAACTGCGAGGACGAGCTGATCCCCCTCGCCGGCGCGGTGGAGATCGCCTACTTCCCCGAGGCCACCCGTGCTGTCGTGAAGGGCCCCTACGACGTCTCCCTGGTCGAGGGGTCGATCACCACCCCCGACGACCTCGAGCGGATCCACGAGGTGCGAGGCGTGTCCCGCCGGCTGATCGCCATCGGCGCCTGCGCGACCGCCGGCGGGATCCAGGCACTGCGCAACTTCGCCGACGTCGCCGAGTTCCGCTCGGTCGTCTACGCCCACCCCGAGTACGTCGCCACGCTCGCCCGGTCCTCCGGGATCGCCGAGCACGTGCCGGTCGACGTCGAGCTGCGCGGGTGCCCGATCGACAAGCACCAGCTGCTGGAGGTGCTGGCCGCCGAGCTGCAGGGGAGGGCGCCCAGGATCGCCACGCACAGCGTGTGTGTGGAGTGCAAGCGCCGAGGCAACGTGTGTGTCACCGTCGCTGACGGGACCCCCTGCCTGGGACCCGTCACCCAGGCCGGCTGCGGGGCGCTCTGCCCGTCCTTCGCGCGCGGCTGCTACGGCTGCTTCGGGCCGCAGGACACGCCCAACACCTCCGCGATGGCGCAGCGGCTCACCGAGCTCGGGGTCAGCGAGCCGGAGGTGCTGCGGGTTTTCCGCACCTTCAACGCCGCCTCGGCGGCATTCTCGGGCGAGAGCGTGCGCCACGAGGGGGGTGCGCGATGACCCACAAGCACCGGGACGGCGGGCATGTCCTGAAGGTCGACCCGCTCGCCCGGGTCGAGGGCGAGGGCGCGTTGCACATCGTCTACCGCGACGGCGACGTGACCGACGTACAGCTGCGGATCTATGAGCCACCGCGGTTCTACGAGGCGTTCCTGCGGGGACGCTCCCACACCGAGCCGCCGGACATCACTGCGCGGATCTGTGGGATCTGCCCGGTGGCCTACCAGATGAGCTCCTGCTGGGCGATCGAGGATGCGTGCGGGGTCAGCGTCACCGACGAGATCCGGGCACTGCGCCGGCTGCTGTACTGCGGCGAGTGGATCGAGAGCCACGCCCTGCACGTCTATCTGCTCCATGCCCCGGACTTCCTGGGCTACGACGGGGCGGTGGAGATGGCGAGCGACCACCCCGCAGTGGTCGAGCGCGGCCTGCGACTGAAGAAGGCGGGCAACCGGCTGATGGAGGTCGTCGGCGGCCGGCCCGTCCATCCGGTGAACGTGCGCGTCGGCGGCTTCTACCGGTTCCCGAGCATCGAGGAGCTGACCACGATCCGGCCGGACCTGGAGCGGGCGCTGGAGGACTCGCTCGAGACGGTGCGCCTGGTCGCAGGCTTCGATTTCCCCGACTTCGAGCAGCCTTACGAGTACCTCGCCCTGCGACCGGAGACCGGCTACCCGATCGAGGCGGGGAGCGTGGTGACGACCAGCGGAGAGGCCTTCGCGGTGCGGGAGTTCGCCTCCCGGATCGAGGAGTGGCACGTGTCGAGCTCGAACGCGCTGTACGCCCGGCTCGATGGTGGAGCGCGCGGTCCGTACGCCGTGGGCCCGCTGGCCCGTTACACGCTCAACTGCGACCGGCTCTCCTCGCCGGCCCGCCGTGCGGCCGCTGACGCCGGACTCGGCGAGAGCTGCCGCAATCCGTTCCGGTCCATCGTCGTGCGCGCGGTCGAGCTGGTCGAGGCCTGCCACGAGGCGCTGAGGATCATCGACGCCTGGACCGGCGCGGGGCCGGCGAGCATCGCGGTGCCGCCCCGGGCCGGGGAGGGGTACGGCGCCAGCGAAGCCCCACGCGGCGTGCTGTTCCACCGTTACGTCCTCGACGGCGCCGGGATCATCCAGGACGCACAGATCGTGCCCCCCACCTCGCAGAACCAGGCCGGCATCGAGGCAGACCTGCACGCGATGGTCCGCACCTGGGCGGACCTGGACGAGCACGCCCTGCTGCACCGATGCGAGCACGCGATCCGCAACTACGACCCGTGCATCTCCTGCGCCACTCATTTCCTCGACCTGACCGTGGAGGGGTCATGACCGAGTCGGCGCGGGGCGCGCTGGTGATCGGGCTGGGCACCCCCGACGCCGGGGACGACGCGGTCGGGGGCGTGGTCGCCCGGGAGGTGGCGACCCGGCTGCCCGCGGTGACTGTCGTCGACCACGAGGACCCGACCACGCTGCTGGACCTGTGGGCAGGACACAGCCCCGTGGTGGTGGTCGACGCGGTCCGCTCCGGGGCACCGGCCGGCACCGTGCACTGGCTGGCGACCGGTGCTGCGGGGCCGCCGCTGGGCGCCGGGGCATGGAGGAGCAGCGGGCGACGAAGCACCCATGCGGTCGGGCTCGCGGAGATGGTCGAGCTCGGTCGCGCCCTCGGACGGCTGCCGGAGAGCCTCGTCGTCGTCGGCGTCGAGGCGGGCGGCCTCGACCACGGCGAGAGCCTGACGCCGAGCGTCTCCGCGGTGGTGCCCGTCGCCGCGGAGCGCGTCTGTGCGGTCGTCGGGGCCACCGTAGGGCCGGCCGCGGGGCCCGCCGCCGGGGCGGCCGGGGGAGAGGACGGCAGCGATGTGTCTAGGTGACCTCGCCCAGGTGATCGACCTGGTCGACGACAGGACCGTGCGGGCCCGCGTCCGGGACCGGACCGGCACCGTCTCGCTGCTCACCCTGAACGGCCCGGTCGCCGCCGGCGACTGGCTGCTGGTCCACTCCGGGTTCGCGCTGGCGCGCGTCACGGAGGAGGAGCGGCTCGAGGCGGAGCGGATCCGGGGCAAATCCCGGGACGAGGACTGATGACCATGATGACGACCGGGACCAGGCGCGCAGGGATCCTGCTGGCCTTGATGACCGCGCTGATCAGCGGAGTCGCGGTCTTCCTCAACGCCGACGGGGTGCGGGCCTTCGGCGACCCCACGGCTTACACGACCGCGAAGAACCTGGTCGCCGGCGTGATCCTGCTGGCGGTGGCCGGGGCCGGTCGCCGTACCGGGGCGCATCTCTCCCGGCCGCGGACGCGAGCCCAGTGGGGTGGCCTGCTGGCGATCGGTCTGTTCGGGGGGAGCGTGCCGTTCGTCTTGTTCTTCGAGGGGCTCTCGCGCGCGAGCTCCGCACAGGCGGCCTTCCTGCACAAGACGCTGCTGATGTGGGTCGCGCTGCTGGCGGTGGTGTTCCTCGGCGAGCGGTTGAGCGCCGTGCACCTGCTCGCCATCGCCCTGCTGGTGATCGGACAGGTCGGCCTGGTCGGGGGAGTGGGCGGTCTCGGCGGCCCGGAGGCGATGATCCTGGCGGCCACACTGATGTGGGCCGTCGAGGTCGTGGTCGCCAAACGACTGCTCGCGGAGCTGTCCTCGTGGACCGTGGGCGTGGTGCGGATGGGGTTGGGATCGCTCGTCCTGCTGGCCTGGGTCTCGACGCGGGGCGACCTGGACCTGCTCACTTCGATGACGCCCAACCAGGCCGGGTGGGTGCTGCTCACCGGAGTGCTGCTGGCCGGCTACGTCGCCACCTGGCTCGCCGCCCTTCAGCGGGCACCCGCCGTGGACGTCACTGCGGTGCTGGTGCTCGCCGCCCCGTTGACCGCGGCGCTGGGGGCCCTGGCCGACGGGGTGCCGCTGGCCCCCCAGCTGGACTGGCTCGGCGTCGTGCTGGCGGGCGGGGCGCTGGCGCTCTGGGCGAGCTGGCGCAGCCGCCCCCTGCCGGTCACGGCCGGGTGAGGGGGTGCCTCATGATCGGAGCCCTGCGCTTCGCCCGCTACGCCTACCCGCCCAACGAGCTCGGGTACTGCGGACCGGATGCCTCGGGCCAGCTCCTCGAGCAGGTCGCGGCAGGGGTGGCGGACGGGGACCTGCGCCGCCTGCTGCGGGGGTTCGACGGGGCCTGGCCGTACCTCGAGCTGATCGCAGCGTCGAACGGGATCGGCGACCCGCTCGACGACCGGGTGGTCGAGGCCTACTGGATCGGCAACCCACTGCTGGACCGGGTCGGCGCTCGGCGCCTGGGGGACTCGCTGGAGAGTCGCTTCCGGCGACGTGCCGGACCCTCCTGGTCGGGTTTGGTGGCTCCCGTGCCCGACGGCGCCGTCCCGCACCACTCCTTCCACGTCTTCGGGATCTATCCCTGGCTCGGTCTGCTGCGTGAGGGACGGCTGGACGAGCCGCTTCGGGTCCTCGACCGCTGTCGGATCCGGTGGGGGCAGGTCTGCTCGGTGAGCGGAGGCGAGGTGGTGGTCCGGTCGCGACCGCTGGTCTGGGACGGGCGACGGCTCGCCCTCGGCCCCGCCGCCGCGGAGAGGGCCGTAGCCAGTCGGGACCAGCGTGGCCTGGCCGGCGCCCTGCGTCCTGGTGCCTGGTGCTCGCTGCACTGGGACTGGGTCTGCGAGGAGCTGGACAGTCGGTCCCTGACCCGGTTGCGGCACTACACCCTGCGGCAGCTGGCTGTCGTCAACGCGCTGGCGGTCTCTGGTCCCGCCTCGGTGCTCTCGTGAACAGCTCGCGCGAGGCCCGACGTGGTCGACGGAGGCATCCGTCCCCTGCAGCCTTCCATCCAACGGACGATGAATCATGTGCTGGTGGATGCCCTGATGAGCGGACCCATCGACGCCACGGGCGTGGCGCTCCACGTGATCGCCAGACGATCGCTGTGACGAGCCACGGTTGACTGCCTGCCCTCTCGAACGGTGATGGAACCATCGGACGTCTGGCCCTGTTGGGTCTCACGTCAGAGGGTCACGCTGAATCCATGGCAAGGAATCGTCGGTCGAGAGGAAGCCGGGCCAGCCTGCCGCCGCGCTGGTTCATCGTGCTGTTCTGGCATGGACATCGCCTGCTGCTGCGGGTCACTCGCGGCCGGGTGGGTCTGTGGCGGGCGAGTCCGGAACGGTGGGGGGCGATGCGGCTCACGACGACGGGCCGACGGACAGGCAGGCAACGGCAGGTCGTCGTCGGCTACTTGGAGGACGGCGACAATCTCGTCACGATGGCGATGAACGGGTGGGGTGCGGCCGAGCCCGCGTGGTGGTTGAACCTCGTGGAGCATCCCGAGGCGATCGTGCAGACGCGCGATGGATCGCATCGCGTCCGCGCGCATCGTGCGACGGGGGAGGAACGCGAGCGGCTGTGGTCTCGCTGGGCCGAGGTCGACGACAACCTGGACGCCTACGCTGCGCTGCGACCGAGCCAGACGGCCGTGGTGGTCTTCGAACCAGCGGATGAGGCGAATCTCGCGGCCTGATACGTGTCGCGTCCGGCCGCCCGATGGATGCCTGACGCCCACCGCTGGGGCCGTTGGCCTCTGCCGCTGGTTCCCCGCTGCGCGGACCATGAGGGGGAAGGGAGGCGCGATCGTCATGTGGACGATCACGCCCGCCTTCACAAGTCCTGATGCTCCCCTCCTGTGGGTCCGCGATGGCCGCCCGAAGGTTGACGCGGCGGTGAGGGCGAGGCAGCGGGTCACGTATTGACTTGTTGAATCCGTGCGTCGTCCCCGGTGGGTGCGGCACCTTGCACGAGGAAGTGACAGCAATGAGCACTCTGACGACCCCGGTCGTCTATCCCGTCCACGTCGATGCCGAGCTAGATCCGCAACTGAGTCGCGGTCTCTGGCTCGTCAAATGGCTTCTGGTGATCCCGCACTACGTGGTGCTGGTGTTCCTGTGGCTGGCCTTCGCCGTCACGAGCATCGTCGCGTTCTTCGCGATCCTGATCACGGCTCGCTATCCCCGGGCGCTCTTCGACTTCAACGTCGGCGTGATGCGGTGGAGCTGGCGTGTCGCCTACTACGCCTACGGCGCCCTCGGCACCGACCGCTACCCGCCGTTCACGCTTGCTGAGGTGCCGGACTATCCCGCGCACCTGGAGGTCGACTATCCGGAGCACCTGTCCCGAGGGCTGGTCCTGGTGAAGTGGTGGCTGCTCGCCATCCCGCACTACCTCGTCGTGGGCCTGTTCATGAGCGGCATCGGGTACGGCGCCAGCGATCCCGAGGAGGGATGGCTGGTGAATGTCAGTCTGATCGGTCTGCTCGTCCTGGTGGCGGCGGTGACGCTGTTGTTCTCCGGGCGCTATCCGCGGCCGATCTTCGATCTGGTTCTGGGGCTGAACCGTTGGGTGCTCCGGGTCGCCGGCTACGTCGCGCTGATGACCGACCGCTATCCGCCGTTCAGTCTCGACCAGGGGGGCCACGAGCTCCCGACCGGCGAGCACCGGTCGGTGAGCACCGAGCCTCCGCCCGTCCCGATCGCCGGTGCGGCCGCTGACACCCGGTCACAGACGGCATACGGGATACCGCCCTCGACTCCGGAGCCGCGTCGCACCGGTTGGACAGGCGGCCGGGTGCTCTCCCTGCTCCTGGGATCGCTGCTGGTGGCGATCGGGCTCGGATTGGGAGTGGGCGGCGGCTTCCTCGCCGCCGCCGACCAGACCGCGCGCGACGCCGACGGCTTCTTGGTGAGCCCGCAGGAGGGGCTCGTCAGTGACGGCTTCGCCATCGTCTCCGAGGACGCCCGGGTGCACAGCGATGGCGTGCTCGGTGCGCTCCCCGATGATGTCATCGGCGACGTGCGTCTGTCCGCGGAGCAGGCCGGTGACACTGACCTGTTCATCGGGATCGCTCCCACCGTGGACGTCCGGGCCTACCTGGCGGGCGTGCAGCACGACGTCCTGCTGGACCTCCCTTCGTCCGGGCCCGTCTACCGCTCCGCCGATGGCGGGCAGCCGTCCACTGCGCCGGACGAGCAGACCTTCTGGGTCGCCGAGGCGAGCGGCGCGCAGCCGGAGCTGACCTGGGCGCTCGAGGACGGCGACTGGACTGCCGTGGTGATGAACGCCGACGGGTCGGGCCAGGTCGCGGCCGAGGTCTCGGTGGGAGCAGAGGTTCCCATCCTGGACACCGTGATTGCGACACTCCTCATCGCAGCCGGGATCGCGCTTGTGCTCGGCGGCGTGCTCATCGCGGTGCCGGTGCGGTCCGTCAGTGACGAGAGCCGTCATGCAACGCCGTGAGGTGGGTCGGACTCGCGGTGCAACGGCGCGGCCGTGATGCGGGCGTGATGTCGATGCGGCGCTCGCGCCCCCGGTGGCCGGTGGCGAAGTGGATCGTCCTCCTCGTGGTCGGGATGCTCCTGCAGGCAGCTGGGTTGGGGCTAGGTCCGCGACACTACGCCGAGGACGATCTCAGCCCGGTGGCTGTGGCGGGCCTCGCTCTGACCGGGGTCGGCCTCGCCGTCATCGTCTGGGCAGCCTGGCGGATCCTGGCTGGGATGCGACGTCGGTGGTGGGGCGCCGTCATCGCGCCCGTGCTCGTCTTCAGCTATCTGACCGCGTGGACGCTCGGGCAGGCGGTGGCCGCGTCCTTTCCACCGCGTCCTGCGCTGGGTGAGGCCACCCCGGCGGACGTGGGCCTCGCCTACAGCGACGTCAGCTTCCCCAGCAGCGACGGCGTCGAGCTGGCGGGTTGGTACGTTCCGAGCCGCAACGGCGCGGCTGTGGCGTTGCTGCACGGCGCCGGGTCCACCCGGTCGGCGGTGCTGGACCATGCCGTGGTCCTCGCCGAGCACGGATACGGCGTTCTCCTGTTCGACGCTCGCGGACACGGCGAGAGCGCCGGTGAGGCCATGGACTTCGGCTGGTACGGCGAGTCGGACGCCAGGGGCGCTGTGGACTTTCTGGCCCGCCGGCCCGACGTCTCACCGGATCGCCTGGGGCTGGTCGGGATGTCGATGGGAGGCGAGGAGGCCATCGGCGCGGCTGGGGGCGACGAACGGGTTGCGGCGGTGGTGGCTGAAGGGGCGACGAACCGGGTGGCGGCCGACAAGGGCTATCTCTCGGACTACGGGGTACGCGGTGAGGTGCAGCAGGGGATCGACGGCGTCACCTACTGGCTCACCGATCTGCTGAGCGACGCCCCACGACCGCTCTCGTTGCGTCGTTCGACCGCTATCGCCTCAGCGCGGTCGGACCCCACGACGTTCCTCCTCATCGCCGCCGGAGACGAGACCGACGAGGGGCTCGCTGCCGACTACCTTCAGCAAGCCGGCCACGGCTTGGTCCAGACGTGGACGGTGGAGAACTGCGGCCATGTCCAGGGACTCAGCACGGCACCGGCGCTCTGGGAGGAACGGGTGATCGACTTCCTGGAGGAGTCCCTGGACGGAGCACGCAGCTGATCTCCGGCCTGCCGCATGTGGGACAGGTTGACCAGCGCCCACCCGATCACCACCAGTCCAGTCCACAACACGACGGTCCCGCGCACGCCGATCGCCCCGGCGAGCTGCCTGTAGTGGCCGTGCCCCTCCGGGGACGCCCCGCGCGAAGCGCGAGGGCGTACCGTGTCGAAGTGAGACCAGTGCCCGCCCGGCCCCGGCTCCGGCGCGGCAGGGGAGAGCGTGATGGCATCCGGTAGAGCCAGCGAGGGAAACCTGAGCCTGGGGGTCTTCGCGAGCTCCCGCAAGGAGAACGAGCTGCGGCTGCCGCTGCACCCGCGTCACCTGCCACGGATCTCGGCGGAACTTCAGCAGCGCGTCTTCCTCGAGGAGGGGTACGGCGAACGCTTCGGCATCGCCGACGAGGAGCTGCGGGCCCATGTCGCAGGCTTCAGGACCCGCGACCAGCTGGTGGCCGAGTGCGACGTGATCTTGAACCCCAAGCCGGTGCTCGACGACATCGAGCAGCTGCGGCGAGGGCAGGTGTTCTGGGGGTGGCCCCACTGCGTCCAGGACGCCGAACTGACCCAGGTCGCCATCGACAAGGGACTCACGGTCATCGCCTTCGAGGCGATGAACCACTGGAACCGTGACGGGTCCTTCAACCTGCATGTCTTCCACTCCAACAACGAGCTGGCCGGCTACGCGTCCGTGGTCCATGCGATGCAGCTGACCGGGACGACGGGTCACTACGGGCCACAGCTGCGAGGGGTCGTCATCGGGTTCGGCGCCACTGCCCGAGGTGCTGTACTGGCACTCAACTCCCTGGGCGTGAGCGACGTGGACGTCCTCACCCATCGCGAGGTCTCGGCAGTCGCCTCACCCATCCACGGCGCCGGGTTGCTGCACTTCGACCGTGACCAGGGCACCGGCCGAGCTACCCACGTGACCACGCCTGAGGGTCTGGTGCCGACGGGGTCGTTCCTCGCCGGTCACGACGTCGTCGTGAACTGCGTGCTGCAGGACACCGATGCTCCGGAGATGTTCATGACCGCCGACGACCTCTCGGCGATGAAGCGTGGTTCGCTCGTCGTCGACGTCTCCTGTGACGAAGGCATGGGATTCAGCTGGGCCCGTCCCACGTCGTTCGACGCCCCGGTGTTCGTCGTCGGGGACAACGTCACCTACTACGCCGTCGACCACAGCCCCTCGCACCTGTGGAAGTCCTCGACGTGGGTGAACAGCGAGGCCCTGCTGCCGTTCGTCGGATCGGTCCTCGAAGGCGGTGACGCCTGGGACGCTCACCCGACCATTCGTCGTGCCATCGAGATCCGGGAGGGCGTGATCCAGAACCAGGCGATCCTGACCTTCCAAGGCAGGTCTCCGCAACACCCTCACTACCCCTTGGCCACCTGACGGCACCGGCAGCGGGGCTGACCGAGCCGGATCGTCATGGGGGTGATTGTTACGGTGGGGACGACCAATCACGAGCATCGCTCCTGCTTTTTGCCGGGCTGGCTCGACTCGTGCGCTGACACCGCGCGCGGCCGACGAAGGGTCTGCGATGACGTTGATGTGGCTTCTGGCCGCCCTTGCGACGGTGCCCGTCCTCGTCGTACCGCTGACCAGTGCGCTGGGGCGTCGAGCGGGGTGGCCGTTGGCTGCCGCCTTCCTCGCCCTCGCCGTCGTGATGGTTCCATCCGCGCGGGACGTCCTGGGCGGTGCCGAGGTGACCCAGTCGGTGGCCTGGCTGCCAGCCCTGGACATCAACCTGGCGCTGCGCCTGGACGGGCTGGGCCTGGTCTTCGTGATGATCGCCTTGATCATCGGGGCTGCGGTCTTCCTCTACTCCGTGGAGTACCTGGAGGAGGGGCGCCAACTCGGCTTCTACCTGTGGATGACCACCTTCGCCCTCGGCATGGTGGGTCTCGTCCTGGCTGACGACCTCATCCTGTTCTTCGCCTGCTGGGAGATCACCTCCCTGGCCTCGTTCCTGCTGATCGCCCGCTCCGGCTACGGCGCCGAGTCCGCCTCGGCCCGGACCCTGTTCATGACGTTCTTCGGCGGACTCTCGCTGCTGATCGCCATCGTCTTGATGATCGCCGCCACCGGTACGACGTCGCTGTCGCAGGCGCTGGTCTCCGACGTGTGGGCCGATCGCCCCGGAATCACCGCCGCGGTGGCCGTCCTGGTCGCCGTCGCGGGATTCACCAAGGCAGCGCAGTTCCCCTTCCATCCCTGGCTGCCTGACGCGATGGCCGCTGCCACCCCGGTGAGCGCCTACCTGCACGCGGCCGCGGTGGTGAAGGCGGGGATCTTCCTGCTGCTGCGCTTCTCCGAGGCGTTCTCCGAGGTGCTCGTGTGGAACGCGCTCCTGATCAGCGTGGGACTCTTCACGGCGGCGATGGCGGCGCTCTTCGCCTTCCAGCAGCACGACCTCAAGCGGCTGATGGCCTACTCGACGGTGAGTCAGCTGGGGCTGATCACCGCCGCCATCGGGGTCGGCACCGAGAAGGCGCTGACCGCCGCCGTCATCCACACGATCGCGCACGCGCTGTTCAAGTCGGGGCTCTTCATGATGGTCGGCGTCATCGACCACTCGGCCGGCACCCGGGACATCCGGCGTCTCCCGGAGCTGCGGCGGGTCATGCCGTGGAGCTATGCGACCGTGATCCTCGGCACGGCAGGCATGGCCGGGATCCCGCCGCTGCTCGGCTTCGTGAGCAAGGAGACGATCCTCGGCTCGATGCTGGAGGCCCCGGGTCCCGCCTGGGTGGGGATGCTCGCCCTGGCCGCGGCCGGGACCGGTTCGGTCCTGACGTTCGCCTACAGCGCCAAGATCGTGCTCGGAGCGTTCGTCGACGGGGAGCGCGAGCTCAAGGACTGCCATGGTCCGCGTGCAGGGCTCTTCCTTCCCGCCGCGGCTCCCATCTGGGTCGGGCTGCCGCTCGGGCTCGCTGTAGGCGTGCTCGACACTCCGGTCGACCGCGCCGTCCAGGCGATGGGGAGCTCGGCGGCATACCCGTTGCAGCTGTGGCACGGACTGGCCCCGGAGCTCTTCGTGACGGTGGCCGCCATCGCGCTCGGCGCGGGCCTGATGACGCGGCGGCGGACGCTCTACCGCCTGGTGGAGAACGACTTCCTCCCCGGGACCGGCGCCGACGCGCTCGAGCGCATCTTCGCCACGTCGGGAGTGCTGGGCCGCAAGCTCGCCAGGACGGTTGCCGCCGACCACCCCCGGCGCCACGTGGTCCCGCCGCTCATCGTGCTGACCCTCCTCCTCGGGATCGGCAGCGTCGCAGTGCTCGCCTCGGGCGACCTGCCCGCGACCCAGCCCGACCTCTGGCGCCCGGTCGACATCGGACTCCTGGTCCTCATCGCACTCGGTGTCATCGGCACCTGTCTGGCCGACTCCCGGATCGCCGCGACGGTCTCCCTGGGCGGGGTGGGGATCGCGATGACCGTGCAGCTGTTCGCGCTCGGCGCGCCCGACGTCGGTCTGACGCAGCTGATGGTCGAGGTGCTGACCGTCCTGGTCATCATGCTGGTGCTGCGTCAGCTCCCCAACCGCTTCGGTCCGTCCCATCTCCGTCGACGCAGCGGCCCTCTCGTCCTGGGCGTCGCTCTCGGGATCTGCGCAGGGTTGGCCACCTGGCTGCTGACCGGGCGTCGCGAGAAGTCGGTGCCGGCCGACTACTACCTCACCGAGGGGACCGAGGTCACCGGCGGCGACAACCTGGTCAACGTCATCCTGGTCGAGTTCCGCGCTCTGGACACCCTGGGCGAGGTGGCGGTCCTCGGTCTGACCGGGGTCGCCATCGTGGCCGTCCTCGCCACCATCCCCTCGCGGACCTTCGACCCGCCGCGCCGGACCCGCCACTCGTCGCTGCGTCCCACCGGTGCGCTCCGCGACCCCCAGGCCCGATCGGCACTGATCGACCCGCAGAGCAACCTGCGTGCGCTGCAGCTGCTGCTGCGGTTGGTCGTGCCGATCCTGCTCGTGCTCTCCGCGGTCGTCTTCTGGCGCGGTCACAACGCGCCGGGTGGTGGCTTCATCGCGGCCCTCGTCGCGTCGGCGGCGGTGGCTCTGGTCTACCTGTCGCGCCCCGACGACCGGGCGGTCGGCTCGCCGCGGCTGCACGTCGCGCTGATAGGCGGTGGCGTGCTCACCGCGCTGGTCACCGGCCTGATCGGGTACGCCGACTCCTCCTTCCTGCAGCCGCTGTACGGCACGTTCGCCGGCACCAAGCTCAGCACGTCGCTGCTCTTCGACATCGGCGTCTACGCCGCTGTCCTCGGTCTGGTGATGGTGGCCTTCGACCGGCTCGGAGCCGCACCACCGGATGTTCCCGTGGAGGAACCCGTGGTCGAGACAGCGACCGACCGGACCGAGAAGGGGGTCGTGTGAGCGTCCTACCGATCACTGTCGCGATCCTGGTCGCCGGCGGCGTCTACCTGCTCTGCCAGCCGGGTCTGGTGCGCATCGTCTTCGGGATCACCCTGCTCTCGCACGGTGCCAACCTTGTCCTGCTCGCCTCCGGCGTCTCCGCCTGGCGAGGTGAGCCGCTGACCGGCGCGGGTGACCGGGCCGACACCGGCGACCCCTTGCCGATGGCCTT
Source organism: Nocardioides pacificus (assembly GCF_054775955.1). NCBI lineage: Bacteria > Bacillati > Actinomycetota > Actinomycetes > Propionibacteriales > Nocardioidaceae > Nocardioides > Nocardioides pacificus. The sequence continues at coordinate 162,946 of NZ_BAAHCI010000008.1, forward strand.
CGTCCTCACCGCCATCGTCATCACCCTGGCCGTCACCGTCTTCATGCTCGCGCTCGCCCGCATCGGCCGCGACGACGACACCCGGCACATCCCCGACTCCGGAGAGGACCACCGCGGATGACCGGCTCCCTCCTGCCGCTCCTGGTCGTAGTTCCCCTGCTGGGTGCCGCTCTCGGTGCCCTCGTCCCCGGGGGCGTCGCCCGGGTGATGCTCGTGCTCAGCCCGGTGCTGAGCACCATCGGCGGGATCGCCCTGCTCGTCACGCACGAGGACACCCCCGTGCTCGCCCACGACGTCGGCGGCTTCATCCCCGGGATCGCGATCCCGCTCGTCTCCGACACGTTCACCGCCGTGATGATCACCGTCACCGGCCTCACGACCACCGCATGCATCGTCTTCGCGTTGATCACCGGAGAGGCCCGGCTCCGCTTCTTCCCGACCCTGGTGATGATGCTGTCAGCCGGAGTCAACGGCGCGCTCCTGACGGGCGACATGTTCAACCTGTTCGTCTTCATCGAGGTGATGCTGCTCCCGTCGTACGCGCTGATCGCGATGACCGGCACGTGGCGCCGACTCGGTGTCGGTCGGCTCTTCGTGGTGGTCAACCTGGTGACGTCGACGATCCTGTTGATCGGCATCGGTCTGGTCTACGGCGTCGCCGGCTCAGTGAACCTGGCGGTCCTGAGCGGCATGGACGCCGGCGATCCGCGGTTCCAGCTCGCGGTCGGCGTGGTGCTGCTCGCGCTCACCATCAAGGCCGGTGTCGTCCCCATGCACGGCTGGCTGCCCCGGGCCTACCCCGCCACGTCAGCCACCGTGATGGCGCTCTTCTCGGCGCTGCACACCAAGGTGGCGATCTACGCGGTCTTCCGGATCCACCAGACCGTGCTCGACGGTGCCGCGCAGTGGATGACGCTGCTCCTGGTGCTGTTCACCCTCACGATGCTGGTCGGTGCCTACGGCTCGCTCGGGGAGCGGATGATCCGGCGCAGCCTGGCCTGGCAGATGATCGCCGGTGTGGGCTACATCCTGGTCGGGGTGGGGATCGGCACCCAGCTCGGGATCGCCGCCGGCATGTTCTACATGGTCCACCACATCCTCGTCATGGGCTCGCTGCTCCTCAGCTCCGGTGCCATCGAGCACGCCTACCGCACCCACCAGTTCGTCGGCCTGTCCGGGCTGATGCGTCGCGAGCCGCTCCTCGCCGTGGTCGTGGCGCTGGGGATGATGTCCCTGATCGGATTCCCGCCCTCCTCCGGCTTCTTCGGCAAGGTGGGCATCGCGCGAGCGGCCGCCGACCTCGACGGCTTCCACATCTGGCTGGTGCTCGGCGCACTTCTGATCGCCAGCGTGGGCACGCTGCTGGCGATGTCTCGGCTGTGGGCCGACGTCTTCTGGGGTCCCCCCTTCGAGGAGATGCCGTCACGGGGCGAGGGGCACAGAAAGCCGCCTGTCGTACCCGACGACACCCGGATGCGCCGGCGGACGCTGGTGCCCGCGGGGGCCCTGCTCCTGGTGTCCCTCGCGATGTTCGTCGTGCCGGGGCCGCTGTGGGAGCTGTGCCTGCAGGCCGCTGACGGACTGCTCGACGTCACCGCCTACGTCGAGGCGGTGACCGCGTCATGATGCTGCTCCGACTCTTCGGTCTCTACGCGCCCTGGCTGGCCTGGCAGCTCACGGTGTCCGTGCTGCGCCTGGCCGCGGACGTGTGCACCCCTGGCTCCACCCAGCGCCCCAGGATCGTCAAGCTGCCCCTGGGGGATCTCACGGACCTGGAGGTCACCTTGTTGACCAGCTCGATCACGATCACTCCCGGCACACTGGTGCTCGGGGTCTCCGCTCAGGAGGGGGCCGAGGCGCGCGCAGCGTTCGTCCAGTCGCTCTTCGGCGAGGACCAGGGCGCGGTGGACGCCGAGCTCCGCGTGATGCGGGACAAGCTGTTGGCCGCCACCCGTGGGGGAGGCGAACGATGACCGGCCTGGTCGTGGCCGCCATCGTGGTGGTCCTCATCTCCTCGGCCCTCGGGTCACTGCAGATCGCGCGCGGACCCGACGACGCCACCCGTGCCGTGGTCGGGGACCTCCTCTTCTTCTGCGCGACAGCGGTGTTCGTCCTCGTCGGGGTGTTGAGCTCCACCGCGGTGTTGTACGACGTGGTGCTCCTCGCCGCACTGTGCGGCATCCTCGCGACCGCGGCTCTGGCCCGCATGCTCACCCGGGGTGAGCGATGAGCTGGCCCGACGCCGGCGCCCTGGTCGCCGGCCTGCTGATGCTGCTCGGGTCGCTGTTCTTCGCCGTCACGGCGATCGGCATCCTGCGCTCCCGCGACGCCATCAGCCGGGTCAACAACCTCAGCCCCGCCACTGGGGCCGGCCTTCCCCTCATCATCATCGGCGCAGCGCTCCACGATCTCGCAGCAGGCGACCTCACCGTGCTCGACGGGGTCAAGGCGGCCCTGGCTGTCGGGGCCGCCCTGGTCGTGTCGTCCGTGGCCAGCAACATGTTGGGGCGCGCGGCCTACCGCAGCCAGCAGGAGCTCGACCCACGCACCCTGGGCAACGCACTCGAGCCGTTCCAGGAGGTCGAGGAGCCCCATCGCGACGAGTAGGTGACCTCCGGGTGGACCGCGCGACTCAGAGGCTGCCGCCGCTGCATCCGACGCAGGTGACGGCCCAGGGGCGCATCTGGAGCCGCGCCATCGGGATCCTGCCGTCGCAGGTGACGCACGTGCCGTAGCCGCCGGTGGCCATCCGCGCACGAGCCGTCCCGGCCTCGTGGAGGAGCCGCTCCACGGTGGCGCGGTAGGCGGTGCTCACCGGGTCGTGGCTGGTCGCCGGCAGCGCGTCCAGCTGCTGCCTCCGCGCGGTCTCCAGCCGGAGCAGGTAGTCCGACACCTCGCCGGGTGCCGTCAGGTCCACCTTGCCGGGATCGGGCAGCTCCAGGAGTGGGGCGCGGGGATGTGCGGGCGCGGTGCTGAGCGTGTGCGTGGTCATGGTCGTCCTTGGGCAACGTCACGCCGAGAAGGCGCGCGAACGAAGGAGGACGCCGACTGACGGCGTCCATGGGAGGGGTCGACTCAGGACAGAGGCGGTGCTCGGTCGATGCTGCGACGCAGCGTGTCGAGACCGCGGATGCCGCGGGCCTCCTCGCTGAGCCGCACGGCCAGCAGCACGGCACCACTGGGCACGTGAGCGGGCAGAGACGAGCGAGGCGTCCGCGCCTCCATGACTCGCCCGATCGTCTCCATGCTCGGACCATAGCAACGACGCACCGAAAGGCAACCTCCTGCGGCTCAGACGGGATCGGGGCCCTGGCGAAGGGGTACAGCCGGGACCAGGACCATGGCAACGAGGAGAGGTGGGACCGTCATCGCGCTGCTCACGTTCGGACACGGAACCTCGACCCGCGAGGCGATCACCGACCTGCTGGTGGACGCCCGGACGCGCCTCGTGGTCGACGTACGACGCTTCCCGGGCAGCCGCCGCCATCCCCACGTCGCGACCGACGAGCTCGCCGCGTGGCTCCCGGCCGCCGGGATCGACTATCGGTGGGAGTCGCGGCTGGGAGGCCGGCGTCGCGTTCCGCCGGAGCAGGCTGGCGCGGACCCGTGGTGGCGGGTCGAGGCGTTCGGCGCCTATGCGGCCCACACGCGGACGGAGGAGTTCCGCACTGCCATGGGCGAGCTGCTGGACGAGGTCTCGGCGCCTCGCGAGGAGGGGATCGTCGTCGTGATGTGCAGCGAGAGCCTGTGGTGGCGCTGCCACCGCCGGCTCATCTCCGACGTTGCGGTCCTGCTCCACGAGCAGCCGGTGCAGCACCTGGGCCACGACGGCAGGCTCACCGACCACGTGCCGGCAGCGGGGGCGCGGGTCAGCCCCGACGGGCTGCGCTACGACCGTGAGGAGGGGGAGGAGGCGTCACCGTCGTGACACGTGGACGTTGTCGCGGAGGTGGAAGCGCCGGTGGGCGGTGACGGCTCGCGAGACGCCGATCCGCGGCGAGGCGACGATGGCGGCCGGGTCCAGGGGCGGGCGCTCGATCAGGCGCAACGGGGCGGAGGCCAGGTCGTGGCCGTACAGCCCGTGCGTGATCGCCAAGGCCTGACAGAGCTTGCCGGGCCCGCTGGCCAGGTCGGCTCCGGCCCGTCCGCCGCGCAGGAGACTCATGGTGGCCTCGCCCGCGAGCGGCTCGACCGCACGGAGGAGAGCCCCCTGGCCATATCCCGCCTCCCCGGTCACCACGTTGCAGCAGTGGTGGCCGCGCATCCGATAGACGTAGAGCCGGCCTGCCGGCCCGAACATGGCCGCGTTGCGCTCGGTCCGTCCGCGATAGGTGTGACTGGCCTCGTCGTCCTCGTCGTACGCCTCGGTCTCGACGATCCGGGCCCGCAGGAGCTCACCGGTGTCGAGCCGCCGCTCGAGCTCGCAGCCGAGCAGGCGCCGTGCGGCGGCCTCCGACCGAAGGCGGAGCCACCCGAAGTGAGCCGGTGATGTCAGGACCATGCTCCTTCCTCCCAGGGATCTCCCACTGCGCCTGACCGCCTCGCCCAGGGCCGCCCGAGCGTACGTCTGAGGAGCAGGGTTCCGTCAGGAACGTTGCTATGGTAGGGCGCATGGAGGCACTCCTGGCAGCGTCGCTCTCGGCCCCGGCCGAGCGTTGCCACCTGCCTTCGCACGTGCCGTCCGGAGCCGTGCTGCTCGCGATCGAGCTCAGCGAAGAGGCCCGCGGCATCACCGGGCTCGACGTCCTGCGCCGCAGCGTCGACCGCGCCCCGCCCACGCAGTCCTGATCCGCGCCCTCGGGCGACGCCGTCGCGGCGTCGCCTCCCTTCGCGTGCGCCCCCGGCCGTCGGTCGCGGGCTCCGCGGCGTAGCCCAAGGACTGACATGACCACCAGCACCACTGCAACGACTGGGACAGCGTCCCGGAGCTCCGTGTCGGAGGCCGCTGCCGACAGAGCCTTCCCGATCGCCGGGCCCGTCGAGCGACGTGGGGCTCCGACCCGGGGCCGGTTCCCGGCCGCCGGCTCCGCTGCGCTTCCACGCGGGCGGGAGCCTGAGGAAGGAAGAGGCTGATCCGCCGTGCCGCGGAGCGTGGCCGTCGTCGGAGCCGGGATGGTGGGGCTCTCCACCGCGTGGTTCCTGCAGCAACACGGCATCCAGGTGACGGTCTATGACCGTGACCACGTCGCCGCCGGCTCCTCGTGGGGCAACGCGGGCTGGCTGACGCCGGCGCTGACCGCCCCGCTGCCGGAGCCCGCGGTGCTCGGCTACGGGATCCGCGCCGTGCTCAACCCGTCGTCGCCGGTCTACGTTCCCCTGCGCGCCGACCCGCGCCTGCTGCGCTTCCTCGCCGGCTTCGCCCGACACAGCACGGCCCGGCGGTGGGGTCTGGGCATGCGGGCCTACGGGCCTGTGAACCGGCGCGCCCTCGAGGTGTTCGACGAGCTCACCGACGCCGACGTCCACGCCTCCACCTTCCCCGCCGACCCCTTCCTCGCCTGCTTCCGCACGGCGCAGGAGAGCGTGGCCCTGATCGAGGAGCTCGAGGAGATCCGGGCTGCCGGGCAGGAGGCGACGTACGACGTCCTGTCCGGCGACGAGGCTCGTGCTGAGGAGGCCTCCCTGTCGTCCGAGATCGGCGCGGCGGTGCGCCTCGACGGACAGCGCTACCTCAACCCGCCCGCCTTCCTGCAGGCGCTGGCGTCTGCGGTGCGAGAGCGGGGCGGGCGCATCGTGGAGGCCGCCAGCGTCACCGACGTGCGGCCCAGCGCGGGCGGGGTCCGGGTCGTCGGCTTCAGTGAGGCCGGGCAGGTGCCCCTGGATGCGCCCTTCGATGCGGTCGTGCTGGCCAACGGCGCCTGGCTCGGCCCTCTCGCCCGGAGGTTCGGGGTGCGGCAGCCGGTGCAGGCCGGTCGCGGCTACTCCTTCAGCGTCGCCGGCGACCCGCTCCCGCAGGGACCGGTGTACTTCCCCACCCAGCGGGTCGCCTGCACCCCGCTCGCCACCTCGGACGGCCCTCGGCTGCGCGTCGCCGGGATGATGGAGTTCCGCGCCCCCGACGCCCGCCTCGACCAGCGCCGCGTCCGCGCGATCGTGGAGGCGGCACGTCCGCTGCTGCGCGGCGTCGAGCTCGACCGCCGCGAGGACGAGTGGGTCGGCTCACGGCCCTGCACCGCCGACGGTCTGCCCCTCATCGGCGCGAGCAGGGAGCCGAACGTCTTCATCGCCGGCGGACACGGGATGTGGGGCATCGCGCTCGGGCCGTTGACCGGGAAGCTGCTCGCCGAGCGGATCGTCACCGGCATCACCCCGCCCGAGATCGTCGCCTTCGACCCCCTGCGGTGAGCCGTCCGGCGCGCCGCCCAGCCTCATCAGGAGCCGTCATGCTCGACCAGGACCTTCAGGATGCGACCCTCACCCGGCGACCGGACGTGGGCGACCCGTGGTGCGACCACACCACGCGCTCGTTGCGACGTGCGCAACCACCCCCGGCCTCTCAGCAGAGACCCCCGACCAGTGAGATCAGGTTCTGGGGATACCTCGCCCTGACCGGGCTGCTGGCGACGCTCGTGCCGCTCACCGCCGCCCTGGGGGCCAGGCTCGTGGACTCCACCGGGTCCCGCGTCCTTGCGGGGCTCGCCATCACGCTGATCACCGCTCTGGCGGTCACCGCGTCAGGGGCAGCCACGGACGCGGCCCACGAGACCCTGCGGGACTGACGAACGACCTGCGTGCGACCCTGGGGCGGTCCAGGGCAGGAGTGACGACACGACGGAGGCGACGGTGCGAGGTGCGCTCGTCGCCTGCGCCGCGGTGCTCGCGCTGGTGCTGACGGGGTGCGTTCCGGCCGAGGACGATCCGACCCCCTCGCCGACGCCATCGTCAGCCCCGCCCTCGGCCCCACCGTCAGCCCCGCCGTCAGCTCCCCCCTCAGACCCGACTCCACCCCCGACGTCGGGCTCCGCGTCGGGCTCCGCGTCGGAGGCGCTGGCGTCGCTGCCGGTCAAGGGACGGGCTCCGATGACCGGCTATGACCGTGCCCGGTTCGGTCAGGCGTGGCTCGACGCCGACAGGAACGGCTGCGACACCCGCAACGACATCCTCGCCCGCGACCTGGTCGACGTCGTCTTCGCGCCCGGCACCGGCGAGTGCCGGGTCAGCCACGGTCTGCTCACCGATCCCTACACCGCCCAGACGATCGCCTACCTGTACGGCGACGGGACCCTGGTCGACATCGACCACGTCGTCGCTCTCGGCAACGTGTGGGTCACCGGTGGCTCTGCCTGGGACATCACGAAGCGGGCCGCGATCGCGAACGACCCACTGAACCTGCTCGGCGTCGACGCCTCGGCCAACCGGCAGAAGGGAGCCGGCGACGCGGCCACCTGGCTGCCGCCGAACAACAGCTATCGGTGCTCCTACGTCGCACGCCAGGTCGCCGTGAAGGCGAAGTACGGGCTGTGGGTGACGCCGGCGGAGCGCGACGCCGTCGAGCGGGTCCTGGCGCGTTGCCCGGGGGCGCCGCTTCCCCCCGACTCCGGCGCACCGGTGGAGGTGGACCAGAACATCACCGGTCCGGGTGCTCGACCAGAGTCTGCCCTTGAGCCCGAGGGTGGATCTCACGACAGCGCGACGGCGCCGTTCGAGAACTGTGACGCCGCACGCGCGGCAGGGGCGTCACCGGTCCGACGGGCAGATCCGGGCTACGGGACCCACTTGGACGGCGACGGCGACGGCATCGCCTGCGAGTAGCCGGGTCGCCGTCGGCGGGTGCACCCGGGTTCAGTCGCCCCGAGTCTCCACGAACGTCGCCAACGCAGGATCGTCCGTCACGAACCGAGAGACCTCCTCGCCCCCGTCACAGGTGAACAGCCCGATCGTGACCTCACCGTCGCGCCGGCTCAGCACCCGCCAGACGGCGCCGGTGTCCTCCCACCGTCGTAGCACTTCCACGGGGTCGTCCGGTTGCTCCTCGCTCATCTCGACAGTCTGGCTCACATAGGGTCGGCGCGTGGAGTGCCCGAAGTCGATGACGTATGGCCCCTGCGGGGGAGTCCGCGACGACGCGTCCTGCGAGATGGACGCGCGACCGTGTCCGTTCGCGGGCCCGGGCGCCGGAGTCGTCGCCTGGGAGCAGGCGACGGCGACGGCCGCCACGCCGACCAGCGCGCTGCTCGACGCGGCCGGGCGGGGACCCGTCGTGCTGACCGACCTGACCATCCCGGCGTACGACGTAGCGGGGCTCGCCGCCGTCACCGAGACGCTCGCGGGCTCGTGCGACGCCGTCCTGGTGGGGGAGCACCAGAACCGGCCGGACTTCCCCCCGACGCTGATGGCGGCCCTGATCGCTCAGGCCGGGGGCGTCGCGTGGGTGACGCTCGCCTGTCGCGACCGCAACCGACTGGTGCTGGAGCAGGAGCTGGCAGGCCTCGCGGTCGCCGGCGTCGACGGGGTCCTGTGCGTGACCGGGGACGGGCGGGCCCAGGGCGTGCGGCCCGGGGTCACCCAGGTGTTCGACCTCGACGGCACCCGTCTCGCCGCGCTGGCCGCCGAGACCGGCCACGCCGTCGGCGTGGTCGAGTCACCCTGCGCGATGCCCCGCGAGCTCCGCCCCGAGCGTCTGCTGCAGAAGCAGCGTGCCGGGGCTCATCTCGCCGTGCTCAACCACGTCCGGCGCCCGAGCGAGGTCGCCTCCTTCGTCGCCGCCACCCGGGAGCTGGGCCTGACCGTGCCGGTGATCGCGGCCGTCGCCGTCTACACCGACGAGCGGTCCGCGCGCGTGCTGCAGCGCTTCCCCGGTCTCCAGATGGACGACGAGCAGGTGACGAGGGTCCTCGGCGCCCGCGACGTACGCTCCGCGGGCATCGAGACGGCCGTGGCGGAGGCGGGGGCGCTGCTCGCCATCGATGGCGTGGCCGGCGTCAACCTCTCCGGGCTCGCCTCCGGCGAGGGGGCAGCCGCGGGTGCGCGGGTCAAGGCCGAGGTCGGCACACGAATCCGGGAGGACCGATGACAGAGAACGACCCCATGGAGGACGAGTTCGACACCGTCGCCTCGTGGACGGCCACGGCGGTGGCTGAGCTGGGGGAGGATCACGCTCTGCCGGCCGCGTGCCGGGGCAGCGGGAGCCCTGCCGCACTGGACTGGCTGGCCGGCTCGATGGGGCTGGGGGAGGGGGACAGCCTCCTGGACTCCGGTGCCGGGGTCGGCGGTGCCGCCGAGTACGTCGCACGGACGCTCGGGGTGCGCCCCACGCTCGCGGAGCCGATGGAGGGCGCCTGCCAGGCCGCGCGCGCCCTCTTCGACAGCCCCGTCGTGGTCGCCGACGGCGTGCAGCTGCCCTTCCCCAACGCGGCCTTCGCCGGCGCCTGGTCCCTCGGCGTGCTGTGCACGATCCCGAACAAGCGTGCGTTCCTGCGCGAGCTGAGCCGGGTCGTCGTTCCCGGCGGGGCCGTCGGGCTGCTGGTCTACACCCGCGCGGTGGATCCGCTGCCCGACCAGCCCGAGGGCAACTCCTTCCCGAGCCGGGCAGAGCTCCTTGCCGACCTGTTGGCGACCGGGCTGACGGTGGAGGGCGAGAAGCTGCTCAGCGAGACCGAGGACCCGCCCGAGGAGTGGCAGCAGGCCGCCGACGCCGTCGAGGACCTCGTCGAGCGCCGCCACTCCCACGACGAGCGGTGGCAGCGGGCGCACGAGCAGCAGGAGACGATCACCGGCCTGATCCGGGACGGACTCGTGGTGGGGCTCCTGGTGAGCTGCCGCAAGGAGTGAGCGCGCCTCTCGCGGCCCCTGCAGAAAAGTCTATGCAGAAAACTCTCTGCATGGTCTAGGGTCTCCGGCATGGCCCAGGACAAGACAGTGCGCACCGTCGACGACGCATCCGCGATGAAGGCGCTCGCGCACCCGTTGCGGGTGCGGCTGCTGGCCCGGCTGCGCGAGGACGGGGCGGCCACGGCCACCGAGCTGGCCAAGCACCTCGGAACGGAGTCTGGGTCGACCAGCTATCACCTGCGGGTGCTGGCCGAGCACGGATTCATCGAGGACGCGCCGGGAGAGCGCCGGCACCCGCGAGAGCGCCGCTGGGCGGCTGCCCACCAGCTCAACACGTGGAGCAACACCGCACTCGCCGCCAGCCCTGCCGGGCTCGAGGCCTCCGCGGTGATGCGTCGCCAGCAGGTCGCGGTGCTGATGCGCGACGTGGAGTGCTTCGACCAGGCGGTGACCGGTCTGGAGGCCCCCTGGGCGGAGGTCTCCGGCATCGGAGACCGCCTCGAGCGGCTCACGGTGGAGTCCCTGACCGAGCTCTGGGACCGGTTCTACGCCCATCTCGACGAGCTCGCCGCCCGTGACCGCGACAACCCGCAGGCTCGGCCCGTCTCGGTCGTGGCCGCGGGCTTCCTGGCCGAGGAGTCGGCATGACCTCGACCCCGTCTGCCGCGACGGGGCCAACAGCGTGGGGGCCTGCTGCGTCGGGGCCGCCCGCCGATCCGACCCGGCGCTACACCGTGCTGTCGTTCCTGCAGTGGCTGCCGGTCGGGCTGATGATGGTGCCGATGGTGCTGCTGCTCCTCGAGCGCGGACTGAGCCTCGGGCAGATCGCGGTCGTCGTGGGCGTCTCGTCGGTCAGCGTCGCGCTCCTGGAGCTCCCTACCGGCGGCCTCGCCGACACCCTGGGGCGCAAGCCGGTGCTGGTCGTCTCCGCTCTGGTGCACGCGGTGGCGCTGGTGATCCTCGGCCTGGCGGCGGGCATGGCGCTCCTCCTGTTCTCGGCCGTGCTGCGCGGGCTCTCCCGGGCCCTGTCCACAGGCCCCTTGGAGGCGTGGTACGTCGACTCGGTCCAGGCGCTGCGCCCCCTCGACGACGACACCACGCCCCTGACGACGGGGTTGGCCCGCGGGGAGATGGCCTCTTCGGTCGCCCTCGCTGTCGGGACCCTGGTCGGAGGCGTGCTCCCCGTGGGCTTGGGGCTCCTCGCGGAGCGCGGCCTCACACTGCCGGTGTCCGTTCTCGCCGTTCCGATCCTGCTCGCAGCCGCGGTCGAGGTGGTGCGCGCGGCGCTCACGATCGGTCTGCGGGACACGCCCCGCGCTCAGGAGGGCGCCCGCATCTCGTGGCGGAGCGTGGCCGCAACCGTCGGCTCGGGGGTGCGGCTGGCCGGCCGCGACCGGGTGGTCCTGCGCCTGCTGCTGGTCGCCGGGACGACCGGCGTCGCGCTCGCCGTACTCGAGCTGATCACGCCGGCCTGGCTCGACCGGATGCTGGCCGACCCCGAGCGCGCGGCGGCGAGCTACGCCGTCCTGGTGACGGTCGGCTTCGGCGCGGACGCCCTCGGTGCTGCTCTCGCACCGGTGGCGCGAAGCCGGCTGTCGAGTCCGGTCCGGGCGTCGGCCGTCGCGACAGGGGTCGCCGTCGTCGGCGTCCTCGGCCTGACGGTCGCCACCCCGCTCGCCGGCAGCGGTGCCGTCGTGCTGGCCGCTGCCGGATACGTCGTGTTCTTCGTCGGCCTCGGTGCCGCCGGCCCGCCCCTCGGGGAGGTGCTGCACGGGCAGGTCCGCGGCTCGGAGCGGGCCACCGTGCTCTCGGTGCAGTCGCTCGTGCTGCAGCTCGCCGGCGCCGCCGGTGCGCTGGTCGCCGGAGTGCTCGTGACCCGGGAGGGGATGTGGGTGGGATTCGCGATCGCTGCCGCCGCGCTGGCTGGCGGGGTCCATGTGCTGGTCCGACTGTCCGGTTCCGGTGGGCGGGAGTCTGCTCGGCCCGCCTGAGCGCGGCGTCCTAGGTTCGGCGCATGCTGCCCCACGTCGCCGCTTTCGAGGAGACCGCCCGATGCGCCTGACCGTCGAGGACCTGGATCCGGTGCGGCGGGAGAGGCACGAGGCCCTGGTGAGCGCCGTGCGCGACCTGAACCTCGCCGCTGGGACCACTCTCATCGACGCCCCCGACCTCGATGAGGTGACGGCGGCGGTCACCGAGCTGAGCCGGGTCCTCAGCAAGGAGCGCACCCCCCGGGTGGTGCGCTCGACCTTCACCGAGCCGAGCCGGCGCGCCCGTGCCGGGCTGCCCCTGGACCTCAACGCGGTCAACCCCACCCTGCTGGGGGTGCGGGTGGAGTTCGGCCACGACGCCGACACCGAGGCTGACCCCGAGACTGGCACTATGGCTGGGGGAGCGGCGGGGCTGGTGCAGGCACTGGACGGCGGCGACCCGGTGGGGATGACCGCCCGGGCCGAGCTGACCGTGGATGCGCTCCACGAGGGACCGCCCGACTCGGTCCACGGCGGCGTCACGGCCTTCCTGATGGACTGCCTGCTCGGGATCCTCGTGCAGGCGACGGGCATCCCGTCGGTCACCGGGACCCTGGACCTGCGCTACCTGCGCCGTACCCCGCTCGAGGAGCCGGTCGTGCTGGTGGCGAGGCTCGTGCGGCACGAGGGCCGCAAGCTCTGGGCCGAGGGGTGGATCGAGCACGAGGGCCAGCGCACGGTCGAGGCGCACGGGCTCTTCATCTCGGTCGCCCCCCGCCAGTCCTGATCCAGGGCTCCGGGAGGCCGCCCGGAGATATCCCGTTGTCCGGGAGATCGCGCGTCCGACGGCGTGATGACACCTACCGTCTCGCCTATGCGCATCCGGCGAACCCCACCGACCTTCACGCACCTGCTGTCTCCCGGCAGGATCGGCCCGATCACCCTGCCCAACCGGGTGATCATGCCGGCGATGGACATGAACGTGTGCCACGACGGCGTGATCGTCGACGAGGACATCGAGCACTACGTCGCCCGCGCCGCCGGCGGCACCGGGATGGTCATCACCTCCGCCTCCGCTGTGGCGTTCCCGGTGGGCGCGACCAGCCTCAAGGAGCCGGGTCTCTCCGAGGACCGGTTCATCCCCGGGCTGCGGGCGCTCGCCGACGCGGTCCACGACGCGGGCTCGCTGCTCTGCGTCCAGGCCACCCACCACGGCAAGGTCGCGCGCATCGACACCGCGCAGGGGCGGCCGATGCTGGTGCCCTCGGTGCCGGCGGAGAAGCCCGACCTCAGTTCGCTGCGCGACAACACGCCCGAGGAGCTGCGGCTGATGGCCGGCGTGACCCAGGGCCAGGCACCGAGCTATCGCGAGGCAACCGAGGAGGACATCGCCTGGGTCATCGACCAGTTCGCCCAGGCCGCCCGGCGGGTGATGGAGGCGGGCGCCGACGCGATCGAGATCCACTGCGCCCACGGCTACCTCCTCGGCGGCTTCCTGAGCAGCGCCGACAACCGCCGTACCGATGCGTGGGGCGGGTCGCTGGAGAACCGCGCCAAGCTGGCCTGCGAGGTGATCGCGGCCGTACGACGGATGGTGGGCGACCGCCTGGCGGTGCTCGTGCGCGTCGCCGGTGAGGAGTACGGCGAGGAGGGCGCGCTCAGCGTCGAGGAGACCATCGCGGCGGCGCGGCTCTTCGAGGCGGCCGGCGCCGACGCCATCCACGTCACCGGGTGGGGACGCAACCCGTTCCGCGACTTCCTCAAGGGCCCGCTGCCGGACGGGGTCGGGGCCTACCGCGCCAACGCCCGGCGGGTGAAGGCGGCCGTCGGCATCCCCGTCATCGCGGTCGGCCGGGTGCTGCCCGAGGTCGGTGAGGCGATCGTCGCCTCCGGCGACGCGGACTTCGTCGCGATGGGCCGCCAGCTCCTGGCGGACCCGGAGCTGGTCAACAAGTTGAAGGCCGGGCGTCCGGACTCCGTGCGGCCCTGCATCAACTGCTATGTGTGCGTGGAGCAGAACTTCTGGGACGAGACCCCCGTGTGTGCGGTCAATCCCGCCCTGGGCGACGAGAGCGCGGCCACCCTCCTGCCGGTGCCGTCCCCGCGTCACGTCGTCGTGGTCGGCGGCGGTCCGGGAGGGATGGAGACCGCCCGCGTCGCCCGCGAGCGCGGCCACCGGGTCACCCTGGTCGAGGCGGGGGACCGGCTGGGCGGGTCGGCCTGGTTCTCCCAGCTGACGACGCCGCCCAACGGTCCGCTGCTGGACTGGCAGAGGCACGAGCTGGAGCGGCTCGGGGTGGTGGTGCTGCTCGGTCACCGGGCGAGCGCCGACTCGATCGAGGCGCTGCGGCCGAGCGTCGTGGTGCTCGCCACCGGTGCCCACCGGGGCCGGCCGGCCATCCCCGGCGCCGAGCTCGCCCACGTGCAGACCGGCGACACCCTGCGAGCGCTCATGACCGGGACCGGCGACACCGACGGAGCCTCGGCCGGGCGGACCATGCGCTGGGCCGCCCGTGCCGGCCGCCTCACCGGCGCCACCCGACACCCTGAGCTGATGCGCCGGGCTACTCGCACGTTCCTGCCCGTGGGCAAGGACGTCGTCGTCATCGGCGGGTCGCTGGTGGGGCTCGAGCTCGCCGAGTTCTTCGCCGAGCGCGGCAAGACGGTCACCGTGCTGGAGGCCGGCGCGCAGGCGGGCCTGCCGATGGCGATGCCGCGGCGGTGGAACGCGGTGCGCAAGGCGACCGACCACGGGGTCCGTCTGGAGCGCCAGGCGACCGTCGAGGAGATCACCGCGACGGCCGTCCGGTTCCGTGACCAGAAGGGCGCGGAGCACTCGGTGCCGGCCGACCTGGTCGTCGTCGCCTCCGAGGTGGCCGCCGGCGCTCCGCTGGCCAAGGACCTCGCCGACCGCGGCATCGCCGTGGAGATCGTGGGCGATGCCGCGGAGGTGGGCTACATCCAGGGGGCGATCCACTCCGCCTGGGGGGTGGCCCGCGGGCTGTAGCCGCGGACCACCACGGAGATCGCTACTTCACCTCGGAGCGCAGCACGCCCCACAGGCCGATCGTGAGCGGGACCAGCAGCCACACGAACCCGGTAACGCCCAGCTGGGCCCACATCTCGCCGGTCATCGAGGAGCCCTCAGTGAGGGCGCCCTGGCTGTAGTTGAGGTCCACCCACGGACGCAGGTCGGCGAACCAGTCCTGGGTGGCCGCGAGCATCTCGGTGAGGGTCACCAGCACGAAGCTGAAGACGAAGTAGCCGACGATCGCGACGGCGGAGCTGCGGAACAGCACGCCGAGCGTGAAGCCGATCAGCATGTTGATGATCTGGAACAGGATGAGCGTGGCAAAGCCGGTGGGATCGATGTCCCAGACCGGTTCGACGCCGACGATCGACGCGCCGAGGACGTTGCCCAGCGCGCCGACGGCGAAGGCCACCAGCATCGAGGCGACACCGACCGTCAGCGCGACGACGAGCTTGGCCGCGATCACCCGGCCGCGGTGCGGCACGAGCGTGAACGACGTGAGCCCGCTGCGCTGACTCCACTCGCTGGTGACCGAGAGGATCGCGATGATCGGCAGCAGCACCGCCATCGGGATGCCGATCGCTGCGCCGAAGTTCTCATAGGTGATCTGGTCGTCGGGCGCGAAGGCGATGGTGGCCGCGGTCGCCAGGATGGCGGTGATCCCGACGCCGGCGAGCAGCCAGAACCCCGACCGGGTGTCGAAGGACTTGCGGAGCTCGACCGAGACGAGCCGGGTCAGGGGGATCGGGGCGGGCACGGGCCGCGTGGGGCGCGCGGTCTGCCGCTCGAGGACGGTGGTGCTCATGCTGCTTCTCCTTGGGCGTCGATGGTGGTGGTGCCGGACTCGCGCTGGGTCTCGGCGGTGAGCTCGAGGAACATCTCCTCCAGCCCGGCCCCGTCGGCGGCGCGCAGCTCGACGAGGGGCACTCCGGCCTGGTGGGCGACCAGGCCGACCACCTCGGGATCGGCGTCCACGCGCAGCGCGTCGTCCCCGCCGGAGGCCCCGCTGGCGACCGGCGTGTGCCCGGCGGTGGTGAGGGCGCGGGCGAGCCCCGGCACGTCGCGGGTGCGCACGAGTGATCCGGCGGTGGCGAGGAGCTCGGCCTTGGTGCCCTGGGCGACGACCCTGCCCTGGCCGATCACGATCAGGTCGTCGGCGATGACCTCGATCTCATGCAGGAGGTGGGAGGAGAGCAGGACGGTGCCGCCGGCGTCGGCGTACCCGCGGAGCAGGTCGCGCATCCAGCGGATGCCCGCCGGGTCGAGGCCGTTGGCCGGCTCGTCGAGGATCAGCACCTCCGGGTCGCCGAGCAGCGCCGTCGCGAGGCCCAGGCGCTGCCGCATCCCGAGGGAGTAGTTGCGCACCCGGCGCCCTGCCTCGGTCGGCGTCAGGCTGACCCTCTCGAGCATCTCCTCGACGCGGCGGGCGGGGAGGCCCATGGTGCGTTGGGCGATCGTCAGGATCTCGCGCCCGGTGCGGCCGGCGTGCTGGGCGGAGGCGTCCAGCAGGACGCCCACCTCGAGACCGGGGTTGGGCAGCTCGGCATAGCGCCGGCCGCTGATCGTCGCGCTGCCGGAGGTGGCCGGCGTCAGCCCGACCATGATCCGCATCGTGGTGGACTTCCCGGCGCCGTTCGGGCCGAGGAAGCCGGTGACGCGGCCGGGCCGCGCCGTGAAGGTGACGTCGTCGACGGCGGTGAAGGCGCCGTAGTTCTTGGTGAGGCTCTCGATCGTGATCATGGGCCCCAGCCTGTCGGCAGGTGACCCGCGCCACATCAGGGAGCGACGCTGACCCGACCCCCAACCCCGGCGAGCCGGTCTCGGGGTCGGCTCGGGGGTTCACCCCGAGACCACGGGTGCTCAGTCTCGCGAGTCGGAGCCGAGGAACTCCGTGCACTTCGCCATCGTTGCCAGGCGTGGGTAGTCGGCCTCGTCGATCCGGACGCCGGTGCGCTCGCTCAACAGCTCGACGAACGAGAGGAAGTCGAGCGAGTCGAGCTCGAGCTCGGAGCGCAGCGACTCGTCGGGACCGATCGAGTCGAGGTCCGCATCGGGCACGATCCTCAAGATGGCCTCGGTGACCGCCTCCCGCGCCTGGGTAGCGCTGAGCGGCTGGCGGGCGGGCGGGGAGACGGCATCGTCGGTCATAGTTCCTCCGGTCGTTGCAGATGCTGATCGATGGCGGCCAGGAACCTGGCCCCCGTGAACCCGTCGGTCGCTCGGTGGTCCGCGGAGAGAGTGAGCTCGGTGACCGGGCGCACGCCGAGCAGGCCGTCCACGGCCCATGGGCGCTCGACGACGCGCCCGAACCCGACCAGGGCGACCTGCGGCGGGTAGATCACGCCGTACACGGCATCCACGCCCTGATCACCGAGGTTCGTGACCGTGATCGTCGGGTCTCTCAGCTCTGAGCCACGAAGCCGCCCGCTGCGGGCTCTTGTCACCAGGTCGCGCATGCCCGCCATGACCTCCGCGAGGCTGAGCTGGTCGGCATGGTGCAGGGCAGGGGCCACGAGTCCGCCACCGCGAAGCGACACCGCGACTCCGAGATGGACGCCCGAGCCTGGCTGGAACGTCCCCTCCACCCAGAAGCCGTTGAGTGCGGGGGTCTCGGCCGCAGCCAGGGCAGTGGCCCGCAGCATCAGCGCGGCCGGGACCATCCGCTCGGTCACGGGCAACGTGAGGTTGCGCTCGCGCATCCAGCCCAGGGCCCGACCGAGGTCGATGCTCAGGGACAGGTAGTAGTGCGGGATCTCCCTCTTCGAGCGGGACATCAGGGCGGCGATCGTCGCGCGCATCTGGTCGGCCTTGGAGGCACCGGTGACCGGAGCGGCTGGGCCCGCGGCTGGGCCCACGTCTGCGGCGGCGTGGACGTCGGACGCCTGGATCGGCCCTCCGTCTGGCCGAGCGAGCGTCGAGACGTCGATGCCCAGCTCGGCCGCGAGCCGTCTGGCGTACGGCGTGATGCGGCCGGCGGGCCGGCCGGCGGGGCTGGCGGTGGGGCTGGATGGACTGGCGGATTGTCTGGGAGGGGCAGGCCGCTGCTCCCCGGCCGCCTCCGCAGCCTGGGTGACGTCGGCGCGGGTGATGGAGCCGTCTCGACCGGTGCCGGTGACCAGGCCGAGGTCGACGCCGCGCTCCCGTGCCAGCCGGCGCACCAACGGCGAGTGCACCTCGGGCCGGCCCGGTCCAGGCCTCTGGGCGGTGGGCAGTGCGACCGGCTCGATCGTCGCCAGCACGGCCCCGACCGGGACGACGGTTCCCGGCTCGACCAGCAGCCGCCCGACCACACCGTCGGTGAAGACCTCGACCTCGACCGCGGCCTTGGACGTGTCGACCACTGCCACGATGTCGCCCTTGTGCACGGCGTCACCGGGTCTCACCAGCCACTCGAGGAGGGTGCCCTCCTCCATGTCCGCGCCGAGGGACGGCATCGTGAAGTCGGACATGGCTCAGCCCAACGCCTGTCGCGACGCCGCCAGGATCGTCTCGACCTGGGGCAGGGCGGCCTCTTCGAGGTGCTTGGCGTAGGGCAGGGGCACCTCGGCGGTGCACACGCGCTGGACCGGCCCGTCGAGGTCGTAGAACGCCTGCTCCATGATCCGGGCGCTGATCTCGGCGGAGAGGCTTCCGCTGCGCCAGCCCTCGTCGACGACCACCACATGGTGGGTCCTCCGGACCGAGGCCAGTAAGCACGCGTCGTCCAGCGGTCGCAGGGTGCGCAGGTCGATCACCTCCGCGGAGACGCCGTCCTCGGCGAGCCTCTCGGCCGTCTCGAGGGTCTTGCCCAGCGTGCCTCCGTAGGTGATCAGCGTGATGTCGTCACCGGCCCGTCGGACGACCGCGTGGTCGATGTCCACGGCCCCGGCGTCGGCGCTGAGCTCTCCCTTCATCGGGTAGAGCGAGCCGTGCTCGAAGATCAGGACCGGATCGGGGTCCTGCAGCGCGGTCCACAGCATGCCGCGGGCGTCCTCGATGGTCGCGGGGGCGACGATCCGGAGGCCGGGGATGTGCGCATACCAGCCCTCGAGGCTGTGCGAGTGCTGGGCAGCGAGCTGGCGACCCGCCCCGGTGGTCATCCGGATCACGAGGGGGACGTTGTACTGGCCGCCGGACATGTGCAGCAGCGACGCGGCGTTGTTCATGATCTGGTCGAGTGCGAGCAGGCTGAAGTTGACGGTCATCACCTCGACGATCGGCCGCATGCCGCCCATGGCGGCGCCGATCCCCGCGCCCACGAACGCCGACTCCGACAACGGGGTGTCGCGCACCCGCTCCGGACCGAACTCCTCGAGCAGCCCGAGGCTGACGGCGAAGCAGCCGCCGTAGCTGCCGACGTCCTCGCCCATCAGGAACACGCGGTGGTCCTCGCGCATCGCCTCGCGCATGGCCTCGCGCATGGCGTCGCGGTAGGTCGTGGCGATCATCGCGGTCATGGCCGGTCACCGCTCTCGGAGTAGACGAAGCGGGTCAGCGACTCCACCGGCTCGACGGGGGCCTGCTCCGCGACCTCCACGGCGTGCGCGATCTCGCTGGACACCTCCGACTCCAGCCGGGCGAGGTCCGCGTCCTCGAGCTGGCCCTCCGCGCGCATGGCCGCAGTCAGCGCGTGAATGGGGTCGTGCTCCTTCCAGGACTCGATCTCCGGCTTGTCGCGGTACCGATCCGGGTCGTACATCGAGTGGGCGCGGAAGCGGTAGGTGCGCAGCTCGAGGAAGTGCGGCCCGGCGCCGCCCTTGATCTCCTCGACGGCCCGTCGCGCGGCGTCCTCGACGGCCAGGACGTCCATGCCGTCGACGGGCCAGGCCACGACGCCGTACGACGCGGCGCGCAGCGCGAGGTCGGTCTGGGCGTGCTCCTTGCTCAGCGCCGTGCCCATCGCGTACCGGTTGTTCTCGCAGCAGAAGAGGACCGGCAGCCGCCAGAGCGCGGCCAGGTTCATCGACTCGTGGAACTCGCCCTCGGCCAGCGCACCCTCGCCGAAGAAGCACACGGTGACGCGGGTGCGGCCCTGGAGCTTGTCGGCCAATGCCAGGCCGACGGCCAGCGGGATCCCGCCGCCGACGACAGCATTGCCGCCGACGAAGTTCGTCGCCCGGTCGAAGATGTGCATCGATCCGCCGCGGCCACGGCTGCACCCCGTCACGCGGCCGAGCATCTCCGCCATCAACGCCTCGACCGCGACCCCGCGGGCCAGGGCGTGGCCGTGCTCGCGATAGGTCGAGACCACCGCGTCGTCGGCGCCGAGCGCGCTGAGGACTCCCGTCGCCACGGCCTCCTCCCCGACGTACAGGTGGAGGAAGCCGCGGATCTTCGTGGCGCTGTAGAGCTCGGCACAGGTCTCCTCGAAGCGGCGGATGAGCAGCATCGTCCGGAGCAGCCCCAGGCGGTGCTCGGCGACCGGACTCGCCTGCGGGCCCGCCGCGGTGCGTCGTGAGGTCATGGCGTCCTCTCCAGGGTCGACAGGTCGCCCTCCGGCAACCCGAGCTCGCGGGCCTTGAGCAGCCGGCGCATCACCTTGCCGCTGTTGGTGTGGGGGAGGTGCTGGTCGAACGCGATCTCCTTCGGGGCGAGCCCTCCGAGTCGACGCCGGCCGAAGGCGAGGAGCTCCAGCTCGAGATCCTCGGAGGCGACGAAGCCGGGCCGCAGCGTGACGAAGGCCTTCACGATCTCGCCCGCGAGGGGGTCCGGCTTGCCGATCACGCCGGCCTCGATCACCGCCGGGTGCTCCATCAGTGCCGTCTCGACCTCGAAGGGGCCGACCAGATGACCGGCCGACTTGATCACGTCGTCGGCGCGCCCGACGAACCAGAAGTAGCCGTCGTCGTCGACGCGGGCGAGGTCTCCGCTGAGGTACCAGCCCCCCGCGAAGCAGTCCTGATAGCGCTTCTCCTCGCCCAGGTAGCCGCGGAACATCGATGGCCAGCCCGGGCGCACCGCGAGCTCGCCCGTCTCACCGGTTGCCGCAACGCTCACGGCACCCCCGTCGACGAGGGCTCGCCCGTCGGGGCCGCGCGTGAGCACCGTGGCCTCGACTCCCGGCATCGGCCGCCCCATCGACCCCGGGCGCACCTCCATGCCGCGGTAGTTGCTGACCATGATCGCGCCGGTCTCGGTCTGCCACCAGTTGTCGTGGATCGGCAGCCCGTAGGCCTCGAGCCCCCAGGCCACCACCTCGGGGTTGAGCGCCTCGCCCACGCTCGCGATGTGCCGCAGCGACCCGAAGTCGTAGCGGTGCGCCAGCTCGGCGCCGTACTTGACCAGCATGCGGAGCGCCGTCGGTGCGGTGTACCAGACGTTGACCCGGTGCTCGGCGAGCACCTGGTACCACGCGGACGCCTCGAACTCGCCTGCGTAGCTGATCAGGGTCGCCCCGTGGGTCAGCGGCGCGATGATGCCGTACGACGTGCCGGTGACCCAGCCCGGATCGGCGGTGCACCAGAAGACATCGCCGGGGCGGAGGTCGAGGGCGTAGGCCGAGGTCGCGTGATGGGCCACCACTGCCTCGTGCACGTGCACGGCCCCCTTCGGCGTCCCGGTCGTCCCGCTGGTGAAGTGGAGCAGGGCCATGTCCTCGGGATCGGTCGGCGGGATCTCGAACTCGGGTGACGCCTGCTCCATCAGCGTGGCGAGCTCGGCCGTCGTCTCGTCGCCGGTGCCGCCCACGATCAGCACGTGCTCAAGATCGGGAAGGTCGGCCCGGAGCTGGGCCACCTTGCGCCGGTAGAGCGACGCGGTGGTGACCAGCACCCGTGCCCGGCTCAGCCGCAGGCGTTCGCGGATGGGCTCGGGACCGAAGGACGAGAAGAGCGGGGAGAAGACGGCCGTGCACTTCAGCGTCCCCAGGGCGGCGACGTACTGCTCGCGCTGCCTGCCGAGGAGGGACACCACCCGGTCACCCTTGCCGATGCCCAACCCGACCAGGACGTTGGCGAACCGGTTGGTCACCTGTCTGAGCTGCTCGTACGTCGTCTCGCTCACGGCGCCCCCCTCCGCGACGAAGCGGAGGGCGATGGTGTCGCCACGGCCCTGCGCCACGTGCCGGTCGACTGCTTCGTGAGCGATGTTGAGGCCCCGGCCACCCGGCAGCCCGGCCATCGTCCGGCGGGCCAGCTCCCAGGTGAAGCCGCGACGTACGTCGTCGTAGGGGGGCAGGTCCGGCCCTGACGGAGGGATCGTTGCCCAGGTTGCGTTGGAGTCGATGCCCATAGCGGTCTCCTCAGGCGGTCTGCCTCCAGCAGACCTCGGTGCCGACCGCGCCTCCAGAGGCGTTGGACCCGGATCGGATGTTCGCCACCGACCGGGTCGGCTCTCGAGCCGAGGGAGTCGCCCCCGTCCGGGCGAGGAGGCTAGGCCGATCCGGCCTCCTCGGGGACCACTGCGACCGTGGCGTGGGCGCGCTCGATGACAGCGGTGGCGATGGACCCGGTGAGCGCTCGGACGAGTGAGGTCATCGGGTGGCGGCCCACGACGATCATGTCCGGTCCGCCGCGACGCGGGCTGAGAGCCTCATCGACCAGGCCGTGCTTGAGGGTGAGATCGACCGCGACGTCGGGGTACCTCTCGGCCAGCCCGGCCACCGACTCCGACAGAACGGCGCGCAGGTCCTCCAGCTCGGGCGCGTCGGGGCTCTCCCCCTGCGCCTCGCGGTACTGGGCCACCGCGGCCGCTGCGTCCCAGAAGCAGTGGAGGACGGTGAGGGGCAGGCCACGCAGGGAGGCCTGCCGATAGGCGAACTCGATGACGGGCAGTGACTCGGGTGTTGCGTCCGCACCCACGACGATCCCGGTGTGCGTGTGCTCGTCGGCAGGGGGTCGAGAGACGACCACCGGGCATGCCGCGTGGGCGCTCACCGCGGTGCTGACGGATCCGAGCAACATGCTCCGCACCACGCCGCGACCTCGCGACCCGACGACCAGCAGGTGCGCGTGCTCCGACAGGTCGATCAGGACCTGGCGAGGGTCGCCGGGCACGGCCGAGTCCACGACGGAGAGGTCGGGCTGCTGGCGCCGGGCGGCCGCGGCGGCGTCCGCGGCCAGGTCGTCCGCCTTGTCACCCACTGCCACGACGACCAACCGGCGGTGCTCGAGGGACGCCTGCTCGACCGCCCATCGCAGGGCCCGCTCGGCGTGATCGGAGCCATCGACGCCGACCACGACGCTGCCGAGGAGGGTGGCACGTTCGAGGGATGTGCTCATGAAAACAGCCTCGCGCGTGCACGCCGGCGATGCCATGGTCGAAGGGCTGTCTGTCGGGGGCACTCCTCCCTGGAGGGGGACGCGATCAGGGGACGAATGTCCCAGGGTCGCCGGACCTTTGGTCCTGCGGCGCCGGCACGTCCTGCCCTAGCCTGAGAATGGTCCGATCTGGGAGGCCGTATGCCGCGATCGCGTGACATTCTCCAGCGTTTCCGTCCTTCCGGCACCCCAGGCGCCGCCTCGAGCGGGGGCGTCCCAGCGGATCGGGTGACCGAGCTCTCCGTCGAGCTGGGACCGGTCATCGACCAGCTCGCCGACGCCCAGGCGGAGGCGGAGCGAATCCGCGCCGATGCTGTGCTGGAGGCCGAGAAGCGACGGCAGGCTGCGCTGAGACGAGCCAGCGACCTGGTCGCCGCCGCCCGCCGGGAGATGGCGGCAGAGCGAGCCGATGCCGCGACCCAGGTCAGCCGGCGGGTGGAGGAGGAGGACACGGAGCTGCTGGCCGCAGCTGCGAGCGAGGCGGCCGCGGTGCGCCGTCGAGCCGATGAGCGGATGCCGGCCTACGTCGATCGCGTGCTGACCGGGATGCGGGCGATCCTTGCGCAGCCCGAGGGGAAGAGCAGATGACCACCGCCTGGGTCGCCGGCGTGGTCCGGGCCAAGGCGCTCGCCCGGCGGAGGATCGGTGCCGGGGCGGCACGGGCCGTCGCGACGGCGCCGAGCCTGGACCACGCGGTGGCGGCCCTCGTCGCATCGCCGTACGGGCATGACGTGCGGGTCGGGCAGACACTCGCGGAGGCCCAGCACGCCGTCGGGGCGTCGCTGCTCTGGGACATGCGGGTGCTGGCCGGGTGGTTGCCCCGATCCGGCGCCCAGGTCGTCAGGCTGCTGGCAGCGGGGTTCGAGCTGGCGAACCTCGCCGAGCGCCTCTCGACGCTGGAGGGCGGGCCGGCCGAGCCTGCCTACTCACTGGGAGCCCTCGACACGGCATGGGCACGGCTCTCGACCACGAGCACACCCGGCGCCGCAGCCGAGGTGCTCGGGGCATCACCCTGGCGTCTGCGTGGGCTGACCACGCGCCGGGAGCTCTGGCTGGGGACTCGTCTCGCCTGGGCGGACTCGGTCGTCGCAGGCGTCCCGGAGGCAGCCGCCTGGGCCCGGGGCGGCGCCGCGCTGCTCGTGCTCCGCGAGATCGCGCTCGAGGGACGGGGCCTGTCACCGGCTCTCGCCCGGCGCGCGTCGTACGTGCTCGGCCCGGGGCTCCTCGAGGCGATGTCCGGGCCGCGGACCGACCTC
The DNA here is from genome assembly GCF_054775955.1 of Nocardioides pacificus. Classification (NCBI taxonomy): domain Bacteria; kingdom Bacillati; phylum Actinomycetota; class Actinomycetes; order Propionibacteriales; family Nocardioidaceae; genus Nocardioides; species Nocardioides pacificus. Next base: position 187,211 of record NZ_BAAHCI010000008.1, read on the forward strand.
TCGGTGGTCCGAGCGGCCCTCCCCGGTGACACTCGATGGGTCCTCGAGGGCGTCGGCGGTGTCGAGGAGCTCTGGTCTGCCGAGGGGCGCTGGTGGTTGCGGGTCGAGCGTGACGCCTTCGCCCTGCTGACCCGCTCCGGCTATGACCAGGGCCCGGTGGTCGGAGCCATCGCCGTCCTCGCCGCCGACGCCTGGCGGGTCCGAGCTGCGCTCGAGATCGCGGCTCGCGGCGGCACCGCTGCGGCTATGGAGGCGTTCGATGCCATGGCGTGATGCCGGTGCACCGGTGCGGATGCAGCGCGTGGCCCTGGTCTGTCCCAAGGCCGACCTGCGCGACCTGCTCGTGCACGTCGCCGACGCCGGTGTCGTCGACATCGACAGGGTGACCGTGGGGGAGACCGCGGGCCCTGCTGTCGAGGCGACATCGGGCCTCGGCGCCGGTGGCACCGACCTCCCGGTCCTGTGCGCCACACCACCGGACCTCGACGCGCTCGCCCGAGACGGCCGCTCCGACCTGATCGCCGGTGAGAGTGAGCTGAGGTCCCATGCCGCGGGGGCGGTCGTCCGCGGTGACGTCGCGGCCCTCGTGGGGTGGGTGCCCGTCCAGGAGATGCCCGGTCTCACCGGCAGGCTCGCCGCGCTCGGCGGTGGAGTGGTGCCGCTCCCTGCCCCGCGCGGCGTCGACCCGCCGACCATGCTGCATGACCGGGGAGGCGCACGGGGCTCGTTCACGCCCTTGGTGGAGACCTACGGGACCGTGCCGTACGCCGACGTGGATCCCACCGTTCTCGCCGGCATCGCCTACATGCTCATGTTCGGGATGATGTTCGGCGACGCGGGCCACGGCGCGCTGCTCGTCGTCGCCGGGCTCGTGCTGCGCGCCGGAAGGCCGCGCAGGCTGGCTCGGCTGCGCAAGGTGTGGCCCTTCCTGGCCGGGTCCGGGGTGGTCGCGATCGGGTTCGGGCTGCTCTACGGAGAGTTCTTCGGACCGACGGGAGTGGTGCCCGTGCTGTGGCTGGCTCCGCTCGAGGAGCCGGTCACCCTGATGGTCGTCGCGCTGTGCCTCGGGGCCGCACTGCTCGCGGGGGCCCAGTTGCTCGGGACCGTCAACCGCTGGCGTGAGGGCGGCTGGCCCCTCGCCCTCAGCGCCCCGTCCGGAGTCGCCGGCGCGGCGCTGCTCTCCGGGACCAGCCTGGTCGCGCTGGGGATCATCGCCGGGCCCGGGTGGGTCGTGCTCCTCGGAGCGCTCCTGACGGTCGCGGGGGTGGTGCTGGTCGCCCTCGGGTTCTTCGCCTCCTCCGGTGGCGGCGCCACGGGAGTCACCCAGGCGTCGGTGGAGGTGTTCGACGCGGTTATGCGCGTCGGCACGAACCTGGTGTCGTTCGTGCGCCTGGCGGCCTTCGGGCTCACCCACGCCGCCATCGGCATGATCGTGTGGGACGCGACCACCGGCCTCTGGCGTGCCGGCGGCCCGCTCGTCCTGGCGGCGGTCGTGGTCCTCGTGGTCGGCAACGCGCTCGCGTTCGCGCTCGAGGCGCTCGTCGCGGGGGTGCAGGCCCTGCGCCTCGAGTACTACGAGCTGTTCTCGCGTGTGTTCGCTGGCGAGGGCAGGCCGTTCCGTCCCTGGCAGGTGCCCACGGCCGCGGCACCGGACCGCCCATCAGCCAGAGCTTCCGAGACTCTCGCCACCGCTGTCAGGAGACAGTCATGACCCTGTGGTTCCTCGCTCTCCCCGTGCTTCTCGCCGCATTCGCGGCGACCCATCTGCTGCTGCGCCGACGTGGCCGACAGGCTCTGCAGTTCCTCGTCGCGCTGGACGCGGTGGTGCTGGTCGCCGCGCTCGTGGTCATCCTGGTCACCGCGACGGGCGCGCCCAGCGGGGCCGAGACGACGGCCGCCGTCACCGCGGCCCAGTCCGGTGGATCCGACGGCGACGCCTGGGCCGCGATGCTCGGTGCGGCCATCGCCGTCGCCGGATCGTCACTGGGTGCTGCGATCGCGGTGGCCTACACCGGGGCGGCTGCTCTCGCCGCGATGAGCGAGCGGCCCGAGATCTTCGGGCGGGCGATGGTCATCGTGGGGCTGGCCGAGGGCATCGCCATCTACGGGCTGATCGTCGCGATCATCCTCATCGGCCGAGCGTGACGTCATGGGACACATCGCGGTCATCGGCGAGGGGACGGCCGTGGCCGGCTACGCCCTGGTCGGCGCCGTCGTGGTCGCCGCCGAGGACGATCAGGCGGTCCAGCGGGCCTGGGAAGCCCTCCCCGACGACGTCGATGTCGTGGTGCTGACCGAGCGTGCAGCCGGTGCCCTGGGTCCGCGCCGCATCGCGCGGACGGCGCCGCTCACGGTGGTGATGCCGCCATGACCCCGTCACACCCGGCCGGGGGCGCCGACCCACTCGGGCCGGTGCGTGCGGCGCTGCTGGCGCGAGCCGAGGCGGAGGCCCAGCGGTTGCTCGCCGAGGCCGACGAGGAGGCGTCCGGAGTCCTGGCGCAAGCCCGCGCAGAGGCGGACGGGATTCGCGCGGCGGCCCGTGCCCAAGGGGAGCTCGATGCCGCGCGAGAGCTCGTGAGCGCCAGGGCGCGCATCCGGCGTCGGGCCAGGACAGCCGTGCTCTCCGCGCAGCGCGACGCCTACGCGGAGCTGCGTGCCCGCGTGCTGGACGAGCTGGCCGGCCTCCGTGGCGATCCTGGGTACGGCGCGTGGTGCGACCGACTGCGCGAACGCGTGCAGGCGGTGCTCGGTGCGGACGCCCGTGTCGTCGACAGCCCCTCCGGCGGCGTGGTCGCGGAAGCGGACGGTCGTCGGGTCGAGTGCACCCTGGTGGGGCTCGCCGACCGGGTGATCGACGGGCTCGGCGCCGACGTCGAAGGGCTGTGGGCGCAGTGAGCGCCACCGTGAGCCGGGTCTCGGGTTCGCTGGTGGAGGTGGACCACCTGCCGGGGGTGGCGATGTACGACGTGGTGCTGCTCGGGGAGAGCCGGCTCGCCGGAGAGGTCGTCGCGATCACCGACCGCCGAGTCGTGGTGCAGGCCTACGACGACACCGGCGGTCTCGGTCCCGGTGCCACGGTCCGCCCCCAGGGCGCCCCGCTCTCGGCGAGGCTGGGCCCCGGCCTGCTCGGCGCGGTGTTCGACGGCCTGCTGCGCCCGCTGTCGGGGGCCGGCGACTTCCTGGTCCCGGGCGCCGTGGGGACCAGGGACGAGCGACGCTGGCGGTTCACCCCGACGCAGGCCCGGGGCAGCCGGGTGTCGGCCGGCGACCAGCTCGGCACCATCGCCGGTGATGGGCCGGTGCAGCTGCGGGTCCTGGTGCCGGTCGATGTCGCCGGAGTGGTGCAGCGGGTGGCCCCCACCGGCGACTACCAGGCCGACGAGATGGTCGCCAGCGTGGAGGGGACCGACATAGCGCTCACGACGCTCTGGCCGGTGCGCAGGCCGCGGCCGTACCGCGAGCGACTCAGCAGCGCGGAGGGGCTGCATACCGGTCAGCGGGCCCTGGACCTCCTGTACCCGGTGGCACGCGGCAGCAGCGCGGCCGTGCCCGGTGGATTCGGCACCGGGAAGACGATGCTGCTGCAGCAGATCGCGAAGTGGTGCGACGCGGACGTCATCGTCTACGTCGGCTGCGGCGAGCGGGGCAACGAGATGGCAGACGTGGTCGACGAGCTCGGCTCGCTCGTCGACCCGCGCACCGGCGACCCGCTCAGCCGCCGCACGGTCGTGATCGCCAACACCTCCAACATGCCGATGATGGCGCGGGAGGCCAGCATCTACACCGGGGTCACGGTCGCCGAGTACTTCCGGGACATGGGCCATCACGTGGTCGTCATCGCCGACTCGACCTCGCGTTGGGCGGAGGCGATGCGCGAGTTCGCCTCCCGGACCGGGGCGCTGCCCGCGGAGGAGGGCTATCCGGCCGGACTGGCCTCTGCGCTGGCCGCGTTCTATGCGCGGGCCGGACACGTCGTGACCCTCGGCGGCCGCACCGGGTCCGTCACGGTCATCGGTGCCGTCTCACCGGCGGGCGGCGACATGACGGAGCCGGTGACCGCTCACACCCAGCGCTTCGTCCGCTCCGTGTGGATGCTCGACCGCGAGCTGGCCTACGCGCGGCACTACCCGGCCGTCGCTTGGTCGGGCTCCTTCTCACGCGACGCGGAGGGGCTCGGGTCGTGGTACGCCCGCCGAGGCGACCCCTCGTGGGCCCGCCGCCGGGAGCGGGCTGGCGCCCTGCTGGCGGACGCCGACCGGTTGGCCGCGCTGGCCGACCTGGTCGGGGTCGCGGCCATGCCGGGGGCGGAGCGAGTCGTCATGCTCGCCGGACGCCTGCTGCGGGAGGGGGTCCTCCAGCAGAGTGCGCTCAGCCCCAACGATGCCTTCTGCTCCACGGCCAAGGGGGCGGCCTTGCTCGACGCGGTGCTCACGGTCGTCGACCGATGTGACGCCCTCATCGCCTCCGGCGTGCCCGCGACGAGGATCGAGGAGACGGACTTCGCAGACCTGGTGCGCGCGGCGGGGGAGACCGGCCCCGACGACGTGCTCGGCGTCCAGGACCACCTCGACCTCGTGCTGGGCCGGCTCGGGGAGCTGTCATGAGCGGGCCGTCGCCTGAGTCGATCGGCGGTCTCGGGGCGGTGGAGTACACCGATGTGGCCGAGCTGCGGGGGCCTCTGCTCGTCGTACGCGGAGTGAGCGGAGTCGGCTGGGACGAGTCAGCGCGAATCCGGCTCAGGTCGGGGGAGGTGCGCAACGGGCTCGTCCTCGAGGTGGATCGTGACCTGGCGGTCGTGCAGGTGCTGGAGGGGACCGGCGGCATCCAACCGCAGGGGACACACGTCCGCTTCGCTGCGGAGACCCTGCACGTCCCCGTCGGAGTCGGGTGGCTCGGACGGGCGTGCAACGGGCGGGGAGAGCCCATCGACGATGGTCCGCCGATCCTGGGCGGCCGGCGTGCCCCGGTCGGTGGCGCGCCGCTCAACCCGACGCGCCGGGAGCCGCCCTCGGACCCGATCATCACCGGTGTCTCGGCCATCGATGCGCTCACCACCGTGGTGAGGGGACAGAAGCTGCCGGTGTTCTCGCTGGCCGGGCTGCCGCACCTCGAGCTCGCGACACAGGTGGCTGCTCAGGCCACCGCCGGGGACGAGCCCTTCTCGGTGGTGTTCGCGGGGATGGGCCTGACCCACCTCGACGCGGCCGCCGTCCGCGACGCGCTCGAGGGGCGCTCTGCCGCGGGCGAGCTGGTCCTCCTCCTGAACACGGCCGACGACCCGGTGGTGGAGCGGATCCTCACGCCCCGGATCGCGCTCACCGTCGCCGAGCACCTCGCCTTCGAGCTCGGCCGGCACGTGCTCGTGGTGATGGCAGACATGACGGCCTACGCGGAGGCCCTGCGCGAGGTGTCCGCGGCGCGGGGTGAGATCCCGGGCCGCCGGGCCTACCCGGGCTACCTCTACAGCGACCTCGCCTCGCTCTACGAACGCTGCGGACGGATCCGCGGTCGACCGGGCTCGGTGACCATCATCCCTGTCCTGACCATGCCGGCCGGAGACATCACCCACCCTGTCCCCGACCTCACCGGCTACATCACGGAGGGCCAGATCGTGCTGTCGGCAGACATGCACGCGGCCGGCATCTACCCGCCGGTCGACCCGTTGAGCTCCCTGTCGAGACTGATGCGCAAGGGGGCAGGCCCGGGACGCACGCGCGATGACCATCTCGACGTGGCGGCCCAGAGCCTGGCCTCGCTGGATCGCGCGCGCCGTGCCCGGGAGCTGGCCGACCTCGTCGGCGAGGACGCCCTGAGCCCCACCGACCGCCGCTACGTGACCTTCGAGCAGGCGGTCGCCAGCAGACTGCTCGACCAGGAGCCCCATGAGTCGCGCACTCTGGAGGAGACGCTCGACCGCGCCTGGGACGCCCTGCGCCTGCTCCCGCGCAGGGAGCTCACGATGCTTCCGACAGCCCTCCTCGACGCGCGGTACGACGTCGCCGAAGTCGCGGGGCGAGAGCGGTGACGGGGACCCTGCACGCGCCTCCCGGACGAGCCGGGAGGCTGTGGCTGCAGCATCGGCTCGCCGTCGCCCGTCAGGGCGCCGATCTGCTGGATCACAAGCTCCGGATCCTGCGCTCGGAGCGCGAGCGGCTCTCCTTGCGCCGGCAGCGAGCCACCGAGCGCTGGACCGCGACGAGCCGGGAGGCGGCCGGTTGGCTGCTGCGGGGGGCCCTGATCGGGGGCGAACGGTCGGTCCGGCTCAGCGGTGAGCGGCGGCAGGCCGAGGTCCGGGTCCTGTGGGAGCAGCCGATGGGTGTGCGCTACCCGGCCGAGGCGATCTGCGAGGTGCCCGACCCACAGCCGGAGGCAGCACCTGCCGGCAATGCCGCCCTCGTCTCGGCGACGCAGGCCCATCAGCGGGCGCTTGAGGCAGCCGTCGAGCTGGCGGCCGTCGAGGCGGCGTTGCGTATCCTCGAGGCCGAGGAGACCGTGACGCGTCACCGGCTCCGCGCGATCGAGCATCGGTGGGTCCCGCGACTGGAGAGGGCCCTGATCGCGGTGCAGTTCGCCCTCGAGGAGGAGGAGCACGCGGACGGCGTGCGACTGCGGTGGGCCGCTGGACGTCAGCGGGACTCGACGCCCGGACGAGACAGGACGGGGATATCATGACCTCCCGCGCCTTCACCAGGATCCTCGTCGCGGTCGACGACTCGCCGGCGGCGCTGGGGGCCGTGCAGGTCGCCGTCGACCTGGCGCTGCTCAGCGGCGGGCGGATCCGCTTCGTGCACGTCATCGGCGACGGTGACCTGCTGCGCGCGCTGTCTGGCATCGGTCACGATGCCGGGCTCGCCGCCAAGCGCGAGCAGGCTGCCACCTCGCTGCTGCGCCACGTCGCTGCGGTGGCAGGGCGTGCCGGCGTCGCCGCGGAGACGGCGCGTCTCACAGGCGAGCCGGCCGGCTCCCTCCTCGCCGCCGCACGGGACTGGGACGCCCACCTCATCGTCATGGGGCTGTGGGACGTCCGCGGTGCGGGACGTGCCTATGTGGGGTCCGTGACCCGCGCGGTGCTCGAGTTCAGCGACGTGCCCGTCGTCGTGATCCCGCGCTCGCCCGACGGGAGGTAGGCAACCGCCTCAGCGCTGCGTTCCCTCGTGGGCGAAATGCTGGATGTAGGCGTCGGGCCCGGGGAAGAACAGCGACTCGTGGTCGTTGTCGGACCAGCGGACCTGATAGGGCGGAGCCCCGCCGGGCCCTCGCACGGCGAGGATCTCGCCGTCGCGAACGGCCTCACCTACGTGTGCACTTCGGATGACGACGCGATCTCCAACCTCGGCGTACATCGCACTCCTCCTGTCGGGTGGTGGCTTGACTGCACCTCCCAGGGTGCCGTCCTCGCTGTGGCCGAGGTAGAGGCGAACGACTCGCGACGCCGTCAACGCGCGGCGTAGAGACGGACCCGGGCGAGCAGGGGCCGGTGGTCGCTGCGGAACCCGCCCAGGCTCCGGTGCTGCACGAACTGCGCGACGCCCGACCCGTCGCGGCGGCGCACGGAGCGGTCGGCCAGCCAGACGTAGTCGATCCACCGGGTGCGCTGCGTCGGCTCGACCCCGCCGAGCCCGAGCGCCTCGTACGACGACTGTGCGGCGCGGCCGACGGTACGGCTGATGCCCCCTCGCGGGCGGTACGCGCTGTCGTCGGCGTAGTCGAAGTTGTAGTCACCCGTCCCGATCACGACGTCGCCGGGCGCCTCGGCGTACGCCTGGGCGAGCGTGCGGTAGTGGACCCGGGCCATCTCGGCGTTGAGGTTGTCCTGCCAGCCGTGCCCGGTCTCGATGGTCTGGTTGACGTGGGTGTTGAGCAGGGTGACCCGCAGCCCGCTGGCGCGGTGTCGCAGCGAGACCTGCGCGATCCAGCGTGCGGGGAACGGCGCCTGCGTCTCGCTCGGGGAGCCACCGCGGTGAGCCTGGGTGATGGCGACGTGCTCCAACCTGAAGGTGCTGGTGCGCCAGCTCACCGCCACCGGTCGCGGACCGTCCTCGTCCGGCCAGTGCCAGGTGCCCCAGCCACGGGCACGGTAGCTCCGGGCCTGCGCGGTCCAGGCCTCGGACTTCGACTCCTGCCAGCCGATGAGGTCGACGTCCTCGTCGCCGGTGATCCGGGCCCAGTCCTGGCGTACCCCGGAGCGGCGGAGCTTGTGCCAGACGTTGAAGGACACCACCCCGATCGTGTCGACGACGCGCCCCTGAAGCCGGGGCGGCACCCGGGCGACCCCCATCTCGGGTGCCGCCTCGCGAGCCGGCGGGTCCGGGCCCGGGTCCAGCCACAGCCCCGTGGCGCCCAGTGCCAGCACCGCGACGACGACGAGCACCAGCAGCCGCCCGCGTGTCAGAGCGCCCCCGAGCGAGTTCATCGATCGCCGTCCCTCTCCTATCGTCCCCTGATGAACGGTAGTGCAGCCGGAGCAACCATCGGCTCGGGTGGACGTCTATCAAGGTGTGGCCACCCACCGACCCAGTCCCGCGAGGAGCAGTGTGACCGGCATCCGAACGAGAGGCGGGCACGGCGTCGACATCGCCGAGCTCTATGCCGCGCACCGGCTGGCGCTGGTGCGGCTCGCCGTGCTGCTCGTCGACGACATCGCCTCCGCGGAGGACGTCGTCCAGGACGCGTTCGCTGCCCTGGCGCGACGCCGCGGCGCCCTGGACGACCCGTCCAAGGCGCTGGCCTATCTGCGGGTCGCGGTCGTCAACACCGCCCGGTCGGCGCTGAGGCGTCGTCGGACGGCGCGGGCCTACGTCCCGACACGTGAGGTGCCGGCCGACACCCCGGAGGACTCGACGGTGCTGGCCGAGGAGCACCGGGAGGTGCTCGCGGCCGTGCGACAGCTGCCGCCACGGCAGCGGGAGGTGCTCGTGCTCCGCTACTGGTCGGGACTCTCCGAGGCGGAGATCGCCGCCACGCTCGACATCAGCCCGGGGACCGTGAAGTCCACGGCCAGCCGGGCGCTGGACGCCCTGGAGCGGACCCTGCAGGGCAAGGGAGAAGACCGATGAGCAGGCACACCGATCTCGAGGCCAGGCTGAGCGCCGCCTTCGCCGCCCGCGCCGAGCAGGTCACTCCTGAGCAGCTACCCGCGGCACTCGCCCCCGTGGTGCCCCTGCCGCGCCGCACGCCGCGACTGCTGCTCGCTGCCGCCAGCGTGCTGCTGGTGGCGGGTGTGGCCGTCTTCGTCACCCAGGACGACCCCGTGGTCCAGCCGGCGCCGGATCCGGACGCTCCGGAGATCGTGATCCCCCCGGACGTCGGCGCGGACTGGGGACCGGTCAGGCTCTCCTCGCGGGCTGCCCTCGACCTGGACGGCGACGGCACCGAGGAGAGGGTGCGCTTCCGCGCCGAGCCGTCGCCGGAGTACGACGGTCGGGTGCGCCTGGAGACGACGCTGTCGGGCGACGGACGCGACGCCTACGGGGTCGTCTCGCTCGGGACCAGCCTCGCCGTGGACTCGCTCGACCCGATCGACGCCGACCGCGACGGCGACCAGGAGCTCGTCCTCCTCCACGAGATCGACGCGACCGAGTCGGTCCCGATGGTGCTCGACCTGCGCGACGGCGTCCTGGTCGAGGCTCCGCCCACCGACGGGCAGCTGCTGCGCCGGGGGAACGTCGCCACGCCCGGAGGGACGTCGTATTACGACATGGTGCGGCTCTCCGACTACTGGTTCGAGGACGGCACGCTGCGCTCGGGGCAGTCGGTGAGCACGTTCGCCACCGCCGGCATGACGATCTACCGTCCCGAGGAGGTCGTGATGGACGTCCTGGACTGGCGGCTGCGCGAGGACGGCGTCCTGGCCCCCGAGCCGGCGGGATGCGTCGTCGACACCGCGGACGGACGCCGCCCATGCGCGGAAGGCGAGAGCGACCCGGTCCCTGAGCTGGGGCCGGTGGCGGAGGAGCAGATCGGCGTGGGGGAGTCCTTCGAGGTGGCGCAGCCCTATCCGTTCACGGTGCGGCTGGAGAGCTCAGGGCAGGGTGGTCGGGTGGAGGTCGTCACCTCCTCGGGAGCGGACGGCCGTGACCTGCGGGTGTCGCTCGACCTGGGCCCCGGGGCGCGGCTGTTCACCACGCCGCCCACGGGAGTCTTCAGCGACGGGGTCTCGCTGCTCGCCGCCGGGGAAGACGCTCAGGGCGAGCAGGCCCTCCGGGTGCTGATCCAGGGGCGCGACACCCTGCTCGAGCTCGAGCCCACCGGTCCGGTCCCGTTGGGCACGGGGGAGTCCGAGGGCCGCCGCTACCGGACGTGGCTGAGCGTCGATGGCGCTCTCCACACCGCGGTGGCCGCCTCCGGCGAGGTGAGCGGGGCGTGGGAGGTGTGGTCGTGGGGCATGACGGGTGCACGTGAGATGGTTGCGTTCCCGCTGGCCACGGTGTGCTTCGACGACCATCTCGTCCCCTCGACGGCGAGGAGCTGCTGAGCAGCGACTTGTCCGTCGACTCCTTGCCGGGAGCGGCGGGGGGTGAGACTGTCAGCCATGCCCAGCAGCTCGCCCACCAGGTCGTACGACGTGGTGGTCATCGGGTCGGGCTTCGGCGGGAGCGTCAGCGCCCTGCGCCTCGCGGAGAAGGGCTACCGCGTGGCCGTCCTCGAGGCGGGCCGGCGCTGGACCGACCGGGACTTCGCGGAGCAGGGCTCGCGCGACATGCTCTGGATGCCCCGGCTCGGGATGTTCGGCCCGATGCGGCTGAGCATGCACGGCCGCCTCTCGCTGTTCAGCGCCGTCGGCGTCGGGGGCGGCTCGCTGATCTATGCCAACACGCTCTATGAGCCGCACGACGCCTTCTTCGAGGATCCCGCCTGGGCCGGCATCACCGACTGGCGCGCCGAGCTCGCGCCGTACTACGACCAGGCGCGGCGGATGCTCGGCGTCACCCGCAACCCGCGCATGTGGCGCTCCGACGAGATCCTGCGTGAGGTCGCCGCGGACCTCGGCGTCGAAGACACGTTCCGGGCGACCGACGTGGGCGTGCTCTTCGACGAGGACCGTCCCGGTGGCGAGGTGGCCGACCCGTTCTTCGGCGGAGCAGGGCCGACCCGCAACGCGTGCGTGCACTGTGCGCGGTGCACGTCGGGGTGCCCGTTCAACGCCAAGAACACCCTGTCCAAGAACTACCTCCACCTGGCGGAGCAGGCCGGCGTCGAGGTCCACGCCCTGCACGAGGTCGTCGGCGTCCGCGAGCGGGCCGACGGGCGCTACCTGGTCACCGCACGCCATCCGGGACGGCGACGGGGGAGCGTGCATGAGCTCGATGCCGAGCACGTGGTCTTCGCTGCGGCGGCGCTGGGCACCCAGAAGCTGCTGCACCGGCTCAAGGACTCCGGTGCGCTGCCCGGCATCTCCGACCGCCTGGGGCAGCTGTCCCGGTCCAACTCCGAGGCGATCGTCGTCGCCTCCTCGCCGGTGCCGCTGGATCTCCAGCACGGCGTCGCGATCACGTCGTCGTTCCATCCCGAGCCGCACACCCACGTCGAGCTGTGCCACAGCAACGAGCAGCAGGATGCAGCGTCGGCGATGAACGTCCCTCTCGTGGACGGGGGCCGGCTCCGCCTGCTCCGGTTCGTGGTCCAGCAGCTCCGCAGCCCGGGGGTCTTCCTGCGCTCACGGCGTACGTCGCTCGCGTCGACGCGGACCGCCTCCCTGCTGGTGATGCAGTCGCTGGACAACTCGCTGACCTCCTCGCTGAGACGCGGACGGCTCCGGCTGCGGCAGGGCACCGGCGTCCCCAACCCGTCGTGGATCCCGCTGGCGAACGACATCGCGCGTCGCTATGCCGACAAGATCGGGGGCGAGGCGATGATGCTGGCCAGCGACCTCATCGGACGGCCCGCCACCGCGCACTTCATCGGGGGCGCCACCATCGGTGACTCGCCGGCGACCGGCGTGGTCGATCCCTATCACCGGCTCTGGGGGCACCCGAACCTGCATGTGGTCGACGGCTCCACGATCGGCGCGAACCTCGGCGTCAATCCGTCCCTGACCATCGTCGCCCTGGCCGAGCGGGCGATCGCCCTGTGGCCCAACAAGGGGCAGCAGGACCCGCGCCCTCCGACGGGGAGTGCCTACCGGGCGGTCGCCCCCGTGCCCCCGACCCGGCCCGCCGTGCCGGCGCACGCGAGCGGGGCGCTCAGGCTCGGGTGAGCGATCAGTCCCGGCGGGCGAACCGCTTCATGTCCCAGAGGTAGCGCCCCAGTCCGCGGCCGGGAACGGGTCGGGGCCAGGCGTCGGGCCGGAACCACGCGTCGGACCCGCCGTCGACGAAGATCACGCTGCCACACAGGAAGTCGGCGGCCTCGGTCGTCATGAAGACCGCCCACGAGGCCAGCTGCTCCGGATCGCCGAAGCCGCCCACCGGCACCGGGAACGCCCGGATCTGGCGTGCCTCCGCGGGGCTGGCCAGCTGCTTCTCCAGCAGCGGGGTCAGGATCGCGCCGGGCGCCAGTGCGTTGAGCCGGATCCCCGCGCCGGCCCACTCCGGCAGCACAGCGGTCCGCCGCACCCAGTGGCTCAGCGCGATCTTGGAGGCGGCGTAGGCCCAGGGCCCGCGCAGCTGGGGTATCCGGCCGACGCGGCGCAATGCGAGGTCGGTGTCACCGTCCCGGAGCGCCCTGATCGCTCGTCGGGGGACCATCGGCGTCGTGGTCGTGGAGTTGCTGGAGAACACCACCACCTTGGAGTCGCCGCTGGCGGCGAGCGCCGGTCGCCACTGCTCCAGCAGCTCGGTCACGCCGAGGTAGTTGACCTGCAGGATCATCCGGGGGACGTCCTTGCCAGGTCGGGGCCCGACCCCGGCCGCCAGCACCGCACCGTCCAGCCGACCGTCGCAGGCGTCGAGGACCTCGCGGGCGACTCGCGCGCGACCCTCCGGGGTGGAGAGATCGGCGGTGATCGTCGACCGCGCGATGTCGACGTCGATCACCCGGTGGCCGGCGGCTCGCAGCTGCGCGGTCACGGCCGCGCCCATGCCGGAGGCGGCTCCAGTGACGGCGTACGTCTTGGGGGTGGGGTGGGGGTTCACGAGACTCACTTTCCAGGGAGGCCCCGATCCCAGCACAGTCGGCGCGATCACGCACCGGGGCGTTCCACCGCCGGGGACCCAGCGCCGGGGGACCCAGCGCCGGGGACTCAGCGCCGGAGGTCGATCACCGCCCGTCCACGGATCCGGCCGTCCGTCTGGCCGGCCCAGGCCGCTGCTACCTGGTCGAGACCGAAGACCTCGTGGTCGACCCGGAGCCGTCCCGCGGCGGCCTGCTCCTCGATCCACGCCATCGCCGAGGCGCGCTGCTCGGGCGTCAGGTCGTTGTTGGTGTACCCGAGCACCGAGCGGGAGCCGCTGCGCAGGTGCGCGGAGGAGAAGGTGGCCGTGGCGCCGGCACTGCTGCCCAGGTTGACCAGGCGCCCATGGGGAGCGAGGCAGGTGAGCGCAGCCGTGGCGGGAATCCCGCACAGGGGGTCGAGGATCAGGTCGACGTCGCCGACGCTGTCGTGCAGGCGCTGTGCCAGCTCGTCGGCGGTGTCGCCGTCGCGGAGCTCGACGAACCCGTCCGCGCCGAGACCCAGCGCAGCGTCCGCCGCCGACGCACCGCGTGCGGCGCCGTACACCGCCCCGGCGTGGCTCAGCCGCGCGACCTGGAGCGCGACGCTGCCCACGACGCCACTCGATCCCAGCACCAGGACCCGCTCACCGGCCTGCAGACCGCCCCGCAGCAGCAACGCCGCCCAGGCTGCGACCGCGGAGAGTCCGAGGGCCGCCAGCTGGAGGGGGTCGACCGACCCGGTCAGCTCCACCAGGTCGGACTCGCGGACGGCGACCTGCTCGGCGATGCTCCCGTCGCCGGGGGCCATCCCGGCCGACGTCGGGAACCACACGACGGTGCCGGCCGGCAGCGTGTCGGACTTCAGCACGGTCCCGATGCCCTGCACCCCGGGGACGTAGGGGGCCGCCGGCGCCCCGAAGTACGACGTGCCGCTGGCGCAGAGCAGGTCGAGAGGGGTGAGCGGCGCGGCGTCGGTGCGGATCAGCGCCTGGCCGGCCGTCGGGACGGGGGCCGGCCATTCGCCCGTGCGGGGCGCTCGCCCGGGCTCGTCGACGATCGCCGCGCGCACGGGCTCAGCCCTCGGCGCCGGGGGCGCGGTAGACCGCGTTGCGGTCGACCATGCGATAGATGTCGTTGGCGACGCCGGGGCTGCGGATCTCCTCCGCGATGTGGCCCAGCAGCCCCGCGCAGCGAGCGAGCAGCACCGTGCCGCGCAGCAGCTCCAGGGGGATCCCGATGTCCGCCAGGGCGGCACCGCTCACGCCGGCTCCGTTGAGGGGCAGGCGCTTGCCGAGGACCTGCTCGTGGGTGCGACCGACCGCCTCGAAGAGGGAGAGGTGCGCGCCGTAGAGACCCTCCTCGCGGGCGATCTGCACGAGCCTGGGGGTCCGCGGGTCGCCCTGCTTGTGGACGGGGTGTCCGAGCCCCGGCACGAACCGGCCGGCCTCACGCTGGGCTCGCACCGCGGCCAGCGCCAGCTCGTCCCAGCCTGCATCGTCGCGAGGAAGCGCGTCGGCTCCGGCGAGGACGTCCGCGAGGAAGCGGCCGGTGTCCTCCGTGACCCCGAGGAAGCGCGAGCCGCCGCCGAGCAGGCCGGCGGCCAGCGCGCCCTGGATCGAGTCGGGAGCGCTGAGGAAGGTGAGCCGGCTCGCGATCGCCGTGGGGGTGAACCCGTGGTCCGCCAGTCCCAGCAGCACCGCCTCGAAGACGCGGGTCTGCTGCGGCGTCGGCCGCTCGAGCGTGATCAGCCAGAAGGCCAGCTCGCCGAAGGAGACGTTGCCCATCAGCTCCGCGGTGACGTCACGGCCCATCAGCGACATGGTGGCCAGATCGGAGGTCCCCAGGGACGTGGGGAACTGGGGGGTTGCGGACTGGGGGGTGGCGGACTGGGGCAGGTCAGACATCGTTCCTCTTCGCGTCGTCGGGGGAGGCGACGCCCAGCCAGGCGCGGATCTCGTCGCCGTGGGCGTCCAGGCCGGGCGGGGCCAGGTCGTAGCGGGCAGGGGTCGCGCTCATCCGGATCGGGTTGCGGACCGTGGGAACATCACCGGCCATCACGACCGGCTCCAGGCCGAGCCGCTCGCCGAGCTCGACGCCGCCCTGGACGTCGTTGATGGGGCCGCAGGGCACGCCGGCCCCGGTCAGCACGTCGAACCACTCCTGGGCCGACCGGGTCGAGAGCGCCTCCAGGAGCAGCGGGCGCAGCTCCTCGCGGTTGTCGTTGCGCAGTCCCACGCTGGAGAAGCGCGCGTCGTCGGCCAGCTCAGGCACCTCGAGAGCAGCCACGAGACGACGGAACTGCCCGTCGTTGCCGGCCACCACGATCAGGTCGCCGTCCCCGGTGGCGAGGGGCTCATAGGGGAACAGGCTCAGGTGCGCGTTGCCCATCCGGTGCGGCACCACGCCGCCGGCCACATAGGCGGAGGTCTGGTTGACCAGCGAGGACAGGGCGGTGGAGAGCAGGTTCGTCTCGACGTGCTGGCCCTCGCCCGTCGCGTCGCGGTGACGCAGGGCGGCCAGGATGCCGATGACGGAGTTGAGGCCGGTCATCACGTCGAAGACCGAGATCCCGGCGCGGTACGCCGGCCCGTCCGGGCTGCCGGTCAGGCTCATCAGACCCGACATTCCCTGCACCAGCAGGTCGTAGCCGGGCAGCGAGGCACCCTCCGCAGACCCGAAGCCGCTGATCGAGCAGTAGACGGCCGCCGGGTTGCGCGCCGCCACGTCGTCGTAGCCCAGCGCGAAGCGGTCGAGGCCGCCCGGCTTGAAGTTGTGGATGAAGACGTCGGCACGCTCGGAGAGGGCGTGGGCCACCGCGAGGTCGTCGTCGTCCTTGAGGTCGAGCGCGATCGAGCGCTTGTTGCGGTTGATCGCCAGGTAGTAGGTGCCGTCGTCGCCACGTCGCGGAGGGACCCAGTGGCGGGTGTCGTCACCCGCGGGGCTCTCGACCTTGATGACCTCCGCCCCGAGGTCCGCCAGCAGCATCGTCGCGTAGGGACCCGCCAGCACACGGGAGAAGTCGGCGACGAGGACGCCGTCGAGCGGGCCGGGCTGTGGTGCGTTCATGAGCCACCTCTGAAGGGGACGGACAACTGTCCGTGAACTGTCTCCGGCGACTGGTGGAGATGTCAAGAGGCGGGGCGAGAGATCACTCGGGAGTGCTGGTGGACCCCGGGCGAGGTGGGTCAAATCTGCTCGCGTGGGGCTTGACAGGTGATCCGGGTTACACCAATCTTGCGATTGCGGACGAGTGTCCGTTTCACGATCACGGAGGTGTCCGACATGACCCACAGCGCCGAGACCCGCGCCGTCACCGAGGCCCCCGCGGTCGTCTTCCGTGGCGGCACCGTCCTGCCGATGGACGATCGGCACTCCGTGCTGGAGAGCTGCGACGTGCTGGTGGTGGGGGAGCGCATCGAGGCCGTCGGGCCGCAGCTGGAGGTGCCGGAGGGCACTGCCGAGATCGACGCCACCGGCGGCATCGTGATGCCGGGCATGGTCGACACCCATCGTCACATGTGGCAGACGGCTCTGCGCGGCTACGGCGCCGACTGGACCCTCACGCAGTACTTCGTCTGGAACTACCTGGAGCACGGCAAGCACTTCCGCCCCCAGGACATCTACGCCGGCAACCTGCTGAGCGGCCTCGAGGCGCTCGAGGCCGGGGTGACCACCAGCGTCGACTGGTCGCACAACCTCCAGACCGTGGAGCACGCCGAGGCAGCCGTCGATGCGCTGGAGGAGGTGCCCGGGCGGTTCGTGTTCGCCTACGGCAACATCCAGGCCGGACCGTGGGAGTGGGCGACGTCGCCGGACTTCCGCTCGTTCGTCGAGCGTCGGATGAAGCGCACGGACATGCTGGGATTCCAGATGGCCTTCGACGTCACGGGCGACCCGGAGTTCCCGGAGAAGGCCGCCTTCGAGGTGGCCCGCGAGCTCGGGGCACCGGTCACCACCCACGCCGGTGTCTGGGGAGCGACCAACGACGACGGCGTCCGGCTGATGCACGAGCACGGCTTCATGACGCCCGAGACCGTCTACGTCCATGCCGCCACCCTGAGCGAGGACTCCTACCTGCGCATCGCGGCCACCGGAGGGCACGCCTCGGTGTCGGCGGAGAGCGAGGCGAGCTGCGGTCAGGGCTACCCGTCCAGCTGGGCCCTGCGCAAGTACGGCGTCCCCATCTCCCTGTCGGTGGACACCAGCGTGTGGTGGAGCGGCGACGCCTTCTCCGCGATGCGCTCGACCCTGTCAGCCGACCGCACCCGCGAGCACCACGAGGCGCACGCCAACAACGACACCGTCACCCACATCGGGCTGCGCGCCAGCGAGGTCGTGTCGTGGGCGACCCGCGGAGGCGCCCGGGCCCTCGGGCTGGACAGCGTCGTCGGCAGCCTGGAGGTGGGCAAGAAGGCCGACGTGGTGCTGATCAAGAACGACGCGTCGCCGGTGATGTTCCCGGTGCTCAACCCCTACGGCCACGTGGTGTTCCAGGCCCAGCGCGGCGACGTGCACACCGTCCTCGTCAACGGCCGCGTGGTGAAGCACGAGAACCGCCTGGTCGACGCGGACCTGGTCAAGGCCCGGGCGGTGGTCGAGGAGACGATCGAGCACCTGCGCAGCACGCTCGGGGACGACGAGTGGCGCGCGGGCATGAGCCCGGACATCCCGGAGTCGAAGGTGCTCGACAACCCCTACACCTACACCGACTACGCCGACTCCTCGACCCACCGCCGCTGATGTCGGGCCGCCCTCAGGCGTCAGGGCCGGTCGCGGTGCGCCGGCTCTCCTTCGCTCATCGGTCGCGACAGCCACAGGGCCCAGTCGGCGGAGATGTCGCTCGCCGCCTGGGTGAGCAGTGGGAGATAGGTGCCGGTCAGCGTCTCGACGCTGGTCTCGGCCGCGTGCACGGTGACGTTCATCGCGGCGCGCACCTGCCCCTCGCCGTCGCGCACGGGTACGGCGATCGAGCGGACGCCGCGCGCCAGCTGCTCGTCGGCCAGCGCCCAGCCCCGCGCGCGCACGTCGCGCAGCTCCGCCTCGAGCCCGGCTCGGTCGATCTCCGGCTGGGGAAGTCCCGAGCGGGTGGGCAGTGCGAGCACCCGCTCGCGCTCGTCCGTGGTCAGCGAGGCCAGCAGCACCTTGCCCTGGGACGTCAGCACGGCTGGGAAGAGGGTCCCGACGTCGACGCGCAGCGCGATGATCTTCGGCACGGCGGCGCGCGCGACGTACACGATGTCGGAGCCGTCCAGCTGCGACATCGAGGACGACTCGCCGGTGCGGCCCACCAGGGCCTCCAGGTGCGGCCGGGCCATCTCCCAGAGCCCGAGCGAGCTCGCGTAGGCCGCGCCCAGCCGCAGCACCTGCGGCGTGAGGGCATAGCTGCCGCTCCTGGAGCGGACGTAGCCGAGCTCCTCGAGCGTGAGCAGCAGGCGTCGCGCGGTGGGTCGGGCGAGGCCGGTCGCGCCCGCGACCTCGCTCAGCGTCAGCTCGCGCCGGGTGGCGTCGAAGCACGTGAGAATGTCCAGTCCGCGCGCCAGCGCCTCGACGAAGTCGGCGCCCTGTCCTCGTCCTGCCATGCGGCCATGCTCGCACAGCGGACGCTCAACCGACAGGCGGCCACGCCCATCAACCGCACACCGGACGGCTGTACGCAGCCTCCCCACGAGAAGGACCACTGACGATGGCGAAGCTGGTCGCGATCCTGGCCACCACCCACCACCCGTTCTACTACCGCACCAGCCAGCTGGCGCCGCAGGACGCTCCGCCGTTCGCGGCGGAGTGGATCAGCAAGGTCGCGTCCTACCGCGAGACGCTGACGCGGATGCGCCCCGACGTCCTGGTGATGGTGGGCTCGGACCACTTCCACCAGCTGTGGCTGGACAACATGCCGCAGTTCCTGGTCGGCAAGGCGCCGTTCTACGACGGCAACTGGGAGAACGAGCTCCGCGAGTTCGGGATGCCCAAGCTCCTCTTCAAGGGCCACGAGGAGCTGTCGGCCTACATGCTGCGCGAGGGGATCGACAAGGGCTTCGACCTGGCGTTCTCCAACGAGCTCCGCGTGGACCACTCGATCACGTGTCCGATCTTCACGGTGCGGCCCCAGAACGACCTGCCGATCGTGCCGATCTACACCAACATCTTCGCGCCGCCGCTGCCGCGTCCCGAGCGGTTCGTGAAGTTCGGCCAGACGATCCGGGAGCTGATCGACGCCTGGCCCAGCCACCTGCGCGTGGCCGTCATCGGCACCGGGCACCTGTCGCTCGAGCTCGGCGGGCCGCGCCAGTTCGGACCGCACGGACCCGACCCGGAGTTCGACGCCAAGGCTGTCGAGTGGATCGCGAACGGCGACATCGACGGGGCCCTGGCCAACGTGACGCTCGACAGCCTGCACGCGCCGGGGAACGCCACGCACGGGTTCATGGACTTCATGCTGATGATGGGCATCGCCGGCTACCAGCGCGCCGACTATGCGGACAACCTCGACCTCTTCCACACGATGGAGGCCTACTTCACCTGGTACCCGAACGGAGTGGACGCGTGAGCAAGTACCTCGTCAACAAGTTCCTGTTCACCATCGACCGGGATCGGGCTCTGACCGAGCGCTACCGCGAGGACCCGGCCGGCACCGTGGCCTGGTGGGAGGCGGAGGAGGCCAACCGGATCCTCAACTGCATCGAGGCGGAGAGGAGCACCTGGCTCTCCTTCACCGACCAGGAGCGCGACGCCCTGTCCCGCCACGACCACGTGACGCTCTTCGAGATCGGGGCGCACCCGTTCCTCACGCTGACGCTCTGGATCGCGATGTTCGAGCGCGACTTCGAGGAGCCGCTGGGGATGCAGCTGGACTACGCGGCCAAGCTCGCGCACTTCGAGCTGCCCTACCCGGACATCGCTACCTGAGCCGCGCCGGGGGTCAGGCGCGCGCCTGCTCGACCTCGCGTCGTACGGCGGGAGCCACCTCGGCGGCGAACAGCTCGGTGGTCGCGGTGTCGTCGGAGGCCAGGATGAAGCCGCTCGTGCCGTAGGTCAGGGCGGTGTCGGCGAGCTCCTCGACCCACTGGTCGGGCGGGCCCTGGAGGAAGCCTCGGCTCGTGGTGTCGAAGCGGCCGGCGATGTTGAGGAAGCGGCGCACGTCGCGGGGGGCGCGGCCCGCGGCCCGGACCCCCTCGTCGACGTGCTCGTTGAGCTCGGTGAGGTCGTCGACGCCGCCGGGCAGGTACTGCAGCGAGGGCAGCCAGCCGTCGGCGATGCGCCCGGTGGTGCGCAGGATGCGGGGCTTGTAGGCGCCGATCCAGATGCCCGGGCGGCGGGCGGCCGTGGGCGCGTCCTTCTCCCAGGTGCCGCGGATGGTCGTGACCGCCTCCTCGAGGGCGGTGATGGACTCGCCCGGGGTCAGCCGGCGCCCGCCCATCGCCTCGATGCCGTCCCAGAACGCGCCGGCGCCGAGGCCCAGCTCGATGCGGCCACCGGACAGGGCGTCCGCGGTGGCGACGCTGCGGGCCAGCATGGCGGGCGGTCGCAGCGGCAGGTTGGTGACGTTGGTGGTCAGATGGATCCGCTCGGTGCGAGCGGCCGCGTAGGCGATCAGCGTCCAGGTGTCGTGGAACTTAGCGATGTAGGGATGGTCCTGGAAGGTGACCAGGTCCAGACCCGCGCGGTCGGCCACGACGGCCTGCTCCACCGCCTGGTGGACGGGCCGGTTGGTCGGGGTGACGAAGGTGCCGAACAGGAGATCGTGTCCGTAGTCGCTCATGCGGGGCTCCCGGCGTGCGTGGCGGCGACGAGGTTGAAGTTGTCGCGGAACAGGTTCGTCGGGTCCAGCTCGCCCTTGAGGGCGCGCAGCCGAGCCAGCGTGGGCGGAGGGAACGCCTCGAGGAGCCGATCGGGGCTCGTGTCGGTCTCGAAGCTCAGATAGCTGCCGCTGAGGTGGGGGCGGAGCTGTGCCCACGACCGGTCGACGCGTTGGGCGTTGGCACCCATGGCGGTGATCGAGAAGCCGGCGTCGCGGTGGGCGAACGCCATGGCCTCCGGGGCGACGTCGCCGATGGCGCCGCCCATGCTGCGGATCTGGAACCAGTGGACCGCCCCGCTGCTCATCAGATGGGCGCTCGCGGCGGCGACGTCGGGGGTCAACGTGGTCACGAGACCGGAGCGGGAGATCGGCTCGCCGCGCCCCTGGTGCGGGGCGTCGGGGAACATGTTCATCACCGCGGCGTAGGGCGCCATCACCACCTGCTGCTGGACCAGCGGCGCGATCTGGGCGAACGGCTGCAGCTGCGCCACCACGACGTCCGGGTCGTCGGAGGCGACCATCGCCATCACCTGGGCGACACCGCTGCCTCCCATGATCAGGAACGGGGTGGTCTCCCGGGGTGCGGCGGCCACCGTGCGGCCGAAGTCGACGAGGAACCTGGCCGGGTCCGTGACCTGGAAGGCGAGCTGGGCCCAGCCCACGTCGCCAACCTCGTCGACCTCGAACTCGAAGGCGGTGGCGATGCCGAAGTTGGCCCCGGCGCCGCGCACGGCCCAGAACAGCTCCGGGTGCTCCTCCTCGGTGGCGCGCACCTGCGAGCCGTCCGCGAGCACCAGCTCGACCGCGCGCAGGTGGTCGATGGTGAGGCCGTGCAAGCGGCCGAGGAACCCGATGCCGCCGGCGGTGGCCAGGCCGCCGACCCCGACCCCGCCGTAGTCGCCCGAGCTCAGCGCCCAGCCCCGTGGTGCCAGCGCGGCGGCCACGTCCTTCCACCGCGCCCCAGGTCCGATGCGGACCAGTCGGCTGACCTCGTCGAGCACCTCGACGGTGTTGAGGGCGCCGACGTCGATGACGAGTCCACCGTCGTTGGTGGAGCGGCCGCTGATGCCGTGACCACCGCTGCGCACCCCGAGCGGGACGTGCCGGTGCCGGTGGGCGAACGCCACCGCCTCCGCGACCTCGTCGGGCGTGCGGGGGCGCAGCAGGAGGCCGGGACTGCCACCCCGCATGTACGTCGAGCGCGCGGCGCCGTAGCCGGGGTCGCCCGGCTCCACGGCCGTGTCGGCCAGCCTCTCCGGGACCGCGTCGTAGTCGATCCCGGGACGACGCCGGGCCCGGACGTCCGCGCGGCGCCGGGGGAGAGGGGAGAGGGAGCCGTCGGCAAGGGCCTGGGCGCCGGCTTCGCGCAGCTGCGGTGCCACGTCCCGGGCGAACCGCTCCAGGAGGTCGGCCGGTGAGGCGTCATCGATGCGGAGCACGAACGAGGTCACCCCGTGGCGGATCCAGGGGATCAGTCCGGGCGCGTCCGCGAGGGTGCCCGGCAGCGTGACGATGCGCTGGACCTCACGTGGGTCGCGACCTGCCTGGGTCGCGCTCTCGTCGAGCATGCGCAGTCGCGCGACCAGGTGATCGTCACCGCCGGCGTCCAGGCTGCGTGCCTCAAGTCGGCCCACCCAGCCATCTGCCGATCGGCCGGCGATCTCGAGGGCCACGGAGTCGTCGCCGCTCACCCACAGCGCGATGTCGTGGGCCGGCGCGGGACCCGGCTCGGCTCCGGAGACGCGGTGACGCTGGCCGTCGTGGCGGACCGGTGCCGAGGTGTCTCCCATGGCGCGCAGCACGGCCAGGGCGTCGACCAGCGCCGGCGCCGCGCCCGTCGTACCGGCCGCCAGCGCCAGGGTGACGCGACCGCCGCTCAGCAGGTCGAGCCCGTTCGCCGCCCGGGCCAGCACCGCCGGAGGACGGAGCGGGTCGAGCTGCGAGGCCACCAGCCCGACCCGCTCGGTGCGAGCGGCGATCCAGCTCAGCAGCGTCCAGGCATCCGGTGCGGCGCCCTCGGAGGTGTCCGGCCGGTCAGGTACGACGACCAGGTCGTAGCCCAGCTCCTCGGCGCGGACGGCGATCGCCGCCGCCGTGGCCGGGTCGCGCACGTCGAGCTGGACGCCCACACTGATGATCGGCCTGATGGGCGGCCCGTTGGTGGGTCGGACTGCTGGCTGCTGAGCCATGTGCGGTGCCGGTGTCGTCAGGCGGCGTGCTGGGCGGCGAGGGCCGTGCCGGCCTCGGCTGCCGCTTGGACGGCCTGCTCGTGCAGGGTCGCGGCCAGGTCTGTGAACTCGTCGAGGGCGGGGTTCACGCCCACGAGGGTGAACTCGCGCTCCACCACCGTCAGGTCGGCGCCCCAGATGTCGACAAGGATCTGGCGCAGGTAGTGGGTGTTGTGGTCCCAGCCGGCGCGAGGGGTGCCCGGTCCGTAGGCGCCACCCCGGGTGACGACGAGCACGGTCGGCGTGCCCTCGAGCAGCCGGGTGCCCTGCGGAGCGCCGGCGAGGGCGAGGTCGATCCATGTCTTGGCGTGCTGGGAGACCCCGAAGTTGTAGAGCGGCATCGCCAGGACGGCGCTCGTGGCCTGCTGGAGCTCGGTGGCGACCTCCGCGGCGAGTGCGAGCGCATCGCGCTGTGTCTCGGTGCGGTCGTCCTCGGGGGTGAAGCTGCCGCCGATCGCGGCGGCCCAGGCCTCCGCGGGGAGCGGGTCCTGTCCGAGGTGGCGCCGCACGACGGGGACGTCGGGGCGGGTGGCGGTGACCTGGTCGAGGACGAGGTCGGCGAGTGCGCTGCTGGCGGAGCGGTCACCCTGGATGCTGGCGTCGACGCGGAGGATGGACAAGGGATCTCCTGGAGTGAGGCGGGGTTCGAGTTGAATGTTCAAGTCGACGGTACGGCGTTCAACTTGAATGTTCAAGTCATCGGGTAGGCTGGTGTCCGTGACCGACCTGAGCCCCCGCCCCGACAGCACGTCGGACGTGCGCTGGCTCTCTGCGGAGCAGATGCGCGAGTGGCTCGCTCTCGTCGATCTGCTGGCCACGCTGCCGCCCGCGCTGGACGCGCAGCTCAAGCGCGATGCGGGAGTGAACGCATTCGAGTACCAGCTGCTGGCCCTGCTCTCGGAGGCTCCCGAGCGCACCCTGGGCCTGAGCGACCTGGCGGAGTCGGCCCAGGGGTCGCTGTCCCGGCTTTCCCACGCGATCACCCGGCTGGAGCGGGCGGGATGGGTGGAGCGGCGCACCTGCGTGGAGCGCCCCGGGCGCCGGGCGGAGGCCCGGCTGACCTCGGCGGGCCAGGCCAAGCTCGAGGAGGTCGCGCCAGGACACGTGCGCGAGGCGAGGCGCCTGGTCGTCGACGTGCTGACACCCGAGCAGCTCGCCGCGCTCGGGGACGCAGCACGCGCCATCACCGCCGTCACGACGGCACCTGCCACGGCTCGCGCGGTCGAGGCGTGCGGTCGCGCCGAGGACTGCTGAAGGGGCGGGTCCGTGTCGGGACCTTGTTCGCGCCGTCCCTCAGGGCGATGATCGAGAGGTGCACGCGGGCCTGTTGCTCCAGGCCGGTCTGGTCGCCGCCCTGTTGGTGATGCTGTGGGTGATTCCGAGCTGGGACACCTATCGCCGGCGTGCCCGAAGGCTGGCCGAGCGGGTCGGTCTCCTGTCGCCGGCGCCCCCGTCCCCACGAGGTCTCCCGGTCGAGCGGATTGCCGCCGACGCGCGCCGGATCCGGACCGCGATCGAGCACGCGCCGCCGGGCACGCCCGTCGCCCGCAGGCGCGGCTGGCTCGCGGCGTACGACGAGGTGCTGGTCGATGCTTGCCGGGCCCTCGGGCTCGAGGAGCACCTGGCGGCGCGCCGCGACGGGCCGCTTCGCGACTTCGAGCGCGAGCGCGTCGAGAGAATGCTCGTGGCGGCGGGTCTGCTGGCCGACCCTGGCGACCGCCTCAGCTGAACGGGCACTCAGCTGAACTGGCACTCAGCTGAATTGGGCCGGCTGTCCGGTGGTCTCCAGCACCGACATCCACAGGTCGCCCGCCGGGTCGACGTGGTTGCGGTGGCTGACCGCGAGTGGCATCGGGATGTGCACGAACCGCCGGCGACGGCGCCCGACGAGGACCTCGGTGCGGCCCGCCATCGCTGCGTGCACGCCGGCGTGAGCCAGCCGGAGGCAGTAGGCGCTGTCGAACGGGTTGGCCGGGACGCTGCGGATCGAGTAGCTCGGGTCGAAGTAGCGCACGTTGTGCTCCAGACCGTGGGCGTCGAAGTCCTCCACGATCTTGCGGCGCAGCATCCGGCCGATGTCGCCGAACCGGACGTTGCCCGAGGCGTCGGTGCCGGGCTCCTCGACCTCGAGGTGCTGCTGCCCCGCGCCCTCCGCCACCACCACGACCGCGTGACCCCGGGTCTCGACCCGGCGGCGCAGATGCGTCAGGAACCCCTCAGGCCCATCCAGGGTGAAGGGCACTTCGGGGATCAGCACATAGTCGGCGTCGTCCTTGGCCAGCGTGGCGTAGCAGGCGATGAAGCCGGAGTGCCGCCCCATGAGCTTGACCAGACCGATGCCACCCGGAGCCGAGCGAGCCTCGACACTGGCGTTCTGGATCGACTTCGTGGCCTCGGCCAGCGCCGTCTGGAAGCCGAAGCTCTGGTCGATGTGTGGGATGTCGTTGTCGATCGTCTTCGGGATGCCGACCACGGCGACCTTGAGACGGCGTTCGGTCACGACCCGGACGATCTCCATCGCCCCACGGATGGTGCCGTCGCCGCCGATCACGAAGAGGATGTTGATGTTGAGCCGCTCGAGGGCGTCCACCATCTCCTCGGGGTCCTGGCCTCCGCGGGAGCTACCCAGGATCGTGCCACCCTCGTCGTCGATCTGCTGGACGTTCGCAGGGGTCAGGTCGACCACGTCGTCCCCGTAGGAAGGGATCATCCCGCGGTAGCCGTTGCGGAACCCGACGATGCGGGTGACGCCGTAGTGCCGGGACAGGCCCAGCACCAGGCCACGGATCACGTCGTTGATCCCCGGGCACAGCCCGCCACAGGTCACGATGCCCACGCGGGTCTTGGCGGGGTCGAAGTAGATCTTCTTGCGGGGTCCGCCAGGCTCGAGGCTGGGCAGCTGCTCGATCGGCACGCCGCGCCCGCTGGCCAGCGCCACGGTGTCGTCGAAGAGGAGCCGGTCCTCCTCGACGACCGAGTGCTGGGTGGTCTCGCGCGACATCAGCGTCGATGCCAACGGAGAGTCGACGCGACACGCGCCGAGGGTGCGGACGACGAGGTCCTCCGCGGTGACCATGCCTGACATCCATGAGCCTTTCGATCGATCCAACCGGAGTGACGATAGCGGGGTCGAGCGGGCGCGAGTGACCCGCGACACCCGTTTTGGGACAGCGGGCTCACAGGGGAGGGGCGAACGTGCGTGGCGTAGCCTCGCTCTCGAACGCAAACCGGGAGACAGGCCCACCATGAACATGTGCCCGAGCTGCGGCGCCCCCCTGCCGGACAAGGTGAACTTCTGCGCCCACTGCGGGGCGCCCATCTCCAGCGCGGCGATCGAAGACACGTCGGTCCGGCCTCCGGTCGAGGCGCCCCCGACTGAGGGGTCGCCTCCCGCGCCCCCGCCACCGCTCCCGCCGCCGCGGCCGCTCTTCGTGGACGAGGTCGTCGCGCCGGACGAGCCTCCTACCCTCGCGTCCGAGCTCCTGGGTCCGGTCCCGTCGTACCCCGCAGCGTCGTACCCCGCAGCGTCGTACCCCGCAGCGCCGTACCCCGGACCGCCGTACGCGCCGGGGACGCCGCAGGGAAGCCCCGAGGGGCAACCCCGGCGCCGGCGCGGCCCGCTCGTCGCCGCGGGCGTGACGGTGGTGGTGGCGCTCGGCGTGGGTGCCGGCTTCGCCATCGCGCCGTTGACCGACGACGGCGGCGCGGACCCGCAGCCCGCTGCGATGACCGGCCCGTCGTCCGGCGCGACAGCGGCCGAGAGCCCGGCGGGCGGGGCCGCCTCGCTGGACGCCGGCGACGAGCCGTCGGCAACGGCCGGGCTGCCGCCGGTGGACCGGCTCAAGACTGGTCTGAAGTGCGTCGACCTCGAGGGGCGCGGCTACGACTTCGCAGCTGCCGACCGCTACTGGAACCTGCACGGCCAACCGGCTCTGATGGACGCCGACGTCAACGGCATCCCCTGCGAGACGAAATATCCCGAGGACGCCATCCGCGAGGTCTACGGCAGTCGCGTGGACACGGCGGAGACCGACGTCTCGAGGCTGCCATCCGGTCTCGGCTGCGCCACGCTCAAGCAGTTCGGCGTCGACTATCCCGCGGTGGAGGAGTACTGGACGCTCGAGGGGACGCCCAAGCGGCTCGACCGCAACGGTGACGGCAGTCCCTGCGACGAGGCCTATCCGGACCTGGCGTAGTCCGCTCACGGAAGTCCGTGGAGGGCGTGCCCCTTCCAGGGCAGGATGTCCCGCGTGTACCTGACCCTCACCTCGACCGCGGAGTCCGCGACCGACCTCGGCTACCTGCTGCACAAGCACCCGGAGCGGGCCCAGAGCATCGAGGTGTCGGCCGGCCGGGCCCATGTCTTCTATCCCGAGGCAGGCTCCGCGAGATGCATTGTGGCCGTGCTGCTGGAGATCGACCCCATCGCCCTGGTGCGCGGACGGCGGCGAGGGGCCGACTCCTTCAGCCTGGGGCAGTACGTCAACGACCGGCCCTATGCCGCGGCGTCGATGATGGCGGTGGCGCTGGGCAAGCTCTTCCGTACGGCGCTCGCGGGGCGCTGCGACGCCCGCCCGGACCTGGTGGGCCGCGCGAGCCCGCTCGAGGTGCGGGTCCCGGCGCTGCCGAGCGTCGGCGGCGAGCAGCTGGTGCGGGACCTGTTCGCGCCGCTCGGCTGGGACGTCACGGTCGAGGAGATCGCGCTGGACGACACCGTGCCGGCGTGGGGCACCTCGCCGTACGTCTCCCTCACGCTGCGCGCAGAGCAGACGCTCGCCACCCCGCTGTCCCACCTCTACGTCCTCCTGCCGGTGCTCGACTCGCGCAAGCACTACTGGGTGTCCGACGACGAGGTGGACAAGCTTCTGCGCGTCGGAGGCGCGTGGCTGGCCGACCACCCCCAGAGCGAGCTGATCACCCGCCGCTACCTGGCCCACCAGCGTGACCTGGTGGCCTCGGCGACCGCACGGCTGGCCGAGGTAGATGACGCCCCGGGTGAGCGCCTCGACGACGCGGTGGGCGACGACGAGGCGGTCGCCGCGCGGCCGCTGGCCGTCGCACGGAGACAGGCGGTGGCCGGGGTCCTGCGACGGATCGAGGTGCGCCGCGTGCTCGACCTCGGCTGTGGCGAGGGAGCCCTGCTACGCGAGCTGATCAAGGACGCGTCGTTCTCCGAGGTCGTCGGGACCGATGTGTCGCCGCGTGCCCTCGACCTGGCCGAGCGACGGATGCACCTCGACCGGATGCCCGACACCCAGCGCGCGCGGCTGCGGCTGCTGCAGTCGTCGCTGACCTATCGCGACGAGCGGCTCACGGGCTTCGACGCGGCGGTGCTGATGGAGGTCGTCGAGCACGTCGACCCCGAGCGGCTGCCGGCGCTCGAGGCAACCGTCTTCGGCTTCGCGCGGCCCGGGGCCGTCGTGGTCACCACGCCCAACCGCGAGTTCAACGCGCGCTACGACCTGGCGCCGGGGGAGATGCGCCACCGCGACCACCGCTTCGAGTGGGACCGGGCGGAGTTCGCCGCCTGGGCGGCTGAGGTGGCGCAGCGGCACGGCTACGCGGTGGAGCACCTGCCGGTGGGCGAGGAGGATCCCGAGCTCGGCCCGCCGACCCAGCTCGCGCTCTTCCGCCTATTGGGGAGCGCCGCATGAGCGGGCTGAGGGAGAACCGGCTGGGCATCCCCGAGCTGAGCCTGGTGCTGCTCGTCGGGGTCTCCGGCTCCGGCAAGTCGACGTTCGCAGCCCAGCACTTCGGGCCGTTCGAGGTGCTCTCCAGCGACTACTGCCGGGGGCTGGTCTCCGACGACGAGAACGATCAGGCCGCCACCAAGGACGCCTTCGAGGTCCTCCACTACATCGCCGGCAAGCGGCTCGCCGCGGGCCGGCTGACGGTCGTCGACGCCACCAACGTGCAGCGTGATGCGCGCCGCCAGCTCGTCCAGCTCGCGA
This sequence comes from Nocardioides pacificus, assembly GCF_054775955.1. Lineage (NCBI taxonomy): Bacteria > Bacillati > Actinomycetota > Actinomycetes > Propionibacteriales > Nocardioidaceae > Nocardioides > Nocardioides pacificus. The sequence continues at coordinate 216,277 of NZ_BAAHCI010000008.1, forward strand.
AGGACCATGACGTGCTTCCGGTGGCGATCGTGCTCGACCTCCCCGAGAGCCTCTGCGTCGAGCGCAACCGCACGAGGCAGGACCGCGACTTCGGCGCGTCCGTCGTACGCCGCCAGCGCGACCAGCTGCGTCGCTCCCTGCGCGGCCTGGCCAAGGAGGGGTTCCGCAAGGTGCACGTCCTGAGCAGCGTCGAGGAGGTCGAGGCCGCGAGCGTCGTGCGCGAGCGGCTGCTCAACGACTTCCGCGACGTGCACGGGCCGTTCGACGTGATCGGGGACATCCACGGCTGCCGCTCGGAGCTCGAGAGCCTGCTCGGCGAGCTCGGCTACGCGATCGTCCGCGACGAGGCGGGGCGGCCGGTGGACGCGTCACACTCCGAGGGACGCGAGGCCGTCTTCGTCGGCGACCTGGTCGATCGCGGTCCTGACTCGCCCGGGGTGCTGCGGCTGGTGATGGGCATGGTGGAGGCCGGTCATGCCCGCTGCGTGCCCGGCAACCACGAGAACAAGCTGGTGCGGGCACTGCGCGGTCGCCAGGTCACCGTCAGCCACGGACTCGAGACCACGCTGGCCCAGCTGGCCGAGGAGCCGGAGGACTTCCGCAGGTCCGTCACCGAGTTCTGCGACGGGCTCGTGTCCCACCTGGTGCTCGACGAGGGGCGACTCGTGGTCGCGCACGCCGGGCTCAAGGAGGGCTACCACGGTCGGGCATCGGGTCGGGTGCGCAGCTTCGCGCTCTACGGCGACACCACCGGGGAGACCGACGAGTTCGGCCTGCCCGTGCGCTATCCGTGGGCGAACGACTACCGGGGCCGAGCCATGGTCCTCTACGGCCACACGCCCACTCCCGAGCCGGAGTGGGTCAACAACACGATGTGCCTCGACACCGGATGCGTCTTCGGCGGTCGGCTGACGGCCTTGCGCTACCCCGAGAAGCAGCTGGTCTCGGTCCCGGCCGAAAGGGTCTGGTACGAGCCGGCCAAGCCGTTCCTCACCGGCTCGGCGACCGAGCGTGCCCCTGAGCAGCTCGACCTCACCGACGTCCTCGGCAAGCGCGTCATCGACACCGCGCACCTGGGTCGGGTCACGGTGCGCGAGGACAGCGCGGCCGGCGCCTTGGAGGTGATGAGCCGCTTCGCGCTGCACCCGCGCTGGGTGCCCTACCTGCCACCGACGATGGCACCGGTGGCCACCTCGAGGCGTGTGGACCTGCTCGAGCACCCGGCCGAGGCCTTCGAGGCCTACGCGAGCCAGGGGACCACCGACCTCATCTGCGAGGAGAAGCACATGGGGTCGCGCGCGGTGGCGCTGGTGTGTCGCGACGCCGCGGCCGCCGCGGCGCGCTTCGGCGCCACGGCGGGGGAGAGCGGCGCGGTCTACACGCGCACCGGACGCTCCTTCTTCGAGCGCGACCTCACCGAGCGCCTGCTCGAGGGGCTGCGTGGGGCGGTCGGGGCCGCGGGACTCTGGGAGGAGCTCGGGACCGACTGGCTGCTGCTGGACGCCGAGCTGCTGCCCTGGTCGGCCAAGGCCGAGGAGCTGTTGCGTGAGCAGTACGCCGCCGTGGGCGCGGCTGCGGGGGCGATGCTGCCCGCCGCGGTGTCGGGGCTGCAGCAGGCCGCCGACCGGGGTATCGACGTGTCGGACCTGCTGGGGCGCACGCGCGCCCGGGAGGATGACGCCGAGAGGTTCACCGCTGCCTACCGCCGCTATGTGTGGCCGACGGACGGGCTCGACGGGGTCCGGCTGGCGCCGTTCCAGGTGCTCGCCGCTCAGGGGGCGACTTACCACGACCACGACCACGGCTGGCACCTCGCGGTGGCGGACCGGCTGGTGGAGGCGGCTCCCGCACTGGTGCGTACGACGCGACGCGTGCGTGTCGACGCCACCGATCCGGACTCGCTGGCGGCCGCGACCCGGTGGTGGGAGGACCTGACGGAGGCGGGCGGCGAGGGGATGGTGGTCAAGCCCTTCGCCAACCTGACCCGCACCCGAGGGGGACCCGCTCAGCCGGGCCTGAAGGTGCGTGGGCGGGAGTACCTGCGCCTGATCTACGGCCCCGACTACACAGCGCCGGAGCACCTCACCCGGCTCCGCGACCGGAACCTCGGACACAAGCGCTCGCTCGCGCTCCGGGAGTATGCGCTGGGCCTCGAGGCCCTGGAGCGGCATGCGCGCGACGAGCCGCTCTGGAGGGTGCACGAGGCCGTGTTCGCGGTCCTGGCACTGGAGTCGGAGCCGGTCGACCCACGGCTGTGAGAAGGGACCGGGAGCGTCCCGTGCGCGTGAGGAACGCCTGGGAAGTCCCCGTAGGGTCGAGCCCGTCAGCACCGGGTCGCGCTCGCGGCCACCCCCGACCACTGCAGAGGAATCGCTCCATGGCCTTCTGGGACCAGCTCAAGCAGCGCAGCAACGACATGAACGACCAGCTCCAGACGAAGGTCGGCCAGTTCAAGAACAAGGACTTCGCCAAGGCCTCCATGGCGATGTGCGCCTTGATCGCGGCGGCTGACGGCAACGTCGACCCGGCGGAGCGCTCCAAGGTCGTGGGGCTGATCTCGAGCAACGACGTCCTCAAGGTCTTCCCCGCCGCCGACCTGCGGGCCGACTTCGACAACTACTGCGACAAGCTGAACAACGACTACGACTTCGGCAAGCTCGAGGCGATCCAGGCGATCGGGAAGCTGAAGAAGAAGGAGGACCAGGCGCGGGCCGTCGTCCAGGTGGGCATCATCATCGGCGGCGCCGACGGCGTGTTCGACGAGAACGAGAAGCGTGCCGTGCGCGACGCGTGCCTGGCTGTCGGGATCGACCCCGTGGAGTTCGACCTCGGCTGAGGTGGCGGGCTCGCTCGGGCGAGCCCTGCTCAGCGCATGCTCTCCTTGAAGACCCTCAGCAGCCGCTCGGCGGGGCCGACGTTGGTGTCGCGGGGACCGGACTGCTGCAGGAAGGCCGTGAACCCCTCGGGCTGGTAGTCCCTGCGGACCTGCCGGTAGCCCATGGACCAGTCGGGGAAGGCGCGCTCGACGATCGGCTCCTCGAGCATCAGGATCAGGCCGCGGTGTCGGGGGTCCTGCCCGATGCGGTCGAAGGTCTCGCGAACCTCGGGCTCGGGGCCCTCCAGCGTCTGGATGATGTTGCCACCGCTGTAGAGCAGCATCCCCGACAGTCCGCGCGCGGCGTTGCGGGGGCGGATGCTCGTCAGCATGGCCTCCAGGTCTGCTTCGCCCATCAGCTCGGTGGCGGAGCTCAGGTAGGTCAGAGAGAGCATCAAGGCTCCTCCCGTGCTCGATCGGTGTGCCAAAGGTCCGTAGGACGTATCGGCAGGGCGATCCGCTTCTGGAGGGATCGCAGGGCGATGTGGCTCACGTTACAAGTGGCTCTGGTGCAGAACGAGAACGTGTTCTAGTCTTCCGGCGTGGCCCTCAACATCGCTGACCTCTTCGAACACGCCGTCGACGCCGCTGCCGATAAGCCCGCCGTGAAGGTGGGGGACCGGCTGGTGACCTATGCCGAGCTGGAGGCCGACGCCAACCGGCTCGCGCACTTCCTCGCCTCCCGTGGCGTCGGAGCCGGCGACCATGTGGGCGTCTATGCCAAGAACAGCATCGAGCACGTTGTCGCGGTGCTCGCGGTGACCAAGATCCGTGCGGTCAACGTCAATGTGAACTACCGCTACGTCGAGGGAGAGCTGGACTACCTCTTCGACAACGCGGACCTGGTCGCGCTCATCCACGAGCGCTCCTACGCCCCGCTCGTGAGCCGCTGCGTGCCCAAGCACGACAAGCTCCAGACGGTCGTCGTGATGCCCGACGTGATGGAGCCCGACAACGCGGCCGACGTCTCGTCGTACGACGGGGTGCTGTGGGCGGACGCCCTCGCGGGCCAGAGCGCGGAGCGCGACTTCGACGAGCGCAGCCCCGACGACATCCACATCATCTACACGGGTGGCACGACCGGGTTCCCCAAGGGCGTGATGTGGCGCCACGAGGACTTCTGGCGGGTGCTCGGTGGCGGCATCGACTTCATGTCCGGCACGCCGTTGGCGGAGTACGACCAGTCCGAGCAGGCCAAGCAGGACGGCCGGATGGTCACCTTCCCGCTCAGCCCGCTCATGCACGGCGGAGCGCAGGCCGGTCTGCTGATGCACCTGTTCGCCGGGCACCTGACGATCCTCGAGCCGAAGTTCGACCCCATGCGCACCTGGGAGATCATCGAGCGCGAGGGCGTCCAGCTGATCTTCATGACCGGCGACGCGATGGCCCGTCCGCTGATCGAGGCCTACGAGGCCGGCAGCTATGACTGTCCCAACCTGCTGGCGATCTCCAGCTCCGCCGCCATCTTCAGCCGCTCGGTCAAGGAGCGCTGGATGGCCGCCTTCCCCAACAGCTTCTTCACCGACTCCATCGGCGCCTCCGAGACCGGCTTCCAGGGCACGGGTCTGCAGGAGAAGGACAACATCCGTAGCGACGGACCGCTCGTCTCGTTGGGCCCCTCGACCGTCGTCCTCGACGAGGACAACAGGGTCATCGACCCTGCGACCAACATCGGCAAGGTCGGTCGTCTCGGCCGAATGGGCCACGTGCCCGTCGGCTACTACAAGGACCCGGTGAAGTCGGCCCAGACGTTCCTCGAGATCGACGGAGCGCGCTGCTCCGTCCCGGGCGACTTCGCCCGCATCGAGCCCGACAACAAGGTCGTGCTCCTCGGTCGCGGCTCCAACTGCGTCAACACCGGCGGCGAGAAGGTCTACCCCGAAGAAGTCGAGACCGCGCTGATGGCCCACCCGAGCGTGTACGACGTGCTCGTGGTCGGCGTCCCGGACGAGAAGTACGGCCAGGCCGTGGCCGCAGTGGTCCAGCCGCGCGAGGGGCACACCGTCGAGCTCGACGAGCTCCGCACCTTCCTGCGCACCTCGCTCTCCGGCTACAAGCTGCCGCGGGTCCTCGCCGTCGTGGACAAGATCCCGCGCAGCGCCGCCGGCAAGGCGCAGTACCCCCGCGCCAAGGAGATGGCCACCGCCGTGCTTTCCAGCACAGCCAGCGTCTGACCCCAGGTCCTCGCTGGCCGAGCAGCCTGCGCAGCCCCGCTCGTTGGTCGAGCAGGTTGCGCAGCAACCGACGTCGAGACCCACCCGCGAATAAAGTTCTCCACAGATGGCGCGTCGCGCCGCTTCTGGGCGGGGGCAATGTCGGCGCCCCCTGCTTGACTATTTCCATGCCCCAGACAGCCGCCCCCGACACCGCCGCCGCGGTGCTGGAGGCTGCCCGGCTCTCGCGTGCAGGGGCTGATGCGGCCGAGGTGAGGCAACTGCGGTCGGCCGTCGACTGGGCGGCGATGCATTCGGCCGACTCCCTCACCGACGCCGCACTCGCCCACGACGGGTACGGCGACCACGGCCTCCCTATCGCCGGCCCCGGTGCCCCGTTGGTGGCGGAGTTCGCGATCACCGAGTTCGCCCTCGCCGTCGGACTCTCCACCGACGCCGGTGGCCGCTACATCGGCCAAGCCGTCGAGCTCAGGTATCGCCTCCCCAAGGTGTGGAAGCGGGTCTGCTCCGGGGATCTCGTGGCGTGGAAGGCGCGCCGCATCGCCGACGCCACGATGAGCCTCGTGCCCGAGGGCGCGGCGTTCGTGGACCGTCACGTCGCGTCGGTCGCGCACAAGATCAGCATCGCGGCCCTGGACCGGCTGATCGAGGAGGCCCGGGTCCAGTTCCAGCCCGAGGACGCCGAGCAACGCCGCCGCAACGCGGCCGACGGCCGCTGTTTCGATGTGGACACCGACCAGGTCTCCTACGACGGCACCATGGCTATCCGCGGCGAGCTGGATATCGCCGATGCGATGGACCTCGACGCCGCAGTGGCAGCGGGTGCGGAGGCACAGCGTGCCCTGGGCTCGGAGGAGCCCCTCGATGTCCGCCGAGCGAAGGCGGTCGCGGACCTCGCCCGCCGCCAGTTGGCGTTCGACCTCAACACCACCAGTGATGACCCTGGCGCCACCGACGATGTCGCCGCACCGGCTCAGCGCGGTGGATCCGACTCACCCCTTGCTCCCGATCAACCGCGCTCATCCACCCCGGCCCCTGACGGCCCGGCCCCTACGCGCGGGACAGCGCGTCGTCCGCGGCAGGTGGTGCTCTACGTCCACCTCTCCCACGACGCACTACGCGCCCGGGGCCTCGACAACAGTGTCGACGCTGATGGCGACGGGGGCCGGGACGGTGTGCGCCTCGCACGGGTGGAGAACACCCGTTCCTTCGTCTCGGTCGATCAGGTCCGCGACTGGTGCGCCAGCCCTGATGCCCAGGTCGTCGTGAAGCCGGTCATCGATCTCGAGGACCACGTCCACGTCAACGCCTACGAGCTCCCCGACCGGCTCGTCGAACGCGTCGGGTTGATCAACCACACGTGCGTGTTCCCGTGGTGCACCCGGCCCGCCCGCAAGCTCAAGCCTGACGGGCACCGGGCGGACTGCGACCACGTCCGAGAGCACTCCGCCGGCGGAAGCACGTGTTCGTGCAATCTGGCTCCGTTGTGTCGGCGGCATCACCGTCACAAGACGCATTCGCCGTGGTCCTACACCGTCATCGACCCGGGCACGTTCTTGTGGACGAGCCCTCAGGGTTATCAGTACCTGCGTGACCACACCGGCACCCTTGACGTCACCCGCGACCGGGCCCGCGCCGTACCACCGCCCGACGAATAGCTGCACCGCCCCGCACCCCGCCGTAGGCACCACGCGGTGGGGCCAGCGGCATGTCTGGCCACCGGCTCGAACAGGCTGTGAATCACGAGTGCTGGCGCCGAGACGCGGCAGCCACGGTGGTGGCTCAGGGCAGCCACGCCGCATAGAAGATTCCCAGCCCAGCCGCGACGAAGAGGCCGGCGACGATCCAGAAGCGGATCACCACGGTGACCTCGTCCCAGCCCAGATGCTCGAAGTGATGGTGGATGGGGGCGATGCGGAAGACGCGACGCCCCGTGCCGGTGAGTCGCTTGGTCACCTTGAAGTAGCTCATCTGCACGAGCACCGACATCGTCTCGAGCACGAAGAGTCCGGCGATGACGGCCATGAGGAGCTCGGTGCGGGACATGATCGCCAGCCCGGCCAGGGCACCCCCGATGGCGAGGGAGCCGACATCGCCCATGATGATGCGGGCGGGCTTGGCGTTCCACCAGAGGAAGCCGACGCAGGCGGCGGTGATGGCAGCGGCGAAGACCGCCAGGTCGAGCGGGTCGCGCACCTGGTAGCACTGTGACTCCACCACGTTGGGGCGCGTGGAGTCGCACAGCTGGTTGTTCTGCCAGACGTTCACGATCATGTAGGCGCCGAAGATCAATGCCGAGGCCCCCGCGAGCAGCCCGTCGGCGCCGTCGGTAAGGTTGGCGCCGTTGGACGTCGCGGTGACGATGAACCAGATGATCAGCAGGACCACGACCAGAGGGAGCTTGATCCCCCAGTCCTGGGTCGTAGAGAGGTGCTGCGACGCCGGTCTGACACCACGCTCGTCGGCGAAGAACTGCGTGGCCAGGACACCGAAGGCGAGCGCCACGAGCGTCTGTCCCGCCATCTTTGCTCGACTGCTCAGTCCCTGGTTGTGCTGGGTGTAGACCTTGATGAAGTCGTCGAGGAATCCCACCGCTCCACAGCCGAGGAACAGCAGCATGAGGAGCCAGGCGCTGGCGCTCGGGGACCCGCGCGTCACGACCGTCGCGGTGAGGTACGCCGCGGTGGCGGCCAGCAGGATCACGAGACCGCCCATCGTCGGCGTGCCCCGCTTCACGTGATGGGTCGTGGGTCCGTCGTCTCGAATCGGCTGGCCGAAGCCGTGTCGGGTGAACCATCTGATGGCGAGCAGGGTCCCCAGGAGCGACAGGATCGCTGCCAGGGCGCCGCTCAGGAGTATCGCCCGCATGCAGGCCACCCTCTCAGGCGCTCGCGCGCTGGCGGCTGCGCGCCACGCGGTGCGACAACTCCTCGACCAGCGTTGAAGTCGACGGCCTTGCCGCTACGATGCCGGAAGTCCGCGATCGGGGGAGGTGCCATGAATCTGGAGAACGTCGTCTTCGGCTTCTTCGTCCTCCTGGCGGCGACCCTCAACTTCGGGTTCTTCATCGGGGACATCGGTGACCCCGCGGTGCACAACGTCTATGAGCTCTTCGCCGCTGTCGTGGTGAACCTCATCGCGACGGTGCTGAAGTTCGGCGACCGAACCCAGATCGGGGCGGTGCACCTGGCGACCAGCCTGGTGGCGAGCCTCCAGCTGATCGCGGCGGCCGTGGTCTGGTCCTACGCCAACAACGTCCACGAGGCCGGGCTGTCCGTCGAGATGACCTCCGCGGTGGTCTCGCTGTCCGCGGGGGCGCTCTTCGCCAACGTCGTGTCGGTGGTCCTCCTGGTCGTCGAGACCGTCTCGTTCCAGCGTCGCTGAGGCGTCGCGCCATGGGGAGTCGGCTGCCACGCTCGTTGTCCTGGCTGGTGGGCGGACGCTCCCGACGTGAGCACGTGGAGGCGGCCGAGCCGCAGATCCCCGACCTCGTGATCGAGCGCGGTACGGCGGGGATCCTGCTCGTCCTGCGTCGGATGCGTGCACCGCTGATCGTCCTGATCGTGATCTTCGCCGTCAGCGTCCTCGGCCTCTCGCTGATCCCGGGCACCGACGGTGAGGGCGAGTCCCATCGACTGACCCTCTTCGACGCGTTCTACTTCATGAGCTACACCGCCACCACGATCGGCTTCGGGGAGCTGCCACACCCCTTCACGCCCGCTCAGCGGATGTGGGTCATCGTCTCGATCTTCATGTCGGTCATCGGCTGGGCCTATGCCATCGGCTCGATGCTGACGCTGGTGCGCGACCGCGCGTTCCGGCGTGCGATCGCCCGCCGGCTCTTCGAGCGGAAGGTGCGCCACCTCGGCTCGCCGTACGTGCTGCTGATCGGGTACGGCGAGATGGGCCGGCGCATCGCCCGCTCGGTCGACGACATGGGCCGCCGCTTCGTCGTGATCGAGCGGGACGAGGACCGGGCGGCGTCCATCGACCTGGACGCCTATCAGGCCGACGTCCCGGTCCTGGTGGGGGACGCCCGCGAGACCGACAACCTGATCCTGGCCGGCCTGGGCAGCGCCGACTGCGAGGCGGTGCTCGCCCTGAGCGAGCGCGACGACGTCAACCTGGACGTCGCCATGACCACGGCGCTGATCCGCCCGGGGTTGCCGGTGATCGCCCAGGCCAGCACGCTGGAGATCGCGGACCGGATGCGGGCCTTCGGCGCGCCCGAGGTCGTCAACCCGCTGGAGCGCTTCGGCAACCACCTGCGGATCCTGCAGCGCTCCCCGGCCGCCTATCAGCTGATGATGTGGCTGACCAGCGCCCCGGGCACCCCGATCCCGAAGCGCCGCCCGCCGCTGCCGCGCGGTCGCTGGGTGGTCTGCGGCTTCGACACGTTCGGTCGCGAGATCACCGCCGACCTGCACCGGGAGGGCCTGGAGGTCACCGTGGTGGAGGGGGAGCACGTCGAAGGTGGAGCAGACCGCTTCGCCCCGGAGGACCTGGAGGCCGCCGACCTGCCGAACGCCGTGGCCTTCGTCGCCGCGACGCACAACGACATGACCAACCTGTGGCTGATGGAGGTCGCGCGGCAGGCCAACCCGGACATGGTCCTCGTCGCGCGTCACAACGAGCCCGGCAACGCAGCCCTGTTCGAGGCGCTGGGCCTCGACTACGCGATGGTCCGCGCCGAGGTCGTGGCCCACGAGGTGCTCGCGAGGCTCGCCAACCCTTCGTTGATGCGCTTCCTTCCGCGCGTCCCCCACCTCGGCGAGGCCTGGGCCGCGGAGATGGTCGACCGCCTCGTCGAGCGCTGCGGGGAGGCGTCGCCGCACATCTGGCGGCTCGCGCTCACGGCTGAGGAGGCCCCGGCCCTGGCGCCGTGGCTCCAGACGGGCCGGCTGCGGTTGGGTGACCTCGTCCGCTCCCCGCACGGGCGTGACCGCCCCGTGGACGCCGTCGTCCTCGCCCTGCTGCGCGACGACACCGTGACGCCGGCGCCGGCCGACGCCGAGATCCTGCGACCGGGGGACCGGCTTCTCGTCGCGGGCCGGCTGGGTGCGCGGCACGCCCTCCTGACGACCCTCGTGCAGGAGACCACCGCCGCCTATGTCATCGACGATCGGGTGATTCCTGCGAGCTGGCTGTGGCGCCGGCTCGCCCGGACGGCGGGACCGCCCCAGGGAGGGTGATCACGAACCTCGTCCCCGTCACACCGTCCGAGTCGACGTCGACGTGGCCGTGCATGGCCTCCACCAGGCTGCGCACCACGGCGAGGCCGAGCCCCGAGCCCGGACGTCCCGCCTGACGCGAGCCGCGCCAGAACCGGTCGAAGATGCGCGGGAGGTCGGCCTTCGCGATGCCGGGACCGGTGTCGGCCACCAGCAACGCCGGGGACTCGCCGCCGGTGACCCGCACCGTGACCCGGTCGCCGGGACGGCAGTGGCGCACGCAGTTCTCCAGCAGGTTGCCGAGCACCTGGTGCAGCCGCTCGGAGTCGCCGCACACGGTGACGGGGGAGTCGGGCAGGGCGAGGTCCACCGCCAGGTCCGCTCCCCGCAGCTGGGCCGCCCGGGCGTGGACCTCGTCGCGGGCGAGGGCAGCCAGGTCCACCGCGTCGCGGCGTACGGCGCGCACCGCGCCCTCGGCGGCGAAGAGCGTGTCGAGGTCGCCGACGATCCGGGCGACGCGGAGCGACTGGTCGTGCAGACCGGCGAGCGTGGCGGGGTCGGCGGGGGCCAGGCCGTCGCGCAGCTCCTCGAGGCCAGCCTGGAGCGCGGCCAGCGGCGTGCGCAGCTCGTGGGCCACGTCGGCCGCCATCCGGGCACGCGACGCCTCGGCGCGTCGTACGGCGTCGACGGCATCGTCGAAGGCCTCCGCGAGCACGGCCAGCTCGCCGACCCCGCGCTCGCGCACCACCGTGTCCCGCTCACCGGCGGCGAACGCGCGCGCGGCGTCGGTCAGCGCGCTCACGGGCCGGCTCAGCTGGCGCGTGACGAACCAGGCCGCCAGCAGGGCCAGCAGCAGCGCGATCACCCCGGCGAGCAGGATCCACGTCCACGCCAGCGGACGGCCGCTGCCGTCGGTGGCCCGGCCGAAGCCGAGGAGCGCCGTGCCCACCACGGAGCCGTCCGCGGTGACCTCCACGCTCACCCGGTCGGCGCCCATCGGCATCCCGGACATCGCACCGTGGTGCCCCTGTCCCCGGGCGGGCCACACCTGGCTGCCCGCGGCGTCACGGACCAGGAGCACAGCGCCCCCGCCCTCGGCGACCGTGTCCGCCCGGGACAGGTCGGCCTCCCCCCACCCCCCGGCCTCCACGTAGGCATCCGCGGCCGCCTCGGCGACACGATCCGCCACGCCCTCACGCTGGGAGTCGCTTTGGGAGGCCAGGCCCCGGTCGGTGCCGACGAGCCCCGCGGCGGTCATCAGGGCGACGGTGGCCAGGACGACGACGGCGAAGGCCAGCAGGAAGCGGCGCCCGAGCGGGCCCAGGGCCTCGCGCCCGCCGGGGGCGTCAGCGGTCATGGTCGAGCCCCAGCCGGTAGCCGACCCCGGTCACGGTCTCGACGAGGATGCTGCCGTCGGCACCGAGCTTGTGGCGCAGGTTCTTCACGTGCGAGTCGATGCTGCGCTCGTAGCCGGAGAACTCGTAGCCACGGACCCGGTTCACGAGCTCGTAGCGGGAGAAGGGCCGTCCCGGCACCGAGGCCAGCGACGTCAGGATGCCCCACTCGGTGGGGGTCAGGCCGAGCGTGTGCCCGTCGAGGAGTGCCTGGTGACGATCCTCGTCGAGCACCAGCCGTCCCCCGCCGTACGACCTGACGCCGGGGGACCCACCCTCGGGGGCCCCGCCCTCGGAGGATCCGGCGCGGCTGAGCACCGCGCGGACGCGGAGCACCACCTCGGTGGGGCTGAACGGCTTGGTCACGTAGTCGTCCGCCCCGAGGCTGAGCCCGGCGATCCGATCATCGAGGGTGGAGCGCGCGGTGAGCACGATCACCGGCGTACGGCGATCGCCGTCGCGCGCGGCGCGCAGCACATCGGTGCCGTCGACGTCGGGGAGGCCGAGGTCGAGCAGCACCAGGTCGGCGCTGCCCTGGCCCACCAGCCGGATCGCCTCGGCGCCGGACTCCGTGCTCAGCACGACGTACCCAGCCCGCTCGAGGTAGCGACGCAGCAGATCGCGGATCTCCCGAGCGTCCTCCACGACCAGGACGGTGCTCATGGCCTCATCGTCGCACCCATCGCGGCACTGTGACGTGTGGTCGGCGCACCTCCACATGTTCTCCACACGGGACTCACCGCATCTGCACAGCGTCGGGCGAGTGTGGAGGCAATGAGGCCGGACCCACGGCCTCCAAGGACGAGGGAGTCGGTCATGAGGACCCGATCGAAGATCGCCGCGGCAGCCGCGGCCGGTGTCGTGGCGACAGGACTGGTGGTCGGCCCGGCTGCTTGGAGCGCCGTGGACTCCATGAGCCCTGGACCCATGAGCCCTGGGCCCGTGAGCGCGGAGGACCGGCCGGGCCCCGCCTGGGGCGGCGGGCACATGCTTGACGGACAGATGCGCTACGGGCAGATGCGCGACGGGGGCCCGATGATGCAGGGAGGCCGGGGCGGCGCCGGGCACTGCGACGCCACCTTCGGCGGCACGGTGGACCGGGGCACGCTGAGCAAGGACCAGGAGGAGATGCTGGCCGCGCAGGCCGAGAACGAGAAGCTCTCGCACGACCTGTACGTGGAGTTCGCGGAGTCGACCGGCGATCCCCGCTTCGACCACATCGCGCGTTCCGAGGCCATGCACCTCTCGGCGGTCCGCTCGCTGCTGCAGCGCTACGGCATCGACGACCCGACCGAGGGCTGGGCGCCGGGGAGTTCGCCGGTGACGATGCCGCGGCGGCCTTCGACGACTACCTCGAGCGCGGCTCGAGCTCCCTCACCGACGCTCTGACGGTCGCGGCGGAGATCGAGCGGGCCGACATCGCGACCCTGCGCGCTGCGGTGGACGACATCGAGGCTCCGGACGTCGACCAGGCGCTCACCCACCTGCTGCGGTCGTCGCGGATGCACCTGGCCCGCTTCAAGGGATGACAGCCGGGCGGCGGGCTGGACCTCAGCAACCCCCGAATGTGAGTTCGCCGCCGCGAGCGCCTAACGTCCTCCAGTCATCTCCGTCCGCATCCGGCGGGCGGGACGCCGGGATCCGGGAGGGGCATGAGCGGCATCGTCGCCGAGCTGGCGCGAGTCACCGAGGCGTTCGACCGGCCCACCCTGCGCCTGCTCGACCGCAAGTGGGCGCCCCTGGTGCTGTCGGTCTTCCGGACGTCGTTCAGCTCCGACGTGCGCACCGTCCACGCCGATCGGCTGCACACCCAGGTCGACGCCTACCTCGACGAGCTCCGGCTCGCGGGGGTCGAGGTGCCCCCCAACCAGAGCGGCCGGTCGCTGTGCCTGCGCTGGATGGGCGACCAGTGGCTCTATCGCACCCTCGACGAGGACGGGGACGAGGAGTACTCCCTCACCTCCCACGCCGTCGACGCGCTCGACCTGGTGCAGAGCCTCACCCGCGACCGGGCGCTGATCAGCGGGTCGCGGATCAACACGATCGTCGACGCCGTACGGCGCTGGGCCACCGAGGCGAACCCCGACCGGGAGGCGCGGGTGGCCCGGCTCGACGAGCAGATCGAGCGCCTCACCGCTGAGCGCGACCGGATCGAGGCCGGTGGGGAGATCGAGCCGGCCAGCATCGACGACATGCAGACCGGCTACGTCGACCTGATGGACCTGATCGGCCAGCTGCCCGGCGACTTCAAGCGGGTGGAGGAGTCGGTCGCCGCGATGCACCGCAAGATCGTGCGCGACTTCCGCGAGGAGGACCGCCCCATCGGCGAGGTGCTCGACGAGTATCTGCGCCGCTCCGACGAGCTCCTCGAGGCGACCCAGGAGGGGCGTGCCTTCGAGGGGGCCTTCGAGCTGCTGCGCGACAAGGACCTGCTCGACGAGCTCGGTCGCGACATCCAGGCCATCCTCGAGCACCCCTTCGCACACGGCCTAGGCCCCGACGACCACCGTGACTTCCGGGGGACGGTCGCCGTGATCCGGCGCGGGATCGACGACGTCCTGGCACGTCGTACCCGGCTCTCCTCGACGTTGCGCGAGCACATCGTCCACCACGACGTGGCCCGCGACCGCGAGGTCGACCAGACGCTGCGCCACATCGAGCGGCTCCTGGTCACCTGGATGGAGACCACCGGTCCACGCTCCCGGGTGGAGGTCGAGCTGATCCCCGGCACGTTCCACCTGCCCCACCTGCGCGAGCGGTTCCACGACCCCGCCACGGATGTCGCGCCTGAGTCACTGCCGGTCACCGAGCCGGCCGACGTCGCCGTCGGCCTGTCGATCGAGCAGCTGCGCCAGCAGGGCGGGCCCTCGCTCAGCGAGCTGCGCGACCTCCTGTCCGGGGCGATCTCCGACGGCGACCTCGCCTCCGCCGCGGACGTCTTCAACCAGCTCCCTGACGAGCTGCGCCGGCCCGTCGAGATCGTCGGGATGCTCCATCTGCTGACCCAGTGGGACGCCACCCCCGACAAGCAGGCGACGGACCGCTTCGAGGCGATCCGGCCCGACGGGAGCCGCCGCGTCTTCGACACCCCGGTGCTGCGCCTCCCTTCGCAGGGCAGCCCTCCCAGCACTCCAGCGACCGCCACGGAAGGACCCGTCGATGCCTGACGTCCACGACCTCGACACCGACTTCGAGAGCGCTCCGGCCCCGGAGGAGGACCCCTCGTCGCTGTCGCTCTTCGAGGGCGACGAGGGCGCGCTCACCATGGAGCAGCGCCGGACGCTGGTGGCGATCCTCAAGCACCGCTACATCAGCGCCGAGCGCAACCCGGGGGAGTGGCGCACGCTGCTCGCCGACCTGCCGCTGATCAAGGGGCGGCTCAACGACGTCTTCCTCGATCTGCACATCGACCACGCCTACCAGGTCGCGTTCAAGCGCCAGGCAGTCCCGGAGATCGGGCCGGCGTTCTCGACGTTGCTGCACGACACGGCCTACACCCGCGAGGAGACGATCCTCCTGGTGGTGCTGCGCCAGCGCTTCCGCAGCCAGCGCGCCGACGGCAACGGCGTCGTCCTCGTCGACCGGGAGGGTCTGCTCGACGAGATCGCCGCCTTCCGCCCGGCCCACGCCACCGACCGCTCCGGCGACCGCCGCCGGGCCGAGAACGCCCTGGCCACCCTGGTCAAGGCACGCATCCTGCTGCGCACCAACGACCCCGAGCGGTTCAAGGTCGCACCGGTGATCGAGGTGCTGCTGCCGATCCAGCGGCTCAACGAACTCGCCGAATGGATCACCCGTGCCACCAGCGACGACCCCGACGAGGCGAGCGCACCGGTCGACGACACCGACCTCGACGACGACGAGCCCAGGGACGACGAGCCCAGCGACGACGAGAACGACGAGGTGACCGCGTGATCCTCCAAGAGCCCCTCATGCACATCCCGGGCGCCACCGAGGGCACCACGCAGTGGCGGGCGGAGACCCTCCAGATGGTCAACTGGGGCGGCTTCCACGGCTACCACGCCGTGGAGTTCTCGCTGGACTCGATGCTGCTGACCGGCGCCACGGGCACGGGCAAGAGCACGTTCCTCGACGCCTACATCGCGGTGATGATGCCCTCGGACGTGCCCTTCAACGGCGCCTCCAACGATGTCTCGACGAGCAAGGCCCGCTCGGCGGACCAGCGCAACCTGCTCACCTACCTCAAGGGCAAGATCGACGACAGCCATGTCGGCGAGGCGGGCACGCCGACCGAGAAGGTGCTGCGCGGCAACGACGGGCGCCCCGTCTGGGGCGCGCTCGCGCTGACCTTCGTCAACGACCGCCGTCAGCGCTTCACAGTGCTGCGCGTCTACTACGCGAAGGCCGGCGCCGCGACGTACGCCGACGTGTCGCAGACCCGCGCGACGTACGACGGCTACCTCGACCTGCGCGAGCTCGAGCCGCTGGCGGCCTCGCGCTTCGACAAGCGGACCCTGCGCGGCGCCTTCGAGGGTCTCAACATCCACGAGACCGTGCGCGCCTTCGAGCAGACCCTGCACACCCGGCTGGGCATCGGCCAGAACGGCGACGGTCGCAAGGCCCTGCGCCTGCTGGCACGCGTGCAGTCGGGGATGCAGGTCAACACCGTCGACGGCCTCTACAAGTCGATGGTCCTCGAGCAGCCGGGCACCTACACCAAGGCCGAGCGGGCCGTCGAGCACTTCGAGGACCTCGAGGCGGCCTACGACGCGATGCAGACCGAGGCCGACAAGGAGCGGGTCCTGCGCCGCCTCCCCGAGCTCCAGGTCGAGCTCGAGACGGCGCGCGAGCAGGAGCGGCTGATCGACACCTTCGGGGTCGCCCGCGAGGGGGACACCCCGCTGGTGCTGTGGGCGCTGACCACGGAGGACGCCCTGCTCGAGGCGGGTGAGGACGCCAACCACGCCGCCCTGACCCAGCAGCAGATCGCCGCCCGCGAGGCCATCGCGCTCGAGCGGGTCCTCAAGGACCGCTCCGACATCCTGGCCGAGGAGATGCACGCCAACGGCGGGCAGAGCCTCCAGCGACTGCGCCACGAGCGCGAGCGGCTCGAGGACCTGCGCGAGGACACCGACAAGGCCCGCCGGATCTTCCGGGCGGCGTACGGCGCCCTCGGCACGCCGCCCAACGACGAGGCGGAGTTCGACAAGGCCCGTCTGGCGGCCGACGACTTCCTGAGCGCGTTCCCAGCGGAGCGGGCCGGGCTCGACGCGGAGCAGACGGCGCTGCACGAGCGCCGCTGGCCCCAGGAGCACGCCCGCCGAGAGCTCGTCGCCGAGCGCGACTCGCTCGCCGGCCGGGCCAGCGTGGTGCCCCGTGGTCTGCACGAGGCTCGCGTCGCGCTCGCCGAGGCCGCCGGCATGCACCCCGACGAGCTGCCCTTCGTGGCCGAGCTCGTCGACGTCGCACCGGGGGAGGAGGAGTGGCGCCGCGCCGTGGAGGTGACGCTCTCCTCGCTCGCCCGGATCATCCTCGTCGAGGACGACCGCTTCGAGGAGTTCTCCCGCGCCATCGACTCGCTGCGTCTGCCGGTCCGGGTCAACTTCCAGGGCGTGGCCCACCGGCCGCACCGCCCGTCGTCCGCGGACCCCCGTCGGGTCTCCGGCAAGCTGGTCACCAAGGATTCGCCGTTCTCGTGGTGGGTCCAGGACCGGGTCTCGAGCCCGCGCACCGACCACCTGTGCGTCGAGACCGCCCACGACTTCCGCGGCAGCGACCCGCAGGTCACCAAGTCCGGCCAGACCCGCAACGGTCGTCGCGCCGCCCACGGCGACCTCGGCAACGCGCGCATCATCGGCTTCTCCAACGAGGGCCGGCTGCGCGAGATCGCCGACGACATCGCGGCGCTCGACGAGCGGCTAGACGCCCTGGCCGAGGAGCACACAGGGATCCGGGCCCGCCTGGAGGACCTGGAGCGGCGCCGCGACGCTCACCTGGCGGTCGTCAACACCCGCTGGACCACGATCGACCTCGACGCCGTCGACGCCGCCATCGCCGCGAACATCGAGGCGCACAACCGGCTGCTGGGCAGCAACGACCTGCTGACCCAGCTCGGCGCCGAGCGCGAGGAGGTGCTCGCCCAGCTCGACGAGGTCGGCAGCCGCAAGCACACGGCCCAGGCGGCCGTGAGCGAGCTGACCCGGCGCGCGGAGGAGCTGGCCGACACCAAGGACGTCGTCACCCGCGAGCTCGACCGCATCGCGGCCGAGGGCCTGGAGCTGGACCCGGAGGCCGCGGCCTATCTGGACGGCCAGCTGGCTGAGGTCGGCGACCCCGACGACCTGCGCTCCTTCCACGACAACCTGCGCCGCCTGCGGGGCCGCCTCGCCGAGCAGTCCCGGACCGCTCGCGAGGAGGCCCGCCGCGCCGGCGACGCGATCATCGCGGTGCTGGAGCAGTACCAGACCCGCTGGCCCGACCCCAACCTCGGCGTCGAAGTCGGCTCCGTCGACGGCTACCGCGACATCCTGGACCACATCGTCGAGACCGGGTTGCACGCACGCCGATCGGAGTGGAGCCGACGCCTCGCCGGCTGGTCGGGCCAGGACCTGGTGCCCTTGTACGCCGCCTTCGACACCGCCGTGGACGAGATCGAGGAGCGGCTGCGCCCGGTCAACGAGATCCTGGGCACGCTCCAGTTCGGTCCGGCCGGGGACTACCTGCAGATCAAGCTCCGACGCCTCGCCAGCGAGGATGTCGCGCGCTTCAAGCGCACCCTGCGATCGCTGTCGTCGTCCTCGACGAAGTCCCTCACCGAGGACGAGGTGGGGGAGCGCTTCGGGCAGCTGCGCGACTTCATGTCGCTCATCAGCCGCCCCGACGGAGCCTCGCCGGCCGTGCTCGCCCGACGCGACCACTTCCTCGACGTGCGCAAGCACGTCGAGGTCACCGCGGTCCGCTACGACCGCGATCACCGCGAGGTCGGGTCCTACTCGACCCTGGGTGGCAAGAGCGGTGGCGAGAGCCAGGAGCTCGTCGCCTTCATCGTGGGCGCCGCGCTGCGCTACCAGCTCGGCGACGAGGAGCGCACCCGGCCGCGCTTCGCCCCGGTGTTCCTGGACGAGGGCTTCGTGAAGTCGGACTCCGAGTTCGCCGGCCGGTCGGTCCAGGCGTGGAAGTCGCTGGGCTTCCAGCTGATCATCGGAGCGCCCCTGGACAAGGTCAGCGCCCTCGAGCCCGACATGGACAAGCTGTTCATGATCGCCAAGACCCCCGACCACTACTCCCACATCTACGAGCTGGCATCACCGCCGATGTGACATTGACCGCCCCCGGAACGGGACCTTGGTCCTGATTTTTCACGGTGGTCCGCCTCCTAAAGTCCCCCGGGACGCCGGCCCTCCTGGCCGGCACTATCTCGAGGGAGCAGGACCATGTTGTTGTCACGTCAGGCGGAGAGCGTCGTCAAGGCCACGGCCGGAGTGGTCGCGGAGAACGCCGTCGCGATCACGTCGCGCTTCTATCCCGCCATGCTCGAGGCCAACCCGGAGCTGCGGAACCTCTTCAACCAGGGCAACCAGGCCAACGGCGACCAGCGCCAGGCACTGGCCGCGGCGGTCGTCGCCTACGCCGTGCACCTCGTCGACCCGGAAGCCCCGTCGTTCCAGCCGGTGATGGCGCGCATCGCGCACAAGCACGTCTCGCTGGGCATCCGCCCCGAGCAGTACACGATCGTCGGCCACCACCTGATGGGTGCCATCGGCGAGGTGCTCGGCGACGCCGTCACCCCCGAGATCGCCCAGGCCTGGGACGAGGTCTACTGGCTCTTCGCCGTGCAGCTGATCGCCGAGGAGGCGCGCCTCTACACCCAGGCCGGCGTCTCGCCCGACACCGCCTGGCGTCGCCACGAGGTCGTCGAGCGCATCGACGAGGCGACCGACACGGTCTCGCTGGTCTTCCGGCCGGAGGACGGCGGCCCGGTCCAGCAGCACCTGCCCGGCCAGTACGTCTCCGTGGTCGCCGTACTGCCCGACGGCACCCGCCAGCCCCGGCAGTACACCGTCTCCACGGGTCCGCGCGACAACACCGTCCAGGTGACCGTACGACGCGTCCGCGGCGCCGACGGAGCCCCGGACGGCCTGGTGTCGTCGTTCCTCCACGACCAGGTCTCGGTGGGCGACGTGCTCGAGCTCGGTCCGCCCGCAGGGGACCTGTTCCTCGACGAGGGCGACGACCCGCTGCTGCTGATCAGTGCCGGCGTGGGCATCACCCCCGTGGCGGCGATGCTCGACGACCTGGCAGCGCGGGGGAGCACCCGGGCGGTCACCGTGGCGCACGCGGACCGCTCCGCGGCCAGTCACCCGCTGTTCGACGCCACCGCGGGGGCCGTGTCGACGCTCTCGTCGGGTGGCACGACCGACGTGCACACCTGGTACGAGGAGGTCGACGCCGTGGGCGTCGAGCGTGGCGCCCGAGCGGGGCTGATGGATCTGAGCACCGTCGCGATCCCGGCGCAGGCTCAGGTCTTCATGTGCGGTCCGCTGCCCTTCATGAGGGATGCGCGGGCCGCACTGATCCGGGCCGGCGTCACCTCGGACCGGATCCGCTACGAGGTCTTCGGCCCCGACATGTTCGCGGGCCACGCGCTCGGCGAGTGACCCGGGGGACAGGTTGACGAGCGCAGGCTGACAAGAGCGGGGGACGGGGCGAGACTGGGGGGCACACACTCCTGGGGAGCCCGCCATGAAGCACATCGCCGCCTCGTCCCTGCTCACCGCGCTGGCGCTGGGAGCGGCACTCGCCGCCCCAGCGGTGGCACATGACCCGGTGGGCCGGGATCCGGGCGGCCAGGAGCGGGTGGCCCCAGAGCGGGTGGCCCAGGAGCGGGTGGCCCAGGAGCGGGCGGCACAGATCGTGCGGCACCGCGACGCCGCAGGCGACGTCCGGCTCCTGCGCAACGGGGGGCTCTCGGTGGCCCACCGCCGCTCGGTCGACCTCCGACGCGTGGTCGTGGCGAGGAACGACGCCAGGGTCCGGTTCACGGTCGAGGTCAAGAAGGTCGTGCGCCGTCCGCGCTTCGACCAGATGTTCTTCTTCACCATCAGGCCCCCTGCCCGGAGCACGGAGGAGTGGAGCGGGCAGGTGGGCTTCACCAGTAAGGGCCGCTACGGGTACGCCGGGTGGGGGCCGCTCGAGGATGGCGACTACGCCTCCTGCGCCCTGAACCGGGTCAGCATCCGCTGGGCGCGGCAGGCCGTCTCACTCGACGTACCGCCTCGCTGCGTCCCGCGCGGCGAGCTGCGGCTCGAGGTGGACAGCTACACCGGCACCTTCCGCAGCGACGCGGATCCCTGGTCACGCGACCGGGCGCGGGTTCCCGGCACCCACGTCCTGCGCGACTGAGCCGGTCAGCGCCCAGTCAGCGCTGGGCGGCGTCCTGGACGGCGCGCAGCGGCTGGGCGCCGTTCGCCTCGGCGATGCGCGAGGCGGCCATGTGGGCGAGGTCGAGCGGACGAGCGAGTGAGTCCTCGTCCGACATGCCGAGGGCCTGGGCGAGCACGCCGGCCATCATCACGGCCTCGTCGGTGCCGGTCAGGCTGTCCTCGATGAAGTCGATCAGCGCGATGATGCGGGGGTCGCCCGGACGGGTCTGACGCCACAGCGACTTGGCGTGGTGGCCGTTCTGGGCGAGGAAGTCCTCGATCGGCACGTTGCGGTTGCTGCAGACGTACTCGGTCGTGTAGGCGCCCTTGGAGGCACGCGGGGCGAGCGCGGCACCGCAGACGCGGCACGGCGGCACCGGGCCGGCGCCGTAGAGCCGGCGCAGGTGCTGCAGGCCGTCGGACGAGGTGACCGCAGCGACGCGGGCCCGCTGCAGCTCGGCGCGCTCGCGGCGCTCCATGGCGGAGGGGGCGGGGACGAGGACGGCGGGAGCGCCGGGGATGCCGGGCAGCTTGGTCGAGCGGCTGAGCTTGGCAGCGGCGCGACGGGCGCGGGTCCGGGCGTTCTCGCAGGACTTGCAGTCGAGGTGGTAGCCGGACTTCATGGCGGCCTTCGCCGTGAAGGCGCGCACATCCTTCACCTCGGTGCAGGTGCGGCAGCGCAGCGTGGTCGGACGGACCTTCTCCGGCATCGTGCTGATCTGGGCGGCCATTGGGTTTCCCCCTCGTTGAGTGGTGCGACAACTAGCGGATCGGTCTGGCCGGCGGGGGACTTTAGGGCGCGCCCGAAAAGAAGTCGTGACGGAAAAGGGTCTTCGCCGTGCAGGGGGCATAAGGTTCTGCCCCCGCTGTGGGGTACAACTGCCGCATGGACGCCCCGAATCCGGCCGCAGCCGCGAGCGCCCCCTTGGACGGACCGGCGCTCACCCGCAGTCAGCGGCTCGATCGGCTCCCCTTCACCGCCCAGCACCGGCGGCTCGTCCTCGGCTCCGGGGCCGGGTGGGCGCTCGACGCGATGGATGTCGGCCTGATCAGCTTCGTGATGGCGGCCCTGGCCGTGCAGTGGGACCTGGGCGACACCACGCTGTCGTGGATCGCCGCCACCGGGTTCATCGGGATGGCCGTCGGTGCCAGCGCCGGCGGGCTGCTCGCCGACCGGATCGGGCGACGCCAGGTCTTCGCCCTCACGCTCCTCGTCTATGGGCTGGCGACCGGGGCGGCCGCGCTGTCGTGGTCGGTCGCCGCGCTGCTGGTCTTCCGCTTCCTCATCGGGCTGGGCCTCGGCGCCGAGCTGCCGGTCGCCTCCACGCTGGTGAGCGAGTTCGCCCCCGCCCGGATCCGTGGCCGGATGGTGGTGGCCCTCGAGGCCTTCTGGGCGGTGGGCTGGCTGCTCGCCGCGCTCATCGGCTACTACGTCATCCCGCTCTCCGACGACGGCTGGCGCTGGGCCCTCGCTCTGGGTGCCGTCCCCGCGGTCTACGCCGTCGTGGTGCGCTACGGGCTCCCGGAGTCAGTGCGCTTCCTCGAGTCGCGGGGCCGCCACGACGAGGCCGAGGTCGCCGTACGGCGCTTCGAGGCGTCGGCGGGCGTCGCACCCCCGCACGTCCCCGCCGTCACCCCGGACATCGCGCCGCAATCCGCACCGGGGCCGGGCGAGCTCTGGGCGCGCGGGCTGCGACTGCACACGGCATCGCTGTGGTTGGTGTGGTTCGGCGTCAACTTCTCCTACTACGGGGCGTTCATCTGGATCCCCAAGCTGCTCGTCGACTCGGGCCTGGACCTCGTGCAGTCGTTCGGCTACACGTTGGTGATCACGCTGGCGCAGCTGCCGGGCTACGCCGTGGCCGCCGTGCTCGTGGAGGTCTGGGGCAGACGGGCGACGCTCTCGACGTTCCTGGTCGGGTCGGCGATCTTCGCCGTCCTCTTCGGCAACGCGGACAGCGGCGGGCAGATCATCGCCTTCGGGATGGGGCTGTCGTTCTTCAACCTCGGTGCCTGGGGGGCTCTCTACGCCGTGTCGCCCGAGGTCTACCCGACCCGACTGCGCGGCACCGGGACCGGCTGGGCCGCCGGCTTCGGGCGCATCGCCTCGGTCGTGGCGCCGCTGTCCGTGCCCTGGCTGGTCGACCTCGGCACCGGCAACGGCCTGCTCTTCACGGTCTTCTCCGCGTTCTTCGCCATGGCGGCCCTGGCCACCTGGGGTCTGCCCGAACGCGCGGGCGAGGCGCTGGACGCGGAGGCGCCCGCCGGCTGACGTGTGGGGTGACTCATAGGGGCCAAGGTAAAGAACTCCGGGACGTGACCCGAGTTCTCTGTTATGAACACTGTTCGCCTGCTGCCCCGATGGGTGGCTGGAGCCCTGGCTCTCAGCCTCGCCCTCCTCATCAGTCCCCTCATGACCTCGGACCCCACGGCCGCCGCCGACGCCCGCAAGTCGTCCGGAGGGTGGCAGCGGGTCGCGACGGAGAACTTCAACACCCTCGACCCCCAGCGCTGGTCGAAGTTCCAGGGACGCCCCGGGTGCTGTGCCGAGACCGTCTGGGACCCCTCCCGGGTCTCGGTCTCGGGTGGGGTGCTGACGCTGGCCAACCACCCGGACGCCGACGGCACCTGGCGCAGCGGCGGTGTCGGCGCCTGGGACTGGTCCGCGGCCACCCGCCGCTTCGGACGCTGGGACGCCAGGATCCGCTTCGACTCAGGCACCGGCATCTCCGGGACGGCGCTGCTGTGGCCCGCCGGCGAGGGATGGCCGCCGGAGATCAACTACTTCGAGATCTTCGAGACGTGGGGCTCGCGCAACCGGCTGATGACCACCACGCACTACGGAACGCCGTCGAACCACCAGGTCGACCAGCGCATCACCCGCGCGAAGTTCACCAACTGGCACGTCTTCAGCGTCCGCTGGACGCCCAGGTCGCTCACCTTCGTGGTCGACGGCCGGGTCGTGCACAAGGTGCGTGACCGCGCGGCGATCCCGCGTCAGCGGATGTGGCCCGGCTTCCAGACCCACGTCCACAAGCTCGGGAACGGCAAGATGCCCTCCCTGCCGGGAGCCTCCAAGAGCGTGCGCATGCAGGTCGACTGGATGCGCGTGTTCAAGCGCCGCTGAGCGCGCCCCGTTTATCGAGCCCCACTTCTTGGCACTATCGGGTCGTGATCGACGACGCCAAGGCCGCAGCGGCCCCTCCGACCCCCCGCCCCTCTCGTGAAAGGGTCATCGGCGACGGCCTGGCCTGGGTGGCCCGGTGGAGCGCCCGCTGGGTGCTCATCGCGCTGGGCGCCTACCTCCTGGGCCTGATCATCCAGCAGCTGTGGTCGATCCTGCTGCCGGTCGTCCTCGCGCTGATCGTCACCACGGTCCTGCAGCCCCCCGCCCGGTTCCTCGAGAGGCGCCTCAACATGCCGGCCGCGCTGGCGGCGGCGACGGTGCTCATCGGGGGCATCGGCGTGCTCGTGGCCGTCGGCTTCGGGATCGCGCCGTCGGTGGCCTCGCAGTCGAGCGACATCGCCGAGGACGCCTCCCAGGGACTGCAGCAGATCCAGGACTGGGTGCAGACCAGCGACCTCCAGGTCACCGGCGAGCAGATCGACACCGCCATCCAGGCGGCTCAGGACCGGCTGACCTCGAGCGCCGGCAGCATCGCCTCCGGCGTCCTGGTGGGGGTGAG
The DNA here is from genome assembly GCF_054775955.1 of Nocardioides pacificus. Classification (NCBI taxonomy): domain Bacteria; kingdom Bacillati; phylum Actinomycetota; class Actinomycetes; order Propionibacteriales; family Nocardioidaceae; genus Nocardioides; species Nocardioides pacificus. Next base: position 240,960 of record NZ_BAAHCI010000008.1, read on the forward strand.
CGCGGTGACCTCCGCCCTCATCACGCTGTTCGTCACCCTGCTGCTGACGTTCTTCTTCCTCAAGGACGGACGGCGCTTCGTCCCCTGGCTGCGACGAGTGAGCGGCCGCCGGGTGGGCCCGCACCTGGCCGAGGTGTCGACGCAGACCTGGGGCACCCTGGGCGGCTTCATCCGAACCCAGGCACTGGTCAGCTTCATCGACGCGGTCTTCATCGGCATCGGACTGCTGGTCGTAGGCGTCCCCCTCGCCGTGCCGCTGGCCATCCTGACGTTCCTGGGCGGCTTCGTGCCGATCGTCGGGGCCCTGGTCGTGGGCGCGATCGCCGTGCTGGTCGCCCTGGTGTCCAACGGCGTCACCGGCGCGCTGATCATCCTCGCCGTGATCGTCGGCGTGCAGCAGCTCGAGGGCAACGTCCTGCAGCCCTGGCTGCAGTCGAAGAGCATGCAGCTGCACGCCGCGATCGTGCTCCTGTCGGTGATGCTCGGCTCCACACTGTTCGGCATCATCGGCGCCTTCCTGGCCGTGCCGGTCGTCGCGGTCGCGGCGGTGATCCTGCGCTACCTCGACCAGCTCGTCACCGAGGTCTCGGAGCCCGACGCCGTGGCCCGAGACCTGGAGGAGAAGGCGCACGACCGCCCCGAGGAGCCCGTCGAGACGGCGCCCATCAGCGAGGCCGACAAGCCGGGCGGGGACAAGACGCTCTGACCCCGGCCCGGCTCCGCTCGTCCCTGCTCAGGTGGGCACTGCGGATCAGGGCAGGCCGGCGTGCGGCACGTCGACGGTCACCGTGAGCAGCATCGCCTCGGCGGCTGCGACGCGGCTCTCCTCGAAGAAGTCCGGCGCCGCGCAGATCAGCAGCGTGCGACCGTCGTCGCCCCCGAGGGCGCAGGCGAAGGCCCCGAGCCCGGCCGGCATCTGGATCGACTCACGGATGCTGCCGCCGGGCGCCACTCGGGAGACGCGCCCGTTGACCGCGTCGGCGAACCAGACGTGCCCCTCGGCATCGAGGGTGCACCCGTCGGGCGCGGGGAGTCCGGTGCCGAGCGCCTCCATCACCGAGGTGGTCTCGGGGATGTCGCCCATCGCACCCCAGATCGCCCGGTCCGAGAGCGAGCCGTCAGCGGCGACGCGGAACGACGAGAAGCGGGCGCCGGTCGTCTCCGCGACGATGAGCGTGTCGCCCTCGATGACCATCCCGTTCGGGAAGCGCAGCCCGTCCGCCACGGCGGTGACGGTGCCGTCGGGATCGATGCGAGCCAGCGAGGCGTCGCGCATGTCCTCGCCGCCCATCAGGTCGAACCCGAAGTTGCCGACGAAGGCGTGTCCTGCGGCGTCGACGACGAGGTCGTTGAGATGTCCCGTGGCGACGTCGGAGAGGTCGGCGTACTCCGACACCTCGCCGCTCGGGGTGCGGCGCAGGACCCGGCGGTCCTTCATCGAGACCACCAGCAGCGAGCCGTCCGGGAGCCAGCCGAGACCCGACGGCTGGTGGGGGACGGCGAGCTCCTCGGTCTCGGTGCCGTCGGGGGCATAGCTGAACACCGCATGGCGGTAGAAGTCCGAGGCCCACCACCGACCGTCGTGCCAGCGCGGTCCCTCGAAGAAATGGCCGCCCGCGGCGAACGTCGTGAGGCTTCTGGTCATCGTGCTCCCTCCACTGCCGGGTGGCCCCGGCTCTCCGTGTGTGATGGAGCGCACACTAGTGGCTGTGCCGGTAGGCTGCTCGCGACCACGCCCCCTCGTAGAAGGACCGCAAGCTCCGCCCATGGACGGTTCCCAAAGTCCCCAGCTCTCCCGCCCCGCCAGTCGAGGGGGAGAGCGTTGCTGATCGAGTGGCTCCTGCTGGGGCTCTCCCTCGTGCTGGTCGCCCTCTGCGGGCTCTTCGTCGCCGCCGAGTTCTCCCTGGTCACCATCGACCGTGCCCGGGTCGAGCGCGCCGTCGCGGACGGTGATCCCGGCGCCGAGGGCATCCAGGCCGCCCTGCGCTCCCTGTCGACCCAGCTCTCCGGGGCCCAGGTCGGCATCACCATCACCAACCTCGCGATCGGGTTCCTGGCCGAGCCAGCGATCGCGAGCCTCGTCGACGGGCCACTCGAGGCGGCCGGGGTGCCCGAGGGGGCGGTATCGCCCATCGCGATCACGATCGGACTCGCGCTGGGCACCGCGCTGACGATGATCTTCGGAGAGCTCGTGCCCAAGAACCTCGCGATCGCGATGCCGATGGAGGTGGCCCGCCACACCCAGGGCTTCCAGCGTGGGTTCACCCGCCTCAACGCGGTCCCGATCCGCTTCCTCAACAACTCCGCCAACGCCCTCGTCCGGCGGATGGGCATCGAGCCGCAGGAGGAGCTGCGCTCCGCGCGCAGCGCCAACGAGCTGAGCTCCCTGATCCAGCGCTCCGCCGACCAGGGCACGCTCGATGCGGACACCGCCGAGCTGATGGAGCGCTCGGTCGAGTTCAGCAGCCGCACCGCCGGTGAGATCATGACCCCGCGGGTGCGCACGGTCAGCGTGGAGTCCGGCGATCGGGCCAGCATCGTGATCGAGCTCGCCCGTCAGACCGGGCACTCCCGCTTCCCGGTGCTCGACGCCGAGGACGCCGTGGTGGGCACGGTCCACGTCAAGCACGCGGTCGCCCTGCCCGTGCCGGAGCGGGCGACGACGCGGATCAAGCACATCATGGTGAAGCCGATCGTCGTGCCGGACTCGCTGCGCCTCGACCCGCTGATGACGCTGCTGCGCGCGGACGGCTTCCAGATGGCCGTCGTGCTCGACGAGTACGGCGGGCAGGCCGGCATCGTGACCCTCGAGGACGTCGTCGAGGAGATCGTGGGGGACATCGCCGACGAGCACGACCGGATGGGCTCGCGCGTGCGACTGCGCCGCGACGGCGTCTGGTCCCTCTCGGGGCTGCTGCGTCCCGACGAGGTCGAGGACGCCACCGGGATCCAGCTGCCCGACCACGAGGACTACGACACGATCGCGGGCCTCGTGCTGCGCCAGCTCGGCCGAGTGCCGGTGGCCGGCGACCGTGCCGAGATCGTGGTGCCCGACCGGGGCGACCCCGACGAGCCGCGCGAGCTGCTCGCCGTACTCACGGTGGAGCACATGGACGGACTGCGCATCGACCGGGTGTCGCTGCGCGTGCTCGAGGGGCCGAACGACGGGAGGGGCCCGCATGAGTGACCTCACCGCCGTCCTCGTCGCGGTGCTGCTGTTGGCGTTCAACGCCTTCTTCGTCGGCTCGGAGTTCGCGCTGCTCTCGGCCCGGCGCAGCCAGATCGAGCCCAAGGCCCTGGAGGGCTCCCGGGTCGCGAAGACCACGCTGCGGGCGATGGAGAACGTCTCGCTGGTGATGGCCGGTGCGCAGCTCGGCATCACGATCTGCTCGCTCGGCCTCGGCGCTGTCGGCGAGCCCGCGGTCGCCCACCTGCTGGAGCCGATGCTGCACGCCGTCCACGTCCCCGACCAGCTGCTGCACCCGATCGCCTTCATGGTGGCGCTCACCGTGGTCGTCTACCTCCACGTCGTGCTGGGGGAGATGGTCCCCAAGAACATCGCGCTGGCCGGCCCCGATCGCGCCGCCTTGGTGCTCGGCCCGCCGATGATGGGCGTGGTCACGGTCCTCAAGCCGATCATCGTCTCCCTCAACGCGATCGCGAACGGCGCGCTCCGGCTGCTGCGCGTGGAGCCGACCGACGAGGTCAACTCCACCTTCACCCGCGAGGAGGTGGCCGCGCTGGTCGAGGAGTCGCGTGGCGAGGGCCTCCTCGAGCAGGGGCAGTACGACCGGCTCGCCGGGGCTCTGGGCTTCACCGAGAAGTCCGTGGAGGCCGTGCTGATGCCCCTGGACACCCTCGCGACCGTACGACGCGGCTCGACCGCCGCGGACGTGGAGGACCTGTGTGCCGCAACCGGCTTCAGCCGGTTCCCGGTCCAGCGCGACGACGGGGAGCTGTTGGGATACCTGCACATCAAGGACGTCCTGGAGCCCGACGAGTCGCGCCGCGAGCGAGTGATCGACGACAAGTGGATCCGGCCGTTCGCGCTGGTGCGGGAGGGCGATGCCCTGCACGAGGCGCTCGAGACGCTGCAGCGCAAGGGTGCTCACCTCGCCCGCGTCGTCACGCCCGACGGGCGGCTCCTGGGCCTGGCGACGCTCGAGGACGTCCTGGAGGAGCTCGTCGGCGAGATCCGCGATGCGGCGCACCACGAGGAGTCGGCCTGACCGTCCCCCGTACGCCAGGGTGGGGCCGTTAGGGTGTGAGTCGTCCGAGGGGCGAGACCGCCTCGTCTCGGGGACAGGCGACCGACACAGAGGCAGGCGACACGCGAATGCAGGCAACACCGTGCCCGACGCGATGACTCGTGGCTCCCGGGTGTGGACGATCCCGAACCTGCTCAGCATGGCCCGGCTCGCCGGGGTGCCGCTCTTCCTGTGGCTGGTGCTCGGCCCCGAGGCGGACGGCTGGGCACTGGGCCTGCTGATGCTCTCCGGCGTCACCGACTGGGCCGACGGCTACCTGGCCCGACGCTGGGACCAGCGCACCACGCTGGGTCAGATCCTCGATCCGGTCGCCGACCGGCTCTACATCCTCGCGGTGATCATCGGGCTGGCTCTGCGCGAGATCATCCCGTGGTGGGTCGCGGTCGTGCTGCCACTGCGCGACCTGATGTTGTGGGGTCTGGTGCCGTTCCTGCGCACTCGGGGATACAGCGCGCTCCCGGTGCACTTCCTCGGCAAGGCGGCGACCTTCAACCTCCTCTATGCCTTCCCGCTGTTGCTCCTTGGCGACGGCGACGGGGTGGTCGCGAGCCTGGCCCAGGTGTTCGGCTGGGCCTTCGCCTTCTGGGGCATCGGGCTCTACTGGTGGGCGGGTCTGTTGTACGTCTGGCAGGTGCGCAGGCTGCTGGCCGACACCGACCGGCGGCTGCCGGAGGATGTCGATCATGACGACGGGGACGGGGAGGCGCATGGCTGAGCCGGCCGAGATCGGGCGCTCCCTGCCCGACCACGTCACGCTGCCCCTGCTCACGCTGATCACCCAGCAGTCGCTCGAGCAGGACTATCAGGTGGTGGCCGATCGTCGCGCCCAGGAGTCGCTCGGCTCTGCGGGATCCGAGGAGGACCCTGAGGAGAGTGGCACCCCGCGCCACGTGACGGCGGCGGTGGTGGCGAGTGTCTTCGGGCTGCTGATCGTGAGCGCCTTCGTGCAGACCGAGCGCAACGCCACCGCCGACGAGACCCGGCGCGCCACCTTGATCAGCAAGGTCCAGGAGGGCCGCGAGGAGCTGGCGGAGAGCCAGCGCGAGATCACCGAGCTTCGTGACGGCAATGCCGACCTGACCCGACGCCTCGAGGGCGTCGCG
>NZ_BAAHCI010000008.1:246478-251307 GCF_054775955.1 Nocardioides pacificus
AGCGGGAACCCCGAGGACGCCCTGCGCTCCTACGAGCTGGCGGCCCTCGTCGACGGACTGTGGAACGCAGGAGCCGAGGCCATCAGCGTCAACGGCGTGCGGCTGACCTCGCTGTCGGCGTTCTACAACTCGGGGCTGGCGGTCTACATCAGCGGTGAGCCGCGCCTGCACGCGGTGTCCGCGCCCTACACGATCCAGGCGATCGGAGACCGGAGCTCCCTGCAGTCGCGCTTCGCCGACACGTCGAGCGGCCTGGACTTCCTGCGGATCCAGCGGGGGCTCGAACTACCCTTCGACATGGAGGACGAGGAGTCGCTGTCCCTGCCGGCGGCCCAGTCGAGGCAGCTGCGCCTCGTCGATCCGTATGTCCCGGGTGTCAACCCTTCCACCGGAGAGGAAACCACGTCGTGATCGCCGCCCTGGGCCTGCTCATCGGGATCGTCCTCGGACTGATCCTGCAGCCCGACGTCCCGCTGGGGCTGGAGCCCTACCTGCCCATCGCCGTCGTGGCCGCCCTGGACGCGGTCTTCGGCGGTCTGCGCGCCTACCTGGACGGGATCTTCGACGACAAGGTCTTCGTCGTCTCCTTCTTCAGCAACGTGGTGATCGCGGCAGCGATCGTCTACCTCGGCGACAAGCTCGGGGTCGGCGGCCAGCTCTCGACCGGGGTGATCGTCGTGCTGGGCATCCGGATCTTCTCCAACGTCGCCGCGATCCGTCGGCACCTGTTCCATGCCTGAGCAGGACTCGGGCCGCAGCCGGCTCTCCAGCGCGCTGATGCGCCCCTCCCGTGCCCAGGCGGTGGTCGGGGCGCTCCTGGCGGTCGTCGGCTTCGCCGCCGTGACGCAGGTGCGTGCCACTGAGGACGACGACACCTATGCCGCCTACCGCGAGCAGGACCTCATCGACGTCCTCAGTGGCCTCTCGGGCACCTCGGAGCGCGCGGAGAGCGAGATCGCGCGCCTCGAGGATGCGCGCGACGACCTGCAGTCGACCACCTCGTCGCGACGTGCCGCCCTGGAGCAGGCGCAGGAGCGTGGCGACAACCTGGCGATCCTCGCGGGCCAGATCGCGGTGACGGGGCCCGGCATCCGGATCACCATCGAGGAGGAGGACGGCACCGTGAGCGTGGCGTCCATGCTCGACACCGTGCAGGAGCTGCGCACCGCCGGGGCCGAGGCGATGGAGTTCAACGACCGGGTGCGGATCGTGGCCCAGAGCGCGTTCGAGGACGGAACGGGCGGGATCCGGGTCGACGGCGAGCTGCTCACCTCGCCGTTCGTGATCGAGGTGATCGGCGAGCCGAACACCCTCGCGGAGGCGCTCGACTTCTCCCAGGGGCCGCGCGAGCAGCTCGAGGAGGACGGCGCGAGCGTCGAGGTCGAGGAGCTCGAGGAGCTCGTGATCGAGTCCGTCCGGCAGCCTGGCCAGCCGGAGTACAGCCAGGCGGACCCCGGGCAGTAGCCTGCCCCCAGACGGACCCAGCCACCGACGAGCCGAGGAGACGCACGTGTACCCCGACGACCTGAAGTACACCAGTGAGCACGAGTGGGTGCGCGTCCCCGGCGAGAGTGAGGGCTCGGTCCGGATCGGCATCACCCACTTCGCGCAGGACGCACTCGGCGACATCGTGTTCGTCTCGCTGCCCGAGGTGGGGGAGAGCGTGGAGGGCGGCACCACCTGCGGTGAGCTCGAGTCCACGAAGTCGGTCAGCGATGTCTATGCGCCGGTGACCGGCGAGGTCGTGGCCCGCAACGCTGCGCTGGACGCGACCCCGGAGCTCGTCAACAGTGACCCCTACGGGGCGGGCTGGCTCTTCGAGGTGGCGCCGAGCGACCCGTCCGTGGTCGAGGACCTGATGGACGCCGCGGCGTACACCGCCTCGCTGGAGTCCTGAGGTCTCTGGATCGGGCCGATCCGGCTTGCCCGAGCGGGCACGGCTGATAGGTTCGTAGGAACCGTCAACCTCAGCCCCTGCTTGAGGGTTGACGGCCCGACAGCGGAAGCCGACCGAGAATTTCGCACTGGAGGAATCCCCCATGCCTTTCTGCACCGCTTGCGGGAAGCAGAACCCAGACGAAGCCCGCTTCTGTTCGCAGTGCGGCAACCGCCTGGTGACTGACTCCGAGCCCGCGCCGACCTCGCAGAACCCCGCCGTGGGTCACGAGCCGGCGACGGACTCCACCGCCACGATCACCTTCGGCGTACCCGAGAAGGCCGACACGTCCGACCGCCAGCTCAACGCGGTCGACGCCGCCGCGGTCGACGCGCTGCCGTCGGGCCACGCCCTGCTCGTCGTCCAGCGAGGTCCGGGGGCCGGGAGCCGGTTCCTCCTCGACATCGAGGTGGTCAACGCCGGACGTCACCCAGAGAGCGAGATCTTCCTGGACGACGTGACGGTCTCGCGCCGGCACGCGGAGTTCCGTCGCGTCGGCTCGACGTACTCCGTGAGCGACGTGGGAAGCCTCAACGGCACCTACGTCAACCGCGACCGGATCGACGAGGTGCAGCTCAAGGACGGCGACGAGGTCCAGATCGGCAAGTATCGCCTCGTGTTCTTCTCCGGGCACCCGAACGGCTGACCCCTTGCGACCCACCGCAGGCTCCTCGGCGGCCTCATCGGTCGGCCAGACGGCGGGCTCGACCGGCGCCTCGCGCGCCAGGATGAACATCGGCCAGGTGCTCGACGAGCTCCGGGGCGACTTCCCCGGGGTGACCATCCCCAAGATCCGCTTCCTGGAGGACAAGGGGCTGATCAAGCCCGAGCGGACCCAGGCCGGCTACCGCAAGTTCTCCTCGGCCGACGTCGACCGACTGCGCTACATCCTGCGGATGCAGCGCGACCACTACCTGCCGCTCAAGGTGATCGGGGAGCACCTCGACGCGATCGACCGCGGCCTGGAGCCGCCGCCGATCGAGCCTGTTGGTCCGACGGTGCCGCAGGTCGCGCTGGCGGCGGACGGGCTGCCCAGCGCCGACTCGTTCGCGCAGCGCAGCGACCTGCGCCTGTCGCGACGCGAGCTGGTCAAGGTCGCGGAGATCTCCGAGGAGCTGCTCGACCAGCTCGAGCAGTACGCCCTGGTCAAACGGCGCCCCGGCACCGGTCACTACGATGCCGACTCGCTGGTGATCGCGCGTACGGCGCGCGAGCTGGCCGACTTCGGCATCGAGCCGCGCCACCTGCGCGCCTTCAAGTCCGCGGCCGACCGGGAGGTGGGTCTCGTCGAGCAGGTCGTCGCTCCGATGCGCGGCGGTCGGGACGCCTCCGCGCGGGCGCGAGCGGACGAGGCTGTGAACGAGATCGCGGCCCTGTCGGTGCGGCTGCACGCGATGCTTGTGAAGGCGGCGCTGCGCAACTCCTGAGGGTGCACGACAGTCGGCTATCCGGGCCATCTGACCACATTGGACAGCGGAGTAGGGTGATGGATGTGCGCGAAGTGGATGTCATCGGAGTGAGGGTCGAGATGCCCTCCAACCAGCCCATCGTGCTCCTGCGCGAGGTCAGCGGGGAGCGCTATCTCCCCATCTGGATCGGGGCCGTCGAGGCCACGGCCATCGCGTTCGCGCAACAGGGCGTCGTCCCGCCTCGGCCCTTGACGCACGACCTGATGAAGGACCTCCTCGAGGCGACCGGCAACGAGCTCACCGAAGTGCGGATCACCGACATGAAGGACGGCGTCTTCTTCGCGACGCTCGTCCTCGGATCCGGCACCGAGGTCAGTGCCCGCCCCTCCGACTCCATCGCGCTCGCGCTGCGCACCGGCAGCCGCATCGTCTGCGACGAGGGAGTGCTCGACGAGGCCGGCCTCGCCGTGCCCGCGGAGCAGGAGGACGAGGTCGAGAAGTTCCGCGAGTTCCTGGACCAAGTGACGCCGGAGGACTTCGAGTCCCAGTAGTGCTGCCCGCCTGAGCCTGAGCCTGGGTCTCACCCTCAAGTTGAGGTTGAGGGTTGCGACACGCCGCCGAGCGCGTTGACCACCCCCCTCCGGGGATCTACCTTGGAGTGTCTCTGTTGTAACTCCACCGCTGTCGTTGCCTCCGCAGCTCAGCGCTTCCCCCTCGGGAGTTACGCACAACGGAGTATCCGACGGAGGAAGTACGTGGGCGTGAACGACAACGGGCAGGGTCCCGCCAAGGCGCAGGATCAGCAGGCGGCGCAGGCCGCCGAGCTGGCCGGCGAGCAGGGACTGCTCTTCACCGACGACGTGTCGCCGCTGCCCAGCGACGCGGGCTACCGCGGGCCGACGGCCTGCAACGCGGCAGGTATCACCTACCGCCAGCTCGACTACTGGGCCCGCACCGGCTTGGTGGAGCCGACCGTGCGCGGCGCCTCGGGATCGGGATCGCAGCGTCTCTACTCGTTCCGCGACATCCTGATCCTCAAGGTGATCAAGCGCCTGCTCGACGCGGGGATCTCCCTGCAGCAGATCCGCACAGCCGTGCAGCACCTGCTCAACCGCGGCACCGACGACCTGACGCGTGTGACGCTGATGAGCGACGGCGTCTCGGTCTATGAGTGCACCAGCAACGACGAGGTCATCGACCTGCTCCAAGGGGGCCAGGGCGTCTTCGGCATCGCGATCGGGGGTGTGTGGCGCGAGATCGAGGGGACTCTCGCCGAGCTGCCCAGCGAGCGCACCGCCACCGCTGAGGAGCCGAGCACCGGCGACGAGCTGGCCGCCCGCCGGGCAGCCCGCAAGATCAGCTGAGGTCACCCCAGCTCAGCCCCAGTCGGCGCAGTTTCACAGCCGAGTCGGCGCAAGTTCACACAACTTGCGCCGACTCGGCGGTGAAGATGCGCCGACTGGGCATTTGAGGGCGGGGGCATT
>NZ_BAAHCI010000008.1:251414-261995 GCF_054775955.1 Nocardioides pacificus
CGGTCGAGGATCATCGCGGCCGGGCGGAGCGCCGAAGGGGCAATTCCTCCCCGGAACCTCTCAGGCGCCCGGACCGTGCGGACGAGGCGACTCTGAAGCGGACCGCATCCCGCGCGGCGCGTGACAGAGGGGGAGGCGTCCCGGACGACCCGTCATCGAGGAGCCTTCGTGTCCCAGCCCGTCAGCCCGCCCAACAGCCGACTTGGGCACCCGCATGCCACCGGCGCCTCGCTCTCCGAGCTGGATGCGGCGGTCCCGTTCTCCGCGCGGCACATCGGCCCCCGCGAGAGCGACGTCGCCACGATGCTCGCCAGCCTCGGCTACGGCTCGCTCGAGGAGCTGATGGACGCCGCCGTACCCGGCGGCATCCGCTCGAGCGCGGCCCTCGACCTGCCGCGCGCCGTCTCCGAGCAGCAGGCAGCCCGCGAGCTGCGGGCGCTGGCCGCCTCCAACCGGCCCGCCGAGGCGATGATCGGGCTCGGCTACCACGCCACGATCACCCCCGGCGTGATCCGCCGCAACGTGCTCGAGGACCCGAGCTGGTACACCGCCTACACGCCGTACCAGCCGGAGATCTCACAGGGCCGCCTCGAGGCGCTGCTGAACTTCCAGACCGTGGTCGGCGACCTGACCGGGCTGCCCACCGCCAACGCCTCGCTGCTCGACGAGGGCACGGCCGCCGCCGAGGCGATGACGCTGGTACGTCGCGCGAACCGCAAGGCGGCGGGCCCGTTCGTCGTCGACGCCGACGCGCTGCCGCAGACCATCGACGTCGTTCGCACCCGCGCCGAGGCGATGGGCATCGAGGTCGTGGTCGCCGACCTCACCGACGGGCTGCCGCAGGGGGAGGGGCCGGTCAGCGGCGTCCTCGTGCAGTATCCCGGCGCCTCCGGTCGTGTGCTCGACCCCCGGCACGTGATCGAGCAGGCACACGAGCGGGGCGGGCTGGCCGTCGTCGCCGCCGACCTGCTGGCGCTGACCGTGCTCGAGTCGCCCGGCGAGCTCGGCGCCGACGTGGTCGTCGGCTCCTCGCAGCGCTTCGGGGTGCCGCTCTTCTACGGTGGCCCGCACGCCGGCTTCATGTCCGTGGCGAAGGGTCTGGAGCGCCACCTGCCCGGTCGTCTCGTGGGCGTCTCGGTGGACGCCGAGGGACGTCCGGCCTATCGCCTCGCCCTGCAGACCCGCGAGCAGCACATCCGGCGCGACAAGGCCACCTCCAACATCTGCACCGCACAGGTGCTGCTGGCCGTCGTCGCGTCGATGTACGCCGTCTACCACGGCCCCGACGGGCTGCGTTCCATCGCGACCCGGACGCACCGCTACGCCTCCGTCCTCGCCGCCGCCCTCGAGGCGGGCGGGATCGAGGTCGAGCACGCGGAGTTCTTCGACACGCTGTCGGTGCGGGTGCCCGGCCGGGCCGGCGACGTGGTCGCGGCCGCTCGGGCGCTGGGCGTGCACCTGCGCCACGTCGACGACGACCGTGTCGGCGTGTCCACCTCGGAGGCCACGACCCGCTCGACGCTGACCAGCGTGCTCAAGGCCTTCGGGCTGGCGGTGGACGTCGACGGCTACGACCGCGCCGCGGGAGATCGGCTGCCCGAGGCGCTGCGCCGCGCCACGTCGTACCTCACCCACGAGGTGTTCTCCTCGCACCACAGCGAGACCCAGATGCTGCGCTACCTGCGCCGGCTCTCGGCGCGCGACTATGCCCTCGACCGCGGGATGATCCCGCTGGGCTCCTGCACGATGAAGCTCAACGCGACCGTGGAGATGGAGCCGATCAGCCTGCCCGGCTTCGCCGAGCTGCACCCGTTCGCGCCTGCTGAGGACGCGGCGGGCTACCGCCAGCTGGTGGCCGATCTCGAGGGCTGGCTCGCGGAGGTGACCGGCTACGACCGGGTCTCGATCCAGCCCAACGCGGGCTCCCAGGGCGAGCTGGCCGGTCTGCTCGCGATCCGGGGCTACCACCGCGCCAACGGCGGGGCGGCGCGCGACGTCTGCCTGATCCCCTCGTCGGCGCACGGCACCAACGCCGCCTCCGCGGTGATGGCCGGGATGCGGGTGGTCGTGGTGAAGGCGGGCGACGACGGCTCGGTCGACCTCGACGATCTGCGCAGCAAGTGCGCCGAGCACGCCGACGACCTGGCCGCGATCATGGTGACCTACCCCTCGACGCACGGCGCCTACGAGGACTCGATCACCGAGCTCTGCGCGATCGTGCACGAGCACGGCGGCCAGGTGTACGTCGACGGTGCCAACCTCAACGCGCTGCTGGGCTATGCCCGCCCCGGTGAGTTCGGCGGCGATGTGTCGCACCTGAACCTGCACAAGACGTTCTGCATCCCGCACGGCGGCGGCGGGCCCGGCGTCGGCCCGGTCGCTGTGCGCGCGCACCTCGCGCCGTACCTCCCCTCGCACGTGATGCACCCGGAGACCGAGAAACGGGACGGCATCGGGGCGATCAGCGCCGCGCCGTACGGCTCGGCCGGGATCCTGCCGATCTCGTGGGCCTACGTGCGGCTGATGGGGGCCGAGGGCCTGACCCGGGCGACCGCGACCGCCGTGCTGTCGGCCAACTACATGGCCGCGCGGCTCCAGGAGCACTTCCCGGTGCTCTACCGCGGCCACAACGACCTGGTCGCCCACGAGTGCATCCTCGACCTGCGCGGGCTCACCAAGGAGACCGGCGTCAGCGTCGACGACGTGGCCAAGCGGCTGGTCGACTACGGCTTCCACGCGCCGACGATGTCGTTCCCCGTCGCCGGGACGCTGATGGTCGAGCCGACCGAGTCCGAGGACCTGGCCGAGATCGACCGCTTCATCGAGGCGATGATCGCGATCCGCGCGGAGATCGACCGGGTGGGCGCGGGGGAGTGGACGCCCGAGGAGTCGCCGCTGCGGCACGCCCCGCACACCGCGCGGGCACTGGTCGGCGAGTGGTCGCGCGGCTACCCGCGCGAGCTCGGCGTGTTCCCGGCCGGCATCGACCCGGACAAGTACTGGTCGCCGGTGGCGCGCATCGACCAGGCCTACGGCGACCGCAACCTGGTCTGCGCCTGCCCGCCGCTCGAGGCGTTCGCGGAGTGAGCGGGGTCGACGGCGTCCTCGGATCGACCGCGCACCGGCTGCGGCTGGCGCTCGCCGAGGCACAGGTGGAGAACCGGTCTCCGTCCCTCGTCGCCGGCGTGCTGCGCGAGGGGCGGCTGGTGTGGTCGGAGGGCTGCGGCGACGTCCCCGGGGAGCCGGCGGACACGCAGTACAAGATCGGCTCGATCACCAAGACGATGACAGCGGTGCTCGTGCTGCAGCTGGTGGCCGAGGGCAGGCTCTCGCTCGACGACACCGTCGGCTCGGTGCTGGGCGAGGTCGGGTACGGCGACCGGACCGTCCGCGCGCTGCTGGCCCACTCCGCCGGGCTGCAGTCCGAGCCGGACGGACCGTGGTGGGAGCGCTCGGAGAACGGGCCGTTCGACGCGCTCGCCGCCGCCAACGACGGCGGCCGCCCGGCCGTCGGCACCGAGGGGTCGTTCCACTACTCGAACCTCGCCTACGGACTCCTCGGCGAGGTCGTGGCCCGGCTGCACGGCCAGACTTGGTGGGACGCTCTGCGTGAACGGGTGCTCGTGCCGCTCGGGATGGACCGCACGTCCTACCAGGCCGAGGGCGTGCACGCCGACGGGTGGAGCGTTCATCCCTACGAGCGCACGCTGCTGCGCGAGCCGCACCCGGACACCGGCGCGATGGCGCCGGCCGGGCAGCTGTGGAGCACGATCACCGATCTGGGCACGTGGACGCGCTTCCTGCTCGAGGGGCATCCGGACGTGCTGGGGCTGGCGGCGCTGGAGCAGGCCTTCGTGCCCCGCTCGGGCGAGCTCGCCTCGGGGCTGGCGTATGCGCACGGGCTGGGCTTCCAGATGTTCGCGGGCGGCTCGGGGACGCTGGTGGGCCACACCGGCTCGATGCCCGGCTTCGTCGCGACCTGCTTCGTTGACCGCCCCCGGCGCCAGGGCGTCGTCGCGCTGAGCAACGCCACCACGGGGATGCGCGCGGCCGCGCTCGCCGTACGGCTGCTGGAGGTGCTGGAGTCGTGCGAGCCGACCATCCCCGCGCCGTGGCGGCCGGTCGATACCGTGCCCGAGGAGCTGGCGGGGCTGACCGGCGTCTGGCACTGGGGCTACACGCCGTTCGTGTTCGAGCTGGAGAACGGACGCACCGGCGTGGAGCTGGTGGCCCGCAGGGCCGGCGTGCTGCTCTATCGCTTCGCCGTGCGCGACGGGCGGATCGTCGGGACGCACGGGCACCACCGCGGCGAGGAGCTGCGCGTCGTACGACGTGAGGACGGCTCGATCGCCCACCTCGACGTGCGCACGTTCATCTTCACGCGGGTGCCCTACGACCCCGAGTCGCCGGTGCCGGGCGGCGTCCCGGGCTGAGCCGGACGGGCGCGCACGTGGATGCGCTCGCCCTGGGGGCCATAGAGGGTGAGCGCCTCGGTCGGGGTCGAGCCCGGGTTGCCCATCCAGTGGGGGACGCGGGTGTCGAACTCCGCGACCTCGCCTGCGTTGAGCACGACGTCGTGCTCGCCGAGCACCAGCCGGAGCTGGCCGGAGAGCACGTAGAGCCACTCGTAGCCCTCGTGGACGTTGGGCTCGGGCTCCCGATCGGGCCAGTGGGCCGGGATGATCTGCTTGTAGGCCTGGATGCCGCCCGGGCGCCGGGTGAGCGGCACGAACGTCACGCCGTGGTGGGTGAACGCCTTCGCGTGGATGCGCGGGTCGCCGGTCGGGGGAGCGTCGACCAGCTCGTCGAGCGCGACGCGGTGGGCGCGGGCCAGCAGCAGGAGCAGCTCGAGGGTGGGGCGGCGCTGCCCGGACTCGAGGCGCGACAGCGTGCTCACGGAGATCCCGGTGGACTCCGAGAGAGCGCTCAGCGTGGCCCCTCGTTGCAGACGCAGCGCTCGCAGGCGAGGGCCGACGGCGCCGAGGACGTCGGTGAGGTCGGAGTCGGTCATGGCGTCAGTTTGCCGCAATGGCAAGAGAGTTTGTCAACCGCTCGTCTCGGACGCACCGTGGTTCTCCACGGCCGGGAGGGGCTCGGCTCGATGGACGAGGAGCGGTCATGGAGAAGCAGTACGACGTGGTGGTGGTCGGTGGCGGGGCAGCCGGACTGAGTGGAGCGGTGGCGCTGGCGCGCTCGCGTCGCTCGGTGCTGGTGGTGGACGCGGGGGAGCCACGCAACGCCCCGGCGGAGGGGGTGCACAACTACCTGGGGCGGGAGGGAACGCCGCCGCGGGACCTGCTGGCGCTCGGGCGGCAGGAGCTGGAGGGGTACGGCGGCACGGTGGTCGCGGGACGGGCGGTGGCGGCAAGGGCGGTCGAGGGGGCGGGATCCTTCGAGGTGAGCCTCGCCGACGGTCGGGTGGTCGTAGCGCGGCGACTGCTGGTCGCGACGGGGCTCACCGACGAGCTGCCCGACGTACCGGGGGTGAGGGAACTGTGGGGCCGAGACGTGCTGCACTGCCCCTACTGCCACGGGTGGGAGGTGCGCGACCGGGCGATCGGGGTGCTGGGAACCTCGCCGATGTCAGGGCACCAGGCGCTCCTGTTCAGCCAGCTCAGCGGGGACGTCACGCTGTTCGCCCACACGCTGGAGCTGCCCGACGACGAACGCGGGCGACTGACCGCGCGCGGGGTCCGCATCCGGGAGGTGATTGTGGCAGGGCTCGAGTCGGAGGGAGGCCGGCTTCTCGGCGTGCGGCTGGGGTCCGGCGAGCTCGTCGCCCGCGAGGTCGCCGTCGTGGCGCCGGTGATGCGGGCACGCTCAGGGCTGCTGGACTCCCTGGGCTTGGCGCCCGTGGACCAGGAGATGGGCGGACACGTGGTGGGCAGCAGCTATCCCGTCGTCGACCCCACGGGCGCGTCCGGGGTCCCCGGCGTCTGGCTGGCCGGCAACGTCTGCAGCATCCAGGCGCAGGTCGTCGTCTCCGCGGCCGCCGGGCTGAGCGCCGGCGCGCGGATCAACGCCGACCTGATCGAGGAGGAGGTCCGGGTGGGGGTGGGTGGGCGTCTTCCCCTGCCGTTTGGTCCCCAACGGCAAGGATTTCGGGGAAATGCACGTCGTCTCTGACCAATCGGCGACGTGTCGTACGTCCGTCACCAGTGCCCGGACGCCGCGCCGCGCCGTGGCGTGACGATCGGTCGCCGTCCGCCGCGCTGCACTTCGTCGTACGTCGTGAGCCGGGCGCGGTCACGTCCGGTTGGGTAGCCGGGGCCCGGCAGACCCGCGGGCGAGGTCGCCGATTGGGCAGAGACGGCAGCCGATTCCAGAAATGCACGCCGTTGGGGACCAAACGGCACCGGTGTCTCGGCTGCCGCCCCTGGCTACAGCGCCTGGGAAACGCTCGACATGTTGAAGTCCGGCACCCGCAGCGCCGGCATCGCTGTCCGCGAGAAGTAGTCGTCGCCCCACTCCCGGCTGAACGCCGGGCCCGTTGCGCTGGCGTGGGTGAAGCGGTTGAGCAGGTCGACCGGGCTCTCGTTGAACCGGAAGTTGTTCACCGCCCCGGTGATCTCGCCGTTCTCGATGAGGTAGACGCCGTCGCGGGTCAGGCCCGTGAGGAGCATGGTCTGCGGGTCGACCTCGCGGATGTACCACAGGCAGGTGAGGAGCAGTCCGCGCTCGGTGCCGGCCACGAGGTCGTCGATCGATCCGGCGGCGCCGTCCACCTCGAGGACCAGGTTGTCGACCATAGGCGTGACCGGGAGTCCGGTCAGGGCGGCGGAGTGCCTGGTCTGCAGCAGCGAGGTGAGACGGCCGTCGCGGATCCACTCGGTGCGGCCGAGCGGGAGCCCGTTGTCGAAGACCGACGAGGTGTTGCCCGAGGCCCCGGCCGTCACGAACGGGGCGCTCTCGAGGCCGGGGAAGGCGGGGTCGCTCAGCAGCGTGACGCCGTCCTTCGCGACCTGGTCATCGACACGGGTCCCGCCACCACGCTTGCTGAAGACCGACTGCCCCTCATGCGCGACGCGGGCACCGGCGCCCCAATAGGCGTCGATCATCAGGTCTGCCATCGCGATGGGCGGCAGGATGGTGTCGTAGCGGCCAGCCGGAAGGTCCACCCGCCGCGTGCCCCACGAGAGACGCTGGGCGAGCGTGGCGTCCATCGCGAGTGCGTCGACGTCGGCGAAGTCGCGGGTGGCGCCACCGGTCCAGGCGCTCTGGGAGAGATCAGTCGTCTTGCCGGTGCAGCCGTAGTGCCCGGTCGGCTGGACGTGACGCATCCGCAGGCCGGTCGTCGAGCCGAGGTACGTCGTGGTGAGCTCGTGGTTGACGAAGCCGTACAGCACCCGTCCCTCGGAGCGGGCCCGGCCGAACGCCTCTCCCAGCGCCGGTGCGAACGTGTCGTAGACGCGGATGTCGGTGGCGACCGGGGCCTCGTCCCAGTCCCCGGCGGCCTCACCGGCGATCAGGTCGGCGGCGTCCTCCGCGGCATCCGCTGAGCGGGCCGCCGCGTCCGCCTGCTCGACGAGTGCGCTCACCTGGTCGAGCGTGCTGGCACTGCTCGACGCCGATCCCGTGGCGACGCCGTCGGCGCGTCGTACGAACGAGACGACGGTGACCGACAGCGCGTGCATGACGCCGTTGGTGGTGAGCGTGTTGTTGGCCCAGCGCAGGTTGGCGCTCGTGGCGTTGCCGGCGATCGCGATGCAGTCGTCGGCGGTGGAGGTGGCGAGGGCGTGCTCGACCAGCTGCTGGGGGGTGGGGGTCGTCATCAGTGGCCCGCCTCTTCGGTGGTGTTGAGGATGCGTACGTCGCGGAAGAGCGAGGTCGGGCATCCGTGGCTGACGGCGGCGACCTGGCCGGGCTGGGCCTTGCCGCAGTTGAACGCGCCGCCGAGGACCCAGGTCTGTGGTCCGCCGACCGCCTCCATCGATCCCCAGAAGTCAGTCGTGGTGGCCTGGTAGGCGACGTCGCGGACCTGCCCCTTCAGCTCGCCGTTCTCGATGCGATAGAAGCGCTGGCCGGTGAACTGGAAGTTGAAGCGCTGCATGTCGATCGACCAGCTCTTGTCACCCACCACGTAGAGACCGCGCTCGACGCGCCCGATCAGCTCCTCGGTGCTCGGGCCGTCGGCGGCCGGCTGCAGGGAGACGTTGGCCATCCGCTGGATGGGGACGTGACCTGAGGAGTCGGCGTAGGCGCACCCGTTCGAGCGCCCGTCGTTGAGCTCGGGGTGGAGGTGTCCCATCGCCCTGTCGAGCTGGTAGCCGACCAGCACGCCGTCCTTGACGATGTCCCACTCTTGCGTCTGCACGCCCTCGTCGTCGTAGCCGATCGTCGACAGGCCGTGCTCGATGGTGCGATCACCGGTGACGTGCATGACGGGGGAGCCGTACTGCAGCGTGCCCAGCTTGTCGTACGTCGCGAACGAGGTGCCGGCGTAGTTGGCCTCGTAGCCCAGCGCCCGGTCGAGCTCGGTGGCATGCCCGATCGACTCGTGGATTGTGAGCCAGAGGTTGGAGGGGTGGATGACGAGGTCGTAGGTGCCCGCCTCGACGCTGGGTGCCCGCAGCTTCTCGGCCAGCAGCTCGGGGACCTCGGCGAGCTCCGCGTCCCAGTCGTAGCCGCCGTCGGTGAGGTACTCCCACCCGCGACCGACGGGGGGAGCGATGCTGGCCATCGAGTCGAAGACGCCGGTGGACTCGTCGGTGCCCATCGCCTCGAAGAACGGTTGGAGGCGGACCCGCTGCTGCGTGGTTCGGGTGCCGGCGAGGTCGGCGTAGTACTTGTTCTCCTGCACCTGCTGGGCGCCGGCGGCGGCGTGCTGGACCGACCGGTGAGCGCGCAAGCGCCTCGTCCAGTCGATGAAGAGCGCGGCCTTGTCGCCGGTGGGGACGCCGAGGGGGTTCACGTCGTACGACGAGAGCCACGTGACGTGGTCGTAGACGGGCTCGGGGGCCATCTCCACCGGTGTCGTCGTCATCTCAGCCGCGACGAGCGCCACCTGGACGGCGGTCTCGGCCACCCGCCGCGCCTCGTCGTCGGTGAGCAGCATGCCGGAGGCGAAGCCCCAGGCGCCGCGGTGGATGACGCGCACGGCGAAGCCCATGTCCTCGGCGTCGGCGGCCGTCTGGAGGACCTCGTCGCGTACGCCGACGTACTGGTGGCGCAGACGCTCGAAGCGGAAGTCCGCGTGGGTGACTCCGAGCTCCCGTGCGCGCTGGAGGGCTGCGTCGCCCAGTGAGCGGTAGGGGAGCGAGAGGAAGGTCGGGTCGAGGGCCGCATCGCTCATGAGGGAAACCTAGTCGACGGGTGCGCGTTGACGCCCGTCGGTTTCGGTTGGTCAGCGGGTGAGCCGGGGGCTGGCTTCAAGAACGGTGAGGGCGGCGGGGTCGCCGTCCATCGTGACGGTGCCGTCGACGGGTTGCCACGGGCCGTTGTTGACGCGGAAGCGAGCCGACCACGTGGTGTCGACGCTGGGGTGGACGGTGACGTCGGCCTCTGCGTATTCGTGGGAGATGTAGGCGTCCATCGGGAGGTTCTCGCTGAACGCGACCCCGGGGGTGGTGCTGGTCTGCTGGGTGCCGTCGCCGTGCTCCCAGGTGAAGCTCGCCGGCGTGATGTCCAGCTCGACTCGTTGTCCGAGCATGTTCAGGGTGTGGGTGAAGGACCCGGCCTGGGTTGAGAAGAGCGTGTCGAAGTTGACGAGCGTCTCTCCGCCCGGCGGCTGGACGGTGAGCGTGGAGTCGGGGAGGGGGACGCGGCGGAAGGCGCGCGCCACCATGCCGGGGGTGATGGTGGGCGGCGCTGCGGCTGCTGCCTCGCCGGGTTCGACGCACCCCCGCCCCACGATGGCTGGATCCTCGCCAGGAGCGTAAACCCAGACGGTCATCACTGTTCCGCCTTCGCCACACGCCATCTGCCCAGCACAGTCCTGAAACCCCGGATTGATGTCGCCAGACCTCTCGCATGTGGGCACGTATACGTACCGAACTCCAGGGGATGTCTCGGAGGCAGCGGCAGTGCCCGATGGAGTCTCGACCGGCGTCGGGATACCTGGCGGCAGGCCTCCGCAGGTCGTCAATGACTCAAATGCACTCGATCCGGAGGCTGTCCCTGACTGACAAGGCGCCTTGACCGCCAACGCTGTAGCAGCGGCGCTCACCTGGAGTGTGATGGCAGGGCTTGCCAATCCCAGCACGAGAACTGCAGTCAGCATGCGGCTCATCCGAGTTGATCCAGCCGCTCCATGATCCAGTTCCCTTTGCGCCAAGTGACTGTCGCAGTCAAGGTCAGCGGTCCACCTGGGAACTCCTCCGATTCCTCGGGCGGGACCCGAACCACTTTTTCGGGTGATTGCGTAATGCGAAGAGTGACAAATCCCCGGTTGCCATCCACTTCGGACAGGGCTCTCTTGATGGCCCAGCCATCGCTTTCAAAGCGTCCACCTGCCTCGTAGAGCTCATCCAGGAAATCGGGGGACTGCTGCACGATCAGGTGACAGGTTGGGTCACGCAGCCTGAGTGGCTGGCGCGGTCATGATGGTCTCGTACTCGATGGGAGTCAATCGCCCGAGAGCGG
>NZ_BAAHCI010000009.1:0-4882 GCF_054775955.1 Nocardioides pacificus
CTCAACGGCTCTCACGACACGACGAAGAGTGGGAACTTACTTCTGGCCACCGCTGGGGACCGCTATCTGGCCACCAGTGGGGACTTTTCCATGGCCACGGACACGCTTCCGTGGCTGGCAGACTGGAACCGCCGCCATACCTTCGGCCCCGAGTACGGGCCACACGCCCGCTGGCACGGCACGTCGGAGGTCGTCAGCGCGACAACGGAAGGACTCGTGGCACTCTGGCTGCTGCACAGCCGCCGGCCGCACGACCCCTCTTCGGAACGACTCATCACCGCCGCAGCACTGCTGCCGATCGCCCGCTGGGCACCGTTCAACCTGACCCTGCTCATACCCGGCACCTCACCCTACGACCAGCACCGCATCCCCCAGCGGATCCTGGGAATGCCGGCCGCACTGCTGAGCCAAGACCTGATCGCCGCCACAGCGGCTCTCGGTCTCATCATGAGACGAGCCACGCGGCGAGTGTGACGGCCCACCGTCGGCAGCCCGCCGACGACCGCCAAACCGCTCGGTGGTCGCTTTTCGCCAAAGCTGCGGACGACCCTTGACCCGCCAGGGGTCTCGACCTGAGTTGTTCCGCGTGTTGTACTCGGAGTACAACCGCGCTGTTGCAAACGGGAGATACCTCGGCCGTGATGGGGATCATCACCCCTCGCAGCATGCCTCAGGTGAGTCGTGTAGATCCCCGACAGGAGTGCAGCGGCGTGGATGGGCGCCTCCGCAGGAGGCACGCGATGAACATCACCTGGAGAGTGCCGATGAGCAGTCAGCAACTGACCTACAGCCCGTTCGATCCCAACATCATCGTCGACCCCTACCCGATCTACCGAGAGCTTCGCAACGAAGCCCCCGCCTACTGGTCGGTGCAGGCGAACACCTGGGTGCTCAGCCGCTACGACGACGTCAGCGCAGCTCTCGCCGACCCGGCGACGTACTCCTCGGCGTCCGGGATCTTCCCGACCCCTCCCGGGGTCGACATGACCCAGTTGTTCCTGCCCATGCTCATCATGACCGACCCACCGCGGCACACCGCACTGCGCAAGATCGTCAGCAAGGCGTTCACCCCCCGGCGCATCGCCGCACTGGAGCCGCACATCCACACCATCGTCGACGACCTTCTCAGCGATTCGCCAGAGTCCGGCCGGTGGGACTTCGTCTCCGGACTCGCCGGCCCCCTCCCCGCCATCGTGATCGCCGATATGCTCGGCGTACCACGGGCCGACCGTGACCGGTTCCGCATCTGGTCCACGACCCTCATCCAATCCAACCCCACCCGTGGCGAGTTCGGCACCGGCCTCGACGCCGCCGCATCGCTCTACGAGTACTTCTCAGGGTTTCTCGCGGAACGACGCGCGCGCCCGCACGACGACCTCATGAGCGCGCTGGTCCAGGCCGACGCCGACGGCAAGCGCCTCACCGAGGAGGAACTCCTCGGGTTCTGCCTGCTCCTGCTCGTGGCCGGACACGAGACCACCACGAACCTGCTCTCCAACAGCGCGGTCGTGCTCGCTCAGCATCCCGATAGCCGCCGGCAGCTGGCGGACCGCCCAGAACTCGTCCCCGACGCCGTCGAAGAGCTGCTCCGCTACGACTCCCCCGTCCAGGGCCTCTCACGCACCCTGACCCGCCCGGTCGACCTGCACGGACAACACATGGCGGCCGGCCAGACCGTGTTACTTCTCTTCGGATCCGCCAACCGCGACGACCAAGCCTTTGCCAAGGCGGACCACTTCGACCTCCATCGCCTACCCGAGCGGCAAGTCGCGTTCGGACGCGGGATCCACTTCTGCCTCGGCGCGGCGCTGGCACGGCTCGAAGCGCGCATCGCACTGCAGACACTCCTCGCCCGCAAGCCGGACTGGGACGTCGACCTGGACTCGGCCGTTCGGCTCCGCTCCGGCCCCATCCGCGGCTACGTGTCCCTGCCCCTGGAATAGCTCAGCTCCGCGCAAGATCAGGCGCGGGCGGCAGCCACAGGAACAGCCCGTCGGGCCCTACCCCCGGTTCCTGGCCATGATCCTTCCATCATCTCGCTTCCCCAGCAGATGCTGGGATTCAGCGTGTCCAAAGAACCAGGATCAAGACCCATTTCCCCCACATGGGGTGTCCAGGGCGCGGGCGCCCCCAGGGTCACCCTGGTCTCGTTAAGCACTCAGCGGGTCCGGGATCCGAGATCCGGGTCTGGCCCGTGTGCTGAAGGTACCTCCCGGGTTTGCTCGGCAGCGAAGGCAATGACAGCTGCCACTTGAAGATCTTCACCATGGTGGGCCGGGGCGGCTAGATAGGAGCCCCGTGCGTCGGTGAAGGCACGGGTCAGCTGTGCTGGGCTCGGCGCCAGCCGACAGACCTCGTCCACCATCGAATCCCAGGAGGCCCGCTGGCCTAGCAGGTAGCGAGCCAGAGCACCCAGCGCCATGCTCAGGTCATTGCTCATTGAGTCCATGAGGGTGTCCCCTCCCCGTCGGTCCTGGTTGACGGTATGCCGACCAGGGGCCTCTCCGCAGCAGATCACGTCGGGACTCACACCCCAGTCGGATCGAGGGGCGGTGGCACTCACTTGCAGGCACACACGTTGCGGAACACCGGTGCGCTCGTGGTTCTTCGGCAGTCCGCAGCGCTCAGGCGAGGCGGACAGGGTCCTATTGCATTGTTCCATCACTGCTCGTTGGCGCCGCTGCCGTCGTTGTAGCCCTGGGCGTTGATCGCGCTCTGCGCCTCGTCGAGTGCGGCGGTGAGCCGCTTCGCGAGGTTCGCGGCTTGGGTGAGGGCGTCGATGGCCTGGGCGACGCTCTGGGCGGGTTCGCGGTTGTTGTCGTAGACGTCGAAGGTCTCCAGGGACGCGCCGAGGCCTCCGCCGAGCTGCTGGCACAGCTGCGGGAGCATCCCGGCCATCCCGGAGAGATCTCCCAGGAGCCGGTAGGCGACCGGGGCCGGGATCGGGTGGCGCCCGTAGCTGGAGGTGATGTGGTTGAGGGCCCGGATCGAGTCGTAGGCGTAGTCGGCCCAGCCCGGCTCGTCGCCGTTGCGGAGCATGGGCCGGCCGTCGTGCAGCAGACGCTCACAGGTGGCAGTCATCAGGTGGTGCTCCTTCGCAGAGGTGGTGTGGGACGCGGGTTCGGGCGGGCGGGCTTCATTGTTGCGCCGGCGCCTGGTCGATGGGGCCGTTGGCGCCGGCCTGTGGACAAGCCGGCGCCCCTCCCCCGGCGGATGGGCCTCAGAACGGGGGCTCGTCGCCGGGGCCAGTCGTGGGCTGGGCGCCGTGGTTGGTGGTCTTGGGGTTCTTGGTGACCGTCGTGGTGGCGTGCTTGAGGTCGGGACCGAAGTGGTGGGCCTTGATGTAGTGCCAGCTCTTGGTCTCGCCGTCGTCCCCGGTCCAGGTGTTGACCTTCATCTCGCCGTGCACGAAGACGGCCATGCCTCGGGTGAGGGACTCCGCGAGGTTCTCGGCCGCCTGCTCCCAGACCTCGACGTTGAACCCGACGGTCTCGCCGTTCTCCCACTGCTCGGTGTCGCGGTTGAAGAACCGCTCGTTGCACAGCACGCGCATGTTCGCTACGGCCTTGCCTTCGCCGTTGGTGAACCGCAGCTCGGGGTCGGCGGCGAGGTTGCCGGCGATGGTGACGATCTTGGTCATGGGACTTACTCCTTGCATCTGGTGGGTGAGTGTTGTTGCCGGCACCGACACCGATCAGTGCCAGGCCGGCCGTGAAGCCGGGTGCTTCTCAGGTGGGGTGGTGCTCGGGGTGGTGGCCGTAGACGTCGAGGACGATCTGCTCGATCCCTTCGACGACGTCGATGAGGTAGGCCCGCTCGGCGTGGCGGTGGATCCGGTTCAGGTGCTCCCGGGCGACGCCGAGCTGGTCGCAGCTGGTGGCGGGGTGGGACTCGAGGTAGCTCAGTGCCTGCTTGGCGCGGGTGAGCGCTGCAGCGCGGTCCTTCACCTTCATGGCAAGTGGTCCTCTCAAGAGGGGGGTTGGTGCCGGGGAGAGGGAGATCCGTGGCGGACCTCCCTCCCACCCGGAGACGTGGGGTTAGCCGAGTCCGCCTTCGTGGTCGTCGCCGTTGCGCCAGGAGCCGGTGGTGGCTGCGTCGGTGCAGCCGTGGCCCGGGAGGTGGCGGGGGTCGGTGTTGTCACAGACCAGAGGTCCACCTGCGAGGCGGTTGCTGCAGCGCCCGGTGACCTGGTGCTCGGCGATGGTTCCCGAGACGCCGTCCCAGGCCTGGTTCCACCGCTCACACGTCCTGGCGAACCATGCGAGGACCTCGGCGGGTGTCTCGTGGCCGCCCGGGTAGAGGGGTGCGGGGTCGATCAGCGCGATGGTGGGCTCCCCGTAGCCGCCGTGCTGGACATGGATCGGCTCAGCCAGGTCGCCGGTCCACACGAACGACAGGCCGCTCGGCTTGTCGCAGTAGGCCAGGTGCGGGTCGCCGTCGACCACGGTCCCGGGCAGTAGGGGTGAAACGACCGTCAGCGTGTGCGTCATGGGAATGGACCTCCTGTGAGATGCCCACGGGGGTGCTCGGCTCTGCGTTGCCGACCGATTTTCGCCCTCCCCGGGCGCTTTTAGATGACGGGCCGCGATGGGGCGCCGGAGTGCAACCCCGGGACCGGTGCCCGGTGGGAGGAAATCAGCGAGCTCGCTCGCGCCGAGCACCCGGCGCCGGCGTGCAGCGCGGGGTTGCGCGGAGGTGACCGCGACCCAGAATCGACAGCCCGGGAGAGAAAGTCCTGCTTCTGGAGAAGGGGGTCACGGCCGCAGGTCGTGGCGATCGGCCGGCCTCTGTCGCCGGCCGCCCTGGGGCGCTGGTGGTGAGGTCGACGACCGTTGTCGTCGGCCTGTCCGGGTGGGGTGTGGGGAGGGCCGGGGCCCTCCCC
>NZ_BAAHCI010000009.1:4992-43029 GCF_054775955.1 Nocardioides pacificus
CAGCTGTGGCCGCACGCGGGTCGCTTGGTGGGCTGCCACGGCGAGGGGTCGCCGACCCGCTTGAGGTAGGGACCCCACAGGCCCAGACACACGGGGCAGACCTCGCCGGCCTCGTCGACGAGGTGGCCGCAGCTGGGGAGGACACACCCGGGAATCAGGCTGTCCTCCCCGGCCGCGTAGGCCCCGGCGTCGCGCGGGTCATGGCCGGTCGTTCAGGCGGCCGCATCGGCGGCTTGGTCGACGTCGTCGAGCAGGGCCGGGGCCAGCTGGTGCACGGCGCGCAGGACGTTCTCGGCGCAGGCGCGCACGGCGTCGACCTCGCCCTTGGTCCAGGTGGTGACGTAGCCGACGCTGTAGGCGGAGGTGTCGACCTCGAGGAGCCCGGCCAGCACGTAGGCCACCGACTCGGCCTCGCACTCGAACCGACCCCGGTGGGCGACGTACTCGGCAGCGTCGCCGGCGCCGTCCTCGTCGACGTGCAGGGTGGCGTGGGCAGCCTCGTGCAGCATCGTCTTGGCGGCCTGGACCGGTGTCAGGTCCGCGTCGACGACGATGCGGCGGGTCCCGTCGGTGGTGGTGTAGCCGTTCAGCTCCCCGGCGATCCGCTCGCGGGTCACGCTCCACCCGAGACCACTCATGTGCTCGGCCATCGCCTCGAAGATGCCTGCGTGGTCGTCGCCGGTGAGGCGCTGGGCGGGGTGCTCGGGCAGGGGCTCGGCTCCCTCGATGGGGTCGGTCTGGGAGATGTCGAAGACCGACAGGACGGGGAACCGCGCTAGGCGGCGCTCGACCTCGTCGCCGGTCTCGGGGTCCTCCTGGGTGACTTTCTTGGTGGAGTACCCGCGAATCTTGATGGAGCGTTCGCCCTTGCGCACCTGGCGGCCCTTGGCCTGCCACTGGCGGAATCCGGCCACCATGGTGGCCTCGGGGCGCTGGGCGAGGATCAACATCAGGTTGTTGAACGAGTAGGCGTGAAACGAGCCCACGAACTCCAGGAACCGCGCCCACTCCCCCGACTCGGCCAGTGCCTCGGCCTGGGCGGTCAGGGTGTCGTGCAACACCTGGGCTTCGGCACGGCGCTCCTCGGGGCTCTTGGTGGGGCGCTTCTTGATCTTCTTCGCAACCATCTTCCGGTGCTCCATCCTGCGCCGGGGCCGGGTGCTCGGCTCTGCGTTGCCGACCCTTTTTCGCCCTCCCCGGGCAAGGAAGAGTCAGGGCCGCATAAGGACGCCGGAGTGCCACCCCGGTACCGGTGGCGGGTGGGAGGAAGTCAGCGAGCTCGCGAGCGCCGAGCACCCGGCGCCGGCGCGTAGCGCGGGGTTGCACGCAGGTGTCCGCGGCCCAGAATCGGATGACCGGGGAGAGAGAACCTGCTTCTAGGAGAAGGTGGTCACGGCCGCGGGCCGTGGCGTACGGCCGGCCTCCGTCGCCGGTCGCCGTGGTCTGGCCGTCAACTACGTCGCACCTTCGTGCCCATGGCCAGGGGGTAACTCAGAGCGTCGCCGCTGGAGACCCCGGCCTGGTGGGCGTCATCGCTGAAGCTCCGGACGTCCGTCCCGTCGGCCTTCACCTTTACGGTGTAGGTGGCCGCGCCGATCTTGACCCAGCGCGGCGAGTTCAGGCACTTGCTCGGCACTGAGGCCGTGACTGCGTCGGTCTGAGAGTCGAGCGAAACGCGTAGCCCCCGGCACTTCACCTCACTCCCCCGGGTCTCCAAGAATGTCTGAACGTTCGTGCGGCGGCCGCCGTGGCGAACGGCAATGAGCGCGTAGGTCTGCTTCGGAGTGGAGACCTCGAAGGCGGTGTAGAGCAACCCGCGGCTGCGCAGGTCGCGCAGTCTCATGGTCAGGCGCAGTCGGTGTGCGCGGTGGTTGACGATGGTGCGGGTGATGTCGACGGCCGTGTTGTCCGGTGTCACCGCCAGCGGGCCCTCCTCCTCGTCCATTTCATTGACGTCCTGGTAGATGACGTCGCCTGCCGGGTCTTGTGCTACCACGCGCTCGGCGTGGGCAGCGATCGGTGCGCCCAGGGCGACGGCAGCGGTGAGCGTGACGGCGAGGAGGCGGACCCCCAGAAGGCGTGACATGTGTGTCCGATCAAAGGTCGCCCCGAAGAGCGGAGAGTTCTTGTGTGACCCATTATCCGCAGCAACAACGCCCTGGGTCAGACGAACGCGGAACTTCAGTCGGGTCGCCGACCGGCCTCTGTTCGCCGGTCGCCACCGAGCTGGGGGTGAGGTCGGCGCGGGCTTGAGGGGACGACGCGGCTCCCGGGTGGGTCTGGGGAGGGCCGACCCTCCCCAGCCGGCGCGCAGAAGCGCCACTCTCCCGCTGGTGACCGCCCGGGGTGCTCCGGCACCCCGGGGTGTGGGGTGCCGGAGCGAGCCGACTCAGGTGATGTTGGTGGCGGTGCGGAAGGTTTGCCAGGCGCTGGGGTGGATGGCGTCGGTGAGCATCCGTGACACGAGGTAGGCCAGGGTGTAGGTGGCCGGGTTCTCGATGAGGTCGATCGCGACCCACGCGAGTGCGCCGTTTCCGCTGAGCCAGGCGGTCAGCGCGAGGATCGCGGCGGTCGGGGTCCGCAGTGCCTCGGGGGCGCGGCGGGCCAGGTCGCGCCACATCGCCACGTGAGCGACCGCGGTCTCGCGGTCGATGGCCGCGATCGCGGCGTCGCGTATCTCGAGGTCGGCGATGGCGAGCAGCAGCCGGGCCGCGTCCAGGTCGTTGAGGCGGGTTTGGTCGCCTGCGAAGCCAGCGGTGAGGCTCTGGACCCAGCCGTGCAGGTCCTCGGCCTGGTCGTTGCGCTGAACGGCCTGGGAGAGCACCTCTTCGATGGGTGTCTGGTCCACGGGCGCGACGCTGGCGGCCAGGGCCTCGCGGGAGGTCTCGGGGGCGACTCGTCCGGCGGCGATGAACTCGGTTTGGGTGCGGGTCTGGGTCTCTTCATCGACGGTGCCACCGATCCCCGTTTGAACGTCGAGCCACGTGTCAGCATGTACGTGAATGGTGGCCAGGACCTCACTGGTCCCGGTGAACGCCTCGGCCACCTGGCGCAGGGTGTCGCTGGCCAGCAACAGGTCATCGCTGTAGGCGATCAGGAATACCCGCTCGACGCCGTGGGTGCGGTAGGCCGGAACCAGTGCCCCGGTCAGGGCCTCGGCGCTCTCGCCGTGGTGGGGCAGGTCCACGCGCGCGGTGGGTGCCGGGCCGGATCCGAGACCGACGGTCACGAGGCTGTCGTGGGGGGTGAACCCCAGGATGTGCGGGACGGTCGCGATGAGTTCGGCGGGGGTGTTGATGGATGGTGGTCACGGTGACCTCTCTCTGCGCCGGGAGACGGGTGGTGGCGTCTGGGTTGCCGACGGTTTTTCGCCTTCCCCGGGCGCTTTGAGGTGACGTGCCGCGATGGGGCGCCGGAGTGCAACCCCCGGTTCCGGCGCGGTGGGGAGGAAGTCAGCGAGCTCGCGAGCGCCGAGTCGGCGTGGCGGCGCCGTAGGTGCGGGGGTTGCGCAGAGGTGGCCGCGGCCCAGAATCGACAGCCCGGGGAGGAGAAAGTCCTGCTTCTAGGGAGAAGTGGGGTCGCGGCCCGTAGGGTCGCGGCGTACGAACGGCCTCTGTTGGCGGTCGCTCCGCTCACCTGCTGCTCGGTGGGCTCTCGGGCGGCAGGAGCCGGATGTGGTCCTGGTCGAGGTTCTCGACGCGGTTCTTGCCGGGATCGATGTTGCGGCGTAGCTAGCCGGTCCAGCGTCCAGACGGGCTCGCCGGCCCGCAGGTGTCAGTGGGCGAGGTCGCCACGCAGGGCGGCGGTGATCAGCTGGGAGCGGTTGTCGGCGTGGTGTTGGACCACGAGCTGGTCGAGGACGGCGAGGTTGGCGGCGCTGAGGCGGATGCTGATGGTGACGCGCGCCTCGGTGGAGCGCCGCGCGCTGCGTGGGGTGTCGGGGAACAGTCCCCCGCTGGCTTGGCTGGCGGCTGGGCGTTCGTTGGCGACGAGGTCGCTCAGGTGGTGTTGGGTGCGCTCGATGGCCCCCAGGACCAGTTCGGCGAGGGTGATTCCTCTGTCGGTGGACGCAACGCGGATCTGGTCGCGTAGCTCCACGGGCAGGGTGAAGGTCGTGGCCCGTACCGGGGTGGCTTCCGCTTGGCGGGGTCGAGGCCCTGAGGAGGGACGTTCCTGAGCGCGCTGAGTGCTCGCCTGGGTGGTGTCCTCGGCGGGCGGTGGTGCGCTGGGTGCCGTGCGGGCGGGCTTCGGGGGCGGTACGGCGGTGGTTCGGGTGCGTGGCGGTGGTCCGGGGATGGACTGCAGACCGGGGGCCGGTGCGAGGGCGCGTCGTTCGCTCATGCGCTCTGGGTCTCCTGCTCTTCGTGCTGGGCGATGCGCTGGAGGATCTCTTGGGTGAGCATCACGAAGTCGTCGGCCAGGGCGGGTGCGCTGCCGGGGAGACGTTCGGGGCGGCGTCCTTCCTTGAGGGCGACCCACCAGGGTTCGGCGTCGGAGACTGCGGCGGCGATCTCGTGCACGAGACGTCCGCGCTCGCGGGCTTCGACGGCGACGCCCTCGGCGTGGCGGATCACGGACTCGAAGAGCTCGCCGGCGCCGCCGAGGACACTGCGGATGTCGTCTGCGGCGTTGCTGCGGATGCGGGTGGCGCTGGTGCCGGTGTCGAAGAGGACGGCGCCGAGGATGGCGATCTCGGGGTTGGTGGCGCGGACTCGGACGATCTGGTCGGCCAGTGCACGCAGTCCTTCGATGCTGCCGCGGTCGCTCTTGGTGGGGACCACGACCCAGCGGCTCGCGGCGAGGGCGAGTTGGAGCAGCACGGGGCGTGTGGGCGGGGTGTCGATGACGATCAGGTCGTAGTCGGCTGCGATGGGGGTGAGGGCGTCGGCGAGGAGCTGGCGGGTGTCTTCGGTGCGGCGGCTGCGGCCGGCGATGATGTCCTCGAGGTCGTCGAGGCGCGCTCCCCCGCAGATGACGTCGAGGTTCTCGCGCACCGCGGCCAGGACTGGTGCGAGTTGTTGGCCGTTGGTCAGCGCGTTGACCAGGTGGGCGCCGTGGTCGGTGCCGACGTGCCCGGACTCGTCGGGCCAGTTGTAGCCCAGGTCGTGGCCGGCGTTGGCTTGCGGGTCGAGGTCGATCAGCAGCGTCCGCCAGCCTGCGGCCGCGCTGAGGCCGGCGACGTTCACCGAGCAGGTCGTCTTGCCCGCTCCCCCCTTGCCGTTGGCGAAGGTGACCACGCGACTGAGATTGCTGCTCATGGGCGACATCCTCGCTGCTGGGCGGTAGTTGATGCGGTAGCCACGCCGCTAGTTTCCTGATATGGCGCAGAGTAATGCAGCCATACGCGATGCACTACGCCTTGCATTACTGCTTGCGGTAGTAAACGCAGCGGGTCAACCGCTACGACATGTCGTAGTGCATGCACTAGTGCAGCGGTACCGCCAGCGCTATTTGGGCAGTATGGCTGCGCCATCGGCGGGCTGCCGGACCGGGATGGGGGGAGGAGGCCGGGTTGCTACTGGGCGGGGTCGACTCCTGTGTCGCGGTGGGTCTGGTCGCGGAGGTAGGTGGCGAAGCCGGGGATGGTGAACCGCAGTTCGCCGTAGCCGGCGGGTTCGATGAGTCCGCGGTCGATGAGTTGTTGGCGGACGTCGCTGATGGAGGTGGTGGAGGTCTGGAGCTGGGTGGCGAGTTCGGCTCGTGCGACGGGGCCGTCGCCGAGTGCGGCCATGGCGCCCAGGAAGCGGCGTTGGGGTTCGGTGGCCTTGGCCATCCGGGAGCGGAAGAGGGTGGCCATCTGCTGGTCGGCTGCTTCGAGGCCCTGGCGGACGTGTCCGGTCTCGATCCGCCCGCCGGTGTCTGGGCGGGCTGCGTCCCAGGCAGCCTCGCCGATGAGTTGGACGCGGTGGGGGTAGCCGCGTGCTGCGGCGATGGCCTCGTCGATGGCGTGGTCGGACCAGGTGACCTGGAGGTCTCTGGCGGGCAGGCGGAGGGCTTCGGCGACGGCGACGTCGGTGAGGAGGCCTACTTCGACGAACTTGGTACGTTCGCCGAAGGTGGCGGCTTCGGGGACTGCGCCGAGCACGGAGGGGAGGCCGGCGCCGATGATGGCGACGGGGCAGCCGTCGGGTGCGCCGTCGAAGTGCTGGAGCGCGATCAGCAGGGAGCGGCGATCGCCGACGCGGGCCTCTTGGAACTCGTCGACAAAGACGGCGAGGCCGCCGCGGTCGTGGTTGCGCGCGAACCGGCCCGCGTCCTCGAGCAGCGACTCGACTGCGGCGCTGCTGCGTGCTGCGGCGACCTCGACGCCGACCTTGGCGCCGGGGATGCCGAACTCGACCTGGACCTTGTCGAGGCTGTGCAGGAGGCCTTTGGCGCGCTCGCCGAAGGACTCGCGTCGGATCTCCTCGCTGAGCGAGCGGGCGAGCTCGGGTGCCATGTCGACGTCGTCGCGGCCGGTGACCCAGACGGTGAGGTAGCCGTTGGCGCGGGCTTCGCGTTGTGCTTGGCGCAGCAGGGAGGTCTTTCCGAGGCCGCGGGAGCCGTAGAAGGCGAGGAGCGGTCCGCCGGATCGGCCCAGCGCGCTGATGCGCGCCAGGCGGGTGCGGATGTCGTCGAGCTCGCGGCCGCGACCGGCGAGGTAGCCAGGCGCTGAGCCGGGGGAGTAGGGGCTGGGAAGCACTGCAACCGCCTCAGATAGGTTCCGATAACTGGAGTCTAGATATCGGAAGGTATCTGGTTCCGCGGTTCGGCGCCACGAGCACATCAGGTGCGACCTGGTCAACAGCGGGCATCGGGCCCGCCCGGCGATGTCATGGCTTACGCCGCCACGCTCGATGCCCTGAGTTGGGTCTGGGCGGGGGAGGAGGCGGTCGACCAGGTGGGGGGGAGTCCCCAGCGGCGGCGGTGGTCGTCGAGCTTGTGTCGACGTAGCTGGCGTTCGTGGGGGGAGAGGGCGGCGAACTTGGCTTGCCACGCGGCCGAGACGTCGGCCTGCTCGGCGCGGGTGAACTGGCGCGACCAGGCGGCGTGCAGGGAGCGCTCGCTGGGCTCGCCGGCACGGTGCCGGGTCGCGGCGATGCGGCCGCGTCGCTCGAACTGCTCATCTTGACTGAGCTGGGCGTACCACTGGACGAGCTGCTGACGTCGGGTCTGGCGTGCCTGCTCGGGCAGCGAGCTCCACCAGTCGCGCTGGCGGGTGCGGGTGCGGCGCAGCACGGCGAGTCGTTCACGGTGCCAGCGGCTCCAGGCGCCTGCGCGGTACTCGGCGCGCTCGCGGGCGATGCGCTCCAGCAGCAGTCGACGCGTCGCGGAGCCCCTGCGCTGGTGGCAGGCCGTCGGGGTCGCCGCGCGCTGCCAGTGACCTTCGGGGTCACGCTGAGCCAGACCTGCCGTCTCCAGCTCTTCGAGGACTGACCTAAGCGTGCGGAGCTGGCGAGGGGTGGGCAGGTCGGTGGGTCCATGCGTGAGCCCAGCCTCTTGCCCCAGCTCAGCCTCAGTCACCAGTACGCCCTCGGGACGGGGGAGGGCCTGCCAGACCGAGTGGGCGGTGGGGGCCAGAGCGGCCCACAGGCCGGGGTGGCGGGGGGTGGGTGTGAAGCCAGGTGGTTCAAGTAGCGACAGGTCCGTCTTGGCGAAGCGAGGATCGAGTTCGAAGACGTGGCTGGAGGAGTCCGCCCGGGAGTGGTCGAAGGACTCCAGCCGCCTCCCCAGCGGGCCGTGCAGGGCACGCAGGGCGCTCAGGACCGTGCCGCGGGCTAGGCCGGTGTCCAGCTCGAGGTCACGCAGGGGACAGGGCACCGCGAGCTCGTCGACGCGCAGCATCCGCTCGAGCAGCGTGTGCGCCACCAGGAGGATGGAGTGGCGCTGCCGGGGCCCGAAGGTCCACTGCAAGGCGCTCAGGGCGCGTCTCGCGGCCGCGACGGCCGCCCGGGTGCTCTCCGACGGCGTCAGCGCCGCGGGGCCCTGCGAGGAACCCTCGGGGTGGGTGGTGCGCCAGGCGGTGTCGGTCTGCACCGCGGTGTCCCAGTGGTGCCGGGTCCACCAGCCGCGGCCGCGGTCGCGGCTGCGCTCGAACGCGCCGCCACGGGCGGTCAGGACACGCTGCCATGCCTCATCGATGTCGAGTCCGGCGCGCACCATCGCCGAGGTAGCCGCCAGCTCGATCGCCGATCGCGACTGGTCCGGACCCAAGACGACCGGCGCCGGGCCACGGCCCTCGAGCCATGCCTGCCAGCGCGGCTCGACCTCGCGGCGGGCCCGGGGGAGAGGGACCAGACCCCGGGTCGCGGCCGCTCCGGCTGCCCGGTCCGCACGCCTGGTCCGGGCCGACTTCGTCCGTGCCTTCGGTGCGCGAGGCAGCGCCGCCAGCGCGGCACGCAACTGCTCCGCAGTGCCCAGCGGGGCCGGAACGACGCCGGTGCGGCGGTGCGGAGACGACAGAGGACGCAGCGTGTGCGACCCGCCACCCACCCCGCGGTGATCGACCTGCACCTTCGCGAGACCGTAAGTGATCCGCAGATCCTCGACATACGCCGCGAAAGCAGCCGTGTCCTCCCCGGGCAGACACAGCACGTGCCAGCGGCCCGGCCCACCACCAGAAGGCCGCAGCAGGTGCCAGCGGCCCCGACCGGTCAGCCACCCGGCCAGGTGCTCGGCAATCGCGTCACCCTCCACACCGCCGGCATCGACATCGACCGCGGCCACATCACGGGCGAGACGTCCCACCACAGCGGCCGCACGACCCTGCTCCACCAACACCAGGGCATGCCTCAGCGACTCAGCATCGCCGACCTTCCTCTGACCGGCGTCAATGACGAACCACCCCGACGCCTCAAAGAGGCGCCGGTCTAGCGCGCTGACGAGTTGCCCGGTCACAGGCATACGCCGTGCGGTCGCACAGGCTCATGCACCGGGCCGCAACCTCGTGCGACACGCGGGCTGAGATTTGTTGCGACGGTCCTGGCAACTGCGGGGTCGGGTGTTATCGTGGGCAGCACAAAGCCACCTCTTCCTCCTTGCTTCGGAGTGGGGCTGCAGATGGAACCGAACGGCACATTCGGTCCTTCGACTTAGATGGCCACCGTTGGCGCGGTGGTCATCAGTCATTTCGGGGCACTGCCCCGACCTAATGGAGTCCTAGGAAGCGTTCCTCTCGAAGAGCGCGTCTTGCTGCGGGTCCGGCTCGATCCACCACACCGGGCGGCCGTCCTCGTCGAGCTGATCGTTGGCGACCAGCGTGTCGAGGTACTGGCCCATGGACACGCCCAGGGCGTCAGCCACGGCACGTGCCTTGAGGCGCGTCTCAGGCGAGACGTGTCCCTGCATCGGCACCGTCACTCCGCTGTCCGCGGAACGACGACGACGACCCTTAACTGCGGCCATGGGTGCCACCTCCGGTAATGAATGCATCCGTGCGCACCATCCTTGCGCCATAGGGCGCTCACGTAATGCATTGATTGGGGTGTGTCGCGCATGTTGTTGATGGGGCCAGTGAGCCGTCCGCGCCACCGTGAGCAGGCGTCGCGCCCCTGGGGCGCTGCACGAGGTCCGTCGAACTCCCCTAGACAGTGAAAGCCTGCCCAAGCTAGTCCGATTTATCAAGACTAACGTCGGGCGGGAGGGTGAAGTCGCGTAGCGCGTCTAGCAGCTCGCTCAAGCGGCCCCTGTCGACCCGATAGGTGTGGGACCGCTTATCCGCGCTCGGAGTCTCGACGACAACGCCGTCTGCAATGAGCGCGGCAGTGTTGGCCGACACCACCCCGCGGGTCACGCCGAGTGCAGCGGCCGCATCCTTCTGGGGCCCAGGGTTGTCGAGGAAGTAGCGAACCAGGTGGACCCGCAGTGGCGTGCCGAACACGCGGGTCGCCGCATCGACAGTCACGGGCGTCTCGATTGAAACGCGAATGAGGCGGGGCACGCCCGCATTCTGCCTGCATTGCCCCAGTGGTGGGCGGTCGGTCGATCGCTCACAGCATGATCCCCCCAAACTAGTTCGTTTAAACCAGACTATCTGTTAGCGTACCTGCACGGAGGCGATGTCTGCCTCCTTCTCGGGAGCGGAGGGTGTCGCGGTGGTTTGGAGCGCACAGGGGCGGGGGCAAGACACGACCGGGCGTCCGATTGGTGGGGGAAGCCAGGGGCCGTTGTCCGCGGTCGGCTCTAGGGTGTGCTCAGGTTCGAATCGTCTCGGGGGAGTCGTGATGCTGAGCCGTTCTCGGGAAACGGTCCAGGTGGGGACGCGATGCAGCGTGCCCGCGCGCCCTGACAGCCGGTGCCCCCACCGCGCGTCCTGTCGTCTCATGCTGGTCGGTCGCGGCTTCCCGCGGGCTGCGGTCGACCTCTCAGTGCGTGGCCGGCTCAGAACCCCAAGGCGCGGCCACGCACATCCCCCCGCCGGCGGGATGCTCTGGTCTGCTCGGGGTCCGCTGTGAGCGGGATGCGGGGCATCGGGCTGGGCGTGGGCGTTCTCCTGCTGCTGCCCGTGATCGTGGTGGTGCTGATCATGGAGCCGGCAGTCGAGGCGGCGTCGTGCTTCCCGGGCGGAACGGCACCGGTGGGAAACACCGTGACCGGCGACGGCGCTCAGGGGGACCTGAGGATCGCGCACGCCAACATCAAGGGGTCGGTCTCCGCGGCGGGCTTCCGCTCGGACCTGATGACGGTCGTGGGCTCGGGACCGGATGCGGTCTCCCTCAACGAGGTGTCGCGTCGCTCGGACCGCGAGATCACCCCGGCGGGCTACAAGCTCTGGCGCGTCCCGAACCACGGGGCCGACGGCACGGCCGTGCTCTACCGGGCGGATCGGTGGACGAAGGTCGACAGCGGCCGCGTGATCATCCTGGCCCAGGGGCCTCAGCGGTGGGACCGCTCCCGGGCAGCCACCTGGGTCACGCTGCGCGACGCGGAGGGTGGCCGGTTCTCGATGGTCTCGATGCACCACATGGTGAACCCGGCGCGGATCGGACCGAACAAGCCGCTGCGCCAGCAGCTCTACGCGGCGGGGATGGACAAGGTCGCCGCGCTGGCTGAGCGCCTCTCGCCGCAGGGGCCGGTGTTCATCGCCGGCGACATGAACAGCCAGTACAACGCTGATGACCCGTGGGGCCCGCGCAAGAAGCTGGCGCCGTACGGGTACGCCCCCACCTTCGACGAGCTGGGACGGCTCGACGCCCACGACGGCGGCGCCGCCATCGACATGATCTTCTACCCCACCGATGCCGCGACCCCGCTCGCGCAGGGCGCCCAGCCCCTGAACTCCGACCACCACGGCCTGTGGGCGACGTTCCGGCTGGGGAAGACCAACGCCGCGAAGAACCGTCTCCCGGGCCCGCCGGCCGCGCCAGCGGCGGCGGCCGAGCAGGTCAACATCGCCGGCCTCGCAGGCGAGCAGGCGCGCAACGCGGCCACGATCGTGAAGGTCGGCAACGACCTCGGTGTACCGCCGCAGGCGCACGTCGTCGCCCTGGCGACGGCTCTGCAGGAGTCGGGCCTGCGCAACCTCGATCACGGCGACCGCGACTCGCTGGGTCTGTTCCAGCAGCGCCCCTCGACCGGCTGGGGCAGCTCGGCGCAGATCAGGAACCCGGTGCTGGCCACGCGGGCGTTCTACGGCCGCGCAGCCCACACCAACAACCCGGGGCTGCTCGACATCGCCGGGTGGGAGCAGATGCGTGTCAGCGAGGCCGCCCAGGCGGTTCAGCGCTCCGGCTTCCCCGACGCCTACGCCGATGACGAGGACCTCGCTCGGCGGCTGCTCGCACAGCTCGACGCCACGACTGCCGCGCTGATGAGCGAGGCCACCGACGCGTCGGCGTGCGCGACACCCGTGGGCGCCACGACGTGCGCCCCGACCGGCCTGGCGGTCGAGGAGGGGTTGAAGCCCGACGCTCTGGCGGTGCTGCGGTGCGTGCAGGCCTCGTTCGGCCCCCACGACTACGCCGGCGTGGGGGAGCGCAGCGCCAACTCCAAGAGCGACCACCCCAAGGGGCTCGCGGTCGACGTGATGATCAGGAACTGGAGCACGGCCAGCGGGATCGCCGAGGGCGATGCGATCGCGGCCTGGCTGCAGCAGCACGCCCGCGAGTTCGGGATCACCTACCTCATCTGGCGGGCCCGGATCTGGAACGCCGGCGACACCGGATGGCGCCCCTACAGCCACCCCTCGGGGGCGACTGACCCGACGTCTGCGCACATGGATCACGTGCACGTCAGCGTGCACGGCAACGCCGGCACCGGGTACGGCTCGACGACCGGCAACGTGACGACACCGCTGCCGCCGGGGATCTACATCGACCAGGACAACTGGCGCGAGGTGAGCCCGATCCGCTCGAGCTGGCACACCGGCAACGACCTGTCCGCGCCGTGCGGGACACCGGTCCGCGCGGCGCACGCGGGCACGGTGATCATCGACCGCCACCAGGCCTGGGCTGGCCCCTACCTGGTGAAGATCAGCCAGGGTCCCGGGCGCCTGACGACCTGGTACGCCCACATGCAGAACGTCACCGTGAGCGCCGGCGCGCGGATCCAGACCGGCGAGCAGATCGGCGCCGTGGGCAACCTGGGCAACTCCCGCGGTTGTCACCTGCATTTCGAGGTCCATACGCGTGGCGGGTCGATCTATGGCCCCGACAACGTCAACCCCGTGACGTGGCTGGCCCAGCAGATCAGCGGGACCGCCCCCAGGAACGTGCCGGCGAGCCGATGAGGAGACCACAGATGACTACGAAGTGGGCTTGGCGCATTGCCGCCGTCGGCCTGGTGCTCGGCGTGGGCACGGGCATCGCTTATGCGTTGGTGGCAGGCGGGGACAACGACTCCTCGGAGTCGACGTCGCAGCCCACCGGCTCGGCGTCGCCGAGCGTGGAGCCCGCGCCGGCGCAGGAGGACGCGTGGCGTGAGGTCGCTCGTAGCTACGCGGTCGCGTTCACCAACACCAGCGGGGGACACCAGGCGTGGCTGGAGCGGCTGCGGCCGCTGATCAGCCCGGCGCTGGCCGACTCCTATGAGTGGACTGATCTGCGCAACATCCCGTCTGTGGCGTTCACCGACCTCAGCGGGGGTGCGCTGACGCCGTCGGAGACCCCGACGCGTGAGGTGGAGCTGCGCTACAGCGACGGCCTGGTCGTCGACGTGCGCGTCTCCCAGGACCCCGCCAGCGGACGGTGGGTCGTCACGACCGCTGTCCCGGCAAACCCGACGAGCGGGGAGGCGTGACGATGCGACTCGCACACCCGTTCCAGCCCGGCGACGACTCTGCCAGCGGTGCACCTGACCCCCACGGTCCCGCCGAGGGTGAGTCGCGGTCCTTCGACCCTGAGCAGGTCCCGATGTACCCGATGGTGCGTGCGGTGATCCGTCAAACCGAGGACGGCGACCTGCAGGGCGAGGTCGACGACGTCGTCCTCGCGCGCGACACCGAGCTGGAGCCGGTCCGGCGCGCGGTGATCGACGCCGCGGCTGCGAAGGCGGCGCGCCGAATGGGGCCGCTGAAGGCCATCCGGGTCCGCGTCACCGGCACCGACGGCGCCGTGTTCAACGTGGTTGTCGACGCCGCTGGCGGCGTGCACGAGCTGAACAGCGCCGGCACTGTCAGCGGCTCACGCGGTGGATCTGCCGCGAAGCCCACCGGCGCCAAGGGTGGCGTCTCGTGCCTGATGGTCCTGGTGCTCGCGGTGTCGGTTCTGTTGATCGCAGCCCCGCTCACGGTGTTCGTGCTGAGCCGCATGGGCGGCTCCGAGGAGACCGCGCGTCCCACGTCCCCGGACCCCACCCAGCTTCCCGTCTTGGCGCCGGCCCCGTACTCGGCGGTGGCCGCATGGTCGGTGGACCTGGGCACCGAGACCTTCGCGTCGGCGACCGCGCAGGTCGTGGCCGACCCCGAGCGGGTCTACGCGGTGCGCGAGGGAGGTACCGAGGTCTCGGCCTACACCGGCAGCAACGGGCTGCACGAGTGGACCAACGACGCTCTCGACGGCTCGGTCTTGGCGGGCCCGTCACTGGTGAGCCTCGACGAGGAGGAGGCGCTGGTGGTGGCGTCCACCCAAGAGCTGCTGGCACTGGACCCCGAGACGGGCACAGAGGAGGGGGAGTGGCCTCTGAGCGGGACTCAAGGCGTGGTGATGACCTCGAGCGGGCCGCTGGTGAAGGTCGATGAGACCCACGTCCAGGTCGTGTCTGAGGGCCAGCTGGTGACCCGGGTGATCCCGGCGACCGGCACACCGGTCGCTCCGTTGCCCGATGGGTCGGTGCTGGTGGTGGGCGGTCGCGGCGAGGTCTGGAAGTCGGCCAGCGAGTCACTGGCCGGAGACCCGCAGCTCCTGGACCCGGTGGACGGCGCCGAGTTCGACTCGATTGCCGGGTGGACCGGCTCCCAGCTGGTGCTGGCCTACAAGGCCACCGACCACGCGGGCACCGACACCGTCCGCCTGGCCGCCTACGACGCGGCGAGCCTGGAGCGGCAGTGGATCTCCGGCTGGGTCCCTGCGGTGCAGGCAACCACGCAAACCGATGGCCTAGCGCTGCAGTCGGCGCCAGCGGGGGAGTGGGGCATCTACGGATCCACCGCGCTCGACCTGGCCACGGGCACCGACGCCGAGCTTCCCCAGGACTGGCAGAGCACCGCGGTGGGAGACGACATCGCGTTCGGGACCGGCGAGGGCCGTCCCCTGGTCGCGACCGCTGAGGGCGCGACCGCGGAATCACTGGGTGCGCCGCAGCCTGCGCCGTCGACCACGTTGACCGCCCCTCAGGCGGTCGCGGGGTCGGTCGGCTACCTGGTGGCCAGCGGCGGCACCAACAAGACCGTGCTGTTCGCGGTCGAGACCGAGAAGAACGGAGGGCAGCGATGAGCGAGCGACAGAATCCGTGGGAGCGAGCCGCCCAGGCCGCGATGCGAGATGCCGAGCGACCCGCGGAGCCGGAGACTCCCGCACCGGTCACCACCCCCGAACCGGTCACCACTCCCGAACCGGTGACCCCCGAACCGGTAGCCGCCGCGCCGGTGGCCCCCGAGCCCGACCCGCAGGCGCGGGTGCGTGGTGGCCGGTTCCACTCCTCACTGCGCGCAAAGCGCGCGCCGGCACCTGAGGCTGCCCGCAACCCGCTGCTGCCGCCGGCGGAGACCGAGGCAGTCGAGGACGTCGACCACGACGATGACCTGTCCCCGGTGATGGTGAGCGGCCCTGCTGAGCCCACAGGCGCACCCGCACCACTCGACCCGCTGCTGGAGGTCCCGCCCCCCAGCTTCACCACGGGGGAGCGCGGCGACGGCCTGGTCGTGCAGGTGTGCGGCCTGCACGGGGGCGCTGGCACCTCGACGGTGGCATCGCTGCTGGGCGAGGTCGCGCACGACTGCGGGACCCGTCTGGGTGGCGTGGTCGACCAGGGCACGCCGGTGGTGTTCGTGGCCCGCACGCACGCCCAGGGCCTGCTGCTGGTGCGCCGCCTCGCGGCGCAGTGGGCCTCGGGCGGGCTGGATGCCATCGAGGTCCTCGGTGTCGTCCTGGTCGACGACGCCCCGGCGCTGTCCAGGGGGCTGCAGCGCGAGGTGAAGTCGGCCGAGCGCGCACTGCCCCACGCGTGGCGACTCGGCTGGT
The DNA here is from genome assembly GCF_054775955.1 of Nocardioides pacificus. Taxonomy (NCBI): domain Bacteria; kingdom Bacillati; phylum Actinomycetota; class Actinomycetes; order Propionibacteriales; family Nocardioidaceae; genus Nocardioides; species Nocardioides pacificus. The sequence continues at coordinate 20,589 of NZ_BAAHCI010000009.1, forward strand.
CTGAGGACTTCCGCCACGACCCCGAGCTGCCCGGTGAAGCCAGCCGCGGGCGGCTGCGCCGGATGCGCAAGTCCCTGCTGGACAAGGCCGCAACCGCGGCCGCACACAGACACTCCCGCAGCACAGATGCCGCGCGAGCAACCCCCACCACCTTCCTCGAGAAAGGTTCCGCCTGATGATCACTCACCTCGTAGAAACTGCTCAGGTCCTCCCGATGGCGCTGCCCCCGGGCACCGAGAAGCTGGCCCTGCTGGTGGGCTGGACGACGAGCCTGGTGGGCGTCGCGTTGTTCATCGCGTTCTGCGTGATGATGGGCAAGACCGGCCTCTCCGCGCTCCGCCACGGCCAGTTCGAAGGCGGCATGGGAGCCGCTGTCGTGCTGGTCGCCGCTGTCTTCCTCGGCGCCGCTGGCGCCATCTTCGGCGCGCTCGGCATCGCCGCAGTCTGAGGCCTCGCCTGATGAGCGCCTTGTCGATGCCCCTGTCGTACGTCGACGCGGTCGCTGTTCCCCCTACTCCTAGCTGCTGTGTTCTCTCGGAAGGACGGTCGTGATGAGCGACAACGGTGCCCGTGAAGGGCTGATGGACATGGGCAAGTGGTGGTTCGCCTCTGCGGTATTCGTGCTGATCGTGGTGGTTGGGCTGGTGCTGGTGCTGGTCTCGCCCGGAGGCGACGACGAGTCCGACAACGCCGGCCCCAGCGGGGGCGAGACCTCCGAGGTCGCGACCACTCCGACCGAGGGTGTCGAGAGTGAGGGCGCGGACTCGGCGTTCGTGACGCTGCCCCAACCCACCCAGATGACCGACGGCTACCCCACGCACTACCCCCAGACCCCTGAGGGTGCGGCCGCCACGGCGGCCGCTTTCCAGGCGGCTGGGGGTGCTCTGGAGTACGACCAGATGTACGCGGCTCAGAAGGCCTACGTGACGGGGCAAGGGGACCTGCAAGGCGTCTCTGACCGGCTAGTTCTCGGTGGTCGAGAACTACTCGGCGTCCCCGCGAGCGGTCCTGTGCCTGCTGGTGTGGGGATGACGGTGGAGCTCGAGGGCGTGAAGTGGCGCGAAGTCGACGACACCCGGGTGATCGTCGCGCTGAGCACCCAGATCGACTACACCACCGCGGACGGAACTACACAGACGGTGAACTCGGCGGGAGCGGTCCCGATCGTCTGGAAGGACGGTCGCTGGTGGGCCGAGGGGGGCGCTGGGGATGCCCCGCCGGAGGAGACCTACCTGAAGCCTGGAACGCCCGAGTTTGAGGCGGCGGGGTGGAGGGTCGTACGGAACAACGACTGGCTCGGCGGCACCCAGTGAATGCTGCACTCCGGGCGTCGGTCGCACTCGTGGCTGTGCTGCTGGGGGCGCTGGTGTGGCAAGCCCCGGCGTCCGCTGGGGCGCCCAGCACGACAGGGCTTAGCGCCGTCCGAACGTCCTCGGCTGTGCCGGGGCTACCGGATTGTGACGGCCTGACCGGTGCCGTGATTCCACTCTGCGGGGTGAAGGAGGGCGTCGAGGCGGTCGCTGGGGCTGGGTCCGACGCTGTTGGCGATGCGGTGTCGTCGGTGGCTGGGGATGCGTTTGAGACGTTCGTACAGCGGTTGGCGGATGGGACGCAGACCGGTCTGCAGCATGTGTTGACGGTGTGGATGAAGGCTCCGTCTCCGGAGTTGGCGACCGGTTCGGGTCAGAGCTGGAAGAGCTCGCCGGTGATCGAGTCGTTGCATGCGGATCTGATGCCGGTGACTGCGGCGTTCGCGATCATCTCGTTTGCGTTGGCGTTGCTGCGGATCGGGATGAGCCCTGAGCGGGTGGGGGAGGGGTTGCGCGGGATCGGCCGTCAGCTCCTGGCGGTGGTGCTGGCCACGCTGCCGGCGCTGGCCATGACGATGCTTCTGCTCGAGGCCGGGGATGAGTTCTCTCCGTGGCTGGTTGAGCGTGCAGCGGGGGGCGGAACCTCGGATGGGTTCGCGACTTTGATGAAGGTGGCGATCGCGTCCAGCAACGCCGGCATCTTCCTGATCGTGTTCCTGATCGCGCTGTTGGGTTCGGTGGCTCAGCTGGCGTTCATGTACGTGCGGGGTGCGGCGCTGATCGTGCTTTTCGTGTTGTTGCCGATCGTCGCGGCCGGCTCGGCCACGGAGGAGGGCTGGCTGCGGCTGAAGAAGCTGCTGATGCTGATTCTGGGGTTCGTGTTGTACAAGCCGGTGGCGGCGATCATCTACGCCACGGGGCTCCGGTTGGTCGGCGAGAGCGGCTCAGACGACGAGATCCAGAACGCGATCTTCGGGATGGCCGTGATCTGCATGGCGGCGCTGGCGCTGCCGGCGTTCATCAAGTTCGTGATGCCGGCAGCGGGTGCAGGCTCGAGCTCGGCGTTCTCTGGCGCTGGAGCGATCGGTGCGGTCGCGGCAGGGGCCGCGGTTGTGGGGCTCGCTGGTGGCGGCGCTGGAGCGGCGGCCTCGGCGTCGGGGGCGAAGAGCACCGGTGGTCTCGGGCTGGGCGGCAGCTCGGGCGGTGGTGGTGGATCGCCCAAGGGCAGCGGAGATTCGGGCGCGCCCGCGCCGGGCGCACAGAACTCGACGCCGCAGACCTCCGAGAGCAGCGCCCCTCCGCAGCCGGAGGGCGGCACGTCTACGCCGCCGCAGGGCAGCGCGGACTCCACGCCGCCGGCGGGGAACGGGGGACAGCCGCCCGCGCAGTCTGCGAACGGGGCCAAGCCGCCCTCGGGGTCGACATCCTCCTCAACACCGCCCCAGGCGCCGCCGTCGGCGGCGCCTGGGGCGCCGTCGCGGCCGAGCCGAGGCGGGCAGACGCAGGACGCGGCACGGCGGGGCGCGGAGTCGGTGCGCCGCGCAGGCGATGACGCAGCAGAGGGAGCAGAGCAGTGATGAGTAGTCAGGTGCAGCAGACCGATCAGAGCCCAGCTCGACGTGGGCGCGAGCTGGGAATGGGGGCGGTGTCATGAGTTCGGTGTCGACCGAGGAGCGCGGGTACGGCAACCTGCGGGAGCCGAAGCTGCCAGGGCTGATGGGCCTGGGTGCGGTCCCGTCGCTGATGCTGCTGCTGGGTGCGTTGGTGATGATGGTGCTGATCTTCGCCACCAACATCTGGGTCGCAGCGGTGTGGACCGGCCTGGTGCTGCTGGCGGTGCTGCCTGAGGCGATCAAGACGCGCGACGGTATGGGCCGCTACTCCAAGTGGATCGGTGCCTGGCGGTTCAGCCGGGCGCAGAAGAGCGGGAAGAACCTGCTGGTGCAGGGGCTCACGGGGGTGGTCCCTGACGGGCTGTGCCGACTGCCTGGGGTGGCGGCGCAGGTGGGGCTCTCGGAGCACACCGACGTGCACGGGCGGCGGTTCGGGCTGCTGGAGTGGACGAAGTCGGGCCTGTACAGCGTGGTGATCCAGGCTTTCCCTCCCGGTGTGTCGGGCGCTGACCAGCACGCGATCGACCAGCAGGTCTCGCAGTGGGCGGCATGGATGTCGCAGCTGAACACCGTGGGCGACGTGGTCGGCGCCTCGGTGGTCGTCGAGTCGGCTCCCGACTCCGGCGAGCGGCTGCGCCGCTCGGTGGACCGCGGCCGGTCCCCGGAGGCACCGGCGTACTCGGTGCGGATGGTCGAGGAGATGAAGAACTCCAGCCGGGCCGGGGCGCCGGTGGTGACGGTGCGGTTGACCATCACGTTCAACGCGAAGCTGAAGTCGGAGATGGGTGAGGACACCATCACCCGCTCACGCGAGGAGATGGCGGCCGCGATCGGCGATGTGCTGCCGACGTTGACCGGCGATCTGTCCGCGACGGGCGCGGGAAGCGCGAGCTACCCGTGCACCGCGCAGGAGATCATCGACTTCACCCGGGTCGCCTACGACCCGGCTGTGGCGGAGATGGTCGACGAGGCGCAGTACCTCGGCGACGGCACGGGCCTGACCTGGGACCAGGCCGGCCCGCTGACGCACCGCGCCGGGGTGGACACCTACGAGCACGAGACGGCCGTGTCACGGACGTGGCAGATGCGTGAGGCACCGCGGGGGATCTTCTTCTCCACGGTGCTGGAGAAGCTGCTCGCCCCGCACCGCGATGTGGCGCGCAAGCGGGTGGTGCTGCTGTTCCGCCCGGAGTCGCCGACGCAGTCGGCGAAGGTCGCGGAGAACGACGTGACGGCCGCGAAGTTGGTCGCGTCGCAGAACTCGCGCACCCGTGCCGCGCACGAGCTGGCGGTGGCGGCCGCGATGAAGACCGCGCAGCAGGAGGCCCTGGGGTCTCCGCTGATCCGCGTGGGCCTGGTGGTGACGGTCACGGTGCTGGACCGCGCAGATCTGGACCGGGCCTCGCGGGTGGTGCTGTCCACCCTCGCCCCGCAGGCCAAGCTCCGGATGCGGCTGCCGCGCTGGTCGCAGGACTCGGCGTTCGTGGCGGGTCTGCCGCTGGGGATGGTGCCCCGGCACCACACCGGCCTCGATTCATTCGCTGACGGATTCTGAGAGGTCGACGACGATGGCGATGACGACTCCACCCCAGCCGGGGTTCTTCTCGACGCGGAACCTGAGCCGGCGTGAGCGCAAGGCGCTGCACGCCCCGGTGAAGGCCGCCCGCCCCGGGCGCCGCGACCGCAAGGCACCGCGCGAGGAGACCGGGCCCGGTGCGATGGGCTGGGACATCCCCGGCGGCGGCAAGTCACTGACGGTGAGCCCGGTCCCGGAGTTCCGTGGCCCCACGGTGCAGGTCTGCGGCCTGTACCCGTTCGCGGTCGGCTCCTCGCTCGCGCTGGTGGGGGCGCCGCTGGGCCCGCACCTGCACGGTCGCGGGCAGGTCTGCGGGGACCCGGTCTCGTGGTACCTGGCAGGTCTGATCCACAACCCGAGCGCGTTCGTCCTGGCCCGTCCTGGCGTCGGGAAGAGCACCCTGGTGCGACACATCGCGGGATTCCTGCCCTACAAGGGTGTGCTGCCGATCGTGCTGTCGGACTGGAAGCCCGACTACGTCGACCTGGTCCTCGAGCTTGACGGCCAGGTCATCGAGCTCAACCGCTCCAGCCACTTCGTGAACCCGCTGGACCCGGGCCCGCTGGCACTGCGCCTCGACGACGTGCCCGAGGAGATCCGCATCAAGATCCTCGCGGACATGCGGGGCCGCCGGATGAACGTGATGGAGGGCCTGTGCGGCCTCGCGCTGGGCCAACGCCTCAAGGCCCACGAGCGCAACATCCTCTCGGCCGCGATGGAGCTGTGGGACAAGCACCACCCGCGTGAGGTGCCCGTCATCGCCGACATCTTGGCCATCATCGAGGCACGGCCGGCTGAGCTGCGACGCTTCGCCCAGGACCGCGAGGACCCCGAGCGCTACGCCGAGCGCACCCAGGACCTGATCGACGCGCTGATGTCGCTCAACGGCGGCAGCGAGATCTTCGGCCGCGTCTTCGCCGAGCCGACCACCGTGGATCTGCTGCTGGACCGCGCCGTGGTGTTCGACCTCTCGGCCTTCGAGGAGATGGACCCCGCACTGCAGGCCGCGGTCCAGCTGGTGTGCTGGTCCTACGGCTCGACGGCCGTGTCGGCCTCGAAGGTCCTCTCCGATGCGGGCCTGGCGCCACGGCGTTCCTACCTGCTGGTGATGGACGAGCTGTGGCGCGCACTGCGCGCCGCGGAGTTCATGGTCGATCGCGTCGACGAGATCACCCGACTGAACCGGACCCTGGGTCTGGGTCAGATGCTCATCTCCCACGGCATGGACGACCTCAAGGTCCACTCCGAGGAGGCGACCGCAAAGGCCTGGGGCTTCGTGGGGCGCTCGGAGATCGTCTACCTCGGCGGGCTCGTGCCCGGCGAGATGGGCAACCTCGAAGAGGTGTTCGCCCTGTCCGGCAAGGACAAGGACATGCTCACCAGCTGGGCCGCGGCCGGCGAGCCGAACCCGGTCACCGGTGAGGTCGGCGCCCCCGTGGGCCGGGGGAAGTTCATCTTGAAGGTCGGCAAGAAGGCCGGCATCCCGTTCACGCTCGATCTGACTCCGGTCGAGATCGAGAAGGACGTGCACAACACCGACCGCGCGTGGAGCGACACCGCGGCCGCGATGCGCGGCACCGGAGAGGACGCGTAACCCCCGGGTCCGGGGGCACGCGGGGGCGAGGGGAGACGACGGTGTCGAGCAAGAGGCCGAACAAGCAAGGCGCGGTGAGCAACGGGGACGCGTGGGCGTTCTTCGCGGTCGCCGCGGTGGTGGTGGCAGCGGTCGGGGGATGGATGCTGGGCTGGGCATCGGCCTGGTTGGCCGGCCACGGCCAGGGCGGCCCAGGCCGCTGGCTCCTGGACCGCGGGCAGGGACCGCGGTGGTCCTCAGACGCCACGGTGTGGGCGCTCGGGCTGGGCGCAGTCGTCGGCCTGGCGCTGCTCGTGGCGGGCCGGGCGCTGAGCGGCGTGCTGGCCGGGCGGGAGTGGACCGACTCCCTGGCCAGGTCGATGTCGTCGAGGTCCGATGAGGACGAGATGACCGCCGAGGCGGTGGCCCGCGACACTGCGCGCCTGGGCTCCTCGGCCGCCGGCGTGGGCGTCAGGCTGGGGATCTCCACCCTGACCCGGCGCTGGCTCTACTCCACCTATGAGTGGTCCCAGGTCTGGATCATGGGCACCCGCGCAGGCAAGACCCGCGCGGTCGCGGTGCCTCAGCTGGTCGAGCACACCGGGCCGGCAGTGACGACGTCGAACAAGCCCGACATCGTCTACCTGACCCGCGGCCCACGCTCCGAGCTGGGCCAGTGCTGGGTCCAAGACCCCCAAGGGATCTACGGCGAAGGGGCCACCTGGTGGTGGAACCCGCTGTCGTTCGTCACGTCGCTGGACCGGGCCGAGGAGCTGGCCGCGATCTGGCTGGCCTCGAGGTCCTCAGGTGAGGTGCCCGGCGCCGAGGACGACTACTTCGGGCCGATGGGCCGCGAGCTGCTGACCGACCTGCTGATGGCCGCCGCGCTGGGCGGGGAGCAGGTCACCCGGGTCTTGGAGTGGCTGCAGTTCCCCGACGGCCGCGCCGGGTCGCCCGACCCGCAGGAGATCCTGCGCGGCCACGGCCTGGGGGCGGTGGCCGACAACATCGAGTCCAAGGTCAACGCCGCGGCCGATGAGCGCTCCGGCATCTACGGCACCGCCCGCTCGGCGGTGGGTTTCCTGCGCAACCCGGAGTATCTGCCGTGGATCACCAGCGAGCCCGGCGACGAGCGCCCTGAGTTCTCACCTGAGGCGTTCGCGGGGACCACCCAGACGCTGTACCTGCTGTCCAAGGGCGGCAAGGCCAGCGGCGCCCGGGCGATCACCGGGTCGCTGACCGCAGCGGTCTATGCGGCGTTCGAGGGTCGCGCCGAGCGCGCCGGCGGCCGCCTGGCGACGCCGGTGCTGTTCGTGCTCGACGAGGCCGCGAACGTGTGCCGGTGGCCCGAGCTGCCGTCGCTGTACTCCCACGCCGGCGGCAAGGGGATCATCCTCATCGTCATCTTGCAGTCGCGGAAGCAAGGCGAGGGCGCCTGGGGTGTCGGCGGCTTCGGGATGATGTGGTCCGCGGCCAACATCGCGTTCGCCGGCCGCGGCCTCAACGACGTCGACCACCTCGCCGACCTGTCGCGCCTGGTGGGGGACCGCCAGATCCGCGACAAGTCGGTGACGGTGAGCGGCCACGGCCGCTCGACGTCGACACAGAACCGCGACGAGCGGATCCTCTCCGAGGCCGACCTGCGGGCCCTGCCACGAGGCAGGGGAGTGCTGCTCTCGGCCGGGTCGCGCCCGATCATGCTCGAGCTGGTCGACCTGTCCCAGCGCGAGGACGCCGAGCGGATCGCGGCCAGCGAGGCAGCGTTCCGGCTCTCTAGCCACGTCGAGGACGCCGAGGACGAGACCGCAGCGGTGGCCATGACCAAGGGCGGCACGGCATGACCGCCCGCACGCAGACCGATTTCGAGGGGATCTACTCCACGCCCGACGACATGGGCGAGCCCACTGCGGCGGCGGTCGAAGACCACGACGCTCCACACCCGGGGGAGAGCAAGGCCGAGCCAGCCAGCGAGCGGCTTGTCGCGGCACGTGCCCAGGTTCGGACGACCAGGAACGCAGCCGAGGAGGCTCGGGCCGCGTGCGGTTCGGCCGAGGATGCCCTGGTCGACGCGGAGAGCGAGATCGCGGTCCTGGAGACCAAGGTCGAGGACTACGAGCGCGACGAGACCAAGCAGCCATGGGAGCGCAAGGCGGCCCGCGCTGAGCTGGCCCGCGCGCAACGTGGCTTCCGCCGTGCCGGCGAGCAGTTCGAACGTGCCCAGGCGCTGGTGGCCGAGGCCGAGAACGATGCGGAGCAGGCACACGCCGAGCTGCAGCGCGCCGAGCAGCAGAGCACAGATGGTGACGAGCCGGTGCTGCGGTTCGCCTCCGTGGCCGTGTTCGTCGAGCAGTACGTCCTTCCCAACTGGGTGCATCGGTTGGGGGAGAACTACGCCGGACGCTGGTGTGCCAGCTGGTGGGAGCACGCTGAGGCGATCACTCGCCTGGAGGCGGTGTGGGAGGCGTTCGAGGTGATGCGTCTGCAGCCGGCGCCGTCGCTGTCGACGTGGATCAGGGATCACCTGGACCCACACATGCGGTCGCTCACCGCCAACGACGGCGTGTTCTGGCGGTGCGAGGTCGCCAAGCACAAGGACGCGGTCCACGCCCAGGAGCCCCAGTGGCCGGCAATCACGCCGCCGCCGGGTCTCTTCGTCGTCGACGACACCGCGACCGTGCAAGGCCCGCCGGACCCAACAGACCTGAACAGCAGCAGCGAGGGGGAGAGAGATGAGTGACGACGACTTCGAGATGGGCCACGAGCTGGACCGTGCCCTGAGAGCGGCGGTGACGGGAGTCGCGCAGGTGATGGAGCGCTATGCCCGATCCTCGGCCGACAAGTCCCGCGCGATGGCCGCACGTGCCCGTGAGGAGTGGCTGGAGCAGCGCGACGCCGCACGTCGCGGGTACCTGCCCCTGACCCAGCCCGGTGCGGTCGAGAAGCACTCGGCCCAAGACGCCTCGAAGGCCTGGGCGGCCGCGGCCGCCTGGTCGACGATGGATCCCATCGCCCGCGACGCCGAGCAGATGGTGGCGAAGCGGATTGTCGACACCCACGGCGAGCACCCGTCGGTGCTGCTGCACAAGACCGACCTCTCCACGCTCCCATCGCAGCCACCCGCGACCAAGCTGCTGACAATGCCCGAGGTCGTCGATCTCGCGGGCAAGCACGCGCCGTTCTACTACGACCGCCACGCGGGCGTGAAGGTCTCCGGGGACCTGCCGGTCACCGACGCCGAGAAGCGACTGCACGAGGACTGGCAGCACTTCGCCGAGCACGGCGAACTGGCCGAGCGCTCACGCTGGGAGGCATGGGCAGCGCACGCCGGCGAGCCCGGTGTGATGGACCTGGACAACTGGCGGACCCCGGACGGCGAGGTCGACTCCGCCTCGCGCGACTCCGAGCTGGCCCGCGTCTGGGACGAGGGCGCCGACGAGCGCGGCCTGCGCGAGCTCGAGGAGCACCAGGCAGCGATGGCCACCGCCGGGATGGGCGACCTGCGCGAACAGGTCGCACCCGGCGATCGGCCCACCTGGCTGCCGCTGCTCGAGCAGGGCGGCTTCGACGAGGTCGACCCGACCGAGGCCGCCCGCGCGTGGCGCGATGCACGCGCCCAGGGCGCGACCGGTGACCTGGCGGCCCAGGCCGCGGCCGCGCAGCTGGCCGAGCAGATCCAACGCAAGTTCGGCCGTGACCCGAACACCTACCTCCTCGATGCGATGACCGACCGTTCCGCGGCCAACGCCGAGGCCCGCCGCACCGCGGAGGACAAGGCGCGCCACGCCGGTGAAGCCACCACACCCGTGAGCGGCCTCGATGGCAACGGGGAGACGCTGATCAGCCTGGGCAAGCCCGCCGGCGCCGCTGCTGCGGCGGCGGCGCCCGGGGAGGGTGCCGTGATCGGGCGCGAACGCGTCCTGGAGCTCAACGACCAGGCCCAAGCGTTCTTCTCTGCGAACCTGCGCCCCGGCACGCCTGGACAGAGCTACTTGGTCGAGCGGCTCGGGGAGGACGTGCTGCAGGGGCCCTGGGCCCTGGGGTACGCCCCACCCGGATGGACCCGCCTCACCGACCACCTGCGCAGGAACGGTGCAAGCGACGAGGAGATCGTCGGCGCCGGCCTGGGCCGGGTGTCGTCGCGAGGCAACGTGATCGACGCGTTCCGCGATCGAGCCATGGTCGGGATCCGCAACCCCGACGGCGAGCTCGTCGGGTTCGTCGGCCGCGACCTCTCCGGCGACGAGCGGGCACCGAAGTACACCAACACTGGCGCCACCGCGGCGTTCACCAAGAGCCAGCAGGTGTTCGGGATCCACGAGGCGGGCGAAGGCGCGCGGTTGGTCCGGACCGAGGGGCCGTTCGACGCCATGGCCACCAGCCTGGCCGGCGACGGCCAGGCCGCAGGCGTCGCACCGCTGGGCACCGCGATGTCCGATGCCCAGGCTGCGATCCTCGCCGAGCACTCCGCCGATGGCCGGGTGTGGCTGGCCAACGACACCGACACCGCTGGCCAGGCCGCCACCGAGAACGACTTCTACGCCCTCGCAAACCGCGGCGTCGACGCCCGCGTCGTCGACGTCCCCGGCGGTGACCCAGCCGAGGCCTGGCAGCAGAACCCGGTCCTGCTGCGCTCCGCTCTGGGGAACCTCGACGAAGCCCCCTCAGCCGGAGAGATCGTCCTCGAACGCTTCATCGACACCCACCGTGAGGACCTCGCCGAGGGCCACCCCGGTGCGCAGCGCGAACTCGAGGCGGCCGCCGAACGAGTCGCAGAGGTCACCACCGACCCCGTCGAGGCGCAGCTGATCCGGGCCCGACCCGAATCCCTGCGCGAGGAGCTGGTGCGCCGATCCGACGACGCACGCTCCGACGCGGTGGCCATGGACGTGGCCAGCGACCAGCTCGGCGGCGCCGCCAAGCGTGCCGACGACCCCGAGGTGGCCGAGCAGCTGGCCGCCGACGCCGCGGCGGTCGCAGCAACCAGTGATCTGACCGACGCGGCCGGAGACGACCTGGAGGACCTCGCGAACAAGCAGAGTGACTCCCAGTCCTACGACCGGGCGACCGAGTCCGATCTGGACTCCCTCAACCCCGCTACACGAGATGCCCGCATCGCCTCTGGCCACGGCTACAGCCAGCCCACCGAGGCCATGGTCAAGGAGAGCGCCCGCGGTGGTCGACCTGGGCAAGCCGCACGCCGCAACCGCGGCAACGCCAACGAGCAGGGCCGCGGCCGCGGCCTACGCCGATGAGCTGGACGGGCGGCCAGAGCCGCTCCGCGACGGCGGCTCGCGCCCCTCTCGGAGGGTCCGGACAAACCGCCGATAACCTAGATTATGTAAGTTACTCGACTTACCTGGAGTTCCTGTGAGTAGTGAACACCCTGATCTGCCCTTCTCAGAGCCCTCTCCCCCAGAGGCACTGATCGAGGTCGATCCCAGCACCGAGACGGTCACGCTCAACGGGCAAGCGCTCGTAGTGCCCGAGGGATCCGACCTGTACGTGGCCGGTATCCGCGCTGTAGCAGAGATGGCCCAAGGCCTCGGTCGGCCCGTGTGGGCCCTGGCCAAGGACCCCGCCGGGCAGACCGCCCTGGTGGTGAACCCGGACGGATCGGTCTCCGACCTCGAGGAGCTGCCAGGGGTGGACCCCTCGGCCGCCACACCGGGTATCGCGGCCGAGCCAGCGCCGGTGGAGCCCGAGGCGGCCCCGCCCAGCACACCAGTGGCGCCCCTCGAGGTGGAGCAGGAAGAGCCGGCGTCGGCTATGCCAGCTGGTGCGCCTCGACGGGCGCGGGTCGGGCCTCGCAAGGTGGTGGTGTTGGCCAGCATCGCGGGCAGCCTCGCCCTGGTGGCCACTGTCGGTTTTGCGCTCATGGTGGGCGCCGATGACGACGTCACCGAGCCCACCGCCGCGCCACGGGCGACACAGCAGTCGCCCAGCGAGCCACTCTCCGTGGCGCCCGGTGTGGCGCTCGCGCCCAAGCCCGTCGTGCGGGTGCTCGCGATCGGCGGCTTGAAGCGGCTCCAGCTGCGGGTCACCTCGAGCGAGCTCCCCCTGCGAGCACGGCTGGTCCTGGTCCGCCTCGGCGACCAGCGCGCGAAGCCGATCCAGCGCATGGCCCGGCTCACGAAGCGGGGCCAGGAGTGGACGTTCCGGGATCTCGCACCCGGCACCTATCGGTGGCAGGCCAAGGTCACCGGCGCGGACCCCGTCTCGGGACGCGTGCGCGTGAAGGCACCCGCCCCCGTGGCCCCACCTCCCGCACCGCCGGCGCCACCGGCGCCGAGCGCCCCGGAGCCGTCGTATCCCTCGACGCCGTCCTACCCCTCGACCCCGGCCCCGCCACCTCCCAGCAGCGGCGGCGGTGGCGGTGGTGGTCGCGGTCCGGACCGTCCCGTTGACCCGGGTGGTCCTGAGCCGACCGCGCCGGTCCCGAACTGAGCGGACACCAGTGATGACGATGAACCGACAAGACGGAGGAGCACGACACATGGATGCGACGAAGAGGCTGCGATCGGGACTGGCGGCCGCGATCGCGGCCGCGGTCGTGACCACGATGGTTCCGGGCGCGATGAGCCCCGCGAACGGCGCCCCGCCGAAGCCGGGCGGGGACCGGGCCTGGTCGGGCTACAAGATCCGCACCGACGGCACTGCTGACGGCGGGTGGATCGGCGCGAGGAAGGTCAACGGGAAGGTCGCCTACCGCATCGACCCCGGCAAGCGAGCGAAGAGGACCGCCTACCGCCCGGTGTGGGCCACCGCGGACCTCCCCGGCAAGCGAGCCACCCGCCGCGAGACCGCCCGTGCGGCCTACATCCTGTCCCGGTACGGCAGCTACCGCTACGCGGTGCAGTCAGCCGCCGTCGACGTGGCCATCGACCACCTCCTGGTGGGCGGACGTCACGCCCTCGGCGGGCGGGTGAGCAAGCGGCGGGTGAACCAGGCCCCGAACTCGTCCAAGATCCGCTCGTTCACCCGCACCATGCTGCGCGAGTCCGCCCGCCACGCAGGCGCCCCGAAGGTCAGCCTGAGCGTCTCTGACGCCGCAGTGGGCGGCACTGTGCGCGCCACGGTCCGAGTCCGCAACGCCAAGGGCCGCGCGCTCAGTGACACCTCTGTGACGTTGACCTTCCCGGGCGCGAGCACCCAGGCGGTGCGCACCGACCACGCCGGCAGCGCGGTGGCCACGTTCCTGACCACCAGCGCCGGCCGCCATCCCGTCCGGGCGACCGTGACCGGTGTCCCCGAGTGGCGCCTGCAGGTGCGCACGCCGAAGAACAAGAAGGCCTCGCGGATCGTGCACGCCGGCGTTAAGGGCCGCACCAGCGCGACCCAGACCGCCGTGGTGAGCGTGCGACCCACCCTTCAGATCACCGCACCAACCCAGAGCATGCGCCGCTCCCCGGTCCCCGGGTCGTTCACCCTCTCCGGGGGCCAGCCCGGCACCCGCGCCACCACCGTCCGCCTGCACGGTCCCTTCACCACCGCGGCCGCGACCACCTGCTCGACCAAGGAAGCAGCCACCGGTCAACTGACGGTCACCGGGGACGGCACCTACAAGATGCCCGCACTGACCATGACCAGCGCAGGGTTCTACACCTGGTCGGTCTCGGTCGCCGGCGACGAAGTGAACGAGCCGATCAGCGGCTGCGGTGGAGCCATCGCGCTGGCTGAGCAGCCCACCGTTCGCGTGAAGCGGCCCGACGCCACCATCAACACCGGGTCGCTGCTACGGGCCCAGGTCACCACCAGCGGCCTGCCCGCCGGCCTGGCCTACGGCGACTACGCCCGGGTCCGGATCTACGGGCCCTTCAACAACCCCGACAACATCCGCTGCACCGACCCCCAACTACACCGCCGCACCACCGCAAGGGTCGAGGGCAACGGCACGAAGTGGATGACGCCCGTCGAGCTCAACAAGCGTGGCCACTACGCCCTGGTCGTGACCCTGCCGGCGGGGACGTTCTCGACGTCCGCGGACTCGCCGTGCAAGGCCAACAACACGATCGTGAAGGTTCAGTAGCCACCTGCAAGACAACGAGGACCCCTCCTGCCGCCCAGCCAGCTTCGATCGCGTCGTGGGTGGCGTGAACCTGCATGCCTCCAGCCCTAATGCGTTCGAGGGGCATCATGAGGCTGTGGCGCAGGCGGTGGGTCCAGACGCGGCGTTGACGGTCGCGAATGCTGACCTGTCGTTCCAGACAAGGAAGCAGGCGATGGAGCACCTAAGCGGGTTCGCTCCCGCAGGTTGCGCTCGGTGAGAGCGCGGGAGACGTCACTGATGCTGCTGAGGATTTCTCCGCGCTCGGCCTCGTCTGCCGCATCGAGCGCAGCAGACGCCCGTTCGACAGCTTCTGCTTAAGGTGATCAGCCGCCACCTGAGCGCTTGCGTCCGAGGCTGAATTGTCCTGAAGCACTCCCTTGCGCCGACATCCGCTATTAGGGTCGTGCGCAGATGTCGATGAGACGTCTTGGAAATGCTAAACCAAGACCACGACCGAGAACCGGGGGCAGTTGATGTTCAAGACCGAAGCCCAGAAGACCGCGAGCGGGAACTATGACGTTCAGGCGACCTGTATCAAGCAACACACTTGCTTCAAGAAGCGAGGCGATCGGGACACCTACAAGTGCCCGTACTGCGGAAACGATGTTCCCTGATGGCTTTTCTTGCCAAGTACCTGGAGTTCGACGGTCCGACCGATTTGCTGAGGGCCTCACTCAGTCCCATAGTGGGCCGCCTGAGCGAGACTGACAACGTGCCCCACGGCTATCACGGCATGGATCACTACTGGAGTTTCTCGGTCGGAAGTCTATTGGGCGAGGTGATGGTCAAAGAAGCATCTGACAGGTTGAGCGTCGTGGTGTTCACCATGCCAAGCATGCTGCAGAAGTCGAAGGCACGCGGATTGTTGGACCAGGTGGCGTCAACTCCCAACGCCCAGGCCCACCCCTTTCCCGGAGGTAAGGGTGGACTGTTGACCTTCGTCTGACGCGGCGCCACGAGGGACGACACAAAACCGGCTCTTCCCAGATGAGGGTGTAGCGGGCGCTGGCGCGGCGTTCCCGGGATAGACGTCGAGGTCTCCCGAGGATGGAAGTTCTCACGCTCACCATCTGGAAGACCCTCGACGTGCCCGACGCTACCGTCGGCGACCGCTCACGCGCGTTCGCCCACCCCGATCTGACCGCACGAACACCACCGGCCCGGACCCTACCGACTCCCGGGGTGTGTCAATCGGCACCACCGCAACGCGCTCACCTGCAAGGACGCCGACGAACACACCGGTCCACGATCAAGTGGCACGAGTCGGGTCCGATGCGCCCGTCCTTACCGCCTTAGCGTCATCGTTGGCTTCTCGTACCTCTTCATGACGTGCACGGTCGTAGCTGCGCCCCCATAAGGCCGATGCGATCGGCGGGGCAACCACTATCGATTTCCCTTCGAGCGGTTGTGCGGCACGCAGAGCATCTCGCAGTTGTTCAGCTCGGTGCCCCCGCCCCTGGACCACGCCTTGACGTGGTCTGCCTCCATCTCTCCCAGGGGCCAGATGCGAGTCTGATTCGCGTTGCTGCCCGCAGCACAGCCTGGACAGTTCGAGATGCCTGCCGTTCTCGCAGCCGTTGTCTGCCGCTGGTAAGCGGCACCCTTGGTGGGCTCGTCGAAGAGCCGGACCGCGAGCAACTGAGTGTCGACTTCACCGCCCAGCACGTACTCGTAGATGTTCTTTCGATCCTTGACGTAGTGGTCGCCACGAAGTTCGTTGACTCGAACGTCGATCTTCGCCGAGTCGTAGGGCGTCGAGTGGTATCGCTCGTAGAGCCGCCCCCACTGCAGACCGCGCATCTCCTTGTCCGGTGGGCGGATGAAGACAGTGCCGGCCCAGTCGATCACAGAGGTGAAGTAGGACTTGAGCTCGTTGATGGCCGTGTCGCTACGGTGCGCAGCAAGGTACGAGTCGACGGTTGTACCGCGAGCCGAAGAGACCCAGTCCAGGGCCACCGCAAGTACTTCCTGCCGTTTCGGGTCGCCCTTGATGTACGTCGACCACTTCTGCATGTTCGCGTTTTGAGAGTTGCTGAACTCAATCTTGGCGAGGGTAACGAAAGAGCCCGAGTAGACCGCGTTCAGAACCTCTTGGGTGTTCAGCGGCTTACCTGAGATGTTGATCGTGCGGAACCAGTCCTTGATCTCCTTCTCGGTTCCGTGACACTCCCAGACGAGCAGATCACTGTTCAGGATCGTCGCCTGATCCTCGGGTGGCAGAGATGAGAAGGTCTGCTCCCTGCCGTCCTGCTTGATCGCGAACTTGCCGGTGACGAAGCGGCCGACGCTGGTGATCCTCTGTTGCCCGTCCAGGACTTCGAGCTTGTCGCCGACGACGTTGAAGTAAATAAGCCCAAGCGGGTAGCCCTTGAGTAAGGAGTCAATGACCGCGACGTCCAGTTTGCCGTCGTCGTAGATGTAGTTGCGCTGGTACTCAGGCTGAATCACAAGCCTGCCGGCCAGGCCGAACAGCCCCTTGCCCTCGAACTCGTTGTAGATGAACCCATCTACAACGTCAGAAACGCTGTATCGCTTCAAGTCTGTCTTCATGCCGTGGTCTTCCGTTTGATGAAGAGGCGCTTGTAGATGCGCTTCACCGGATAGCCCACGTCGAAGTAGGTTCCGGATCCGAACGACTCCGTCCGGACGAAGCACCCAAGTGTCCCAGTCTTTGACTTGGTATGTACGCCATCCACGACCTTCTGCTTAGGCCCGTACGTCCTAGTCGGCTTGTAGTCCCCCTCGCTGCTGCCGACGATCTCGAACTGGTCAGGGTTGTACTTGTCCAGGAACGTGATGGGAACACCCATCATGCCGTCGTGGTCGCTCGGGATCGCGTCCACGAACGGCACCTCGATGGCGGGGAAGTTGTCGTAAGGCGGGTAGCCGCCGCTGCGGATCTCCTTGTGCTTGCTGTACTTGAGGTTGTCCGCCTTCGTCATGAGCTGCAACGGCTCGTGCCGCCGCCCATGATCGATGTTGGTAAACCAGCACGCGTTCCCAAGGCGGGTGTAGTCGCGGGTCTCATCTGCTGGGTACCCAAGCCGCTCGGCCTTTGCTGCATCGCTCGCCGCTATATCGGCTCCCTTCGGCACGCCGAAGACCATGTCCGTCGCGTTGCCCGTCGCGCCCTTCCAGAGCTTGTTCGCCATGATGTGCGGGAAGACTTCGTTGTAGGTGATGGCGTTGTTGCTGCCGATCACGGCGTACTTCCTGCCGCCGCCAACCACCCAAGTCATGAACGGACGGAACAGGCTGAAGGGCGGGTTCGTGATCACGAAATCGGCCTCGTCCCGAAGCGCAGTGACCTCATCGCTCCGGAAGTCGCCGTCACCGTCGAGGTAGGACCATCGGAGGTCGTCGATGTTGATGATTGCGTCGCCGTTGACGTCCTTGGGCTCCAAGACGAACAACTTGCCGTTGGCGTGCGTTTTGTTTGGATCGAACTGCGGCGCCTCGATCTCGAACAGCGTCGGCTTGTAGTCCACTACTGCCGGATTGCTGTCTGGTGCGTAGGAGGTAGAGATCAACTTCTTGATGCCGTAGTCGACGAAGTGAAGCGCGAAGAACTTGGCGAAGTTGCTCCACTCAGGGTCGTCACAGGGGAGCAGGATGACTTTGTCTCGGAACACGTTGGGGTCGAACTCGAGGTAGGCGTTCATCTCCCTCTCGATATCGGCCCACTGCGTGTAGAACTCGTCGTTCTTCGCGGCCTTCGCTGCCCCTAGGTGGCGGTTGTTTCCCTCTGTAGGCACCTGCGAACCCTAGTTGAGCGGGAAGGGCGCGTCAGACAGGTGGTCACGACGTCTCAACATTCGCACACGTGTTCGAGTTTGGGTCGTTGCCTGGCCACCCAGCAGGCGTGAGAGCTGGCTGATCGCGGAGACCAACATGAACACGCTGGCTCCGCGTGATCATCGCTGGGGGGCCATGGAGGGATACCCGTTCGCAGCCATCCCGCACGCCGTCAGCCATAGACTCACGGCGTGGCAGACAAGAAGAAGGTCTTCATCAGTTGGTCGGGCGACTACACGAAGGCCGTAGCCATCATCCTCAAGGAGTGGCTCGAGGAGCTGTTCGACCAAGTCGAGACGTTCGTGTCGGATCGTGACATCGAAGCCGGCGCTCGGAGCCTCAGTGTGATTGAGGGGCAACTGAAAGACACCTCGTTCGGCATGATCCTCGTGACCCCCGAGAACATGGGCAGTCAGTGGATCAACTTTGAGGCCGGAGCGCTGTCGAAGGAAGTCGCCGACAGCGACGCGCGCGTTGTACCGGTGCTTTTTGGTCAGCTAGACACGCCTGCCAAACTGACTGGGCCGCTCGCTCAGTTTCAGGCCAAGGTGTTCGACAAGCAGATGCTCGACGTGCTGAGCACGCTCGGCAGGCTCCTCGGTGTCAAGGAGGACGTGGTCAAGCGTCGGTATGACCGCACGTGGGAAGACGTCAACAAGCGCGTCGCTGCGATCGAGGTCAAGGAGAAGGCGGCTGACTCTTCGGAGGAGAGCGTCCGGCCTGTCGAGGACATGGTTGAAGAGACGCTAACGATCGTCCGTGAACTGCGCCGACGGACTGTCGGCACGCGCGCCAGGACGGGGATGACGCTCAAGGAGTTCGGCGACAGGGCAGACAACTTCCTCAAGCGCATGGGAGTCGAGTCCAAGACTGCGACGGATCACGAAGGGCGGCTCGTCTTCGAGCTTCACGGCCCGACGCAGGAGGAGGAAACCCAGTTCAAGGCGTTCATCGTCGAGCAGGCTGACAAGTACCAGCTTGAAGGACTGTTCAGGATCGACGTCACACCTTTCTGACCCGACCTGCAGGCATGCTTGGCCGCGGATCGTCTGCCGACCTGGCACCAGGTCGTGGAGCTCGTGCACCGGCTGCGCCGCCACCACCTGGACAGGGCCACCGCTCACATGCGCCGAGTGGAGATCGAGGTCGAGGCCGTCAAGAACGACTTGAGTTCGCCCTCGACGAGCCCGCGGCCGAGCTGGGCCACGACCTCCTCACGTTCCGTTCCTACAGCCGAACGGATGAGACCACCCTCGCCAGTGCCCTACGCGGACTCGAGGACTGCGTGTGGAGGGTCAAGCGCTACGACGACGCAGCTCGAAGCCTGCGCGCGCTCGGGCAGCATCAAGTCGACTGACGCCGCCCACAGCGTCACGGCCTGGGTCCTCTCCCCCGGCCCTTCTTCAGCGACTCGTCCGGTCCGCTTGGAGGCTTCACACTCGGTGTCGCGCTCGGTGCATCTGGCGCGGTGCGTGGAGCGTCGCCGCGTCCGTGTGCGGCGATCTCTGCTGCACGTCGGGCGTCCTCTGTCATCGGCGTCTGCTGGGTCTCGGAGTCGGTGCCGGCCGTGCGTTCGAAGCTCTCGCGTAGGAGCCGCTCGGATGCCCGCTCGGTGCGTGCGGGTGCAGCGACGGAGCCGGCGCCTGGCGCGTCGGCGACGGTGGTCTGCAGGTACTCCTCGAGGCGCGTGAACGACGCGGTCACGTCACGCCTGAGGGCGTGTGCGGCGAGGAGTTCGCCGCGGGCTTCCTTGGCCTGGCGCATTGTGTCGGCTGCGCGGTTGATCTGCTGGACCACTGCGAGCCAGCCGCGGTTGCGGTTAGTGCCGCCGGCCCGCAGTGCGAGCTGCACGTGACGTGTCGCAACCTCCGCACCGCTGAGCCCACGCGGGACGCTCGGCGCACCGTAGGGCGTCCGGTTCGATCGCTCAGCCAGTGCCTGCCGTGCGAGTGCATCTGCTGCACGTCCTGCGTCCGGGCCGAACCCTGCGGCGCGGCCGTTGGCACCGACCCCGACAGGTCGACCGGTTGCGAGCACGGTCGCTGTGCCGGCAAGGCTCTCCTGCGCGTTGTCCCAGGCGGCCTTGTCGTTCAGGTCGAGCTGCGCGAGTTCGTCGTTGAACCGTCCCAGCTCGGCGGCCGCGCGCTCGAGCTGGTGCGGCACGTCGCGGGTCGCGACCAGCGGGTCGAGCTTGGAGGCGTCACCGCGCCACAGCTCCAGTGCAAGCTGCTTCGTCTCGGGGGTTTCCTCGGTCCATCCCGGACGCAGTTTCGACAGCGTCAGGTCGCTGGCCAGCTTGCTCGCGGGGAACGCTGCTCCCCCGTCCAGCGACACCGTGTAGCCGGTCACGGTCTCGGCTCCCCCAGGTGCCCAACGTGCGGCGTTGATCTCCACACCGGGGTGGCTCAGGACGGCGTTGATGAAGCCGGCTTCGGTCGTCGACTGTGCGGCCGCTGCGCGCACGATGCGCTGCAGCTGGACGCGATCAGGGATCGCGGAACCCTCGGTCTTGGCGGCGCGATCGCGCGCCATGTTGTGCTCGGCCGCGGTGTAGCCCTTGATCGTCGGCGCGTTCTCCTGGCGGTCCTGGTCGTGCAGTGGCGTGACAAAGTCGAGCCGCTCGAGGACGTCGCGACGCACCTGCTGCGAGCGGCGGCCGGTGTTGCCGGTGTTGACCGTCGAGCCGTCGCGCAGCGTCGTGCAGACAACGACGTGGATGTGGTCGTTGCCTTCGGTGCTGACACCGTGGTGGACCGCCATCCACGATGCATCGGGGCGGCCTTCTTGGCCAACGAAACCCATCCCGCGGACGTACTCGTCCGCGACTCTCTGCCACTGCTCATCGCTCAGTTGACCCTCGTCGCGGTGCAGCGACAGTGCCGCGTGGAACACGTGCGCCTGGCCCGGCACAGCGTCCTCACCGCTGGCCAGGTTCGCGCGACTCACGCCCGTGGCACCCTGTCCGGCCACCGCCAGCTCCGGGACGTACTGGCGACGCCAGTTCATCTCCACAATCCGGCCCAGCTGGGTCGCCTCACGCATCGACAGCGCAGCACCGCCCCACTCGGCGTGCAGCTCCACGCTGCCCGCCACCAGGCGCTGGTTGGTGTGCTCGTTGGCCTTGCCGGGACCGAACAGGTAGCGCGTCAGTCCGGCCGCGTCCTTGCCCATGTCAAGGACGCGAATGATCACGCGTCGTCCTCGGGCTGAGGGACGAAGCGGTGCAGGTTGTCGATCTCCGAGCGCAACTCGTCGATCGCGCGCTCGAACGTGCGCAGGCTGTAGTCGAGCTGGGCCACGTTGACCCCGTCACCGAAGTTCACCGCGCGCGCGACCTGATTGAGGTTGTTGGCCGCATTCGCCAACAGCCGACGTGCACCAAGCATCCCCAGCACGACCTCTTCCAAAGCCACCGCGCTCTGCGCCGAGCCCGCAAACAATGCGCGCTCGTACAGCCCCGGCACACTCACCCCTAGGTGCGCGGCCATCGCCGTCACCCGTGCCCACTCTTCATCCGTGTGACGGATGACGGTGCGGTGAGGGCGAGCGCCGCCGGCGTTGCGCTTGCGCCGCCGCTGCGCGATCCCCCGGCCACCCGGACCTTCGCTCTCGGTGGCCACTCCCCCACCCCCATCCAACTCGGGCCGCGCCGCTCAGCGACCCGACTGCTTATGGTGCTGGGCCGCGCCAGCGGCCCGGTAAAGGCACCATAAGACACATCTTGCTCCCGCCACAAGATCGCCGTAAGCACGTCACGGCCGCTGTGTGGCGGACCGGCTCACGCCGGTGAGCAAAGAGGAGGAGGGGTAGACCTCGCGCGAGGCCGGTGTCGCCACCTAGAGTCGCGGCCATGGACACCGACTCGGGTATCGAAGACAAGGCACGCCAACTCCTCGAAGGCCGGATGGAGAGCGTGCGCGCTCTGACCGCCTCGACCGCGAACCTCGACCAAGCACGCGCCGCAGTCGAGGCAGCCGAGAAGACCATGGCCGACGCATGGACCGGCGCAACCAAGGCAGGCTGGAGAGACAGCGAACTGCGCCAGCTGGGCTTCACCAGCCCGAACGCGAAGCGCCGCGGACGCGGCACGACGACACCGCGCCGACGCACACATCCCACAGATGGAGCAGACCGCGACTCCAGCGGCTAGCTCGACGCGAACCGGCAGGGACTAAGCGTGCCCGGGCCCGGCGGTCGGCACGGGTACCCGGGCCAGATTGACTCGTGGACTCGTCCGCGAAGAGTCGCTTCCAGGTCAGTCAGCTAGACCGTCCCCAAGCGGTACCGAGGACCGCGCGTCGGCAGGTGCGTCAAGCACGTGTCCTCGTGCACTCAGTAGGAGCGAGTCTGCGGGCTTTGTGTCCTATGTCCATCCGTCGCACTAGCCTCACGCCATGGAACTAGCCGCGCTATGTATCTCGATTGTCAACGGCCAGCTTCTGGTCCCCGCTGGTGGCCAAGTGGAAGTCCCCACTCTCCGTCGGTTCTTCAGGTGGTCTTGATGCGGGTTCCTCCGCTCTCTCGGGC
>NZ_BAAHCI010000010.1:0-2556 GCF_054775955.1 Nocardioides pacificus
TGTCAACGGCCAGCTTCTGGTCCCCGCTGGTGGCCAAGTGGAAGTCCCCACTCTCCGTCGGTTCTTCAGGTGGTCTTGATGCGGGTTCCTCCGCTCTCTCGGGCCTGCTTCATGCGGTAGGAGTCGCCGTCGGTGACGACGGTGTGGCAGTGGTGCAGGAGCCGGTCGAGCATGCTGACCGCGGTGGTGTGCTCGGGCAGGAACCGTCCCCAGGACTCGAAGGGCCAGTGGCTAGCGACGCCGATCGAGCGGCGCTCGTAGGCGGCTGCGACGAACCGGAACAGCAGCTGTGCACCGGTGTCGTCGAGCGGCGCGAAGCCGACTTCATCGAGCAGGATCAGCTCGTTGCGCAGCAGGGTGTCGATGGTCTTGCCGACCGAGTTATCGGCCAGGCCTCGGTAGAGGGTCTCGACGAGGTCGGCGGCGGTGAAGTACCGGACACGGTGCCCGTCCTCGACCGCGGCGTGGCCGAGCGCGACGAGCATGTGGGATTTTCCTGTCCCGGCTGGGCCGATGAGGCAGACGTTCTCGGGTGCGCGGATCCATTCCAGTGATGCGAGGTAGTCGAACGTTGCGGTGGGGATGGAGGAGCTGGTGACGTCGAAGCCGTCGAGGGACTTGGTGACCGGGAACCCTGCAGCCTTCAAGCGGGTGCGGACGTTCGACTCGTCGCGGGCGGTGATCTCGGCCTCGATGAGGGTGCGTAGGAACTCCTCAGGGCTCCAACGTTGGGTCTTCGCGGTCACGAGGAGCTCGGGTGCCAGTTGGCGCATCGCGGCCATCTTGAGCCGCTTCAGCCCTTCGGTCAGGTCCGCGGCCAACGGCGGCGGCGACGCGGCCGTCATGAGGACTCACCGCTATCGATCGAGGTGATCTTGTAGGCCGCCAGCGACCTGGTCGGCACCGTGGGCAGGGTCAGCACGATTCCGTCGCTGAACGCCTCGCCCGCCGGGCGGGGTGTGGGTGCTTGGCCGTTGGTGGCGAGGATCGATCGGATGTCGCCGGCACGCCAGCGGCTGAACTCCACCGCCCGCCCGAGTGCGGCCAGGAGTGCGTCGGTGCCGTGGGCGGCACCGAGGTCGAGGACCTCGACGATCTCGGTGGACAGCTTCGTCACACCGGCTGCTGCGGCACCGGTCAGGAACGCCTCCGCGACCGGGCCCAAAGCGAGGAAGTCCTTCTCTGACTGGGTTCTGGGCCTCGCAGCACGTGCCGGTTTGTCGGGTCGCGGCCCGCCGTAGTGGGCATCGACGATGCTGACCTCACCCGGTGCAACCAGGGCGTGCTCGGCGTGGATCTCCCCGGTGACTGGCTCGATGACCTGCAGGAGCCCGCCGCTGTCGTGGGTGTCGACCAGGACGGTGACGGTGCGCCCGATCAGCCGGTTCGGGACCGAGTACCGCGCTGATGCGAACCGGATGCAGGACAGCTTGTCGACCTTCCGCGTCGTTGGACGGGCACCGAACTCGGCGCGCAACGAGGGCAGGTCACCGAGCAGCGGAAGCTCGACCGCCAACCGGACGGCAGGTACCGCGCAGATCTCCGAATGCACGTTGGCGTTCACCTCGACACACCACGCCGCCGCGGAGCGGTTGCGGTCCGCGAGGTCGCTCGAGGCACTGCCGATCAACGGCACCATGAGGTCGGACTTGGCGTAGCCGACGAGGGCCTCGACCATGCCCTTCGACTCCGGGTCGGCGGCCTCGCAGAAGTCGGGGCGGAACCGGTAGTGCGAGGCGAACCGGACGAAGTCTGGTGTCGGGACGACGACGTTGGCGACGACCCCGGCTTTCAGGCAGCCCATCCGGTCGGTCAGGACGACCTTCGGGACACCGCCGAGCTCCTCGAAGCACTCCGCCAGCATCGCCATAGTCGTAGTGGCCTGCTCGTCGGCGGCGAAGCGGACAAAGCGGAACCTCGACCAGCCCAGCACCGCACAGAACACGTGCAGCATGACGCCGTCGATCTTCAAGACGCCCCAGTCGATCATCAACGTCTCACCCGGGGTCCAGATCGCCGGACGACGGCCGCGGCGGTTCCCGGCGTCCTCGTTTCGCCATGCCTGCTTGGCATCCGCGACCAGACGACGAAAGTTCCGTGCCGACCCGTCGTAGCCCGCGGCTACCGCTGCTGGCAGTAGCCGCTTCGCAGTGATCCGCCCCGTGGTGTCCTTTATCCGCTTCGCGACCAGGTCAGCGACCTCGTCGTAGTTCTTCGACCGTGGCGCCTTCGGCGCCACGGTCGGCCCGCCAGCGCTGCTGGCTGCGTTGTGGGCCTCGATCACCCGCTTCACGGTCTTGTGGGTCGTACCGCAGATCGCGGCCGCCCCTCGATAAGTGCCTACGTCTCGGTAGGCGGAAATGACGTCCATACGTTCCCTCGCGCTCTTCAATGGAGACTCCTGCGTGGTGGCGGTCGGCTGGCTGGTTACCGCCACCGTCACCACGCAGGACCTCAACGGCTCTCACGACACGACGAAGAGTGGGAACTTACTTCTGGCCACCGCTGGGGACCGCTATCTGGCCACCAGTGGGGACTTTTCCATGGCCACGGACA
>NZ_BAAHCI010000011.1:0-54513 GCF_054775955.1 Nocardioides pacificus
CGTCGGTGGCGCGGGCTGCGTCGGACACGACCAGTGGTGCGTCGGACACGGCTGCTGCGGCGCAGGAGCTGTCGCGGATGGCGGCGGAGATGCAGACCCTGGTGAGCAAGTTCC
Source organism: Nocardioides pacificus (assembly GCF_054775955.1). Classification (NCBI taxonomy): domain Bacteria; kingdom Bacillati; phylum Actinomycetota; class Actinomycetes; order Propionibacteriales; family Nocardioidaceae; genus Nocardioides; species Nocardioides pacificus. Next base: position 115 of record NZ_BAAHCI010000011.1, read on the forward strand.
ACTACTGACCCCCCTCTCGCCGATGCGGCGAGAGCCCCCCCTCCTTCGAACGGTGTCCCCCCATGACCAGTTCCACCACCTCTCCGGGTCTGCTGCGCGACATCGTCGAGAGCAGGGTCCCAGCGGCCGCCTTCACTGCCCGGCATCGGGTCCTCACCGCCGTGCTGTGGCTGCACATCCCTCTCGTCGTGGTCGTCGGGCTGATGAACGAGGCCATCTCCCTCGGGGGTGGGTCCGAGTCGGCGCACGACCACACGCACGCCGGCGATCCCGGGGCCCACGCGGCCACCGTCTGGGTCTCGCTCGCGATCATGATCATCTGCGCCGTCGCAGCGAGCGTCGTACGACAGGGTCGGGTGGCCTCGATGGCGGCCTCGACCGGTCTGCTCGTCTCCGCAGCGGGGCTGGTCCATGCGGGCGGCGGTCTCACCGACCTGCACTTCCACTTCTTCGTGGTGATCGCCCTGATCAGCCTCTACCAGGACTGGGCACCCTTCGCCTGGTCCGTGGTGCTGGTCGCTGTGCACCACCTGGTGATGGGCCTCACCGACCCGACGGCGCTCTTCTCGGCAGCGGACGCCCAGGACAACCCGCTCCCGTGGGTGGCGCTGCACGCCGGCTTCATCCTCACCGAGTGCGCCGCGCTGATGGCGTACTGGATCTTCGCGGCCTCGGCCAAGCGCGCGAGCGACGCCCTCCAGTCCGCCCAGGCCGAGACCACCCAGGCCGCCCTGCGGGAGGCGGCGGAGCAGGCCGCGCAGCGTGAGCTCGAGGCGGCGAGCCGCGCGGACGCGGAGCTGCAGCGCTCGAGCGGTCTTGCCGAGGAGCTGCGCGTGCTGCTGCAGCGGGTCGCCGATACCGGCACCGAGCTCGACGCGACGACGCGGATCCAGATGGACGAGCTCGACCAGGGCCTCGACGGGATCTCCGCGGTCGCCCGCTCGGTCGGCGCGCAGTCGCGCGGCGCGCGCGACGAGACCGTCGCCGTCGGCGTGGCCGTCGGTGAGCTGCGCACGGTCGTCCAGGACATCGAGAAGGTGGCCCGGCTGATCGACGTGATCGCCGGACAGACGAACCTGCTGGCGCTGAACGCCACGATCGAGGCCAGCCGCGCCGGAGATGCCGGGCGAGGCTTCGCCGTCGTCGCCGATGAGGTCCGAAGTCTCGCTGGCCAGACTGCGACCGCCACGTCGACCATCGGCGAGAACATCGAGGCGGTGCACGGTGCCATCGAGAGGGTCGCGCAGGCGGTCGGATCGGTCGAGCAGCAGCTCGAGGGAGTGACCGCCTCCCAGGACGACGTGCTCGATGCCGTGGAGCGCCAGCGGGGGGTGTCGGCCTCCGCCCGGGACAACGTCGCCGCGGCAGCGCAGCAGGTCTCCCAGACCGTCTCCGTCGCGCGGTGAGTTCCTCGACTCGCCGTCCCTGAACGACACGTTCGACGTCGGTTCGTAGGTCCGTGGTCCTCAGGTCCACCGGCCTTCGGCCGATCCCATATCCGAGCGCCGAACGACCGGCGCCAGTGACCAACCCTGACAGGCAGGCCCGACACGCATGGCACACATCTCGGTTCTGGTCGTCGACGACTCCGTCGTCGTGCGGCGTCTGGTCACGGACGTCCTGAACGCCGCCGACGACATCGAGGTCGTCGGCGTCGCTGCCAACGGCAAGATCGCGCTGGCGAAGATGCCCCAGCTCAACCCCGACCTGATCACGCTCGACATCGAGATGCCGGAGATGGACGGGCTCGAGACGCTGCGTCACCTGCGCCGGGACTACCCGGGCACGCCGGTGATCATGTTCAGCACGCTCACCGAGCGCGGGGCACAGGCGACGCTCGACGCGCTCGAGCTCGGCGCCACCGACTACGTCACCAAGCCGGCCAACGTCGGGAGCGTCACCGCCTCGATGGCGAGTGTGCGCGACCAGCTCGTGCCCCGGATCATGTCGCTGTGCGGCGCCAAGCTGCGGGCCGCGGCGCCCGGGGCCAAGGCGCGGGTGCCCTTCCCGATCCGCCCGACCTCACCGCCCGGGGCGCCCCCGGTCCCGGACGGCCCCGTCGACGTGCTCGTCATCGGTGTCTCCACCGGTGGTCCGGACGCGCTGGCCGCAGTGCTCCCGTCGCTCCCGGCGTCACTGCCGGTCCCCGTGCTGGTGGTCCAGCACATGCCCAAGACCTTCACCCGGTTGCTCGCGCAGCGCCTCGACACCAAGTGCGCGCTGAGCGTCTCGGAGGCCCGCGAGGGCGACCTCGTCGAGCCCGGTCGGATCCTCATCGCGCCCGGCGACTGGCACATGCGTCTGCGCCGTCGTGGTCAGGTGACATCGGTGACCCTGGACCAGGGAACCCCCGAGAACTTCTGCCGCCCCGCCGTCGACGTCCTCTTCCGCTCCGCGGTCCAGGTGTACGGCGCGAACGTGCTCGCCGCCGTCCTCACCGGCATGGGGTCCGACGGAGCCAAGGGCGCCCGCGCGATCCGAGAGGTCGGCGGACAGGTCGTCGCCCAGGACGAGGCCACCTCCGTCGTCTGGGGCATGCCCGGGGCCGCTGTGGCGGCGGGTGCGGTGTCCGAGGTCGTCGCGCTGCAGGCAGTGGCCTCCACGCTCACTCGGCGGGTGCTGGCCGCCCGTCCGGAAAGGGTCGCCCGATGACCACCATGTCCGCCGCCGACTTCGACTTCATCAGTTCGGTGGTCCGCAAGGACTCGGCGATCGTCCTGGAGCGCGGCAAGGAGTACCTCGTCGAGTCGCGGCTGCTTCCGGTCGCCCGGAGCGTGGGAAGCCAGACGATCTCGGCGCTGGTGCAGGAGCTGCGCCGCTCGCCGGGCAGTCCGCTGCGCACCAAGGTCATCGAGGCGATGACCACCAACGAGACTTCGTTCTTCCGCGACGTGCACCCGTTCACGGCGCTCGCCGACACGGTGCTGCCGGAGCTGATGGCCAAGCGCAAGGCGCAGCGCTCGCTCAACATCTGGTGCGGGGCCGCGTCCAGCGGTCAGGAGCCCTACTCCATCGCGATGCTGCTGGGGGAGGCCTTCGCCAAGGAGCCAGGCTGGCGCGCCCGTCTGATCGCGACCGACATCTCCCAGGAGATGCTCGAGCGCACCAAGGCCGGGATGTACAGCCAGCTCGAGGTCAACCGCGGACTGCCCGCCCAGCAGATGGTGAAGCACTTCACCCGGGTCGGCTCGCAGTGGCAGGTTGCGGAGCCACTGCGTCGGATGATCGAGACGCGGCTGCTCAACCTCGACGCTGCCTGGCCGACGCTGCCGCAGATGGACATCATCTTCCTGCGCAACGTGCTCATCTACTTCGACATTCCGACCAAGCAACGCATCCTGGCGCGGATCCGGGGCCTGATGGCCCCGGACTCGTACCTCTTCCTCGGCGGAGCCGAGACCACCTTGAACCTCGACGCGAACTTCGAGCGCGTCCAGATCGGACGCGCACCGGCCTACCGGCTGCGCGCCAGCTGAACAGGAGCCGAAAACAATGTCCCTGAGTCAAGACCTGCTCGTGCAGGTGGTGAACGATGTCATGGAGACCTTCGTCGGTGTCCTGGGCGAGCCTCTCGCCCCCCACAGCAACGACCTGCTCCCGGTCGGCGCCTCGGTCCAGGTCAGTGGTGCCTGGACCGGCTCGGTGCTCGTCTCCTGCTCGGAGGCGTTCGCCGGCTACGCCGCCGCCAGCATGTTCGAGAGCACGGTCGACGACCTGGGCCCCGAGGACATCAGCGACGCGCTGGGCGAGATCGCCAACATGATCGGGGGCAGCGTGAAGTCGCTGATGCCCGAGCCCAGCCAGCTGTCGCTCCCGCTGGTGACCTTCGGCTCCACCCGTCAGGTGGTGCCGGGCGGGACCCTGCTCCAGGAGATGCACCGCCTCTGCGGGGCCGAGCCCTTCCACGTCTCGGTCATCGAGCCCACCAGCTGACCCGGGCTGGCGCTCGGCGGACGACGAGCCACCTCACGTGACGGCGATCTCGCGTGAGGTGGCTCGCTTTGCTTACCCCCTGAGGCGCGGTGGCCCTACATTGGGCAGTCGTTGCCAGCGCACGCGCTCGGCACACCTACGCAGCACACCTACAGGGGGAGGTCGGATGAGGCTCACGGTCGTCGGCTGCTCGGGCTCCTATCCGGGACCGGACTCCCCGGCGAGCTGCTACCTGCTCGAGGCGCAGCACGAGGGCCGGACCTGGCGGCTGCTGCTCGACCTCGGCAACGGGGCCCTGGGGGCGCTGCACCGCTACATCGACCCGCTCACCGTCGACGGTGTGGTGCTGAGCCACCTGCACTCCGACCACTGCCTGGACCTGTGTGGCTACTACGTCATGCGCAAGTACCACCCCACCGGTCCGCAGCCGCGGATCCCGGTGTGGGGCCCGGACGGCACGGCGGCCCGGATGGCACGGGCCTACGACCTCCCCGAGGACCCGGGGATGACCGAGGAGTTCGACTTCCGCGCCTATGACGGCGCGTTCACCTTCGGGCCGTTCCACATCGACCCCGTCCGCGTGGTGCATCCGGTGCCGGCGTACGCCCTGCGCGTCACGGCCGACGGACGCACGATCACCTACACCGGCGACACGGGGCCGTGCGGCGCCCTCGACCAGGCCGCCAAGGACGCCGACGTGCTGCTGGCCGAGGCGTCGTTCCGGACCGGGGTCGACAACCCCGAGGACCTGCACCTCACCGGCGCCGAGTGCGGCGACGTGGCCACCCGCAACCAGGTCGGCCGGCTGGTGCTGACCCATATCCCACCGTGGTACGACGCACGGGACGTGCTCAGCGACGCCCGGCAGACCTGGGACGGACCGCTCTCGCTGGCCGTCGCCGGGGCAGTGCTCGAGGTCTGAGCGCCGGACCCATCCTCAGACCAGGCCGGCGACGTGCACGCACATCGCGACCTGGACCCGGTTGGTCACCTGGAGCTTGTCGAAGATCCGCGACACGTGCGCCTTGACCGTGGGGATCGACAGATAGAGCTCCTTCGCGATCTCGGCGTTGCTCAGCCCGCGCCCCACGGCGATCGCGACCTCCCGCTCGCGATCGGTCAGGACGGCCACGCGGCTCGAGGCTCGTTGCGCGGCTCCGGTCGCGACCGCGTCCGCCTCGTCCGGACCCGGCTCGCTGCGCACCCGGGTGATCAGGGTCCTGGTCGCCGATGCCGACAGGATCGGCTCGCCCTGGGCGACCCGGGTGATCGCGGCGACGATCTGGGCGGGCGGGGTGTCCTTGAGCAGGAACCCGTCTGCCCCGGCGGCGACCGCCTCGACGACGTACTCGTCGGCGTCGAACGTGGTCAGCACGATCACCTTGGGCGGGGTGGGCCCCGCGCACAGGGCGCGGGTGGCCTCGATCCCGTTGAGCACGGGCATCCGCACGTCCATCAGCACGACGTCGGGGCTCAGCCTGTCCGCTGCGGCGAGGGCAGCACGGCCGTCGCCGGCCTCACCGACGAGGTCGAGGTCGTCGCGTCCGCCGAGCATCAGCGTCAGCGCCGAACGGACCAGAGGGTCGTCGTCGACGATCAGCACGCGGGTCACGACGCCCACGGTATCCACCCCCGCAGCAGGAAGGTGTCGCCCTCGCGGCGATGCTCGAGCCGGCCACCGCGGAGCTCGGCTCGCTCCTCGAGCCCGATCAGGCCGAGACCCGATCCGGGGGTCGCTCCCGGGGCTGCGCCGCGTGGCGCGGTGCTCGCGAAGCCCAGCGGGTTGCGCAGCTCCACGCGCAGCCCCTGGTCGGGGGAGCCGGCGAGCCGGATGTGCACGAGGGTGCCCGGAGCGTGCTTGGCGGCGTTGGTGATCCCCTCCTGGACGATGCGATAGACCGTGCGCCCTGCTGTCTCGGGCACGTCGTCGGGGGAGCCGGTGAGGTCGTCCTCGAGGTCGATGCGGATGCCCCCGGCACGGGCCTCCTCGACCAGCGCGGCCACGGCGGCGTACGTCGGCTGGGGACGGTCCAGCTCGGCAGCCGACTCGTGGCCGCGCAGCACCCCCAGCACGCTGCGCAGGTCGTCGAGCGCCCGGTTGGCGGTCTGCTGGATCTGGGCGGCGCCCTCGCGCATCTGATCTGCGCCGAGGTCCTCGCGGAAGGCCAGTGCGCCCGCATGCATCGAGACCTGGGAGATCCGGTGGGCCAGCACGTCGTGCATCTCGCGGGCGATCCGCGCCCGCTCCGTGCCGCGCGCCTGACCGACGCGCAGCTCCTGCTCGGCCTCGGCCCGCTCGGCACGGCGCTGCAGGGTCCACAGGAGCTCGCGGCGCGACCCGATGTACATGCCCCAGCCGAGGGCGGCGCCGACCACGGTGACGTTGAGCACCAGGCCGAGCCAGAGGGGGGAGATGCCGTCGTGGTCCTGGGTGAGGGTCCAGATCTCCGCCGCGAGGAGGCTGACGACCCCCACGGCCGCGATCTGGCCGCCCTGGCGGCGGGTCGCGAGCGACACCGCGGCGAGGGTCGCCGGGCCGGCGGCCAGGCCCGAGACCGCGCTGAGGACGGCGGTGAGCATCGCGACCGAGAACGGCCAGCGACGCCGGCCCAGGACCAGGACGAACGACGCGAGCCCCAGGACCACGTCGAGCCAGAGCAGGGCCGGATGCCACGCGAGCTGCCGCTCCATCACCGGCACCCACACCAGGGCGCTGATCGCCGCGCAGAGCAGGAGGCGCCAGACGTGCTGCCAGGTCCGCAACGGCGGCTGGTACTCCTCGGGCAGGTGTTGCTCCACCCGCACAGGCTAGGGGCCCGGAGGAGGGGCGGGGGAGCGGCCCGGGTCGCGGGGCACCCCCTACTTAGGTCTGGCCACTCGTCGCCTCGTGTCGGATGGCGGCGACCGGCCGGGCACGGCAGGGTGGTGTCCATGATCAAGGTCGAAGGACTCACCAGACGCTACGGCGACTTCAACGCCGTCGACGATGTCAGCTTCGTGTGCCAGCCGGGGAAGGTCACCGGGTTCCTCGGGCCCAACGGGGCCGGCAAGACCACGACGATGCGCATCCTCGTCGGACTCACCCCGCCCAGCCACGGGAGCGCCACCATCGGGGGCCTGCGCTACCAGGACATCCCCAACCCCGGCCGGCACGTCGGGGTGCTGCTCGACGCCTCGGCCCAGCACGCCGGCCGCACCGGACGAGAGGTGCTGGCACTCGGCGCGAAGACGATGGGGCTGCCCTCCTCGCGCGTCGACGAGATGCTCGAGCTGGTCAGCCTCTCGCCCACGGAGGCCAAGCGGCGCGTGCGCAACTACTCCCTCGGCATGCGTCAGCGGCTCGGCATCGCGCACGCCCTGCTCGGCGACCCGTCGGTGCTGATCCTCGACGAGCCGGCCAACGGTCTGGACCCGGCCGGCATCCGCTGGATGCGCGGGCTGCTGCGCGGCTACGCCGAGCGCGGCGGCACCGTGATGCTGTCGAGCCACCTGCTCAACGAGGTCGAGCAGATCGCCGACGAGATGATCCTCATCGGCCGGGGCCGGATCGTCGCCCAGGGCGACCGGGACTCGCTGCTGGCGAACACCGGCACGGAGTCCACGCTGGTCACCGCGCTCGACAACCAGGCGCTCGCCGGCGCCCTGACGGCCGCCGGCATCGCGGTCACGCCGATGGGCACCGGCCTGCGGGTCGAGGCGAGCACGGAGACGGTCGGGCGCGCGGCCCTCGAGGCGCGCGTCGTACTCACCGACCTGCGCAGCGGCAGCGCCGGCCTGGAGGACCTGTTCCTCGAGCTCACCGCCGACACCCAGCGCGAGGGCCACCCCGCCGCCGCGACCCAGCAAGGAGTCCACGCATGAGCACCACCCAGTCCGTCCCGCGCCCAGCAGGTCCGGGCACCCTCGACGTCTCGGGCACGCCGCGGGTGCCGTTCGGCCGCCTGGTCGGCGTCGAGTGGCGCAAGATGTTCGACACCCGCGGCGGCTTCTGGCTGCTGCTCTCGACCGGCATCCTGCTGGTCATCACGATCGGCCTGACGCTGCTCGTGGTCGGCCTCAACGACGACGTCTCGGTCACCGCCAACGGCCTGTCGCAGATCCTGACCATCCCACTGTCGCTGCTGCTCCCGGTCTTCCCGATCCTGGCGGTGACCAGCGAGTGGAGCCAGCGCACCGGCCTGGTCACCTTCACCCTGGAGCCGCATCGGATCCGGGTGCTGCTGGCCAAGCTGGCCGCGGTGGTGCTGCTGGCGCTGGCGACGATCGCGCTCGCCATCGTCCTGGGTGCGATCACCAACGTGGTGGCGGCGTCGATGACCGGGGACGGTGCCGAGTGGGACCTCGAGGCGCGGACGCTGATCCTGCTGATCGTCAGCCAGCTGCTCTACTTCCTGATGGCATTCGGCCTGGCCATGGTCTTCCTCAACACCCCGGGCGCGATCGCGGTCTTCTACGTCGTGGCCCTGTTCCTGCCGCTGATGGTCTACTCCTTCCTCTACGCGGTCTTCGGCTGGGCACAGGACCTGATCCCGTGGATCGACCTCCAGTACGCCAGCGCCCCGTTCCTCGATCCCGACGAGGGGGTGGGTGGCCTCGACATCGCCCGACTGCTCGTGGCGTCGACGATCTGGATCGTGGCGCCGCTGGTGCTCGGCGCTCGCCGCGTGCTCCGCTCCGAGCCCAAGTAGGGCCCTCCTGCGGAACGCGGATCCAGGGCCGCGAGTGTTGCGCCACGGGTGTCGTTCGACGCCCGACTGCGCGACACTCGTGGTCCGGCTACGAAGGGAACCCGCATGACCCAGCCCGACATCCACGACCCGCTCATGCTGAGCGACCTGGCCCAGGAGCTGATCGCGATGCTGCCCGGGCACGCGGCCGGTCGCACCGCGCGCACGGTGATGTCCGGCTCGACGATGCGTGCCGTGGTCATCGCCCTGGCCGCCGACCACGAGATGGCCGAGCACGAGGCGCCGCCCGCCGCGGTGCTCCAGGTGCTCACCGGGCAGGTGCGCCTGGTGGCCGGCGACGACTCCTGGACGCTGGCAGCCGGCCAGCTGATCCCGATCCCGCAGCAGCGTCACTCGGTCCACGCCGACGAGGACTCAGCGATCATGCTGACGGTGGCGCTGCACTAGAGACCGGCGAGTTCACCCGACGTTGCGGGACGCGACACCCCCGGCTCCTCGGGCGTACGACGTGGCGAGGCCACGCTGGTCCCATGAGCACCTCACGGGTGGGGCCGGGTCGGGGCTACCTCCGCTTCGCGGCGCTGGGCGACAGCACGACGTACGGCATCGGGGACCCGCATCCCCGAGGACACGAGCCCGGGTGGAGGGGATGGGCGCGGCTGCTCGCCGGCGCCCTCGCCACGTCGTACGACGTCTCGCACGCGAACCTCGCGGTGACCGGCGCGACCGCCGCCGCAGTGCGGGACGACCAGCTCGAGCAGGCGGTGGCGCACCGCCCGGACCTGGCGTCCCTCATCGTCGGCATCAACGACACCATGCGCTCGAGCTGGGACCCGCACCGGCTGCGCGACGACCTGCTCACCTGCGCGCAGCAGCTGGACGCGAGTGGCGCCGAGCTGGTGACGGCACGCTTCCACGACCACGGCGCCGTGTTCGGTCTGCCGGGGGTGCTGCGCCGGCCGCTGTGGGCGCGCATCGAGCGCGTCAACGCGGTCTACGACGAGATCCACACGACGTACGGCGGGCTCCGGCTCGACCTCGCCGCCCTGCCGGAGGTGCACGATCGTCGGTTCTGGTCGATCGACCGGCTGCACCCCTCGGAGCGGGGACACCGGGTGCTGGCCCGGCGCTACGCCGAGCTGCTGCACGGGGCGGGGCTGAGCTTCGAGCCGCCGACGCTCGAGCCCGACGGCGGCCACCTCCCGAGCCGGCGCGACGACGTGGCGTGGCTGGTGACCGAGGGTGCCCCCTGGCTGGGCCGGCGGACCCGGGACCTGGCTCCCTGGGCGGTGCGGGCGGCGTGGGCCGGCGGTCGCCAGCGGGCGGGCCGCACGGAGCCGCGAGAGCCGGAGGCGGCCCGGATAGGGTCACGGGCATGAACTCCACCGCACCGACCCCCTCTGCTTCGGCCCCCTCCGCTGCACCCCGTGTGGACGGCCGCGCCGACGACGAGCTGCGCCCGATCACGATCACCCGCAACTGGCTCGACCACGCCGCCGGCTCGGTGCTGGTGGAGTTCGGCAAGACCCGGGTGCTGTGCGCCGCCTCGGCCTCCGAGGGCGTCCCGCGCTGGCGCAAGGGCTCCGGGCTGGGCTGGGTGACGGCGGAGTACGCCATGCTCCCCGCCTCGACCAACACCCGCTCCGACCGCGAGTCGGTGCGCGGCAAGATCGGCGGGCGCACCCACGAGATCTCGCGGCTGATCGGCCGCTCGCTGCGCGCCGTCATCGACTACAAGGCGCTCGGCGAGAACACGATCGTGCTCGACTGCGACGTGCTGCAGGCCGACGGCGGCACCCGCACGGCGGCGATCACCGGCGCCTACGTCGCGCTGGCCGACGCGGTCAGTCACCTGCGGGCCAACGGTGCGCTCAAGGGCGAGCCGCTCACCGGCTCCGTCGCCGCGGTCAGCGTCGGCATCATCGACGGCGTGCCGCGCCTCGACCTGCCCTACGTCGAGGACGTCCGCGCCGAGACCGACATGAACGTCGTGATGACCGGCGAGGGCAAGTTCGTCGAGGTGCAGGGCACCGCCGAGGGTGCTGCCTTCGACCGCGCCGAGCTCGACGCGCTGCTGGCGCTGGCCGAGAAGGGCTGCGCCGACCTCACCGTCATGCAGCACGAGGCGCTGGCCCGTGATCTGGGTGGGGAGCTCGGCGCGTGAGCCGCGTCTTCCTGGCCTCGCGCAACCGCAAGAAGATCGTCGAGATGCAGCGGCTGCTGAGCGAGCACGCCCCCTGCATCGAGGTGCTCGGCATCGACGACGTCGAGGGGTACGACGAGCCCGTCGAGGACCAGGCGACGTTCGCGGGCAACGCGCTGCTCAAGGCACGGGCCGGCGTGGCCGCCACCGGCATGCCGTCGCTCGCCGACGACAGCGGGCTGTGCGTCGACGCGCTCAACGGCATGCCGGGCGTGCTGTCGGCCCGGTGGAGCGGTGACGCCGACGCCGCCGACAAGGACCTCTCCAACAACCGGCTGCTGCTCGCTCAGCTGCGCGACGTGCCCGATGAGCGCCGGGGTGCGCACTTCGCGTGCGCCGTCGCGCTCTGCCTTCCCGGTGGGGACGAGCAGGTGGTGGAGGGCCGGATGTCGGGCCGGGTGATCCGGGAGATGCGCGGGGAGGGCGGGTTCGGCTACGACGTGCTCTTCGTCGCCGACGAGCACGCCGACGCCGGCGACCCGGGGGCGGGGCTCACCTCCGCCCAGCTCTCGCCGGCGGACAAGGACGCGATCTCGCACCGCGGCCGGGCGCTGCGCGAGATCGCCCCCGCCGTCGCCGCGGCGCTGGGAGACTGAGCGCCATGAGCCGACCCTTCCTGCTGCGTCGCACCTTCGCCCGCACCGCGCTGCGCCTCGCCCGCTGGCGGCTCGTCGGGACGGTGCCCCACAAGGGCATCCTCGTCGGCGCGCCGCACACGTCCAACTGGGACTGGGTGCTGACGCTGCTGATCGCCTGGAGCAGCGGCGTCCAGCCCCAGCTCTTGATCAAGAAGTCGTTCTTCAAGGGCCCGGTGGGCTGGCTGATGCGCGCCACCGGCGGCGTGCCGCTCGACCGGGACAACCCCGGCGCCACCGTGCGCGAGCTTCTCGAGTCGGCCAAGGGCCACGACGCGTTCCTGCTCTGCCTCGCCGCCGAGGGCACCCGCAGCAAGGGGGAGTACTGGAAGTCCGGCTTCTACCGGATCTCCCAGCAGACCGGGCTGCCGATCACCCTGGGCTTCGTCGACGGCCCCACCCGCACCCTCGGCATGGGCCCGACGTTCACCCCCACCGGCGACATCCGCGCCGACATGGACCTGGTGCGGGAGTTCTACGCCGACAAGCAGGGCATCCGCCCCGAGGGCCGCACGGAGCCGCGGCTGCGCGAGGAGGACGCCGGCTGAGGGTGGCCGGGGCTGCGGTCCTCCCACGTGAACGTGGGAAAACCGCACTTCCCACGCGAAGGATCACGTGGCAAGTGCGGTTTTCGTGTGGTCAGTGCGCCCGGAGAGATTCGAACTCTCACTTGACGGCACCTAAAGCCGTTGCCTCTGCCATTGGGCTACGGGCGCGCGCTGCGAAGTCTAGGCCGCAGCGTCCTAGGCGTCGGCGAGACCCAGGTCCCTTCGGAGCTTCGCGACGTGGCCGGTCGCCTTGACGTTGTACTGCGCGACCTCGATCTTGCCCTCGGCGTCGACGACGAACGTCGAGCGGATCACGCCCTGCACGACCTTGCCGTAGAGCTTCTTCTCGCCGAACGCGCCGTACGCCGTCAGCACGGTCTTGTCGGGATCCGAGAGGAGGGGGAAGGTCAGCGCGTCGCGCTCGCGGAACTTCGCCAGCTTCTCCGGCTTGTCCGGGGAGATGCCGAGGACCTCGTAGCCGGCCGCCTGCAGCGAGGCGATGTTGTCGGTGAAGTCGCACGCCTGCTTGGTGCAGCCCGGCGTCATCGCGGCCGGATAGAAGTACACGATCACCTTGCGCCCGCGCAGGTCCGCCAGTGACACCTGGTTGCCGGCGTCGTCGGGAAGGGTGAAGTCGGGGGCGGGATCGCCGGGGGAGAGGCGCGCGGACTCGGACAACGGGTTTCTCCTGTCGGACTGCTGATTGCACGTAATGTGCAGATGGGTATTCTGGGTCTGACATGGACCGCTCGGGCGGGCCAGGTACCAACCTACTGACCGGCCAGGAGCTGCCTGCATGCACGTCCCCGATGGATTCCTCGACGCACCCACGTCGGTGGCGGCCGGCGCGATCGCCGTGGCCGGCGTCGCTGTCGCGCTGCGCCAGGCGCGCAACGAGCTCGACGACCGGACCGCGCCGATGGCCGGCCTCGTCGCGACGTTCGTCTTCGCCGGACAGATGATCAACTTCCCGGTCGGGGCCGGCACCAGCGGCCACCTGATGGGGGGAGCGCTCGCCGCCGTGCTCGTCGGCCCCTGGGCCGCGATCCTGTGCATCACCGTCGTGCTGCTCGTCCAGGCGCTGCTGATGGCCGACGGCGGGATCACCGCGCTCGGCAGCAACGTCACCCTGCTGGCCCTGGTCTCGGTGGCCGTCGGCTGGCTGGTCTTCCGGCTCCTGATCGCGGTTCTTCCGCGCCGGATCGCCTCCGTGCCCCCGGCCGCGGCGCTCGCGGCGTTCGTGAGCGTGCCTGCCGCGGCCCTGGTCTTCACCGGCCTGTTCGCCGTCGGCGGGACCACGCCCGTCGACCTCGGCACGCTCGCCACGGCGATGCTCGGCTGGCACAGCCTGATCGGCATCGGCGAGGCGGTCATCACCGGTCTGGTCGTGGGCAGCGTGGTCTCCGTGCGACCCGACCTCGTCTACGGCGCGCGTGGCGCGCTGAGCAAGCAGAGCCTCGAGATCCGGACGGTGGAGCCCGCATGAGCACCCAGACGAATACGCCCCCCACGAAGCGGGTCTCCACCCGCGCCCTGTGGTGGACCGGCCTCGCGGTGTCGCTGGTCATCGCCGCCGTGCTGAGCTTCTACGCCAGCAGCAACCCCGACGGGCTCGAGTCCGTCGCGGAGAAGACCGGGTTCATCGAGCAGGCCGAGGACTCCGCGACCTCCGACAGCCCACTCTCGGACTACCAGACCAAGGGCGTCGAGGACGAGCGCCTCAGCGGGGCGGTCGCCGGCATCGTCGGTGCTGCCGTCGTGCTGGTGCTCACCGGCGGCCTCGCCTTCGCGCTGCGCCGGCGCAGCCCGGACCGGGACGGCTGAGGTGGGCGCCGGTCACGGTCACCGGCTCCACTACCACGGCCACAGTCGCCTCCACCGCGCTCCGGCGCACGTCAAGCTGGTCGCACTGGTGAGCTTCATGCTGGTCGTCGTGGCGACGCCGCATGACTGGTACGGCGTCTTCGGCGGCTACCTGCTCGTCGTACTCACGGTGATCGCGGCCTCCGGGGTGCCGTTCGGCTACATCGCCAAGCGGATGGTGGTCGAGGTCCCGTTCGTGGTCTTCGCGGTGCTGATGCCGTTCATCGCCACCGGACCGCGCGTCGAGGTCCTCGGGGTCTCGGTGTCGGAGCCGGGCCTGGTCGCGGCGTTCGGCTTCCTCGCCAAGGCGACGCTCGGTGTGATGGCCTCGCTCACGCTCGCGGCCACCACGGAGTCCGTCGACCTGCTGCGCGGGCTGCAGCGGCTGCGGATGCCGGACCTGATCGTGCAGATCATGGGCTTCATGATCCGCTACCTCGACGTCGTGACCGCGGAGATGGGGAGGATGCTGACCTCCATGAGATCCCGAGGCTGCGACCCGCGCTCACCGCGCCACTGGCCGGTGCTGGCGCGGTCGCTGGGCGCGCTGTTCATCCGCTCCTACGAGCGCGGCGAGCGGGTGCACCTGGCGATGGTCTCGCGCGGCTACACCGGGACGCTGCCCGACTTCGGGGCTGACGCCGGGACCCGCCGATGAGCGTCCCAGTGCTCGACGTACGCGGTCTGGCCTATGCCTACCCCGACGGCCACCAGGCGCTGTACGGCGTCGACCTGCACGTCCACGCCGGCGAGCGGGTTGCCCTGCTCGGTCCCAACGGTGCCGGCAAGACCACCCTGGTGCTCCACCTCAACGGCATCCTCACCGCCGGGGCCGGCTCGGTCGCGGTGAGCGGGATGCCGGTCGAGAAGCGCAACCTGGCCGAGATCCGCCGCCGCGTCGGGATCGTCTTCCAAGACCCCGACGACCAGCTCTTCATGGCGACCGTGCGCCAGGACGTCGCGTTCGGACCCGCCAACGCCGGGGTCAAGGGCGCCGAGCTGGACCGCCGGGTGATGGCGGCCCTGGACCGGGTGGGCATGGCCGACTTCGCCGACCGCCCGCCGCACCACCTGTCCTTCGGGCAGCGCCGGCGCGTGGCGGTGGCGACCGTGCTGGTGATGGAGCCCGAGATCCTGGTGCTCGACGAGCCGTCGTCCAACCTCGACCCGGCCTCACGCCGCGAGCTCGCCGACGTGCTCCGCTCACTCGACGTGACGGTGCTGATGGTGACCCACGACCTGCCTTATGCGCTCGAGCTGTGCCCGCGCTCGGTGATCCTGCACGACGGGATCGTGGTCGCCGACGGAGCGACGTACGACGTGCTCACCGACGACGCCCTGATGCGGGCCAACCGCCTCGAGCTGCCCTTCGGGTTCGACCCGCGCAGCACGGGACGGCCGGGGATGGCGGCGGGTTGATAGCCTTCGGTCACCGTCCGCCCCCAACGCCCCAGGAGCCGTGAGAAGTGAGCAAGGAGATGTCCTCCCTCGAGCACGAGATCGAGGAGACCCGCGAGCGTCTCGCCTCCACCATCGACCAGCTGGTCTACCGCGCCAGCCCGAAGACGATCGCGCGCCGCGAGATCGCCACCCTGAAGGCCCACTTCGTCGACGAGGCCACCGGTGCGCCCCGCACCGACAACATCATCAAGGTCGCCGGCGGCGTGGTGGGCACGATCGTGTTCTTCGTGATCGTCCGCAAGATCACCCGCTGAGCACCCTCGACGTGGAGGACAAGACTCCGATCAAGATGCTCCACGACCGGGTCCTCGTGGAGCTCGACAACGACGCGGGGGAGCGGCGCTCCTCGGGCGGCATCGTCATCCCCGCGACCGCGGCGATGGGCGCGCGCCGGCTCGCCTGGTCGCGCGTGGTGGCCGTCGGGCCGCAGGCCCGCTCGGTGGAGAAGGACGACAGGGTCCTGTTCGACCCCGAGGAGAAGGCCGAGGTCGAGGTCAACGGCGAGGTCTACGTCGTGATGCGCGAGCGCGACGTGCACGCGGTCGCCGCCGAGCGGCTGGGCGACAGCAACACCGGCCTCTACCTCTGACCCGTCAGAAACTTTCGCTGACCCGTCACAAGAAACGCCTGACCCGGCAGAAACTCCCTCGCGAGAGGTAGTTTCTGCCGGGTCAGCGTGATTTTCTGACGGGTCAGAGGTGCTTGCCGCGGGTGCTGCTGTCGTTCACCGCGGTCTCGTCGTACGTCGTGTCGCTGGTGTGGGTGCCCGTAGGCGTGGTGCCCGTACCCGTGGTGCCCGTAGGCGTGGAGCCCGTGGTTGTAGAACCCGTGGACTCGGTGACGCGGGTGTCCGTGTGGGCGCCGGCGGTGGTGTCGGTGCGGCTGTCGGGCGTGGGTGCGGCGTGGGCACCCTTAGGGTCGAGCTCCTCGGCGCGACGCAGCTTCTCCGCGTGCTGGGCGCGGTCGGCCTCGATCTTCTCCTGGTGCTCGCGCGCGGCGACCTCGAGCTGCTCGGCCTCGGCGACCTTGCGATCGGCCTCGGCCCGCATCCGGGCGGCCTCGGCGTCGATCTGGCGGGCCTCGGCGGTGCGCTGGTTCAGCTCGGGCTCCCGACGGGCTGCTTCCTGGCGCAGGTGTGCGGCCTCCTCCAGCTTCTTGGCTTTCGACTTCTTGCTCATCACGGCCGCGAGCGCTGCAAGAAGCAGCAGCACGACGACGGCGGCGATGACGATCCAGGCCCAGGTAGGCATGGTCCCTCCTAGTTCGGTGACCATTGCCCGGTATCCGGATCATGAAGGACCAAACCTCGCGACCCTGGTGCACCGGTCGTCGGCGGTCCATCATGGAGCGATGGAGGACTCAGCCAAGGAGCAGCGCAGGCGCCGGTACGGCGTGCTGCCGCCGGTCGCCGCAGCGGGAGCCTGGGTGGCGGTCGCGCCCAAGGACGTGACGGACCATCCCGAGCCCGCGGACGCCGGGATCCTCGGTGGCGGCGGCGGGTTCGGAGGGATCGGCGACGGCGGCGACTGACGGCGTCGATGGGGCGCCGCCGCCGTTAGGTGACTACCTGACCCGCACCACCACGGGCGCGGTGGTCGTGCCGGTGGCGAAGTCGGTTCCGGGCACGCTCAGCCGGTAGCGGACGACGCCGCGGCGCCGCTCGCGGGGGAAAGTGACCCGCACCGCGTCCGAGGTCGGCTGGATGCTGCGCACCGTGCGCCAGGCGCCGCCGGCGCGGCGCTGCAGCACGACCGGAGCGTCAGCCTGGATGACGGCGACCGTGCGGGGCGCGAGGGCGCGTCCACGAGCGACCCGCTTGGTGGCGGGACTCCAGTTGGCCACGGTCGTCACGCCCTGCGCGACGTCGTACGTCGTGGGGTCGCTGTCCGCGGTGAGCCGGCACGGGAGCGAGCCCTGCCAGTGGTAATTGGTGCCGGCGACCTGCACCCACTCGACCTTGTAGTCGGTCACGTCGATAGGCCACTGAGGGTGGGCGGTGAACGAGAAGTGCATGTTCCCCGACCAGAAGTCGTAGTCGTTGTGGAAGTTCAGCGTGAAGGTGCGTGCGCCGGAGCGGAAGCGGACATTGAGGTCGTTGGCCTGGTCGCCGGGCAAGTTGCCCGGGTAGCCCACGACGAGGGAGTTGCAGGTCGGGGGACCGTAGGTCCAGTTCCAGTCGAAGTTGCCGTTTGGGTCGACCACGGGCGGGTTCGGCTTCACATCCGGGTCCACGACTGGCGGGGTCGGAGCTACGCCGCCGGGGCAGCTGAGCTTGCCGGTCCAGTGGCGGTTGGTGCCGGCGACCTGGATCCACGTGACGTCGTACTCGGTGAGCCCAGCCGGCCACTTCGGGTGGGTCGTGAACGGGAACGTCGTGGTGCCGGACCACTCGGAGTGGTCGTTGTGGAAGTTCAGGGTGAACTCGCCGGCGGCGCTGTTGAAGCGCACGTTGATGTCCTTGGCCTGCCCGCTCGGGAGGTTGGCGGGGTAGGTCACCGTCAGCGCCTCACAGGTGGGCGGCTGGTAGTTCCAGTTCCAGTCGAAGGGGGTGTCCGGGGCCGACGGGGTGGGAGTCGAGGTCGGGGTGGGAGTCGGCGTGGGAGTCGGGGTCGGCTCCGGCGTCGGGGTCGGGGTCGGCGTGGGCTCCGGGGTCGGTGTGGGAGTCGGCGTCGGGGTCGGCGTCGGCGTGGGCTCCGGAGTCGGCGTCGGCGTCGGTGTAGGGCTGGGTGTCGGCGCGGGCCCATATGCAACGGAGTAGTGCGAGATTGCCTTGTTCGGGGACAGGGGATATGTGAATGTCACTGTCGCGGACGGTGCCGCCACCTTGACGTACTTGGGGCCGTTGCCCTGCTTGGTGCTCCCCGACTTCACGCAGTAGCTCGTGACGACCTGACCGGAAGGGGCGTGAACGGTAACTGACGTGGGCTCGCCGGTCGTATCGATCTTGCCGCTGTCCAGGCCGATGCACACCTGGTCCTCGGTGCCCCCTTGGTCGCCCGTGGACGTGGCCTCAGCCGGCAGCAGGGCGGCGCCGAGGAGCAGCCCCGGACCGATCAGGGTGGCAGCGACCACGGCTGCGATGCGGCGATGGGGTGAGCGCACGAAGGCTCCCTCGGTTCGATGACGACAGGAGAGTCCATCGTGAGGGCGTCCCGGGGCCTGGATAGCCGAGTTGCGCCAATCTTCGGGAGACCCTGAGCAGACCTTGAGGAAGCCAAGCAATTGCGGGCCCGTGGGCTAGACGCGCATTACTCCCGCTGCTCGGCCAGGTTGAAGTCCCGAGGCACCAGACCGAACACCAGCACGGCCACGACGACCATCGCCACACCTCCGATGAGTCCGGTCTGGGTCAGCGCGTCGGTGAAGGCCGTGGTGGCCTCGCGGGCCAGCTCGGGGAGTCCTGCGCTGCTGGCGATCGCGGTGGCGGCCCCGAGCGACTCGCCTGCAGCGGCTGCCAGCGCCGGGTCGAGCCCCTGCGTGACCAGGTCGCTCAGGTCCAGCTGGGTGCGGTAGGTGACCGCCGCGATGCTGCCGAGCACGGCGACGCCGAGGACTGTCCCGAGGTCGTAGGACGTCTCCTCGATGGCGGCGGCGTTGCCGGCCTTCGCGGTGGGGGTGCTCGCCATGATGATGGCCGAGGCGATCGCCAACGATCCACCCCCGGCGCCGACGAGCGTCATCGCGACCGCGACGGTGCCATAGGTGAGGTCGCCGGGCACGAACGAGAGCGAGATCAGACCGAGGCCCGCGACCGCGAGGCCGCCGGCCAGCGTCGTCCGCGCTCCGATCCGGGCCGCGATGGCCGGGGCCAGGGCAGAGGCGATCGCGGCTCCCGCCGCGAGGGGGAGCAGATGGACACCGGCGCCCAGCGGCGAGTGCCCCTCGACGAGCTGGAGCCACTGGGCGATCAGCAGCAGAGCAGCGACCATTGCGAACATCGACGTGAGCGCGGCCAGCGCACCGGCCGTGAACGGCGCTCGGCCGAAGAGGCGGACCTCCAGCAGAGGATCGGGTCGGCGCAGGCAGCGCCACACGAACCAGGCGAGCAGCACGAACGCGAGCGCGGTCGTCGCCCACCCCGCGGCGTCCGTGAGACTTTCCTCCTTGCCGAAGCGCTTCACCGCCCAGACCAGCGAGGTCATGCCGGCGATGGAGAGCAGCGCCGCGACGTAGTCCCACCGCCCCGGATCGGGGTCGCGCGCCTCGGGCAGGATCACCAGCCCCGCGATGACCCCGACGACCATGAGCGGCACGTTGACGAGGAAGGCGGCGTGCCAGCTGAAGTGCTCGAGCAGCAGACCGCCGACGATCGGCCCCACCGCGATGCCCAGGGCGGAGGTCGCCGCCCAGATCCCGAGCGCCGTGGCGCGTTCGGCGGCGTCGCTGAAGATGCTGCGGATGAGCGACAGCGTGGTCGGCATGATCATCGCGCCGCCGACGCCGAGCAGGGCCCGTACGGCGATGACGGACTCGGGGCTGTCGGCCAGCCCGATCAGCGCGGAGGCGGCCCCGAAGACCACGAAGCCTGCCAGCAGCATCCGCTTGCGGCCCCAGCGGTCGGCGAGTGCGCTCATCGAGACGAGCAGACCGGCCAGCACCAGGGAGTAGACGTCGACGATCCACAGCTCTTGGTTGGCCGTGGGGGCGAGATCGGCAGCCAGGTCGGGAAGCGCGACGATCAGCACCGTCATGTCCATCGACACGACGAGGAGGCTGGCGGACAACACAGCCAGCGCCGCCCAGCGCTGCAGCCGGGAGAGCGCGGGGGTCGTCTCTGCCCGATGCCTGGCGTGCTTGCTCATCTCGCCTTGGAGACTAGATCCACCGCCCGTCCGCGCTGGACGTCGGGTCCGGGGAACGACGAAGGCCCCCGTCCGGCTGGGAGCCGATCGGGGGCCTTCGTAGTTGGTACGCCATCGCGGACTCGAACCGCGAACCCGCTGATTAAGAGTCAGCTGCTCTGCCAATTGAGCTAATGGCGCACGCCGTGAAGCGAGAGGAACTCTAGCAGCGCGAGCGGCGGATGAGAAAATCGAGGTCGGGTGCCCTGCATCACGCAGGCCCCTCGCCCGGACGAGGCCGACAGCGGCTCACCGCTCCTCGAGCACCGCCTGCGCGGCATTGTGGCCGGCGATCCCGCTGACCGCGCCCCCGCGCCTGGCGCCGGAGCCGCACAGCAGCACCGAGTCGACGGTCGTCTGCACGCCCCATCGCTGAGCGGCGGTCTCCATCCGCGAGCGGTTCGGGGCCCAGGGCCAGTCCAGGTCGCCGTGGAAGATGTGCCCGCCGGGCATCGCCAGGTCGCGTTCGAGGTCCTGCGGGATCTTCGCCTCCACACAGGGGCTGCCGTCGGGGCCTCGGGTGATGCAGTCGTCGATCGGCTCGGCGAGGTGCTCGTCGAGCGACGCCTTCGCGCGTCGTACGGCCTCGGCCTTGACGCCCTCGGGGTCCTGGGCGAACAGCGACGCCGGCGTGTGCAGCCCGAAGTAGGTGAGCGTGTGCTTCCCCTGCGCCGCCAGGTCGCCGAGGATCGACGGGTCGCTGATCGAGTGGCAGTAGACCTCCCCGGGCAGCCGGTCGGGCAGCCGGCCTTCGGCGGCAGCGGTGTAGGCCGCCTCGAGATCGCGATAGTCCTCGCCCAGGTGCAGGGTGCCGGCGAACGCGACTGCAGGGTCGACCCCGGACTTGAGCCGGGGCAGCCGGTCGAGCAGCACGTTGACCTTGAGCTGTGATCCCTCCGGCTTCGTGGCGGCGTCCTCGGCCTCGCCCATCAGGATCTGCAGCACCCAGGGCGCCACGCCTGACAGCACCCGGCGGGTGGTGACGCTCTGCCTCCCCTCGGGCCCGTCCCAGGTGACCTCGGCGCCGTCCGCGTCGGCGCGGATCGAGCTGACGCCGGCCCCGGTGAGGATCTCGGCGCCCTCCTGGACGGCACGGGCGTGCAGGGCGTCGGTGACGGCTCCCATCCCGCCGACGGGCACCCGCCACTCGCCGGTGCCGTTGCCGATCAGGTGGTAGAGGAAGCAGCGGTTCTGCACGAGCGAGGCGTCGTTGAGCGAGGCGAACGTCCCGATCAGCGCATCGGTCGCGACCACGCCGCGCACGGTGTCGTCGCGGAAGCGGGCCTCGATCGTCGCGCCGAGCGGCTCGGTGACGAAGTCGCGCCACAGCCCGGGGTCGACCTGTCCGCGCACGGCGCGCTCGAGGGGCAGCGGCTGCAGCAGGGTCGGCGCGACCACATGGGCCAGGTCGGCGACGTCGGCGTAGAACTCGCGCCACGCGTCGTACTCGTCGTCGGACCCGGTGAGGGCGCGGAACGACGCCCGGGTCGCCTCGCCCTCGGGGCGCTCGACGAGCAGCCCCCCGGGGCGGCCGTCACGCAGCGTCGGGGTGTACGACGCGGTGGAGCGCGACGTGAGCCGCACGTCGAGGCCGAGGTCGGCCATCAGCTCGGTCGGCATCAGGCTCACCAAGTAGGAGTAGCGCGACAGTCGCGCGGGGAGGCCGGGGAAGGCCTGGGCGGAGACGGCGGCCCCTCCCGTGTGGTCCAGGCGCTCGAGGACCAGGACGGAGAGTCCGGCGCGGGAGAGGTAGGCGGCGGAGACGAGTCCGTTGTGTCCACCCCCGACGACCACGACGTCGTACTGCTTGCGAGATGTCGGCATTGGGCAAACCTAGCCCTCTGAAATTTTCTCGCCGGTATCGTGCTGACTCGGTCCTGGTGTCAGGACTGCGCCACACCGACCCGAGCATGGTGGTTCGAGCGAGGGAGGGAGTCACCCGATGCAGGGCCTGCTGCGACTCGTCGGCGTGCTCGCCCTCACCGCGCTGCTTGGCTGGGCCGCCGTCGACGCCGCTCCCGACGCGACCCACGCCCTCGGCGTGTGGCCGGTCGGCCTGGTCACCGGCGCGCTGCTCTGGGCCGGCCCGCGGCAGCGCCCGGCAGTGGCGCTCGTGGCGCTCGTGGTCGCCGTCGGCAGCGTGTGGGGAGCCGGTCGCCCCCTCGGCCTCGCGATCGGACTCGGGCTCGTCGTGGTGGCGCAGGCCGCGGCGGGGGCGTGGTACCTGCTGCGCAACCCCGACGGCCCCCGGCTGGTCACCGGCGCGGAGGGCATCCGGTTCGCCCGTGCGGGGCTGCTCTCCCTCGGCGTCGTCGCGGTCGGTGGCGCGATCGTGCCGCTGGTGACCGGAGTGGGGACCGTCCCCTCGATGGTCCTCGGCCTGCTCGGCGTCACCTTCGCCTCGCACCTGGCGCTCGTGCCCTACTTCCTCCAGGTCTCGCACCACGCGCCGCTGTTCATGACCTGGGAGCGGGTCCTGCACTGGGTCATCGTCGCGGCCGTGTGCGTGATCATCTTCTGGATCGCTGAGTCGCTGCCGCTGCTCTTCGTGCTGATCCCGTTCCTCGTGGTGGCCGCCGCCCGAGGCACGGTCCGCGAGGTGCAGGGGCAGGTCCTCATGTGCGGCCTCTTCGCCGCCTGGTTCACCACGGCTGGACATGGGCCCTTCCCCGGCGTGCACGACTCCTTCGGCCACCCGGCCTGGGTCGAGCAGCTGATGCTGGTGCTCTTCATCGGTGCCTGTGCCATCGGGACGCTTCCCTTCGCCATGACCACCGGGCTCGAGCGCGGCCGGACCCGGGCCGTGGCCATCGAGCGCGACCTGGTGCAGCGCATCGTGCGCAACGTCTCCGGGATCGCGATCATCGGCTTGGACGAGGACGCCCGGATCACCCTCTTCAACCCCGGTGCCGAGGAGCTGCTCGGCTATCGCGAGTCCGAGGTGCTGGGCGAGCTCCCCTCGTTCTTCCACGAGCGCGACGAGTTCCTCGAGCACGCGCAGATGCTGGACGTCGAGCCGAGCTATCCGGCCCTGGCCTCCGCGCTGACGACGGCTCCTCGGGGGCCGTGCCGGGAGTGGACGTTCCGCCGCAAGGACGGTGAGGTGCGCCGGCACTCGATGACCCTGACCCGCGTCTACGACGAGCGCAACGGTCCCGCCGGGTACGTCGTCACCTCCGAGGACGTCACCGAGCGGATGGCCCGCCAGCAGGCGCTCGAGGAGGCCCTGGCTGCTCAGCGCCTCGCGATGGCCCGGCTCCGCGAGCTCGACCGGATCAAGGACGGCTTCGTGGCCAACGTGAGCCACGAGCTGCGCACTCCGATCACCAACATCGTCGGCTATCTCGAGCTGCTGGAGGACGGTGCCTTCGGCGAGCTGGGCAAGGGGCAGGCCAAGGCGATGGCCCGGGTCTCGCAGAACAGCACGCGTCTGCTCGAGCTCATCGAAGACCTGCTGCTGCTGGTGCGCGCCCAGGAGGACCTGGGAGAGCACCTGCACGAGATGGTCGATGCGCGCGACGTGGTCGCGTCGGCCCGGGCCAAGCTGGCCCGGGCCCTCGAGGGGCGCGAGCTCAATATCGAGGTGCGACTCACCGACGAGCCCCTCGTGGTGCGCGGGGACCGGGAGAAGCTCGAGCGGGTGATGCTCAACCTCGCCTCCAACGCCGTGAAGTTCACCCCTGACGGGGGTCGGATCAAGATCCGCGCCGAGCAGCTCGTCGACGCCGTCGAGCTCTCGGTGAGCGACACCGGACTGGGCATCCCGCCGGACGAGCAGGGGCTCCTGTTCACGCGCTTCTTCCGCTCCTCGATCGCCGAGGAGCATGCGATCCAGGGGAGCGGGCTGGGCCTCTCGATCGCCGCGACGATCGTCGAGCTGCACGGCGGCACGATCGAGGTGACCTCCGCGCCCGGTGAGGGCTCGACCTTCCGGGTCGTGCTCCCGCAGGCGAGCCCGGTGCGTCGTACGGCGTGAGGCGGCGCGGCCGACCGGTCGGTGAGTTAGGGTGCCCTAACTTCATCGAGCGAGGAGGTCGGCGTGGCCCGCATCTTCCGTGACGCCTGGGCCATCCCGCATGTGCGGGGGAGCAGCGTCCTGGACGTCGCCCACGGGCAGGGCGTCGCGATGGCTCGCGACCGGTCCTGGCAGCTCGAGCACCAGCGCCGTCGGGCCACCGGGACGAGTGCCGAGCTCCTCGGTCTCGCGGCAGTGCCGGCGGACCGCTTGGCGCGACGGGCCGGGATCGCGGAGATTGCGCAGCGCGCCCACGGTGCGCTCGACGAGGAGACGCGCGCCTTCGTTGCGTCGTACGTGCGCGGCGTCAACGACGCTCTCCACACCGACAGTCCCGAGTTCGTCCGTCTGGGCGTGGCTCCCGCGGCTTGGGAGCCTTGGACCCCCATCGCCGTCTTCCTCTCCCAGCACCTGCTCTTCGCGAACCTCACCGCCAAGCTCTGGCGCACGCACGCCCGCCGCATGCTGGGCGAGGAGGCCGCCCTGCTCTCCCACGAGGGCCCCAGCAGCAGCGGGAGCAACGCCTGGGCCGTCGGGGGCGACCGCACCGCGAGTGGCAGCCCGCTGGTCGCCGGGGACCCGCACCGGCTGATCGAGGCGCCCGGGGTCTACGCGCAGGTCCGCTTGGCCTGCGACGAGTTCGACGTGGTCGGCTTCGCCTTCCCCGGAGTCCCCGGCATCCAGCACTTCGGGCACGCCGGCAGCGTCGCGTGGGCGATCACGAACGCGATGGGCGACACCCAGGACCTGTTCGACGAGCAGCTGCGCCGGGTGGATGACGGCCGGGTGGAGGCCCTCGGTCCGGACGGCTGGGAGCCGACTCGCAGCCACCTCGAGACGGTCCTGGTCCGCGGCGCCGACCCGGCGGCGGTCGAGGTGGTCGTGACCGCGCGGGGGCGGGTGGTCTCCGGCGGTGTCGACGGCGGGGGCGACGGTGGGGCGATCAGCCTGCGCACGCCGCCCGACGTGCTCGGTGCGTGCGGGTTCGACGCCCTTCTCCCGCTGCTGCGCTCGCGCACCGCGGACGACGTCGACGCAGCCCTCGGGCACTGGGTGGAGCCGGTCAACAACGTCCTGGTGGCCGACGCCGCGGGGACGGTGCGCTATCGGGTCGCCGGTCGGGTGCCGCTGCGGGCCGAGGCGAACCGGCAGACGGTGGTGCCCGCCGAGGACGCCGGTGGCGGTTGGACCGGTTGGCTCGCCGACGCGCTGCGCGAGGAGGTGGCGCCCGACGGCCACGCGGTCACCGCCAACGAGCGACGGGGACCGCAGAGCGACCGGATCGGGGTGGAGTTCGCTCCGCCGCACCGGGCGCAGCGACTCCACCAGCTCGTGGCGGGGCGCACCGGCCTGAGGGTCGAGGACCTCGAGGCGATGCACGGTGACACCCTGCTGCTGGCGGTGCCCCTCTTCCAGAGGCATCTGCGCGGGCTGGCACTGGATGAGGTGGCACCTGGCAGCAGGGGGCAGGAGGTCCGGGCGGAGATCGTGGCCTGGGACGGCCACCTGGACACCGAGTCCCGTGGGGCAGCCGCCTTCGCCGCCTGGCGCTCGGCCCTGACAGCGCGGCTGCTGGCCGAGCGGCCCCTCGCGGACCTCGCCGCGACCCCCGCGCCGTACGACGAGGTGTTCGGGCCGTGGCTCAGCGTGCCGGGCCGCGTGGGGCTGGCCCTGGAGGCGCTGGTGGCGGCCGATCGGCCCTTCGGGATCGACGTCGCCCGGCTCTCCGCACGAGCGTTGGAGGACGCGGCGGGTCATCGGGACACCTGGGGTGCCACGCACGTGCTGACCCCGGTGCACGCCTTCGAGGTGGCCGACGCCGATCTCGATCCGCCGCCGCTGCCCGCCCCGGCGGTGCCGGGCGACAGCGACACGGTCCGCTGCACCTCGTCGGTGCCCGGTGTGAGCGACGAGTGCTGGCGCGGCTCGGTGGCGCGCTATGTGTGGGACCTCGCGGACCGCTGCGCGAGTCGGTGGGTCGTCCCGCTGGGGGCGGCCGGCGACCCGCGCAGCCCCCACCACACCGACCAGCAGCAGCACTGGCTGGAGGCGCGCCTGGTGCCGATCGTGACCGACTGGACCGAGCTGACCGAGGAGCTCTCGTGAGCTGGAGCGTCGACCTTCCCGACCACGGCCGGTTGACGGTCGGGCGGCTGGACCCGCACGAGGATGCGCGGCTCCTGCACAGCTGGGTGGTGCAGGAGCGGGCGCGCTTCTGGATGATGCGCGACCACACGCTCGACGAGGTCCGCGAGGTCTACACGTGGATCGACGAGCAGCCCACCCACCACGCCTGGCTGGTGCGTCTCGATGACGAACCCGTCGCGCTCCTGCAGGACTACGAGCCACGCGCCGAGCCGGTGGGGGAGACCTACGACGTGCGCGACGGGGACCTGGGCATCCATCTCCTGCTCGCGGGCACCTCCGCCCCGCGTCGCGGGTTCACCGGCGCGGTGGTCACGCCGTTCCTGCGCCACGCCCTCGCCGCGCCCGCCGTACGCCGTCTGGTCGCCGACCCCGACGTGCGCAACACCCGGGCGATCGGCCGTTTCGAGAGGCTCGGCTTCACCCGGGGGCCGGTGGTCGACCTTGCGGTCAAGACGGCGCAGCTGCTCTTCCTGGACGCGGACGAGGAGCGGGGGAGCGGGACGCAGGGCGAAGGGGCCTAGACCACTCGACGGTGCCGCGTAACCTCCGGAGGGCGCAGCGGTTGGTGAGGCGTCCCACCACGGCCACCGTCAGTCCCTTCTCAGGGCCGGCGCTCGGAAAGAAGAGTCATGACCGCCAGTCTCACGATGGTCCCCGGTCCCACCACGACCATCCGCGTCACGGGCGCGCTGGACCTCCAGTCGGCCGCCCGCCTCGCGCGCGCCCTGCAGGATGTCGACCGCGCGTCGTGCCGCCGACTGGCCATCGATCTGTCGGGTGTCACCTTCGCCGACTGCTCGGGACTGAGCGTGCTGATCGCCGCCCGCCGGCAGTTCAACGGCTCGGGCACCCAGCTGCGGGTCGGCCCGGTGAGCCCCGCGGTGCAGCGGATCGTCGCGCTGGCGCGGGTCGAGGGGATTCTCGACCCGCTCGTCGCGGCCTGAGCCTCTCCGCCGATCCCCTCGATCGCTCGAACGAACCACCCTCGGGCCACCCCTCGCCCGGAACCTTTACCAACGCGCTGATAGCCCCACCGGGCCGGATCTCGTTGGACAGGGTGCCCTCGCCCCGCTGGAGGAACCTGTGTCGCCACTTCCGTGCACGGCTGTGTCCGCCCTGCTCGACTTCCTGCTCGCCCGCGCCGAGGAGGATGCGCGCGAGGCGTGCGCCGGGAGTCAGATCGACCACGTGCTGCTCGACGGCAGCCAGGTGGTGCGCACGTTGGTACGGCGGGTGCGCGCCGCGGTCGCCCGCGGTGAGGCACCGCCCCAGTTGCACACGCTTCAGGTGCGTGCTCTTCTCTATGCCGACCATCGCGACTTCCGCGAGGAGTGGCGCCCCTGTGAGAGGGGCGTGCGAGTGGAGATGCTCTTCACGAGCAGACCCCACCTGAGACGCCACAGGTGAGGGCGTCTCAGGTGGGGCACCTGGGGTGAACGACGGGACTTGAACCCGCGACATCCGCGACCACAACGCGGCGCTCTACCAACTGAGCTACGCCCACCACGGTTCCGGCCGAGGGCCGGAACGCAGAGAAAGTGTAACGGGTGTCAGGAGTCCTGCTGACCACCGGGGGTCGACACGGTCTCGGTGAGTCCGGTGAGGGCCCCGGCGTGGCGCGCGGCGATGGCCTTGGCGGTCTCGCTGTCGGGGCCCGGGGCGGGGACGAAGACGGCCTCGCGGTAGTAGCGCAGCTCCTCGATGCTCTCCTGGATGTCCGCCAGGGCGCGGTGGTTGCCGCGCTTGGCGGGCGACTGGAAGTAGGCCCGGGGGTACCACCGGCGAGAGAGCTCCTTGATGGAGGAGACGTCCACGATCCGGTAGTGCAGGAACGACTCGAGCGTCGCCATGTCGCGCGCCAGGAACGCGCGGTCGGTCGCCACGGTGTTGCCGGCCAGCGGCGGCCGGCTGCCGTCGGGGCAGTGCTCCTTGATGTAGGTGAGCACCTGCTCCTCGGCGTCGGCCATCGTGATGCCGTGCTCCAGCTCGGTGAGCAGACCCGACGTCTCGTGCATGTTGCGCACGAAGTCACCCATCTGGTCGAGCGCCTCCGCAGGGGGCTTGATGATGAGGTCGATGCCCTCGCCCAGCACGTTGAGGTCGAAGTCGGTCACGAGGGCGGCGACCTCGATGAGGGCGTCGGCGTGCAGGTCGAGGCCGGTCATCTCGCAGTCGATCCAGACAAGTCTTTCATTCACGAGCAGTCACACTACCCACGGGACTAAGGACCCGGTTGGGCGCGTTACTCAGCAACGCCTCAGTCGAGCCGTCTAGGGTCGAGACGTGTGGCACTGGCTGGGACTCCTCGGGCGCGTCATCGTGGGCGGCGTCTGGATCGTCGCGGGCGCGCTCAAGCTGCCTGACCCTGCGGCGAGCGTGCGCGCCGTACGCGCCTACGACCTGCTGCCCGAGGCGATCGTCCCGGCCACCGGCTACCTGTTGCCCGTCCTCGAGGTCGTGGTGGGGCTCTGCCTGGTCCTCGGCCTCCTCGTGCGGGTCAACGCCCTCATCTCGGCGCTGCTCTTCGCGGCCTTCATCGTCGGCATCTCCGCCGCGTGGGCCCGCGGCCTGTCCATCGACTGCGGCTGCTTCGGCGGCGGCGGCGCGCAGGCGGGAGCCGAGGACAAGTACCCGTGGGAGATCGCGCGCGACGCCGCGCTGCTGCTGGTCTCCCTCGCGCTCGCCTGGCGTCCGCGCAGCGCGCTGGCGCTCGACACCTGGCTCTTCGGACTCCCCGTCCGGTCACGAGAGGAATGACGCATGTCCAAGAAGGCTGCCTCCCAGTCCCGCGCCGAGCGCGCGGCCGCGGCCCTGCAGGAGCAGAAGAGGCACGAGCGGAATCTCCGGCTGGCCATCGTCGGCTCCATCGTCGCCGTGCTGATCGTCGTCATCGGCGGAGGGGTGATCTGGAACGCCTCGCGTGACAAGACCGGCGACGAGCGCACGGCGGTGCCGGCCGACACCACCGACGACTACGGCGTCGTGCTGGGCGACGAGTCAGCCCCCAAGACCGTCACCATCTATGAGGACTTCCTCTGTCCCAACTGCGCGATGTTCGAGGAGGCCGTGAGCGCGGACCTGCGTGACGCCGTGGACGCCGGCAGGATCCAGCTCGAGTTCCGTCCGGTGACCTTCCTCGACCAGGCGTCCTCCAACGAGTACTCCTCGCGCGCCCTCAACGCGGCGATGGTGGTCCTCGACACGGCGGGCAAGGACGTCTTCTGGGAGTTCCACGACACGCTCATGGAGCAGCAGCCCGCCGAGGGTGGGCCCGGCCAGGAGGACGACGAGCTGATCGAGATGGCGGTCGAGGCCGGCGCCGACGAGGACGAGATCCGCCCGGGGATCGAGGACAAGGTCTTCGAGCAGTGGGGGGTCGACGCCACCGACGAGATGTCGAAGAACGGAGTCAACGGGACGCCGACGACGCTGGTCGACGGCGAGGTCATCGAAGGCGAGTCGCTGCAGGAGATCGCCACCAAGCTGCTCGAGGCGATCGGCTGAGCCCAGGTCGGGTGCGGGCCCTGGTCTTTGGCACACTGGCTCGATGAGTGCTCTGAGCCCCACCAGCCTGTCCGAGTTCGTCGCCGGTCTGCCGAAGGCCGAGCTGCACGTGCACCAGGTGGGCTCGGCCTCGCCCCGGATCGTCTCCGAGCTGGCCACGCGCCACCCGGGCACGGTGCCCGCCGACCTCGATGCCCTGCGGGAGTTCATGACGTTCCGCGACTTCGGGCACTTCATCGAGGTCTACCTCGCGGTCGTCGACCTGATCCGCACGCCCGAAGACGTCCGGCTGCTGACCTATGAGGTGGCTCGAGAGATGGCCCACGCCCAGCAGGTGCGCTACGCCGAGCTCACCTGCACGCCGTACACGTCGGTGCTGGCCGGGGTCCCGATCGAGGCCTACACCGAGGCGATCGAGGATGCTCGGGTGGCAGCCGAGCGTGACTTCGGGATCCGGCTGCGCTGGATCTACGACATCCCCGGCGAGCTGGGCATCCCCGCCGCCGAGGCGACCCTCGACTATGCGCTGAACCACCGCACCGATGCGCTGGTCGGCTTCGGGCTGGGCGGCCCGGAGATCGGGGTGCCGCGTCCGCAGTTCCAGCCGCACTTCGACGCGGCCCGGGCGGCCGGGCTGCACAGTGTGCCGCACGCGGGGGAGACCACCGGGCCGGAGACGGTCTGGGACGCGCTGCGGGTGCTCGGTGCCGAGCGGATCGGGCACGGCACCACCGCCATCCAGGACCCGTCCCTCATTGCCCACCTGGTCGAGCACCGCATCCCGTTGGAGGTGTGCCCCACCTCCAACCTCGCGACCCGGGCGGTGGCCTCGCTCGACGAGCACCCGCTGCGAGCGCTTCACGACGCCGGCGTCGTCGTCACCATCAACAGCGATGACCCGCCGATGTTCGCCACGACGCTGAACCGGGAGTACGAGATCGCGGCCGACCTGCTCGAGCTCGATCGAGCCGGCCTCGGCGACCTGGCTGTCGCCGCCGTGGACGCGTCGTTCCTCGACGACTCCGGCAAGGCGGACCTGCGCGCCGAGATCACGGCGTACGTCGCGCAGGGCTGAGCGCCCTTTCTGGATCAGTTCCGTTTCCCTGGGCGGCCGGCGGTATGCCCGCAGCCGGCGCGGGTACCGCCGCCCTTGTCGACTACACGCAACCCCAGAGGCAACGAGAAGGAGACCAGCAATGGATCCGAGCAAGCCGGCCAAGGCCGTGAAGGACGCCCTGGAGGCGACCGCCGAGAAGGCGGCCGACATGATGACCCCGGAGGTTCCCGGCACACCGGGAGCTGCGCCCGCGACGCTCGAGGAGCCCACCGAGCCGACGCCGCCGCTGCCGCCCAAGAAGGACCAGGGGACGCCCGAGACGCGGACCCCCACGGGTGCGGAGACCGGGGCCCCTCCGACCGCGGCCGCCCAGCAGGGCGCCTATCTCACCACCGCCAACGGCGCGCGACTGCGCGACACCGATCACTCGCTCAAGGCCGGCCTGCGCGGACCGACGCTGCTGCAGGACCACCACCTCCGCGAGAAGATCACGCACTTCGACCACGAGCGCATCCCGGAGCGCGTCGTGCACGCCCGCGGCGCCGGTGTGCACGGCGTCTTCGAGGGCTACGGCACCGCGGAGAACGTCACCAAGGCCGGCTTCTTGGCGAAGGGCAAGAAGACCGACGTGTTCGTCCGGTTCTCCACGGTCCTCGGATCGCGGGGGTCCGCTGACACGGTGCGCGACACCCGCGGGTTCGCGACGAAGTTCTACACCGAGGAGGGCACCTTCGACCTCGTCGGCAACAACATGCCGGTGTTCTTCATCCAGGACGGGATCAAGTTCCCCGACATCATCCACGCGGGCAAGCCGCACCCGGACCGCGAGATCCCGCAGGCCCAGAGCGCGCACGACACGTTCTGGGACTTCGTCTCGCTGCACACCGAGGCGCAGCACCACGCGATGTGGAACATGTCCGACCGCGGCATCCCGCGCTCCTACCGGATGATGGAGGGCTTCGGGGTCCACACCTTCCGCCTCATCAACGAGGCGGGGGAGACGGCGCTGGCGAAGTTCCACTGGAAGCCCAAGCTCGGCGTGCACTCGCTGACGTGGGAGGAGGCGCAGCTGATCGGCGGCCTCGACCCGGACTTCCACCGCCGTGACCTCTTCGACGCGATCGAGGCGGGGGCCTACCCGGAGTGGGAGCTCGGCATCCAGGTCTTCCCGGACACCCCCGAGGAGACGTTCGAGGGCATCGACCTGCTCGACCCGACGAAGATCGTCCCCGAGGAGCTGGCCCCGGTGCAGCTCATCGGCAAGATGACGCTCAACCGGAACACCACGAACTACTTCGCCGAGACCGAGCAGGTGGCGTTCCACCTCGGACACATGCCGCCCGGCATCGACTTCACGAACGACCCGCTCCTGCAGGCGCGTCTGTTCTCCTACGTCGACACGCAGATCACCCGGCTCGGTGGCCCGAACTTCACGCAGATCCCGATCAACCGGCCCCACGCGCCGGTCAACGACAACCTGCGCGACGGCTTCCACCAGCACGCAGTGCACGGCGGGGTCGCGCCGTACAAGCCGAACTCACTCGACGGCGGCAACCCCTCGCCAGCCAGCATCGAGGAGGGGGCGTTCATCGACGTGCCCGTCCGGGTGCCTGAGGCCACGAAGGTGCGCGAGAACCCGGCGTCCTTCGACGACCACTACAGCCAGACGCGCCTGTTCTGGCTGAGCATGAGCCCGGTGGAGAAGGAGCACATCATCCGGGCCTACACCTTCGAGCTCGGCAAGTGCTACGAGCAGGCCATCAAGGAGCGCCAGCTCCAGTGCCTGGCCAACATCGACCCGTTGCTGTGCTCCGAGGTGGCGACCGGCCTCGGCCTCCCGGCCCCCGAGCCGACCATCGAGTTGATCGACTCGACGCCGAGCCCTGCGCTCTCGCAGGTCGGCGGAGTCTGGCCTCCCGACGGCCGGATGGTCGGCATCGTGGTCGACCCCGACGGCGACCTCGACGGGGTGCGCGCCCTGCGCCAGACGATCTTCGCCGCCGGCATGGTGCCGCTGCTGATTGCCCCGCACGGTGGCATGGTCGAGGAGATGCCGGTGCAGCGCACGTTCGCGACCGGACGCTCCGTCGAGTACGACGTGCTGCTGGTCGCCGGCAGCCCCGTGCCCGCGCCCGACGCCCAGCCCGCCCGGGACGCGAAGGCGGGCGCAGGAGACTCGGCCGCGATCGACCCGCGCGTGACGCTGATGATCGACGAGTGCTGGCGCCACGCGAAGGTCATCGGTGCCTGGGGCGCCGGCGTCGACGCGGTCACCCAGGCCGGCGTTGCCGGCACGCCTGGGGTGGTGACCGGTGAGAACGCTGCTGCTGTCTTCACCGAGGTGCAGGAGCTGATGGCGTCGCACCGCGTGTGGGAGAGGTTCCCCGCGACGGTCGCCTGATCGGCGCACGAGAGCGATCAGCAACGGTGCCGGCCATCCCTGCGTGAGGGATGGCCGGCACCTGCATGTCTGGCCGCGTCTAGGCCGGGAGCTCGGCCGCGAGGTGCTCGCGGCGGATCTGGGTGAGCTGGTCGCGCAGCTCCGGGTCCTCCATCACGAGGTAGACGAGCCCGCAGTCCTCGGGGCCGCTGGCGCCGGAGAAGCAGAGCAGGCAATCCTCGCCGGGACGGATCGGGCACTTGGGATTGGGCCGGGTCTTGGCCCGGTGTCGTTCGGTCATCGTGATCATCTCCCACGCCCGACGCTACGAGGGCCGTCGGACAGCGCACAGGGCCGAACGACTCTGCAGGTTGCGCAGCGCCGTTCGCTGGTCGAGCAGGTTGCGCAGCCCCCTCGGTGGTCGAGTTGGTTGCGCTAGCAACCGACGTCGAGACCCTCCGCACCCCTCGGTGGTCGAGCAGGTTGCGCTAGCAACCGACGTCGAGACCATGGCGATGGTTCGAGACAGGCGCTGCGCGCCTTCCTCAACCAGCGGGGACATGCCGAAGCTCCCGCCGGGTGCTGCCTACGGCGGGGTGCGGGGCGATGCAGCTACTCGTCGGGCGGTGGTACGGCGCGAGACCGTTCACGGGCGACGTCGAGTGTCCCGGTGTGATCGCGCAGGTACTGATACCCCTGAGGGCTGGTCCACAGGAACGTGCCGGGGTCGATGACGGTGTAGGTCCACGGCGAGTGGGTCTTGTGGCGGTGGTGTCTGCGGCACAGCGGGGCTAGGTTGCAGGAGCACGTAGCTCCGCCGGCTGCGTGTTCGCGGACGTGGTCGCAGTCGGCGCGGTGCCCGTCGGGCTTGAGCTTGCGGGCTGGTCGGGTGCACCAGGGGAACACGCAGCTGTGGTTGATCAACGCGACTCGTTCGACGAGGCGGTCGGGGACTTCGTAGGCGCCGACGTGGACGTGGTCCTCCAGGTCGATGACCGGCTTCACGGTGACCTGGGCGTCGGGGCTGGCGCACCAGTCGCGGACCTGTTCGGCGGAGACGAAGGAGCGGGTGTTCTCGAGTCGGGCGAGGTGGAGGCGGTCCCGGGCCCCGTCGCCGTCGGCGCCGACGCTGTCGTCGAGGGCGCGGGCGCGCAGTGCCTCGTGGGAGAGGTGGACGTAGAGCACCACCTGACGCGGACGCCGCGGTGTCCCCCGGGTGAGGGTCGGGCCCTCGGAGGCCGTGGTGGATGAGCACGGTTGATCGGGAGCAGGGAATGAGTCGGATGCACCACCCTGAGCCGGTGTCGCGACGTCGCCGGTGGTGGGCTCGCCATCGCGTGCGCTGCCGGTGGAGGACTCATCGTCGTCAGTGTTGTTGAGGTCGAAGGCGAGCTGCCGGCGGGCGAGATCGGCGACCGCCTTCGCCCGTCGGGCACCGAGCGGTTCCTCGGACCCGAGAGCGCGCTGGGCCTCGGCCCCGGAGGTGACGGCGGCGTCGAGGTCCATCGCGTCGGCGATGTCGAGCTCGCCGCGGATAGCCATGGTGCCGTCGTAGGAGACCTGGTGGGTGTCGACGTCGAAGCAGCGGCCGTCGGCTGCGTTGCGGCGGCGTTGCTCGGCGTCCTCGGGCTGGAACTGGACCCGGGCCTCCTCGATCAGTCGGTCCAGGGCAGCGATGCCGATCTTGTGCGCGACCGGCGCGACGTGGCGGTCCACGAACGCCGCGCCGTCGGGCACGAGGCTCATCGTGGCGTCGGCGATGCGGCGGGCCTTCCACGCCACCAGGTCGCCGGAGCAGACCCGGGCCCACACCTTGGGGAGGCGATATCTGAGCTCGACGGCTTGGCCGATGTAGCGGTTGCCGGCGTCGGTGGACATGCCGACGGCGAGGGCGAACTCGGTGATCGCGAACTCCGCGACCAGCGGGGCACCCTCGCCGGCGATGGGGAGGCCTCGGTCGCCGTAGCCGTCGTGGGCGAGTGCGGCGTCGGTGAGGGAGTCGACGGAGTGCATGGCGGCCCAGTCGACTGCGAGTTGGAGCTGCTCTGCCTCGAGGCGGTCCGCCCCGGTGCGGCGTGCCCGGGCAGCCTCGAGCACCGCGGCGGCGGTGTCGGGGATGGCTGTCTGGGACATGGAAATAGTCAAGCAGGGGGCGCCGACACTGCCCCCGCCCAGAAGCGGCGCGACGCGCTACCTGTGGAGAACTTTCTTCGCGGTTGGGTCTCGACGTCGGTTGCTACGCAACCTGCTCGACCAACGAGGGCGCGGGTGGGTCTCGACGTCGGTTGCTGCGCAACCTGCTCGACCAACGAGGTGGGGCTACGCAACCTGCTCGACCAGCGAGGTGGGGCTACGCAACCTGCTCGACCAACGAGCGGGCCGCGCAGCCTCCACCACGCGGGACGGGTGCTGTTCTGTCCACGCAGGTTGGGTACGAGGTCGGCTGGTGACTTGCCGCCGAGTGCGGTGTGGCCGCGGTGGTGATTGTAGGTGTGGAGCCATTCGTTGAAGAGGGCTGCACGCTCGGTCTCTGATTTGTAGGGCCGGGCGTAGGCCCACTCCTCGAGGGCGGTGCGGTTGAATCGCTCGACCTTGCCGTTGGTCTGTGGCCGGTACGGCCTGGTCCGCTTGTGCTTGATGGCATCGCCCAGGGTCTTGGCGAACAACGTCGAGCGGTAGCAAGAGCCGTTGTCGGTGAGCACTCGCTGGACGGTGATGCCAACGGACTCGAAGTAGGCGTTGGCCCTGACCCAGAACGCGGCGGCGGTTTCCTTCTTCTCATCGGTGAGGAGCTCGCTGTACGCGAGCCGCGTGCAGTCGTCTACGGCATTGTGGATGTACCAGTAGCCGATCTTGCCGCGCGTGGTGTTCTTTCGCCCGGCCGCTCGGCCCAGCACTTTGTGTCCGCCTCTGTCGGGGATACGACCGAGCTTCTTGATGTCGATGTGCACCAGGTCGCCGGGGGCGTCGTGGACGTAGTGGTGGATCTTGCGTCGCGCCCACTTGATCCGCACCCCAGTGGCGGGGTCGGTCCAAGCCAGCGGCGGACATCCGTAGCGACGCAGGATCTTGTGCACCGTGGAGGGCTGAAGACCCAGTCGGTAACCGATGCGAGCTGGCCCCCACCGCCGAGCGACTCGCAGCCCGATCACCCGTCGCTCCGTGCGGGTCGGCGTCCGGTGCGGCGAGGCCTTGGGTCGCGATGGCCGGTCGGTCATGCCAGCACGACCGTAGAGCCGGTACCGATCAGCCCATCGACGAGCGGTGGTCACTGAACAGTTCCAGCGTTCGGCAGCACGGCGCAGCGCCCAGCCGTTGTCGACGATGAGCTGGGCAAGACGTAGCCGTCCAGCAGGAGTCAGGCACGCGTTAGCGTGGGACACGAAGGCCTCCGGTTGTGAGATGTGGGTGCGTGGTAGCTCCACACCTCACCCGGAGGTCTTCGTCATCGTCCAGCCGGCACGCCGTACCTAACGTCCGTGGTCAGAACAGCTAGCGCTGGCTCAGGCCGCAGGTGGCGGGGCCCTCGAGGAGCTCGCCGTCGGCATCGAACCGGGAGCCGTGCAGGGGGCAGTCCCAGCTCGTCTCGGCGTCGTTCCAGCTCAGGATGCCGCCCAGGTGAGGGCAGACGGCCGAGACACTGCGCACCTGCCCGTCGACGCGGGAGACGGCCGTGGGCGTGCCGGCGTGGTCGTAGCGGACGACTCCCTGACCCTCCTCGGGGCTGCCCTTCTCACTCCACGGCCCGAGCCCGGCGACGGGGCGGAGCCAGCCGCGGGTCATCTCGAAGCCGACCTCGGCGTTGATCCGGGCGGCGTCGACGGTGCCGCGCAGCATGCTCGGCGTCCAGGTCTCGAAGGCCGCCGCCCACTGCGTCTGGCCGCCGAGGATGCGGCTGCTGAGGGCCAGCCCGGCTGCCACGCCGTTCGTCATCCCCCATTTGGCGTATCCGCCTGCCACGAGGATGTCATCGCGACCGGGCAGGACGGGGCCCACATAGGGCAGGCCACTGGCCGTGACGTAGTCCTGAGCCGACCAGGCGTGCGTCTCCTGGGCTCCCGGGTAGTGGGCGTGCGTCCAGCGCCGCAGGTCCTCGACCTTCGCGCGCTCGGAGCGGGCGCGGCCGACCGTGTGCCCGTTGCCGCCTACGAGGAGCAGGCTGCTCGGGTCGCCGTCGGGCCCGCCCAGGGGTACGTCGCGCAGCGAGCGGCTGGGGGAGTCGGCGGCGAGGTACATCGCGTCGACCGCGGGGGTGGGCGTACGGAACGCGAGGATGTAGGAGCGCTCGGGGCTGGCCCGGGCGAAGAAGGCGCCGCGGTCGAGGATCGGCATGTTCGTCGCGATCACGACCCGGGAGGCGCGGGCCTCGCCAGCCGTGGTCGACACCCGGACGGGCGCCTTGCCGGTCACGCGCCGCACCCGGGCGCCCTCGATCAGGGTCACCCCGTGACGTACGGCGTCGGCGGCGAGCGCGTCGAGGAGCTTCATCGGGTCGAGCTGCAGCTGGTCGTCGAGCCGCACCGCGCCCTGGGTGGGGAACGGCAGGTCGAGCTCGTCGACCCACTCCACCGGGAGCCCGGCGGCGGAGGCCACGTCGTACTCCCGGCTTGCCGAGCGGCGACCGAGCGCCCCGTTGGCGTAGGTGTAGGCCGCGCGGTGCTGGACGTCGACGCCGTGCTGCCCGCAGTACTGCTCCACCCAGGCCTGTGCCTCGAGGTTGCCCAAGACGTACTGCTCGACCGTGCGCTCCGGATGACGGCGCTTGATCCGTGACAGCGTCGTGCCCTGCAGCAGGCTCAGCTTGGCGGTGCTCCCACCCGTGGTGCCATAGCCGATCTGGCGCGCCTCGATCAGGGCGACCGACTGGCCGGCTCGCGCGAGCAGGAGAGCGGTGGTCAGGCCGGTGATGCCGGCGCCGACGACCACCACATCCCACTCACCGTCGACGGTGGACTGCACCGGCAGGGGCGAGGGGCGGCCGTCGCGCCACAGCGAGGACATCGTCATGTCAGTCCTTCCCCTCGTTGCGTCGCCCACCGTCGTTGGGCTGGCTCCCGTTGTTCTGGCCCCCGTTGTTCTGGGAGGCGTGCTCGAGCCGGATCGCCCGACCCTTGGCGATGTCCTCCTCCTCCTTCTCCTGCTTCTTCTCGATGTTGCGCGTGTCGCGCGGCGGCAGCTGGACGGTCTTCTCCGCCTTCAGCCCCGCCTGGAGCTCGCGGCCACGCTCGAGCTCGGAGTCCAGCTCGGCGCCGAACAGCAGAGCGATGTTGGTCAGCCACAGCCAGAGCAGGAACGCGATGACGCCTGCGAGCGAGCCGTAGGTCTTGTCATAGGACGAGAAGTTGGCGAGGTAGAACCCGAAGGCCGCCGACAGCAGCACCCAGGTCACGATCGCGAGGAAGGCCCCGACGCTGATCCAGCGGAATTTCGGCTGCTTGATGTTGGGGGTGCCCCAGTAGAGCAGTGCCACGATCACGACCACGACCACGAGCAGCACCGGCCACTTGGCGATCTGCCAGGCGAGTACGGCGGCGTCCCCGAGACCGACGGCGGAGCCCACCGAGTCGGCGACCGGCCCGGTCAGGACGAGCGAGAGCAGCGCGAAGGCCGCGAGGATCACGAGCACGAGCGTGAGCAGGATGTTGGCGGGGCGCAGCTTCCAGATCGGGCGGCCCTCGTCGATCTCGTACATCCGGTTCATCGCGCGGCCGAACGCCCCGACGTACCCACTGGCCGACCAGAGGGCGCCGGCGAGACCGAGGATCAGCGCGAGGCCGGCGCCGGGAGTGTTCGAGAGCTCCAGCAAGGTGGGCTCGATCGTGTCGGCCATCGATCCGGCGCCGATGTCGCGCAGGATCTTCATCATCTCGTCGATGGTTTTGGTGCCCTGGTCCACCAGACCGACGATCGAGAGCAGCGCGATGGCTGCGGGGAAGAGCGCCAGGACGGCGTAGTAGGTCAGCGCAGCAGCCAGGTCGGTGCACTGGTCCTTGGAGAACTCGCGCACGGTCTTGCGCCCGACGTATATCCACGACCGCTTGGTCAGGTCGGTGGGGGAGTCCGCCTTGCCCTGGTCGTCGGGGTCGAGGTGCTCGCGTTCCTGCGGGGTCCGGGCCCCCGAGTCGCTGTCGTGCGACGTGTGGTCCCGGGTGTCGCTGTCCCGGGGCTCGTGGTCAGGGGACTTGCGGCGCAGCTTCATGCCATGGCGGGTACCCCGGCGGCCGAGCAGTCATGCCGCGCTCGGCCGTCGGGTCCTCACCTCACGAAGTCGCAGCGGTCAGGCGCGGGCTCAGGGGTTGCCGACGTCCGACGGGGAGTCGTCGGTCATGAAGTTGGGGTCGGCCAGGATGTGGTCGACGGTCTTCTCCAGCCACCCCTGGTCCTCGGTCTGGATGTCGCGCTGCGCGAGCTCGTCGCGTAGGCGCTTCACGAGCTCCGTGGTGTCGCTGTGGCCCTGGTCGCGGAAGATGGAGGTGGCGTCGACGGCGGCCTGAACGGCGGCATTGATCTGATGCATCATGGCGACACTCTGACACGCCCTGGTGGGACCCGTGCGCCGGGTCCCAGCATGTCCTCGGCGAGGAGGATGGTGCCCCCGGCAGGATTCGAACCTGCGACCGGCGGATTAGAAGGCCGCTGCTCTATCCAGCTGAGCTACGGAGGCGGGGGATCGAACCCACAACCGGGGGAACCCTCGGGATGACCCCGTGGTCCGCCCTGGCTGAGCCGTCGATCCGGGGATCAGTCTAGGGGGCGGTCGGCCGCGGCAGCGACAGACTCTCCCCGCCGGAGTCGTCGTGAGCCCCGCGACTAGCAGGCCGCGAGCAGCGCCCGGCGGGCGTCGTCGTAGCCGTCGATGTCGGCCCGCTGAATGATGGCGTTCAGATCGCGTCCGGCCCGACCGAGCTCGTCGAGGTCGTCGAAGTCCTCACCGGTCGAGCCGGCCGCCTGGGCGAGCAGACCCACGCCCGCGATCTCGTTGCCCACAGCGACGCCCCATCGGTCCCCGGGCTCCTGTGGCAGCGAGCGCGCTCCGGCGCAGGCCAGCTCGCGGTCGTCAAGATCCTCCTCGAAGACCAGCCAACCGGCCCCGAAGCCGATCAGGAGGGTTACGAGCAGCGATCCCACGACCATCCCGATGCGCATCATGACGGCATCCGTCCCCGGTGGGTCACCCCGCGAAACCTTCCCGGATGCCCGACCAGCCACTAGCCTCTGGTCGCCATGCCGACTCCGGAGGGAAGACAGACATGGGGCGCACCCCACCTGCAGGACGCCGCGTGAGCGTTGCCGGCAAGGACCTCACCTGCGTCGTGTGCGGAGTGGGGCAGGAGTTCGTCCGGCGCGAGGTGAAGATGAACACCGAGGGGCTCTCGCTGCTCAACCTCGACTTCCTCAACAAGTCCGCGGACGGCGCGATCTGCACCACGTGCGGCTACGTGCACCTCTTCATGGGCGGCACGCAGACCTGGGCGCCACCGGCCTGACCCGGCCCGCTGCTTGCCGCGTCGGCTAGACAGTGGTGGTGAGCATCGAGCAGCAGGACGGCTGCGTGCGCGTCCGCGGAGCACGCGAGCACAACCTCCGCGACGTGGACGTCGACCTTCCACGCGACGCGATGGTGGCGTTCACCGGCGTCTCCGGCTCGGGGAAGTCGTCGCTGGCCTTCGGCA
Source organism: Nocardioides pacificus (assembly GCF_054775955.1). Lineage (NCBI taxonomy): Bacteria > Bacillati > Actinomycetota > Actinomycetes > Propionibacteriales > Nocardioidaceae > Nocardioides > Nocardioides pacificus. The sequence goes on from NZ_BAAHCI010000011.1 coordinate 41,064, forward strand.
CGCTGTACGCCGAGGCGCAGCGCCGCTACTTCGAGTCCGTCGCGCCGTACGCGCGTCGTCTGCTGCAGCAGGTCGGCGCACCCCACGTCCAGGAGATCTCCGGCCTTCCACCCGCCGTGGCCCTGCAGCAGCGTCGAGGCGCGGCCAGCTCGCGCTCGACCGTGGGCACCATCACCACGCTGTCCAACCTGCTGCGGATCCTCTACTCGCGTGCCGGTGACTACCCGGCCGGTGCCGGCCATCTGGCCGCCGAGGCGTTCTCGCCCAACACCGCCGCAGGAGCCTGCCTCGAGTGCCATGGGCTCGGCGTCGCCCACGACGTGGCCGAGGAGCTGCTGGTCCCCGACACCTCGCTGAGCATCCGTGACGGCGCCATCGCAGCTTGGCCCGGGGCCTGGCAGGGCCACAACCTGCGTCGCGTCACCAAGAACCTCGGCATCGACGTCGACCGCCCCTGGCGCGAGCTGGACCGCAAGGACCAGGAGTGGCTGCTGTTCACCGAGGAGCAGCCCTCGGTGCTGATCCGTCCGCAGGACAAGGACGGCGGAGGCGGGCGCGACTACATGGGCACCTTCCGCAGTGCCCGGAGCCAGGTGCGCCACGTCCTCGCGGGGTCGCCGAGCGAGAAGATGCGCGAGAAGATGCTCCGCTTCGTGCGCAGCTCCCGCTGCCCCGTCTGTCACGGCAGTGGGCTGCGGCCCGAGGCGCTGGCGGTGACCTTCGCCGGACTCTCCATCGCCGACGCGAACGCCCTGCCGTTCACCGAGCTGGCCGAGGCGCTGCGGCCCTTCGCCAGCGACGACGTCGACGACGTGGCAGGGAGCATCAGCGGCGACCTGGTGGCGCGGATCGAGGTGCTGCTGAGACTCGGGCTCGGCTACCTGGCGCTGGGCCGCAGCTCGACCACGCTGTCGCCGGGCGAGGCGCAGCGTCTGCGGATCGCCACCCAGCTGCGCTCGGGACTGTTCGGCGTCGTCTACGTCCTCGACGAGCCGTCGGCCGGTCTGCATCCGGCGGACGCCGAGCCGCTCCTCGAGGTGCTCGACCAGCTCAAGGCGGCGGGCAACTCCCTCTTCGTCGTCGAGCACGACATGGACGTCGTACGACGAGCCGACTGGGTGGTCGACATCGGACCCGCCGCCGGAGAGGGCGGGGGACGGGTCCTCTACTCGGGCCCGATCGCCGGCCTGGAGCAGGTCGCCGAGTCGCCCACCAGCGCCTACCTCTTCGGTCGCGCCGAGCGGTTCGTCCGGGACCCGCGGACACCGGCCGCCTGGCTGCACCTGGGGGGCGTCTCGCGGCACAACCTGCAGGACGTCTCCCTGGACCTGCCGGTGGGGGCACTGACCGCCGTGACCGGGGTGTCCGGGTCCGGCAAGTCGACCCTGGTGACCCAGGTCCTCGCCGAGGTCGTCCGCCGCCACCTCGGGATCGCTCCGCCGGAGGAGGACGCCGCCGAGGAGACCCCGGACGAGGGGGCCCTGGGGCCGGCGGAGGGCGTGGACGTCCGCGAGGCGCGAGGGGTCGACTGCTTCGACCGACTCGTGGTCGTGGACCAGCGCCCCATCGGCCGCACCCCGCGGTCCAACCTCGCGACGTACACCGGGCTCTTCGACGCCGTCCGTCGGCTGTACGCCGCGACGCCGGAGGCCAAGGCGCGCGGGTACGGCGTGGGGCGCTTCTCCTTCAACGTCGCCGCCGGACGGTGCGAGACCTGCCAGGGCGAGGGGTTCGTCTCGGTGGAGTTGGTGTTCCTGCCGAGCACCTATGCGCCGTGTCCCACCTGCCACGGGGCGCGCTACAACGCCGAGACGCTCGAGGTGACCTACCGCGACCGCACCATCGCCGACGTGCTCGCGATGTCCGTCGACGACGCCGCGGAGTTCCTGGCCGACGTCCCGGCTGCGGCCCGCGGCCTGCAGACCCTGCGCGAGGTCGGCCTGGGCTACCTGCGCCTGGGGCAGCCGGCGACCGAGCTCAGCGGCGGTGAGGCGCAGCGCATCAAGCTGGCCACCGAGCTGCAGCGCACCAACCGGGGCCACAGCCTCTATCTCCTGGACGAGCCGACCTCGGGGCTGCACCCCTCGGACACCGACCTGCTGCTGCGGCAGCTGCACCGGCTGGTGGACGCCGGCAACACGGTCGTGCTGGTCGAGCACGACCTCGACACCATCGCCACGGCCGACTGGGTCGTCGACCTCGGACCCGGCGGCGGAGACGGCGGGGGACAGGTCGTTGCCACGGGCAGGCCGCGTGACGTCGCGGCGGCCGGGGTGGGGCACACGGCGGGCTACCTGGCGCGGCGCTTGGAGGATCAGAGCCGCGCGAAGGCGTCGGGCTCCGCTGGCAAGACGGCGCTCGATTAGGGGGGGGGCGGCGACCGCCGCTCGGGATCGGGCTGAGCGAGATCCTCAGGACATGCTGGTCCGTCCCCGGGCGGCCGTTACTCGTTGAAGCACAGATGCCCCACCAACCCGCCTTGCGCTGATGGCTCCTACGTGGGTCAGTGCGTCAGCACTTCTCCTGAACCTGGACTGTCCACTCAGCGTTAGCAGCGACCACTTCGATGTAGTAGTCGCCTTCATCCTTGCGAAGGGTGGTTTCGCCCGGGCCAGTCTTGGTGGGCTGCGCTACGGGGAAGCCGCCGTCTTCCATCAACTGCGTGCCGGAATCCATGAGGTAGAACGCGACGATGGTGGACGTCGCATCGCCCTGAACGTTGTAGGTCATGCGAATGTCGCAACCGTCGAGGTGGAAGTCAGGGCCGGCCTTGTTGGTGTTCCCGCTCAACTTGCCGACCGTCATCCATTTCGGCTCAGGCTCAGGCTCAGGTTCCGGCTCAGGCGTGGGCTTTCCCTTGGGGTCATTCGGGGTCGACTCAGTCTTCGCCGTGTTCTCGTCTGACGCGACCGGATCGGCGTCGCCCTCATCGCCGCCACTGCCCCCTCCGGCGACAGCGGCGATGATCACGACCGCGGCGATGGCCCACACCCACCAGCGCTTGTACCAGGGCTTGTTGCCGCCCGAGTTGGGAGGCGGCGTCGCGGGGCTACCGCCATAGCCGGGTGGGGAGCTTTGCGTCCTCTCAGTGAACGTCGCTCCGTCCCACCAGCGAATGGTCCCCTGATTGTCGGGATACCAGCCTGGCGGGGTGGGGCCATTGGTCGTCATGTGCTTGATCGTATGCGCGAGGTCGAATTGACGCGTCGTATTGCTGTATCTGCGTTTTCCCACGTGACTCATCGTCGCCGAACGTCAATTGTGATGTTTCGACGAGGCGCGGCCCGGCCCGGCCCGAGGATCAGAACGGCGCGAAGGCCTCGGGCTCGTCGGCCACGCGACGCTCGAGGAGGTCGCTCAGGAAGGCGTCGTCGGGAACGGCGGTCGCGTACGCGTCATCGCAGCGCCGCTCGAGTCGCTCGAGATCCCTCTCGCTCAGCGCGCCGGAGGCGACGTCCACTCGCGTGCGTGCGAGCAGATCCGCGACCTCGTCGAGGCCGAACCACCGGTAGCCGTGCTCGGCCGCGTCGAGCTGCTCAGCGGTGAAGACGTCCTCCACCGCGTTGAGGACCCCGCCGTTCATGATGCTGCCGTGGATGCGCAGGACAGACGCCAGCGCGATGTCCCCGGGGCGGGGAGACTCCTGCTCGTGCGCGTCCAGGTCGAGGGCCCGGCTCCACACGTCCTCCGCATCGATCCCCGCGTCTATGCCGGGGAGCGCGCCGGGCCGGTGGACCTGACTGGTGGTCGTCTCCCACCGGTGCTGGCCGACCCCGCGGACGTCGGGGGAGCTGGCCGCGGACCCGTTGTGCCCGAGCCGGGGCGAGAACAGCTTCCGTAGCAGGGTCATCATGCCCGCCATCCTCCACCGTGGGGCATGCTCGTGGCCATCAGTCCCCGCGTGAGCCAGAGGTGTGCCGTGTCGCCAGTCCGCTCGACCCGCCGTCCCTGGCGACGTGCGCCCCAGCAGGGGCTCGCGTGCGGGCTGGTCCTGGGCTCGCTGCTGGCGGCGTGCTCGGTGCCGGGCGCCTCCGAGAGCTCGGGCGTCCTGGACACGGGGGTCGAGCCGGTGGCGATGTCCTACCCCGGACCGACGTACGCCGCAGCCACGCCCGCCGGCCTCCTGCTGCGCGCCGGTGAGCAGCAGTGGGTCGTGGCGACAGGTCGGGACGCGCACTGGCTGCCGAACGGCACGGCACTGACCCGCGTGGCCAGAGGGTCCGTCGAGCTGCAGACGCTCGATCCCGAGCGTGGGCCGACGTCCGTACCGGTCCGAGGAGGCGGCTTCGAGCTGCCGTCCCGGTCCGTCACCCAGGTCAACGTCCTGGACAGCTATCGGCTGCCACCGACGCTCACGGCGTACTCGCTCGACATGGAGCGGCTCTGGTCGATCGAGCTCCCCGGCACCGACAACCCGGAGGCCACCGACTTCAACGAGCTGGCACGCAACTACTACGGCGCGACGCCGACCATCGACGGCGTCACCTACGTGCTGTGGCACGACAGCAGCGAGTGGTACGAGGACGGCGACTACGGCCTGGCTCGGATCGAGGACGGCGACCTCACGAACGTCGCGCTGAACGAGCGGCTCATCGCGCTCTACCTCTCCGCGGACGGCGCTGGGCTCCTCGCCCTGCGCCAGGTTAAGGGCGACCCTTGCGGCGGGTGCACGGTGGACCAGGAGATCGTCGAGGTCGATCCCGCCACGGGCGAGCTCGTTGACTACGGCATGCCCGACGAGTACGTCGAGGAGTGGCGGGTGGCGGCGATGGACAAGGTTGGCGACCGGATCGCGGTCCGGTTCACCGAGACCGAGTGGCGTGACGGTCCCCGCGGCGAGATCGACTCCACGCCGTACACCGTGCAGCGCGGCACCTGGGTGCTGGAGGACGGCGCGTGGCAGATGGTCGAGGGCAGCGAGGACGAGCTGACGTGGTGGCAGGGTGAGCACCGGGTGGTGGCCCGGGTTCGCGAGGACGAGCCCGACAGCCGGGACGGATTCGCGCTGTTGTGGGTGCGCCCGGACGGCACCGAGGAGGCGCTGCCCGGCGAGCTGGTCGCGACGTACGGTCGCCGCTACATCAGTGGGCAGGTGCCCGGTCAGCTGATCCCGCCCGGGTAGCGGTCTGCGCCGGAAGGGTGACGAGGACGGCGGCCGCCGGGAGACCGAACGGGATCGACCACACCAGCCAGAACAGCGAGTCGATGAGCCGGCCGTCGAGCGCCAGCATCGCGACGGCGGCGACCGGCCCACCGAGCACCGCCAGCACCACGCACGTCCAGGCACTCCCGCGCAGCAGGCGTGGACGTCCGGCTGCAGCCCGCGTGCGTCCCTTGACCGTCGCCACCGACAACGCGAGAGCGAGCACCAGCCCCACCCCTCCCGCCACAGCGAACAAGCCGCCCAGCGCGACTCCCAGCCCGTCGAACTGCCCGGAGTCGCCGTCCGCGAGATCACCGAGCATCACCACCAGCCCCAGGCCCGTGGGGAACAGGCAGAGGAGCGCCGCACCGGCGAGCACGAGCGCGAGCGCGATCGACCACCCGCGCCAGGCGGTCCCCGAAGATCGAGGAGGGGCCGGACGAGGGACGTGATGGAAGGGCTCAGGCGATGGGGGCATGGACACGGCGGACCTCCTGGCGGCTTCGACGGTCAACCTACCCGGCCGGGCTGTGCACCTGGGTTCGCCAACGTCTGCCCGGGCGGGCACGATGTCGCCCATGACGTCGACCTCCCTGGCCACCCCGCTGGGCGTGCTGAACACCGTCTTCGGCTACCCGTCGTTCCGCGGCGAGCAGGCAGAGATCATCGACACCGTGTGCGCGGGCGGCGACGCGCTCGTGCTGATGCCCACCGGCGGTGGCAAGTCGCTGTGCTACCAGATCCCGGCGCTGGTCCGGCCGGGCACGGGTGTGGTGATCTCGCCGCTGATCGCGCTCATGCAGGACCAGGTCGACGCCCTGGCGGCGCTCGGCGTGCGCGCGGCCTTCCTCAACTCGACGCAGTCGAGCGAGGAGCGCCGACGGGTCGAGGCGGCGTACGTCGCGGGGGAGCTCGACCTGCTCTACCTCGCCCCCGAGCGGCTCTCGGCCCGCGCCACGCTGGACTTCCTCGACCGGGGTCGTATCGCGCTGTTCGCGATCGACGAGGCCCACTGCGTCTCGGCCTGGGGGCACGACTTCCGACCCGACTACCTCCTGTTGGCGGTGCTGGGGGAGCGCTGGCCGGACGTGCCCCGGATCGCGCTCACCGCCACAGCCACCGCTGCGACCCGCACCGACATCGTCGCCCGGCTGGGCCTGGGCGGGGCCCGGACGTTCGTGTCGAGCTTCGACCGCCCCAACATCGAGTACCGCATCGTCGGCAAGGACAACCCGCGCGGCCAGCTCCTCACCCTGTTGCGCGAGGAGCACGTGGGTGACGCGGGGATCGTCTACTGCCTGTCGCGCAAGTCGGTCGAGGAGAGCGCGCGGTTCCTGACCAAGAACGGCATCACGGCACTGCCCTACCACGCGGGGCTGCCGGCGGAGGTGCGCGCTGAGCACCAGGCCCGCTTCCTGCGCGAGCCCGGTCTGGTGATGGTGGCGACGATCGCCTTCGGGATGGGGATCGACAAGCCGGACGTCCGGTTCGTCGCCCACCTCGACCTGCCGAAGTCGGTGGAGGGCTACTACCAGGAGACAGGCCGGGCCGGACGGGACGGCCAGCCGGCCACGGCATGGCTCGCCTACGGCCTGGCCGACGTGGTCCAGCAGCGCAAGATGATCGACTCCTCCGAGGGTGACGCCGCCCACCGGCGCCGGCTCGGGCAGCACCTCGACGCGATGCTGGCGCTCTGCGAGACGGTGCAGTGCCGGCGCGTCCAGCTCCTCGCCTACTTCGGCCAGGAGGGGGAGCCCTGCGGCAACTGCGACACCTGCATGGCTCCGCCGCAGACCTGGGACGGCACGGTCGCGGCCCAGAAGCTGCTGTCAGCCGTCGTGCGGCTGGCCCACCGCCAGCAGCGCTACGGTGCCGGCCACATCGTCGACATCCTGCTGGGCAACGAGACGCCGCGCGTGGTCCAGCTCGACCACACGACGCTCACGGTCTTCGGCATCGGGACCGAGCTCTCCGCGGCGGAGTGGCGGGGAGTCGCTCGCCAGCTGCTGGCCCAGCGGCTGCTGGCGGTGGGCAGCGACGGCTACGGCACGCTCGAGCTCACCGAGGACTCCGCGGAGGTGCTGCGCGGCAACCGGCAGGTGGCGCTGCGGACCGAGGCGCCGAAGGCTGCGCGCACCCGGTCGGCCAAGCGCTCGCGGGCGGCGGACGCCGTGGTGCTGGACGCCGCCGGCGAGGCCCTGTTCGAGCGGCTGCGCGCCTGGCGGGCCACGACGGCCAAGCAGGCCGGGCTCCCGGCCTACGTGATCTTCCACGACGCGACCCTGCGCCACGTCGCCGCTGCGTCGCCCGCCACGCTCGCCGAGCTCGGCACCATCTCGGGGATCGGTGCCGGGAAGCTCGAGAAATGGGGCGAGGCCCTCCTCGAGGTCGTGGCCGCCTGAGGTGGCCCAGTCCTGATTGAGCCCAGTCCTGAGGCAGCCCGTCCTCAGTAGGTGAAGCGGCGCACCTCGGAGCGCAGACTCTCGGCCATGCTGGCGAGCTCGCTGATCGCCTGACTTGTCTGGTTGACCGCCTCCGAGGTGATCGTGCTGCTGGTGGCGACCCCGGTGATGTTGGCTGCGATCTGGCTCGAGCTGGCCGCGGCCTCGCCGACGAGACGCGACATCTCGTTGGTGGTCGCGGTCTGCTCCTCGACGGCGGTCGCGATCGTGGTCTGGTAGTCGTTGATCGAGAGCACGATCTCGGAGATCTTGCTGATCGCCTCGACCGAGTCGGAGGTGTCGGCCTGGATCGCGGCCACCTGGGTCACGATGTCCTCCGTCGCCTTGGCAGTGCCCTGGGCGAGCTCCTTGACCTCCCCGGCCACGACCGCGAAGCCCTTGCCCGCTTCGCCGGCCCGCGCCGCCTCGATGGTGGCGTTGAGCGCCAACAGGTTCGTCTGCTCGGCGATCGAGGTGATCACCTTGACGATGCGCCCGATCTGCTCGCTCGAGACACCCAGCTTCATCACCGTCTCGTTGGTCGCTGCCGCCACGCCCACGGCCTCGGAGGCCACCTGGGCGGCAAGCTGGGCGTTCTCGGCGATCTCACGGATCGAGGCACCCATCTGCTCGGCACCCGCCGCGACGGCGCTGACGTTGTGCGAGACCTCGCCGGCCGCGGCTGCGACGACGTCCGAGCGAGACGACGTCTCGACCGCGGAGGTCTCGATCGATCCGGCAGTCGCGGTGAGCTCCTCGGCCGCGGAGGCCACCGTCGTCGCGGACTCGGCCACGGAGCCGACCAGCGAGCGCAGGGACGTGAGGGCGGTCGTCAACGACACGGCCATCTGTCCCACCTCGTCGGCGGAGTGGACGTCGACCTCGACCGACAGGTCACCCTCCGCGACCCGCTCGAGACCGTCGCTGATCCGGCGCAGCGGCCGCACGATCGAGCGGGACAGGAGCATCGCCATCGCCGCACCGGCCAGCAGGGCGATCCCCGTGACGAGGAACGTCGTTGTCCGTGTGCGGTCCTGCGCTGCCGCGGTCTCCGCGTGCAGGGACTCGACCCGGGCGTTCACCGACTCCGACAGCGCGTCCAGCGCCTCGGAGATGACGTAGTAGATGTCCCACTTGGGACCACCCGAGACGGCATCCCCCTGGTCGAGCCGACCTTGCCCCCAGAGGCCGTGGATCTCGTCGTTGTAGGCCAGCAGGTCGTCCCACTGGGTCTCGATGACGTCGAGGCTGTCGGCGGCAGAGGCGCTGAGCAGGGAGCGATCCAGGTCGAAGATCCGCTCGAAGCCGGCCACGCCGTCGTCGTAGTTGGCCAGGTTGTCGCCGCCGGGTGCCGCCGCGGTGGCGCCTCCCTCCGAGCGGGACTTCCACGCGGTGATGTTCTGCCAGTTCGACGCCCAGAGGAGGTCGTAGCGCGCAGTCTCGACGGAGTCCTGAACGCTCACGGCGCGCTCCAGGTCGGCGTTGAGGTCCGTCACCTCGGAGGCACCCTGGGCCGCGGTCCCGGCGACGACGAGCGTGGCGATGCCGAGGGTGACCGCGAGGGCCACGATCCGGGTGCGGATGCTGCGGTCGGCGAGCCAGCGCGAGCGCGTCGGTGCTGCGGACGTTGCCATGAAATGATCCCCAGAGGATGGTGGAGGGGCGGTGGCCCGGGACGGTGGCGGGCCGGCTTCCTGCGGGTCGCCGGACCGAGAGCGGGCATGCCGCGTCCGTCTGGGCATCGGCGAATGCCACCCGATCCTGAGGAGAAGGCGCCGAATCAGGGCGGTGAGAGTTCCCCACTGAGTCGGTCGTGCATGTGCGAGCTGTGCTCATCGAGGCCCTGGATCTCGACAGTCTTGCCCTTGCGCTCGTACTTCGTGACGATCGCATCGAGGGAGGCCACCGTCGAGGCGTCCCAGACGTGCGACCGGCTCAGGTCGATGACCACGTGCTCGGGGTCGTCGGCGTACTCGAACTGGGTGTAGAGGTCGTTGCTGGAGGCGAAGAAGAGCTCGCCGATGACCGTGTAGCGGACGCTGGTGGAGCCGTCCTGCTCCTCGACCACCTCGCGTTGGACGGCCGCCAGGTGTGCGACGCGACGCGCGAAGAGCGTCATGGCCACCAGCACGCCGACACCGACGCCGATGGCGAGGTTGTGGGTGCCGACTGTGACCGCCACCGTCGAGACCATGACCGCGGTCTCCGACTTGGGCATCCGCCGCAGCGTGCGTGGCGCGACCGAGTGCCAGTCGAAGGTGCCGACGGCGACCATGATCATCACGGCGACCAGAGCGGCCATCGGAATCCGGGCGACGAGGTCGCCGAAGCCGACCACGAGCACGAGCAGCAGGAGGCCGGCGCTGAAGGTGGAGATCCGCGTCCGGGCGCCGCCGGCCTTCACGTTGATCATCGTCTGGCCGATCATCGCGCAGCCGCCCATCCCGCCGAAGAAGCCGGTGATGACGTTGGCCGCGCCCTGGCCCCAGGCCTCCCGGCTCTTGTCCGAGTGGGTGTCGGTGATGTCGTCGACGAGCTTGGCCGTCAGCAGCGACTCGAGCAGGCCGACCAGCGCCATCGCGAGTGCGTACGGCGCGATGATCTCGAGCGTGTCCAGGCTCAGCGGCACGTCGGGCCAGAGCAGGGAGGGGAGCGTGTCGGGCAGGTCGCCCTCGTCGCCGACGTCGGGCAGGGACCAGCCGGCGAGCAGCGTGACGGCGGTGAGCACCACGATCGCGACTAGCGGCGCCGGGACCACGTTGGTGATCCGCGGGAGCAGCACCATCACGACGATGCCGACGGCGATCATGGGATAGACGAGCGCCGGGACGTCGACCATGTGCGGCACTTGTGCCACGAAGATCAAGATGGCCAGGGCGTTGACGAAGCCGACCATCACCGAGCGCGGGATGAACCGCATCATCCGGGCGACCCCCGCCAGCCCCATGAGGATCTGGATCACCCCGGCGAGGATGACGGTCGCGATCAGGTAGTCGACCCCGTGCTCGCTCACGACGGGCGCGATGACCAGAGCCACGGCTCCGGTGGCAGCCGAGATCATCGCGGGGCGGCCACCGAGGAAGGCGATCGAGACGGCCATCGTGAAGGACGCGAACAGGCCAAGGCGGGGATCGACGCCGGCGATGATCGAGAAGGAGATGGCCTCCGGGATCAGGGCCAGAGCGACGACCAACCCGGCGACGACCTCGCGGCGCAGGACCGCAGGCCGACGCAGCGCCCCGCGGACCGTGTGGGTCTCGGAGGGAGGCGGCGGCGCGGTGGCCTCCCCGATGGGACCGAGGGGAGAGGGCGTGGGGATGGCGGCTTTCGACACGGTGGCTCCTGAGGGGGTGGCACGGCGTCCGGCCGACCGACGGGCGAATTTACCGCCAGGTCACGGCTGTGCTCCAATCACCGCCGCCCGGGAGCGGCACCCGGGGGGACCTAGGGCCCTGGGGGTCCCGGGCTCGCGGGACGACACTGGAAACCGCGTCGAGGAAGGACCCATCCAGATGCACGTCGCCCAGCAGCCTGCCCCTTCCCTCCGGGACCGCGTGGCGGAGCAGGTGCCGCTGCTCTTCTTCCTCGCCTCCGCCGCGCTGCTGGCGCTGGGCGGCGTCGCGTGGGTTCTCGACCAGGACCCCGCCGCCACCGGGCTCTGGATCGGCGGGGCGGTCCTCGGCCTGCTGTTCTCGAGCTGGACGACGATCGAAGCCTTGCGCGAGCGGCAGCCCAGCGTCGACGTCATCGCGGTGCTCGCCCTGCTCGGCGCGCTCCTCGTGGACGAGGCCTTCGCGGGCGCCATGATCACGGTGATGCTCTCCAGCGGGCAGCTCCTGGACGCCCGGGCCGCCCAGCGCGCCCGGCGCGAGCTCAGCCTCCTGGTCGAGCGCGCACCCCGGGTGGCCCGACGCCGCGTGGGCGACACCGTGATCGAGGTCGCCGTGGACGAGGTCGCCCACGGCGACCGCCTGCTGGTCGGCACGGGTGAGATCGTCCCCGCCGACGGCCGTCTCGCCTCGGCCGCCCTGCTCGACGAGTCCGCGCTCACCGGCGAGCCGCTCCCGGTCGAGCGTCCGGCGGGCGACGACGTCCGCAGCGGGGTGGTCAATGCAGGATCGCCCTTCGAGCTGGTCACGACCGCGGCCGCGTCCGAGTCGACGTACGCCGGGGTGGTGCGGCTGGTCGAGCAGGCGCAGGCCTCCTCGGCCCCGTTCGTGCGCACCGCCGACCGGTTCGCCGTGCTGTTCGTGCCGCTCACGCTGGTGCTGGCGGGGGCGGCGTGGGCCCTGAGCGGCGACGCGGTCCGCGCGGTCGCCGTGCTGGTCGTCGCGACGCCGTGCCCGCTGCTGCTCGCCGCCCCGGTCGCGATCATGTCGGGTCTCTCGAGGGCGGCGCGGGCCGGAGTGGTCGTCAAGGGCGGGGGAGCCCTGGAGCGGCTGGCGCAGGGACGAGTGGTGCTGTTCGACAAGACCGGGACGCTCACCCGCGGCCGGCCGACGCTCGCCGACGTGGTGGTCGCCGACGACCGGTGGGACGCCGACGAGCTCCTGCGGCTCGCAGCGTCGCTGGACCAGGTCTCCGCCCACGTGCTGGCCAGCGCCATCGTGGGCGCCGGCTCGGCCCGCGGCCTAGCGCTGGATATGCCGACCGACGTGGTGGAGGAGCACGGCTACGGCCTGCGGGGATCGGTCGGTGGGTACGACGTGCGGCTCGGCAAGGCCTCCTGGATCCTCGGTGCCGACCCGCCCGCCTGGGCTCGCCGGGTCCGTCGACGCGCGGACCTGGACGGCTCGCTGAGCGTCTACGTCGCGGTCGACGGTGAGCCGGCCGGGGCCTTCCTGCTGGAGGACCCGATCCGGCCCGGTGCGGCGCGCATGGTCCGCAGCCTGCGTCGTGCAGGCGTCGATCGGGTGGTCCTGGTGACCGGTGACCACGCCGACACGGCCGAGATGGTCGGGCGACTCGTCGGCGCGGACCATGTGCTCGCCGACTGCGACCCCGCCGACAAGCTGAGAGCGATCGCCCAAGAGGGGGTCGACACGATCATGGTCGGGGACGGGATCAACGACGCCCCGGCCCTGGCCGCGGCCGGGGTGGGCGTGGCGCTGGCCGCCCGCGGAGCCACGGCCTCGTCGGAGGCGGCCGACGTCGTGCTGACGGTGGACCGCATCGACGCGCTGGCGGACGCGATCTGGATCGCCCGCCGGTCGCGGCGCATCGCGGTGCAGGCCGTCTCGGTGGGGATGGGGCTCTCCCTGGTCGCGATGGTCGCGGCCGCCCTCGGCTGGCTGCCGCCCGCCGCCGGCGCGGTCGTCCAGGAGGTCATCGACGTCCTGGCGATCGGGATCGCCCTGCGTGCCGTGCTGCCGGGCCGCGTGCACACGGTGGCGATGCCCGCGGCCGACGTGACGAGCGCCGTACGCCTGCGGGCGGAGCACGACGCGGTGCTCCCGGTGGTCGAGCAGTTCCGCACCGTCGCCGACGCGCTCACCACCCAGGGCATCGACCTGGAGCCGGTGCGAGGCCTGATGGTCCGTCTCGACACCGAGCTGCTCCCGCACGAGAGGGAGGACGAGGCGGTGCTCGTCCCGCTGGTCGGTCGCGCTCTCGGTGGAAGTGACGCCGCTGCGGCCCTGAGCCGGACCCATGCCGAGATCGAGCACCAGGCCTCCCGACTGCGCCGACTCCTGGCCTCCCTCGACGAGGGCGGCCCCGAGGCCGAGCCCGAGCCCGAGGACGTGGTCGAGCTGCGACGCCTGCTCTATGGCCTCTATGCGATCCTGCGGCTGCACAACGACCAGGAGGAGCAGGACGCCTTCAGTCTGGTCGCCGACCGGGGCCCGGTCGCGGGGGGGGGGGGGGG
>NZ_BAAHCI010000011.1:54612-372823 GCF_054775955.1 Nocardioides pacificus
GAGCACGTCCTCGAGGAACAGCACGCCCAGCGTCGAGCCGTCCGGGTCGACGCTCCGGGCCACGTGGGCTCCGTGCTGCCGCATCCGAGCCAGCGCGTCCTCGATCTCCGCGTCGCGAGGCACCGCGACCAGCCGCCGGATCCGCTTGGCCGGCACGGGAGCGTCGAACGCGGCGCCGGCGATGTCCATGACGTCCTTCATGTGCAGGTAGCCCACGGGCCGATGCTCGTCGTCGGTCACGACGTAGCGCGAGTGCCCGTGCTCGAGCACGGCCCGCTGTACGTCGGCCGGCGAGGCGCCGTCCGGCAGCAGCACCATCGCGTCGAGGGGCACGTCGACGTCGGCCACGGTCTTGTCGGTGAACTCGAACGCGCCGGCCAGGGTCCCGGAGTGGTCGGTGAGCGTGCCCTCACGCCGCGACTGCTCCACGATCCCGGCGACCTCCTCGAGGGTGAACGTGCTGGTCGCCTCGTCCTTCGGCTCCACGCCGAACGCTCGCAGGACCAGGTTGGCGATCCAGTTCAGCGCGGCGATCACCGGACGGAAGATCCGCGAGACCAGCACCAGCGGGGGAGCCAGGATCAGCGCGGCGCGGTCGGGCACCGAGAACGACAGGTTCTTGGGGACCATCTCGCCGAACACCACGTGCAGGTAGGTCACCAGGACCAGGGCCACGACGAACGCGGAGATGCTGATGACGTCCGCCGACAGCGGGGTGAGGCCGAGCGGATACTCCAGCAGGTGGTGGATGGCGGGCTCGGAGACGTTGAGGATCAGCAGCGAGCACACGGTGATGCCCAGCTGGCTGGTCGCGAGCATCAGCGTGGCGTGCTCCATCGCCCACAGCGTGGTCTTCGCGGCCCGGCTGCCCTGGGCCGCCCGCGGCTCGATCTGCGAGCGACGTGCGGAGATGACGGCGAACTCGGCGCCCACGAAGAAGGCGTTGCCGGCCAGCAGGACGACCAGCCAGGCGATTCCGGGCAGGTACTCACTCATGGGTGGCCTCCTCCTCGACGTCGGACGGGACGAACTGCAGGCGGACGATGCGGGGACCGTCCAGGCGCTCGACGCGCAGCGTGCCGGCCTGGAGATCGACCTCGTCGCCGAGCTCGGGCATCTGCTCGAGCTCGGCGAGCACGAAGCCGGCCACGGTGTCCCAGTCGTCGTCCTCGGGGACCACCACGCCGGTGCGCTCGAGCAGCTCGTCGGGGCGCCACGACGCGTCGAAGGACACCGAGCGGCCGCGCCTGGTCAGTCCCGAGCGGGACCGGTCGTGCTCGTCCTCGAGCTCGCCGATGATCTCCTCGACGAGGTCCTCGAGCGTCACGATGCCCGCGGTGCCGCCGTGCTCGTCGGTGACGACCGCGATCTGCAAACCCTCCGAGCGCAGCAGCGCCAGCAGCACGTCGGCGCCCATCGTCTCGGGGACCCGGCTGGGCTCGAACATCAGGTCGGTCGAGAGCGTGGCGTCCCGCTCGGTCACGGGTACGGCGAACGCGCGCTTGACGTGGACGAAGCCGACCACGTCGTCGGGACCGTCGTCGAGCACGGCCAGCCGTGAGTGCCCGGTCCGGGCCGAGACCGCGATGATCTCGGCAGCGCTGTCCTCGATGCCGACCGACGTCATCCGCACGCGCGGCGTCATCACGTCCGAGGCGTCGTAGGAGGAGAAGCGCAAGGTGCGGTCGAGCAGCGTGGCATCGCTCTTCTCGAGCAGTCCGGCCGTCGCCGAGTGCCGGATCAGGTAGGTGAGCTCGTCGGCGCTGCGGGCGCCACTGAGCTCTTCCTTCGGCTCGATCCCCATCGACCGGATGATGGCGTTGGCGGTGTTGTTGAGGAGCGAGACCACCGGGCGGAACGTCGCGGTGAACGCGCTCTGGAAGGGGATCACGACCTTGGCGGTGGCCAGGGGCACGGCCAGCGCGAAGTTCTTCGGCACGAGCTCGCCGACCACCATCGAGAAGAGCGTCGCCAGGAGGACGCCGATGATCGTGCCGACGGCGACGACCGCGGCCTCCGGAAGCCCCGACGAGGTCAGCGGGTCCGCGAGGAGCGAGCTGACGGCGGGCTCGAAGGTGTAGCCCGTGAGCAGCGTGGTGAGCGTGATCCCGAGCTGGGCGCTGGACAGGTGCGTGGAGGTGATCCGCAGCGCCCGGATCGTCGGGTCGAGTCGCTTCTCGCCGCGCTCGCGGCGCTTCTCCAGGTCGTGCCGGTCGAGGTTCACCAGCGCGAACTCGGAGGCGACGAAGAGACCGGTGCCCACGGTCAGGAGCAGGCCGATGCCCAGCATCGCCCACTCATTCATGGTCTGCACCCCCTGACGAGGACGACGCCCGGTGGGGGCGGCAAGTCAGGGGGCAGGGACTGGGAGGGTGATCGTCCATCGTGGGCTCAGGGTAGCCACTCGCGCCAAGGCGAGACTGCTCAGCGCGGTCGCAGCGGAAGCCGTACGACGAACGTGGCGCCGTGGCCGGGGGCGGAGTCGACGCGGACGCTCCCCGCGTGCTTCTCCGCGATCTGCCGCACCACGGCCAAGCCGAGCTCGACGCCGGGCTCACGCACGGAGTCGGGCGTCCGATAGAAGGGCGCGAACACCGCCGCCTGCTGGGAGGGCTGGATGCCCGGCCCCTCGTCGGCGACCGTGAGCTCGACCGAGCCGTCGTCCTCCTTGACACCCACGACGACGTCGCCGCCGTCAGGGGAGAACCGCACGGCGTTGGAGACGAGGAGGTCGAGCAGACGCTCGAGCTTGGGCGCGTCGCCCAGGACGATGGGACCCGCTCCCGCGGGAGCGCGGATCCCGACGGTGCGGACCACGACGCCACGCGGCGACGGGAGCATCCGGTGCCGACCCACGACCGTGTCCACGAGCGCCTGGATGTCGACCGGCCCCGTGACGACGGCGCGGCGCTCAAGCATCACGCTGTCGACGAGCTCGTCGGCGAGGTCGTCGATCATCGCGGCGGCCCGGATGATCCGCTGGGTCAGCTCACGCTGGTGGAGATCGAGGCGTGGGGCGTCGGTCAGCTGCTGGGCCAGGTCGGCAACGGCCTGCAGAGGAGCGCGCAGGTCCTGGGCGATCCGGGTCACCTCGTCGAGGGACTGCTCACGGGCGGGGTCAGTGACGGACATCGGACTCTCCCAACAGGTCGTGCGGCTCCCGAGCTCCTCCCACCCTAGGACGCGAGCGCGTGGTTTCCCCGAGGCGAAGGGCCCCGGGGGGCCTGGGCGGGAGTCCCGAGTCCCGCCCGGTCATGGGGCGAGCGTCGCCCAGACGGTCTTGCCGACGCCGGCGCCCTCGATGCCCCACTGCTCGGCGAGCGCCTCGACGAGCAGCAGGCCGCGCCCGCCGAGCGCGTCGGGGCTGGCGCTGCGCGGCTGCGGGTGCTGCGGTTCGCGGTCGGTGACGGCGATGCGGACCCCGCCGTCGACCGGGGTCAGCTCCAGCACTGCGGGGCCCACCGCGTGGATGAGCGCGTTGGTCACCATCTCGCTGACCAACAGGGTCGCGGTCTCCTCGGTCCCCTCCTCGCACCACTGTCGCACCGTGTCGCGGGTGAAGGCACGGGCCGCCGCGACCTCGACCTCGCTGTGCACGGTGAGCCGGGCCGCTGCGTGCCCGGGCAGGTGAGCGAAGTCGGCGATGAGGAGGGCGATGTCGTCCTCTGGGCTCAGCATCACCCGGTCGAGCACGAGGTCCGCGGCCTCCTCGACAGTGCCGTGCCCGTCGCGGACGGCGTCGAGGAGACGGCTCACCTCGCTGTCCATGTCACCGGTGCGGTGCTCCACGAGTCCGTCGGTGTAGAGGACCGCGCGGTCCCCGGCCTGGACCTGTCCCAGCGTCACCGGCCAGCTCGCGCCGGGCACGCCCAGCGGCGGTCCCGACTGGTGTCCGACCTCGAGGACGGTGCCGTCGGCCCGGCGCAGGACGGGCAGCGGGTGTCCGGCGCGCACCAGCGCTACCTGGCCCGTGGCCGGGTCGAGCGTGGCCAGGCAGCACGTCACGATGACCCCGGCCTCCTCGACCAGCGGGTTCACCCGGGCCAGGGCGACGTCCGGCGGGTGGCCCTCGGCGAGGTAGGCGTGCAGAGCCGTGCTGACGCGGCCCATCACCGCCGCCGCCGAGAAGCTGTGCCCCTCGACGTCGCCGACGACGAGGGTGACCTGCCCGCCCGAGCCGACCACCACGTCGTACCAGTCGCCGCCGACCTCGGCCCCGGCGGTGCCGGGGAGATAGCGCACGGCCACGTCGATGCCGGGAACGTCGGGAAGCCGCTGGGGCAGCAGCGAGCGCTGCAGCGTGGTCGACGACTCGGTGAGCTCGGCGACGTGGCGGTGCAGCCGGCGCTGGGCCGCAGCCTCGGCCTCGTGCAGCCGGACCCGCTCCAGGGTGGAGGCGAGCTGGCCGGCGACAGCCTCGAAGAAGCGGACGTGCGAGTCGCTGAACCCACGGGGATCGAACCACTGCAGCACCAGCGCACCGCGGGTCGACGCCGTGACCGTCAGCGGCAGGGCGATGACGGAGCCGACGTCGGGGAGGGCTTCCGCGAGCTCGGGATAGCGATCCTCGAACTCGGGGCGACAGGTGACCCAGACGGGTGCGTGCGTGAGCGTGGCGTCGCGAACCAGCGAGGGGAACGTCGTGGGGGCTGACTGGTAGTAGTGCCCGGTGCGCTCGGGGGTGGCCCGCGTGCCCATCGAGCGGAACTCGTCGCCCTCGCGCAGGAAGACCGCGATCCGCATCGCGTCCAGCTGGGTGAGCAGCGTCTCGGCCATCGCGTCCAGGGCGTCCTCGGCGGTGAGCGCGCTGGCCAACCGAGCCGTGGCGCCCTGCAGCATGGTGAGCTCCTGGGCGGTGCGCTCCGCCTCCATCCGGGCGCTCTTCTCCCGCGCGTAGAGGCGAGCGTTCTCGACGGCCACCGCCGCGTGGGCGGCGACGGCCTGCACCAGGCGCTCCGTGGTGCCGTCGAAGCGGTGGGGCTCGGGATGGCCGAAGAGGAGAGCGCCGATCACGGCCCCGTGCCCGGACACGACGGGGACGCCGAGGTAGCTGCGCAGGGGGAGGTGGCCGCGGGGCAGGCCGGTCACCCGCGGGTCGAGCGAGAGGTCGTCGACGCGGGTCAGGCCGCGGCCCGAGAAGGTGGGCTCGAACAGCGCGGTGATCCGCGGCGACGGCATCTGCTCGAACTGGGCGGCGTCCGCCCCCGAGAGCACGTGGAGACGGTAGGCGTTGCCGCGGTCGTCGGTGGCGTTGTAGAAGAAGGCGCCGAACGACGCCCCCGACAGCCGGGTGCCGGTGTCGGTGACCGCCTGCAGCACCAGTCGCAGGTCGAGGTTGGAGTTGATCGTCTCCGTCAGGTGGACGATGAGCTCCGTGGCGTCGCCGCGCGATGACGGCAGCGGCTCCTCCACCATGTGTCCTGTCGTCCTTCGTCGCCCGGGCGACGGCGGGGGCCCGCCGACGCGGCTGACGCTACCCGAGGGGCGTCGGCGGACGCACCGTTTCCGACGCCCTCACCTGACGCATCAGCGACCCATCAGCGGCGCAGGCGAGCCATCCACTCCTCGACCTCGCCCGCCTCTCGGGGAAGGGACGCCGAGAGGTTCCGCGAGCCGTCGTCGGTGACGAGGATGTCGTCCTCGATCCGGATGCCGATGCCGCGCAGCTCCTCCGGCACCAGCAGGTCGTCCTCCTGGAAGTAGAGGCCGGGCTCCACCGTCAGCACCATCCCGGCCGCCAGGTCGCCCTTGGGGTAGACGTCGGCGGAGGCCTGCCCGCAGTCGTGGACGTCCAGGCCGAGCATGTGGCTGGTGCCGTGGAGCGTCCAGCGCGCGTAGACCCGGCTGTCGGGGGAGAGCGCCTCCTCGGCCGACACGGGGAGCAGCCCCAGGTCCTCGAGGCCGTGAGCGAGCACGTGCATCGCCGCCTGGTGCGCGCCCAGGAACGGCGTGCCCGGTCGTACGGCGTCGATCCCGGCCTGCTGGGCGGTGTGGACCAGCGTGTAGAGGTCGCGCTGCAGGGAGGTGAACGTCCCGGAGATCGGCAGGGTGCGGGTCACGTCCGCGGTGTAGAGGTTGGTCCCCTCCACACCCATGTCGAGCAGGGCCAGCTCGCCGGGGACCATCGGGCCGGTGTTGTCGATCCAGTGCAGGGTCGTGGCGTGTCGTCCGCCGCCCACGATCGAGTCGTAGCCGATGTCGTTGCCCATCGCGCGCGCCCGGCGGAAGAACGTCCCTTCCACCCAGCGCTCGCCGTACTTCAAGACGTTGTCCCAGTCGCGCAGCGAGTCCTCGAAGCCGAGGGCGGTGATGTCGCACGCCTCCTGGAGCTGGGCGACCTCCCACTCGTCCTTGACCAGGCGCATCTCGGAGAGCACTCGGGCGAGCTCGCCGTCGCGGCTGTCGTCGGGGGCGACGAGGGAGTCGACGCGCTGGTCGATGCCCCGGTGGACGCGGGTCTTGCCGGTCGCCTCCAGGACCCGGGGGAGCTCGTCGATGTGACGCACGGGGAGCCCCAGGGACATCGACATCTCGTGCAGCGACGGGCGTCGACCCGCCCACAGCGCGCCGTACTGACGGTCGCGGAAGAACTCGTCGCTGTCGCGGCCCGAGCGCGGCCGGGCGTAGAGCACCGCCTCCCCGTCGTCGAGGACGAGCACGGCGTCGGTGGTCTGGTTGCCGCAGAAGTAGGCGTGCGCCGTGTCCGTGCGGAAGCGGTAGTCGGTGTCGTTGGCGCGCACCTTGAACGTCCCGGCTGGAAGCACCAGGCGCTCCCCGGGGAAGGCGTCGGCCAGCCGGGCCCGACGGGCCGCCGCCCAGGGCGTGACCGGGTGGGGCGGCAGGTCGAGCTCGCGCTCACCCCAGCCGGTGCGCATGAAGGCGGCGTAGGCCTCCGGGACGGCCGGGTCGTGGGACTCCGTCGCCGCCGGGGTCGCCGGGGGATCGGTGGGCTCACTGGGGGTCATGTCGCTCACCCGCGTCACTCTACGCCGCCGAGCTCAGGGCTCCGTTAGGCTTCGCCCCATGCCCGTGCGTAGCCGCGACAACGTCGTCTTCACGGCCGTCGTGGCAGTTCTCGTGGCCCTGTGTGCCGTGCCGATGGCCGTGGTCATCCTGCTCTCCGGTGCGACCTCCACCCTGCTGCTCGCCACCCTGCTCGCCGCGCTCCCCGTCGTACCCCTGGTGGCGTGCTTCCTCTGGCTCGATCGCTATGAGCCGGAGCCCCGGTCCCTGCTCGCGCTCGGGCTCGCCTGGGGTGCGTTCGTAGCGACGGCTGCGGCGCTGCTCCTCGGCGGCGTCGGGGGTCTGGTCGGCGGCTTCTCGGAGGCACAGAGCCTCGCGGTCGTCGCGCCCGTGACGGAGGAGGCCACCAAGGGCGCGTTCCTGCTCCTGCTGCTGTGGTGGCGTCGATACGAGCTCGACGGCGTCCTCGACGGGATCGTCTATGCGGGGATGGTCGGCATCGGCTTCGCGTTCGTCGAGAACATCCTCTACCTCGCCGCGGCGTACGACGGGACCGACGGCCTCGGGCCGGGCGGCACCGAGGCGGTCACCGGGACCTTCGTGGTCCGCTGCCTGGTCAGCCCCTTCGCCCACCCGCTCTTCACTGCGTTCACCGGTATCGGCGTGGGGATCGCGGTCAACGCCCGATCGGGCGTGATCCGTCTGACGGCCCCGGTGACGGGGTACCTGCTGGCTGTGGCCTCGCACGCACTGTGGAACTCGTCGACCCTGGGTGGGTTCGGCAGCTTCATCACCACCTACGTGGTGGTGATGGTTCCGGCGTTCCTCGGACTCATCTGCCTCGCGATCTGGGCGCGGATGTCGGAGGCGCGCCTGCTGGCGGCAGCGCTCTCCGATGCCAGCGCACGCGGGCTGCTCCCCAGCACCGACATCGCATGGCTGGTCCACCTCGGAGCCCGGCGCAGCGCCCGCAGCTTCGCCCGTGCGGCAGGCGGTCCCGACGCCGAGCGGGCCATGCGCGACTATCAGCAGGCGGCGATCGAGCTCGGCTTCCTCCATCACCGCTACCTGCGGGGCACGCCGCCACCCGACTTCGCCGCCCGCGGGGCCGACTACGCCGCGCAGCTCTCCGCTGTGCGACCCTTCATCTCCTTCCCCGGACAGGTGGTACCCACCCGATGACCGATCAGCCCGACCCGTCGACCAAGCCGCAGGGGTCCCCCCCAGTCACGACCGGGGCCACGACCGGGGCGACGACCGGTGGGACGACCGGCGCGGCGACGAGCTCGCGCGACGCCACCCGGATGCTCACCGCGCTGGTGCGCCTGCGCAGCACGCTGCAGGGCGCCCAGCTGCCGCTGGAGATCCCGCGCGTGGAGGAGCTGCGCGTGGCGCGGGCCGAGATGGTCTCCCAGCTCGAGGACTACGTGATCCCGCGGCTGATGACGATCGACGCGCCGCTGCTGGCGGTCGTGGGCGGCTCGACCGGGGCGGGCAAGTCGACGCTGGTCAACTCGCTGGTGGGGCGGCGGGTCACCGAGCCGGGCCTGCTGCGCCCGACGACGAGGTCGCCGGTGCTGGTGCACAACCCCGCGGACGGCCACTGGTTCGGGCAGGACCGCCTGCTGCCCGACCTCGAGCGCGTCGAGCGCTCGACCAACGACCCGGCCGCCCTGCAGCTGGTCCCCTCCGACACGATCCCGGCCGGCCTCGCGATCCTGGACGCCCCCGACATCGACTCGGTGGAGGAGCGCAACCGGACGCTCGCCTCCCAGCTGCTCGCGGCCGGCGACCTGTGGCTCTTCGTGACCAGTGCCGCGCGCTATGCCGACCAGGTCCCGTGGGGCTTCCTGCGTCAGGCCGCCGAGCGCTCGACCGCCGTGGCGATCGTCCTCGACCGGACCGCTCCCGACGCGGTCGAGACCGTCGCGACGCACCTCGCCCGGATGCTCGCGAGCCGCGGGCTGAAGGACTCCCCGCTCTTCACCGTGCACGAGGGCGCCCTCGACGAGCACGGTCTCCTGGCCCCTGACGAGGTCGCCGACATCCGGGGCTGGCTCGACTCGCTCGCCGCCGACGCCGACGCCCGGGCGGACGTCGTCAAGCAGACGCTGCAGGGCGCGATCCGCACCCTGGCGCGGCGCAGCCACAGCATCGCCGACGGCGCGGCCGAGCAGATCACCGCGATACAGCGGCTACGCGGGGACGTCGACGAGGCCTACGACGCCGCGATCGACGACATCTCACGGGCCACCATCGACGGGACGCTGCTCCGTGGCGAGGTGCTCGTCCGGTGGCAGGAGTTCGTCGGCACCGGCGAGCTGCTCAAGTCGCTGGAGAACAAGGTGGGCTGGCTGCGCGACCGCATCGTCAACGCGGTGAAGGGCAAGCCCCAGCAGGCCGAGCGGGTGACCGTCGCCGTCGAGTCCGGACTGGAGACGCTGCTGCTCGAGCACGCCGAGGCCGCCGCCGAGCGGGCCGCCGGGTCCTGGCGCTCGCTGGCCTCCGGAGAGGCCCTGCTCTCCGACGCGGGCGAGGACCTGGGCCGGGCCTCGCGCGACTTCCGCCGCCTCGCCGAGCGCGCCGTACGCGACTGGCAGCAGGGGGTGCTGGAGATGGTCCGCACCGAGGGCGCCGACAAGCGCTCCACCGCGCGGTTCCTGGCGTACGGCGTCAACGGGCTGTCCGTGGCGCTGATGGTGGTGGTCTTCGCGAGCACCGGGGGCGCCCTGGTCGGTGCCGAGGTCGGCATCGCCGGCGGCTCGGCGATCCTCGGGCAGAAGCTGCTCGAGGCGGTCTTCGGCGACCAGACGGTGCGCGCCCTCGCCGACCGGGCCCGCACTGATCTCGAGCGTCGGGTCGCGGAGCTGCTGACCAAGGAGCGCTCCCGCTACACCGACCTGCTCGACTCGCTCGGCATCGAGGCCAAGTCGGCCGAGAAGGTGCGCTCGGCGGCCCGCGCCGTCGACGACCTGCGCTTCGCTGCCGTCCAGCGTTCGGGTGAGCACAGCTGAGCGCATAGGGTGGCACGACACGCACATCCGAGGCTTCGAGGGAGAAGATGACGTCCTTGCTCGAGGGGGCCAAGAACCTGGTCACCCGGAGTACCGACATCGGCGCCCGCGTCGATGGGCTCGAGTCCGCCGTCGCGCTGGCCCGCGGTCGGCTCGACGACCAGCTCGTCGACGAGACCGCTGCGACGGTCGAGAAGGCCGCCGGGCGTCTTCGCCTCTCCGCCGACCACACCGTCGTCGCCATCGCCGGAGCCACGGGGTCGGGCAAGTCCTCGACGTTCAACGCGCTCACCGGCCTCGAGCTCTCGGCCACCGGCGTGCGTCGACCGACCACCTCCTGGGCGACCGCGTGCATCTGGGGTCGCGAGGGGGCCAGTGAGCTGCTGGAGTGGCTCGGCATCCCTGAGCGCCACCAGACCACCCGCGACTCGATGCTCGACACCAAGCGGGAGGGCAACGCCCTCGACGGCGTCGTGCTGCTCGACCTGCCCGACCACGACTCGACCGAGGTCTCCCACCACCTCGAGGTGGACCGGCTCGTCGAGCTCGCCGACATGCTGGTGTGGGTGCTCGACCCGCAGAAGTACGCCGACGCCGCGGTCCACGAGCGCTACCTCGCGCCGCACAGCGAGCACAGCGAGGTGATGGTCGTGGTCCTCAACCACCTCGACGTCGTCCCCGAGCCGCGTCGGGCCGGGATGCTGGACGACGTGCGCCGCCTGCTGGAGGCCGACGGACTCCACGACGTTCCGGTGATCGGCTTCAGCGCCCGTGAGGGCTGGGGCGTGGAGGAGCTGAAGAGCGAGATCGCCGGCCGGGTGAAGGCCAAGAAGGCGACCAAGACCCGGCTGGCCGCGGACCTGCGGACCGCCGCCGAGCGCCTCAGCGACGCCTCCGGCTCCGCCCGTCCCCGCCAGCTGCCCAAGCAGCGCATCGCCGAGCTGGACGACGCGCTCGCCGATGCGGCCGGAGTGCCGATCGTCGTCGACGCCGTGGAGGCGTCCACGCGGCAGCGCGCGGCCCGGGCCACCGGCTGGCCGCTGGTGGCGTGGTTCTCCCGGTTGCGCCCGGACCCGCTCAAGCGCCTCCACCTCGACCTCGGCGCCGCCGGCAAGGAGCTGACGGGCCGCGGACGGACCTCCGTGCCGGAGGCGACCAGGGTCCAGCGCGCCCGGGTGGACGCCGCCGTACGCCGCGTGGCCGACGAGGTCTCGGTCGGACTGTCGCAGCCGTGGACGGCGTCGATCCGCGAGGCCTCGGTCTCCCACCTGCCCGAGCTCGGCGACCGGCTCGACGCCACGCTGGCCTCCACCGACCTCGGGGTCGCCAAGACCCCGATCTGGGCCAACCTGGTCCGGGTGCTGCAATGGCTGCTGATGCTGGCGGCGCTGATCGGCGGCGTGTGGCTGCTGGCGCTCGCGGTGATGGGCTACCTGCAGATCGACGCCTCCGCACCAGAGGTCTCCGGACTCGCGCTCCCGACGCTGCTGCTGCTGGGCGGTGTGGCGCTGGGGATCGTGCTGGCCCTGGTCTGCCGGGTGCTGGTCGAGGTGACCGCGCGGCGACGGGCGAAGTCCGCCGACAGACGGCTGCGCGAGGGGATCCACGAGGTCGCCGAGGAGCTGGTGGTGGCGCCGGTCGAGCGCGAGCTCGAGGTCTACAGCCAGCTGCGTGCGC
Source organism: Nocardioides pacificus (assembly GCF_054775955.1). Lineage (NCBI taxonomy): Bacteria > Bacillati > Actinomycetota > Actinomycetes > Propionibacteriales > Nocardioidaceae > Nocardioides > Nocardioides pacificus. The sequence continues at coordinate 66,267 of NZ_BAAHCI010000011.1, forward strand.
ACCTCGCCCGCGCGCTGAAGTAGCAGGCAGCCCCGAAGCAGCCCACGAAGCGTCCACAGCCGCACCGGCGCCGGGCGTTCTCCACAGGAGTGCGCCGGCGTCTCCTGCCGCGTCGTGCCATCGCCGAGTCTGGTCCGCATCCGTCATCGAGATGCGAAGGAGACACGAGGATGAACGACACCTACATCACGTTCCAGGGCTGGGTCGGCAGCGACGTCACGCTCACCGAGATCGGCGGGGGAGTGCAGGTCGCCTCCTTCCGGGTCGGGAACACCCCACGACGCTTCCGCGGCGGGCAGTGGGAGAACGGCGAGACCGCCTGGCACACCGTCAAGGCCTGGCGCTCCCTGGCCAGCCACGTCGAGGGATCGGTGCGCAACGGCGACCCGGTCATCGTGCACGGTCGGCTCGAGGCCGACGTGTGGCAGCGCGAGGACGGGCAGACCTCGACGCGCTACGTGGTGGTGGCCACCTCGGTCGGCCACGACCTGGCCAAGGGCACGTCGACGTTCGCCAAGGCGTCGCGCCAGGAGCTGACCCCGGCCGTGGACCAGAGCCCGGTCCGCGAGGTGATCCACTCCTACGACGAGGGGGGACCCAACCTCGACGCCCACGGGGAGGTGGTGACTCCGCCCGCGGCCAGGCCCGCCGCCTGAGTCGGGGGATCGACTGCGGGGCGCCCGTGTGGGGCGCCGTGCAGGGACGCCCGGTTGGAGTCGAGGGGTGCGGGGACCGTAGGCTCGCCTGTCATGGCGGAATATGTGTTCACTCTGCGCAATGTGCGCAAGGCCCATGGCGACAAGGTCGTCCTCGACAACGTGACCATGTCGTTCCTGCACGGCGCCAAGATCGGCGTCGTCGGTCCCAACGGCGCCGGCAAGTCGTCGCTGCTCAAGATCATGGCGGGGCTCGACCACGCCAACAACGGCGACGCGATCCTCGACCCTGAGGCGACCGTGGGGATGCTCCAGCAGGAGCCTCCTCTCAGCGAGGGCAAGACCGTTCTCGAGAACGTCGAGGAGGCGGTCGGCGAGATCAAGGGCAAGCTCGACCGCTACAACGCGATCTCCGAGGAGCTCGCCTCCCCGGACGCCGACTACGACACGCTGCTGGCGGAGATGGGCGACCTCCAGACCGACCTCGACCACGCGAACGCCTGGGACCTCGACAGCCGCCTGGACCAGGCGATGGACGCCCTGCGCTGCCCGCCGCCTGAGGTGCTCGTCGACAACCTCTCCGGTGGTGAGCGACGCCGCGTGGCGCTGTGCAAGCTGCTCCTCCAGCAGCCCGACCTGCTGCTGCTCGACGAGCCCACCAACCACCTGGACGCGGAGTCCGTGCAGTGGCTCGAGGGCCACCTCAAGAACTACCCGGGCGCAGTCCTCGCCGTCACCCACGACCGCTACTTCCTCGACAACGTCGCGGAGTGGATCGCCGAGGTCGACCGTGGTCAGATCCACGGCTACGAGGGCAACTACTCCACCTACCTCGAGACCAAGAAGGACCGCCTCAAGATCGAGGGGCAGAAGGACGCCAAGCGGGCCAAGATGCTCGAGCGTGAGCTCGCCTGGGTGCGCTCCAACGCCAAGGCCCGCCAGACCAAGAGCAAGTCCCGTCTGGCGCGCTACGAGGAGATGGCGGCCGAGGCCGACCGGATGCGCAAGATCGACACCTCCGAGATCAACATCCCCGCCGGTCCCCGCCTCGGCGACGTGGTGCTCGAGGCCGACGGCCTGGCCAAGGGCTTCGAGGGCCGCACGCTGATCCACGACCTGTCCTTCAGCCTGCCGCGCGCCGGCATCGTCGGGGTCATCGGCCCCAACGGCGTCGGCAAGACCACGCTCTTCCGGATGATCACCGGCCAGGAGGAGCCCGACGCTGGCTCGCTCACGGTCGGGCAGACCGTCAAGATCTCCTACGTCGACCAGAGCCGCGGCGGGCTCGACGGGGAGAAGAACGTCTGGGAGGTCGTCTCCGACGGGCTCGACTTCATCAAGGTCGCCAACTTCGAGATGAACTCGCGCGCCTACGTCGCGTCGTTCGGCTTCAAGGGGCCCGACCAGCAGAAGAAGGCCGGCGTGCTCTCCGGTGGAGAGCGCAACCGGCTCAACCTCGCGCTGACGCTGAAGATGGGCGGCAACATGCTGCTGCTCGACGAGCCGACCAACGACCTCGATGTGGAGACCCTCTCCTCGCTCGAGGACGCGCTGCTCGACTTCCCCGGCTGTGCCGTGGTCACCTCGCACGACCGGTGGTTCCTCGACCGCGTCGCGACCCACATCCTCGCGTGGGAGGGCGACGACGAGGACTCCGCCAAGTGGTTCTGGTTCGAGGGCAACTTCGCGGCCTACGAGGAGAACAAGGTCGAGCGGCTCGGCGTCGAGGCGGCTCGCCCGCACCGGGTGACGCACCGCCGCCTCACCCGCGACTGACGACCACACGACCGGACGCCTCTCGGCGTCACCCCGGGGTCAGCGGATCTCGACCTCGGGGTGGCCGCCGATGAGGCGGTCGGCGACCGCGTCCATGACGCGGCCCAGCGCCGCGAAGTCCTGCTCGTCGGCCAGGTCGACGAGGTTCTCGCGCACGCCGCGCACGTGCACCGGGGCAGCCTCGGTGAGCAGCGCGTAGCCCTTGTCGGTCATCGTGGCCACGATGCCACGCCCGTCGTCCGCGCTCTGGCTGCGCTTGACCAAGCCTGCGTCCTCCATCCGCGCCACCGTGTGGGTGACCCGGCTGCGGCTGTGCCGCAGCGCGTCGGCGAGCTGGGCCATCCGCAACTGCCGGCCCGGGCGCTCCGAGAGCCGCACGAGGATCTCGTACTCGGTGAGCGAGAGGTTGAAGGTCCTGCGCAGGTCCTCGTCGAGCCGGTCCATCAGCAGGGTGTTGCCGATGATCAGGGCACGCCAGGAGCGCTGCTGGTCCGCGGTGAGCCATCGGACCTGTGTGTCTGCCATGGCGGGGAGTTTACTTCTCCGGCGCCCGCGCGCTGGTGAACTTGCGCATCGCGGCGTCGCCGGGTCTCGGAACGCCAACCCCGCAACGGCGGACGCCCGGCCGCTGTCGCGGCCGGGCGTCCGGGTGCTGCTGGATGGTGCGAGGGGCGTGGGTCAGCTCATCCGCTCCAGGATGAGCGCCATGCCCTGGCCACCGCCCACGCACATCGTGATCAGGCCGGTGGACTTGTCGTGCCAGTCCAGCGAGTTGATCATCGTGTTCTGCAGGCGGGCACCGGTCATCCCGAAGGGGTGGCCCACGGCGATCGCGCCGCCGTTGATGTTGAGCCGGTCCAGGTCGATGCCGAGCTCCTGGTAGGACGGCACGACCTGCGCGGCGAACGCCTCGTTGATCTCGACCAGGTCGATGTCGCCGATGCTCATGTTCGCGTGCTTGAGGGCGCGCTTCGTGGCCTCGACCGGGCCGAGGCCCATGATCTCGGGGGACAGCCCGCTGACGCCGGTGGAGATGATGCGCGCCAGCGGCGTCAGGCCGAGCTCCTTGGCCTTGGTGTCCGACATCATCACGACGGCGGCGGCGCCGTCGTTCAGCGGGCAGCAGTTGGCGGCCGTGACGACGCCGTCGGGCCGGAAGACCGGCTGCAGCTGCGACGCGGCCTCGTAGGTGACGCCGGCGCGCGGGCCGTCGTCCGCGGAGACCACCGTGCCGTCGGCCAGCGTGATCGGGGTGATCTCGCGGGCCCAGAAGCCGTCGGCGATCGCCTTCTCGGCGAGGTTCTGGCTGCGGACGCCGAACTCGTCGAGCTCCTTGCGGCTCAGGCCGCGCATCCGGGCGACGTTCTCGGCCGTCTGGCCCATCGCGATGTAGGCGTCGGGGAGCAGGCCGTCCTCGCGGGGGTCGCGCCAGTCCTGCCCACCCTGGGCGTACTCCTCGGTCTTCGCGACGGCGTCGTCGAAGAGCGGGTTGCGAGTGTTGGGGATGTGGTCCGAGGTGCCGTTGCGGAAGCGCGACACGGTCTCGACTCCGGCGGAGATGAACACGTCGCCCTCGCCGGCCTTGATCGCGTGGAAGGCCATCCGCGTGGTCTGCACCGAGGAGGCGCAGTAGCGGGTGATGGTCGCGCCCGGCACCTCGTCCATGTCGTTGAGGACGTTGACGATGCGGCCCATGTTGTTGCCCATCTCCCCGCCGGGGAGACCACACCCGAGGTAGAGGTCGTCGACCGTCTTGCGGTCGAGCTCGGGCACCTTGTCCAACGCGGCCTTCACGATGAGGGCCGCGAGGTCGTCGGGGCGGAAGTCCTTGAGCGAGCCCTTGTTCGCTCGGCCGATCGGTGAACGAGCGGCGGAAACGATCACTGCCTCAGGCATTGCGAATTCTCCGTTCAAGTGGGGGGTGGTGCCGGTGAAACCTGTTCCAGACCGGGACCCGGGGCACAGCCTAGTGCCAGAGGACTGCGATCCTTTGTGTCGTGCGCCACCTTTATGAGTGCCCGCTGCGGTGGGCCGACCTGGACATGCTCAACCACGTCAACAACGTGACCTACGTCGACTATCTGCAGGAGGCTCGCGTCGACATGCTGCTCACGCACGCCCCGCAGCGGCCGGCCGAGGAGCTCGCCGAGGCGCTCGTGGTGGTGCGGCACGAGGTCCACTACCGAGCGCCCCTGAAGTTCCGGTTCGCGCCGGTGAGCATCGAGTGCTGGGTGACCGAGATCCGCGCGGCCACCTTCACGATGGCCTACGAGGTCTTCGACGAGACGGCCGAGGGACGCCGGGTCTACCTGCGCGCCAGCACGGTGCTCACGCCGTACCTCTTCGAGGAGGAGCGGCCGCGGCGGCTGCTCGCCGAAGAGAAGGAGGTGCTGACCGGCTTCCTCGAGGACCCGCCGGTGGGTGAGGCGGCCGGCTTCGGCGCGGTGCCGCGCAGCGACATAGGGCACTACCCGCTGCACGTGCGGTTCTCGGATGTCGACGTCTACGGCCACGTGAACAACGTGAAGTACTTCGAGTACTTCCAGGAGGCGCGGATCGTGCTGATGGACCGCCTCGCCTCCGGGCTCGGCACCGAGATCGCGCACATGCGGATGGTGGTCGCCCAGACCGATGTCGAGTACCGCGTGCCGATCCTCTTCCGACCCAGGCCCTACGACGTGTGGAGCGCGATCACCCACCTGGGACGAACGTCGATGGTCATCGAGTCCGAGATCCTCGACGGGGAGACCGTCGCGGCTCGCGCTCGGGTGGTCGTGGTCTTCTTCGACCCCGCCACCGAGCGACCCACCATGCCGCCGGAGTCCGTGCGCGACGTGGTCACCGCCCTGATCGACGGCTGAGCAGGTCCGTCCGGGCGCGCCTACTCGGGGGTGTTGATCATGAACTGCGCCGCGTGGGTCACGTAGTCCCACAGCTGCGCGTCCTGCTCCGGCGGCAGGGCGACCTCGTCGAGCCCCTCGCGGAAGTGCACCAGCCAGCGCTCCTTGGAGGCCGGGTTCACGGCGTACGGCGCATGGCGCATCCGCAGGCGGGGGTGCCCGCGCTGCTCGGAATAGGTCGAGGGGCCGCCCCAGTACTGCACCAGGAAATGGGTGAAGCGCTCGGCCGCCGGGCCGAGATCCTCCTCGGGATACATCGGGCGCAGGATCTCGTCGGTCGCGACGCCCTCGTAGAACTTGTCGACGATCCGCTTGAACGTCTCGTAACCGCCGACCTCGTCATAGAACGTGCTCACGGGTCCCATTGTGCCGACCCCAGCCCGAAGGGCCCTGGCGGGGGAGCCCGAAGGGCCCTGGCGGGGGAGCCCGAAGGGCCCCCGGCGGGGGGAGCCTGACGAGACCCTGGCGGGGGAGTGGGGGCGGCGTGGAAGACTCGACGCGCAACCCGTCCACGACGCAAGGAGTCAGATCCATGGCAACCACCCGCACCGCGCAGACCAACTGGGAGGGCACCCTCCTCGAGGGCGCCGGCAAGGTGACGCTGCAGTCCTCGGGCGTCGGCACGTTCGACGTGTCGTGGCCCTCGCGCGCCGAGGAGGCCAACGGCAAGACCAGCCCCGAGGAGCTCATCGCGGCGGCCCACTCGTCCTGCTTCTCGATGGCGCTCTCGTCCGCGCTGACCAAGGCCGGCACGCCGCCGACCTCGCTGCAGACCACCGCCGACGTGGAGCTCACGCCCGGCACCGGCATCACCGGCATCAAGCTGACCGTGGTCGGCACCGTCGAGGGGATCTCCGCGGAGGACTTCGCGGCGGCCGCCGAGGGCGCCAAGACCGGCTGCCCCGTCAGCCAGGCACTCGCCGGTACGACGATCACGCTGGACGCCTCGCTCTCCTGAGGCGCACCGCCTCGCTCTCCTGAGGCGCACCGCCTGACGCACACGGCCGTCGCCATCCTCCGCGGGTGGCGACGGCCGTGTGTGGTTCTGCGACGGTCAGGTTGCTGGGTGGTGGGTGTCCTCGCCCGGGTGGTGGGTCTCCGCGGGGGCCTTGTCCGGGACCTCGACGGGCTCGCCGCCCTCGCGGTGCCAGATCACCCGCTGGGCGAAGGGGATCTCGATCCCCTCGTAGTCGAAGCGCGCCTTGATCCGCTGCCGCATCTCGCGGGCGACGGCCCACTGCTCCATCGGCGCGGTCTTGAGCGCCACCCGCACCGTCACGGCATCGGCGGCGAGCGCCTCGACCCCCCAGACCTCGGGCTCCTCGATGACCAGGCCCCGGAAGTCGTCGTCCTGCCACAGGTCGTGGGCGACCTCCTGCAGCACGCGGCGCACCTTGACCAGGTCCTCGTGGTAGGCGACGCCGACGTCGATGACCGAGCGCGCCCAGTTCTGGCTCATGTTGCCCACCCGCAGGATCTCGCCGTTGCGGACGTACCAGACGGTCCCGTTGATGTCGCGCAGCCGGGTGACCCGCAGGCCCACCGCCTCGACGGTGCCGCTTGCCTCCCCGACGTCGACCACGTCGCCCACGCCGTACTGGTCCTCGAAGATCATGAAGATGCCCGAGAGGAAGTCCTTGACCAGGGTCTGCGCACCGAAGCCGAGGGCGAGGCCGAGGATCCCGGCGCTGGCGATGATCGGCGTGATGTTGACGCCCACCTCGGCCATCACCATCACCGCGGTGATCGCGAAGACGACGCCGGTGAGGATGCTCTTCAGCAGCGAGCCCATCGTCCGGGTCCGCTGCACCCTCCGCTGGCTGGTCGGTGCGGTGCTCAGCCCCTGCGTCAGGGGAGTGTGGCCCAGGCTCATCCGGCTCACCCGGCTGGGGAGGACGCCGTCCTCGGCGCGCGCGACCACCCGGTCGATCAGCCGGTGCAGCACCCATCGGGCGAGCAGCCCGAAGATGATCAGGCCGAGAATGGCCGTCGGCTTCCCCAGGAGGATCTCGGCGGTCTGGGAGGCCGTCTCGTTGCCGGTCATCTTCCACATGACGCGGCAGGAGATGGCCTGGTCGGGTTCACACGGGTCAACAGTCTCCAGTCCGAACATGACGACCAGTATCGGGGTGTGCTGGTGAGCGCTCGGTCGGAAGGGGGGGAGGGGCCGTCGGAGAGTGCCGGCGCGACCGTCGTGGTGGTCACGGGAGGGACGCTGGCTGGACCCACCTCGCTGAGCCGATATCCTTGGCCGTGTGACCGCCCTGTCGAAGACCTCCGCCCCCCGCCGTGCCGCCCGCGCTGTCGTCGTGACGGCGGCGACCACCGGCCTCCTCCTCACCGCGACCCCCGCCCTCGCGGACGTGCCCGTGGGCTGGAGCGAGCCTGACGAGGTGAACACCCTGGACGCGCTCGTCGTCATCGTCGGCGCCCCGCTGCTGCTGGCGCTGCTGATCACGTTCCTCGTCCTGTTGCCGTCGCTCGCGCGCGGCAACAAGTCGGCCCCGGGCTCCCAGGGCCGCGACGAGTGGTTCGGCGGCCCCCGCAAGGGCACCGCCGAGCTGGCCACCCCCGACGACGCCGAGTCGCAGGCCGGTGGCGCTCGTGCCGGGTGGTGACCGCTTCACCGCAGCCGAACGGCGCGACATCGACCAGACGATTCGCAAGGCGGAGGAACTGAGTCGGTGTGAGTTCTCTGTCTTCGTCGGCACGGCGGAGGGAGACTCCCACGCCTTCGCCACCCGCCTGCACAACACCCTCGCCGCACCGGCACGCAGCGTGCTGATCATGGTGGACCCGACGGCCCGCGCCCTGGAGATCGTCACCGGCGCCCACGTGCGGCGCCATCTCAGCGACGCCGAGACCGAGCTGGCCGCGCAGGCGATGAGCTCGGACTTCGCCCAGGACGAGCTCGTCGGCGGTCTGCGCCGGGGGATCCAGATGCTTGCCGCCCACGCCTGCGGCTGAGGCCTCGCCCGGAGGCGCCACCAGACACAGAACCGCCCCTGTCCGCTTCAGCGGACAGGGGCGGTTCTCGTCGTGGTGGGCTGCTGCCTCAGGCGGCGGCGGCCGGCGCGGCTGGGGTGCTCGCGGAGACCCAGTGGGCCTCCAGGTGCGTGCGGCCCCTGTGGTCGCGAACCTCGACCCACGTCATCCTCAGCTGGTCGCGCTGCATGGCGGACATCTCGGGAACGCTCATGGGACACCTCCTGTTCACTTTCTGTTCACCTAAGGTAGTCCTTCCCCACTCAGGCGTCCAGTCCGCGCAGATTTCAGACGTCTTCCTCCACGGGCAGGGGGTCGCCGTGGCGCGCCGCGGTCCCGCCGCTCCAGTCCCGCCGAAATGTAACGCGGGGTTATGCCCTCTGCCCCAGCGTCAGAACGCTGCGGCAGTCGGCATAACCCCGCGTTACAAGGGGTGGTGCGGGCTCACGCCCTGGCGTCGCGCTCCTGGGCGGCCAGCGCGCGAGCCATGTCGGAGCGGCCCTCGCGGACGTAGCGCTTGGCGGCCGGGTTGGCCTGGGATGCCGCGAGCCACTCGTCGATGCGGGCGAGCGTCTCGGGGGAGACCAGCGGCATGGGGAACATGTACTCCAGAGCGGTCGAGGCCCGCTGGGTGCCCTTGTCCTCCCAGATCGTCTCGGCGACGGTGAGGTAGCGCTCGAGGTACGGCGCGAGCAGCTCGGCCTGGCCGCTCACCTGGAAGCTCGCGGCGATCTGGCGCTGGGTCTCGTTGGGGATGTCGTCGCGCTCGATCGCGTCGCGCCACGCCTGGGCCTTGGCCTCGGCGGTGGGGCGCACGGTGAGCGCCATCGCGGCGCGCTCCTGGCCCGAGATCGTGTTGTCGCGGGCGGCCTCCTCGGCGATGCGCGTCTCGTCGGCGCGCCCGTGGCGGGCCAGGGCCGCGAGAAGCGTCCAGCGCAGGTCGGTGTCGACAGCGAGACCCTCCAGCGTGACCGAGCCGTCCAGCAGTCCCGCGACGTGGTCGAGGGCGCCGTCGGTGTGGGCGGCGGAGGCGAACGCCCGAGCGAAGGCCAGCTGGTGGTCGGAGCCGGCCTCGGCGGCGGACAGGAGCGAGCGGAGCCCGTCCTCCCACTGGGCGGCGAGGGCGTCGCGGCCGGCCGGCGCGGCGTAGTAGCTCACCGCGGTCCGGGCGTAGACGGGCAGCCGGCTGACGGCGGTGAGGTCGGTCTCCGTGCCGATCCCGCGCAGCACCAGCGCCACAAAATCGGTCGCGCTCATCTCCGCGTCGCGGGTCATGTCCCAGGTGGCGCCCCAGAGCAGGGCACGTGCCAGCGAGTCGTCGACCTTGTCGATGTGCGCCACCGCGGTCGCTAGCGAGCGCTCGTCGAGGCGGATCTTGGCGTAGGTCAGGTCGCCGTCGTTGAGTAGGACGAGGTCGGGCTGACGCTCGCCGACGAGCGCGGACACGTCGGTGGTGGCGCCGGCCACGTCGATCTCGACCGACGTACGACGCACGAGCCGGCCGTCGACGAGGTCGTAGAGGCCCACGCCGATCCGGTGGCGGCGCAGGGTGGGGAACTGCTCGTCCGCGGTCTGCGCCACGGAGAACGACGTGAAGCAGCCGGCGGCGTCGACGTCGAACACGGGCGTCAGCGTGTTGACGCCGGAGGTCTGCAGCCACTCCTGGGCCCAGGAGGCGAGCTCGCGCCCCGACGAGCGCTCCAGCGAGGTCAGCAGGTCGCTGAACTCGGAGTTCGAGAACTCGTGCGCCTTGAAGTAGGTGCGCAGCCCCGCGAGGAACTCGTCGATGCCGACCCAGGCCACCAGCTGCTTGAGCGTCGAGGCGCCCTTGGCGTAGGTGATGCCGTCGAAGTTCACCTCGACGGCCTCGAGGTCGAAGTTGTCGGCCGCGATCGGGTGGGTGGAGGGCAGCTGGTCCTGGCGGTAGGCCCAGTTCTTGCGGGCGTTGGTGAAGCCGGTCCACGCCTCGGTGTACTCGGTCGCGTTGACCATCGCGTGGTGGGAGGCCCATTCGGCGAAGGACTCGTTGAGCCACAGGTCGTCCCACCAGCGCATCGTGACGAGGTCGCCGAACCACATGTGCGCCATCTCGTGGAGCACGGTGTTGGCGCGCTGCTCGTAGAACGCGTGCACCTGGCGCGAGCGGGGGAGGTACTCGTCGCGGAACGTCACACAGCCGGCGTTCTCCATCGCGCCCATGTTGTACTCCGGCACGTAGAGCTGGTCGTACTTGCCGAACGGGTAGGGGTAGTCGAAGGCGTCCTCGAAGAACGCGAAGCCCTGCTTGGTGATCGCGACGAGCTCGTCGACGTCGAGGTGCTCCTTGATCGACTGGCGGCAGAAGTGGCCCAGCGAGATCTCGCCGTGGCGACCCTCGTAGGTGTCGCGCACCTCGTGGTACTCGCCGGCGACCAGGGCGGTGATGTAGGTCGACATCCGCTCGGTGGTCGGGAAGGCCCACGCGGCCGTGCCGTCCCCGGCGTCGCGCGGCTCGGGGGTCGCGGCGTTGGACACGACCTTCCAGTGCGAGGGGGCGGAGACGGTGAACGTGAAGACGGACTTCAGGTCGGGCTGCTCGAACGTCGTGTAGACGCGGCGAGCGTCAGGCACCTCGAACTGGCTGTAGAGGTAGACCCTGTCGTCGGCGGGGTCGACGAAGCGGTGCAGCCCCTCGCCGGTGCGGCTGTAGGTGCAGTCGGCGCGGACGACCAGCTCGTTGTCGGCGTCGAGACCGTCGAGGCGGATCCGGCTGTCGGCGTACGCCGCCTCCGGGTCGATGCTGCGCCCGTTGAGCGTGATCTCGTGGATCGTCGCTCCGACGAGGTCGGCGAACGTCGTCGCGCCGGGCTCGCTGCAGGTGAAGCGGATCGTGGTGGTCGACCCGAAGGTCTTGTCGCCGGTCGTGAGATCCAGGTCGATGGAGTACGACGTGACGTCGAGGAGTGCGGCGCGGGTGGCCGCCTCGTCCCGTGTGAGGTTGGTTCCAGGCATAGGCGCATCCTCTCACCCGGGAGCCGGGGCGCCGAACTACACCAATGTAGTTGCCTGAACGGCGTGTCGGACTTGACATCCTTCACTAGAGTACTCCCGTGCCACACCAGCCACATGCCTCCCGCCGCCGCCTCGTGGCGACCCTGTTGGCCCCTCTGAGGGGCGTGATGGCCCCGACGATGGCGCTGCTGATGGCGCTGGCGGCGCTGCTCGTCGTCCCGGCCGCGCCCGCCTCGGCGGACTCGTCGTACCTGTGCAAGGGCTATGCCACGTGCAAGCAGGCAGGCTACGGACACGCCGGCTACGCGCAGCAGGGCTCCACGATGTGGTGGCGGATGTATGCGGGCCACAACTGCACCAACTACGTCGCCTACCGACTGGTGCGCGGCGGGATGCCCAACGTCCGACCCTGGTCGGGCAGCGGCAACGCCACCAACTGGGGCGTCGCGATGAGCTCGATCACCGACGGCACCCCGATGGTCGGGGCGATCGCCTGGTGGAGGGCCGGCACGCCGGGCGGCGGGTCCAGCGGCCACGTCGCCTACATCGAGCAGGTCGTCTCCAGTTCCGAGATCGTCGTGTCCGAGGACAGCTGGGGCGGCGACTTCTCCTGGCGCCGGATCACCCGCTCGGGGCGCGGCTGGCCCACCGGCTTCATCCATTTCAACGACGCGACCGTGCTCCCGACGGCTCCGCCCGCCGTGGAGGGCACCCCGGCCGTCGGCACCACCCTGCGGGCGTCGGCCGGCGCCTGGAAGCCGGTCGCCACCCCCTCTGTGCAGTGGCTGGCCGACGGCGCGGTGATCCCGGGAGCCACCGCCGAGACCTTCACACCGACCCGGCAGCAGCGTGGCAAGCAGCTCTCCGTGCGGGTCACGGCCACCCGGCCGGGGTACGTCGCCGGCAGCGCCGTCTCCACCACGACGCCAGCCGTCGAGCTGGGCACCCTGCGCACCGCCACGCCTCCCGCGATCAGCGGGAACGCCCAGGTCGACGAGGTCTTGACGGCGACCCCGGGCACGTTCGAGCCGACCCCGACCACGAGCACCATCCAGTGGCATGCCGACGGCGAGCCGATCCTCGGGGCCACCGGGTGGCAGCTGCGGCTGGGGCAGGCACAGGTCGACCGCACGATCACCGCGGTGGTGAGCGCGCAGACTGCCGGCTACCGCAAGGCGGTCGTGAGCTCGGCGGCGACCGGCCCCGTGCTGGCCCCTGACATCGAGGTCCAGCAGGCGTTCGCCCTGGCCGGCTGGCCACGGCTGGGACGCGAGCTCACGGTCCGCCCGGGGACCTTCAGCCCCGCCGACGCACGCGTGGCCTACACCTGGCTGCGCGACGGCCGGCCCATCGCCGGGGCCACCGGGCCGAGCTATCTGCTGGCGCCCGAGGACATCGGGTCGCGCGTCTCGGTCCGCGTCGACCTGAGCCGGACCGGCTACCGCAGCGCGAGCGAGACGCTCGCGGCGAACGGCCCGGTGCAGACCTCGTCCAAGCTGGTGATCGCGGGGACAGGGGCGCCCGGAAAGGCCGTGCTCGACCTGGACCTCACCGTGGCCGGTGCCGCCGCGCCGAGCGGCAAGGTCACGCTGAGGATCGGTGGCCGGACCCTCGTCCGCCGGGTCGTCGACGGTCGGGCGCACCTGCTGATCCGGGGGCTCAAGGCGGGACGTCAGGTGGTCCGGGCCTCCTATGCCGGGACCGCTGTCTTCAGCCCCGCCAGCGCGCGGCTGGTCCTGAGGGTGCCGCGACGCCGCTGAGCCGCGCCGCCGATGAACTGGGGCGGGAATGGGCGTCGGTACAGCGCGGTTGACTGCTGACATGACCAACGCTGACTTCTGGTTCGACCCCAAGTGCCCGTTCGCCTGGATCACCTCACGATGGATCCTCGAGGTGGAGAAGGTGCGCGACATCTCCGTGACGTGGCACGTGATGAGCCTGGCCTACCTCAACCAGGACAAGGACATCTCGCAGGAGTACCGCGACATGCTCGCCGACGCCTGGGGGCCGGTCCGGGTCTGCATGGCGGCGGAGCAGGCGCACGGCAAGGAGGCCCTGCTGCCGCTCTACACGGCGATGGGCAACCGGATCCACCTGGGCCAGGAGGAGATCTCCCGCGAGCTGATCGAGGCCTCGCTCGCCGAGGCCGGGCTGCCCACCGAGCTGGCTGCTGCCATGGACAGCACGGAGTACGACGACGCGATCGCGGCGTCGCACCACCGTGGGATGGACCAGGTCGGCGACGACGTCGGGACGCCGACCATCGCGATCGAGGGCGTCGCGTTCTTCGGGCCCGTGCTGGGCAGCATCCCGCGCGGCGAGGAGGCCGGCAAGGTGTGGGACGGTGCGGTGGCGCTCGCGGCCTACCCGCAGTTCTTCGAGCTCAAGCGCTCGCGGACCGGGGACCTCGACTTCAGCTGAGCTCACGGCCGGGTCAGTTGCCGGCGGCACCGGTGGCCACCGTGGTCGCGACCATCACCGCGACCATGGCCGCCTGGGCCGCGGCGACGGCGTCCTTGACGGCCTCGGCGGCCCAGTCGTCATCGGCGATCACCTTGGCCCGGTGCCGGACCTCCTTGTCGGAGAGGTCGTCGAGCACGATCACCTTGTGGATCCGGTCGACCGCGGACAGCAGCGCGATCAGGGCGCCGATGTGCGGGTCCGCTGCGACACCGGAGCGCAGAGCGTCCGCGATCGCGTGTCGCACCCCGTCCTCGTGCTCCGTCGCCCGCGCCGGCCAGCGGTGCCGGGGGAACAGCCCGAGGACCTTGTCCTCGCGCCGCTCGAGGATGCCCTGCGTCTCGAGCCGGGCGAGCAGGACCTGACGAAGCCCCTTGCCCAGCGGGGCCACGAGATCCTGAGCGGCGCGCTCCTTGCGCGCGACGATCGCGAGGCCGTCGACGAGCACCTGGTCCTGCGGCGCGGGCGCACCGGGCACGAGGCGCACGGTGCTGCGCGACCAGCGGCCCTCGCCGCGGTGGACCTCGAGGGTGCCCGCGAGCGCCAGCTCGATCAGGACCGCGCCGCCCAGGAGCGGCTCCGGGTCGTGGGTCTGGGTGAGCCGGCCCGTCTCGTCGTCGAGCAGGAGCAGCAGCAGGTCCTCCGCGATCAGGCTCATGTCTCGACCCTAGGCCGCGCCGGACGCCGCGTCATGGGTCCTCGGTCCTCGGCTCCCGGTTCGACGGAGGCGGTTGCGTGACGCAAGATGGACCGGGTCATGAGCCTGCTTCCCGCACATGTCCGTGTCCGAGCCGCAGTCCCCGCCAGCGTGGTGGGTCTGCTGGCAGCCCTACTGGCCGCTCCAGCGCCGGCCCTCCCGGCGGAGGTGTCTCCCTCGGCGGTCGCCCCCGAGCGGGTGCGGCTCGTCGATCCGTCCGGGGCGGGAGTCCGCCGCGCGGAGGTGCCGCTCCCGCGGGCGCTGCTGCGGTCGGCGCGCGCCGGATCCGCCGTACGACGCACCGCGGCACTGCCGACCTCCGGCTTCCGGATGGTGGCGCTGACCTGGCAGGACCAGGCGGCGGGGCGGGGCCTCGCCTTCCGGACCCGGACGCAGGCCGGCTGGGGCCCGTGGACGACCGCCGAGCCGCTGACCGACGTGGCCGACGGGGCCGAGGGCCGGGCCGCGCGGGTGAGCGGCTCCCAGCTGGCCTGGGTGCCGAGGTCCGACGCCGTCCAGGTCCGGATCCGCGGCGGGCAGCCGCGCGGCCTCTCGCTGGTGCTGCTCGACCCGGCCGCCCGGCCGAGCGACGCACGGCCGGCAGCCCCTGCCGCCACCTCAGCCGGCACCGCCTCCCGGGCCAGCACCGTCTCTCGAACCGGCACCGTGCAGGCCCGTGCCGGCGAGCGCCGCTTCGCCCCCCGGCCCTGGCTGCTCGGCCGCAAGCAGTGGGGTGCCCGGGAGTCGTGGCGCACCAGCCCGCCGCGCTACAACCGCCGGATCCAGCAGGTCCACGTGCACCACACGGCCACCGGCAACTCCTACTCGCGCGCCGACGTGCCGGCGATGATCCGCGGCATGTACAGCTACCACACCCGCGACCTGGGCTGGTCCGACCTCGGCTACAACTTCCTGGTCGACAAGTTCGGCCGCGCCTGGGTGGGCCGGGCCGGCGGACCCAACAAGCCCGTCCGCGGTGCGCACACACTCGGGTTCAACCACACCTCGGTGGGCGTGGCCCTGATCGGCAACCACGAGGGCGTCGCCCCGTGGAAGCGCGCGGTGACGAAGCTCGTGCGACTCTCCGCCTGGAAGCTCGACCGCGCGGGCAAGCGGCCGGCCGGCACCTCACGGGTCCGGTCCCAGGGCAGCGACCGCTTCCCGGCCGGGCAGCGGGTGTGGCTCAAGGCGATCGACGGGCACCGGGACACCAACCAGACCGCGTGCCCGGGAGGCGACCTCCACGATCTGCTCCCAGGCATCCGTCGCCGGGCCCAGCGGCTCGCCGACCGGCACGGGCGCTGATGCGCCGTCCGGCACGTCCGCCCCTCCTCCTAGGATCACCCTCATGAGCAGAGTCCTGTCCGCAGTCGCCTGGCCCTACGCCAACGGCCCCCGTCACATCGGTCACGTCGCCGGCTTCGGCGTGCCCTCCGACGTCTTCAGCCGTTACATGCGGATGGCAGGGCACGACGTGCTCATGGTCTCCGGCACCGACGAGCACGGCACGCCGATCCTGATCGCGGCCGACGAGGCCGGCGTCACCGCGCAGCAGCTGGCCGACACCAACCACCGGATGATCGCCGAGGACCTCTGCGGGCTGGGCGTCTCCTACGACCTCTACACGCGGACCACGACGCCCAACCACTACAAGGTGGTGCAGGACCTCTTCACGGGCGTCCACGCCAACGGCTACTTCGTCGAGAAGACGACGTACGGCGCGATCTCGCCGTCGACGGGGCGCACTCTCCCGGACCGCTACATCGAGGGCACCTGCCCCATCTGCGGGGCCGAGGGCGCCCGCGGCGACCAGTGCGACACCTGCGGCAACCAGCTCGACCCCCACGAGCTGAAGAACCCGCGCTCGAAGATCAACGGGGAGACCCCGGAGTTCATCGAGACCCAGCACTTCTTCCTCGACCTGCCGGCGCTGGCCGAGGCGCTGGGGGAGTGGCTCGACGAGCGCGAGGCGTCCGGCACCTGGCGACCCAACGTGATCCGCTTCAGCCAGAACATCCTCAAGGAGATCAAGCCGCGCGCGATGACGCGCGACATCGACTGGGGCATCCCGGTGCCGCTCGACGGCTGGCGCGACAACCCGACCAAGAAGCTCTACGTGTGGTTCGACGCGGTCGTGGGCTACCTCTCCGCGAGCATCGAGTGGGCCCGCCGCACCGGCGACGCGGACGCCTGGCGCGCCTGGTGGAACGACCCCGAGGCGCTGTCCTACTACTTCATGGGCAAGGACAACATCACCTTCCACAGCCAGATCTGGCCCGCCGAGCTGCTGGCCTACTCCGGCAAGGGCCAGCACGGCGGCGAGGCCGGTCCGATGGGTGACCTCAACCTGCCGACCGAGGTGGTCTCGAGCGAGTTCCTGACGATGGAGGGCAAGAAGTTCTCCTCGTCGAAGAAGGTCGTCATCTACGTCCGCGACATGCTCGAGCGCTACCAGCCCGACGCGTTCCGCTACTTCGTCGCCGCGGCCGGGCCGGAGAACCAGGACAGCGACTTCACCTGGGCCGAGTTCGTGCGCCGCACCAACGACGAGCTGGTCGCCGGCTGGGGCAACCTGGTCAACCGCACCGCCACCCTGGTCGCGAAGAACTTCGGCGAGCTCCCGGCCGCCGGCGACCTGACCGACGCCGACCGAGCCGTGCTCGACCACACCGACGCGGCCTTCGGCGTCGTCGGCGACCTCATCGGCCGGCACCGGCAGAAGGCCGCGATCGGCGAGGCGATGCGAGCGGTCGCCGAGGTCAACAAGTACGTCACCGACCACGAGCCCTGGAAGCTGGCCAAGGACCCGGCCGACCGGGAGCGGCTCGGCACGATCCTGCACGTGATGGCGCAGTGCGTCTCGGACCTCAACACCGTGCTCTCGCCGTTCCTGCCGTTCTCGGCGAACACGGTCGACGCGGTGTTCGGTGGTGCCGGCGACGTCCAGCCGATGCCGCGCATCGAGGAGGCCGACGACCTCGACGGCGGCGCGTCGTACCCGATCATCACGGGGGACTACACCACCGCCCGCGCCTGGCGCCGTACGCCGCTCGCCGTGGGCACGCCGGTCGCGAAGCCGACGCCGGTGTTCACCAAGCTCGACCCCTCGATCGTCGACGACGAGCTCGCCCGGCTGGCAGGCTGAGCCGCATGTGCCACTACTGCGGCTGCCGGCAGATCCCGCTCATCCGCGACTACATCGCGGAGCACGAGCAGGTCACCGAGCTCGCGGACCACGGTCTGCGCGCGCTCGACGAGGGCGAGCGCGCGGTGGCGGCCGACTACTTCGCCCAGATGGTCCCGCTGCTGCGCAGCCACTGGCAGGGGGAGGAGGAGGGCGTGTTCAAGGTGATGGCGGAGACCGAGGAGCTCTACGCCGACTACATCGAGCCCCTGATGGCCGAGCACCGCGAGCTCGACGCCTTCCTGGTCTCCCTCGACCTCGACCTGCCCGAGCACCGCGAGCGGATCCGCCGGGAGATGGTCGAGCTCGGCGAGCACATCAGCCGCGAGGAGGACGGGCTCTTCCCGCCGACGCTCACCACCCTCGACGGGCCACAGTGGGACGAGGCGATCGCTGCGTGGCAGCGGGCCCACCCGGGCCGGCAGCTCATCGCGGACTAGCGCCGGCTCCCGAGACCGCTCAGCGCAGCATGATCGACCCGCCGTCGACCATCAGCGTCTGGCCGGTCATGTAGGACGCGTCCTCGCTGGCCAGGAACACCGCGACCCGGCCGATGTCGGACTCGGGGTCGCCGAGTCGTCCCAGCGGCGTGCTGCGCACCAGCACCTGCTCCTGCTCGGGGTGCTCGGCGATGAAGGCCTCCACGCCCTCGGTGCGAGCCAGCGGGCAGATCACGTTGACGTTGATCCCGTCGCGGGCCCACTCGTGGGCCGCCACCCGGCTCATCGCACGCACCGCCTCCTTGGCCGCGGCGTAGGTGAGCTGGTGCGGGTTGCCGCGCAGGCCGGCGCCGGAGCCGAAGTTGACGACCGAGCCCTGGGCTCGGGCGAGGTCCGGGTGGCAGGCCCGCATCAGCCAGAAGGCGGGGTAGAAGCCGGTGCCGAAGGAGAGGTCGAACATCTCCTGGGTGGACTCCAGCAGCGACGCCTGACGCGAGGCGTGCGCGTTGTTCACCAGCACGTCGATGGCGCCGAACGCGTCGAGCGCCGCCTCGCGGATCGCGGCCGCGCTCTCCTCGCGGGAGATGTCGAGGGCCAGGAACCTGGTCGACTCGCCCAGCTCGCCGGCCAGGTCGGCCCCGCGGTCGGCGTCGACGTCGACGAACACGACCCGTGCTCCCTCGGCGACGAACGCGCGCACGATGCCGCGTCCGATGCCTCCCGCCCCGCCGGTGACGATGGCCACCTTGCCGTCCAGTCGCATGAGCCGCTCCGTTCCCTCGAAGGTGAGGTCGCAGGCTAGGCAGCGGGGGAGCAGGTCGCGTCGCGCGCTCCTGCTGAGCGGGGCACCGTAGGGTTCGGGCCATGACTGCCGAGATGTATCTGCCGGGCTTCTACGTCAAGCAGAAGATCACCATGATGATCAACCGCTACGAGATCGTCGCGATGAACCCCGACGGGAGCGAGGGCCAGCTGATGGCGCTCGCGGAGCAGAAGCGCCTGGCCTTCAAGGAGCAGGTGACGTTCTTCTCCGACGCCGCCAAGACCCGTCCGGTCTTCGGCTTCAAGGCCCGCAAGGCGATCGACCTGGGCTCCGGCTATGACGTGACCGACGAGACCGGCCGGCAGATCGGCTTCTTCAAGAAGGACTTCGGGGCCAGCCTGCTGCGCTCGACGTTCCACATCGAGGGCCCCGGCTTCGCGGGCACCGGCCAGGAGCGCAACCAGGTCGTCGCGATGCTGCGCCGCTTCACCGACCTGCCCTTCCTGCCGGTGCACTTCGACTTCAAGGAGCCCTCCGGGGCGCTGCTGATGTCGAGTGAGCGGCAGATGTCGCTGCGCGACAAGTACACCGTCCGCGTCCCCGACCAGCGCGTCGACTTCCGCGTCGCCGCCGCGATGGCCGTCGGACTGGACGCGTTGATGGCACGCTGATGCTGTTCGCTCAGGCCCGCCGAGCGGTCGAGTCGCACGCGGGCGAGCCGAAGGTGCACGAGCCGGGGTACGACGTGGCCGCCGCGCGCGCGGCCGCCCGGGTGGAGGCGGCGCGCCAGCCGCGCGAGGACGTCGCCGAGGTGCGCGACGTGGATGCCGACGGGGTGCGCTGCCGGCTGTACCGGGTCTCCACAGGCTCGACCAGCGACGGCGACGGCGGCTCGGCCGGCGGTCTGGTCGTGCACCTGCACGGCGGCGGCTTCGTGTTCAACGACATCGACGTGCACGACGCGGCAGCCCGCCGGCTGGCCAACCGCAGCGGGATGGCGGTGCTCAGCGTGGACTACCGGCGCCCGCCCGAGCACCGGTTCCCCGCGGCTCCCGACGACGTCGACACCGTCGTGGCGTGGCTCGACGAGCACGCGGACGCACTCGGCCTGACGGGCCCGACGTACGTCCACGGCGACAGCGCGGGCGCCAACCTCGCCCTGGTCGCGGCGCTGCGTCATCCGGGCCGGTTCCGGGCGGTCGTGCTGATCTACCCCTTCCTCGACCCGACCCAGGGCTTCGCGTCGTACGCCGAGGCGGAGGGCTTCGACGCCCGCGAGGCCGCCTGGTACTGGGAGCAGTACGCCGCCCACCCCGAGGACCTGCGCGATCCGGACCTCGCGCCGCTGCTCTCCACCGAGCTGCACACGCTGCCGCCGACCCTGGTCGTCTCTGCCGAGCACGACCCGCTGCGCGACGAGGCCGAGCACCTCGCCGTCCTCCTCGCCGAGGCCGGGGTACGAGTCGTGGCGACGCGCTACCAGGGACAGGTGCACGGCTTCTGGCGCCACCCCGATGTGTTCGACGCCGCAGAGCCCCTGATGCAGCAGGCGGCCGGTTTCTTGAGGATGCACTGCGACTGAGAGAATGCGCCCATGCGCGTTCACCTCGGTTCCGACCACGCCGGCCTCGAACTCAAGGACCACCTGCTCGCCTGGCTGGTCGACCACGGCCACGAGGTCGTCGACCACGGCCCCTTCGTCTACGACGCCCTGGACGACTACCCGGTCTTCTGCCTGCGCGCCGCCGAGAGCGTCGCCGCGGAGCAGGCCGAGGGGCTCGACAGCCTCGGTGTCGTCATCGGCGGCTCCGGCAACGGCGAGCAGATGGCGGCCAACAAGGTCATCGGCGTGCGCTCCGCGCTGGTGTGGTCGGAGGAGACGGCCGTGCTGGCGCGCGAGCACAACGACGCCAACGTGATCTCGGTCGGCGGTCGCATGCACACCCTGGAGGAGATGACCCGCTTCGTGGAGGTCTTCCTCGCCACGGCGTTCAGCGGCGACGAGCGACACGTCCGGCGCATCACCCAGGTCGGCGAGTACGAGACCACACGCGAGCTGCCGCCGCTGCCGGAGTCGGCCCTGCAGGGCCCGAATGCCTGAGGGTCACACCCTCCATCGCCTGGCGCGCGACCTCTCGCACGCCTTCGCCGGCCGCGACGTGCGCGTCGGCAGCCCCCAGGGCCGCTTCGCCGACGCCGCTGCACTCGTCGACGGCAGCGTCCTGGACGGCGCAGCGGCCTGGGGCAAGCACCTGTTCCTCACCTTCGCGGGGGAGCGGTTCGTGCACGTCCATCTCGGCCTCTACGGCAAGTTCGCCGTGCACCACGGGGTCGACGAGGTCCCCGACCCCGTCGGTCAGGTCCGGCTCCGGCTGGTCTCCCTCGACCGCCCCGCGTCGTACGCCGACCTGCGCGGTGCCACCACCTGCGCGCTGCTGACGCGCGAGCAGCGCGATGCCGTCATCGCCCGCATCGGGCCCGACCCGCTGCGCCCCGACGCGGACTGGACCCGGGCCTGGGAGCGGATCCGCCGCAGCCGCACCTCCGTCGGTGCGCTGCTGATGGACCAGAGCGTGCTGGCCGGCGTCGGCAACGTCTATCGCGCCGAGGTGCTCTTCCGGCACCGGATCGATCCGCAGCGCGCGGGAAGGACTCTGCGGGTCTCCCAGTTCCGCGCGATCTGGGACGACCTCGTGGAGCTGATGGCGCTCGGGGTCGAGACCAACCGGATCGACACCGTCCGTCCCGAGCACACCCCGGAGGCGATGGGGCGCCCGCCGCGCGTCGACGACCACGGGGGAGAGGTCTACGTCTACCGCCGGAGCGGGCAGCCCTGCCACGTCTGCGGCACCGGCGTGCGCACGGAGGTGATGGCGGCGCGCAACCTCTTCTGGTGTCCGCGTTGCCAACCCCGGTTCCGCTCGCGGGCCGTAGAGTGAGCACGTCTCGAGGAGCCGGAGGAGGGCCGATGAGCTCTGTCCGTGCCGCCAGTCGCCCCAGCCAGCCGGGAGTGACGCGTCGGCTGCGCCGCGCGACGTCGCGGCGTGCGGCGCAGGTGAGGCGGGTGCCGTCCCAGACCGATCGCACCCTGCGGGTCCTGCTCGCTGCCTCCACCGTCGGCGGCGTCGCGGGGCTGCTGTGGACCGACGTGGTGCCGCTCACCGTCTTCGTCCTGCCCCTCGTCATCGGCAGCCTCACCCTGGGCCCGCGCCAGCTCCCCTGGTTCGTGGTCTACACCCTCGGCTGGCTCGCCGTCGTGGTCGCCAACCAGCCGGAGATCAACGCGCGGCTCGTCGTCACGGTGGCGATCCTCTTCCTGGCCGGGCTCGTCGTACTGCTCACCTCCTTCCGTCGTTCCCGGCTCGGGGTCGGGGGCGCGATGGGGGAGTCGATGTTCATCGACCTGCGCGACCGGATCCTCAACCAGGGCCGGCTGCCGGAGCTGCCGGACGCCTGGCACGCCGAGTCGGCGCTCCGCTCGGCAGGTGGCACGCCGTTCGCCGGCGACTTCGTGGTGGCGTCCCGCGCCGAGGACGGGGATCGCCTCGAGGTGGCGGTCGTGGACGTCTCCGGCAAGGGCGAGCAGGCAGGCACCCGCGCGCTGCTCCTCTCCGGCGCGTTCGGGGGGCTCCTCGGGGCGCTCCCGGCCGAGTCGTTCCTGCCGGCCGCCAACGACTACCTGCTGCGCCAGGGCTGGGACGAGGGCTTCGCCACGGCGGTGCACCTCTCCCTCGACCTGACCACCGGTGCCTACGAGATCCGCACGGCCGGCCATCCGCCCGCGGCGCAGCTGCACGCCGGATCGGGCCGCTGGATCGTCCAGGACAGCGAGGGGCCGGTGCTCGGGCTCGTGGAGGAGGCCGAGTTCCGCACCGCGCGGGGCAGCCTGGGGCCGGGCGACGCGCTGCTGCTCTACACCGACGGCATGGTCGAGACGCGCAGTCGCGACATCGGGCTGGGCATCGACAAGCTGCTCGGACAGGCCGAACGGCTGCTGCGCTCGGGCTTCAAGGGCGGCGCCGATCGGCTCGTCGACGCGCTGGGCTCCCAGGACGACGACCGCGCCCTGGTGCTGCTGCACCGCCCTTGACCGGCCGGATCGAACCGCCCTCGGTTGGGGGCCGGCCGGGACCATGTGGCACGATGACTCCGGCGCTCGTGGCAGCAGTGGCGAGTGCGCGCGGATGTAGCTCAATGGTAGAGCCTCAGTCTTCCAAACTGATTACGCGGGTTCGATTCCCGTCATCCGCTCCAGGGCGGTTCCGGCCTGACCGGACCGACTTGGCGGGGCGTAGCGTAGTGGCTAGCGCGCCTGCTTTGGGAGCAGGAGACCGCAGGTTCGAGTCCTGTCGCCCCGACTGATCGGCACGACATAACTGCACGTCCCTGCTCCACCCCGGATCATGAGTCCCAGCCATGACTCCACGTCATGAGTCCCAAGCCAGCAACAACTGAGAACACCAAGGAGACACCTGTGAAGAGCGCCGTCGAGTCCTTGACCCCCACCCGGGCCAAGCTCACCGTCGAGGTGCCCTTCGAGGAGCTCAAGCCGAGCCTCGACGCGGCGTACAAGAAGATCGCCCAGCAGATCAACGTCCCCGGCTTCCGCCGCGGCAAGGTCCCGCCGATGGTCATCGACCGTCAGGTCGGCCGGGCCGCCGTGCTGGACGAGGCGATCAACGAGGTGCTTCCGAAGAAGTACATCGAGGCGCTGCAGGAGAACTCGCTCGAGCCGCTCGCCCAGCCCGAGATCGAGGTGACGAAGTTCGAGGACAACGAGACCCTCGAGTTCACCGCCGAGGTCGACATCAAGCCGCAGATCACGCTGCCGTCCTACGAGGGCCTCGAGGCCGAGGTCGAGGACATCGAGGTCACCGAGAGTGACGTCGAGGAGCAGATCGAGGCGCTGCGCGAGCGCTTCGGCACGCTGAGCGACGTCGAGCGCGAGGCCGCCGACGGCGACTTCGTGGTCATCGACCTCAAGGCCACCCAGGACGGAGAGATCGTCGAGGGCGCCGAGGTGTCCGGGATGTCCTACAAGGTCGGTCGCGGCGGCATGCTCGACGGTCTCGACGAGGCCCTCGCCGGCATGAAGGCCGGCGACTCCACCACCTTCTCCTCCGAGCTGGTCGGCGGCGACCTCGTGGGCCAGTCCGTCGAGGTCGAGGTGACCGTGACGCAGGTCCAGCAGCAGGAGCTGCCCGAGTTCGACGACGAGTTCGCCCAGATCGCCTCGGAGTTCGACACCGCCGAGGAGCTCGGCGCCGACGTGCGCGAGCGTCTCGGCCGGGGCAAGCGCCTCGAGCAGGCCGCTGCCGCCCGTGACGCCGTCCTCGAGGCGCTGCTGGAGAAGGTCGAGATCCCGCTCCCCGAGAGCCTGGTCACCGACGAGCTCAACGCGCGCCGCCAGAACGTCGAGCAGCAGCTGATGATGGCCGGCATCACCATGGACAAGTACCTCGAGGACGAGGGGCAGACCATGGAGGAGTTCGAGGCCGAGCTGGACCGCCGTGTCCGCGACGCCGTCGCCGCGCAGTTCATCCTCGACGAGATCGCCAAGAAGGAGGAGTTCGGCATCGACCAGAACGAGCTCTCCTCCCACCTGGTGCGTCGCGCCCAGCAGTCCGGTCAGGACCCGCAGGAGTTCGCGAACCACATGTTCGAGCACAACCACATCCCGGACCTCGTCCAGGAGATCCTGCGCGGCAAGGCGCTGGCGACCCTGGTCGAGTCGGCCGTGGTCAAGGACGCCTCCGGCAACGTGGTCGAGCTGAAGAACCTGCGTCCCGACGGCACCATCGGTGAGCCGGAGGCCGAGGTCGCCGACGACGCTGACGGCGAGACCGAGGGCACCGAGGCTGAGGCTGAGGCTGAGGCTGGGGAGCCCACCCAGGCCTGATCGGCCACCTGCACGACTCCAGCGACCCGCCCGGGGCACCCCGGGCGGGTCGCTGCGTCTTGGGCACGTGAGCGAAGACCCCGCATTCGGTGCACGATTGCGCACTGAGCGCGTTGACACGGGTCCACAGACTTCCCATGCCCGGGGGATGCCTCCTCACGGTCCCCGTCTAGCGCCACCGACGCCCCCGGTCTGCTCCACGCGCTCGCGCTGCTGGCCCAGGTGAGCGACGAGCTCGTGCTCGCCACGGCCCGCGACACCCACCGGGCCTGGGCCGACCGGCTGCACGCAGCGCTGCGGCGCCCGACCCGAGGCGGCTCCCGGATCCCCGAGCCCGCCCACCGCGCCCTGGCCGCGCCCGCCGCTGCCGGCACCAGCCTCGCGCTGCAGGCGGCCGCCCTCGGGCTCCTCGGGGACCGTCTCCACCGCGAGCGCCAGCCGCTGGCCATCTCGATGTCGGTGCGCGCCGGCGGCCGTGACGTCGGGCTGGACGAGCCGGGGCTGCGCGAGGCGTTCCCGGACGCCACCGGGCGGATCGTGGTCTTCCTGCACGGCCTGTGCGAGAACGAGGACTACTGGCGACTGGGCCGCGGCCGGCTCGGGACGACGTACGGCGAGATGCTGGCCGAGCGGGGCTGGACCCCGGTGTTCCTGCGCGCCAACACCGGGCTGTCGCTGCGGGAGAACGGCGTGGAGCTGGCGACGCTCATGCAGCGGCTGGTCGGGGCATGGTTGACCGGCGTCGCGCGGATCGCGCGCGTCGGACACTCGCTCGGCGGGCTCGTCATCCGCGCCGGGGGAGCCGTCGCGACGCCGGGCGAGCGGTCCTGGACCGACCGGGTCACCGACGTCGTCACCCTCGGCACGCCGCATCTCGGCGCTCCGATCGCCCAGGGGCTGGGGCACGGCAGCCGGATGCTGGCGCGCCTGCCCGAGGCGGCGGCGTTCGGCCGGATCCTCGACCACCGCTCGGTCGGCATCCACGATCTCGTCGCCGGGCTCGCCCACGACGTCGCGCCGCTGCCGCACGCGCGCTACCGCCTGGTCTCCGCGACGCTCACCCGGTCGCCGCGCCACCTCCTCGGCGCCGTCGTGGGCGACCTCCTGGTGCAGGTGCCCTCGGCCTACGGACGCCCCAGCCGGCGGCGAGCGGGCGCGGAGGGCGAGCTGTTCCCCGGCGCGGACGCCGTGCACCTCGGCGGGACCGATCACTTCACGCTGCGCAACCCTCCCGGTGTCCACCGCGCTCTGCGAGACTGGCTCGCATGACCTCCTCCCCGGCAGCCTCTCGCGAGCTGCGCGCCGAGACGTTCGTGGACGCACCGCCGGAGCGGGTGTGGGAGGTCCTCAGCGACCTGTCGCGGATGCCGCAGTGGAGCTCCGAGCTGGTCCGGATGGTGGCGCTGCGCCCGGGCGGACTCCGCCGGGGCCAGTGGTACCTCGGCGTGAACCGCCGCAAGCTCGCCGTGTGGCCGACCCGCAACGTGGTCGCCGAGCTCGAGCCCGGGCGGGTCCTCGCGTGGGACACCACGTCGAGCGGGGCGCGGTGGATCTGGGAGCTGACGCCGGAGGGCGACGGGACCCGGGTCGTGCACCGCCGTCCGGTGCCGCAAGGACTCACCCTGCTGAGCCGACTGTTCGCGCCCCTGGCGCTCGGCGGCAGTGATCAGCACGCCGACGAGCTCGAGGCCGCGATGCAGGACAGCGTCGGCCGGTTCCGGGCGAGCGTGGAGCGCTGAAATCTGCTGATGGCGAACAGTGCGGGATAAGCCGTGGAACTGGGGGATCCACGGGCTAGTGTCGCTTCCGTGACCCAGACATCCACGCACCCCGAGATGAACGGCGGCGCCTCGGCCTACGGGCTCGACGACCACATCTACCAGCGGTTGCTCCGTGAGCGGATCGTGTTCCTCGGCTCCGAGGTCAGGGACGCCAACGCCAACGCGATCTGCGCCCAGCTGCTGCTGTTGTCGGCCGAGGACCCCGAAGCCGACATCTTCCTGCACATCAACAGCCCCGGCGGCTCCGTCGACGCCGGCATGGCGATCTACGACACCATGAACTACATCCCCAACGACGTCGCGACCGTCGCGATGGGCCTGGCCGCGTCGATGGGCCAGTTCCTGCTGTGTGCCGGCACCAAGGGCAAGCGCTACGCCCTGCCGCACTCGCGGATCATGATGCACCAGCCCTCCTCGGGCATGGGCGGGTCGGCCTCCGACATCAAGATCCAGGCCCAGCAGTCGCTGCACATCAAGAAGGTGCTGCTCGACCTCATCAGCGAGCACACCGGCCAGCCGGTCGAGCAGGTCATCGCCGACGCGGACCGCGACCGTTGGTTCACCGCCGACCAGGCGCTGGAGTACGGCCTCGTCGACAAGGTGATCCGCAGCAGCCGAGAGGCCGCCGACGAGGGCCGCCCGGCCCGGCAGAAGGACTGAGCATGAACTACTACATCCCCCAGTGGGAAGAGCGGACCTCCTACGGGTTCCGCCGCATCGACCCCTACGCCAAGCTCTTCGAAGAGCGCATCATCTACCTCGGCACGCCGATCTCCGACGACGTCGCCAACGCGGTCATCGCCCAGCTGCTGTGCCTGCAGTCGATGAACCCCGACCAGGACATCAGCATCTACATCAACAGCCCGGGCGGCTCCTTCACGGCGCTCACCGCGATCTACGACACGATGCGCTTCATCAAGCCCGACGTGCAGACCGTGTGCCTGGGTCAGGCGGCCTCCGCCGCGGCGATCCTGCTCGCGGCCGGCACCCCGGGCAAGCGTCTCGCGCTGCCCAACAGCCGGATCCTGATCCACCAGCCCTACACCGAGGGCACCTTCGGCCAGACCTCGGACATCGAGATCCAGGCCAACGAGATCCTCCGCATGCGTGAGCTGCTCGAGAAGATGATCAGCGAGCACAGCGGTCGTGACATGGAGCAGGTGAGCCGCGACATCGAGCGCGACAAGATCCTGACTGCTGAGCAGGCGGTCGAGTACGGCCTGATCGACTCCGTCCTGGAGTCACTGAAGGACACCCAGGCCCTGGTCTGACATGACGGAACCCCGTGTCCGCCCCCGTTCTGGGGGCGGCACGAGGTACCGTCGACAAGCGCGATGTACGACCGCCGGCACCCCCGCCGGCCGAATCGGAGGATGACCGCCCGTGGCACGCATTGGTGACGGAGGCGACCTGCTCAAGTGCTCTTTCTGCGGAAAGAGTCAGAAGCAGGTCAAGAAGCTGATCGCCGGACCGGGCGTCTACATCTGCGACGAGTGCATCGACCTCTGCAACGAGATCATCGAGGAGGAGCTCAGCGAGGGCAGCGAGGTCGGTCTCGACGAGCTCCCCAAGCCGCGCGAGATCTTCGAGTTCCTCAACTCCTACGTCATCGGCCAGGAGCAGGCCAAGAAGTCGCTCGCCGTGGCCGTCTACAACCACTACAAGCGGGTCCAGGCCGGCGTGCTGCCCGGTGGTGGCAAGCACAGCAAGGACGAGACCGTCGAGGTGGCCAAGTCCAACATCCTCGTGATCGGCCCGACCGGCTGCGGCAAGACCTACCTCGCCCAGACGCTGGCCCGCATGCTCAACGTGCCGTTCGCGATCGCCGACGCCACCGCGCTGACCGAGGCCGGCTATGTCGGTGAGGACGTCGAGAACATCCTGCTCAAGCTGATCCAGGCGGCGGACTACGACGTCAAGAAGGCCGAGACGGGCATCATCTACATCGACGAGATCGACAAGGTGGCCCGCAAGGCGGAGAACCCCTCGATCACCCGTGACGTGTCCGGGGAGGGAGTCCAGCAGGCGCTGCTCAAGATCCTCGAGGGCACCACGGCGTCGGTGCCGCCCCAGGGCGGGCGCAAGCACCCGCACCAGGAGTTCATCCAGATCGACACGACCAACATCCTCTTCATCGTGGGTGGGGCCTTCGCCGGTCTGGAGCACATCGTGGAGCAGCGGGTCGGCAAGAAGACGCTGGGCTTCACCGCCGAGATCCGGGGTGCCGCCGAGCGCAAGGAGGAGGACCTGCTCGCGCTGGTCCGCCCCGAGGACCTCACGAAGTTCGGGCTGATCCCGGAGTTCATCGGTCGCCTGCCGCTCATCGCGAGCGTCAACAAGCTGGACACCGAGGCGCTGGTGCAGATCCTGACCGAGCCGCGCAACGCGCTGGTCAAGCAGTACCAGAAGCTCTTCGACATCGACGGGGTCGAGCTCGAGTTCACATCGGACGCCATCGACGCCATCGCCGGCAAGGCGCTCGAGCGTGGCACGGGCGCCCGAGGTCTGCGCGCGATCATCGAGGAGGTCCTCCTCCTCGTCATGTACGAGGTCCCCTCCCGCGGCGATGTCGCCAAGGTGATCGTGACCGGAGACGTGGTGACCGACGACGTCGCGCCGACCCTGGTGCTGCGCCAGGACGAGACGAAGAAGAAGAAGTCCGCCTGACCTGAAGGGCTGCAGGGCCGATTCGGCCCGGTCTAGTCGGCGCGTCTGAATCTTTGAGCCTCCGCGTCGGAACCGGGAGACTGGAGACTGTCGTCCTTCTTTTCTCGTGGAGAGGCCCGCCCCGGTGAGTGCCGAGCACAAACGCCCGCTGTTCGCCTTCGTCCTGGTGACGCTGGCGTGCATGTTGGTGATGGGGCACGCCATTCGCAGTGACGCTCTGTCCCGGACCATCCGGGTGGCCATCCCCACGGTGATCGCGGCCGGGGTTCACCTCGTGCCGGACATCTCCCCGCCGGCGAGCGTGCAGGCCCAGGTGCCCGCGCCTCGGGAGCCTGTGGCCCAGCCGAAGCAGGCCGAGGTCTCGGAGCCCGTGGAGAGGGCGCGTGCGCCGCGCCCCCAGATGAAGCCGCAGTCGCGTGACAAGGGCATCGGCGCCCCCTCCGGCGGCCTGGCGCTGACCGTCCCGCCGCAGGCACCCCAGAGCTCATCGCCCGCGCCGGTCGCTCCGAACCTCGGCTCGCCCGCTCCGGGGACCGGCTCTACCTCTCCGGGCTCTACCTCTCCGGGGCGGGGCCGCGGGCCGGAGCGTCCGTCGTACCCGCAGCCTGCGCCGGGCTACGGCGCATACGGTGGCGGCGCCGTCAGCGCCGGATCCGCGCCTGGGGACCGTGGCAGGGGATACGGGCGCGGGCCCGGCAGCCACGGATATGGCAGCCACGGAAGCAGCGGGTACGCAAGCAGCGGATACGGATACGGCACCCACGGCTACGGCGGGCGTGACAACCACGACCGTGGCAACGCAGGCCATCCGGGCCGCGGCTACGGCTATGGACACAGCAACGGTGGTCCGAGTCACGGGCACGGCTACGGGTACGACAGTGGCGGGCGCGGGCGCAGCCACCACCGCTGACCCGTCTCCACCTACGACTGACCCGTCAGAAGCTGCTCGGTGGCGAGCATCTTCTGACGGGTCAGTGTGATTTTCTGACGGGTCAGGTGGTGGGGGGCTCGGCGAGGTCGGCGGTCACCGTGATCTCGTTGGCGCTCTCGTCCTCGGTGAAGACCAGCTCCCCGGTGATCCGGCCGGTACGGCGCAGGTCGTCGGCGGCCGACTCGGCAGCGGCGACGGCGGCCGCGGGCCCACGGACCTCGACCCGCGACAGCTCGGCGCGCATGGAGACCTTGGCCTGCGACTTGGCGCCGCGGATCCCCGCCAGCGTGGCGGCGACGGCGTCGAGCGTGCTCCCCTCGGCGGCCGCGGCGGCCCCGAGGTCGGTGGTCACGGGCCAGGCCTGCAGGTGCACCGAGCCCTCCTGCCACCACGACCAGACCTCCTCGGTCACGTAGGGCAGGAACGGCGCGAGCAGCCGGAGCTGGGTGTGCAGGGCGATGGCGAGGGTCGCCCGAGCGGACGCGGTGGAGGCGCCGCCCTCCTCGTCGTACGCACGCTCCTTGACGAGCTCGAGGTAGTCGTCGCAGAACTCCCAGAAGAACTTCTCGACCGTCTCCAGCGCGGTGGTGTAGTCGTAGGCGACCAGCGCGTCGGTCGCCTTCTCGACGACCACCGCGAGCCGGCCGAGCAGGGCGCAGTCGACGGCGTCGCTGACCTCGAAGTGGTTGAGCTGGCTCGCGCCGACGCCGCCGAGGACGAACTTGGAGGCGTTGAGCACCTTCATCGCCAGGCGGCGACCGACCTTCATCTGGGCCTCGTCGAAGGGCGAGTCCAGGCCCGGGCGGGCCATCGCGGCGCGCCAGCGGACGGCGTCGGCGCCGAACTTGTCGAGGATGTCGGTCGGGACCACGACGTTGCCCTTGGACTTCGACATCTTCTTGCGGTCGGGGTCCATCACGAAGCCCGACATCATCGCGTGCGACCACGGCACGACGCCGTGCTCGTGGTGGGCGCGCACGACGCGGGAGAACAGCCAGGTGCGGATGATGTCGTGACCCTGGGTGCACAGGTCGAAGGGGAAGACGCGACCGAACAGGTCCGGGTCGGACTCCCAGCCGCCCGCGATCTGCGGGGTCAGCGACGAGGTGGCCCACGTGTCCATGACGTCGGGGTCGCCGATGAAGCCGCCGGCCCTGCCGCGCTGGCTCTCGTCGTACCCGCGCGGAGCGTCGGTCGAGGGGTCCACGGGCAGCTCGGCCTCGGACGGCATCAGCGGGTGGGCGTAGTCGGGCTCGCCCTCCGCGTCGAGGGGGTACCAGACCGGGAACGGGATGCCGAAGAAGCGCTGGCGCGAGACCAGCCAGTCGCCGTTGAGGCCACCCACCCAGTTGTCGTAGCGGTGCTTCATGTGGGCCGGCGCCCAGGTGATCTCGTTGCCGCGCGCGACCAGGTCGTTGCGCAGGTCGGTGTCGCGGCCGCCGTTGCGGATGTACCACTGCCGGGTGGCCACGATCTCGAGGGGCTTGTCGCCCTTCTCGTAGAAGTTCGCCATCCGCTGGGTCGGCTTGGGCTCGCCGTCGAGGTCGCCGGACTCGCGCAGCTTGGCCACCATCGCCTCGCGCGCGCTGAAGGTGGTCTTGCCCTTGAGGTCCTCGTAGGCGGCCGCGGCCGTGTCGCCGGCGAGCCACTCCGGAGTGTCGCGCAGCAGCCGGCCGTCGCGGCCCACCACCGTGCGGACGGGCAGCTGCAGCTCGCGCCACCACTGGACGTCGGTGAGGTCGCCGAACGTGCAGCACATCGCGATGCCGGCGCCCTTGTCGGGCTCGGCGGCGGGGTGGGCGAGCACGGGGATCTCGACGCCGAAGACGGGGGAGGTCACGGTGGTGCCGAACAGCGACGCGTAGCGCTCGTCGTCGGGGTGGGCGATCAGCGCGACCACCGCCGGGATCAGCTCGGGACGCGTCGTCTCGATGTGCAGCGGCGTGCCGTCCGGGCGGTGGAAGGCGACCCGGTGGTAGGCGCCGGCGTACTCACGCGCCTCCAGCTCGGCCTGGGCCACCGCAGTCTGGAAGGTGACGTCCCACAGGGTGGGGGCCTCCTGCAGGTAGGCCTCGCCACGGGCGAAGTTGCGCAGGAAGGCGCGCTGGCTGACGGTCTGGGCCTTGGGCCCGATCGTCGTGTAGTGCTCCTTCCAGTCCACCGACAGTCCCAGCGTGCGCCACAGCGACTCGAAGACCGCCTCGTCCTGCTCGACGAGCTCCTCGCACAGCTCCACGAAGTTGGGCCGGCTGATCGACACCTGCTTCTTGGGGTCCGGCTTGGCCGGGGGAGTGAAGTCCTTGTCGTAGGGCAGCGAGGGGTCGCAGCGCACGCCGTAGTAGTTCTGCACCCGGCGCTCGGTGGGCAGGCCGTTGTCGTCCCAGCCCATCGGGTAGAAGACGGTCTTGCCGCGCATCCGCTGGAAGCGCGCGATCAGGTCGGTGTGGGTGTAGGAGAAGACGTGCCCGACGTGCAGCGATCCGGACACGGTGGGCGGGGGAGTGTCGATGGAGTAGACGTTCTCCCGCGGCTGGGTGCGGTCGAAGCGGTAGGTGTCCTGCTCCTTCCACCGCTGTGCCCAGGTGGACTCGAGACCCTCGAGCGCCGGCTTGTCCGGTACGTCGACAGCGCGCGGGGACGGCGCCGTCGGGGACAGGTCGGGAGGCTGCGGGGTCTCGGTCATGCGTGGAATGTTACGCACGAGGTTCGCTGACCGGATAACCCGATCCGCTCCCGGGCGTCAAGCGCCGCAGGCTCTCACCACACCAGGACCGGCTTGACGACGCGAGCAGCCTCGGAGTCGGCGATCGCGCGCCCGATCTCCGCGAACGGGTAGGGGGTCACCAGGCGGTCGACGTCGAAGCGGCCGGCGGCCGCCAGAGCGAGCAGCCGCGGCACCATCTCCAGGGGGTCGGCGTCGCCCTCGACCACGCCCCGGACGGTCTTGCCGTGCATCATCAGGTCGACCGCGTCGAGGGTGAACTCGGCGGCGCCGAGCCCCAGCGTGGCCATCGTGCCGCGCGGGCGCAACGCCTGGACGCCCTCCTTGATGACGGCGGGGAGGCTGGTGGTGTCGATCGCGTGCGAGGAACCCCCGCCGGTCATCTCACGCACGCGGTCGGCGACGCCGCCCTCGGTCGGGTCGACGGTGAGTGCGCCGTACGACGCGGCGACCTCGCGGCGGCTGGCCTGCGGGTCGACGGCGACGATCGTGCCCACGCCGGAGCCGGCCGCCGCTGCGATGGCGGCCAGGCCGACGGCCCCCGCGCCGTACACGGCGAGGCTGTCCTCGGAGCCGGGGGCCAGAACGTCGAGGACGGTGCCGGCTCCGGTCTGGAACGAGCAGCCGTAGGGGCCGAGCCGGGAGAGATCGAGCGCCGGGTCGACGACCACGACGTTGCCCGCGCCGGCGATGGCGTGCCGGGCGAAGCTGCTCTGCCCGAAGAAGGAGCCGTAGACCAGCGCT
Source organism: Nocardioides pacificus (assembly GCF_054775955.1). Taxonomy (NCBI): domain Bacteria; kingdom Bacillati; phylum Actinomycetota; class Actinomycetes; order Propionibacteriales; family Nocardioidaceae; genus Nocardioides; species Nocardioides pacificus. The sequence goes on from NZ_BAAHCI010000011.1 coordinate 99,863, forward strand.
CCGTCGCGGGTGTAGGTCGTGGACCCGTCGTCGCGGAAGCCGAGGTAGTTGAGCTCCACCGTCTTCTCGCAGTAGCCGGGCATGCCGGCGGCGCAACGGGAGCAGTCGCGACAGGAGGCGAAGCTCAGCACGACGTGGTCGCCGGTGGCGATGCCGTCGACGCCCGCGCCGACCTCCTCGACGACGCCCGCACCCTCGTGGCCCAGGATGCGGGGGAACATCTCCGCGGGGAGCGTGTCGCGCACCGAGATGTCGGTGTGGCACAGGCCGGTGGCGACGATCCGGACGAGCACCTCGCCGGCGCGCGGCCCGTCGAGGTCCACCTCCTGCGGGGTGAAGTCACCGGACGGGGTCTCGTTGACCAGCGCCGTAGTCCTCATCGGTCGGTCTCCAGCCAGAAGTAGTAGAGGTCGGCGACCCCGAAGGCGGCCTCGAGCTTGCCGTTCATGATCCCCATCAGGGTGTCGGCGTCGACGCGCTTGAAGTGGTCGAGGACCGGCATCCGGTCATAGACCATCGTGGCCGTCACCTCGCCGCGGAAGCCCACCGGCCACAGTGACGCCAGCCCGCCCCCGGCCGCCTCGGTGTTGGAGTAGAGCGCGCCCTCGGCGTCGCGGCAGATCAGCGGATGGGCCTCGAGCGGAGCGTCGAAGCGCTTGCCGTGCCATCTCACCTTGCCCAGGACCTTGCTCGCGACGTGGCCCGTGGCGAAGTCGCCGCCGCGCCAGGGACCGAGGATCTCCTCGACGGTGAGGGGCTCGAGGTCGGCCCAGAGGGCGTCCAGGTCGGTGGGGTCGGCGCTGGGAGCGGCCCGCAGGGCGTCGAAGCGCTCGCGAGTCGAGGTGACGTGGGTCATGGTCGTCAACCTAGACGTTGACAGTCATGCTGTCACGGACCTGTCCCACCGCCTCCTCTCAGCGCTGCTGGGCGAAGGCGAGCAGGGACACCGCGACGTAGTCCAGCGCCGGCTCCGTGGCCGACCAGGCGCGGACGTCGTCGAGGTAGCGCGCTCCCTGCCCGTCGTACTCCGCGAACGGGTTGCCTCCGGATGCTGGGCAGGCCGGGGCGTAGTCGCCTGGAGCACCGATGCCCTGGAAGTCGCCCGCGGCCGAGGGGCCGTTGGAGACGGCGCCGAGCAGCTCGGACCCGCCGGCTGCCCCGACGAGGCTGGCGACCTGGTGGTGCGGGCAGCGCGGGTAGGTCGTCCCGGCGCCCACGACCAGCGAGGTGCCCCACGCGTTGGTGCCGAGCACCCAGTCGCGCTGCAGCGCGCCGAGGGCGGCGTACGACGCGTCGCCGGACAGGTCGCGGTAGAGCCGCTCGGTGACCGCCACGCCCAGGGCGAAGTCGGCGCCCGGGTCCTCGTCGCCGCCGAAGCCGAGCGGCGCGGCATAGCGTCGCTCGGCGATCCGCAGCTGGTAGCGAAGGTCGCCCACCAGGTCGGCGCGGGTGACCGCGAGCCGGGGACGGACCCTCGCCTCCACGATGGCTCGGGCCAGGTCGGCGTGGGCGAGGGCGCTCTGGTCGTCGCGCGCCAGCGTGAACCAGCCGTGGTGGGGGCCGGTGAGGTAGGCCCTCGCCCAGCGCGCCGCCTGCTTCAGGTCGCGGCGCTGCACGGGCCGCGACGCCCCGAGCGCCTGCCCGGCCAGGGCGATCTCGGTGGCGCCGAGCTCGAGGTCGTCGCGCCACTCGTCCTCCTCGTAGTAGGAGTGCGGCGCGGTCGTGACGAGCCGGCGGACGCCCCGCGTGCGGGCGCTCGCGAGCACGGCCCGCGCCTTGCGCAGCCACGTGCGGGCCTGCGCCGGCCGGGTGTCCGCGAGCAGCTGAGCAGAGAGGGCGAACGCGGCGGCCGTGCGGCCGGCGAGGTTGGGGCTGATCTGCTCGCCCGGGGCGTTGGCCACGAACGCCGGTCGCCTTGCGAGGTAGCGGGTGGCCGCGCGCGGGCCGGCGGGGAGCCGGTCGTCGACCTCGGGCAGCCGCCAGCGGTCGTGGTCGCCGAGCAGCCCCGGGCGCCCGTCGCCGAGGCCCACCTGGTGCAGCAGCTGTCGGCTCCGGTCCAGCCACATCCGGTCCAGCCACCGCGCGCCGAAGAGCGCCTCGCGCTCGAGTGCTGGGTGGGGGCTGCTCGCGTCGCGGGCGGCGCTGAGCAGCAGCACGTCGGCATAGCTCGTGGTCTCGACGAACTTCAGGTAGTCGCCCGCGTCGAACCAGCCGCCGCTCACGTCGGCGGTGCGGCCGGTGGCGCGGAGGTCGCCGACGAGCCGCCCCCGGCGGTAGGTCGGCGGCAGGTGCACCCGGGCCCGGCGGTCGTGCAGGTGGCTCGGGCGGCGCCGCATCACCGAGGGAATGACCTGCCGGCCGTCGCGCTGGGCCTGGAAGAAGCGCACGGCGTTGGCGACGAGGGGGGCGTAGAGGTCCTCGCCCGATCCGATCGTGAACCACGGGGACTCGCCCGAGAGCCCGTCGCCGAGCACCACGCGATAGCGGCCAGGGGTGGTGACAGCCCCGAGGTCGAGCACGCGGACCTGCGGCCAGCGCTCGCTCCAGCGCCCGGTGTCGGCTCCTACCGCGCCGGTCGCCGCGACGGAGCCGTCCGGCCGGACGAGGTCGTACGACGCCTGCGGCACGTCGGCGCGGGTCATCACGAAGACCCGCTTGGGGTCGTCGGCCAGGTAGCCCACCTGGTTGACACGCACCGCGGCGACAGCAGGGTCGGCGGCGGGCTCGCCGGCCGTCGCGGCGTCCGGCCCCGGCGCGGTGAGGGAGAGCGCGAGCGCCCCGGCGAGTGTCGCGACGAGCGCGCTGGGCAGGCGGCGACGACGGGACGCGAGGTCGGGTGCGGGCATGGACCGAGCCTGCCACTGATCGCGGCCGGCCACCGATCCGATCCCGGCGACGTTCGACGCCTAGACTTCCAGGCGATGAATGACTCTGACCCGGCCACCGGCCCGACCCCCCGCACTCCCGCCCCGGAGCAGCCGACCGCCCCGGAGCAGCCGACCGCCCCGGAGCAGCCGACCGCCCCGGAGCAGCCGCGCGCCGCCGAGACCGTCGCCGAGGTCGAGGACGCCCTGCTCTCGCGCTGGCCGGAGACCCGGCTCGAGCCGTCGCTGGACCGGATCGCAGCCTTCACCGAGCTGCTCGGCGATCCGCAGCGCGGCTACCCGGTGATCCACCTGACCGGCACCAACGGCAAGACCTCGACCTCGCGGATGATCGACGCCCTGCTGCGCGCCCGCGGGCTGCGCACCGGTCGCTTCACCAGCCCCCACGTCGAGGAGATCAACGAGCGGATCAGCCTCGACGGGGAGCCGCTGTCGGACGAGGCGTTCGTCCGGGCCTTCAACGACGTCGCGCCCTACACCCACCTGGTGGACGCCGACCAGGACCACCCGCTGTCGTTCTTCGAGACGGTCGTGGGCATGGCCTACGCCGCGTTCGCGGACGCCCCCGTCGACGCGGCCGTGGTCGAGGTCGGCCTCGGCGGCAGCTGGGACGCGACCAACGTCGCGGACGGGTCCGTCGCCGTGGTCCTCCCGGTTGCTGTCGACCACGCCCGCTGGCTGGGCGACACGGCCGTGGAGATCGCGGTGGAGAAGGCCGGGATCATCAAGCCCGGCGCGACCGCCGTCCTGGCCCAGCAGAGCGAGGACGTCGCCGCCGTGCTGCTCGACCGGGCCGCCGAGGTCGGGGCGTCGGTCGTCCGCGAGGGCGTCGACTTCGGCGTCATCTCGCGTCTTGCGGCCCTCGGGGGACAGATGGTCTCGCTGCAGGGCCTGCGCGGCCGCTACGACGACGTGTTCCTGCCGCTGTTCGGCGCCCACCAGGCGCAGAACGCCGCGATGGCGTTGGCGGCCGTCGAGGCGTTCGCGGGTGACGAGACCCTCGACGAGGACCTGGTCCGCGAGGCGTTCGCAGAGGTGACCTCGCCGGGCCGTCTGGAGATCATCCGGCGCAGCCCCACCGTCGTGCTGGACGCCGCCCACAACCCCCACGGCGCGGCGGCGACGGCGGCGGCGATCGAGGACTCGTTCACGTTCCACCCGCTCATCGGCGTGCTCGGCGTGATGGACGACAAGGACCACGAGGGGCTGCTGGCGGCCTTCGAGCCGCACCTGGCCCACGTCGTGTGCACCCAAAACTCCACCCCACGCGCGATGAGCGCCGAGCGTCTCGCTGCCGCCGCGCGCGAGATCTACGGCCCCGACCGGGTCAGCGTGGCCCCGCGTCTCGCCGACGCGATCGAGGCCGCCGCGACCCTGGCCGAGGCCGGAGAGGCGTTCGGTGACTCGATCGGCTCGGGCGCGGTCCTGGTGACCGGGTCCGTGGTCACGGTGGGCGAGGCCCGCACGATGCTGAAGGGACGCGGATGAGCGAGAACGCCGAGAACCCTCCTGTGGGCGCGCCCCCGGCCCGGTCCCCGCGCCGCGGCATGTGCGCGGCGATCCTGGCGCTCGAGGCGATCACGCTGGGCCTCACCACCCCGGTGATGGTGACGATCGCCGACGTCGCGCTCGGTCCGGCGCTGGCGGTCGGACTGGGGCTCACCGCCGTGTGCCTGCTGCTCGCCGGCATGCTGCGCGCCCCGTGGGCCTACACCGCCGGGTGGGTGGTCCAGGCGGCCGCGATCGCGTTGGGCTTCGTGATCCCGCTGATGTTCTTCCTGGGCGCGGTCTTCGCTCTCCTGTGGGGCATGGCCGACTTCCTGGGCCGCAAGATCGAGCGCGAGCGGGCCGAGGCGTACGCCGCCTTCGAGGCGCAGCACGGGGCCTGAGGCCTCCTCAGTCCAGTCCCCGGCGCAGGGCGGCGAGCGCGGCGTCCAGCTGCTCGTCGGTGCACCCGCCGAAGCCGACGACGAGCCCGTCGAGCGTGCTGCTGCGGCAGTAGTCGGCCAACCGTGGGACGTCGAAGCCGGCGTCCTGGGCACAGGCGCGTGCCCGCTCGGTGGCGCCCGGGTCCATCACGACGCTCGCGTACATCCCCGCGGGCTGCCCCTCGACCTCGCCGTACGGCGCGAGCGCGGCCGCGACCCGCGGGGCCCGCTCGGCGTAGACCCGGCGCGCCGAGCGGACGACCCGGTCGACGTACCCGTCGCGCAGCATCGACAGCAGGGCGCGTTGGGCCGGCCAGGAGGCCCCCTCGTGGGCGCTCGCGCGGTGCTCGTTGATCACGTCGAGCAGTCGGGGCGGTGGGACCATCCAGCCCAGGCGCAGGCTGGGGGAGACCGACTTCGACGCGGTGCCGAGATAGCAGACCCGGTCGCGGTCGAGAGCGGCGAGCGCAGGCACCGGAGCCACGTCGTAGCGGAACTCGGAGTCGTAGTCGTCCTCGACCACCACCGCATCGGCCGCCCGGGCCGCCGCGAGCAGGGCGAGCCGGTCGGGACCGGACATCACCGCGCCGAGCGGGTGCTGATGGGCGGGCGTGACGTAGGCAGCACGGACACCCGCCAATGAGGTGACCGGACGCAGCGCGGGCAGGTCGACCACCGCCCGACCGGCGGCCTGGACCGTGCGCACCGCCGCGCGGTAGCCGGGGTCCTCGACGGCGATCGGTCCGTCGGGGAGCGCGGCGAGCAGGTGCCGCAGGCCGTCGGTGGTCCCGTGGGTCACCACGACCTCGTCGGGGTCGCAGACCAGCCCCCGGGTCCGCGCCAGCCGGTCGGCGAGCGCCCGGCGCAGGTCGGCCAGCCCGCGGGCGTCGCCGTAGCTGGCGGGAGGCCGGGCCGCCGAGACCTCGCGCCAGGCCCGGCGCCAACCGGCGACGTGCCGGGGGTCGATCCAGGGGGTGCCGGTGTCGAGCCGGACCAGGTCCGGCGCCGGCGGGGCAGGAGTGCGTGGCGCGGGCGCGTTCGCAGGGACAGAGGCTGTCGCGACGAAGGTGCCGGCGCCGCGCCGGCTCAGCAGCCAGCCCTCCGCCAGCAGCTGGTCGTAGGCGTGCTCGACGACCGCGCGCGAGATGCCCAGGTCGGCGGCCAGCGCCCGGCTGCTGGGCAGCCGATCGCCCCTGGCCACGGCGCCGCTGAGGACCGCGTTGCGCACCTGGTCGGAGAGCTGGACAGCCAGCGCAGTGGGCAGGTCGCGGTCCAAGCGCAATGCCAGAGTGGTGGCTGCCACAGAAGTGTCCTGTTCGAGTCGGATGGAATTGGCTCGTGACACTAGGCCACTCCCAGACGACGATATCGAGGTGACCTCCACTCCTGCAGCCGTCCCTGCTGCCACGCCCGATCCCGCCCCGCTGTCGCCGAGCGCGCGCACGACCGTCACCCGGGGGCGCAACCGGGCGGTAACGGACCGCTCGGCGCTGTGGGACCTGCTCGACCAGGCACTGCTGTGCCACCTCGCCGTGGACGCCGGCGAGCACCCGGTGGTCCTGCCGGCCGCGTTCGGCGTCGACCCCGACGGCCCGGACGAGGGCGGCACGCTCTACGTGCACGGGTCGGTGGCCGCCGGGTGGGTCCGCCGGGCACCCGGGTCGGTGCTGTGCGTCGGCATCACCGTGCTCGACGGGCTGGTGACCGCGCGCTCGACGTTCCACCACTCGATGAACTACCGCTCCGCCGTCGTGATCGGGACACCTCGGCTCGTCGACGACGCGGCGGAGAAGGACCGGGCTCTGGAGCTGATCGTGGACCACATGGTCCCGGGCCGTACGGCGACCCTGCGGCCCAGCACCCGCAAGGAGCTCGCCGCGACCGCGGTCCTGGCCCTGCCGCTGCACGAGGCATCGATGAAGGAGCGAGCGGGCGGTCCCGGGGACGACCCGGAGGACATCGCGGCGGGCGTCTGGGGTGGTCATCTGCCGGTGCGTCTGGTGGCGGAGGCCCCGATCCCCGCTCCGGATGCGAGTGGGCCGGTGCCGCTCGACGTACGCAGTCGTGCCCTCTCCCTGGGGGCTCGCTAGGCTGCCTCGCATGACGCAGCGCACCCTGGTCCTTCTCAAGCCCGACACCGTCGCCCGAGGCCTCATCGGCACGGTGCTGGCCCGCTACGAGGCGAAGGGCCTGCAGGTGGCCGCCATGGAGCTGCGTCACATCGACGCCTCGATCGCTGACGCTCACTATGCCGAGCACGTCGAGAAGGACTTCTACCCGCCGCTGCGCGACTTCGTCACGAGCGGTCCGCTCGTCGCGCTCGTCCTCCAGGGCTCGCACGCGATCGAGATCGTGCGCCAGATCAACGGAGCCACCGACGGCCGCAAGGCCACGCCCGGCTCGGTCCGCGGCGACTTCAGCATCTCCAACCGCGAGAACCTCGTGCACGGCTCGGACTCCGAGGAGTCGGCCGAGCGGGAGATCGCGATCTGGTTCCCCAACCTCTGACAGAGCCTCTGATCAGCCTCTGATCCACAGGCGGTCGGTCTCGCTGTTTGACGAGGTCGACCACGGGCAGCATCACCGCCATGAAGCTGGAGCGACACTCGGGGCCGATCCAGGACCCGTTCATGGCGGCGGTCCGCCGACGGCACCCGGACGTGGACATCGTCCTGCTGCCCTCCGCGCCACGTGTGTCGGGCGAGACGGGCTCGGCTGAGTCGACGCCCGCTCCCGATCCGGAGACCGCGCGCGGGCTGGTCGACGACCTCCTGCGGCGCGTGGCCGCGACGGTCGACCGGCTCTGGGCCCGTGCGGGGGACGACCCCGCGGTGGTGCTGCGCGCGCGGAGTGAGTCCCTCGTGGCCGGACCCGCGATGGGGACGGTCGAGGCACGCAGCCGGCTCGTCGCGGACACCGGCGACGGCGCGGCGGTCCTGTCGCGCCTGGCCGCCGTGCTCCACGAGGAGGGCTGGCGCGTCGATCGCACGGATGGTGGGGTCCATCGCCTCGCGGCCTCCGGGGACGGGCTCGTCCTCCGGGCCACCCAGGCCGCCGGAGCCGGTGCCCTGATGTGCGAGGTGCTCTCCGAGGCGGTGGAGGTCGGGCCGGGTGTGGCCCGCCTGGTGCTGGAGGGAGGGCGATGAAGGTCGTCCCGCTCCAGGTCGGCACCGCGTCGCGCGACTGGGACGAGCAGCACCTCGACCTCGCCTCTGCGGCCACCCAGATCGGGGATGCGCCGACCAGCGGGTTCACCAAGGACGTGGCCGGCGCGGCCGGTCGGTTCACCGCCGCCTGGCAGCGACACGTCCAGTCGCTGGCCGACGAGGCCGAGACCCGTGCGGACGGGCTGCGCGACTCGATCCGCGACTACCTGGAGACCGACGGCGCCGTCGCCGACGCAGGCCTCGCGCTGGCGTCGTACCTCGCGGAGCTGCGGTGAGCACGACGTCGGGTGGGGCGTCCGGTGGGACGGCCACGGCCGAGATCGTGATCCCCGCGCGGCCGTCGCCGCCACCGCCGCTGGACGTCGACGTGGCGTCGATCGAGATCTTCGTCCGCGACCTCGGCGCGGCCGGCGCCCAGGTTGACGACCTCGGCACGTTCGTGGCGGGCTCGGCCCGGGTGCCCAGCTGGGAGGGGGACGCAGCGGTCTCCTACCACGCTGCGATCAGGGAGCCGGGTGCGCTGGCCGACGCGATGTCGCTGGCGCTGCGCCGGGTGGTGCGGGTCGGCGATGCGCACGCGCAGGTCATGACCCGCCTCGTCGCTCGTCGCGCGGCGTTGGTCGACGAGCGCGCCGAGCTGTCCCGCGACATCACCCAGCTCTGGCAGCGCGTCCGGGACACGGACGATGCCGGCGCCGGGACGGCTGAGGCCTCGACCATCGAGGCGCTCCAGGACGACGCTCGGCGCCTGACACGACGGGTCCGTGCCTTCGAGACGTCCCGCGACGACTGGGTCGAGGACGTGAGCGCCGAGGAGCGCACGATGGTGGCGGCGCTGGACGCCGCGATGACGCTCGACCAGGTCCGCCGGCGCTACGGCGGAGTGGAGGATCCGGCCGACCGCGCGCTCGACACGATGCCGCCCACCGGGGCCTCCGCGCAGGAGGTCAGCGCGTGGTGGGCATCGCTCACGCCCGCACAGCGACGAGCCCTCGTCCACGCGTCGCCGGGCTCGATCGGCAATCGCGACGGGGTGCCCCCGGGCGCACGCGACGAGGCCAACCGGGTCTCGCTGGCCCGGGACCTCCACGAGCTCGAGATGCTCGAGGACCAGGACCTGCTCACCCGCGACGAGGAGGCGGCGCTGCGCAACGCCCGCGCCGCCGACCAGGCGCTGAGGAGGATGGCCGACACGGTCGACCCGCGCACCTTCGACCAGGTCCCGGCCCAGCTCTACGTCTATGACCCCGACGCGTTCGGCGGCGACGGTCGCGTCGCGGTCGCCGTGGGCGACCTCGCCACGGCTCAGAACATCGCCGTGACCGTGCCGGGACTCGGCACCGACGCCGCCAGCGCACCGGGCCTGGCGGACCGCGCGGTCAGCGTCTACGAGGCCGCCCGCGCCGACGACGGGGCCTCCTCGACGGCCTCGATGCTGTGGATCGGCTATGACGCGCCCGACAACTTCGTGGACGGGGTGGACGGCTACTCCGTGGTCAGCGAGCACCTGGCCCGCCAAGGTGGCGAGCGGCTGTCCGACATGGTCGACGGGCTGCGCACCTCACGGGAGGGGGACCCTGCCCACATCACCGTCATCGGCCACAGCTATGGCTCGACCACGACCGGGCACGCCGCCACGGGAGACGGACTGGCGGCCGACGACATCGTCCTGGTCGGCAGCCCCGGAGCTGGTGACGGCGCTCACCGCGCCGAGGACCTGGGGGTGGGCGATGACCACGTCTGGGTGGGCCGCAACAGCCGCGACGCGGTGGCGATGCTGGGCGACCAGGGCTGGGTCAACCTCGGCAACACCGGACTCGGCCTCGGCAACGACCCCAGCAGCGACGACTTCGGCGCCCAGCGCTTCCAGGCGGAGGCGGTGGACCGCGACCTGGTGCGCCCCGACTTCTGGAACTCGCTGGAGGACCACTCGAAGTACTTCGACCACGACTCCGAGTCACTCGCCAACATCGCCCAGATCGTCAACGCCGACTACGACGACGTGGAGCGGGCCGAGCACACCTACGATCCGCTCCTGGGAGAGCCGACCGACCCGGAGTGGGACCGCACCCCCGGGGCCGGCCGGACCAGGCAACGGTGATGGGCAAGGATGATGGAGCAGTGCTGATGGGGCCGACTGCGACGAGGGGACGCAGGTACGCCGTACGGGTGCGCGTCGCAGGCGTGCTGGTCGCGATCCTGCTCGGCGGACTGCTGACGGGATGCACGGAGGAGGACGACACGGTGGACGCGGCGCAACGGCTGGAGCAGCAGCGGGACGACGTGCGCGCCCGCGCCGGTGAGCTGATCCCGTCCCTGGCCCGGCGCGTCGATGCTCAGGTCGCAGGCAGCGACAGTCGGTTCGAGGGCTGCACCACGGCCGGCCCCGACTGGACCTATCGCGACTTCTCCTACGGCGCCTCCGCGCGCCTCGACGGGCTGGGCGAGCGGACGGTCATCGAGCGACTCGGTGCGGCTCTGGAGGACGACGGCTACGTGCTGGACGAGCCGAGCGCGGAGGGGGAGCGGACCGTCGTGACCGCCACCCGCGACGACAGCGACGTCCGGGTCCAGCTCACGGAGTACGCCGGGAAGGACCACTTCGTCGTGGTGGGCCTGCGGGGACGGTGCGTCGAGGTGCCGGAGGACCAGCGTGAGGCGTGGGGCGAGCGGCAGGGGAGCGACCCGCTCGATCTGGGGTAGGGCCAGCGGGTCGAGCGTGTCCTGCCACAAACGCGGGCTCGCGCCTCTTACCCTCGTCGAGGGTCGACTGTCGGGTCGCCCACCCTTCCCCAGACGAGTCGACCTGCGAGGCATGACGGCATGGCGAATAGCTTCATCGGCCGCGACATGGCCGTGGATCTCGGCACCGCCAACACCCTGGTCTATGTCCGGGGCAAGGGCGTGCTGCTCGACGAGCCGTCGGTCGTCGCACTGAACTCCAGCACCAACGAGATCCTCGCCGTGGGCCACGAGGCCAAGCGGATGATCGGTCGCACCCCCGACAACATCACCGCCATCCGCCCGCTCAAGGACGGCGTGATCGCCGACTTCGAGGCGACCGAGCAGATGCTGCGCTTCTTCATCCGCCAGGTCCACCGCCGCCGCTACTTCGCGAAGCCCCGGATGGTGATCTGCGTGCCGAGCGGCATCACCGCGGTGGAGCAGCGTGCGGTCAAGGAGGCCGGCTACCAGGCGGGCGCGCGCCGCGTCTACATCGTCGAGGAGCCGATGGCGGCCGCGATCGGCGCCGGCCTGCCCGTCCACGAGGCCACCGGCAACATGGTCGTCGACGTGGGCGGCGGCACCACCGAGGTCGCGGTGATCTCTCTGGGCGGCATCGTCACGTCCCTGAGCGTGCGGACCGCGGGCGACGACCTCGACCAGGCGATCATCGCCTGGATGAAGAAGGAGTACTCCCTGATGCTGGGGGAGCGCACCGCCGAGGAGATCAAGATGACCCTCGGGTCGGCGTTCCCGCTGCCCCAGGAGCCCGAGGCCGAGATCCGGGGACGCGACATGGTCTCCGGCCTGCCGCGCACGGTCGTGGTCTCCAGCGCGGAGGTGCGCCAGGCGCTCGAGGAGCCGCTGCACGCGATCGTCGACGCCGTGCGCGCCACGCTCGACCAGACGCCCCCCGAGCTGGCCGGCGACATCATGGACCGCGGCATCGTGCTGACCGGCGGCGGCGCCCTGATGCGCGGGCTCGACGAGCGCATCCGTCACGAGACGGGCATGCCGGTCCACGTGGCCGAGAGCCCGCTGACCTCGGTGGCCCTGGGGGCCGGCAAGTGCGTCGAGGAGTTCGAGGCCCTCCAGCAGGTCCTCGTCTCCGAGCCCCGGCGGTTCTGATGGCCGGACCCGACCTGCGCCGCGACGGCGTCGACCGCGAGAAGCGCTGGCGCGGCCTCGACCGGCTCGACGCGCGCCACCGCCCCTCGCGCGCGTTGATCGTCGCGCTGGTGCTGGCCAGCCTGAGCCTGATCACGCTCGACGCCCGCGGCGGGTCCGACTCGCCGCTCGAGCCGGCCCGCCGGATGGTGGGGGAGGCCCTCGGCCCCGTCGAGTCGGTGACGGCCGGCGTCGTACGCCCCTTCACCTCCGTCCCGGACTGGTTCCGCTCCAAGGACGCCCTGCAGGCCGACCTCGCCGCGCTCGAGGCGGAGAACGCTGCGCTGCGCCAGCAGGTGGCCACCAGCGACCTGGACCGCAACCGGCTCGCCGAGCTCGACGGGCTCACCGCCGCCGCACGCAAGGGCGGGCATGCGCTGGTGCCCGCGCGCGTGATCGCACTGGGCCCGATGCAGTCGTTCTCCCGCACCGTCACCATCGACGCCGGGACCGACGCCGGCATCGACGCCGACATGACCGTGCTCAACAACGACGGCCTAGTCGGCCGGGTGCTTCGCGCCACCCGGACCACGGCCACCGTCCTGCTCGTGCTCGACGCCGACTCGGTCGTCGGCGGCCGGGTCGGTCGGTCGATGGAGGTCGGCTTCCTGCGAGGGCGGGGGGTGATCGGCGACGAGGGCCGCCTCGATCTGGAGCTGGTCGACGGTGCGGTCGTGCCGGCCGAGGACGACGTCGTCGTCACCTGGGGCAGCGACGGCGGTGCGCCGTACCTCCCGGGCATCCCGATCGGTCGGGTCACCCAGGTCTACAGCAGCCCGCGCGAGACGTCGCGGCGCGCGGTGATCGACCCCTTCGTCGACTTCAGCGCCCTCGACCTGGTCGGCGTGGTGGTCGCCTCAGGGACGCGCAGCGACCGCGACGTGATCGAGGCCGACGGGAGCGTCGGTTGAGCGCCCGGCAGGTGGCGGCGTGAGGGCCGCGCGCATCGGGCTTGCGGCGCTCGCCGTGGTCGCGGCCGTCGTGCTGCAGGTGACGGTCTTCTCCCACGTCGCCTGGGAGGGGGTCGTCCCCAACCTGTGCCTGCTGGTCGTCGTGGCGACCGCTCTCAGCCGGGGGCCCCAGGCCGCCGCCGTCCTCGGCTTCTTCGCCGGCGTCGCCCTCGACCTCGCCCCGCCCGCCGACCACGTCGCCGGACGGTGGGCGCTCGCCCTGGTGGTCGTGGGGTACGTCGCGGGCCGGGTGCGCCAGGACGCGCGCCCCTCGGTGGCCGCGGTGGTGGCGACGGTGGCCGCGTCGTCGTTCGTCGGCACCTCGATCTTCGCGCTCAGCGGGCTGGTGCTGAAGGACCCGATCGTGAGCGTCCCGGACCTCCTGCAGGTCATCACGATCGGGGTGGCCTGGGACGTCGTGCTCACGCCGTTCGTCCTCCCGCCGATGCTGGCGCTGCTGAGCCGGCTCCAGCCCGGGCGGGTGCCGGCATGAGCTCGATGACCTCGAGGGTGAGCTCCCATGACTGAGCGCGACCGCGCCGCGCGCCGCAGCAGGCTGCGGCTGATCGTGGTTCAGGTCCTCGTGCTGTCGCTGTTCGCCACGCTCTTCGCGCGGCTGTGGTACCTCCAGGTCCTCGGCGGCGAGGAGTATCAGGCCCAGGCCGCCTCGCAGTCGGTGCGCGAGGTCGTGGTCCAGCCCCAGCGAGGGCTGATCGTGGATGCGATGGGGCGCCCCTTGGTGGCCAACCGCACCTCGTGGGCGGTCTCGATCGACCGGACCCTGCTCGGCAAGCTGGACGAGCCCTCGCAGGCCGAGCTCCTGACCCGGGTCGGCCGGGCGGTCGGGCTCAAGCCCGCGCGCATCCGCGCCAAGCTCCTCGACTGCGGTGATGCCGGGGCGGTCGAGGGCAGCTGCTGGAACGGCTCCCCCTACCAGCCGGTGCCGGTGGCCTACGACGTCGAGAAGAGCGTGGCGCTGAGCATCCTGGAGCAGCCCGAGGACTATCCCGCGGTGCTGGCCGAGCAGCAGAGCGTGCGCGCCTACCCCCAGCCCTACGGCGTCAACGCCGCGCACCTGCTGGGCTACCTCAGCCCGATCACCGAGGACGAGCTCGACGTTGCGCAGGAGGACGACGACGACTCCGTCAACGGGGCCTCGTCCGTGGGCCGCGCCGGCGTCGAGAAGCAGTACGACGCGTGGCTGCGCGGCATGCCCGGCTACAACCGGGTCGCGGTCGACTCGATGGGCCGGGTGCTGGGTGACGACGGCGTGGTCGAGGCCCAGCCGGGCGACACCCTCGTCACCTCGATCGACGCGAAGGTGCAGGGGATCGTCGAGAGCCAGCTGGCGCAGACGATCAAGACGGCTCGAGCCACCCGTGACGAGGTGACCGGGCGCAACTACGCCGCCGACTCCGGTGCCGCGGTCGTGCTCGAGGCCGACACCGGCCGCGTCGTCGCGATGGCCAGCCAGCCGACGTACGACCCCGAGGTGTGGGTCGGCGGCATCACCGAGACCCAGCTGCGCCGGCTCTACTCCGAGAGGGCCGGCACCCCGTTGCTGCAGCGGGCCACCCAGGGGCAGTTCGCGCCGGGCTCGACCTGGAAGCCGTTCATGACCGCGGGGGCGCTGGTCAACGGCTACTCGCCCGACACACAGCTGGCCTGCTCGTCGGCGTTCCGGGTCGGCAACCGCGACTTCAAGAACTACGAGTCGGGCGCCTACGGCTCCATCGGCTTCGCGAAGGCCCTCGAGGTCTCGTGCAACACGTTCTTCTACCGGATCGGCTACGACTACTGGCAGCGCTTCGGCTCCGACGTCGCCGACGTCACGGCCAAGGACCCGCTGGTCGACGTCGCCAAGGAGTTCGGCTTCGGTGCCGAGACCGAGATCGACCTGCCGGGCGAGGCACCGGGCCGGATCGCCGACCGGCGCTGGAAGCGCGCCTACTACGAGTCGCAGAAGGACTACTACTGCGGCCTCGCCGACAAGCCGCAGGACGACAAGACCAGCGACTTCGTCTACAAGTTCGCCCGCGAGTTCTGCATCGAGGGGTTCGCCTACCGGGCCGGCGACGCGGTCAACTTCGCGATCGGTCAGGGCGACACGATCGTGACGCCGCTGCAGCTCGCCCGGGCCTACGGCGCACTGGCCAACGGCGGGACGCTCTACGAGCCGCGGGTCGGCAAGGCCATCGTCGGCACCGACGGGCAGGTCAAGCGAGTGATCAAGCCGAAGCGGGCGGGTCGTATCGACATCCCGGCGAAGGTCATCGACTACATCGACGGGGCCCTGAAGAGCGTCACCCGCGTCGGCACCATGTCGTGGCGGATGGGTGGCTTCCCCCTCGAGGACGTCGTGGTGCGCTCCAAGACGGGCTCGGCCGAGGTCTACGGCAAGCAGTCGACCTCGTGGGTCGCGTCGTACTCGAAGGACTACGTGGTCGTGATGATGGTCTCCCAGGGCGGCACCGGGTCCGGCACGTCCGGTCCCGCGATCCGCAAGATCTGGGAGGCGCTGTACGGCGTGCGCGGCGAGCGCGTCGTACCAGCCCAGGCCGCGATCCCCGGCACCACTCCGCCTGAGAAGCTCCCGACGTTCGCCGACGACGGCTCCATCCTGCCTCCGGCGAGGGGGAGGGGCTGATGAGTCTGCGCACGCCCGTCCGCGGAGCCGGGGGGACCAGCAGCCCGGCCTCGAGCCGGCTGCGGGCTCCCGGGGTCGACTGGGTGCTCATGGTCGCCGTGCTCGCTCTGGTGCTGCTGGGCACGGTGCTGGTGTGGTCGGCCACGTCGACGCGCGAGGACCTGACCGGGGGAGACCCCACCGCCTACCTGAAGAAGCAGCTCGTCAACGTGGCCATCGGCCTGGTGCTGATGGTGATCGTGCTCGCCACCGACCACCGCTGGCTGCGGATCGTGGCGCCACTGATCTACCTCGCCTCGCTGGTGGGGCTGGTGCTGGTCCTCGCGATGGGGTCGACGATCAACGGCTCGCGGTCGTGGGTGCAGCTCGGCGGGATGTCGATCCAGCCCTCGGAGTTCGCCAAGCTGGCGGTCATCATCGCGATGGCGCTGCTGGTCGCGGAGCGGATGGAGGGCTCCTGGCGGCGCAGCGTCGGCACGGTCGAGGTCATCGGCATGCTGGCGATCGCCGCCGTACCGGCCGCGCTCATCCTCTCCCAGCCTGACCTCGGCACCATGCTCGTGCTCACCGCCACCGTCTTCGGCGTCCTGGCTGTGGCCGGGGCCCCGCGGCGCTGGCTGGCCGGGTTGTTCGCGCTGGGCGTCGCGGGCGCGGTCGCGGGGATCTCCGCCGGCGTCCTCAAGGACTACCAGGTCGACCGGTTCCTGGCCTTCACCAACCCCGACCTAGACCCGCGCGGGGCCGGCTACAACGTCGAGCAGGCCCGGATCGCCGTCGGCAACGGCGGGCTCTTCGGTCAGGGCCTCTTTGACGGCTCGCAGACCCGCTCCGGCTTCGTGCCCGAGCAGCACACCGACTTCATCTTCACCGTCGCCGGCGAGGAGCTGGGCCTGCTCGGGGCGGGCCTGCTGATCGCGCTGATGTGCGTGGTGATCTGGCGGGCGCTCGCGATCGCCGTCCAGTCCGAGGACGTCTTCGGCCGGGTCGCGGCCGCCGGCATCGCCTGCTGGTTCGGCTTCCAGGCCTTCCAGAACGTCGGCATGTGCCTCGGCATCATGCCCGTCACCGGTGTGCCGCTGCCGTTCGTGTCGTACGGCGGATCGTCGATGTTCGCCGGCATGCTCGCCATCGGCCTGCTCCAGAACATCCACCTGCGCTCCACCGCCCCGCTGCCGACGCGCTACGTCATGCAGCAGCGCTCGCTCGTCGGCCGCTGACCGCTGGTCGAGCAGCTTGCGCACCCCCTCGTTGGTCGAGCAGGTTGCGCAGCAACCGACGTCGAGACCCCCACGTGCCCTCGCTGGTCGAGCAGGTTGCGCAGCAACCGACGTCGAGACCCCCACCTGTGACCCGGCCCTGTGGACAGTTAGTGGGCTGCCAGAAAAAGTTTCGAATGTTGTCCACAATTCGAGATCAGACCAGGTCAGATAGGGGGTCAATGTCGGTGCCGTCTGTTTGAGTGATGTCTATGGCGACCACCCCGAACGGCCCCGACGACACCGGCTCCGGTGCCCTCGGCGGCGCCGTCGGTGCGCTCGGTCTGGCCGACCATGCGTTGGCCGGCCTGGACTCCGTGCTGTGGGCCACCCGCCCCGTCGATGACCTCCTCGAAGGCGTCTCCGCGTTGGAGGCGCTGCGCGCCCACGTGGCCGCCCTCGAAGCCGAGATGCTGGCCGAGGTCCACACCCGCGCCGCCGCGAAGACCGAGCTCGCATGGGCATCGACCGGGGACTGGTTCACCCACCTCGCTGGCCTCCGCCGCGCCCAAGGCAAACGCGCCGTTGACCACGCCGGACTCCTGCGCGGTGAGCGCCGCGCCACCCTCGAAGCGCTACGTCGTGGGGACGTGTCCCCCGAGCAGGCCGCCGTGATCGTCGACGCCATCGAGCAGCTCCCCACCAACCCGACCCTCCGCGCCGAGGCCGAAGCACTCCTCCTCGCCGAGGCCGGGGTGCTGGATGCCTCCGAGCTCGCCAAAGCAGCCCGCCACCTCATCCACGTCATCGACCCCGAGCGCACCGAACGCGACCTCGAGAAAGCGCTGGACCGCGAGGAACGCTCCGCCCACCTCGACCGGTTCCTGTCCATCGTCGATGACGGCGCCGGCGGTGTCCGCGTGAAAGGCCGGGGGTCGGTGGAGGACGCCGCCATCCTCAAGGCAGCGCTCCTGCCACTCACCAAGCCGCAACCGGCCGTCGACTCTGGTGAGGAGAACGGCACCGGTGATGGCGGTTGTAGTGGTGAGGTGATCGATCCCCGCGACCACGGCGCACGCTTGTGGGACGCGTTGATTCAGAACGCCCAGCACGGCCTGGACACCGACCAGGCCCCCGAGTGCCACGGTGCAAGGCCACGGGTGACCGTCACCATCGACTACACCGCGCTCACCGGCCACCTCAACCGGACTGCGCCCACCACCCTCGAGGGTGGGATCGACTGGCCACTGCTCGGCCTCGACCACACCGGTACCACCACCGGACTCGCCACAGACCTCGCTGCCGGACTCGGGGTCACCGACGAAGGACTCACGATGTCCGCGGCCACAGCACGCAGGCTGGCCTGTGATGCCGACATCACCCCGGTCGCGCTACCCCACCCGTTGGCCGGCTCCAGCGAACAGCTCGACGTCGGCCGGGCCCACCGCCTGGTCACCCCCGCCCTGTGGCGGGCCCTCGTCGTACGCGACCACCACTGCGCGTTCCCTGCCTGCACCAGGCCCCCGGTGATGTGCCACGCCCACCACATCACCCACTGGGTCGACGGCGGCCCCACGTCGTTGGACAACATGGTGCTGCTGTGCGGGCACCACCACCGCACCATCCACCACACGCCCTGGGAAGTACGTCTCAACCCCAGCGACGGGGTGCCCGAGTTCCAACCGCCCCCACGACGGCGACACCGCGACCCCGACCGACCACCAGCCCAACCACCGGACTGGGTGCGGCACCGACCACGCCGCGAATAGCGCCCGGTGAACACGGGGGATCTCGACGTCGGGCGCTGCGCGCCCTGCTCGATCAACGAGTGCCGCGCGCGCCCTGCTCGATCAACGAGTACCGCGCGCGCACTGCTCGATCAACGGCTGCGTTGGGGCGCGGCCTGCTCGATGAACGGGCACCTGGGGCGCGTGGGCCTCGCCCGAAGCACGCCCTAGTGCGAGCATGGGCCCATGAGCGAGCACATCGAGGAGACTGTCGACCCTGCGATCGGTGAGGCGGTGCACACGGTCAGCAACCGATTCGGAGTCAAGGGGCTGGAGGACCTGATCGCCCTGGCCCAGGTCGAGCTGGATCAGGCTCGCAGCGCGCTCGAGGAACTCGCTCGCATCAACGAATGAGCATTCCTTGCCGCGCGCGACGTACCCTTGACGGCTGACCCCCCACCCGCATACCCGTGAGGTTCCGACGTGTCCGTGACTGGTCTCGACCAGCGAAGCCCTGAGTCCGTCTTCCCCCGGCTGGAGCCCAAGCTCCCGTCGGTGCAGAAGCCGATCCAGTACGTCGGCGGTGAGCTCAACTCCACCGTCAAGGAGTGGGACTGTGCCCCCGAGGGTCCGACCGTGCGTTGGACGCTGATGTACCCCGACGCCTACGAGGTCGGCCTGCCCAACCAGGGCGTGCAGATCCTCTACGAGGTGCTCAACGAGCGCGACTGGATCGTGGCCGAGCGCACGTACTCGGTGTGGGCGGACATGGAGAAGGTGATGCGCGAGGGCGACGAGCACGGTCCCATCCCGCAGTTCACCGTCGACTCCCACCGTCCGGTCGGCGCCTTCGACCTGTTCGGCGTGAGCTTCTCCACCGAGCTCGGCTACACCAACCTTCTCAACGCGCTCGACCTCGCCGGGATCCCGCTGCACGCGGTCGACCGCACCGAGGCCGACCCGGTCGTCATCGCCGGCGGACACGCAGCGTTCAACCCCGAGCCGATCTCCGACTTCATCGACGCGGCGGTCCTGGGCGACGGCGAGGAGATCGTGCTGGCGATCTCCGAGGTCGTCCGGGAGTGGAAGACGCAGGGCTGCCCCGGCAACGACGAGCTCGGCCTCTCCGGACGCGACGAGCTGCTGCGCCGCCTCGCGGTGAGCGGTGGCGTCTACGTCCCCAAGTTCTACGACGTGACCTACACACCCGACGCCGAGATCGCGGCCGTCGTACCCCGGCTGCCGGGCGTGCCGGCGCGGGTCCGCAAGCACACGCTGATGGACCTGGACGCGTGGCCCTACCCGGCCAAGCCCCTCGTGCCGCTGGCCGAGACCGTGCACGAGCGCTTCAGCGTGGAGATCTTCCGTGGCTGCACGCGCGGCTGCCGCTTCTGCCAGGCGGGAATGATCACGCGTCCGGTGCGCGAGCGCTCGATCGAGACCATCGGTGCGATGGTCGAGAACGGCATCCGCAAGTCCGGCTTCGACGAGGTCGGCCTGCTGTCGCTCTCGAGTGCCGACCACACCGAGATCGCCGAGGTCGCCAAGGGGCTGGCTGACCGCTACGAGGACTCCAACGTCTCGCTCAGCCTGCCGAGCACGCGCGTGGACGCCTTCAACATCAACCTGGCCAACGAGTTCTCCCGCAACGGCCGACGCTCGGGGCTGACGTTCGCGCCCGAGGGCGGCTCGGAGCGGATGCGCCGGGTGATCAACAAGATGGTCACCGAGCAGGACCTGATCAACACCGTCGCCGCGGCGTACTCGCACGGCTGGCGCCAGGTGAAGCTCTACTTCATGTGCGGCCTCCCGCTCGAGACCGACGAGGACGTCCTCGAGATCGCCGACCTGGCGCGCAAGGTGATCGCCAAGGGCCGCGAGGTCGCGGGCACCAACGACATCCGCTGCACCGTCTCCATCGGCGGGTTCGTGCCCAAGGCGCACACGCCGTTCCAGTGGGCCGGCCAGCTCGACCACGAGACCACCGACGCACGCCTCAAGAAGCTGCGCGACATCGTGCGTGCCGACAAGAAGTTCGCCCGTGCGATCGGCTTCCGCTACCACGACGGCAAGCCCGGCACGATTGAGGGCCTGCTCTCGCGCGGGGACCGCCGGGTCGGTCGGATCATCGAGGAGGTCTGGCGCGACGGCGGCCGCTTCGACGGCTGGAGCGAGCACTTCTCCTACGACCGCTGGGTCGCCTCCGCCGAGAAGGCGCTGGCCGGCACCGATGTCGACCTCGACTGGTACACCACCCGCGAGCGCGGCTACGACGAGGTGCTGCCCTGGGACCACCTGGACTCCGGTCTCGACAAGGACTGGCTGTGGGCCGACTGGGAGGACGCCATCGCGGCGGGCGACCCGGACGGCGACTTCACTGAGGTCGAGGACTGCCGCTGGACGCCCTGCTACGACTGTGGCGTGTGCCCGGAGATGAACACCGAGATCCAGATCGGTCCCACCGGTCGCCAGCTCCTCCCGCTCAGCGTCGTCTGACGCCGAGTCGGCGCGGTCGCACCCGCGCCGACTCGACCGTCGTACGGCGTGCGCTTGCGCCGACTCGACCGTCGTACGGCGTGCGCTTGCGCCGACTCGACCGCGTGCGTTCGCGCCTGCTCAGCGGGGGGTGAGGTGGTCCTCGATGTAGGCGGGGCGGGCGCAGTAGAGGCCGACGGCCAGCTGTGGGACCACCAGCGCGAGCAGGAAGCTGATCGGCCAGGTCCAGCCGCCGGTGGCGTCGTAGAGCGCACCGACGATGAACGGCCCCGCGGCCGCGATCAGGTAGCCCGCCGACTGGGTGAAGCCGGACAGTGCGGCAGTGCCCGAGGGGGTGCGCGAGCGCAGGCCGATCATCGTCAGCACCAGCGGGAAGGTGCAGGCGCCGATGCCGATCAGCAGTGCCCACAGCGGTGCCAGCTTGTACGGCGCGATCATCAGACCGATGTAGCCGATCGGGTAGCAGGACATCACGGCCAGCAGGATGCCGCGCTGGTCCGAGCGCCGGGCCGCTGCGGCGGGCAGCCACAGCGACAGCGGGATGCTCACCGCGGCGACGATGCCGAGGATCAGACCCGCAGCGGTGGCCGACCAGCCGCTGTCGCGCCAGAGCTGGGCGAACCAGCCGAAGACCGCGTAGGCGTGGATGGACTGCAGCCCGAAGAACAGCGCCATCGCCCACCCGAGCCGGGTCCGCGCGACCTCGCCGAGTCGTACGCCGTGGGCCCCGGCGTCGAGGTGACGGTCGTGGGCGACCAGCCGCAGCCAGGGGAGCGCCGCCACCAGGGCGAGCACCGCCCAGGTGCCGATGCCGGCACGCCACCCGCCGGCCGCCTCGGCGATGGGCACCGTGAGCATCAGCGCGGCGGTGATGCCGATGGCCATCGCCGTCGTGTAGAGCGCGGTCACCCGGCCCACCCGGTCGGGGAAGTGCAGCTTCACCAGCGACGGCAGCAGCACGTTGGCGGTCGCCATCCCGGCCAGCGCCAGCGCTGACAGGACGAGGAAGGGCAGCGTGGAGGAGACCGCAGCCCGTCCGCCCAGGCCCACGACGACGGCGACCAGGCTCAGCAGCGTGACGCGGTGGACGCCGATGGCCCGGGCCAGCGCCGGCGCCGCTGCGCCGAACACCGCGAACGCGACGACCGGCAGCGAGGTGAGCAGACCCGCTGTCGTGTGGGACATGCCCACGCCGTCGGTGACCTCGGCGAGGACCGGGCCCACGCTGACTGCGGCCGGACGCAGGTTGAAGGCGAGCAGCACCAGACCCGCGAGCGCCAGCCAGGGGGCGAGACCCATCCCGGGCCGACCACCCGGCTGCCCGGGCTCGCTGGGCAGCTCGGACTCGAGGGGATCGCCGGACAGGGCGGAGGGTCCGTCCGGGGACGACGACGTGGCAGGGTGGGACTCGAAACGCTCAGACACCAGGTGATGCTCTCAGGCTGCTCGAACCGCCGGCGGTCGGGGGACCTGTCACGGGCCCGCCGAAGCCCACGCACGAGGAGGCCGCTTGCGCCACATCACCGACGACGAGCGGCGAGCGCGTCTCGCCGTACGTCACGGGTTGGCAGTGGGCACCCGCCTCCCCGACGCGGTGAGCGCGACCCGCGCGATGACCGTGCTGCACGCCACCGAGCCGGCGACGGTGCACCTGTCCCTGGCGGCGCGCGTGGACGGTCTGGCCACGGCCGACGTCGACGCCGAGCTGTACGACGAGCGCTCGCTGGTCAAGCAGCTGGCGATGCGCCGCACCCTCTTCGTCTTCCCCCGCGACCTGCTCCCCGCCGCGTGGGGGAGCGCGTCGGCTCGCGTGGCGGCGACCGAGCGCAGGCGGCTGGCCAAGGACGTCGTGGCCTCCGGCATCGCCCCCGACGGGGCGGAGTGGGTCGAGGCGGCCTGCGCGGCCGTCGAGGCACGGCTGGCCGGGGGCGAGGAGCTCTCCACCCAGGAGCTGCGCGAGCAGCTGCCGGAGCTCGACGGCCGGGTGGTGGTGACCCCGGAGAAGTCCTATGGCGGGGCGTTCCCGGTCGCGCCGCGGGTGCTCACCGTGCTCGGCGCCGAGGCGCGCGTCGTCCGGGGCCGCAACGCCACGCACTGGCGCGGCTCACGACCGCGCTACGCGGCGATGGAGCGCTGGTTGGGGGAGCGACCCGAGCCGTGGGGGAGCCGGGAGGGCTACGCCGAGCTGGTCCGCCGCTGGCTGCGCACGTTCGGACCCGGCACCAGCGCGGACCTGCGGTGGTGGCTGGGAGCGACCGGTGCCGCCGTGAGCGCCGCTCTGGCCGACGTCGAGGCCGTGGAGGTGTCTCTCGACGGCGCGACGACGGGCTGGGTGCTGCCCGACGACCTCGACCCCGTGGCGTACGGCGAGCCCTGGGCGGCGCTGCTGCCGGTCCTCGACCCCACGACGATGGGCTGGCAGGAGCGCGGCTTCCTGCTCGGGCCGCACGGGTCGGTCCTCTTCGACCGCAACGGCAACGCCGGCACCACCGCCTGGTGGAACGGCCGCATCGTGGGCTGCTGGGTGCAGGACGCCGACGGCGTCGTCGAGGTGGTTCCCGCCGAGCCACTCGACCCGGCCGCCGAGCGGGCCCTCGCCACCGAGGCGGAGCGCCTCACCTCCTGGATCGGCGGCGTCCGGGTGGGCACGGTCTATCCGTCACCGCTGATGAGGCAGGCCCGAGGGAGCTAGGGACGCGGCAGCACCAGACTCGAGAGCACCAGACTCGAGAACACGGCGGCGCCCACGTAGGTCCCGGCGATCAGGGCCAGTCCGAAGCGCCGCCACCGCCACGACCGGGCGGCGCCGAGGCCGGCGACGAGAATGAGGGCCGCCCAGCCGCCGGCGACCGGGGCCCAGGACCCGAGCTCGGAGAGGCTGAGGCCAGGCTCCCCGTCGTCGGTGCCCCACCACGCGGCTGCGGAGAGGGCGAGCTGGACCGACAGCCCGCCGAGGAGGCCCCACCAGGCGCTGACGCGCTCCGCCCCGGGCTCATGGTGGGTGAGCGACCTGTCGGTCGTGCTCGGTGTGTCCTCCCGGCCGGTCCGCGGGTCCGTGCTCAGTCCGTCACCCGGTGCACGACCTGGGCGCTGGACTGGTCGCGCGCCAGCATCAGGATCTGGTCGATGTTGACGTGCGGCGGCCGGGTGGCCACCCAGCGCACGGTCTCGGCCACGTCGTCGGCGGTCAGCGGCGTGACTCCGGCATAGACGGCGTCGGCCTTCGCCTGGTCACCCTCGAAGCGGACCAGGCTGAACTCCGTCTCCACCATGCCCGGGTCGATCTCGGACACCCGGACCGGCTGGCCGAGCAGCTCGATGCGCAGCACCCGGGTCAGCGCGGCGACGCCGTGCTTGGCGGCGTTGTAGCCGGCGCCGCCGCGGTAGGGCTCACGGGCCGCGATCGACCCGATGTTGATGACCTGGCCGTCGCCCGAGGCGATCAGCATCGGCAGCAGCGCCTTGGTCATCCGCAGCGTGCCCAGCACGTTCACCTCGTACATCCAGCGCCAGCCCTCGATGTCGGCCTGCCCCACGGGATCGGCCCCGAGCGCGCCGCCGGCGTTGTTGACGAGCAGGTCGCAGCGCTCGAGGCGACCCACGAACTCGGCGACCGATGCGTCGTCGGTCACGTCGAGGGGGTACGCCGTCGCGCCGCAGGCCTCAGCCACCTCGGTGAGCCGGTCGACGCGGCGCGCGCCGACCACGACGTCGTACCCCGCGCCGGCCAGCGCTCGTGCGGTGGCCGCTCCGATCCCGCTGCTGGCTCCGGTGACGACGGCGACGGGACGGGTGCTGCTCATGCGTGCTCCTCGGGGTGGCGGCCCTGATGACGGTGGGAGCCAGGAGCATAAGGTGTCCGGGTGCGCGACCAGCCAGAGCAGCAGGCCCCTCCCGTCCAGCGTCTCCGGATCCGGTACGCGAAGCGCGGACGCCTGCGCTTCACCAGCCACCGTGACTTCAGCCGCGCCTTCGAGCGGGCGGTGTTCCGCGCCCGCATCCCGATGGCCTACTCGTCAGGATTCAACCCGCACCCACGGATCTCCTACGCGGGTGCGGCGCCGACGGGGTCGGCCAGCGAGGCGGAGTTCCTCGAGATCGGGCTCGCCGAGGTCGTCGATCCCCAAGCCGTGCACGTCGCGCTGGACGAGGCGCTGCCCACGGGACTCGACGTCCTCGAGGTCGCGGTCTCGCCCGGCGGGTCGCTGGCCGACCTATTGGAGGCGAGCCGCTGGGCCATCGACATCGAGGCAGCCCCCGCGGACACGGCCCGAGCGGTGGAGGCCTTCCTGGCCACCGAGAGCGTGACCGTGGAGCGGATGACCAAGAAGGGGCTGCGCGCCTTCGACTGCCGCGAGGCCGTGATCGCGCTCGCCGCCGCTCCCGCGCCCACCGGCTCCGGCAGCCGCGTGGACCTCGTCGTACGCCATGCCGTGCCCTCGGTCCGACCCGACGACGTGCTGACCGGCCTGCGGCAGGTCAGCGGACTCGAGACGGGAGCGGCGCCGCTGCTGACCCGCATCGCCCAGGGACCCCTGGACGCCGAGACGGGCACGGTGGGCGACCCGCTGGTCTCCTGACATGCCGAGATCCTGGCTCGCGTGTGCGATACTCGCCACGGTCGTAGGTGTGGTCCCAACGCCGCGCGCTTCGACCCGACGACGTTCTCGCCGGTCCGGACAATCGGGTCGGCACAACGGATGAAGGTCGTCACCAGACCGCGACGCGGCCGGACCGTCTGTGACAGGGACAGCCCGGGCCCGACGACCGCGGCAGGTGAACGACGCGCAGCCGTTGACGCATCCCGCGGAGGGGGTCGCCGCCACACGCAGGCTTTGCGTCGCCGGTCCTGAGCATTCGGGCCGCGGCGTCGGACATGCTCGGCGCGCACCACGCAGCCGGGCAGAGGAGCACACATGCTCGACGAGAACCCGGCCGACGAGTCGACCACCTCCACCCCGGACGAGTCCGGTGCGACCGGAGCGGAGGAGACCGCCGCACCGCCGCCCCGCAAGCGGGCGGCGCGCAAGACCACCAAGTCGGCCGCGAGCAAGACGGCCGCAGCCGAGCCGGCCCCGGCTGAGCCGGCCGAGACGGGCCAGAGCGAGACGGCTGGGACTGCTGAGTCCAAGCCCACCGTGACGAAGACCGTGCGCAAGACCACCGCACGCCGTACGACGAAGAAGGCGGCCGCCGCGCCCGCCGAGGAGCTGCCCGTCGAGGGAGCTCCGACGGATGTGGCCCCAGACGTGACTCCGGTCGCCGAGGAGAAGCCCGCACCGCGCAAGCGAGCGGCCAGGAAGACGGCTGCGGCCAAGCCCGCCGCCAGCGAGACGCCGGCTGAGGCGCCCCAGGATGGGACGCCCGAGGCCGAGACATCCGATGCTGGGACGTCCGAGGCTGCTGCGCCCGCGAAGAAGGCTCCCGCCAAGCGCACGCGCAAGAAGGCCGTCGCCGCGCCGGCCGAGCAGCTGCCGATCGAGGCGGAGACCCCGGTCGCGACTCCGGAGGAGACCGAGGAGGAGATCGAGGCTCGCCTCGCTCTCGAGGCCGCCGCCGCGCTGGCGCCGTCGGGGACCACCCCGTCGACCGCACCCCAGACCGCCCTGCTCTTCCAGGCCCCGGACCCGACGAAGGCCGTGCGCCGCCCGCGCAAGGCCGCCGCCAAGAAGACCGCCGCGCCCGCCGCGGACGCCCCGGACTCGGACGAGGCCGCCTCCCAGCCTGCCGCTGCCCCGGCCGCTGCCGAGGGTGAGACGTCCGACGCGCCGGCTCCTCGCAAGCGGTCGCGCCGCCGGCCCGCTGCCGAGACGCCCGAGCCCACCGGGGACGTCACCGAGGCCCCGTCGACCGATTCGGTCGAGGGGGAGTCCGAGGACCAGAGCGAGGCTGCCCCGAGCCAGCCGCGGACCCGCTCGAGCCGCCGCGGTGGCCGGGCCGCGCGTCCGGCTGCAGACGTCGAGGACGAGTCCGACGACAGCTCGGACGACGACACGGACACCGACGACAACGACACCGACAACGACACCGAGGGCGGCAGCAGCAACCGTCGCCGTCGCCGCCGCGGCGGCCGCCGTCGCCGCAAGACGGGCGACGACGCCTCCAACGGTGACCAGGACTCCGACGACCAGGACGGCGAGGCCGACTCCTCGGACGCCGAGCCCGCCCGCGGCTCGAGCGACAACGACGACCAGCAGGAGTCCGGCGAGGGCGGTACGTCGCGTCGCCGGCGTCGTCGCCGTCGTGCCGGTGACGACTCGGGCGGCGAGAACGACGAGCCCGAGAACACCGTCACCCGCGTGCGCCGCCCCCGGTCGGCCGAGGACGAGATCACCTCGATCTCGGGCTCGACCCGCCTCGAGGCGAAGAAGCAGCGCCGCCGCGACGGTCGCGAGGCCGGGCGCCGCCGCGCGCCGATCGTGAGCGAGGCCGAGTTCCTGGCCCGCCGCGAGTCGGTGGACCGCGTGATGGTCATCCGCCAGCGCGGCGACCTCACCCAGATCGGCGTGCTCGAGGACAAGGTCCTGGTCGAGCACTACGTGGCGCGCGAGTCGCAGACGTCGCTGATCGGCAACGTCTACCTCGGTCGCGTGCAGAACGTGCTGCCCTCCATGGAGGCCGCCTTCGTCGACATCGGCAAGGGCCGCAACGCGGTCCTCTACGCCGGCGAGGTGAACTGGTCCTCGCTCGGGCACAAGGACAACCAGCCCCGCAAGATCGAGTCGGTCCTCTCGTCCGGCCAGTCGATCCTGGTGCAGGTCACCAAGGACCCGATCGGTCACAAGGGCGCCCGGCTGACGAGCCAGGTCAGCCTCGCCGGCCGGTTCCTCGTCTACGTGCCCGACGGCACGACCAGCGGCATCTCCCGCAAGCTGCCCGACACCGAGCGCAGCCGCCTCAAGGCGCTGCTCAAGGAGATCGTCCCGGAGGGCGCCGGCGTCATCGTGCGCACCGCGGCCGAAGGAGCCAGCGAGGAGGAGCTGACCCGCGACGTCGAGCGGCTCACGGCGCGCTGGAAGGACATCGAGTCCAAGACCAAGGGCAGCTCGCCCCAGATGCTCTACGGCGAGCCGGACCTGACCCTCAAGGTGGTCCGCGACCTGTTCACCGAGGACTTCTCCAAGCTCGTCATCCAGGGTGACGACGCCTGGGAGACGGTGCAGAACTACGTCTCCCACGTGGCGCCCGACCTCGTGGAGCGCCTGGAGCGCTACGACGAGACGCAGGGCCCGGACATCTTCGCCACCTACCGGGTGGACGAGCAGATCGCCAAGGGGCTCGACCGCAAGGTCTGGCTGCCCTCGGGTGGCTCCCTGGTCATCGACCGCACCGAGGCGATGACCGTCGTCGACGTCAACACCGGCAAGTTCACCGGCTCCGGGGGCAACCTCGAGGAGACCGTCACCAAGAACAACCTCGAGGCCGCCGAGGAGATCGTCCGCCAGCTCCGGCTGCGCGACATCGGCGGCATCATCGTCGTCGACTTCATCGACATGGTGCTCGAGTCCAACCGCGACCTCGTGCTGCGCCGTCTGGTCGAGTGCCTGGGGCGTGACCGCACCAAGCACCAGGTGGCCGAGGTGACCTCGCTGGGTCTGGTGCAGATGACGCGCAAGCGGATCGGCACCGGTCTGGTCGAGTCCTTCAGCGAGAACTGCGACCACTGCCAGGGCCGTGGCGTCGTGATCCACGACGCGCCGGTCGAGCCTCGCGGTGCCGAGGACGAGGGCCGTCGCGGCGCTCGTCGCAGCCGTGGCGGCAAGGGTCGCGACTCCGGCGGGGACAACCGCGGGGACAACCGCGGGGACAACCGCGGGGACACCCGCGGCTCCGACGGCGGAGCGGGAGGCGGATCCGGAGACGGGCGTCCGGTCGTCGTTCCCACCCCCAAGGACATCGCCGCTGTGGCGCGACCCGAGAACGCCGAGAAGCCCCCGGTCGACGAGGCCGAGGCGCCGGAGGCGCCCTCGTCGACCCAGCCCGCCGCCGATGAGCCGGCAGGCGCCGGCGCAGGGGTGACGACGGAGACCGAGGCGCCCCAGGTCCGCACCCGGTCCCGGCGCTCGCGTGGTCGGGGCGGTGCCAACCGCGCCGAGCAGGCGGAGTCGCCCGAGGCCGAGTCTGCTCCGGAGCCGGCAGCCCAGTCGGTTGCCCAGTCGGCAGCCCAGCCCGTTGCCCAGCCGGACGCCCCGGTGACTGCTGACCCGGCGCCGGTCGTCGCGCCGGAGCCGGTCCCGTCCGAGACCCGGCCCGAGGAGGTGCCCGAGCCCACTCCCGTCGGGACCTCCCAGGTCACCACGCGGGTCGTGCGCACCCGCCGCGCCCCGCGCGTGGTCACCACCGCCCCGGTGGCGGTGAAGGTCCAGGAGCAGCCCGACCCCACGTCCGTCGCCGAGGCGCCCCTCGTGACGCCGCCGGCACCCAAGGTCGTGACCCGCACCCGTGGACGCCGTACGGCGGCTCCGGGCGCGGGCAGTGGCTCGGGGGAGGGTGGCGAGACCGGTGCTGAATCCGGCGACGACACCCCCCACGTGCCCGTGAAGAACAAGGGCGCCCGCAAGCGCTGAGGGCGACCGGGTCCTCGCCTCGCCGAGGCGGACGACCCCCGCGAGGGGTTCGTTTTGCGGTGAGGACCCGGTGTCCGTAGTATTGACCCTCGGCGTGCCCCGACGATTGGTCGTGGGTGCCCTTCTGTGTGGAACCCCCACCCGGTGCTCGGCCTCGCGGCCGTGTGCCCAGCGCTCGTCCAGAGCGGCCGGTGGTGGCGCCCCAGACCCGGACTTACATGCAGCAAAACGACGAAGGAGACCGCGGTGTACGCGATCGTGCGCGCAGGCGCCACCCAGCAGAAGGTTGCCGTCGGCGACGTCATCGAGATCGACAAGCTGACCACCGGTGTCGGCGAGTCGGTGAAGCTGCCGGTCGTGCTCGTGGTCGACGGCGAGACGATCACCTCGGACGCTGCCAAGCTCGGCAAGGCTTCTGTCACGGTTGAGGTCATGGGTGCCACCAAGGGCCCCAAGATCATCATCCAGAAGTTCAAGAACAAGACCGGCTACAAGAAGCGCCAGGGTCACCGTCAGAAGTACACCCAGGTGAAGGTCACCGACATCTCCCTCTGAGCTTGCCTCAGCGGCCGGGCTCTGCAATCGACTAAGGACTGAACTCATGGCACACAAGAAGGGCGCAGCCTCGACCAAGAACGGTCGGGACTCAAACTCTCAGCGTCTGGGCGTCAAGCGCTACGGCGGCCAGGCCGTCAACGCCGGCGAGATCATCGTGCGCCAGCGCGGCACCCACTTCCACCCCGGCAGCGGCGTCGGCCGCGGCGGGGACGACACCCTCTTCGCCCTGGTCGCCGGTGACGTCGAGTTCGGCACCAAGCGCGGTCGCCGGGTCGTCAACATCGTCCCTGGCGAGTGACCTGACGCTTTCGTCTGTCACAGACCTCACCGAAGGGCGTCCCTAGAATCGGGGGACGCCCTTTCGGCATTTCTCATTACCCTCAGGAGTACCCATGGCTGTCCCGACGTTCGTCGACCGGGTCACGCTCCACATCAGCGCCGGTCGCGGTGGCAACGGAGTCGCCTCCGTCCACCGTGAGAAGTTCAAGCCGCTGGGCGGACCCGACGGCGGCAACGGCGGGCCGGGTGGCTCGGTGATCCTGCGTGTCGACCCCAACGTCACGACGCTGGTGGACTACTACCACAGCCCCAAGCGGGTCGCCGAGCACGGCGGCCACGGTGCCGGCGCGCACAAGAACGGCGCCCACGGCGCCGACATCGTGCTGCCGGTCCCCGACGGCACTGTGGTCAGCGACAAGCACGGCAACGTCCTCGGCGACATGGTCGGCGCCGGCACCGAGATGGTCATCGCCAGCGGTGGCCGTGGGGGGCTCGGCAACGCCGCGCTCGCCTCCTCCAAGCGCAAGGCCCCCGGCTTCGCCCTGCTCGGCGAGCCGGGCGACGAGATCGACGCCGTCCTCGAGCTCAAGGTCGTGGCCGACATCGGCCTGGTCGGCTTCCCGAGCGCCGGGAAGTCGTCGCTGATCGCGGCCATCTCCCGGGCCCGTCCGAAGATCGCCGACTATCCCTTCACGACGCTGGTCCCCAACCTCGGGGTGGTCACGGCCGGCGAGACGACGTTCACCGTCGCGGACGTGCCCGGACTCATCGAGGGTGCCAGCGACGGACGCGGCCTCGGCCACGACTTCCTGCGCCACATCGAGCGGTGCGCCGCGCTGGTGCACGTGATCGACACCGCCACGATGGAGCCCGGTCGCAACCCGATCGAGGACCTCGAGATCATCGAGAACGAGCTCAGCCGCTACGGAGGCCTCGAGGGGCGCCCGCGCCTCGTGGCGCTCAACAAGATCGACGTGCCCGACGGTCGCGAGATCGCCGACATGGTCGTCGACGAGCTGCGCGAGCGCGGCCTGTTCGTCTACCCGGTCTCGGCCGCGTCGGGCGCCGGCATGAAGGAGCTCACCTACGCGATGGCCGAGATCGTCCAGGCGGCCCGTGCCACTCAGACGACCACCGAGGCCACCCGCATCGTGATCCGTCCCCGGGGCGTGGACCAGAAGGGCGACTTCGAGGTCACCCGCACCGGTGACGGCTGGCGGGTGCTGGGGGAGAAGCCCGAGCGCTGGGTGCGCCAGACCGACTTCAGCAACGACGAGGCGGTGGGCTTCCTCGCCGACCGGCTCAACCGGATCGGCGTGGAGACCAAGCTCGTCGAGCTCGGCGCCGTCGAGGGCGACACCGTCCTCATCGGCGACCCCGACAACTCGGTGGTCTTCGACTTCAAGCCCGGGATCGACGCCGGAGCGGAGATGCTCGGGCGTCGCGGCGAGGACCAGCGCTTCGAGGAGTCGCGCCCGGCGGCCCGCCGCCGCCGCGCGATCGACGAGCTGCTGCCCGACCGTGCGGAGAACGAGACCCGCGCCGACGTCGCCCGCCGCCTCGACAAGGAGGCACGGCCCAACGTGGGTCCGATGTCCTACGAGATCGGCAGCGCCGACGACCCCGACTGGGCGGAGTCCGACCCCGACGCGAGCCGGTGACGGGCAGCACCGTGGCCAGACCCTCCGTGGCCAGGCCCTCCGTGACCCGCGCGCAGGTCACGGGGGCCGGCCGGGTCGTCGTCAAGGTCGGCTCCTCCTCGCTGACGACCGCGGCAGGCGGCATCGACCTCGGTCGCCTCGAGCGGCTCGTCGACGTGCTCGCCGCCGTACGCGCCCGGGGGACCGAGGTCGTGCTGGTGTCCTCGGGGGCGATCGCCGCGGGCCTGGCTCCGCTGGGCCTGAGCTCGCGCCCTCGTGACCTCGCGACCCAGCAGGCCGCGGCGTCGGTGGGCCAGGGGCTGCTGGTGAGCCACTACACGAAGTTCCTCGCCGGTCACGGCATCACCACCGGTCAGGTGCTGCTCACGGTCGACGACGTGGTCCGCCGCGCGCACTACCGCAACGCCTACCGCACCTTCGCGCGGCTGCTCGAGCTCGGCGTGATCCCCATCGTCAACGAGAACGACACGGTCGCGACCGGAGAGATCCGCTTCGGCGACAACGACCGCCTGGCCGCGCTGGTCGCCCACCTCGTCCACGCCGACCTGCTGGTGCTGCTCTCCGACGTCGACGGCTTGTACGACGGCAACCCGGCCGAGCCGGGCACCTCGCTCATCGCGGAGGTGGCGGCCGGTGACGATCTCGCCGGCATCCGGATCGGCAGCACCGGCTCGGCCGGCGTCGGCACCGGCGGCATGGTCACCAAGGTCGAGGCCGCACGCATCGCGACGGGGGCGGCGATCCCCGTGGTGCTCACCTCGGCCGACCAGGCCGGTGCGGCCCTGGCGGGCGACCCGGTGGGCACGCTGTTCCATCCCACGGGCCGGCGCCGCCCGACCCGACTGCTGTGGCTGCGCCACGCCACCGAGCCCAAGGGCACGCTGCAGCTCGATGCCGGTGCGGTGCGGGCGGTCGTGGAGCGCCGCGCCTCGCTGCTCGCCGCCGGTGTCACGGGCGTCACCGGCCGGTTCGTCGGCGGCGACCCCGTCGACCTGGTCGACCCCGAGGGACGCTCGGTGGCGCGCGGCCTGGTCAACTTCGACTCCGACGAGGTGCCCAGCCTGCTCGGCAAGACCAGCCATGTCCTCAAGCAGGAGCTGGGCGCCGGCTACGAGCGCGAGGTCGTGCACCGCGATGACCTGGTCCTGCTCGGCCGTGGCTGACGCCGTACTCTGGACGATGCCATGACCGCCCCCTCACCTGTGCCCCACCTGCCCGGCAGCCGGCTCTCCCCAAGTCGGCCAGCAGAGAGCCGGCCCGCAGAGGGCCAGCCCAGTGTCTACCTCGACCACGCCGCCACCACGCCGATGCTGCCGGCCGCGGTCGAGGCGATGACCGCACAGCTCGGGGCGGGCAACCCCAGCTCGCTGCACGCCTCGGGACGCCGTGCCCGCCGCGTGGTGGAGGAGTCGCGCGAGACCATCGCGCGGGCGCTGGGGTGCCGGCCCGGCGAGGTGGTGTTCACCTCGGGTGGCACCGAGGCCGACAACCTGGCGGTCAAGGGCCTCTACTGGGCCCGACGCACCGCCGATCCGCGACGCACCCGCATCCTCGCCAGCTCCGTGGAGCACCACGCCGTCCTCGACCCCCTGCACTGGCTCGAGGAGCGCGACGGCGCCCGGGTCGAGCTGCTCGGCGTCGACGAGCACGGCCGCCTCGACCTCGACGCCCTGCGGGACGCGATCGAGCGGGACCCCGGCTCCGTGGCGCTGGTGAGCGTGATGTGGGCCAACAACGAGGTCGGCACGCTCCAGCCGATCCCGGAGATCGTCGAGATCGCCGCGGCCCACGCCATCCCCGTCCACACCGACGCCGTCCAGGCCATCGGCGCGGTGCCGGTCGACTTCGCGGACTCGGGCGTCGACGCACTGACGCTGACCGGGCACAAGGTGGGCGGTCCCTACGGCGTCGGCGCGCTCGTCGTACGCCGCGAGCTCGAGCTCACGCCGCTGCTGCACGGCGGCGGCCAGGAGCGCGACGTGCGCAGCGGCACCATCGACACCCCGGCCATCGCCGGGTTCGCCGCCGCTGTCGAGCACGCCGTGCAGCACCAGCCCGACCACGCCACGCGGCTCTCCGCGCTGCGCGACCAGCTCGTCGAGCGGATCCGCACGGCCGTGCCGGACGTTATCTATGACGGCGACCCGGTGCGCCGTCTGCCCGGCAACGTCCACCTGCGCTTCCCCGACTGCGAGGGCGACTCGCTGCTGATGCTGCTCGACGCCCGTGGCATCGAGTGCTCCACCGGCTCGGCGTGCTCGGCCGGGGTGCCCCAGGCATCGCACGTGCTGCTCGCGATGGGCTGCGACGACGAGGACGCCCGCAGCTCGCTGCGCTTCTCGCTGGGCCACACCACGACCCAGAGCGACATCGACGCGCTCGTCGAGGCGATCGCTCCCGTGGTCGAGCGGGCCCGCGCCGCCAACCGCAGGGTGCGCTGATGCGCGTCCTCGCCGCCATGTCGGGGGGAGTGGACTCCGCCGTCGCCGCCGCGCGCGCCGCCGAGGCCGGCCACGACGTCACCGGCATCCACCTGGCGCTCTCGCGCAACCCCCAGTCCTACCGCACCGGAGCGCGCGGCTGCTGCACGATCGAGGACTCCAACGACGCCCGGCGTGCCGCCGACGTGATCGGGATCCCCTTCTACGTCTGGGACATGAGCGACCGCTTCCACGAGGACGTGGTCGAGGACTTCATGGACGAGTACGCCGCGGGGCGCACGCCCAACCCGTGCCTGCGCTGCAACGAGAAGATCAAGTTCGCCGCGGTCCTGGACCGGGCGCTGGCCCTGGGCTTCGACGCGGTGGCCACCGGCCACTATGCGCAGCTGCGCGCCGGCGCGGACGGGCTGATCGAGATGCACCGCGCCGTCGACCACGGCAAGGACCAGTCCTACGTGCTCGGGGTGCTCGACCAGGACCAGCTCGCCCACTCGCTCTTCCCCCTGGGCGGCTCCACCAAGACCGACGTCCGTGCCGAGGCCGCCGAGCGCGGGCTGCTGGTCGCGGACAAGCCCGACAGCCACGACATCTGCTTCGTCGCTGACGGCGACAACGCGGGGTGGCTGCGCGAGAAGCTGCCGCAGCGTCTGGGCGAGGAGCAGGCCCGGCAGCTGTCAGGGGACATCGTGGACGCCGACAGCGGCGAGGTGCTGGGCACCCACGAGGGCACCTACGGCTTCACGATCGGTCAGCGCAAGGGCCTGCGGCTCGGGGTGCCCGCACCGGACGGCAAGCCGCGCTTCGTGCTCGACATCGAGCCGGTCTCGGGCACGGTCCGGGTCGGCCCGCGCGAGGCGCTGACCGTCGACCGGATCAGCGGCATCCGGCCGCGCTGGTGTGGGTCGGTCCCGACCGAGCCGCTGCACGGCAGCGTCCAGCTGCGCGCCCACGGCGACGAGCACCGCGCGGTCGTGCGCGTCGACGGTGACGACGTGCACATCGAGCTGCTGGACCCCGCGACCGGCATCGCGCCCGGCCAGGCCGCCGTCGTCTATGACGGCACCCGCGTCGTCGGCTCTGCGACGATCAGCGCCACCGCTCGCAGCGAGGCCCTCGCATGAGCTCCTTCACCGCCCGGGCCACCGGCGTCGGCTCGATGCCCGGCGACGACGCCACGGCGTACGGCGAGGCGGTGCGGATGGTGCTCGGCGAGCTGCCCGACCTACCCCACCTGCCCGAGCTCCCGGGGCGCGGCATCACCGCCGGGATGACCGGGCGTGCGCTCGCGGTGGTCTCGGGCATCGGCGCCGACCTGCAGCCCGCCGGTTGGCGGCTCACCGATGCCGCCGGGGTCGACCACCGCCGGGCACGGAGCCTGCTGGCCCAGGACCTCGACACCCTCGAGGAGCAGGCGCAGGGCCACACCGGTGTCTTCAAGATCCAGGTCGCCGGACCCTGGACGCTCGCCGCGACGGTTGAGAAGCCGCGCGGGGACAAGGTGCTCTCCGACCACGGCGCCCGTCGCGACCTCGCCCAGGCGCTGGCGGAGGGGGTGCGCTCCCACGTCGCCGACGTCCGCCGTCGGGTGCCCGGCGTGGAGCGGCTCGTCGTCCAGGTCGACGAGCCCGCGCTCGCCGCAGTGATGACCGCGCGGATCCCGACGGCGTCCGGCTTCGGCCGGCACCGCACGATCGACCGGCCGGAGGCCTCCGAGCAGCTCGGCTGGGTGCTCGACGCGATCTCCGAGGCGGGAGCGGAGCCGTGGGTGCACTCCTGCGCGCCCGGGACGGACCTCGCTCTGGTCCGCGGCGCGGGCGCACGAGGGCTCAGCGTCGACCTCGACCAGATGTCGGCCGCGGACTTCGACGTGCTCGCCGAGGCCCTGGAGACGGGCGACACCGTCGCGTTCGGCATCGTCCCCTCGAGCGATCCTGAGTCCGCTCCCGACGACGCCCAGCTCACCGAGCGGGTGCTGCGCTGGCTCGACATGCTCGGACTGGACCAGGCCGAGGTGGGGGACCGCATCGTCGTCACCGGGACCTGCGGCCTCGCCGGCGCCTCGTGGGACTGGGCACGGCGCGCGCTGCGGCTGCAGCAGACGGTGGCTCGCAACCTCTCGAGCTGAGCAGGCGCGGGTCGACGGGGCCGTCATCTGGCAGGCTGACCTCGACCAGCGCACACCAGGGGGATGACGATGACCGACCCGAGCCCCGCTCCCGCCGTACTCGCTGCCGACCGGTGTCCGCCACCACCTACGGCCGCCTGGCTGGTCGGCGTCCTGGCGATCATCGAGTCGATCGCCTACATCCGCGACGAGGGACCGGCTGAGCCGGACAGTGGGCTGGTGGTGTCCATGGTGCTCACTGCCGTCGTGGTGGCCTGGGTCGCTGGTGGGGTCATGGCGGGGCGGCCCATCCGACTCGCCGTCGCCGTCCTCATCCTGGGCTTCAGTGTCGTCTTCGATGCCATCGGGCTGTTGCTGGGACAGCCCGAGGACCTGTGGCCATTGCTCCACCTGGCGCTGGGCGCGGCGTCGCTCACCGCTCTGCTGGCGTTGGTGGCGAGCCCCTATCACGCGTGGCAGCGCGCGCACCACGACACCTCCGGCGTCGATCTGGGGAGCATCCTGGTGCTGGCTGCCGTGGCCGGCCTGCTCGGGCCGGTCTCACCCGACGGGGATGGGCCGGACGGGGATGGGCCGGACAGGAATGGACCGGGCAGGGGTGGCTTCCACGTGGAGATCAGCCTGTAGTGGGTACCGGTCGTCGGTCAGGCACACCGACGACGAAGGAGGCCACCATGGCGGACCTGAGTGGCAAGCGGATCGCGATCGTCGCCACCGACTACTTCGAGGAGCCGGAGCTCACCGAGCCCCGCGACCGGCTCGCCGCGGCCGGCGCAGAGGTGAAGGTCTACTCGACCGGCACCGAGCCGCTCCAGGCGATGCAGAACGACACCGACAAGACCATCACGGTCCCCGTCGACGGCACTCTCGACGAGCTCGACCCGGCCTCGGTCGACGCCGTCATCATCCCCGGCGGCACCGTCAACGCCGACCGGCTGCGCACCGAGGAGCGCGCCCAGCAGATCGTCCGGGCCGTGCACGAGGCGGGCAAGCCGCTGGCGGTGATCTGCCACGGACCGTGGCTGCTGGTCTCGGCCGGCCTCGCCTCGGGCAAGCGGCTGACGAGCTTCCCGAGCCTCGCCGACGACATCCGCAACGCCGGCGGCACGTGGGTCGACGAGGAGGTCGTGGTCGACGCCAACCTGATCACGAGCCGCAACCCCGACGACCTGCCGGCATTCATCAAGGCAGTGGAGGACGCGCTCGGCTGAGCCTGCTGTCCAGCGACGCTGGTGCGCGACGAGGGCCGCCCCGGTGACCGGGGTGGCCCTCGCGCGTCGTACGACGTGTGCGCTGGTCGAAGTGGAGCTCAGCCGACGTGGACGCCCTCGGGGCCGTCGGTCGCCAGCTCCTGGTGCTTGACGTCGAGGAAGAGCCAGACCACCAGCGAGGCCAGCAGGGTCATGCCCGCGCCGACGAGGAACGCCGTGGTGGCGCCGTCGGTGAAGACCTGCTGCTGGGCGATCTCCTGCATCGCCGCGATCTGCCTCTCGGTCGGAGCGGGGCCGCCGGCCGCCATCGCCGCCTCCGACGCCTTCGCCAGCTTGTCGCCCGTGGAGGTCCAGACCTGGGTGGCGACGGTGGCCAGGGTCGCGAGACCCAGGGCGCCACCGACCTGCTGCATCGTGTTGAGCACGCCCGAGCCGATGCCGGAGTCGGCCGCGCGCACGTGGTGCACGGCCGTCAGGGTGAGCGGCACGAACGTGAGGCCCATGCCCAGCGACATCAGCACGATGAACGGCAGGATGTCGGTCGCATAGCTGCCGCTCACGTCGCTGACCGGGAAGGCCGTGTCGTAGGGGAGCCGCGAGAAGCCCAGCAGCGCACTGGCGGAGAGCAGCGTGCCGACCCCCGCGAGGTAGCGGGGGTTGACCCGGTTGATCAGGTTCGAGGAGATACCAGCAGCGAGCACGATGCCGACCGAGAACGGCAGGAACGAGAAGCCGGTCCGCAGCGGTGAGTAGTCCATGACGTTCTGGACGTACTGCGAGAGGTAGAAGAACATCGCGAACATGGCGGCCGGCATCAGCATCATCGCGACGAAGCTCGCCGCCCGGGTGCGGTTGGCGAAGATGCGGAAGGGCAGCAGCGGGTGCTCCGCGCGCGACTCGATCAGGGCGAAGAGGGCGAGCAGCGCGACGCCGGCGATCAGGCTGACGAGCGTGACGGTGTCGGTCCAGCCCTCCTCAGCGGCGCGCGAGAGGCCGTAGACGACCCCGAGCAGACCGAGCGTGCCGGTGAGTGCGCCGGGGACATCGA
Organism: Nocardioides pacificus; assembly: GCF_054775955.1. Classification (NCBI taxonomy): domain Bacteria; kingdom Bacillati; phylum Actinomycetota; class Actinomycetes; order Propionibacteriales; family Nocardioidaceae; genus Nocardioides; species Nocardioides pacificus. The sequence continues at coordinate 138,640 of NZ_BAAHCI010000011.1, forward strand.
GCTCGCCGGGGTGCGACTCGGACTCGGCGAGCACCCTGACGGACGCGATGGCGGCGACGACGCCGATGGGCACGTTGATGAGGAAGGTCAGTCGCCAGCCCTGGATGTCGGTGCCGAGGAACTCCATGCCGGACCCGGTGAGCCAGCCACCGAGGATCAGGCCGACCGCGGCGCCGGCGCCGGACATCGCGGCATAGATCGCGAAGGCGCGGTTGCGCTGGGGGCCGGCCGGGAACGTCGTGGTGATCAGCGCGAGGGCCGCGGGCGAGGCGAGTGCCGCGCCGAGGCCCTGGAGCCCACGGGCCGCGAGCAGCGACTCCTGGTTCCACGCGACACCGCCGAGGAGGGAGGCGACGGCGAAGACGAGCAGGCCGATCATGAACACCTTGCGGCGCCCGTAGAGATCGCCGAGGCGGCCACCCAGCAGGAGCAGGCCGCCGAAGGCGAGGGCGTAGCCGGTGACGATCCAGGTCAGTCCGCTGTCGCTGAAGTCGAGGTCGGCCTGGATGTAGGGGAGGGCGATGTTGGCGATGGTGGAGTCGAGGACCACCATCAGCTGAGCGATCGAGATGATCACCAAGGCCCACCCGAGGTGCGAGTGCTCACCCGGTGCTCGGGCCACCTTGGTGGTGGAGGCGGTGTCGGTCATGAGAGTTCCTTGGAGGAGTGGGGCCGGTCTGCCGGGAGGGTGGCCGGTGGGGCGTCCGGACGGGCGGCCGGGAGGATGATCTGGTCGATGACGCGCGCAACGCGCTCGGGCGTGGGCTGCTCCCCGAGCACGATCAGGCGGTGGATGAGGATGCCCGCGAGGGCGGGACCGAGCAGGTCGAGGTCGAGGTCCTCGCGGACCTCGCCCCGAGCCGCCGCGCGCGAGTAGATCTCACGGGCGGTGTCGAGCTTGGGGGCGACCACGCGCTCGCGGAACTGCTCGGCGAGTGCCGGATCGCGGTGCAGGGCGGTGATGAGCCCGGCGAAGGCGGCATTGGACTCCGGACCCATCAGGCCCCCGAGACCGCAGAAGGCCTCGAGCAGGTCGCCGCGCAGGCTCCCGGTGTCGGGTGTGTGCGGAGCCGACTTCACCTGCAGGACGGCGTCGATCACGAGGCTCGCCTTGTCGTCCCAGCGACGGTAGAGCGTCGCCTTCGAGGCCTTCGCCGCCGTGGCCACCGCGTCCATCGTCAGCCGGTCGTAACCGACGTCGGAGAGTACGGCGAGCGCGGCGCGCAGGATCTCGACCTCGCGATCGCCCTCGACGCGCGGGCGAGCGACGGTGGTGTCCTCGGGGAGGTCGGGGCTGATCGGCACGGGGGTCCTTCGGGTGGAGGCGGAGGAGCGGAGCGGCGATGCGTGAACGCCACATGAAACGAAACTGTTTCGTTCTGTCCGCAACATTGTCCAGGTGGGATCCATTCCCCGTCATCTGATTTTCTGTCGGGGTGGGTGCCAGTGTCGGCGGGTCGCAAGGAGAGAGGCGATGACGTCGGACCCCAAGGGCGACGGAGTGCGGTTCTTCGGCGGTTATGAGGTCGTCGAGGGCGAGCCGGCCGAGGTCGCTGCCGCACGTGATGTTGCGGGGCAGGGTGAGCCAGGTGACGACCGCTGCGGCGTGTGCGGGGGAGCCCCGGCCCCGTGGCGACACGCGGCCCAGACTCCGGCGGGCGCGCCCCTCGCCTCAGCGGCCCGGTGGGACCTGTGCGCCACGTGCCATGACCTCGTGCTGAGCGCAGGCGTGGCAGCCCTGGCCGAGCGCTTCGTGCTGGAGGGCCTCGATCCGGCTCAACGCCTCGAGCTCGCCAAGCGCCGGCGCTGACGACCCAGACCCGCGTCCCTCGCTGCTCGAGCAGGGCGCGCCACCCTCGTTGGTCGAGCAGGTTGCGCAGCAACCGACGTCGAGACCCGACCCTGTGGACAGTTGATGGGCCGCCAGAAAAAGTTTCGAATGTTGTCCACTATTCGAGCCCAGAGCAGGTCAAACCGGGGTGCATTGTCGGTGGCACCTGTTTGAGTGATCTGCATGGCGACGACCCCGAACGGCCCCGACGACACCGACTCCGGTGCCATCGGTGGCGCGGTCGGGATGGTCGGTCTGGCCGACCGTGCCCTGACCGGGCTGGACTCCGTGCTGTGGGCGACCCGCCCGTGCGATGACCTCCTCGAAGGCGTCGCCGCGTTGGAGGCGCTGCGCGCCCACGTGGCTGCCCTCGAGGCCGAGTTGTTGGCCGAGGTCCATGCACGCGCCGCGGCGAAGACCGAACTGGCGTGGGCCTCAACCGGCGACTGGTTCACCCACCTCGCCGGCCTCCGCCGCGCCCAAGGCAAACGGGCGGTCGACCACGCCGGCCTGTTGCGCGGTGAGCGCCGCGCCACCCTCGAAGCGCTACGTCGTGGGGACGTGTCGCCCGAGCAGGCAGCGGTGATCGTGGAGGCCATCGAACAACTGCCCACCAACCCGCAGCTCCGTGCCGAGGCCGAGGCTCTGTTGTTGGCCGAGGCTGGGGTGTTGGATGCCTCCGAGCTCGCCAAAGCAGCCCGCCACCTCATCCACGTCATCGACCCCGAGCGCACCGAACGCGACCTCGAGAAGGCCCTCGATCGCGAGGAACGCGCCGCCCACCTCGACCGGTTCCTGTCCATCGTCGATGACGGCGCCGGCGGTGTCCGCGTGAAAGGCCGGGGGTCGGTGGAGGACGCCGCCATCCTCAAGGCAGCGCTCCTGCCACTCACCAAGCCGCAACCGGCCGTCGACTCTGGTGAGGAGAACGGCACCGGTGATGGCGGTTGTAGTGGTGAGGTGATCGATCCCCGCGACCACGGCGCACGCTTGTGGGATGCGTTGATTCAGAACGCCCAGCACGGCCTGGACACCGACCAGGCCCCCGAGTGCCACGGCGCCCGGCCCCGGGTCACGGTCACCATCGACTACACCGCGCTCACCGGCCACCTCGACCGGACTGCGCCCACCACCCTGGAGGGTGGGATCGACTGGCCGCTGCTCGGACTCGATCACACCGGCCTTGCCGCGGACCTGGCTGCCGGGCTGGGGGTCACCGACGAAGGACTCACGATCTCCGCGGCCACAGCACGGCGTCTGGCCTGCGACGCGGATATCACCCCGGTCGCGCTGCCTCACCCGTTGAGTGGCGGCAGTGAGCGGCTTGATGTCGGCCGGGTCCACCGCTTGGTCACCCCGGCGTTGTGGCGGGCTCTCGTCGTCCGCGACCGGCACTGTGCGTTCCCTGCCTGCACCCGGCCGCCGGTGATGTGCCACGCCCACCACATCACCCACTGGGTCGAGGGCGGCCCTACATCGTTGGACAACATGGTGCTGCTGTGCGGGCACCACCACCGCACCATCCACCACACGCCCTGGGAAGTACGGCTCAACCCCAGCGACGGGCTGCCCGAGTTCCAGCCACCCCCACGACGGCGACACCGAGACCCCGACCGACCACCGGCCCAGCCACCTGACTGGGTTCGGCACCGACCACGCCGCGAATAGCACCCGGTGAGCACTGGGGATCTCGATGTCGGGCGCTGCGCGCCCTGCTCGATCAACGGGTCTCGACGTCGGTTGCTGCGCAACCTGCTCGACCACCGAAGGCGACGGGCGCAACCTGCTCGACCACCGAAGGCGACGGGCGCAACCTGCTCGACCACCGAAGGCGACGGGCGCAACCTGCTCGATCAACGAGGCGGAGTGGCGCGCCCTGCTCGCGAGAGCGGGACCCCGCTGCCTAGACACCTGTCCACTCAGTGCTCACGGCCGCACACGGAGCCGAGGCGCTCTGCTTGGCTGTCGGGCATGACCGCCTTCGTCGTCCGCTACGACTTCCGTGCGCCGGGGGCGACACCCGACGAGCGGCGTGAGCACTACGCACGCGCCCTCGACCAGGCGGCGTACGTCGACGGGAACGGCCTCGACGCGATCACGCTGTCCGAGCACCACGCGACCGACGACGGCTATCTGCCCTCGCCGCTGGTTGCGGCGGCCGCAGTCGCGGGCCGGACCGAGCGGATCCCGATCAGCATCTCCGCGCTGCTGGCCAACCTCAGCGATCCGCTCCGGCTGGCCGAGGACATCGCAGTGCTGGACCACATCAGCTCCGGGCGCGTGAGCCTGACCCTGGGGCTCGGCTACCGGCGCGAGGAGTACGAGATGTTCGAGCGCCCCTGGAAGAGCCGGGGTCACGACATCGAGGCCGCGATCGAGGTGATGCTGCGCGCCTGGTCGGGGGAGCCGTTCGAGCACGAGGGGCGGACCGTACGCGTGACTCCCATGCCCTACTCACGACCGCACCCCTTCCTGTTCTACGGCGGTGGTTCCGCCCCGGCTGCGCGACGGGCGGCGCGCCTGGGCCTCGGCTTCGCGCCGCAGGTGGCGGACCGCGAGCTGGCGCAGCTCTACCGCGACGAGTGCGTCGCCCTCGGCCAGGAGCCCGGGATGGTGGTGCTGCCGCCTGCTGGCCCGGCGACGGTGTTCTGCAGTGCCGATCCCGACGAGTTCTGGGAGCGGTGGGGGAGCCACCTGCTGGCCGACGCGCGCGCCTACGACAGCTGGCACGGCGAATCGATGTCGTCCTTCGTGCGCGACGCCTCCACGTCGATCGAGCAGCTGCGCGCCGGTGAGGTCTATGCCGTCCTGCATCCCGACGACCTGGTCGAGCGGTGCCGCAGCCGAGAGGTCCGCCTGGTCACCAGCCACCCCCTGTGCGGCGGGATGCCGGCCGAGCCGTCGTGGGCCAGCCTGCGCCTGGTCTGCGAGACGGTGCTGCCGGCGGTCCGGGCGCAGAAGTCAGGCTGAGCGCGAGCTCCGGCGACGCCAGGTCAGTCGGTCAGGAGCGCCAGCGAGCGGCTGACGGCGACGTCGTTCCAGGCTCGCACGCCCTTCAGCAGGTAGTGACCGACCGGCCCCATGTCCTGGAACGCAGCCGACGCCGCCACGCTGAGGGCCCGCTCCACGTAGGCGCGCGTCGCGATCGGCGAGGTGATCTCGTCGGCCGTCCCGTGCGCCCCGACCAGGTGCCGTCCCGCCAGGGTCCGCACCGTCTCCCCAGGCGCCCACCAGGGCGCGAGCCCGACGACGCCGACCACCGACGCGTCGTCCGCGACGTGGACGGCGGTGCGGCCGCCCATCGAGTGCCCGAGCAGTACGACGGGCACGGCGCCGTGCGCGCGTCGTACCTCCTCCAGCGCCCAGCGGGCGTCCGGCACGGGGTCGCCGTCGTTCCAGCCGCGCACCCGGTGGCGCAGCAGCCAGGCGCTGACGCCGGCGGCGCGGACGCGGCCGGCGATGACGCGATGCATGGCAGCCGTGCGCAGGAACGAGGCGCTGCGCAGGTCGACCGGGAGGTCGGAGTGCTGGAGGCCGCCGTGCAGCATCAGCACCACGCCGCGCGGGGTGCCGGACACGTCGGCGCGGCGCAAGGCGGGGGACGGCTGGGGCCGGCCCGAGGCCGACGGCGAGGAGGGACGGAGCACGAGGACAGGATGCCCGAGCGCCCCTGAGCGGGAGCAGGCGGCCGAGGGCGAACTGCGACCGGGGAGGGCGTGGCGGTGTCGGTGCCGCACGGCAAGATGTCCCCATGACTTCATCCGGGGTGTCGGAGGCTTCCGACCAAGCGCGCGACCGGCACAAGGAGCTCAGCGAGGAGGTGGAGGAGGCGCGCTGGCGCTACTACGTCCTCGACTCGCCCACGCTCTCGGACGCCGACTTCGACCGCAGGATGCGCGAGCTCGAGGAGCTCGAGGAGCAGTTCCCGGAGCTGCGCACACCCGACTCGCCCACCCAGAAGGTCGGGGGGGCGGTGTCGACGGAGTTCACCCCCGTCGACCACCTGCAGCGGATGGAGAGCCTCGACAACGCCTTCTCCCTGGAGGAGCTCGCCGAGTGGCACGCCCGCCTGGCCCGCGACGGCGTCGAGTCGCCGGCGCTGCTGTGCGAGCTCAAGGTCGACGGGCTCGCGATCAACCTGCTCTACGAGAAGGGGCGACTGGTCCGCGCCCTCACGCGTGGCGACGGGCGCACGGGTGAGGACGTGACACCCAACGTCAAGACCATCGACTCCATCCCGCACCGCCTCACCGGCACCGACGAGTTCCCGGTGCCGGAGCAGGTCGAGGTGCGCGGGGAGGTGTTCCTCCCCGTCGAGGCCTTCGAGCGGCTCAACGTGGCGATGACCGAGGCCGGCAAGCCGGTCTTCGCCAACCCGCGCAACGCGGCCGCCGGCTCACTGCGGCAGAAGGACCCGCGCGTCACCGCCACCCGTGCCCTCGGGATGGTCTGCCACGGCATCGGTGCCAGGAAGGGCTTCGAGCCCACCTCCCAGTCGACGGCGTACGACGCGCTGGCGGCGTGGGGCCTGCCGGTGTCCGAGCGGGTGCGCGTGCTGCCCGATCTCGAGAGCGTGCGGGAGTTCGTCGAGCACTACGGCGAGCACCGGCACGAGGTGGAGCACGAGATCGACGGCGTCGTGGTCAAGGTCGACGACGTGCGGCTGCAGCGCCGGCTGGGCTCCACCAGTCGGGCGCCGCGGTGGGCGATCGCGTTCAAGTACCCGCCCGAGGAGGTCAACGCCAAGCTGCTGGCGATCGAGGTCAACACCGGCCGCACCGGCCGGGTCACGCCGTACGGCGTGATGGAGCCGACGCGCGTGGCCGGCTCGACGGTCGAGATGGCCACCCTGCACAACGGCCACGAGGTCAAGCGCAAGGACGTGCGACCCGGCGACACCGTCATCCTGCGCAAGGCGGGCGACGTGATCCCCGAGATCGTCGGTCCGGTGCTGGCACTGCGGCCCGAAGGGCTGGCGGAGTGGGTGATGCCCACCGAGTGCCCCGCCTGCGGGACGCCGCTGGCCCAGCAGAAGGAGGGTGACAAGGACCTGCGCTGCCCCAACCACCAGAAGTGTCCGGCGCAGGTGCGGGAGCGGACCTTCCACGTCGCCGGCCGGGGTGCGTTCGACATCGAGGGGCTGGGCTACGAGGCCGCCACCGCTCTGCTCGACGCGGAGGTGATCACCGACGAGGGCGACGTGTTCGACCTCGACGAGGACAAGCTGCTGCGCACCGAGCTCTTCACGCGCGCCGCCAAGAAGTCCGAGGGGGAGGGGCGGGTGCTGTCGGCCAACGGGCGTCGCTTGCTCGACAACCTCGACAAGGCCAAGCAGGTGCCGTTGTGGCGGGTGCTGGTCGCGCTGTCGATCCGTCACGTCGGACCGACGGCGGCGCGAGCCCTGGCGCAGGAGTTCGGGTCGATGGACGCGATCCGCGAGGCCGACCTCGACAAGCTGGCGGCCGCCGAGGGGGTCGGACCGACCATCGCCGAGTCCGTCGTGCGGTGGTTCGAGGTCGACTGGCACGCGGGCATCGTCGACAAGTGGCAGCGCGCCGGCGTCGCGATGGCCGACGAGCGCGACGAGTCCGTGCCGCGCACGCTGGAGGGGATGAGCATCGTGGTGACCGGGTCACTGGAGCGGTTCAGCCGCGACCAGGCCAAGGAGGCGATCCTCGCCCGCGGGGGCAAGGCCGCCTCCTCGGTGTCGAAGAAGACCGCGTTCGTGGTGATCGGCGACTCGCCGGGGTCCAAGGCCGACAAGGCCGAGCAGCTCGGCGTGCCGATCCTCGACGAGGAGGGCTTCGAGAGGCTGCTGGCCGACGGGCCGAGCGCCGTGGCCCCGGCCGAGGGGGCGGAGGCAGGTGGGTCCGAAGCTGGGTCCGAAGCTGGGGACGCGTAGAGCCTGCCCGCGACCGGTGCGCTGACTCCGGTCAGTCCGTCAGCGCTCCGGCGCCGCTCGAGACTCCTCGAGGAGCCGCACCGCCTGGGGATACTCCCGCAGCCGGGTCACCAGCTGACGCCACAGCACGTCGACGACACCCTCGGGTGCTCCGCGCCGATGCATCACCTCGTCGAGCCACCCCCGGGCGTCGTCAGGCACGGTCGGGTCCTGGGTCAGCAGACCACCGGCGACGCAGTCCACGACGTGCGGCACATAGGTCGCCAGCACCACCCGCCAGTCATCCGGGGCCAGGGCCTCGGCGTGGGCTCCGACGATGCCCAGCGTGCGGTCGGCGCCGTTGACGATGTCACGCACGAGCACGTCCGCCTCGGCGTGCAGGGTCTGCGCCTCGATCGCGCCGGGGTGCGTGTAGGCCGGTGCGGCCGTCACGTGGTGGGGTATCGTGGCGAGCAGGTCGAGGGCGGCCTCGGGGGTGGCCGCGTACGCCGTGGCGCCGAGCCGGCCGGCCCGCACTCCTGCGTCGTCGAAGGCGTGCCCGCCCACGATGACGGGCGTCCCGGTGCCGCGGACCGCCTCGATCTGGCGGCGCACCCGGGGCAGCGAGCTGGAGAGCGAGGCGCTGAGCAGCACGGCGCGTGGCCCGCTGTCGAGGATCCGACCGACGAGTCCCTCGGAGGAGGCAGCGGCCCCGACGAAGGTCACCTCCTGACCCCAGGAGCGCAGCGACTCGGCGACCACCAGCGCCGGGAGCGCATGCCACTCGCGCTCGACGCAGCCGACGAGCACGCATGGGCCCCCGGGGGCGGGCGCGGGCAGGTCGGCGCCGAGGCGCCGCACGACGTACTCGCTCACGGCGGTCGCAGCGTGCTCGTCGGCGACGGTCCAGTCGTTGCTCGCCCAGTGGTCCCCGACCCGGCGCTGGGCGCCCATCACGACGTGCTGCAGGACCTCGGCGACGGTCACGCCGCGGTCGCGCAGGGCGGCGGCAACGGCGTAGGCGCGCCGCTCGTCGCGGGCCTGGACCGCGCCCCAGTAGTCCTCGTGATCGCCGGTGACGAGGTCGGTCACTGGCAACCCGGACGGAACTGCAGCGCGATCAGCGCGATGTCGTCGTGCTCGTGGTCGCGGATGTGGGTGCTCACCGCCATCGCCACGCCCTCCACGAGCGCGGAGGAGGAGCCGCCGGCGAGCTGGCGCAGGAGATCGTGCAGGCGCTGCTCGCCGTACATGTCCATGCTGCCGCGGGCCTCGGTGATGCCGTCGGTGTGGAGCACCAGCGTGTCGTGGGGCGCGAGCTCGATCGTGGTCTCCTCGAAGACCATCGCCTCGTCCAGGCCCAGAGCCGGACCTCGTGAGGCGACCTGCTCGAGCGTGCCGTCGGCGCGCAGCACGAGAGCGGCCGGGTGGCCGGCGCCGGCGAGATCGACCGTGAGTCGCTCGGAGCCCGCGGGCCCGTCGGACGGGGAGGGGCGCAGCCGGGCGCAGACGGCGGTCGCCAGGGTCTCGGAGTACTCCGTCGCCTCGGACACCAGCACGCGGTTGACGAGGCCCAGGATCCAGCCGGGGGAGCGGTTGACGTGCGCGGCGGTCCGGACGGCGTTGCGGATCCGCTTGGCCGCGACGGCCGCCTCGACGCCCTTGCCGGCGACGTCGCCGAGCAGGACCGTCTGGTCGCCGACGGGACCGTGCACGTCGAAGAAGTCGCCGCCCACGGCCTCGTGCTCGTGAGCGACGCGATAGAACGTCGCGATGTCGAGGTCCGCGATCTCCGGGATCCGGGGCGGGGTGAGCGACTCGCGCAGCACCGAGGCCACGTGGCGGCTCTCGGCGACCACCAACGTCGCGTCGAGCACCACGGAGATCCGCTGGGCGAGGTCGTCGAGGAATCCCAGGGAGCCCTCGTCGAAGGCGAAGCCGGGCGCCCGGCCGAGGCTCAGTACGCCGAAGGTGCGCCCGCGAGAGGTCAGCGGCAGCAGCACCAGGATCTCGGTCCCGATCCGGTCGAGGTCGTCGGCCACCGAGGCGTCGGCGACCACGGAGTCGATGACCGCGCGGCGGGCGGGCTGGCGGGTGGAGAGCATCACCTGCTCGGTGATGCCCTGGCGGGCCGTCTCGTCGAGGGCCGGCGTCGCGTGGTCCGCGCGGTAGTCCTGGGTCGAGCGGATCGGGGAGCCCTGCACCGCGGCGCTGGTGATCTGGCGGGTGCCGGACCACAGGGTCACCTGAGCGAAGTCGACCATCTCCTCGACCAGCAGGGAGACCATCGCCTCGGAGGCTCGTCCGGGGTGCTGGACGGCGGAGACGGTGCGCGAGAGGCGGAGCAGGAACTCGGCGCGCGACGAGGCCTGGGCCAGCCGGGCCCGTGGCTCGGAGGCGCGGGAGTGGGCGAGCAGTCGAGCGTGTCGTTCACGGACTGGTGCTGGCACCGCGTCCCCCTTGCTGCCCCGTGAGGGACCCGTGGCCTCGACCGGCGGCCGATGGGTTCCGACAGATTCTAGGCATGAGGTGCCGATTTTCCTGGAAGCCTCGTCGCCGGGTCGCCGGTGCCCAACGCGGCGGGACTCAATCCCCGTCGGGTCCGCGCACGTGAGTGCAGCCCCCGCGGCAGGGCGGCTAGGTGCTCCGCTGGGCATTCGGCTGGGGCCGGCAGTACGCCGCGTGCAGGGCGCCGATGATGCCCACGGCCGGCCCGGCTGCCAATGCGTAGCGGACGTGCTGGCCCTCGCGGTGCGCCGTGACCACGCCCGCGTCCCGGAGCAGCGCGAGGTGCTGCGACAGGGCTGACTGGGCCAGAGGGCTGTGGGAGTCGGCGAGGGCCTCGCCGAGCTCGCCCACGCTGCGGTCCGCCTCCAGCAGGAGACAGCAGATCACCAGGCGGCGCTCGTTGGAGATCGTCTTGAGCAGCGCCGCCGCCGGGCCGCTGTGCTCACGCAGGGCGGCTGCGTCTTCCTGTCCTCGAGCCGTCGTGGTCATGGGACACACATTAGCAAGTGCTAATATCTATGCGGTGGCCCCGCCCGTGGGCCCAGGAAACCGGAGAACCTCGTGAACCTCGATCGCGCCGTGCTCGCCATGGCCGGGACGATGACGCTGCTCAGCGTCCTGCTGGCCGCCTTCGTCTCGCCGTGGTGGCTGCTGCTCACCACCTTCGTGGCGCTCAACCTGCTGCAGGCGAGTGTCACCGGCCTGTGCCCGGCCGCGGCTGTGTTCCGCAGGTTCGGCATCGAGAGCGGCTGCGCCTTCCGCTGAGCAGGGGCCTAGGATTCCCCCCATGCCTGAAATCACCCGAGACGAGGTCGAGCACCTGGCGAACCTCGCCCGGATCGACCTGTCCGACGCCGAGCTCGACCATCTCGCGCCCCAGCTGAGCGTGATCCTCGAGTCGGTCGCTTCGATCAACGGCGCGGCCGGGGACGACGTCCCCCCGACCTCGCACGCGCTGCCGCTGACCAACGTCTTCCGCGAGGACGTCGTGGTGCCCGGCCTGACCGCCGAGCAGGCGCTCGCCGGTGCGCCGGAGTCCGAGCAGCAGCGCTTCAGCGTGCCTCGGATCCTGGGGGAGGAGGCCTGATGAGCGACCTGACCCGCAAGAGCGCCGCCGAGCTGGCCGACCTGCTGGCCTCGGGTGAGACGACCTCGGTCGCGCTGACCCAGGCCCACCTCGACCGCATCGCCGAGGTCGACGGCCCCGTCCACGCCTTCCTGCACGTCGACGCCGAGGGCGCGCTCGCCCAGGCCGCGGCGTCCGACGAGCGCCGGGCCGCCGGCACGCTCGCGAGCCCGCTCGACGGCGTGCCGATCGCCGTCAAGGACGTCCTCACCACGACTGGGCTGCCCACGACCTGCGGCTCGAAGATCCTCGAGGGCTGGATCCCGCCGTACGACGCGACGGTCGTCGCCCGCCTCAAGGCGGGCGGACTGCCGATCCTCGGCAAGACCAACATGGACGAGTTCGCGATGGGATCGTCGACCGAGCACTCGGCGTACGGCCCCACGCGCAACCCGTGGGACCTCGACCGGATCCCGGGCGGCTCCGGCGGCGGCTCGGCTGCGGCCGTGGCGGCCTTCGAGGCGCCGCTGGCCCTCGGCACCGACACCGGAGGCTCGATCCGTCAGCCCGGTGCCGTCACCGGCACCGTCGGCGTCAAGCCGACCTACGGCGGCATCTCCCGCTACGGACTGGTCGCGATGGCCAACTCGCTCGACCAGGTCGGTCCCGTCACCCGCACCGTGCTCGACGCGGCGCTGCTGCACGAGGTCATCGGCGGGCACGACCCGCTCGACTCGACCAGCGTCGACCAGCCGCTCCCCGCGCTCGTCGACGCCGCCCGCCAGGGTGCGAGCGGCGACATGACCGGCGTCAAGGTCGGCGTGATCACCGAGCTCGGCGGCGAGGGCTACCAGTCCGGTGTGCGTGGCCGCTTCCAGGAGTCGCTCGACCTGCTGGTCGAGGCCGGCGCCGAGGTCGTCGAGGTGTCGTGCCCGAGCTTCGTGCACGCGCTCGCGACCTACTACCTGATCATGCCGTGCGAAGCGTCCAGCAACCTCGCAAAGTTCGACGCGATGCGCTACGGCTTGCGGGTGCTGCCCGAGGGCGTCGACGCCCCGTCCGCGGAGGAGGTCATGCGCGCATCGCGCGACGCCGGCTTCGGCGACGAGGTCAAGCGCCGGATCATCCTCGGCACCTACGCACTGTCGAGCGGCTACTACGACGCCTACTACGGCCAGGCGCAGAAGGTGCGCACGCTGATCAAGCGCGACTTCGACGCGGCGTTCGAGAAGGTCGACGTGCTCGTCTCGCCGACCGCGCCCACCACGGCGTTCAAGCTCGGCGAGAAGCTCGACGACCCGCTGGCGATGTACCTCAACGACCTCGCCACGATCCCCGCCAACCTCGCCGGCGTCCCCGGCATCTCGGTGCCCGCCGGGCTCGCCGAGGAGGACGGCCTGCCGGTCGGCTTCCAGATCCTGGCGCCGGTGCTCGCCGACGACCGGCTCTACCGGGTCGGTGCCGCTCTGGAGACGCTGCTCGAGAAGACCTGGGGCGGCCCGCTGCTCGCCCAGGCGCCTGCCCTGGAAGGAGCGGCCCGATGACCACGTCCGTGACCGGTGAGCCCCTGCTCTCCTTCGAGGTGGCGCTCGAGAAGTTCGACCCGGCGATGGGCCTGGAGGTCCACGTCGAGCTGAACACCAACTCCAAGATGTTCTGCGGCTGCCCCACCGAGTTCGGCGCCGAGCCCAACACGCAGGTCTGCCCGACCTGCCTGGGCCTGCCCGGTGCGATGCCCGTGGTCAACCGCAAGGCCGTGGAGTCCGCGATCCGGATCGGGCTCGCGCTCAACTGCGAGATCGCCGAGTGGTGCCGCTTCGCGCGGAAGAACTACTTCTACCCGGACATGCCGAAGAACTTCCAGACCTCGCAGTACGACGAGCCGATCGCGTTCGAGGGCTGGACCGACGTCGAGGTCGACGGCGAGACCTTCCGCGTCGAGATCGAGCGCGCCCACATGGAGGAGGACACCGGCAAGACGCTGCACGTCGGCGGCTCCACCGGTCGCATCCACGGCGCCGACTACTCGCTGGTCGACTACAACCGCGCCGGCATCCCCCTGATCGAGATCGTCACCAAGCCGATCATGGGCAGTCGCGAGAAGGCGCCGCTGATCGCCAAGGCCTACGTCGCGCACCTGCGCGAGATGATCCTGGCCCTCGGCGTCTCCGACGCGCGGATGGACCAGGGCTCGATGCGCTGCGACGTCAACCTGTCGCTCTCGCCCAAGGACGACGGCAAGCTCGGCACCCGCACCGAGACCAAGAACGTCAACTCGCTGCGCTCGGTGGAGCGGGCGGTGCGCTACGAGATGCAGCGCCACGCGGCGATCCTGGACGGCGGGGGCTCGATCCTGCAGGAGACCCGCCACTGGCACGAGGACACCGGCGTGACCACCAGCGGTCGCGAGAAGTCCGACGCCGAGGATTACCGCTACTTCCCCGAGCCCGACCTGGTGCCGGTGGCGCCGTCGCGCGAGTGGGTCGAGGAGCTGCGGGCCTCGCTGCCCGAGCCCCCGCGCGAGCGTCGGGCGCGGCTGCAGTCCGACTGGGGCTTCACCGACCTGGAGATGCGCGACACCGTCGGCGCCGGCGCGCTGGCGCTGGTCGAGGCCACGATCGCGGCCGGCGCCACCCCGCAGGCCGCCCGCAAGTGGTGGCTCTCCGACCTGGCCCGCCGCGCCAACGACTCCGGTGCCGACATCGCCGAGCTGGGCGTCAGCCCGGCCGACGTGGCCCGGGTCCAGACGCTCGTCGACGACGGCAAGATCAACGACAAGCTGGCGCGCCAGGTCTTCGAGGGCCTGGTCGCCGGCGAGGGCACGCCGGACGAGATCGTCGCGGCCCGCGGGCTCGCGATCGTCTCCGACGACGGCGCGCTCGGTGCGGCCGTCGACAACGCCATCGCCGCCAACCCCGACGTCGCGCAGAAGATCCGCGACGGCAAGGTCGCCGCCGCCGGCGCGCTCATCGGTGCCGTGATGAAGGAGATGCGCGGCCAGGCCGACGCCGGCCGCGTCCGCGAGCTGATCGTGGAAAAGCTGTCCTGACCGCCGACCCGTCACTCCCTCGACCAGACACGCCGTGTCCGGAGGAGGGAGTGACGGGTCGTCGTGCTCTCTCCGTGCCCCAGAAAGGCCTCTGATGCTGTCGCGTCCTGCTCCTGTCTCCAGCTCCGCCCGCGCACGTCGTACGGCGGGGGTGCTGGCGGCTCCCGTCCTGGCGCTGACGCTGGCCGTCGCCGGCTGCGGTGGCGAGTCGTCTGACCCGGGTGCGACGAAGGAGGGTGCTTCCGACAGCGGCTCGCCGTCGGTCCCCGCGCCGGACTCCCCGAGAGCCGACGCAGCCGCAGACTGGCTGCTGGACCAGCGGGAGGAGGGCGTGCTCGTCGGCGAGTACGGCGCCGACTACGGGCTCACCATCGACACCGCCCTCGCCCTCGAGCCGCTGCCGGCCTACGACGAGTCCCTCGCGGAGATCGCCGAGACGATGACCAAGCACGTCGCGAGCTATACGACCGGGGTCGCCTTCGGCTCGGCCGACGTCTACGCGGGAGCCGTCGCGAAGACCGCGGTCCTGGCGCAGGTCGCCGGGGCCGAGGCGACCGACTTCGGCGAGGTGGACCTGATCGACCGGCTCGAGCAGCGGGTGGCCGACGAGGCGCCCGTGGCGGGCCGGCTCGGTGACGAGGTCACCGACCCGAAGGGCACCGACTACGCCAACGTGATCGGCCAGGCGTACGCCGCGCGCGCGCTCGCCGCCGCCGGGTCCGACGAGGCCGGCGCCGCTACGTCGTACCTGCTCTCGCAGCAGTGTGAGGCCGGCTTCTTCCGGCTCTATTTCACCGCCCCCGACGCCGCCGAGCAGGGCTGCGACGACGGCGACGCCGAGGCGAGCGCCCCGGACCCCGACGTGACGGCGCTGGCGGTGCTCTCACTCGCCCCGCAGCAGGACGACCCGGACGTCGAGGCGGCCGTCGACAGCGCCGTCTCCTGGCTCCTCGGCCAGCAGCTCGAGGACGGCAGCTTCGGCGGGGGGACCTCCACGGAGGCCCCCAACGCGAACAGCACCGGGCTCGTCGGGTGGGCGCTGGGCAGCCAGGGCGAGGAGGACGCCGCGAGCCGGGCGGCCGACTGGCTGGCGGCCCGGCAGATCACCGATCAGGCCTGCGACGTGCCGGGGCTGGCCGGTGAGGCGGGGGCGGTGGCCTACGACGACGCCGCGCTCAGCGCGGCCGAGGAGGGGGACGCGAAGACGCTGGACAAGGCCCGCGTCCAGTGGCGCAGCTCGACGGTCCAAGCGCTGCCGGCCCTTCGCTGGGCCGGCGACGACGAGACGCAGGGCTGGCAGGACTGCTGAGGCCCAGCGCTGGTACATTGCGTTTGCTGAGGCCGTTCGGGTCGCAGCGCCACAAATTCATCACGCCCGTTACTGGGGAAAGCCGGTCCAAGTCCGGCGCTGACCCGCAACCGTAGGTCCCTTCCGAGGGGCGAGCCGGAGCACCCATTTCGGAGCGTCCTGAGATCACACGCTGTCGAGGAACGCAGCGGGTGGTGCCCAGCCGGGTGCTGTCCGCTGTTGCAGCGGAAAGGGCACCCCATGAAGAACTCTCCGCGACGTCCGGCCGGACGTCGCCTCTCGGCTCTGCTGGCCGCCGGAGCCCTGGCGACGAGTGCCATCGGCACCGCCACGATGCTCCCGTCCCAGGCGGCCCCGGTGGCCGACCCGGGCCCCGGGTACGACGAAGCGCCCGCGCAGGCGGGGGCCGGCTGGCTGGTGGGCCAGCTGACCGACGGGCTGATCCACAGCAGGCAGTACGAAGGCTTCGTCGACTACGGGCTGAGCATCGACACCGCCCTGGCGCTCGACGCGGTGGGCGGGCACGACGCCACGGTCCAGGAGATCACCGACGCGGTGGCCGGTGCGATCGACTCCTACACCACCGGTGCGGACTACGACACCACGGACGTCTACGCCGGTGCCACCGCCAAGGCCGCCGTGCTGGCCCAGGTCGCAGGACGTGATGACGCGGTGCTCGGCGGAGTGGACCTGATCGAGCGCCTCGAGACGCGCACCGCCGACGCTGCTCCGATCGCCGGACGGATCGAGGACGGGGTCGACCCGACGAACGAGTACGGCGCCGACTACGCCAACGTCATCGGCCAGGGGTTCGCGGCCCGGGCTCTCGCCCTGGCGGGGTCGGACGAGGCCGCGGCAGCCACGTCGTACCTGCTGGCCCAGCAGTGCGGGGAGGGCTACTTCCGCCTCTACTTCACCGACTCGAAGACCGCCACCGAGCAGAGCTGTGACGCGGGTCCCGCGGACAAGAGCACCCCGGACACCGACGTCACCGCGATGACCGTCCTCGCCCTCGACGCGATGCCCGCGACGCCGGAGATCACCGCCGCGCGCGACGAGGCCGTGGCCTGGCTGAGGCTGGAGCAGGGCGACGACGGAAGCTTCGGCGGCGGCACCGCCACGGAGGCGCCCAACGTCAACAGCACCGGTCTCGCCGGCTGGGCGCTCGGCGTCGCCGGGGAGACCGACGCCGCCGAGTCCGCCGCGAGCTGGGTCCGCCGGCACCAGGCCGAGGACCTCGCGCCCTGCGTGACCGGGCTGACGGGTCAGGGTGGCGCGTTGGCCTATGACGCCGCCGCTCTGCGGCAGGGCATCGACAAGGGCATCGGCGACGCCACTGCCGACCAGTGGCAGCGCGCCACGGCCCAGGCGCTTCCGTCGCTGCTGTGGTCGCGCCCGGACGTCGACCAGGCGCCGCAGGTCGCGGCGCGCAACGGCTACGTCCGCGGGGGCAGCGCCGTCCGGCTGAGCGTGACGGCGCTGCCCCCGGCGCGCGCGCTCTGCGTCAGCGACAGCCGCACGCACGTCGCGGCGTCGGCGTCGCAGGACGGCACGGCGCAGGTCTCCGTGACCCCCACCGAGCGGACCGGCACCCAGCGCTGGACGATCACCACGGCCACCGGCAGCACCCAGGTGAGCCTGGCGGTCCTGGGGGACAAGGCGCTGCGCCCGAGCGTACGGCGCGCCAGCGTCGCCCGTGGCAAGAAGCAGGTCGTCCGGGTGCGTGGCCTCGCCGCCGGAGAGAAGGTCACGGTCCGCGTGCGCGGGACGAAGGTCGCGGCCGGCCGGGCGACGGGCGCCGGCGCCTTCGTCGCCCGCTTCGTGGTCCGCGGCAAGCCCGGTCCCGCCAAGGTGCGGGTCCGGGGCCAGTTCGCCGACCGGGCCGGCACCGTGCGGTTCGAGGTGGCCTGAGTCGTGGCCTCGCGAATCCTGCGCTCGCTCGCCGTGGCAGTCCTGGCCGCGGCGGGTGGGCTCGTGGCGCCCGTGCTCCTGGCGGCCCCGGCCTCCGCCGCAGGCTGCTCGGGAACGTCGGGCGTCACCGTGGTCGTCGACTTCAACGAGCTCGGCGGCGGGGTCCAGCAGGTCTGCGCGTCCTCGGGGGGTGGGAAGACCGCGAGTGCGATCTTCCCGGCTGCCGGGTTCTCGCTGGACTACGTCCAGCGCCAGCCGAGCTTCGTGTGCCGGGTCAAGGGCGCTCCGTCGGCGGACCCCTGTGTGAACACCCCTCCGGCCGACGCCTACTGGGCGCTGTACTGGTCCGACGGCACGAGCGGCTCCTGGTCCTACGCGACCGCCGGGGCCGGGTCGCTCGAGGTGCCTGACGGTGGCTACGTCGCCTTCGCCTGGCAGGGCAGCCAGGCCAAGAGCCCGCCCGGGACCACGCCGAGCCCGCGCACCGCGGCGCCCTCCGCGCCCGCCACGAGCAGTGGGAGCGGGGACGGCAGCGCCTCCGGCGGCGGCAAGGGCGGCGCGGCGGACCGGGGAACCTCGAACCCCGGGAGCCCAGCCGGGACCTCCAGCGCCCCAGGCGCCGAGCCGTCGGACGATCCGTCATCTGCGGCCTCGAACGCCCCGGCCAAGGGCGAGGACCGGCCCGGCAAGGGCAAGGGCGAGGGCGCCGATCCGTCGGCGTCCCCCTCGGCGACACCCACGGCCGTTGCGGAGTCGACGGACGCGACCGACCCGGCGTCGGCGACACCGGAGGCAGCTGATCCCGCTGACGACCAGAGCGGCGTGCCCGGCTGGGTGACCGCGCTGGTGCTGGTCCTGCTGGTCGTCGCGGCCGCGGTGGCGACCGTCGTACGCCGGCGGCGGGGGGCCTCCCTGCCGTGACCACTCCCGCCCGCGCCACCCGGCTGCCACGTGACCTCCACCCGGTCTCGTGGTGGCTGTGGGCGATCGGTCTGGCCGTCGCCGCGTCGTGCACGACCAACCCGCTGGCCCTGACGCTCGTCGTCGGGGTCGCGGTGGTGGTCGTCGCGGCGCGGCGCTCCGACCAGCCCTGGGCGCGGGCGTTCAAGCTCTACCTGCTGATCGGCCTGGTCATCGTGGTCCTGCGGGTGCTGTTCCGGATCCTGCTCGGTGGCAGCGACGGGCAGACGGTGCTCTTCACCCTGCCCGAGATCCCGCTGCCCGGCTGGGTGCTGGGGATCCGGCTGCTGGGGCCGGTGACCCGCGAGTCCCTCCTCTTCGGCCTGTACGACGGGATGCGGCTCGCCGCGATCGTGATCAGCCTCGGGGCGGCCAACGCGCTGGCGAACCCCAAGCGGCTGCTGAAGTCGGTGCCGCCCGCGCTCTACGAGATCGGTACCTCGCTCGTCGTCGCCGTCAGCGTGCTCCCGCAGCTGGCCGACAGCGTGCGGCGGGTCCGCGCGGCCCAGCAGCTGCGCGGGGGGCCGAAGGGCCGGATCCGCAGCGTGCGCCGGCTCCTGGTGCCCATCCTCGAGGACGCGCTCGAGCGGTCGCTGAGCCTGGCGGCGGGGATGGACACGCGGGGCTACGGGCGCAGCGGTGCCCTGACGCGCCGTCGCCGCGCCGGGACCGGCGCCCTGATGCTCCTGGGGCTGGGCGGCGTCTGCGTCGGCACCTACGCGGTGCTCGACCAGACCGCCCCCCGCTGGCTGGCGCTGCCGATGCTGGCGCTCGGCGTCGGGTCCGCGGTGCTGGGGCTGGTCAGCGCCGGCCGTCGGGTGGAGCGCAGTCGCTACCGCCCCGACGGGTGGCACACCGCCGAGCTCGTCACGGTCGCCTCGGGGGCCGCGGCAGGCGTGGCACTGTGGTGGGTCGGACGCTACGACGTGCTCGCCGCGCACCCGGGCGTGACCTCCTGGCCGGTGCTGAGCGTGGTGGCGCTCGTCGGACTGCTGGCCGCGCTGGTCCCGGCGGTGGCGACGCCGCCGCCTCGCCTCGCCGCCGGCGCCCGCAGCGCCGGTGGAGCCGCCACGACAACTCCCATCCCTCCGTCGTCACCTCCCCCCGCACCCCTTGACTCCCGCCCGGAAGGCTCCGGCGCCCGAGCCACCACCCGTCGTCACAGCAAGGAGCCGGCCGCATGATCGAGCTGCGTGGGATCACCTTCCGCTACGACGCGGCCGCGCCGCTGGTGCTGGACGCCGTCGACCTCACCCTCGAGGAGGGCGAGCTGATGCTCGTCTCGGGACGCACGGGCGTGGGCAAGTCGACGCTGCTCGGGGTCGTGACCGGGCTGGTGCCCCGCTTCAGCGGGGGAGTCCTGAGCGGCGACGTGCTGCTCGACGGGGCCAGCATCATCGACCTCCCCCCGCGCGAGCGGGCGCACGCCATCGGCTACGTCGGGCAGGACCCCGCCTCCGGGTTCGTCACCGACACCGTGGAGGAGGAGCTCGCCTACGGGATGGAGCAGCTCGGGCTGCCCCCGGAGACCATGCGCCGCCGGGTCGAGGAGACCCTCGACCTGCTCGGCATCGCCGAGCTGCGCGACCGCGACCTGCGCACCCTCTCGGGCGGCCAGCAGCAACGGGTCGCGATCGGCTCGGTCCTCACCATGCACCCACGTGTGCTGGTCCTCGACGAGCCCACGTCGGCCCTCGACCCGACCGCGGCCGAGGACGTGCTCGCGATCCTCACCCGGCTGGTGCAGGACCTGGGGCTGACCGTGCTGCTGGCTGAGCACCGCCTCGAGCGCGTGGTCCCCTTCGCCGACCGGATGGCGCTCTTCACCGGAGCCGGACGGGTCGAGGTCGGCGAGCCCGCGGACCTGCTGCGCACCTCGCCCGTCGTACCCCCGATCGTCGAGCTGGGTCGCCTGGCCCACTGGGAGCCGCTGCCGCTCAGCGTCCGCGACGCGCGTCGCCTCGCCCGCGACCTGCGCGGCCGGCTCACCGACCCGCCGCCGGTCACTCCCGTCGACGGCGGGCGGAGCACCGTGCTCAGCGCCCACGGCGTCACGGTCGCCCACGGCGCGTGCGTGGCCGTGCGCGGCGTCGACCTGGACCTCGACAGCGGCCGGGTGACCGCGCTGATGGGGCGCAACGGGTCGGGCAAGTCGTCGCTGATCTGGGCGCTGCAGGGCTCGGGTCGCCGGCGCGCGGGGACCGTCAGCGTCCTCGACGCCGACCCCGCCACCCTGGGCGCCGCGGCCCGCCGCGAGCGGGTCGGTCTGGTGCCGCAGACCGCTGCGGACCTGCTCTACCTCGAGACGGTTGCCGAGGAGTGCTCCGCCGCCGACGAGTCCGCCGACGCTGATCCGGGCACCTGCCGGGCCCTGCTGACGCGGCTGGTCCCCGGCATCCCCGACGCGTCCCACCCGCGCGACCTCTCCGAGGGACAGCGGCTCGCGCTGGTGCTCGCGATCGTGCTCACCGCGCGCCCCGCCGTACTCCTCCTCGACGAGCCCACCCGCGGCCTCGACTATGCAGCCAAGCGGGTCCTCACCCGCATCCTCACCGACCTGGCCGCCGACGGCCGCGCCGTGCTCGTCGCGACCCACGACGTCGAGTTCGTCGCGCAGGTCGCCGACGACGTCGTCGTCCTCGCCGAGGGGGAGGTCGTCTCGTCGGGGCCGGTGCGTCGGGTGATGGCGGAGTCCCCGTCGTTCGCGCCGCAGGTCACCAAGATCCTCGGCCCACCGTGGTTCTCGGTCGACCAGGTGGCCGCCTGCCTGGAGGCGGTGGGATGACCCCGTCGTCCACTCCGAGCGCCGTCCCGCTGGGGCTGCGCTCCGCGGCCGTCCTCGCCGTCGCGTCGGTGGCCGGGCTGATGATGATGGTCTGGCCGCTGCTGGTGCAGGTCACCGAGGAGCAGCGCGTCGACCCGCCGTTCCTGTTCCTGCTGCTGCTGCCGGTCGTCCTGGCGGTGGTGCTCGCGGAGTTCAGCGAGGGCGGCATGGACGCCCGGGTGCTGGCGGTGCTCGGGGTGCTGACGGCCGTCAACGCCGTGCTGCGCGGCATCAGCGCCGGTACGGCGGGGGTCGAGCTGGTCTTCTTCCTGCTGATCCTGGCCGGGCGGGTCTTCGGGCCGGGCTTCGGGTTCGTGCTCGGGTGCACGTCGCTGTTCGCCTCCGCGCTGGTCACCGCCGGCGTCGGCCCGTGGCTGCCGTTCCAGATGCTCGTCGCCGGCTGGGTGGGGATGGGTGCCGGGCTGCTGCCCGGACGGCTGGGCAGGCGCACGCTGACCGGCCGCGCCGAGATCGCGCTGCTCGCGGCGTACGGCGTGGTGGCGGCTTACGTCTATGGCCTGTTGCTCAACCTGCAGGGCTGGCCCTACGTCCTGGGGATCGCGGTCCCGGGACACGAGGGCGAGCTGTCCTACGTCGCCGGCGCCCCGCTGCTCGAGAACCTCGAGCGGTTCGGGGTCTACACCCTGCTCACCTCGACCAGCAGCTTCGACACCGGCCGAGCCATCACCACCGCCCTGGCCCTCGTGATCCTGGGCCCGGCGATCCTCACCACGCTGCGGCGAGCGTCGCGCCGGGTCGTCGTGCACCGCGTCCCGGCCGTCGAGCCTGCCGTGAGCTAGGGACGGACCAGCAGGATCCGGTCGTCCTGGGCGGCCGGGTCGCCGCGCCCGTCGCGGTTGGACGTGGTGACCCACAGGTTGCCGTCGGGGGCGACGACCACGGTGCGCAGCCGGCCGTACTCGCCGACGAAGAAGTCCTTCGGTGCCGATGCGCGCCCGTTCGCGACGTCGACGCGCCACAGCCGCTCGCCCATCAGCGCCGCGAGGTAGAGCTTGCCGTCGAGGTGGGCCAGCCCCGACGGAGACGCCTCTCCGGTCGACCACACCACCTGGGGGTCGGTCAGCCCGCCGCGCTCGCCGCGTCCCTCGACCTCCGGCCAGCCGTAGTTGTTGCCCGCCTCGATCAGGTTGAGCTCGTCGAAGCTCGAGTCGCCGAACTCGGAGGCCCACAGGTCGCCGTCGTCGTCGAAGGCGAGGCCCTGGACGTTGCGGTGCCCCAGGGACCAGACGGGGGAGTCGGGGACGGGGTTGCCGGGCGCCGGGTCGCCGTCGGTGGTGATCCGCAGGATCTTGCCGCCCAGCGAGTCGGGGTCCTGGGCCAGCGAGCGCTCGCCGATCTCCCCGGTGGAGACGTAGAGGTGCCCGTCCGGCCCGAACTCCAGGCGTCCCCCGTCGTGGATGAAGCCGGCGGGGATCCCGTCGAGGACGACCTCGGGCTCGCCGAGCCGCCGACCGTCGAAGCTCGCACGCACCACGCGGTTGTCGTCAGCGGTCGTCAGGTAGAAGAACAGCGTCTGGTCCTGCGCGAAGTCCGGCGACACCGCCACCCCCAGCAGACCGGCCTCGCCCTGCGGCGCCGCCGCCTCCATCACGCCGATCTCGCGCGCCCGCCCCTGCCGTACGACGAGCACCCGTCGGGAGTCGCGCTCGGTGACGATCGCGGCGCCGTCGGGCAGGAAGTCCACGCCCCACGGGACGGCCAGACCCGTCACCACCGTCTCGACGACGGTGGGACTGCCGCCGCCCGGGCTCGACTCGCTCGTCTCCGGCTCGGAGGGGGAGGACTCCACGCCGGGGGTGGAGCCGGCCGTGACCGTCGGCGACCCCGGGTCCTGCTCGTCCTCGCCGCATGCCGCGAGCGCCCCGGCGAGCAGGAGGGCCGCCAGCGTGACGGCTGTGCGTCGGCGGGCCAGGGGTAGGCGGGCCAGGGGTCGGCGGGTCACGGCTCGAGCCTGCCCAGGAACTCCACCAGCAGCTCGTGCACGACCTCCGGCTGCTCGAGCTGGAGGAAGTGGCTGCCCGCCAGCTCGACGTACGTCGCGTCGTCGAGCCGCTCGGCGGCGCTGAGCATGTCCGGGGCTCCGGCCATCAGGTCGTAGCGTCCGGCGACCAGGAAGACCGGGACCTGCACCTGGCTCAGGGAGACCCGGTCGTGCTTGTGGGTGTGCAGCGCGAGGTGGCCGTACCAGTCCAGCGGCGTCGTGAGGAACTCCTTGACGGCGCGCGCCGTGACCTCCGGATCTGCCACCGGCAGCATGAAGCCGCTGTGGGAGAGCGCGGCGATGGCGCGCGGCCCGATCGGCAGGCGCCGGGCGATCGGGCTCAGCGCGGGACCGCCGTAGCGCAGCACCCGGGCCACGGAGACCGCCACCGCCTGACGCACCGGGCGGGGCAGGTGCAGCGGGCGCAGCATCGTCGCGAACGTCTCGCCCGGCACACCGGCGACGGCGAAGAGGCCGGCGGCCCGGTCGGGGTGGCGGGTCGCCAGCTCGAACATCGTGTTGACGCCGATCGACCACCCCATCAGCGGGGCCCGCTCGATGCCGGCGTGGTCCATCACCGCGAGCGCGTCCTCGACGAGGTGCTCGACGCCCACCCGGTGCGCCTCGAGGGGGCGCTCGGAGCCGCCGGTACCGCGGTGGAACCAGGACACGACCCGGACACCGCACGCGGGGTCGAGCAGCGCTGGCCAGGCCCAGAAGTTGGTCCCCAGACCGTTGCAGAGCACCACGGTGGGCCCGTCGATGAGCCCGTCCGGGTCGTTGGTCCACGCCTGCAGCACGGTCCCGTCGCCGCTCTCCACGTCGTACACGTGCACGGTGGGGGCGTGGTCGGTCGCCGGATCAGGGATGCCCGGCCCAGGACTGCGGAGTGCGCTCACAGCGGCGATTGTGCCTCACGGCGCCACGCCGGTGGTCGGATCTCGGCGGGAGGGCCACCGATCGAGCCCGCCGGCCGGGGGAGGCCGACCGACGGGCTCAACCGTGGGCAGCTGTCGCTGCGTCCTCCGGTGAGGTGAGGGGCAGGGAGGCCTCGCCCACAGCGGCGAGGTACTCCTCGACCTCGTTGAGCTCCGCACGACGCTGGGCGAGAGCAGTGGAGGCGATCATGGCGTTGCGGCGTGATCCCTGCTGGGACTGGACCGACCAGGCCGCGGCGCGAGCGCTCGCGAGCGAGGTGGTCCAGCGCGGGATAGCCGTCAACGAGCGGCGCAGATGAGTCATTGCTGGCCCCGATCACTGGCGGTCCGAGACGAGCCGTCGGGCCCGATGCGGACAAACCTAGGAGGGCGTCGCGTCGCAGGCGTCAACGCTCTGTGACATCTGGGTGAACGAGGCGTCAGCGCTCAGTCGGGTGCCGGCTCGGTGTGCGCCGGGCCCCCGGAGGACCGCGTGGCGCCCGCGCTGGCCACGACCACGCAGGCCATGGCGAGCCACTGGAGCGGGCTGAGGTACTCCTGCAGCAGGACGACCGCGGCCAGCGCCGCAGCGGCCGGCTCCAGGCTCATCAGGATGCCGAAGACCGCCGGGCGCATGGTGCGCAGCGCGACCAGCTCGCAGCTGTAGGGGACCACCGAGCTGAGCAGCCCGACGAGCGCGCCGAGCAGCAGGATCCGCGGGTCGACCAGCTCGCTGTGCCCGCCGTACAGCGCGGCGGGACTCAGCAGCAGCGTCGCCACGATGCTCGCCACCGCCAGTCCGCTGAAGCCCGGCCACCGGGCGCCGGTGCTCGCGCTCAGCAGGATGTACGACGCCCAGCCGGCGCCGGCGAGCAGCGCGAACGCCACCCCGGCCCAGTCCAGGTCGGCCGGGCGCAGACCCAGCAGGAGCACACCGAGGCCGGCCAGGGCGACCCATAGCAGGTCGCGGGCCCGTCGTGAGCCGAGCACCGCCAGGGTCAGCGGCCCGACGAACTCGATGGTCACCGCGATGCCCAGCGGGATCCGGGCGAAGGACTGGTAGATCGCCCAGTTCATCAGCGCGAGGCTGGCGCCGAAGCCGCACACGACGAGCCAGTCCTGCCGCGAGCGGCCCCGCAGCACCGGCCGGGCGACCAGGGTGAGGACCAGCGTGCTGGTGGCCAGTCGCAGCCAGACGAGCGTGGTGGGCGAGGCGAGGTCGAACAGGTCCTTGGCGACCGCCGCCCCGACCTGGACCGAGGCGATCCCGACGAGGACCAGCCACACCGCTCGGCTCACGCCAGTCCTCCCAGCTCCCCCGACCGGCAACCCGCCAGCCATCACCAGCCACGCACCCGCCGCACCCCAGATCGCGCACACGCTATAGCCCACCGCCACCCCCCACCCCGCCGACCCGTCACTCCCTCGACCGACACGCGGGAGATCGGTCGAGGGATTGACGGGTCGGCGATGAATCTGTGGGCTGGGGGGAGTCCGCTCACCGAGGGGCCCGGCCGGGCCCGGAGCTCAGCTGTGGAGGCGACATGACGACGGTGCTGCTGGTCGGGACGCGCAAGGGGCTGTGGATCGGGCGCTCGGACGACGCCCGCGAGCAGTGGGAGTGGGACGGTCCCCACTTCAACATGATGGAGGTCTACTCCTGCCTGGTCGACACCAGGGGAGAGACGCCGCGGCTGCTGGTGGGGGCGTCGTCGCCGTGGACCGGCCCCCAGGTCTGCCGCTCCGACGACCTGGGCGCGAGCTGGCAGGAGACGCCGGGGGGCATCGGCTTCCCGGAGGGCACCGACGCCTCGGTGGAGCGGGTCTGGCAGCTCCAGCCCGGGGTGGGGGAGCGGACGGTCTGGGCCGGCACCGAGCCCGGCGCGGTCTTCCGCTCCGAGGACGGCGGCGAGACCTTCGCCCTCGAGCGGGCGCTGTGGGACCACCCGCACCGCCCCCAGTGGTCGGCCGGCTTCGGCGGTCAGGCCTTCCACACCGTGCTGCCGCACCCCACGGACCCCGACTCGGTGACGGTGGCGCTCTCCACCGGCGGGGTCTATCGCACGACGGACGGGGGAGCGAGCTGGCACCCGCGCAACACCGGCATCCGGGCGGAGTTCCTGCCGGAGGGCGAGCAGTACCCCGAGTTCGGCCAGTGCGTGCACAAGGTGGCCCGCCATCCCGCACGGCCCGAGCGGCTCTTCGCCCAGAACCACGGCGGCGTCTACCGCTCCGACGACGAGGGCGGCTCGTGGGTGTCGATCGCGGACGGGCTGCCGGCCGACTTCGGCTTCCCGATCGCGGTGCACCCGCACGAGCCCGACACCGTCTTCGTCTTCCCGCTGGCGGGAGCCGAGGGCCGCTACCCGCCCGGTGCCCAGGCCTCGGTCTGGCGCTCGGGCGACGCGGGGGAGAGCTGGACCCGGCTCTCGAAGGGCCTGCCCGAGGGGTTCTACGTGGGCGTGATGCGCGACGCCATGTGCGTCGACGCCCACCCCACGCCCGGGGTGTACGTCGGAGCGCGCAACGGCAGCGTCTGGGCGTCGGCGGACGTGGGCGACAGCTGGCGCGAGGTGGCCCGCGACCTCCCCGACGTGATGGTGGTCCGCGCCGGCGTCGTCTGAGCGAGCACCTTGAGTCCCAGGCTCCCCAGGTTTCCCCGGTCCCCACACGAAACCCGCACTTCCCACGTGAAGGATCGCGTGGGAAGTGCGGGAATCGCGTGTTGACCGGGGAAACCGACAGGCAGGACCAGCCCGTCAGCCGAACCCGTCAGCCCCTCCGTCAGCTCTGGCCGGGCTGGACCGGCAGCGGCTGGGCGCCGGCGTCGATGGGCGGCATGTGCTCGGGCATCCGGCTGGGGTCGGGC
Organism: Nocardioides pacificus; assembly: GCF_054775955.1. Classification (NCBI taxonomy): domain Bacteria; kingdom Bacillati; phylum Actinomycetota; class Actinomycetes; order Propionibacteriales; family Nocardioidaceae; genus Nocardioides; species Nocardioides pacificus. Next base: position 165,767 of record NZ_BAAHCI010000011.1, read on the forward strand.
ACCCCGGCGGTGATCCGGGAGCCGTCGGCGCGGCGCCCGCCGAGCAGCGGCCGGGTGCCGAGGGTGCCGTCCTGGCGCGGGCCGTGGCCGTCGAGGCCGATCGAGACCGGCTCGCCCGGCCGCACGACGTACTCGGTGCCGCGGACGCTGAACGGCACCTCGCCGGTGCCCTCGTCGACCGTCACCGACAGGTCGGTCTGGGTGAGGTCCACCCGCACCCGGGTGCCGCGCCACAGCAGCTTGTAGCTCAGCGAGGGCCAGGAGACCGGCAGGCGCGGGTCGAAGGTCAGGTAGCCGTCGTGATCGCGCATCCCGCCGAAGCCGTTGACCAGGCAGGTCCAGAGCCCGCCTGCGGAGGCGATGTGCATCCCGTCGGCGGTGTTGCCGTGCAGGTTGCCCAGATCGACGAAGAGCGAGCGGCGGAAGTAGTCCATCGCCACCTCGTGGTAGCCCACCTCGGCGGCGATGACCGACTGGACCACGGCCGAGAGCGTGGAGTCGCCGGTGGTGATCGGGTCGTAGTACTCGAAGTTGGCCTTCTTCTCCTCCATGGTGAACCGGTCGCCCTGGAGGAAGGTCGCCAGCACCACGTCGGCCTGCTTGAGCACCTGGAAGCGGTAGATCACCAGCGGGTGGTAGTGCAGCAGCAGCGGCCGCAGCTCGGCGGGAGTGCGGGAGAGGTCCCAGACCTCGCGGTCGAGGAAGTGGTCGTCCTGGGGATGGATGGCCAGACCGTCGTCGAAGGGGATGTACATCCCCTCGGCGCAGGCGCGCCACTCCGCGACCTCGTCGTCGCCCAGCGCGAGCCGGGTGACCATCTGGTCGTAGGCCTCCGGGTCCAGACCGCGGACCTCCTCGACCGCCCGGGCGGCGCGCTCGAGGTTGAAGCGCGCCATCACGTTCGTGAAGAGGTTGTTGTTGACCACGGTCGTGTACTCGTCGGGCCCGGTGACGCTGTGGATGTGGAAGGACGGGCCCCCGTTGTAGCGCCAGAACCCCAGGTCGGCCCACATCCGGGCGGTCTCCACGAGCACGTCGATGCCGTCGCGGGTCAGGAAGCTGACGTCGCCGGTCGCGGCGACGTACTTGCTCAGGGCATAGGCGATGTCGGCGTCGATGTGGACCTGGGCGGTGCCCGCGGCGTAGTAGGCCGAGGCCTCCTCGCCGTTGATCGTGCGCCAGGGGAACATCGCGCCCCGGGTGGCGAGCTCGCGGGCCCGGTCGCGCGCCGCGGGCAGCATCCGAGTGCGGAAGTGCAGCGTGCTGCGGGCGATCTCGGGCTGGGTGTAGACGAGGAACGGGGTCACATAGATCTCGGTGTCCCAGAAGTAGTGGCCCTCGTAGCCCGCTCCGCTCACCCCCTTCGCGGGGATGCCCTGGTGGTCGGCCCGCCCGCTCGCCTGCGCGAGCTGGAAGAGCGTGAACCGGATCGCCTGCTGGGTCTCGGTGCCGGCGTCGACGAGGACGTCGCTGCGCTCCCAGAAGCGGTCGAACCACTCCCGCTGCTCGGCGTGGTAGCGCTCGACACCGTGGTGGCGGGCCCGGTCGAGGGTGCGGTCGCAGCGGTCGGAGAGCTCGCGCACGGGCACGCCGCGCGAGGTGTGGTAGGAGACGGTCTTGGTGAGCCGGATCCGTCGGCCCTCGACGGCGTCGACCTCGAAGACCATCTTGCCGAGGTCGTCCTCGCTGGCGACGAGGACGTCGAAGTGGTTGTCGGTCTCGAGCACGTGGTCGGCGGCGACCGCGATCGTCATCCGCGAGTTGGCGCACTGGTAGCCCAGCAGCATCCGGTCCTCGTGGGCGTAGTCGAGGCGGGGGAACAGCACCCGCTCCTCGAAGCCGCCATGCTTGCGGGGGTCGATGCCCTCGCCCATGGCTGCCGCGGCGACGTGGTACTCGTCCTTGCCGTCCTGGCGGTTGAGGATCTGCGAGGAGATCACGACCGGGGCGTCGCCCTGCAGCATCGTGATCTCGAGCGTGAGCAGCGCCAGGTGACGCTGAGTCATCGACACCATCCGCGTCGAGTCGATCTGCACCAGCTTGCCCGAGGGCGTGCGCCAGATCAGGCTCCGGCGCAGGATGCCGTCGCGGAAGTCGAGGGTGCGCTCGTAGTGCTCGAGGTCGGCGGTGCCGATGATCAGCGGCTCGTCGTCGACGTAGATCTTCATGACCTTGGCGTCGGGGACGTTGACCATCGTCTGCCCGGTGCGCGCGAAGCCGAAGGCGGACTCGGCGTGGCGGATCGGCCAGGTCTCGTGGAAGCCGTTGATGAAGGTCCCGTGGCTGTGTGCGTTGCGCCCCTCCTCGGGGTTGCCGCGCATCCCGAGGTAGCCGTTGCCGACCGTGAAGAGGGTCTCGGTGACCCCCAGGTCGCTGGGCTCATGGGACTTCTCCACGAGGGTCCAGGGGTCGGCGGGGAAGCGCCGACGGTCCATCGGGTCGGCGGCCGCCGTGCCGCCCATCACGCGAGCAGCTCCGCGAGGTCGGCGACCACCCGGTCCGCACCCGCGTCGAGCAGCACCTGCTCGCCCGCTCCGCGGTCGACGCCGATGACGAGCCCGAAGTCGCCGGCCGCTCCGGCCCGGACCCCGGACACGGCGTCCTCGAGGACCACGCATCCTTCGGGAGGTACGCCGAGGAGCGCGGCCGCGTGCAGGAAGGTGTCGGGGGCGGGCTTGCCCGGGAGGCCCATCTCGGTGGCCACCCGGCCGTCGACGATGCAGCCGAACCGCTCCAGCAGGCCGGCGGCCGCCAGCACCGCCGGGGCGTTGGCCGACGAGGACACCACGGCCAGCGGCATCGCGATGTCGCGCAGGTGGTCCAGCAGCCGCAGCGACCCGGCGTACGCCTCGACGCCCTCGCGCTCGAGGACCTCGTTGAAGGCGTCGTTCTTGCGGTTGCCGAGGCCGCACACGGTCAGCCGGCTCGGGGCGTCGTCCGGGGTCCCCTCGGGCAGCTCGATCGCGCGGGAGGCGAGGAAGTCGCGCACCCCGTTGTAGCGCGGCTTGCCGTCGACATGGGCGTAGTAGTCGGCGTCGGTGTAGGGCGAGCGGTCACCGCCCAGGTCCTCGGGAGCGTCGGCGAGGAAGCCGTTGAACATCGCCGACCAGGCGTGCATGTGGACGACCGCGGTCGGGGTGATGACACCGTCGAGGTCGAACAGGGCAGCGGAGTAGTCGTCCCAGGTCACGGAACAAGGCTAGGGCCCCGCGCACGCTTCGCACATTCGCGACTAGCCTGAAGGGCATGAGCACGCCTCCCGAGAACCCTGCCGAGACGCCCGACATCAAGCCCCGATCCCGCGACGTCACCGACGGACTCGAGAAGGCCGCGGCCCGGGGGATGCTGCGAGCGGTGGGGATGGGCGACGACGACTGGGTCAAGCCGCAGATCGGCGTCGCCTCGTCGTGGAACGAGATCACGCCCTGCAACCTCTCACTGGACCGGCTGGCCAAGGCGGTCAAGAACGGCGTGCACGCCGGGGGTGGCTACCCGCTCGAGTTCGGGACCATCTCGGTCTCCGACGGGATCTCGATGGGCCACGAGGGCATGCACTTCTCGCTGGTCTCCCGCGAGGTCATCGCCGACTCCGTCGAGGTCGTGATGAGCGCCGAGCGCCTGGACGGCTCCGTGCTGCTGGCCGGCTGCGACAAGTCGCTGCCGGGCATGCTGATGGCGGCCGCCCGCCTCGACCTCGCCTCGGTCTTCCTCTACGCCGGCTCCACGATGCCCGGCCAGGTTGACGGCAAGGACGTCACGATCATCGACGCCTTCGAGGCAGTCGGCGCCTGCCTGGCCGGCAAGATCACCCGTGCGGAGGTCGACCGCATCGAGCGCGCGATCTGCCCCGGCGAGGGTGCCTGTGGCGGCATGTACACCGCCAACACGATGGCCTCGGTCGCCGAGGCCCTCGGCATGTCGCTGCCCGGCTCCGCCGCCCCGCCGGCCGTGGACCGCCGCCGCGACGGCTATGCCCACAAGTCCGGCGAGGCCGTGGTCAACCTGCTGCGCAAGGGCATCACCGCCCGCCAGATCCTGACCAAGGAGGCGTTCGAGAACGCCATCACGGTGGCGATGGCGCTGGGCGGCTCCACCAACGTCGTGCTCCACCTGCTCGCGATCGCCCGCGAGGCCGAGGTCGACCTCGACCTCGACGACTTCAACCGGATCGGCGACAAGGTCCCGCACCTGGGCGACCTCAAGCCGTTCGGTCGCTTCGTGATGAACGACGTCGACAAGGTCGGCGGCATCCCGATGGTGATGAAGCTGCTCCTCGACGCGGGCCTGATGCACGGCGACTGCCTCACCGTCACCGGCAAGACCCTCGCCGAGAACCTCGCCGACATCGCGCCGCCGGCCGTCGACGGCGAGGTCATTCGCGAGATGTCGCGCCCGATCCACAAGACCGGTGGCCTGACGATCCTCAAGGGCTCGCTCGCCCCCGACGGCGCGGTCGTGAAGACGGCCGGCTTCGACACCGAGGTGTTCCGCGGCACGGCCCGGGTCTTCGACGGCGAGCGGGCCGCGATGGACGCGCTGGAGGAGGGCCGGATCGCCGCGGGCGACGTCGTCGTCATCCGCTACGAGGGCCCCAAGGGCGGGCCGGGGATGCGCGAGATGCTCGCGATCACCGGTGCCATCAAGGGCGCCGGTCTCGGCAAGGACGTGCTGCTGATCACCGACGGACGGTTCTCCGGGGGCACCACCGGGCTCTGCGTGGGCCACATCGCCCCCGAGTCCGTCGACGCCGGACCGATCGCCTTCGTCCGCGACGGCGACCAGATCACCCTCGACGTGGCCAACCGGCTCCTCGAGCTCGAGGTCGACGAGGACGAGCTCGCGAAGCGCAAGGTCGGCTGGGAGCCGAACCCGCCGAAGTACACCAAGGGCGTGCTGGGCAAGTACGCCCGCACGGTGCAGTCGGCGGCGGTCGGTGCCGTCACCGGCTGACGGGGACGGCTGACCTCAGCGGCTGACCTCAGCAGCTGGCAGGGCGGGCTGAGGAGGGACGAGGGCGGGGCCGGGACGAACCGGGCCCGCTCTCGGTGCGTGCACGGCACAGGCGCCTCCGGAGCCCGTCCACCACCGGCTACCAGGGCGTGGGGTCAGAGACCAACTGGTCTGGTCGTCCGGGGAATTTCCTCGCGCTCGGGCCTCCGAGGCCCGACGATGGCGCAGGCTCCACGCAGGGAGCCGTGAAATGTGCGGTGGGGGGTCGCACCTTGCATCTAGTGGAGGCCCGACCCAATGCAGCGAATCCTCTGGTGCGTGGCGATGTGCCTCGGGACCACGATGCTCGTGCCCATCGACTCGGCCTCGGCCGCCCCCTCGATCACGGCGGACCCCGCCTCGGGTCGCGCCGCGGTTGCTGCGCCGAGCCGGCCGACGCTCCTGGACTCGGCCTGCGAGACCGGCGACGGGCGACTGCGCCACAGCCCCTCCGGCAGCTGCGGCGGCGGTGCCTCCCGGGTGCGGTTCCGGGCCGACGCCCGCGTGGCCACGTGCCTGCTGCCGCGCTCCGTCGTACGACGGCTCGGGGCCCGGGCCTGCGAGGCGCAGCGCGGCTCCACCCGGCTGCTGCCCGACAACGAGCCCGTGCGCCTGTGCGCGCCGAGGCGCGGGGGGCCGCTGCGCTGGGTGCGCGGGTTCGGCGGCTGCCGGGCCGGTGAGGCGCCGCGGCTGATGCGCAACCTGCCTCCCACCTCCCTGCGGCTCGCCGGCCGCTCCGTGACGGAGAACGACGCGGTGGGCACGGTGGTCGGGACCCTGCGCGCGCCCGACCGCAATCTGGGGGACCGGGCCCGCTTCACGCTGCAGCGCGGTGCGGGCGGCGAGGGGAACGACCGCTTCGCGATCGTCGGCAACCGCCTCGTCACCGCCGCCGCGCTGGACCACGAGAGCGAGCCCACCCTCCGGGTGCGGATCCGGGCCACCGACCTCCTGGGCAGGAAGCGGGCCGCCTCCTTCACGATCGCGGTCGACGACCTCGAGGAGAACCGGCCGCCGACCGCGATCTCCCTCGACTCGGCGACCGTCGCCGAGAACGAGCCCGCGGACACCCGGGTCGGTGCACTCACCACGCAGGACCCCGACCCCCGGGACGAGCACACCTACGTCCTCGAGTCCGAGGAGGGCGTGGCCGACGACAACGCGGCGTTCCGCATCGTCGACGGCGTGCTGCGGACGGCCGCCCCCTTCGACTTCGAGACCGGCGGCCCCACTCGCTCGGTCCGCGTGCGCAGCCGGGACGGCCAGGGCGGATCCGTGGTCCAGGTGCTCCAGGTCGAGGTGACCGACGCCAACGAGGCACCGGCCGCCGTCGTGCTGGCTCCGGCGGTCGTCGCGGAGAACAGTGCAGGGGCGGTGGTCGGGACGCTGAGCACCCGCGACCCCGATGCCGGGGACACCCACACCTACGCGTTGGTTGCGGGTCCGGGCTCGACCGGCAACGCGCTCTTCGCGCTCTCCGGCGACCAGCTGAGCACGGCCGTGCCCCTGGACTTCGAGACGGGGCCCAGCCACTCGATCCGGGTGCGGGTCACCGACGCTGCGGGCGCGTCGTTCGAGCAGGCGCTGGTGATCACGGTCGGCGACGGCAACGACGGGCCGAGCGGCATCGCCCTCTCACCCGCGAGCGTGGCGGAGAACCGGCCGGCGGGCACCGACGTGGGCGCGCTCAGCGCCCAGGACCAGGACCCGGGCGACCGGCACGTCTTCAGCCTGGTCAGCGGCCCCGGCGACACCGACAACGCGTCGTTCACGATCACCGGCTCCCGGCTGGTCACGGCCGCCCCGTTCGACTACGAGACGACCGCGTCGCTGTCGGTGCGGGTCCGCGCGCAGGACACGTCGGGAGCCGTCGTCGAGTCGGCCGTGACGGTCACCGTCACCAACGTCAACGAGCCCCCTTCAGCGCTGGACCTCTCCGGCAGCACCGTGGCGGAGGACCGGCCGGTGGGCAGCCTGGTGGGGACGCTGACCTCGACCGACCCCGATGGGCCCGACGCGCCCACCTACGCGCTCGTCGCCGGACCGGGCGACACCGACAACGCCGCCTTCGAGATCGTCGGGGACCGACTGCAGACCGCCAGCGCCCTCGACTTCGAGAGCACCACGTCCTACACGGTGCGCGTCGGCGTCCAGGACGCCGACGGCGAGCGCCTCGAGCGCACCTTCACGATCGCCGTGCTCGACCGCAACGAGGCGCCGACCTCGCTCACGCTGAGCAACGACACCGTCGCCGAGAACGAGCCCGCGAACACCGACGTCGCCACGCTCCTCTCCACCGATCCTGACGCGGGGGACACCGCCACCTACACCCTGGTGACGGGTCCCGGCTCGGGCGGCAACAGCGCCTTCGTCATCGCGGGCAGCACGCTGCGCACCACTGCCACCTTCGACCACGAGACGGTGAGCTCCTACCCGATCCGGGTCCGGGTGACCGACGCAGGCACTCCCGGGCTGAGCCGCGAGGAGACCTTCACCGTCCGGGTGAGCGACGTCAACGAGTCGCCGACCGGGCTCGCGGTGGCCCCCGCGACCCTGGCCGAGAACCGTCCCGCAGGCACGACCGTCGGGACGGTCTCGGCGGCCGACCCCGAGGGCCGGCCGCTGGTCTACACGCTCGTCGCGGGCAGCGGCGACACCGACAACGCCAGGTTCTCGCTGACCGGCGACCAGCTGGTCGCGCTTGGCTCCGTCGACTTCGAGACCGACCCGACGCTCTCGGTCCGGGTGCGCGCCGACGATCTCGCCGGCGGAGTCCTGGACCGCGCGCTCACCATCACGATCGGCGACGTCAACGACGCGCCGACCTCCGTGCTGCTCAGCGTCGACGAGGTCGACGAGGACGCCGCCGCCGGCACCGCGATCGGCACGCTGTCGACGACCGACCAGGACACCGGGGACTCCCACACCTATGCGCTCGCGGAGGGAGCCGGCGACGACGACAACGCCCGCTTCCAGGTCGTCGGTGACGAGCTGCGCACCCGCGGCGGCCTGGACGCCGAGACCGAGCCGACGCTGCGCGTGCGGATCTCCTCGACCGATGCCGCGGGAGCCGGCGTCGAGCGGTCCTTCACGGTCACCGTCACGGACGTCAACGAGGCTCCGACCGGGCTCAGCCTCTCGTCGGCGACGGTCCCGGAGAACACCGCCTCCTACGACGTGGGCACGCTCGGCGCGACGGACGCCGACGGGCTCGCGCCATACACGTTCGCGCTGGTCGCGGGGGCCGGGGACGACGACAACGCCTCCTTCGCGATCACCGGGAGCACCCTGCGCGCCACGACCGCCTTCGACTTCGAGGCAGGGGCGACCCGCACGGTGCGGGTCCGCGTCACCGACGCCGGCGGCGCCTCCCTCGAGCAGTCGGTGAGCATCACCGTCACCGACGCCAACGACGCCCCCTCCGCGATCCTCCTGACCGGCTCGACCGTCAGCGAGAACCTGCCTGCCGGCGCGGATGTGGGCACCCTGAGCACGACCGACCAGGACCCGGGCGACACCCACGCCTACGCCCTGGTCATCGGCCCGGGGGCCACCGGCAACGCGTCCTTCTCCCTCACCCCGGAGGGGGAGCTGAGCACGGCCGCGCCCCTGGACTACGAGGCATGGGCGACCTACTCGATCCGGGTCCGCGCGACCGACTCCGCCGGCGCCTTCGTCGAGCAGGCGCTCACCGTCACGGTGACCAACGTCAACGAGGCGCCCTCGTCCCTCGACCTCTCCGCCACCACGGTGGCCGAGAACCAGCCGGTCGGCACCCTGGTCGGCACGCTCTCCTCCGACGACCCCGACCTCGGGGACTCGGTGGGCTTCGCCCTGGTCGCCGGCGGCGGTGACGACGACAACGCCGACTTCCGGGTCGATGGGGTGAGGCTCGAGACCGCCGTCCTGCTCGACCACGAGGCGGGGGACACGCGCTCGGTGCGGCTGCGGGTGAGCGACGCCTCCGGCGAGCAGGTGGAGCGCGTCTTCGTGATCGCCGTGACAGACGTCAACGAGGCGCCCACCGGGCTCACGCTCTCCTCGGCGAGCGTGCCGGAGAACCGCGCGTCGTACGACGTGGGCACGCTGAGCGCGACGGACGCCGACGGGCTCGCGCCGTACGTCTACGAGCTCGTCTCCGGGGCCGGCGACACCGACAACGGCGACTTCGCCCTGACCGGAGGGATGCTGCGCGCCACGACCGCGTTCGACTTCGAGACCGGGGCCACGACGCGCTCGGTGCGGGTCCGGGTCACCGACGCCGGCGGGGCGTCGTTCGAGCGCACCTTCACGATCACCGTGACCGACGCCAACGACGCCCCGGTGGGCGCGACCCTGTCGGCGGACACGATCGCGGAGGACGCCGCGCCCGGCAGCACCGTCGGCACGCTCACGACGAATGACCCGGACGCCGGGGACACCCACACGTGGAGCCTGGTGGCGGGGACCGGGTCGGGCGACAACGGGTCGTTCGTGCTCAGCGCCGCCGGCGAGCTGTCCATCGCGGTCGGTCTCGACCACGAGAGCGACCCCACGCTCTCGGTCCGGGTGCGGGCCACCGACGCCGGCGGCCTGTTCGTCGAGCGCGCGCTCACGATCACGGTCGCGGACGTCAACGAGGCACCGAGCGTGGTGACCCTGTCGTCCACCGCCGTGGCCGAGGGAGCACCGATCGGCACCGTGGTGGGCACGCTCAGCGCCACCGATCCGGACGCCGGCGACAGCGTGACCTTCAGCCTGCGCGCCGGCTCCAGCCCGAGCCTCACGATCGTGGGCGACGAGCTCCGCACGACAGCCGTGCTCGACTTCGACGGCCCCGACGGGATCAGCGGTCTCGCGGCGCTGGTGCGGGCCAGGGATCTCGCCGGTGCCACCACCGATGAGGACTTCACGGTGACCGTCACCGACGTCAACGAGGCACCGACCGCCCTGACCATGGCCGACCACCAGGTCGACGAGAACCAGCCGGGCGGCACGAGGGTCGGCACGCTCGCCGGCACCGACCCCGACCCGGGCGACACGCTCGTCTACGCCCTCGCCGCCGGCGCGGGCTCGGCCGACAACGCACGCTTCACGGTCGTCGCGGCGACCGGAGAGGTGCGCACCGCCGAGGAGCTCGACCACGAGGCGGCCAGCACGCGCAGCATCCGGGTCAAGGTCACCGACGCGGGCGGGCTGTCCCTGGAGCAGCAGGTGACCATCGACGTCGGGGACCTCAACGACGCGCCGACCGCGGCGTCGGACAGCTACACCGGCGTCGTCGGCAACACCCGTGCGCGGCTCGGCACGTTCGCGACCACCGGGCCCACGGTGGCGCTCACGGGGGCGCTGCCGCTCGCCAACGACGATGACCAGGACGGCGACCCCCTCGAGGTCGTCGCGCAGAGCAACGTGACGACGACCGCCGGAGGCAGCGTCGACATCGCCGTCGACGGGTCGTTCCGCTACCTGCCCGGGGTGGGGGACAAGGACCTCACCGACACGTTCGTCTACCGCGTCACCGACGGCGTCGCGACAGCCGAGGGGACGGTCTCGCTGGTCATCGCCGACCGCCTCGTCTGGTACGTCGACCGCGACTTCGCCGGAGTCCCGGACGGCCGGTCCACCGCGCCGTACCCGGCTCTGAGCGCCCTCAGCGGCGCGAACGGCGCGGGCGACCCCGACGGACCTGGAGACACGATCTTCGTCGACAGCGGCGCCTATGGGGCCGGCATCGCTCTCGAGGCCGGCCAGAAGCTGGTCGGAGCAGGCATCGGGCTCGCCCCGGGCCTGGTCGCTCCCGGTGCGGCTCCTGTCGTCAACCCCAGCAGCGGGACGGCCGTGACGCTGAGCGACGGCTCCTCGGTGGACGGCATCGACGTCTCGGTGTCCGGCTCCGCCACGGGGCTGGTGGCCGGATCTGTCGCCACGGCGCAGGTCGGTCCCGACGTCGAGCTGAGGTCGGCCGGCAGCACCGGTCCCGTGGTGAGCGTCACCGGCGCCGCCGCCGGCGACATCACCGTCGACGCCCCGATCACCAACGCCGGCACCGGCCTCGCCGTCCGCGTCGAGGGCAGGACCGGCGGGAAGGTCGCCTTCGCGCAACCGGTGACGACGTCCGGGACCGGGGCACGTGGTGGGATCTCCTTGGGCTCCAACACCGGGGCAGCCGTCAGCTTCGGCCACGTCGCGCTGGCGACCGGCAACCTCGCCGGCCTGAGCGCCACCTCCGGCGGCACGGTCTCGGTGAGCGACCCGACCAGCACGATCAGCACCGGCACGGGCGCCCCGCTCAGGGTCAGGGACACCACGATCGGGTCGGCCTTCACGTTCCGCTCGATCTCGGCCGCAGGAGCTTCGAGCGGCATCGAGCTGGTCAACACGGGCTCGTCCGGGCGGCTGGTCGTCACGGGCAACAGCGGCGGGGCCTGCGGCGGCACCGTCGACGCGTCGGGCGTCGTGACCCAGACTCCGGTCCCGGCCGACTGCTCGGGTGGCACCATCGCCAACACGACCGGTCCCGGGGTCGTGCTCAGCAACACCCAGGGCCCGGCGCTCACCCGGATGTGGATCCACCACGGCCAGAGCGACGGCATCCTGGCCAACGGTGTGACGGGTGGCCTCACGCTCGCCCACAGCCTGATCGAGGCCAACGGCGACGCTGCCCACGAGAACGGGGTCGATCTGGGCGACTCCCTCTCGCCCGCGCCCCAGGGGGTCACCGGGACGACCGCGATCACCAGCAGCACCGTGCGCGGATCCGCCGACAGCAACGTCGTGCTCGGGAACTCCTCGGGGGCAGCGACGTTGAACATCACCGGGAGCCAGATCAGCGGCGCAGGTGCCTCGGGCACGGTCCAGGACGGTGTCCTCGTGCGGGCGCTCGGCACCGCCTCCGTGGCGACGGAGATCCGTGCGAACAGCTTCGCGGGCAACCGCGGAGACCACGTCCAGGTCGCCTCGGGCGACAGCTCGCAGGTCACCGCGGCGACCGTGTCCGCAAACACGATGAGCGGGGACACGCCGGGCGCGATCGGACAGGGCGTCACCATCAGCGCTGCCGGTCTCCCGTGGAGCGGTCTGCTCCGCTTCGACGTGTCCGGCAACCTGATCGAGGGGGCCCAGGGCTCGGCGGTCACCGTCAGCGGGAGCGGGACGGGGGCGGCCACCACCTTCAGCGGCCGCGTCCGCGACAACGTGATCGGGACCGGGGCGCCCTACTCGTGCTCGCGGACCGGGCACGGCATCGACGTCACCAACCAGGGCGGGGCCGGCGCGCTGACGACCACCGTGTCGGGCAACACCCTGCGACGCTGTGCCGACATCGGCATCAACGTCGACGCCGGTGACGGGGCCTCCACGGTGAACGCCACGGTGACGGGCAACCAGGTCCTCGACCTGGCCGACGTCGACCTCGGGCAGCAGCGCCCACGCCACGGCTTCTTCGCCAACCTCGGCATCGCGGCCGCCGACACCGGGACGTCCTGCCTCGACGTCCGCGGCAACACGTTCGCCGGCGGCGCCTACGGGCACGGGCTGCGGGTCTGGCACCGCTACGCGACGCTGCGGCTCCCGTCGTACTCCGGTGCGCCGACCGACGGCGCCGCGGTGACGGCGTACCTGGCCGGGCTCAACGCCGTGACGACGTCGTCCGGGCTGGCGCCGGTGATCGCCTCGACTCCCGTCGGCGGGACCTACGCCGGAGGTGCTGCTGCGTGTCCAACCCCCTGAGCCGCTCCGTGGCCACACCCCGAAGGAGACCTTGAGATGGCCGAGTCGTTCCTGGGCGAGATCCGGATGTTCTCGTTCGTCTTCGCCCCCCAGGGCTGGGCGCTGTGCAACGGCCAGCTCCTGCCCATCAACCAGAACCAGGCGCTCTTCGCGCTTCTCGGCACCACCTTCGGTGGCGACGGGCGGGTCAACTTCGCGCTCCCCGACCTGCGGGGGCGCTCGCCGATGCACGTCGGTGGCGGTCACACCCTGGGTGAGCGGGGCGGCGAGCAGGCGCACACGGTGTCGCTCCACGAGCTGCCGACGCACTCCCACGCCGTCACGGGTCGCACGGATGCGGCGACCGCCGCGACGCCGGTGGGGAACCTGCCCGCCGCCGGACCGAACCTCTACACGCCCGGCACCGGGTCGACCGCACTGGTGGGCTCGTCGGTGAGCGACGTGGGTGGCAGCCAGGCACATGAGAACCGGCAGCCGTTCCTCACCACGTCCCACTGCATCGCCCTCCAGGGCATCTTCCCGAGCCGGAACTGAGAGGCGGACGACATGGCACAGCCCTACGTGGGGGAGATCCGTCTCTTCGCCGGCAACTTCGCCCCGAACGGGTGGATGTTCTGCGAGGGGCAGCAGCTGTCCATCAGCGAGAACGAGACGCTCTTCCAGCTGATCGGCACCACCTACGGCGGTGACGGCCAGGAGACCTTCCGTCTGCCGGACCTGCGCGGTCGGGTGCCGGTGCACCAGGGCAACGGCAACGTCCTCGCCTCTACCGGGGGAGTCGAGGACGTCACGCTGACGGTCAACCAGATCCCGCGTCACAGCCATCCCCTGATGGTGGAGGGCCGTCCCGGGACGGCGAACGGCCCGGGCGACCACCTGCTGGCCCAGCCGCCGTCGACGCGGCTGTTCGTCGAGGACACCCCGACGCAAGCGCTGGCGCCGACGACCGTGGCCCCGACCGGGGGCAGTCAGCCCCACACCAACCTGCAGCCCTACCTGTGCGTGCACTACATCATCTCGCTGTTCGGGATCTTCCCGAGCTCGAACTGAGGAGCGACTGTGGCTGACCCCTTCGTGGCCGAGATCCGGCTGTTCCCCTTCAACTTCGCCCCCAAGGGCTGGGCGTGGTGCGACGGCCAGGTGCTGCCGATCTCGCAGAACACGGCTCTGTTCTCCCTGCTGGGCACGACGTACGGCGGGGACGGGAAGTCCAACTTCGCGCTTCCCGACCTGCGGGGGCGGCTCGCGATGCACCCCGGCCAGGGCCCGGGGCTGTCGTCGTACGACCTCGGCGAGACGGGGGGCACCGAGACCGTTGCGCTGCTGAACAGCGAGATCCCGCACCACACGCACTCGGTCCTGGCCAGCCCCGAGTCAGCGGACCTGCGGGTCCCCGGACCGGCGCGTGCCCTGGGCACGTCCTCGGGTGCCGCGGCCTACGGGCCGGCCTCGGGTGGGCTGCCGGCCGCGATGGCGCCCCAGACGCTGGGGCCCGCAGGTGGGGGACTGCCGCACAACAACCTGATGCCCTACCTGACCTTCTACTACTGCATCGCCCTGCAGGGCGTCTTCCCGCCGAGGCCCTGATGAGCGCTGCCACCTACCGCCTCCGCTCGGCCCGACCCGAGGACGCGGCGCTCCTGCGGGAGCTGTTCGTCCAGGAGCGTCGCGTCGAGCTCGCGCGCTCCGGCTGCTCGCCGGACCAGCTGGAGCAGCTGCTCGACCTCCAGCTGACCGCCCGCGACCGGTCCTACGCCGGGCGCTTCCCGGAGGCGGTCTCCCAGATCGTCGAGCGCGAGGGCCACCCGGTCGGTCGGATCCTGGTCGCCGAGGTCGCCGACGCGGGTGGGGTCGAGGTGCGCGTCGTCGACCTCGCGGTGACGCAGGCCGAGCGCCGTCGTGGCGCGGCCACGGCTGCGCTGCGGCACTGGCTCGAGCGGGCGGACCACGCGGAGCGGCCGGTCACGCTCCAGATGTCACCGGGCAACCCCGCGGGTGCCCTCTACGCAGGACTGGGCTTCCAACCCCGGCAGACCTCCTCCACGACCCATCTCGTCCACCTGCGTCGCCCGGCGCAGCGAAAGGCCCCCCATGTCTGAGCCCCACCCGACCACGACGGAGCGGCCCGACCCCGCCGCCTCCCTCAGCCGACGCGGCCTGGTCGCCACCGCAGGAGCGGCCGCCCTGATCGCCGCGGTCCCGGGCTCGCTCACGCCACCGGCCGGAGCAGTGACGGCCGGAGCAGTGACGGCCGCCCCGCGTGGCCGGCCCCTGCAGGTCGGCGTGCTCACCCCCGTGGCCACGAGCCATGCCGCGAGCGGCGCCAACCTGGTGCACGGCCTCGCGGTCGGGCTGGCGGCGGGCCGTCGGCCGGTGGCCCCGACGCTCACCACCCGACCGGTGACCTACGGCTACGCGGGGGCCGTGGGAGGGGCCGAGGAGCTGATCGCCGGCGGGGCGCAGGTGATCGTGGCCGGCGTCTCCGCCCTCGCCGCCCAGCGCGTCGCCCCGGTCTGTCGTGACGCCGGCGTGGCGCTGGTCGTCGCCAACGTCGGCGCCCACGTCGTGACCGACCCGGAGCCGGGGGTGCTGCACAGCTCACTGCAGCACTGGCAGTCGTCGCTGTCGATGGGCCAGTGGGCCGCGCGGCGCCTCGGTCGGCGGATGTTCACGATCGTCTCGGTCCCGGACGCGGGCTACGACACCGTGTTCGCCGTGCGCCGCGGCTTCGAGTCGGCCGGGGGAGCGGTGGTCGGGCGGGCACTCACCCACGAGTCGCCCGGCGATGACGGCATCGGCGCCGCGGTGCGGGCCGCCCGGGCGAGTCGGGCGAAGGTCGTGTCCGTCAGCGCGAGCGGGCGCCGGGCCGCGGAGATCGTGACGGCGATCCGCCGGGCCGGCCTCAAGGTCGAGCTCGTCGTGGACTCGCTCGCCGTGGAGGACTTCGCCATGGGGAGGATGGGACGGGCCGCCGTGGGCGCCCACTCGGTCGCCGCCTGGACGCGGACAGCCTCCAGCGCGGCCAACCGTTCCTTCGCCCGCGCCTACCGCGCCCGCAGCGGACGCGCCCCCGACTCCTTCGCCGCGCTCGGGCACGACACCGGTCTGCTCATCGCCGAGGGGGCCGGCCGACTCCAGACCTCGGGCCGGGGATGGTCCGATCTCGCCGCGGTGCTGGCCGGCTCGTCGGTGCCCGGTCTGCGCGGCACCCAGCGCGTCCACCGCAGCCTGGGCACGGTCAGCACCCCGCTCGCCGTACGACGGACCGCCGGTGGAGCCGGACGGCCACGACAGGTGGTGGTGGCGACGCGCCAGCGGGTGGACGGCGTGCCCCCGTCCCTGGCCATCCTGGGCCGCAACGAGGTCGCGGCCTACGTCAACGAGTACCTCGGGACCTGAGCCCGAGCCCGAGCCAGGGCCGGGGCTCGCAGCACGAACGCGCGCCGCGGCGTCAGCCGAAGACCGACTCGTAGGTGCGCGAGCGCTCGTCCTGGGCGACGGGCACGATGAACAGCAGCCCCTCGCCGAGGGAGTCGCTGCGCAGCGGGAAGGTGCCCTGACCGAGCGGCTGGTCGACGGGCCCGGTGAGTGTGAGGGAGCCGCCGATCCGGCCCTCCCCGGCGGGGTGGGCCGCGGCGAGCACCAGTGCCACCTCGACGCCGCCCTCGGCCTCGAGCGCGACGGTCTCTCCGAGGTGGTTCGCCAGCAGGTCGAAGGTCAGGTCCACGGCGACGACGCTAGCGTGTGGAGCGGCCCGATCGGGTAGGAAGGGCGCATGTCATCCCCGCTCAGCACCCCCTCGTCCGTCGCCTCGGCCGCGCGCGCCGCCGCCCTCGACGCCGCGGACCCGCTGGCACCCCTGCGCGCGCGCTTCGTCGGCGCCGAGAGCGAGCTGGTCTACCTCGACGGCAACTCCCTGGGGCGCCCCCTCGCGGTCACGGCCGACCGGATCGCGGGCTTCGTGCGCGAGGAGTGGGGTGGCCGGCTGATCCGCGGCTGGGACGAGGGCTGGTTCGACCTGCCGCTGACCCTCGGCGACGAGCTGGCGCGGGTCTGTCTGGGGGCAGGACCAGGGCAGACCGCGATCGGCGACTCGACGACCGTGCTGCTCTACAAGGCGATGCGCGCCGCGGTCGCCGCCCGTCCCGGACGCAGCGAGATCGTCGTCGACCGGGACAACTTCCCGACCGACCGCTACGTCGCCGAGGGCGTGGCGCAGGAGTGCGGCCTGCGGCTGCGCTGGGTCGACGTCGACCTCGCCGGAGGAGTCGGTGCCGAGCAGCTCGCGGAGGCGGTCGGTCCGCAGACCGCGCTCGTCGTGCTCAGTCACGTCGCCTATCGCTCGGCCTGGCTCGCGGACATGCCCGAGCTCACCCGGCTCGCCCACGAGTCCGGCGCGCTCGTGCTCTGGGACCTCAGCCACTCGGTCGGGTCGGTGCCGGTGGAGCTGGACGCCGCCGGTGTGGACCTGGCCGTCGGGTGCAGCTACAAGTACCTCAACGGCGGACCCGGCGCCCCGGCCTTCGTCTACGTCGCCGCACGCCACCTCGAGACCCTGACCCAGCCCGTGCGCGGCTGGATGGGGGCACGGGACCCGTTCCTGATGGGGCCCGACTATGCGCCGGCGGAGGGGATCCGTCGCTTCCTCAGCGGCACGCCGCCGATCGTCGGGATGCTCGCGATGCGCGACATGATCGCGCTCCTCGACGAGGTCCGGATGCCTGCGGTGCGCGCCAAGTCGGTCGCCCTCACCGACTATGCCGTGGAGCTCGTCAACGAGCTTTTGGCACCCCTCGGTGTCACCGTCGCCTCGCCCCGGGAGGCCCGACTGCGCGGCGGCCACGTGACGCTGAGCCATCCCGCCATGCGCGAGGTCACCGCGACCCTCTGGCAGCGTGACGTCATCCCCGACTACCGCGACCCCGGCGGGCTTCGCCTGGGGCTCTCGCCGCTCTCCACGTCGTACGACGAGGTGCGGCGCGGCCTGCTCGCGACCCGGGAGGCGCTCAGCACGACCCGCTAGTCGCTTGCGCCGGCGGGCCGGGCGCGGCAGGGTCGGGCGCGTGCAGATCCGCTATCCCCGCCCCCTCCAGCCCGGCGACCGCATCGGCGTCACCGCGCCCTCCTCGGGCGTGCCCGCCCGGCTCCGCGGCCGGCTCGACCAGGGCGTCGAGACGCTCCGCAGCCGCGGGTACGACGTGACGGTGGGCGCGTGCCTGGTCGGGGACGGCCCGGTCAGCGCTCCCGCTCCGCAGCGAGCAGCCGAGCTCCAGGCGATGCTCCTCGACCCGGCGATCCGCGCGGTGGTGCCGCCGTGGGGTGGCGAGCTGTCCATCGACCTGCTCGACCTGCTCGACTGGGACGCTCTCGCGCAGGCCGAGCCCACCTGGGTGGTGGGGTTCAGCGACCTCAGCACGGTGCTGCTCGCGCTGACGACCCGGCTCGGGTGGGCGACCCTGCACGGCTCCAACCTGATGGACACGCCCTACCGTCCCCCGACCGGGCTGACCCACTGGACGGACGTCGCGGCGGCAACCGAGGCGCTCGTCCAGCGCAGTCCCGGCCGCTTCCGCTCCGCGGGCTGGGACGACTACGAGAACCAGCCCGGCATCGACGAGATGACCCTCGACGCCACCGGCCGCTGGCGGCTGGTGGGTGCGGAGAGCCTCGACGTCAGCGGGCGACTGGTGGGGGGCTGCCTTGACATCGTGCACCACCTCGCGCCCACGCCGTACGGCGACGTGGCGGGCTTCGGCCGGGCGCACGCCGACGAGGGGCTGGTCGTCTACCTCGAGGCGGCCGAGTGCGAGGCCTACGAGACGGCCCGCGCGCTGCACGGCCTGCGGCTGGCCGGGTGGTTCGAGCACGCGAAGGCGGTCCTCGTCGGCCGCACCACGGCTCCCGACAGCGCCGGGATGACCCAGCACGCCGCCGTGCTCGACGCGCTCGGCGGACTGGATCTGCCGCTGGTGCTCGACGTGGAGTGCGGACACGTGCAACCGTTCCTTCCACTCGTCAACGGCGCCCGCGCACGGGTCGTGGTCGACGGCGAGCGGCACGAGATCACCCAGACCTGGACCTGAGGGGACTCGCATGGACCAGCGGATCAGCTTCATCACCCTCGCGGTGGCGGACCTCGACGCCAGCCGAAGGTTCTACCTCGACGGCCTCGGCTGGGAGGCCGCGCTGGACGTGCCGGGGGAGGTGCTGATGATCAAGGCGGGGGAGCACCTGGTGCTCTCGCTCTGGGACGCCGCGGCGTTCGAGGCCGAGGTGGGCCCGATCGCGCGGGGGAGTGGAGTGGCGCCGTTCACATTGTCCCACAACGTCGTCACGCCCGAGGAGGTCGACGAGGTGCTCCGGGTCGCGAGCGCCGCCGGCGCAGCGCCGGTGCAGGAGGCCGTCCAGCGCGACTGGGGCGGCTACTCGGGCTACTTCGGGGATCCGGACGGCTACCGCTGGGAGGTCGCCGTCAATGCCGGCCCCATCGGGCAGGAGGTGCTGCCATGAGCCCCGCACCCACCCCTGGGGACAGCGTCGCCCTCAGTGCCCAGGACGTCCTCGCCGAGGAGCTGACCGACTGGCGCCAGCTCCTGCACGCGCTGCACACCCGGCTGCGCACCGGCGACCACCGCACCGGCGCCCGCCTGGTGGCGCGGATCGCCGAGGCCGCCGACGAGATGGACCACCACCCCGACCTGGACCTGCGCTACGACCACCTCGACGTGCGGCTGGCCAGTCACGACGTCCGGGCGGTCACCCTGCGCGACATCCGGCTCGCCCGCCGGATCAGCGACATCGCCGCGCAGGAGGGTGTGGCCGCCGAGCCGCACGCCGTCCAGGTCCTCGAGGTGGCGCTCGACACCCCGGACTACCGGCTGCTCAAGCCCTTCTGGCGGGCGGTGCTCGGGCTCAGCGACCACCCGACGTACGACGCGGAGCTCGGCGACCAGGGCGGACCGCTGCCGGCGCTGTGGTTCCAGGAGGCACCGGGGGCCGCGAGCGAGCCCGGCGCCCAGCGCTTCCACCTCGATGTCCACGTCCCCCACGACCTGGCGGAGGAGCGGGTGTCGGCCGCGCTGGCGGCGGGTGGCACGATGGTCAGTGAAGCCGAGGCCCCGAGCTTCTGGGTCCTGGCGGACGCGGAGGGGAACAAGGCCTGCGTCTGCACCTGCCTGGAGGCCGACACCGGGTCCGGGACTGAGAGCTGACGGTGCTGCGGGCTCCAACATGTGGGATTCAGATACCAATATGTGGGACGCGTGACACAGTTGCTTGACGGCGGACGGCGCCAACGACGACCGTAGGTGCATGCGCATGGACCTCCTTGTATGCACGCGACGCGTGAGCTGAGACCCGCAAGGTCTCACCGCACACGCGTCCTCCCCTCGCTGCCGTCAGGCCGGGGGGTTTTTTGTTGGTCCGAGCAGCACCAGATCGCAAGACAGACGGGAACGAGAATGGCCGAGCAGGGCAGTCAGAGTCAGGGTCAGATCACCGGCGCCCAGAGCCTGATCAAGTCGCTCGAGTGCGCCGGGGCGGAGAACATCTTCGGCATCCCCGGCGGGGCGATCCTTCCGGCGTACGACCCGCTGATGGACTCCACGCGGATCCGCCACATCCTGGTCCGCCACGAGCAGGGGGCCGGCCACGCCGCCCAGGGCTACGCGTCGGCGACCGGCAAGGTCGGCGTCTGCATGGCGACCTCCGGGCCGGGCGCGACCAACCTGGTGACGCCGCTGGCCGACGCCCACATGGACTCGGTGCCGCTGGTCGCGATCACCGGCCAGGTCGGCGCCGCCTCCATCGGGACCGACGCCTTCCAGGAGGCGGACATCCGAGGCATCACGATGCCGATCACCAAGCACAACTTCCTGGTCACCGACCCGGCCGAGATCCCGCGCACGATCGCCGAGGCCTTCCACATCGCCTCGACGGGCCGCCCCGGCCCGGTCCTCGTCGACGTGGCCAAGTCCGCGCTCCAGGCGATGACCGACTTCCGCTGG
This sequence comes from Nocardioides pacificus, assembly GCF_054775955.1. NCBI lineage: Bacteria > Bacillati > Actinomycetota > Actinomycetes > Propionibacteriales > Nocardioidaceae > Nocardioides > Nocardioides pacificus. The sequence goes on from NZ_BAAHCI010000011.1 coordinate 186,472, forward strand.
CCCAGCGAGCTGCAGCTGCCGGGCTACCGTCCCGTCACGCGGCCGCACAGCAAGCAGATCCGTGAGGCCTCGCGGCTGATCCTGGAGTCGCGCCGCCCGGTGCTCTACGTCGGCGGCGGCGTGATCCGGTCCCGCGCCTCCCAGGAGCTGCTCGTCCTCGCCGAGCTGACCGGGATGCCGGTGGTCACCACGCTGATGGCGCGCGGCGCGTTCCCCGACAGCCACCCGCAGCACCTCGGCATGCCCGGCATGCACGGCACCGTGGCGGCCGTCGGCGCTCTGCAGCGCAGCGACCTGATCATCAGCCTCGGTGCGCGCTTCGACGACCGCGTCACCGGCAACCTCGACTCCTTCGCGCCCGGTGCCAAGGTGATCCACGCCGACATCGACCCCGCCGAGATCGGCAAGAACCGCCACGCGGACGTCCCGATCGTGGGGGACTGCCGCGAGGTCATCAACGACCTCGTGGCCGCGCTGCGCGCCGAGGGCGACGCGGGCAACACCGGCGACTACGAGTCGTGGGTGCAGTTCCTGGCCGGGGTGAAGATGAAGTACGCCCCCGGCTACGAGACCCCGCCCGGTGGCGCCCTCGCCCCGCAGTACGTCATCGAGCGCCTCGGCGCGATCGCCGGCCCCGACACGATCTACACCTCCGGCGTCGGACAGCACCAGATGTGGGCCGCGCAGTTCGTGAAGTACGAGAAGCCCAACACCTGGCTCAACTCCGGCGGCCTCGGGACCATGGGCTACTCGGTGCCCGCCGCCATGGGCGCCAAGGTCGGCTGCCCCGACACCACGGTGTGGGCGATCGACGGCGACGGCTGCTTCCAGATGACCAACCAGGAGCTCGCCACCTGCGCGATCGAGGGCATCCCGATCAAGGTCGCGATCATCAACAACGAGTCGCTCGGCATGGTGCGCCAGTGGCAGACGCTCTTCTACAACGAGCGCTACTCCAACACCAACCTGCAGCGCCACGAGGGCCCGATCCGGATCCCCGACTTCGTCAAGCTCGCCGACGCCTACGGCTGCGTGGGCCTGTCCTGCGACAACCCCGGCGACGTCGACGCCGTGATCAACAAGGCGATGGAGATCAACGACGTGCCCGTCGTGGTGGACTTCCGCGTCCACCGCGACGCGATGGTGTGGCCGATGGTGGCCGCCGGCACCAGCAACGACGACATCAAGTACGCCCGCGACCTGGCCCCCCAGTTCGACGAAGACGACCTCTGAGGAGCCCTGCAATGACCAAGCACACCCTCTCGGTCCTGGTCGAGAACAAGCCGGGCGTCCTGACCCGCATCGCGGGTCTCTTCAGCCGCCGCGGCTTCAACATCGACAGCCTCGCGGTCGGTCCCACCGAGCACCCCGAGGTCTCGCGGATGACGATCGTGGTCAACGTGGACTCCTCCCCGCTCGAGCAGGTCACCAAGCAGCTCAACAAGCTGGTCGAGGTGATCAAGATCGTCGAGCTCGACTCGACCGCCTCGGTGACCCGCGAGCTGTTGCTCGTCAAGGTCCGCGCCGACGCCGAGACCCGCGGTCAGGTGCTCGACACCGTCCAGCTCTTCCGCGCCAAGGTCATCGACGTCGCGACCGACGCGATCACCATCCAGATCACCGGCAACGCCGACAAGCTCGCGGACTTCCTGCGGGTCCTGGAGCCGTTCGGCATCCGCGAGCTCGTGCAGTCCGGCATGGTCGCCATCGGCCGCGGCTCGCGCTCCATCACCGAGCGCACCCTGCGGCCCGTCCCGATCCCCGTTCCGGCCCCGCCGGTCGGCGCCTCGACCGTCGGGTGAGGGGCCGGCCGTCGGCCGGATCCCCCTACGCACCACAATTCAACGAATGATCCACACCATGAAGGAGAGCCCCTGTGGCTGAGATGTTCTACGACGACGACGCCGACCTGTCCCTGATCCAGGGCAAGAGCGTTGCGGTCCTCGGGTACGGCAGCCAGGGCCACGCCCACTCGCTGTCCCTGCGCGACTCGGGCGTCGACGTCCGCATCGGCCTGCCGGAGGGCTCCAAGAGCCGCGCCAAGGCCGAGGCCGAGGGCCTGCGCGTCCTCACGCCCGCCGACGCCGCCGCCGAGGCAGACGTGATCGTGATCCTGGCCCCCGACCAGGTCCAGCGCGACCTCTACGCCAAGGACGTCGAGCCCAACCTGGTCCCCGGCGACACCCTGGTCTTCGGCCACGGCTTCAACATCCGCTTCGGCTACATCACCCCGCCCGAGGGCGTCGACGTGTTCATGGTCGCCCCCAAGGGCCCCGGTCACCTCGTGCGTCGTGAGTACGTCGACGGGCGCGGCGTGCCGGTCCTCGTCGCCGTGGAGAAGGACGCCTCGGGCAACGCCTGGCCGCTCGCCCTCTCCTACGCCAAGGGTATCGGCGGCCTGCGCGCCGGCGGCATCAAGACCACGTTCACCGAGGAGACCGAGACCGACCTGTTCGGCGAGCAGGCCGTCCTGTGCGGTGGCGCCTCGCAGCTGGTCATGTACGGCTTCGAGGTCCTCACCGAGGCCGGCTACCAGCCCGAGGTCGCCTACTTCGAGTGCCTGCACGAGCTCAAGCTGATCGTCGACCTGATGTACGAGGGCGGCATCGCCAAGCAGCGCTGGTCGGTCTCCGACACGGCCGAGTACGGCGACTACGTCTCGGGCCCGCGCGTCATCGACGAGCGCGTCAAGGAGAACATGAAGGCCGTCCTCTCCGACATCCAGAACGGCGCGTTCGCCAAGCGCTTCATCGACGACCAGGACGCCGGCAGCCCGGAGTTCAAGGAGCTGCGCGCCAAGGGCGAGCAGCACCCGATCGAGGCCACCGGCCGCGAGCTGCGCAAGCTGATGAGCTGGGTCAAGTCGCACGACTCCGACTACGTCGAGGGCACCGCGACGCGCTGAGCCCTGCTCGTTTCACGAGTTAACTCGTGAAACCCCCACTTACCACGCGAACCTTCGTGAGGTAAGTGGGGGTTTTGCGTGGTCAGTACGGCGTGCGATGCCGGCCACGTCGCCCTGGGGAACACGCACCGGCCCCAGGCTGTTGAGCCCGACGTGAGAATCGAGATCTGGTCCGACGTCGTGTGTCCCTGGTGCTACGTCGGCAAGCGCCGCCTCGAGAGCGCGCTCGCCGACTTCCCCCACCGTGACGAGGTGGAGGTGGTCTACCGCTCCTTCGAGCTCGACCCGTCCGCCCCGGCGCACGGAGACGAGCTGACCGAGGTGTCGCTGTCGCGCAAGTACGGCACCGACGTCGCGACGATGCGTCAGATGCAGCAGCAGCTGACCGACACCGCCGCGCAGGAGGGCCTGGCCTTCCGTCTCTCCGAGACGGTGCACACCAAGACCGTGGACGCCCACCGGCTGCTCCACCTGGCCCTCGACGTCGGCGGCCCGGCGCAGCAGGAGCGGCTCAAGGAGGCCCTGCTCGCGTCGTACTTCGTGCGCGCCGAGAACGTCGGCGACCACGGCGTGCTGCGTGCGGTCGCCATCGAGGCCGGCCTCGACGCCGCCCGGGTCGACGAGGTGCTCGCCGGCACGGCGTACGACGACGAGGTGCAGGCCGACATCGCGCAGGCACGGGCCTACGGCGCGACCGGCGTCCCGTTCTTCGTCGTCGACCAGCGCTACGGCATCTCCGGCGCACAGCCCGCCGAGGTGTTCCGCAACGCGCTCGACCAGGCCTGGGCCGACTCCCGTCCCACCGTCCAGATGGTCGGCGGGGACGCCGACGCCTGCGGCCCGGACGGCTGCGCGATCTGATCCTGCCGGCGGGGAGGCGCCCCGATTGTATAAACATGCAAAGGTGCGCATAAAGTAGGGGACATGTCCAAGGTCCTCACCAGTCTCCCCGTCGGCGAACGCGTCGGCATCGCCTTCTCCGGAGGTCTCGACACCTCTGTCGCCGTCGCCTGGATGCGCGACAAGGGTGCCGTGCCCTGCACCTACACCGCCGACATCGGGCAGTACGACGAGCCCGACATCGCCTCGGTGCCCAGCCGTGCCACGGTGTACGGCGCCGAGATCGCGCGCCTGATCGACTGCCGTACGGCGCTCGTCGAGGAGGGCCTGGCGGCGCTCGCGTGCGGGGCGTTCCACATCCGCTCGGGCGGTCGCGCCTACTTCAACACCACGCCGCTGGGGCGCGCGGTGACCGGCACCCTGCTGGTGCGCGCCATGCACGACGACGGCGTCGACATCTGGGGCGACGGCTCGACGTTCAAGGGCAACGACATCGAGCGCTTCTACCGCTACGGCCTGCTCGCCAACCCCGAGCTGCGCATCTACAAGCCGTGGCTCGACGCCGCCTTCGTCCACGAGCTCGGCGGCCGCACCGAGATGAGCCAGTGGCTGGTCGCCCACGACCTGCCCTACCGCGACTCGCAGGAGAAGGCCTACTCCACCGACGCCAACATCTGGGGCGCCACCCACGAGGCCAAGACCCTGGAGCACCTCGACGTCTCGCTGGAGACCGTCGAGCCGATCATGGGTGTGAAGTTCTGGGACCCCAGCGTGCAGATCGAGACCGAGGACGTCACGATCCGCTTCGAGCAGGGCCGTCCGGTCGCGATCAACGGCACCACGTACGACGACTCCGTGGCGCTGGTGATGGAGGCCAACGCGATCGGTGGGCGGCACGGGCTCGGCATGTCCGACCAGATCGAGAACCGGATCATCGAGGCCAAGTCGCGCGGCATCTACGAGGCCCCGGGGATGGCACTGCTCTGGATCGCCTACGAGCGGCTGCTCAACGCGATCCACAACGAGGACACGATGGCCAACTACGCGGCCCAGGGCCGCCAGCTCGGCCGGCTGCTCTACGAGGGTCGCTGGCTGGACCCGCAGGCACTGATGATCCGCGAGTCGATCCAGCGCTGGATCGCGTCGCTGGTGACCGGTGAGGTCACCGTGCGGCTGCGCCGCGGCGAGGACTACACGATCCTGCGCTCGGACGGCCCGGCGTTCTCCTACCACCCCGACAAGCTGTCGATGGAGCGCACCGAGAACGCCGCCTTCGGCCCGACCGACCGGATCGGCCAGCTGACGATGCGCAACCTCGACATCGCCGACTCCCGCGCCAAGCTGGAGATGTACGCCAACCAGCCGGTCGAGCAGGGCCAGGTGCTCGTCGAGAACGGCACCCTGTTCGGGGAGCTGCCCGAGGGCGGCTACGACCGGATCACCGCGAACCCGCTGGCTGAGGACGAGCTCAGCGACGAGGCGCTGGACGCCGCCGCGATGGAGTTCGGCACCGACTGACTCGCGGGCTCACGCCCGTCACCGCCCCCTCCCCGCCCCGCGCCGTCCGTCGACGGCGCGGGGCGTCGTCGTGTCTCGGGGTCTGCGGTTTCTCCACAGGCTCGAGAACTCGTTGTTTCCACCCTCCCTCCTCGGGCAGACGACTGGCACCCGGATCACCGGGACCACGACATCTCGACGAAGGGGGACGCCATGTCCGCAGCGCCCGGCATGCAGAGCGAGCAGCAGGCCCAGGCCTATGTCGACGAGCTGATGGAGCAGGCTCGCACGCAGGTCGTCCGGGCCCGGGCGATGGCCGACGAGCTGGAGTCGCTGGCCGTGCGCGGGCGCTCGGGCGACGGCCGCTGCGAGGTCACCGTGGGCCACGGCGGCGGGCTCGTGGACCTGTGGCTCTCGCCGGGACTCGCGCAGGGCACGCTCGACGAGATCCGGCGCGGGGTCCTGGAGGCCAACGCGGCCGCCCGCCGCACGATGAGCGAGGAGGCGGCGGCGCTGGCCGCTGCGCACTACGGGGCCGGCTCGGCCACGGCCGAGGAGCTGACGAGTCGGCTCACCGAGCTGCTCGCCCCCGGGGCCGCACCTGGTGCCCACGAGGAGAGCGTCGGGCAGCCGCGCCGGACGGGAGTGGTCCGATGACGCTCGACGTGGACACCGACGTGCTGCGGGCGCACGCCGCCGAGCTGGACCGGATCGCCGAGTCCGCGCGGGAGGCGGTCGACGCCGGACGCCACGTCGCCGTCCAGGGTGACGCCTTCGGTCGGATCTGCGCCTTCATCGGGACGGCCCTGGCTCCGGTCCAGGTCGCCGGCGTCGCGGCGGCCCGGGAGGCGACGGCGGCCGTCGAGGTGACCGGGCACGGCGTGCGGGGGGTGGCCGGCGGGTTCGACCTCGCCGAGCGCGTGGTCGTCGACGGGCTGGCCCGGCTCCGGGACGAGGTGGGCGAGCACCCGGGGTTCGCGCTGTGAGCGCGCCCAACGCCCTGGTGGCCGAGACCGTCGCCTCGCGCAGCTGGCACACCGCGGCCGGCCCGCTGGACGCGATGGCCACCTCGGTGGAGGCGCTCGACCGCGGTGACTGGGTGGAGGCCGGCCTCAACGGCGCCGCCTCGGGCCTCGAGACTCTCAACGCCGCGTGCGACCCGACCGGGGCGCTCGTGGCCGCCGGGCTGGGCTGGGCGATGGAGCGGTTCTCCCCGTTGCGCGACTGGCTCGACGACACCGTCGGCGACCCCGACCGGATCCACTCGTTCGCGGTGACCTGGGGCAATGTCGGCGGTCGGCTCCATGCCGACGCCGACGACTACATGAAGGCGGCCCGAACGGCGGCGGCGCCGTGGAACGGCCTCGCCTCAGGGGCCTACGAGGTCTCGACCGGCCTGGTCGCCTTGATCGTGCACGGCTACGGCGCCCTCACCCAGGGCGTCGGCGCCGCGACGGACGTCGCGGGCTCCCTGGTCGCGGGAGTGCGCGCGATCGTGCGGGACGCGCTCAGCGAGTGTGTCGCCTACGCGCTCACCAAGATCGCCCGGCTGCTCACCCCCGACGCGCCCCGTGCCCTGGCCGAGATCGTCGCCAAGGTCGCCGAGTGGTCCGAGCGCGTCTCCACCTTCATCCGCGCGCTGATCACGACGATGGGCCGGCTCGGACGGCTCCTCGACGAGGTGATGGACGCGGTCGCCACGCTCCAGCGCACACTGCGTCGCGTGGTCGACGACCACCAGGCGCGCCCGATCAGCCAGGGGTGGGACTTCCGCGGGCCGGCGCCCCAGGCGCCGTCGCCGGCCAACGCGGCCTACACCGCGGGGAGCAACGCTGCCAAGAACCACGCCGGGCTCGATGACCGGGGCGACTAGGGGCCCTCACCCGTGCTCCACGCCGCCCAGCTCGACGACGCGCTCCACCCCGATGTCCTCGTGGAAGGCGTGGTCGTGCCCGGCGACGACCAGCGCTCCCTGGAAGGAGCGCAGCGCCGAGACGAGCGCGTCGTACGCCGCGAAGTCGAGGTTGTTGGTCGGCTCGTCGAGCAGCAGGAGCTGCGGTGGGGGGTCGGCCAGCAGCACGGCCGCGAGGGTGGCGCGGACCCGTTCGCCGCCCGACAGCGTGCCGACGAGCCGGTCGGCGGCGGCGCCGCGGAAGAGGAACCGGGCCAGCCTGGCTCGCACGGCGTTCGTGTCCGCACCGCCGGCGCGCGCGGCGACGTTGTCGAAGACCGAGCGTGCGTCGTCCAGCAGGTCGAGACGCTGGGGGAGCAGGGCGACGGGGACCCGCACGCCGAGGGTGCCCGAGACCGGAGCCAGCCGCCCGGCGAGCGTGTGCAGCAGCGTCGTCTTGCCGCTTCCGTTGGCGCCGATGAGTGCGACCCGCTCGGGTCCGCGCAGCTCGAGGTCCACCTGACGCCCGGTGCGCAGCACCAGCTGCTCGGCGACCAGCACCGACCGGCCGTGCGGCACCACCGTCCCGGGCAGGTCGACGCGGATCGCCGGCTCCTCGCGCAGCCGCGACTCGGCCTGCGCCAATCGCTCCTGGGCGGCCTCGACCCGGTCCTCGTGCACGGCGCGGTGCTTGCCCGCCGATACCTGGGCCTGCCTCCTGCGTGATCGCATGACGATCCGCGGCTCGCGCAGCGTCGCCTCCATCTTGCGCCCGTAGCGGCGACGCGTCGCGAGGACCCGTTCGCTGTCCACGAGGTCCCCTCGCTGGCGGCGCAGGTCGGCGCGGGCGCTGGTGACCGCCCGGGCCGCGGCGTCCTGCTCGGCCTCCAGCTGGGCCGCGTACGACGAGTAGCCGCCGCCGTACCACTGCACGGTGAGACCCTCGGGCTGCTGATGCAGGTCCCCGATCCGATCCATCCGCTCCAGCAGCTCGCGGTCGTGGCTGACCACGAGCAGTGGACGTCGCCAGCCCTCCACGACGGCGTACAGGCGGGCCCTCGCAGCCGGGTCCAGGTTGTTGGTCGGCTCGTCGAGCAGCAGGACGTCCGGGCGGGCGAGCAGCTCGCGGGCGAGGCCCAGCCTGGTCACCTCGCCCCCGGAGAGCTGGCCGAGACGTCGGTCGAGGAGGGCCGGGTCCAGCCCCAGCCGGTCCAGCTCCGCACCGGCGCGCTCCTCGACGTCCCAGTCGTCGCCCACCGTCTCCCAGGCGGCGGCGAGATGCTCGGGGCCTCGGTCGCCGGCCGCGATCGCGGAGAGGGCGCGCCGGACGGGCGCGATGCCGAGGAAGGCGTCGACGCGCTGGGCGACGTCGAGGGTGAGGTCCTGCGGCAGGTAGCCGACCCGGCCGGCGACGGTGACCCGCCCGACGGTCGGTGTCAGCTGCCCCGCGACGAGGCGCAGCAGCGTCGACTTGCCGGAGCCGTTGACCCCGACAAGAGCGGATCGGCCGGGGCCGACGGCCAGGTCGAGGCCGGCGACGATCGGGGAGCCGTCAGGCCAGTGGAAGCCGACTCCTGACAACGTGATGACAGCAGGCATGGGGGTCTCCTCATGAGGGGTGCGGAGTCGCCGAACGGCGACGGGTGCGGACGCCTCAGAGGAGCAACGGGACCTGCCTGCAGATGGGGAGTGGGACGTCTCGAGGATAGGCCGGTGCGGGGCCGTGCGCGATCGGATATCGCGTCCCGGTCGCCCCTCCGTCGCCCCGGCGGGCTCGATTGAGTCGGGTACAGTTGCCGCGGGCACAGCGTCGTGCACGATCGCTGCGCGTCCTGCGCCGGGCGGTCCGACATCCACGAACCAGCATCGAGGGATCCCGCTGTGAGCAAGCCCGTCGTCCTCATCGCCGAAGAGCTCAGCCCCGCCACGGTGGAGGCGCTCGGGCCCGACTTCGAGATCCGCAGCTGCGACGGCGCGGACCGAGGTGAGCTGCTCGCGGCGATCGTCGACGCGGACGCCCTGCTGGTGCGATCGGCGACCAAGGTCGACGGGGAGGCGCTGAGCGCGGCGCGGAGGCTCAAGGTCGTGGCTCGTGCCGGCGTCGGCCTCGACAACGTCGACGTGCGCGCAGCCACGCAGGCGGGCGTGATGGTCGTCAACGCGCCGACGTCCAACATCGTGTCGGCCGCCGAGCTCGCGGTGGCACTGATGCTCGCCGCGGCGCGCCACGTCTCGCCGGCCCACGCCGCGCTCCGGGCGGGGGAGTGGAGGCGCTCGCGCTACACCGGGACCGAGCTCTACGAGAAGACCGTCGGCATCGTGGGGCTCGGCCGGATCGGGGTCCTCGTGGCCCAGCGGCTCAGCGCCTTCGGCATGCGGGTCATCGCCTACGACCCCTACGTGCAGGCCGGGCGCGCCGCGCAGATGGGTGTGCGGCTCGTCGACCTCGACACCCTGCTCGCCGAGGCCGACTTCATGTCCGTCCATCTCCCGAGGACACCGGAGACCATCGGCCTGATCGGCGACGAGGAGCTGGCCAAGGTCAGGCCGCACCTGGTGCTGGTCAACGCGGCTCGTGGCGGGATCGTCGACGAGGCGGCGCTCTTCGCGGCTCTCAAGGAGGGCCGGATCGCCGCCGCGGGACTCGACGTGTTCGCCTCCGAGCCGTGCGTCGACAGCCCCCTCCTCGAGCTGGAGAACGTCGTCGCGACCCCCCACCTGGGCGCCTCCACCGACGAGGCCCAGGAGAAGGCCGGCCTGGCCGTGGCCCGCTCCGTGCGGCTCGCGCTCGCCGGTGAGCTCGTCCCCGACGCGGTCAACGTCCAGGGCGGCCTCATCGCGGAGGACGTGCGCCCCGGCGTACCCCTCACCGAGAAGCTGGGCCGGGTGTTCACCGCCCTGGCCGGTGAGGTCGCCCAGCAGATCGACGTGGAGGTCCGCGGCGAGATCACCGAGTACGACGTGAGGGTGCTCGAGCTGGCCGCGCTCAAGGGCGTCTTCGCCGACGTCGTCGAGGAGCAGGTGTCCTACGTCAACGCGCCGCTGCTGGCCTCCGAGCGCGGGACCGCGGTCCGCCTGGTGACCGACTCCGAGAGTCCCGACCACCGCAACCTGATCACGATCCGCGGCACCCTGGCGGACGGCTCACAGGTCTCCGTCAGCGGCACCCTGGTCGGCATCCACCACAAGGAGCGTCTGGTCGAGGTCAACGGCTTCGACCTCGACATCGAGCCGACCGAGCACCTGGCCTTCCTCGTCTACCAGGACAGGCCCGGGATGGTCGGGACGGTGGGCCGCATCCTCGGTGACGCGGAGATCAACATCGCCGGCATGCAGGTCGCGCGTGACGTGAAGGGTGGCCGGGCGCTGGTCGCGATCTCGGTGGACACCGCCATCGAGCCCCACATCCTCGAGGAGATGCAGGTCTCGATGGACGCCCACGCGGTGCGCACGGTCAACCTCGGCTGACAGGTCCCCTCGGGCCCCAGGGCGAGCGGCCTAGTCGCGGTCCTCGCCCTTGGTGAGGTCCGTCGCGGTGGGCGTGGCCGCCCGGTGGTCGACCAGCGAGTCCTCGGGTGACGGATAGCCGGGCGCCGAGGGCTCGCGGCCCTGGGACACCGCTCGCTCGTGCTCCGTGCGGGCCCGCGCCACCAGCGCCATCAGACCGGCCTCGTCGCGCGCCATCGCGAGGTACTTCGGGTCCATCGACCGGATCTGCTCGCTCTCGTCGAGCAGCGCCCGGAAGACCCGCTCCCGCTCGGCGGGGTCCGCGGTGTAGTCGAGGTCGAGGTAGTTGGTCGCGTGCTTGCGGGCGTTGATGATCGCGGTCTGCGCCTTGCCCTTCTTGCTGTAGAGCGAGGCGATGACGGTCACGACCAGGGCGCCCACGATCACCGACAGGGACAGCTCGGTGCTCACCTCGACGACCTTGACGTGCTCGCCGTCGTTGATGAAGGGCAGGTTGTTCTCGTGCAGGGCGTGCAGGATCAGCTTGACGCCGATGAACGCGAGGATGCCCGCGAGGCCGTAGGAGAGGTAGATCAGGCGGTCGAGCAGGCCGTCGATGAGGAAGTAGAGCTGGCGCAGGCCCAGCAGCGAGAACGCCGTCGCTGTGAACACGATGAAGGTGCTCTGGGTCAGGCCGAAGATCGCGGGGATCGAGTCGAGGGCGAAGAGGATGTCGGTGCCGCCGATGGCGACCATCACGAGCAGCATCGGCGTGAGCGCCCGCTTGCCGTCGTGGATCGTGAACATCTTGTCGCCGTCGTAGTAGTCGGTGGTGTGGAAGACCTTGCGGGCGATGCGGATGATGAAGTTGTCCGCGGAGTGCTCGTCCTCGCTCTCCGGCTTGAGCATGTTGCCGGCCGTCAGCAGCAGCACCAGCCCGAAGAGGTAGAACACCCAGGCGAACTGGTTGATGAGCGCGGCGCCGATGAAGATGAAGCCGGTCCGCGCGATCAGCGCGAAGACGATGCCGAAGAGCAGCACCTTCTGCTGGTCCTCGCGGGGGACCCGGAAGCTGGCCATGATGATGAGGAAGACGAAGAGGTTGTCGACCGACAGCGCCTTCTCGGTGATGTAGCCGGCGAAGTACTCGGAGCCGGCGGTGCCCCCTGAGACGATCAGCACCCCGAGGCCGAACAGCACGGCGATCCCGACGTAGAGCGCTGACCAGACGGCCGCCTCCTTCAGCGTCGGCACGTGCGCCTTGCGCACGTGGAAGATGAAGTCGAAGGCGAGAAGCCCTCCGATGAAGGCGATCGTCAGGCCCCAGGCAAGGGGAGTGGCTTCCATGCGCCCACGATAAACAAGAGGTCGAAACGCGGATCTCCGCGTCAGGCGACCATCACCCGACCGCCCGAGCCGGAGGCCGTGCCCACGGCGTCGGTGCTGCTGACCTCCTCCCAGGCGGTGGCGAGGCGCTCGGCCGCGGCCCGGAGCTGATCGGGCGGCACCGTCCACGGGATCCGGACGAACCGGTCCAGGCCTCCCTCGACGGCGAACACCGGCCCGGGAGCGACGATGACGCCGTGCTGCTCGGCCGCGGCACACAGGGCGCTGGCACGGGGGGAGGGCAGCTCGCACCACAGCGCCAGTCCACCGGCCGGGGTGTGGAACCTCCAGGACGGCAGCAGATCGCGCACGGACGCGACGAGCACGTCGCGCTGCTCGCGCAGTCGGGACCGATGCGCGGCCAGGATCGGCGCGGGGTCGGCCAGCAGCCGGGCGAGCACGAGCTGCTCGAGGACCGGGGCGCCCAGGTCCAGGGCCAGTCGCGCGTCGACGAGGGCGTCGACACGCTCGAGGGGCGCCCGCAGCCAGCCCAGGCGCAGGCCGCCCCAGAAGGCCTTGCTGGCGCTCCCCAGCGTGATCGCGTCGCGGTGGTACGACGCGAACGGGCGCGGCATCGACTGTCCCTCCAGCGCCAGGGCCTGGTGCGCCTCGTCGACGACCGCGAGCGTCCGCCCGCGGCGCAGGTGGGTGGCGTACTCCTCGCGCCGGGCGTCGCTCATGACGTGGCCGGTCGGGTTCTGGAAGTCGGGGATGAGGTAGGCCAGGCGCGGCGCGGTCTGGCGCAGGGAGGCGCCGACGGCGTCGAGGTCCCAGCCGCCGGGGTCCACCGGCGAGCCGGTCACCCGCGCTCCGCTGCTGCGCAGGGCCTGGACGGCGTTGGGATAGACGGGCGACTCCACCAGCACCCGGTCCCCGGGGCCGGTGAAGGCGCGCGCCACGATCGCGGCGGCCGAGAGCGCGCCGGGCGTCACCATGATCTGGTCGGGGTCCGTGGGCAGCCCCCGATCGTCGTACGTCGCTGCGATCGCGCGCTGGAGGGTCGGAAGCCCGGTCGGGAAGTAGCCGTGCCCGCCCAGGTGGGCGGGCAGCTCGGCCGCCGCCGCGGTGTAGGCGTCGGCCAGGCCGGGGGGTGCGGAGGTGGCCGCGCAGTTGAGGTCGATCAGGTCCCCGTCGCCGGTGCCCGGGAGCAGCGCCCGGTCGTGGGAGCGGGCGCGTCCGCCCGGGACCCGCGTGAAGGTGCCGGCGCCCTGGCGCGCCACGGCGTACCCGCTCTCGCGCAGCACGGCGTAGGCGCGGGCGACGGTCGTGCGCGAGACACCGAGGGCCTGGGTCAGCTCACGCTCGCTGGGCAGCCGGACGTCGTAGCCGATCCGGCCGTCGCCGATCAGCAGGCGCAGGGCGTGGGCCAGGCCCTCGTAGGCGGGGGACTGGTCGAAGCTCCCGACCAGCCCGGCGACGCGGGCGGCGCTGACGGCGCGGGAGCTGCTGGCGGAGGACATGCAGGCCAGTGTTCCACGATTGGCCCTTTGTCAGAAGGCCAATTGCGTGTCCACTGGTGGCGTGACCGACCTCGCCCCCCGATCCCGCCGCGGACAACCCGTCCAGCTGACCACCCTCGGTCCGCTCCAGCAGCTGCGCGCCGGGCGCCTGGCACGGCGCCTGCCGCAGCTCTTCGTGGGGCTCGTGCTGTACGGCGCGTCCCTGGCGCTGATGGTCCGCGGCGCGCTCGGCCTGTCGCCCTGGGACGTGCTGCACTCCGGCGCGATCCGGCACCTGCCGCTCACCCTCGGGCAGGCGGTGGTGGTCTTCAGCTTCCTCGTGCTGCTCGCCTGGATCCCGCTGCGGGAGGTGCCGGGCCTCGGGACGATCTCCAACGCCATCATCGTCGGGCTCGCCGCCGACGCGACGCTCGCGGTGCTGGTGGCCCCGGACGGGCTCTGGGCCCGGGTGGCGCTGCTCGTGAGCGGGGTCCTGCTCAATGCGCTGGCCACGGCGCTCTACATCGGATCGCAGTTCGGCCGGGGGCCCCGCGACGGGCTGATGACCGGCCTCGTGCGCCGTACCGGCTGGTCCCTGGGGGTGGTGCGCACCGGCATCGAGCTCACGGTGGTCGCCGTCGGCCTGGCCCTGGGAGGCATCGCCGGCCTCGGCACACTGGTCTATGCGTTCGGCATCGGACCGCTGGCGCAGGTGCTGCTCCCGTGGTTCACGGTCGAGCTCGACGAGGGGCGGCTCAGCGACGGGTCGCGATGACCGCGGAGGCGTCGGGGGCGATCATCACCTCGACGGCGGTGAACCGCTCGTCGGTCAGCCACTGCTCGCGCAGGGTGTCGACCCGGCCGTAGCTGATCGGCGGCCACACCTCGCAGGGCACGAAGTCGTCGAGGACCACGATGCCGCCGGGCTCGACGAGGTCGGCGATCGAGTCGACGCCCACCTCCGAGGGGATGCCCGAGTCGATGAACAGCAGCGAGAAGGGCCCCTTGTCGCGCAGCGTCGACCAGTCGGCGGCCAGCACCTCGACCTGGGGATCGTCGACGAAGATCTCGGCGGCGGCACCGGCCAGCTCGGCATCGAGCTCGGCGGTGAGGATGCGCGCGCCGTTGCGAACTCCCGAGCGCAGCCAGGCGGTGCCCACGCCGCAGCCGGTGCCGAACTCGGCCAGGGTCCCGCCTCGGGTGGCGGCCAGCGTGGCCAGCAGACGGCCGGTCTCGTTGCGGCAGAACGAGACGTAGCCCGCCTTGCGGGAGACGTCGAAGGCGCGGGAGACGATGCGGGGCAGCTCGGGCGGGTGACTCATGGGATGGAGTCTTCCATCCCGGACTCCCTGTCTCGCATCGTGAGCACATCTGCGGAAAACCCCCCACGGCGCGGGGGATGAGTCGTACTCTCGGCTCACCATGCGGAGCGTCTACGTACTTATTGACTGCCGCGGCGAGGCCTCTTAAGTAAGGCCACCTCGCCGCGGTGTTCGGCGTTGACGGCCTTACTGCCCTTTCTGCACTTCTTGCCTGCAGACGCCTCCGCGGCGGAACCGCCCAGCAGTACGGCGCGATCCGCTCTCCCTGGTCCTGATCGACCGGCCCTCACGCGATCCGTGAGGAGTCTCGTCATCTCCCCGCCGCGGGGCGTCTTCGGTGCAGCACCTTCCGCACCCGACTCAGCCCAGCGACAGGAGAAAAGACGATGTACGACATGTACCCCGAGTGGGGCCCGGCCAGCCATCACCCCGAGAACCCCCGCAGCTTCGAGGCCGTGCAGCAGGCGCTTGACCTGCGAGACAACGGCGGCTCGCGCCCCGACGACAACTAGGCTTCGCCCCATGACTGACTCCTCCTCGAACCACGTGGCCCACGGCCTCCAGCTCGCTGTCATCCCCGGCGACGGCATCGGCCAGGAGGTGACCGCGGAAGCCCTCAAGGTGCTGGAGGTGGCCGCCCCCGCCGACGTGAAGTTCGAGCAGACCCGCTACGACCTCGGCGCCGAGCGCTACCTCGCCACGGGCGAGGTCCTGCCGCCGTCTGTCCTGGAGGAGATCCGCAGCCACGACGCGATCCTGCTCGGCGCGGTCGGGGGCAAGCCCAACGACCCGAACCTGCCGCCCGGCATCCTCGAGCGCGGCCTGCTGCTCAAGCTGCGCTTCGAGCTCGACCACTACGTCAATCTGCGTCCCTCGCGGATCTACCCCGGCGTCGCCTCCCCGCTGTCCGACAGCGTCCTCGGCGGCCGTGAGGTCGACTTCGTGGTCGTGCGCGAAGGCACCGAGGGCCCCTACACGGGCAACGGCGGCGCCCTGCGCGTCGGGACGCCCCACGAGGTCGCCACCGAGGTCAGCGTCAACACCGCGTTCGGCGTCGAGCGTGTCGTGCGAGACGCCTTCGCCCGCGCCCAGCGCCGCCCGCGCCGCAAGCTCACGCTGGTCCACAAGACCAACGTGCTCGTCAACGCCGGCTCGGTGTGGTGGCGCCTCTTCCAGGAGGTGGCCGCGGAGTACCCCGACGTCACCACCGACTACATGCACATCGACGCCGCGATGATCCACATGACCACGGACCCCGCGCGCTTCGACGTGATCGTCACCGACAACCTCTTCGGCGACATCATCACCGACCTCGCCGCCGCCATCACCGGCGGCATCGGTCTGGCCGCGTCCGGCAACGTCAACCCCGACCGGACCACGCCCTCCATGTTCGAGCCCGTCCACGGCTCCGCGCCCGACATCGCCGGACTGCAGTTGGCGGACCCGACCGCCGCGATCCTCTCGGCGTCGCTGCTGCTCGACCACCTCGGCTTCGCCGCCGAGTCGGCCGCGATCGAGACGGCCGTGCTGGCCGACCTGTCCGAGCGCACGCCGGGGACGACCCGTCGTACCGCCGAGGTCGGCGACGCGATCGCCGCGCGAGTAGCCGGCTGACCCGCCCCTCGCGTCCTGTGACGCCGGGTACGGGTCTCCCGTGCCCGGCGTCACACATTTCCCTTCCGATTGGATAGCGTGCCCCTCATGCAGATCAGCACCACCACCTCGACCCAGCGCGTCGACGACGCGGCCCTCGCGGAGATCCTGGCCAACCCCGGGTTCGGCAAGCACTTCACCGATCACATGCTCACGGTCGAGTGGACGCCCGAGGCGGGCTGGCACGACGCCCGCGTCACGCCGTACGGTCCGTTGTCGCTGGACCCCGCCACCGCGGTGCTGCACTACGCGCAGGAGATCTTCGAGGGGATGAAGGCCTACCGGCACGCCGACGGGTCGGTGTGGACCTTCCGGCCCGAGGCGAACGGCGAGCGGCTGGTGCGCTCGGCACAGCGACTCGCCCTGCCCGAGCTCCCGGTCGAGGACTTCCTGCAGACCGTCGACGAGCTGATCCGCGTCGACGAGCGCTGGGTGCCCGACGCCGAGGGCGAGAAGAGCCTCTACCTGCGCCCGTTCATGTTCGCCTCCGAGAAGTTCCTCGGCGTGCGCCCCTCCCAGCACGTCACCTACATGGTGATCGCCTCGCCCGCCGGCGCCTACTTCAGCCAGGGCATCAAGCCCGTGTCGCTGTGGCTCACCGAGGAGTTCACCCGCGCCGGTCGCGGCGGGATGGGCGCGGCCAAGACCGGCGGCAACTACGCCAGCTCGCTGCTCGCCCAGCAGCTCGCCTCCGCCCAGGGCTGCGACCAGGTCGTCTTCCTCGACGCCCAGGAGGGCAAGTACGTCGAGGAGCTCGGCGGCATGAACATGTACTTCGTGCACGCCGACGGCCACATCGTCACCCCCGCGACCGGCACGATCCTCGAGGGCATCACGCGCTCCTCGATCATCGAGCTCGCCGGCAAGCTCGGCCACCAGGTGGAGGAGCGCCGCTTCTCGATCGACGAGTGGCGCGACGGGGTGAGGAGCGGCGAGATCACCGAGGTCTTCGCCTGCGGCACCGCCGCCGTCGTCACCCCGGTCGGGTCGCTCAAGTGGGACGGTGGCGAGATCCCGGGTGCCTCCGACGGTGGCGAGGTCACCATGCGGATCCGCCAGGCGCTCGTCGACATCCAGTACGGCCGCGCCGAGGACACCTTCGGCTGGATGCACCGGGTCGTCTAGGGCGGACCGGCCCGGTCCAGGGAGCGGGGGAGGCAGCGTTGGCGCACCCGGTGATGTTCGACGAGGACGACCCGGTCCTGGCGCGCCTGCGCGGGCTCTGCCTGACCTTCCCGGGCGCCGAGGAGATCGTCAGCCACGGCCGGCCGACCTATCGGATCGGCAAGATCTTCGCGGTCTACGGCGGGGGAGTGAAGGTGCGCCCCGGGGAGCACGAGCCGCACCCCCACGCCCTTCTCTTCAAGGCCGACGCCCTCGAGATCCCCGCGCTCGACGAGGACCCCCGGTTCTTCCTGCCCGCCTACTACGGCCCGTTCGGGTGGCGCGGGATCGACCTGGACGGGGAGGGGAAGGACGCCCCGGACTGGACGGAGATCGGCGAGCTGGTCGACGCGTCGTACCGGATCGTGGCGCCGCGTCGGCGGGTCGCCGAGCTCGACGACCGGTTGTCGTGAGGCCGGACGCTAACCTCGTGCGGTGACCACCTCGCCCTCAGCGCGCCCGCCCACACCGATGACGGTCGGCGACTACTCGCTGCTGACCCGGATCGGGGAGGGCGGCATGGGCGTGGTCCACCTGGCGCGCAAGACCGGCGGGGAGCGGGTCGCGCTCAAGGTGCTGCGCCCCCACGTCGTCGGGGACGACGAGGCGCGCCAGCGGCTGGCCCGCGAGGTGGGCTCGCTGAGCCGGGTCCGCTCGCGCCGGGTGGCCGAGATCGTCGACGCCGACCCGTGGGGGGACATCCCCTTCGTCGCCACCCGCTACGTCCCCGGGCTCTCGCTGCACGACCACGTGCAGTCGGAGGGGGCGCTGCACGGCGACGACCTGATCTGGTTCGCCGGCTGTCTGGCCGAGGCGCTCGAGGCGGTCCACGCCGTCGACGTGCTGCACCGCGACGTCAAGCCGTCCAACGTGCTGATGGAGGGGCGCTCTCCGGTCCTCATCGACTTCGGGCTGGCACGCCTGGCCGACGACCCCAAGCTCACCCACACCGGTTGGCTGCTCGGGACGCCTGGCTACCTCGCCCCCGAGATCCTGTACGGCGAGGAGGCCACCGCCGCCTCCGACATCCACTCCTGGGCGGCCACGGTCGTCTATGCGGCGCTCGGCCACTCGCCGTTCGGTCGCGGGCCGGCGATGGCGATCATGGACCGCGCCCGGCGCGGCGAGCACGACCTGCGCGGCTTCCCCGGCGACGCCGGCCGCGAGCTGCGCCAGCTGGTGGAGAGCGCGCTGGATCCCGACCCGCGCCGCCGCCCCACGCTCGACACGCTGCTCGACCGGCTCGGCCCCCGGCTGGACCGGCTGGCGCCCGGGATGGTGGCGGGCGTCGCCGCAGCCGCCGAGCAGGACCAGTTCACGATGCCCTTCGCAGCGGTCCAGGGTGAGCCGGCCGCGCAGACCGACGTGCTCGAGGAGCCGGCGACCGAGCAGGCCTGGGGGCCTGAACCGGCCTGGGCGGGGGACCCCTGGGCCGAGGAGCCCGCGACGCGCCGCGCGACCGCCGTACTCCCTCCTGAGCACCAGCCCTACCAGACCCCGCCGCCGGTCGACGGTGACGCCGCCTCCCCCTGGGCCGACGACGCCCCGTGGCAGGAGCCGCCGGTCACCGTCCCGGTGCTGGAGCGGATGCGTCGCTGGGTGCTGGTGGGTGCCGGCGGGATCGCGGCAGGCGCGGCGGTCGCAGCCATGCCCTACGTCGCCGTGACGCTGCTGGTCCTCGCGGCCTGGCTCCTGCGCAGCGGCTCGCTCGCCGCCAGTGCGGCAGGGGAGCGCCGGGCCCAGCGCGGCAGGCGCTGGTACGACGGCATCGTGACGTCGCTGGCCGCCCCCTGGCACCTCGTCGGGGCGATCCCCGGCACCCTGCTGCTGGTCCTGTGGGCGCTCGGGCTCGCCGCGGCGGCGGTGCTGCTCGGCTATGCGGCCGCGCTCGGGATGGCCACCACGCTCGCGATCGCGGGGGCCGCCTTCGCCCTGGGGCTGTGGGTGGGTCCCGGTGGGGACCGGGTCCGCGGACCGCTCAACCGGATCGTCCACCCGGTCTGCGCCGGCCTCCCGGCCTGGCTCGTGGCGACGGCGCTCGCCGTCGGCCTGGCGATGCTGCTGCTCGCCGCCGTGGAGAGCGCCGGTGTCGACTGGGCGCCGTCGCGGCAGGCCCCGCTGGACGCCCTGCGCTGATCTCGGCTGCTGAGCGGGGCGCAGTCAGGCGAAGCGCGGGCCGTCGTCCCCGGAGAGCTCCTCGAGCTCGCGCACCCACCGGGGGAGCACGAAGGTGCCCTCGGCCTCGACCGTCACCCGGCCGTCCGGCTCGGCGATGTGGCCCACCACGTGGGCGGTCGTGCCGTCCATCCGCTCGATGTGGGCCCGGGCCTGCAGCGGGCCCAGCGGCGTCTTGCGCCGGTAGTGCATGGTCAGCGTCGTCGTCATCCGCGGACGCCGGTCGAACCCGGCCGCATGGCCGAGCAGGTGGTCGAGCACGAGGGACGCGACCCCGCCGTGGACGAGACCGGGCGGACCCTCGAAGGCGGCGCCGAGGTGGAAGCTGGCGGTGGAGACCCCGTCCGCGTCGCGGTGGATGTCGAGCGGCGGCGCCATCGGGTTGCGCAGGCCCATCACGACGTTGCCCCAGGCACGGGCGGTGCCCGACGTGCTGACGCGCATCCCGTAGGAGCCGGGCATCTGCCGCTCGGACAGCGAGGCGACCACCCGCTCGATGTCGGCGCGGGCCGCCGCGATCGTGGCGTCGTCGGCCTCGGTGCGGATGACGGCGTCGATGAGCTCGCGCACGCTCTGGGTCAGCGGCGTGAACTGCTCGGCCTGGGCGGCGACCTCGTCGTCGCTGAGCTGGTCGTGGACGAACTGGAGCATGCGCGCACTCTGCCACAAAGTGAAACGCGTTCTGGTTCCGCGTCCCGCCGGTTCGTGAGACACCCGTGAAGCGGGAGGCCCGTCGTGCCACAATGACGCCGTGCTGACCACGATCGACATTCCCTAGCGCGTCGCGGCCCCCGGGCCACCGACGCGCCGACCTCTCGTTCCTCGGGAGGTTTTTTTGTTGCCCGAGCAGCCTGCACCAATGCCCGACCGCCCCACCCGCCGCCCGACCCGCCGCCCCACCCGCCGTACGAATCGAGATGGACACCGATGGACCTGCACGGCTCGTTCCACGTCTATGACACGACGCTGCGTGACGGTGCGCAGCAGGAGGGCCTCAACCTCTCCGTGGCCGACAAGCTGGCCATCGCCCGCCAGCTCGACGGGCTGGGCGTCGGCTACATCGAGGGCGGCTGGCCCGGGGCCAACCCCAAGGACACCGAGTTCTTCCGGCGGGCGACCACGGAGCTGGACCTGAAGCACGCCCGGCTGGCGGCGTTCGGCGCCACGCGCCGGGCCGGCCTGAGCGCTGCCGACGACCCGCAGGTGGCAGCGCTGCGCGACTCGGGGGCCGGCGTGGTCACGCTGGTCGCCAAGTCCCACGACCGCCACGTCGAGCTCGCGCTGCGCACGACGCTGGCGGAGAACCTCGCGATGGTCCGCGACAGCGTCACGCACCTGCGCGAGGAGGGCCAGCAGGTCTTCCTCGACGCCGAGCACTTCTTTGACGGCTACCGCGCCAACCGCGCCTACGCCCTCGAGGTGCTCCGCACGGCCTACGACGCCGGCGCCGAGGTGGTCGCGCTCTGCGACACCAACGGCGGGATGCTGCCCGGCTGGGTGGCCGACGTCGTGCACGACGTCATCGACTCGACCGGCGTCCGAGTCGGCATCCACTGCCACAACGACACCGGGTGCGCGGTGGCCAACAGCCTCGCCGCCGTCGAGGCGGGTGCGACGCACGTGCAGGGCACCGTCAACGGGTACGGCGAGCGGACCGGCAACGCCGACCTCGTCACGGTCGTCGCCAACCTCGAGCTCAAGCTGGAGCGCCCGGTGCTTCCTCCCGGTCTGCTGAGCGAGGCGACGCGCATCGCCCACGCGGTCGCCGAGGTCACGAACTTCCCGCCGGCCTCGCGCCAGCCCTACGTCGGCACCTCCGCCTTCGCCCACAAGGCCGGTCTGCACGCCAGCGCGATCAAGGTGGACCCGAACCTCTACCAGCACCTGGACCCGGTGGCGGTCGGCAACGACATGAGGCTGCTCGTCTCCGACATGGCCGGGCGCGCCTCGATCGAGCTCAAGGGCAAGGAGCTCGGCTTCGACCTCTCCGGCGACAAGGACCTGGTGGGCCGGGTGACCGACCGCGTCAAGGAGCTGGAGTCGCGCGGGCACACCTTCGAGGCGGCTGACGCGTCGTTCGAGCTGCTGCTCGTCGAGGAGGTCGAGGGCGAGCGCCCGTCGTACTTCGACGTCGAGTCCTGGCGGGTGATCACCGAGACCCGCCCCGGGGCCGAGGCGCTGTCGGAGGCCACGGTCAAGCTGCACGCGGGCGGGGTCCGCTTCGTCGTGACAGGGGAGGGCAACGGCCCGGTCAACGCCCTCGACCACGCCCTGCGCGAGGCGATCGGCCAGGCCTACCCGGAGGTCGCCCGCTTCGAGCTGATCGACTACAAGGTGCGGATCCTCGACCAGGGTCACGGCACCGACGCCATCACCCGGGTGCTGATCGAGACCAGCGACGGCCAGTCCTCCTGGGTCACCGTCGGGGTGGGCGCCAACGTCATCGAGGCCTCCTGGGCCGCCCTCGTCGACGGCGTCACCTTCGGTCTCCGCCGCCACCACCCCTAGCCCCAGCCGAGTCGGCGCATCTTCACCGTCGAGTCGGCGCATCTTGACCGTCGAGTCGGCGCATCTTGACCGTTGGCGGGGCCCTCGCCGTGAAACTGCGCCGACTGGGCTGTGAAACTGCGCCGACTGGGCCGTGAAACTGCGCCGACTGGGCGGGGGAGGGGCTGTGTCCTGGTAGGCGGCGCTAGCGTCGGGGCATGGCCGCACCCCAGGAGCAGCTGCACGACCTGACCGCGCTCGAGCAGGGGGACCTCGTCCGCCGCGGCGAGGTGACGCCCCTGGAGCTGGTCGACCACTACCTCGGGCGCGCCGACCAGGTCGGGGCGTTCGTCACGCTGACCCCCGACCTGGCGCGTGAGCGGGCGGCGGCACTGGGGCGCCCCGGTCCCGACGCGTCTCCGCTGTACGGCGTGCCGACGGCGATCAAGGACCTCAACCTGACCGCGGGCGTGCGCACCACGTTCGGCTCCGCGGCCTTCGCCGACTATGTCCCCGAGACCTCCGACAACGTCACCACGTCGCTCGAGGCGGCGGGCATGGTCAGTCTGGGCAAGACCAGCACGCCCGAGTTCGGCTCACCCTGCTACACCGAGCCCGACGGCCTGCCCCCGGCCGTGACGCCCTGGGATCCCACCCGGATGGCCGGCGGCTCCTCCGGCGGAGCCGCGGCCGCCGTCGCCGCGGGACTTGTGCCGGTCGCGCCCGGGTCCGACGGGGGCGGCTCGATCCGGATCCCGGCGTCCTGCTGCGGTCTCGTCGGTCTGAAGCCGACCCGGGGGCGTGTCAGCGGCGCGCCGATGTACGGCGACCCGATCGGACTGGCGGTCCACGGCCCGCTCGCGCGCACCGTGCGGGACGCGGCCGCCCTCCTCGACGTCCTCGCCGGTCGCCGGGTGGGGGACCCGACCTGGGCGCCGGAGCCGGAGGAGAGCTTCCTCTCCGCCTGCGACCGCACCCCGCGCCGGCTGCGCGTCGCCCGGTTCCGGGCCCCGGTGCTCGACCCCGACGCCCCGGTCGACCCCGAGTGCCTGATGGCCTGGGAGGACGCCTCCCGCCTGCTGGAGTCCCTGGGCCACGAGGTCGAGGACATCCCCGTGCCGCTCGCGCCCGAGGCGATCGCAGTCTTCGAGACCTGCTGGGCGGTGCTGACCGCGCTGTCGAGCGCGCCGGCGGGTCGCGAGCACATGCTCCGACCGCTGACCCGCTGGCTGACCGCGCGGGGCGCAGCCGTCTCCGGTCCGGAGTTCGGGCTGGCGATCGGCCAGATGCGCCGCTACGCCGCCGCCACGCTGAGCGCCCTCGCGCCGTACGACGTGGTGCTGACGCCGACCGTGGCCCAGCTGCCGCTGCCCGTCGGGGCCCTGCGCGACGACGCGGACCCAGCCGCCGACTTCGCCGCGCAGATGGCCTTCACCCCGTGGACGTCGGTGTGGAACGTGACGGGGATGCCCGCGGTCTCGCTCCCGCTGCACGTGAGCTCGGGCGGACTGCCGGTCGGGGTGATGCTCGCCGGCCGCCCGGCCGAGGAGGGACTGCTCCTCGGCCTCTCCGCCCAGATCGAGGCGGCCGCGCCCTGGCACGAGCGCCGCCCGCCGGGCTGGTGAGGCGGGGCTGGCGAGGGGCTGGTGAGGCTGGGCTGGTGACAGGCCCAGCTCAGCCGATGCTGCGGAAGAGCAGCGCGGACTTGAAGTCGACGTGGGCGTACTTGAGGTATTCGTCGAGCATCTTGTTGGTCACCTTGTCGGTCCGCGTCGCCACGGTCACGACGACGACCTCGCCGCTGGCGCCGGTGCGGAACTTGCCGGCGGTGAAGTTGGGGAGGAAGCGGCCGTCCTGGATGTTGAAGTGCTCCTCCTTCATCTGGTTGGCGGCCTTCTCCGCGGCCTTGTCGTTGCGCATGCCGAAGAAGATGTGGGTGAACTGGAGATTCCCGCCCCGCGCCTTGTAGGTCGCCTCGACCGCGTAGCGGCAGCCCTTGGCGGTGAGCGTCCCGTCCTTCTCGACCGGGCCGCACTTCTTGTAGTCCCACGACCCGGCGTTCTTCGCGGACAGCTTCACGTCGCCGAGCCGGAAGTTCCAGTCGTCGCGGTACTCGCTGGCCTTCAGCTTCTCGCCCCGCTCCGGCGGGTCGGGCGCCTCGCTCGTCTCCTCGTCCGTGGGCTCATCGGTCGGCTCGTCGGTGGGCGTCTCACTGGGTGACTCGCTGGGGGACTCGGTGGGCGAGGCACTGGGCGACTCCGTGGGGTCCTCACCGCCCTCTCTCGGACCGGCGACCGTCGTCTCGTCGTCCTTGTTGAGGCCGTAGACGATGCCGGCCGTGCCGAGCAGGCCCAGGACCAGCGAGGCCACGAGCAGACCGAGCACCAGCTTGTCCCGGCCGGACGTCGGGGGCTTGCCCGGAGCGCCCATCGGACCGGAGAGGTACGACGAGGGGCCGAAGCCGCCGGTGCCCCCACTACTGCTGCCCGGACCGCTGCTGCCCGGGCCCTTGCCAGGGTCCGCGGGGCCGAGCGGGGGCTGCTGGGAGTGGGACATGGAGCGGAGCCTCCTGAGGGCGAGGTGTGGTCGGCGGTTGTTCTACCCGGGGTGGGACGGAGTAGTCCTCAGCCGAGGTCGATGATCGCACCGTTGAGCTCGGCGAGCAGCACAGCGCCGGCGAGATCGAGGTGGGTGTTCCGCAGTCGCGCGACCGAGAGGTCGACGCCGCCCAGGCTCGTGCCGCGCAGGTCCGTGCCGGCGAGGTCGGTCTCGCGCAGGGTGGCGGACTCCAGCCGAGCACCGCGCAGGACGCACCCGCTGAGGTTGCTGAGCGAGAGGTCCGCCTCGCGCAGGTCGAGGTCGCAGAGGTCGAGTCGGCTCAGGTCCGTGCCGCGGATCGTGACGCTGCCCCACTGGCCGCCCCGGATCTTGACCGGGCGCAGCGTGCACCGCTCGAAGACGGAGCCGATCAGCTTGCAGCCCTCCAGGGTCGCGTCGAAGAAGCTCGTGCTGCGGAAGGTGCAGGCCACGAACGCGCTGCTCACGTGGACCGAGGAGTTGAACCGGCAGCGGTCGAACGTGCAGTCCTCGAACACGGCCCCGCTGGTGCGCACCTCGGTGAGGTCGACCTCGGTGAACGTGCACCCCACGAAGCGCGCCGAGCCCAGGTCGTCGCCGTACCAGTCCTCGTCGCGGTAGTTGACGCCGCGCACCTCGCCGTCTGCTGGCTCGCTCACCTGCGCAGGCCCAGCAGCCGCCGCGGCGCGACCGCCGTGGACAGCCCGCCGCGGGCGTCGCGGACCTCGAAGTGCAGGTGGCAGCCGTCGGGGGCGCCGTCGTCGGAGACGCGCGCGATCACGTCGCCTCGACGCACCCGGTCACCGCGCTGCACGAAGACCCGACGCGTGTGGGCGATCAGGATGTCGACCCCGAGCCGGTGGTTGCGGATGAGCAGGGGGTTGCGCCCGTAGGCCGGACCGAGTGCGCTGTTGTCGACCACCCAGCCGGGACGACCTGCCCTCAGCTTGCGGCCACACGGGATCGCGATGTCGAGGCCGTGGTGGAACCCCCGGTTGCGCGAGCAGCGCGAGTCCGGGGAGTAGTAGGGCGCGCGGGTGCAGCCGAACGGGATCATGATCCGGTGGCGGCCGACGTACCACGGGGAGGCGTAGGCGGTGCGGTCCGAGGAGTAGAAGCGCCACCGCGGGTCCGGCTCCCGGGACGCCGCGGGCCCCGAGACGGGCACGAGGAGGGCGCTGACCAGCACGGCCAGCAGGCTGACGACGACGGCTCGCAACATGGCGACCACGCTAACGCGCAGCGGGGACATCGGCGGCCAGCAGCCGCTCGCACTCACCGATGAGTCGCGCGCGCAGCGGAGCACCGCGCTCCGCGAACGTGCGCTGGCGCTCGGCGTACTCGCGCTTGCCCTCGGCGGTCTCCACCGGCAGCGCGCTGAAGCCGAGATCGCTGAGGTCGTACGGCGCGGCGCGCATGTCGAGCTCCCGGATGTCGCGGGCCAGCTCGAAGCAGTCCGCGACGAGGTCGGAGCAGACCATCGGGGTGAGCCGGAACGCGTGCTTGTAGAGGTCCATGCCGGCGTGCAGGCACCCCGGCTGCTCGTACGCCGCGCGGTCGCCGCTGGTGGGCGAGAGCGCGTTCAAGGGCCTCGCCTCCGGGGTGAAGAAGCGGAACGCGTCGAAGTGCGAGCACGCGATCCGGTGCGACTCCACGACCCGGTCGGTGCCGTCCGCACCCAGCCGCAGCGGCCAGTCGGCGTGGCGGACCTGCTCGGGGGTGAGTCGATAGACCATCGCCCACTCGTGCATGCCGAAGCAGCCGAGGTTGGCCGGTCGCGAGGCGGTCGCGGTGAGCAGCGCGTGCAGGGACTCCAGCAGCGGTCGCTGGCTCGCGACGTACTCCGTGCTGACCGCCACGAGCCCCTCGCCGACCGGCTCGTAGCCCTTGAGCCCCAGGTGCTCCTCGGCGCCTGCCAACGCGACGCCGTACCCCGGGTGCCAGCGGCGCAGCTGCGCCGGGCGCTGGGAGTAGTAGGTGAACAGGAAGTCGTGGACCGGGTGCTTGACCCGGGACTCGCGCCGCGCGAGGTGAGGCTGCACGAAGGCGTCCACGCGCGCCTCGTGGGCGGCCCGCCGGGCCGACCACTGCGCCTCGTCGAGCACCTGCACGTCCATCGGGACAAGGGTAAGCGCCCCCGGACGTTAGGCTCGCCTCGTGCGCATCGCGAGATTCACCACTGGAGAAGACCCCCTGTACGGCGTCGTGACCGGCGAGGTCGACGAGTTCGGCCAGCCCGCCGACGACAGCGTGATCGTGGCCCTGGCCGGCGACCCGCTCTACGTCGGCATCAAGCTGCTCGAGCAGGAGCACAAGCTGGCCGACGTCCGCCTGCTGGCGCCGGTCCTGCCGCGCAGCAAGGTCGTCGCGATCGGGCGCAACTACGCCGCCCACGCGGTGGAGATGGGCAGCGACCTGCCCGAGGAGCCGCTGATGTTCCTCAAGCCCAACACCTCGGTGGTCGGCCCCGGCGATCCGATCTTCTACCCGCGCCAGACCCAGGACCTCCACTACGAGGGCGAGCTCGCCGTCGTCATCGGCCGGATCTGCCGCGACGTCCCGCCCGAGCAGGCCACCGACGTCATCCACGGCTACACGATCGCCAACGACGTCACCGCGCGCGACCTGCAGCGCAAGGACGTGCAGTTCACCCGGGCCAAGGGCTTCGACTCGTTCTGCCCGCTCGGCCCGTGGATCGAGACCGACCTCGACCCGCAGCACTTCGCGGACGGTGTCTCGATCCAGACCCACCTCAACGGCGACCTGATGCAGGACGGCAACACCCGCGACCTGATCTTCGACATCCCCACGCTGGTGGCCCACGTCTCCAGCGTGATGACGCTGCTGCCCGGCGACGTCATCCTCACCGGCACCCCCGAGGGTGTCGGTCCCATGAACGTCGGCGACGAGGTGGAGATCTCGATCGCCGGCATCGGCACTCTCACGAACAAGGTGGCTCAGCGCTAAATGGCCTCGACCAACGACACCAGCCCGACCAACGCCCCGGCTCCGGGCTCCGCGGCGGGGGACCGTCCGGTCCGCGTCCGGATGGCGCCGTCCCCGACGGGCAGCCCGCACGTCGGGCTGGCGCGCACGGCCCTCTACAACTGGGCCTTCGCCCGTCACCACGGCGGCACGTTCGTCTTCCGCATCGAGGACACCGACGCGGCCCGCAACACCCAGGAGTCCTACGACTCCCTGATCGAGGTCATGCAGTGGCTGGGCCTCGACTGGGACGAGGGTCCGCTCGTGGGCGGGGCCTACGGGCCCTACCTGCAGAGCGAGCGCTCGCACATCTACCGCGACGTGCTCCACCGCCTGCGCGAGGCCGGCTACACCTACGACTGCTACTGCACCAACGCCGAGGTCGAGGAGCGCCGCAAGGCGTCGGGCTCCAAGGTGATGGGGTACGACGGGTTCTGCCGCGAGCTGAGCGAGGAGCAGCTGGCGGGCTTCGTCGGGCGTGCCAGCGTGGTCCGCTTCCGGATGCCCGAGGGCGAGATCCGCTTCGACGACGTGGTGCGCGGCGAGATCTCCTTCCAGGCCGAGTTCGTGCCCGACTTCGCGCTGGCGCGCGCCAACGGCGACCCGCTCTACACGCTGGTGGCGCCCGTGGACGACGCCCTGATGGAGATCAGTCACGTGCTGCGCGGCGAGGACCTGCTCTCGAGCACCCCGCGCCAGGTCGCGCTCTTCGACGCCCTCCAGGCGATCGGCGTGGCGAAGTTCACCCCCGAGTTCGGTCACCTGCCCTACGTCATGGGCGAGGGCAACAAGAAGCTCTCCAAGCGCGACCCGGAGGCCCACCTCCTGCACTACCGCGAGCAGGGCTTCCTGCCCGAGGGCCTGCTCAACTACCTGGCCCTGCTCGGCTGGGCGATCGCCGAGGACCGCGACATCTTCACCCTCGACGAGATGGTCGAGGCGTTCGACATCCGCCGGGTCAACCCCAACCCCGCACGCTTCGACCTCAAGAAGGCCGCCGCGATCAACGCCTCCCACATGCGGCTGCTGACCCTCGACGACATGACGCACCGGGTGCTGCCGTTCCTCAAGGAGGCCGGCGTGGTTTCCGACCCGGTCTCGGACTCCGACGCGCGGCTGCTCGAGCTGGCGATGCCGCTGGTCGCGGAGCGCATCAACAAGCTCACCGAGGCCGTCGACATGCTGGGCTTCCTCTTCGTCGACGAGGAGAGCTTCACCCGCACCGACCCGATCGACGACGCCGGCCGCGAGGTCGTGCGAGCGGCGTACGACGCGCTGGCGGCGCTGCACACGTGGTCCACCGCCGACATCGAGCAGGCGCTGCGCACCGCGCTCATCGAGGAGCGCGGGCTGAAGCCCAAGCTGGCCTTCGGTCCGGTCCGCGTCGCCGTCTCCGGGCGTCGGATCTCGCCTCCGCTGTTCGAGTCCCTCGAGCTGCTCGGGCGCGAGCGAGGCCTCTCGCGTCTGCAGAGCGCCCAGGACGCCTGAGCGTGCAGCCAGTCGTCCCCGGCCCCCAGCTGACCCAGGACGCGATCGACGCGGCCTACCCGCCGCTGGGGTTCCACGAGCTGCACCGGGCCGGGGAGCGCGGCTGGTGGCGCACCCTGCTCGGGGTGGTGCTGCTCGCCGTCACGATGGTGATCCTGGCCCCTGCCTTCTGGCTGGTGCCGTTCACGATCGGGTTCGCCGTCGCCGGAGAGCCGGTCGGCGACTCGATGAGCTCCCTGCTCGACCTCGGTGACCCCACGCCCCTGGGACTCGCCTACCTCAACCTCTCGTTGGCCAGCCTGATCCCCGTCGTGTGGTTCCTGACCCGGGTCCTGCACGGGCTCAAGCCGCGCTGGACGACGTCGGTGTTCCCGCGGATGCGGTGGGGCTACTTCGTGGCCTGCCTGGGGATCTCGGTGCTGGCCCTCATCGCCACGGTGATGGTCTCGGCGCTGCTGCCGGCCCAGGAGGGCACGGACATCAGTGCGACTCCGCAGGAGTTCACCCGCGAGATCCGCGACTTCATGATCGTCGTGCTCCTCCTCACCCCGCTGCAGGCCGCGGGGGAGGAGTACGCGTTCCGCGGCTACCTGACCCAGGCCTTCGGCGGGCTGTTCCGCAGCCGTGCCGTGGCCGTGCTCGTGCCGGCCCTGCTGTTCGCGCTGGCCCACGGGCTGGGACAGAGCATCCCGATCTTCTTCGACCGGTTCGCCTTCGGGATCGTGGCCGGGCTGCTCGTGGTGCTCACCGGCGGGCTCGAGGCGGCGCTGGCGATGCACGTGCTGAACAACTGGCTGGCCTTCGGCCTGGCGCTGGCCTTCAGCGACATGGCGACGGCGCTGAACCCCACCGAGAGCAGCTGGTGGACCATCCCCACGACGCTCACGCAGTCGCTGGTCTACCTCGGACTGGCCCTCCTCGTGGCCCGCGCGATGGGGCTGCGCCGCACCGCGGACTCGGCCGTTTTGGTGGCCTCCCGCGGACGCGTGTATGGTTTCTCCTCGGCGCCAGGACGGGCCTGAGGGCCTGCAAGGGCTTGCAAAACCATGGGATATGGTGTAATTGGCAGCACGACTGGTTCTGGTCCAGTTAGTCTAGGTTCGAGTCCTAGTATCCCAGCGAGATCGCGGTCGCTGGCCGCGATTTTGTGCGAGACAGCAGCACTGCTAAAGTTTCGCTCGCGAACGAAGCCGCAAGGCGGAGATTCGCAAGGCCCCCGTTGTGTAGCGGCCTAGCACGCCGCCCTCTCACGGCGGTAGCGCCGGTTCGAATCCGGTCGGGGGTACAGCAGTCAGAAGGGCCCGTCCCAGCGGAAACGCTGAGACGGGCCCTTCGTCGTTTCCTGCCACCTCCACAACTGGCAGGCATGTGCGTGCAACCGTTGGCCGACGGATCGCGTGTGGAGGTGGTGGAGACCGAGGTGTCACAGCGCAGCGACTTCGAGTCCTGGCTCGCTGCCCGCGAAGGCGCGATGCAGCGGCTCGCCCTGTTGTTGACCGGCTGCCCGCACCAGGGTCAGGACCTCACCCAGACCACGCTGGCCAAGCTCTACCTCGCGTGGGATCGGCTCAGCGACCACGACCAGGTCGACGCCTACGCCCGGCGGATCATGCTCAACGAGCATCGCTCGACCTGGCGCCGTCCATGGCGTCGCCGGGAGGTGAGCTCCGAGAGCCCGCCAGAGGTCGGCGTGCCCGCACACGAGTACGACGGCTCCGCCGCGGCGGTGTGGGGCATCGTCAAAGCGCTCCCCCCGCGCCAACGGGCGGTCATCGTGCTGCGCTACTACGAGCAGCTCACCGAGCCGGAGACCGCCGCCGTCCTCGGCATCACGCTCGGAACCGTGAAGTCGCAGGCCCATCGAGCGATCGCCACATTGCGCACCGCCCTGCCGGAGGACCCCCGATGACGAGATCCGAGGACCGGTTGAGCCACGCCCTGCGCAGTACGGCCGACGCGGCGGCGTACGACCCCACGAGCGTGAGCTCCGTCGCCGCCAGAGCCCGTCGGATCCGTCGTCGCCACCGCAGTCGCGCCGTGCTCACCGCCGCCGCTGCCGTGGGTGTCATCGCCCTTCCGGGAGCGATCCTCCTGCGACCGGACGCGGCTCCCGCGCCCGCGCAGCCGTCCCCGACCACGTCGCAGCCAACAGCGACCACGTCGCCGTCGTCACCCACCACGTCGCTGTCGGCGCGTGTCTTCGACATCGACGATCTGCCGCTCGGAGCACCCCCGCGGTTGGGCTACGCGGTCGAGGGGGAGTACGTCGCCGCCGACGGCACTCGGAGACCCGCTCCGCCGGCGGGTGGGCCGCTGGGCCAGTTCGCTCGGGTCGGGGACGGGTTCCTCTACACCGAGACGACCTACGGCATGTCCGACGAGGGCGTGCCCACCTCGGTCTCGACCTATCGTCAGGGGGCCGACGGCGAGACCGAGCGCCTCGGCTGCTCGAGCGGTCTGCATGCCGGGAACGGCGGAGCGGTCGGCTATCTGGCGGCTCCGTGCCCTGGGGCGGGTGACGGGGCTGCGCCGCAGCTCGTCGTGGTCGTCTCGAGCGGGGAGAGCACCACCCGCCCGGTGCCGGCCACCCGCGGCCGCCCCGAGCTCGTGCTGCTCCGCGGCGACGACGTCATCGTCCGCGACAGCGAGACCCGGCAGCTGTGGGCGGTCCCGCCGTCCGGCCAGCCCCGGCGGATCGACGCGCTGACCGCCTGGAGGCCACGGGGCAGCGAGATCGTGAGCTTCAGTCCCGACGGTCGACACGTGCTGCTCCAGGGCATCGACGCGCCGGGCAACACCATCGCCGACGCCGCCACGGGGGAGATCCTGGGCACCGTTCCTCTCACCGAGTTCAGCGGACTGCCCGGACTTTCGGACCTCAGGTGGGAGGACGAGGAGCACCTGCTGGGGCTCTACCCGGAGTTCCCCGGGGACGACGTCGTCCTGCTCCGGGTGGACGTCAGCGGTGCTCTGGAGGCGGTGGAGCGGAGGCTTCCCGCGGATGTCCGACTGGAGGACGCCACACCGCCCGACCGCTAGACCTCGACGCGCAGCAGAGGACGCCCGGCGAGCGTTTGCGAGAATGTCCGGATGCGCGCACTCGTGGTCGACGCCGCCCGGTCACGGCCCGAGGTCCGGGAAGTGCCCCAGCCCGCGGCACCCGCCGGCGGCGTGGTCGTGCGCGTGGTCGCCACCGGCATCTGCCGCAGCGACTGGCACGCGTGGGCAGGGCACGACGAGATCGCGTACCCGCACGTGCCCGGCCACGAGCTCGCCGGCGAGGTCGTGGAGGTCGGCGCCGGCGTGACCCGGTGGGGGCTCGGGGACAGGGTCACCGTGCCGTTCGTCTGCGGCTGCGGACGCTGCGCCTGGTGCCTGAGGGGCGACGCCCAGGTCTGTCCCGACCAGGAGCAGCCGGGGTTCACCCACTGGGGCTCGTTCGCCGAGTACGTCGCGCTCCACGCCGCGGACACCAACCTCGTCGCCATCCCCGAGCAGGTGGGCTTCGCGACCGCGGCCAGCCTCGGATGCCGCTTCGCCACGGCGTACCGCGCGCTCGTCGGACGTGCGCGACTCGCCCAGGGGGAGTGGGTGACGGTGATCGGTGCCGGGGGAGTCGGTCTCAGCGCGGTGATGATCGCCCGCGCGCTGGGCGGTCGTGTCGTGGTGGTCGACCGCAATCCCGAGGCCCTCGCCGTGGCCACCAGGCTCGGCGCAGAGCACACCGTCGCCGCCGACGGGGCCGACATCCCCGCGGCGATCGGAGAGCTGATCGCGGGTGGCAGCGACATCGCGATCGATGCGGTCGGCAGCGAGCAGACCTGTGCCGAGGCCCTGCTGAGCCTGCGACGTCGAGGTCGTCTCGTCCAGGTGGGACTGCTCCCACCGGTCGACGGGCACCCGCGGGTGCCCATGTCACGCGTGATCGCGTGGGAGCTCGACGTCCTGGGCAGCCACGGGATGGCGGCGAGCGACTATCCCGACATGCTGGCGCTGATCGAGGCGGGAGTCCTGCAGCCCCAGCGGCTCATCGAGCGCACCATCGGTCTCGACGACGCCGCGGCCCTCCTGCCGGGATACGACCAGGCCAAGGTCGCCGGGATCACCATCGTCGATCCCACCAGCTGAGCTGCCGGCTGCTGAGCCGCTGTGCTGGTGCGCGCGGCGTCCAGGCTCTGCTCAGGTTCGTTGGCTAGCGTGGCGAGGTCACTCTCGCCCTCACCAGAAGGTCCCCTGTGCTTCGACGTCTCCATCGCCCGACGGCTGCTCTGTGCGCAGCCCTCCTCCTCGCCCCTGCTCTCGCCGCCTGTGGGTCGCAGGACTCCGAACCGGACTCCGCCTCCGCGTCCGAGGCGTCCGGCGCCGCCGCGGGCGAGCTGGACGAGGTCTCGTTCAGCGGCGAGGTGGGCGAGAGCATCAGCGCGGAGTGGAGCTCCGCGATCGAGGCGCCGGAGGAGACGACCGTGACCACGGTGGTGGAGGGTGACGGCGCCGCGGTCGCGGACGGCGACACCGTGAGCACCTACCTGTGGGTCGGCAACGGCACCACCCAGGAGCAGGTCCTCAGCGACTACGACAACGGTGCGCCCCAGCCCATCCCCAACGATCCGGACCAGCTCGACGCGGTCTTCCGCGCGCTGCTCGAGGGACAGACTTACGGCTCCAGGGTCGTCGCGGTCGCCCTCGCGAGCGACGTGCTCGGGGAGGAGGAGAACGACCTGGGTGTCGACCCGACCGCCAGCCTGGTGATCGTCGCCGACCTCGTGGAGAAGGAGGCGGTCGCACCGACGCCCACGGACGACAAGGCGCAGGACGCGTCGCCCGACGAGCAGCCGACGGTCGTCGAGGAGAACGGCAAGCCCACGGGTCTGGACTTCTCGGGCGTCGACGAGCCCGCGCTCGACACGCCGGTCCAGCGCGTCGTCCTGAAGGAGGGAACGGGCCGGGCGCTGAAGGCCTCCGACACCGTCACCGTCGACTACCTCGGCTCGACGTACGACGCGACGGCCCCGTTCGACGAGAGCTACTCGCGCGGCACGCCACTGAACTCCCCGCTGAGCGGGCTGATCCCGGGCTGGAGCATCGGTCTCACCGGGGTGAAGGTCGGCAGTCGCGTCCTCCTCCAGATCCCGCCGGCCTTCGGGTACGGCGCGCAGGGGAGCGGCGAGTCGATCCCCGGCAATGCGACGCTGTGGTTCGTGATCGACGTGGTCAAGGCGAAGTAGCCGCTCGGCTACGCCAAGGAAAGGGAAACCCATGTGCCGAGTTCTCGCCTACATCGGGCCGGAAGTCCCGTTGGACAGCCTGCTGCTCAAGCCGGAGAACAGTCTCGTCAACCAGACCCTCGACCCCGAGCGTCACCCTCAGCTCCAGCTGGCCGGGTGGGGATTCGGCGCGTGGAGCGAGCATCTGCTCAAGCCGGACGAGCCCTTCCTCTACCACCGCCCCATGCCAGCCTTCTACGACGACAACGTGGGCGGCATCGTGCCGAGTCTTCAGGTCAGCACCCTGCTGGCTCATGTGAGAGCGGCCGACTACAACGCG
The DNA here is from genome assembly GCF_054775955.1 of Nocardioides pacificus. NCBI lineage: Bacteria > Bacillati > Actinomycetota > Actinomycetes > Propionibacteriales > Nocardioidaceae > Nocardioides > Nocardioides pacificus. The sequence continues at coordinate 221,272 of NZ_BAAHCI010000011.1, forward strand.
AAGACCGTGCTGGCCGACGAGAACTGCCATCCCTTCTCCTACCGAGGGACCCGCTGGATCGTCGCGCAGAACGGTGACGTGCCGAACTGGAAGCTCCTGCAGCGGGAGCTGTTGCGCCACTGCAAGGACGAGTACCTCGAGCAGATGGCGGGCAACACCGACACGGAGTTCCTCTACGTGCTCCTCCTGTCCCTGCTCGAGAGCGATAGTGACGAGGACGTGAAGCGTGCCATCGAGGAGATGGTGAGACTCCTGGTGCAGGCGATGAAGGATCTCGATCTCCCAGCGCTGGTCAAGCTGAAGATGGCCCTGGTCTCTCCGAACCGGATCATCGGGGTCAACGTCGGCACCGGCCACCAGGGCGAGACCGATCCGGCCGGTGACTGGAGAGAGCTGCGCCAGGCCGCCCCCGGCACGGATGACTTCGCGCTCGGCATGCTCCTGGAGCCGATGTACTTCCTGCTGGGGCGCAACTTCGAGCACAACGAGTCGACCTACGACTTCGAGGACTGCTCCGTCGAGGAGGCGACGTCCGTCATCTTCGCCTCGGAGCCGTTGACCGAGGGCACCGACGACTGGTCGCAGCTGGAGTTCGGGGAGATCGTGTTCCTCGAGAAGTCCGGCGATAACATCACCAGGACCGTCGACCGGTTGAAGGTGTAGTCGCCGCAGGGTCGTGTCCGATTCTCGCGAGCCCGGGCGGCGACCACCTGTCACGATGGGGGCATGTCCACGACCGCACGCCTCGACCCGGAGTCGTGCTACCGCGCGGTGAAGAGCCGTGACCGGCGCTTCGACGGCGTGTTCTGGACCGCGGTGCGCACCACCGGCATCTACTGCCGGCCGTCCTGCCCGGCGCGGACCCCCGCCTTCTCGAACGTGTCGTTCCACCTCAGTGCGGCCTCCGCCCAGGCAGCCGGTCACCGGGCCTGCAAGCGCTGCCTGCCCGACGCCACCCCCGGCAGCCCCGACTGGGACGTCGCCGCGGACGTGGCGGGTCGGGCGATGCGGCTGATCTCCGACGGCGTCGTCGACCGGGAGGGCGTGGACGGTCTGGCCAGGCGCGTCGGCTACACCTCGCGCCACCTCAACCGGATCCTGCTCGCCGAGCTGGGAGCCGGACCGCTGGCGCTCGCCCGGGCCCGCCGAGCCCAGACCGCACGCGTCCTGATCGAGTCGACCCCGATGACGTTCGCCGACATCGCCTTCGCGGCCGGGTTCTCGAGCATCCGGCAGTTCAACGAGACCGTGCGCGAGGTCTACGCCAGCACACCGTCCGAGCTGCGAGGCCGGCGTGGTGACCGGGAGCGATCGGCCGGCACCCTCACGATGAGGATCCCGGTGCGCACGCCGTACGCCGGGCGGGCGCTGCTGGCCTTCCTCGCGCTGCGGGCGGTCCCGGGGGTGGAGCACGTGCAGGGCGACGTCTACTCCCGCACGCTCGCGCTGCCACACGGGGACGGCACCGTCGCGGTGCGGGTGCCCGACGTCGCCGAGGTCGGCGGGGTGACGTTCGCCGAGGCGACGTTCGCGCTCACCGACCTGCGGGACACCTCCGCCGCCGTCGAGCGCACCCGCCGGTTGCTCGACGCCGACTGCGACCCGGTCGCGATCGCTGAGCAGTTCCTCGGTGACCCGGTCCTGGGCCCGCTCGTCCGCGCCACCCCCGGCCTGCGGGTGCCGGGCCACGTGGACGGGGACGAGCTGGCGGTGCGGGCCGTGCTCGGCCAGCAGGTCAGCGTCGCCCGCGCCCGGACGATGGCCACCGACCTGGCGCGATCCCTGGGCCGCACCTTGGAAGTGCCCCAGGAGCCGCTGCTGCGCCTGTTCCCGTCCTCCGCGGCGATGGCCGCCCTGGACCCCGGCGCGCTGCCGATGCCGCGCGCCCGCGGACGGGCGCTGGTCGGCCTGTGCGGCGCCCTGGCCGACGGGTCTGTGGCCCTGGACCGCGGCCCGGACCGCGACGACGTACGGCGCCAGCTGGTCGCGCTGCCCGGCATAGGCCCGTGGACGGCTGACTACATCGCGTTGCGCGCCCTGGGTCACCCGGACGTGTTCCTGCCCACCGACGTCGGCGTCCGCCACGCGGTGGCCCGGCTCGGCGGTCCCGTTGACGCGCATGCGCTCTCGACGCTCGCCGAGCGCTGGCGCCCCTGGCGCTCCTACGCGCTGATGCACCTGTGGCACTCGCTGACCCCCGCCGCCCCCACCCCACTGAGCCCCACCCCACCGAGCCCCGCCCCACCGAGCCCCGCCCCACCGAGTCAGGAGACCTGAGATGTGGACCGAGATGGAGTCGCCCATCGGTGACCTGCGCCTGGTCGAGCACGATGACGCGATCGTGGCGATCGAGTTCTCGCCCTACCGGCCGGTGGGGGAGGCACCCGGCATCGGCGGGCGCGCCGACGACCATCCCGTGCTGGTGGAGGCGGTCGCCCAGCTCGCGTCGTACTTCCGCGGCGAGCGGACGACGTTCGACCTGCCGCTGCGTCCTGCGGGGACGCCGTTCCAGCAGCGGGTCTGGGAGCAGCTGCTGCTGATCGGGTTCGGCGAGACCGCGTCGTACGGCGAGATCGCCCGGCGCCTGGGGATGACCAACGCGGCATCGCGTGCCGTCGGGCTGGCCAACGGACGCAACCCGATCCCGGTGGTCATCCCGTGCCACCGGGTGATCGGGGCCAACGGCACGCTGACCGGCTATGCGGGCGGCATCGAGCGCAAGCAGACCCTGCTCGACCTGGAGCGGAGCAGCGAGGACGCGCTCTTCTGAGGAGAACTACTCGGCCGCGGCGCGGCGCAGTGACTCGGACAGGCGCTCGGCAGCGGCCAGGACGGCCGGGGCGTGCATCCGGCCGGGTTGACGAGACAGCCGCTCGAGCGGACCAGAGACCGAGACGGCGGCGATGATCTTGCCGCTGGGGGAGCGCACCGGCGCGGAGACCGACGCCACGCCCTGCTCGCGCTCGCCGATCGACTGGGCCCACCCGCGTCGCCGGATCCCCGACAGGGCGGTGGCCGAGAAGGCGGCGTTCTGCAGGCCCCGGTGCATGCGCTCGGGGTCCTCCCAGGCGAGCAGGACCTGGGCGGCGGAGCCGGCCCGCATGGTCAGCTGGGAGCCGACCGGGATGGTGTCGCGCAGGCCGCTCGGGCGCTCGGCGGCAGCCACGCACACGCGGTGGTCGCCCTGGCGGCGCCACAGCTGAGCGGACTCGCCCGTGATGTCGCGCAGCCGGGCCAGCACGGGGCCGGCAGCCGCCAGCAGGCGGTCCTCGCCGGCGGCTGCGGAGAGCTCCGCGAGCCGCGGACCGAGGACGAAGCGACCCTGCATGTCGCGGGCCACCAGGCGGTGGTGCTCCAGGGCCACCGCGAGGCGGTGCGCCGTCGGTCGGGCCAGGCCGGTGCCGGACACGAGTCCGGCCAGGGTCGCGGGTCCCGCTTCGAGCGCGGCGAGCACCAGCGCGGCTTTGTCGAGAACGCCCACACCGCTAGAGTTGTCCATATGGCAATACTGCCGTCTCAGATCATGGGATGCAAGAGGTAGATTGCGTGTCCGAAGAGACAACCGATGGCCGGCCGGCACCGCGTGCCGTTCGCCTGAGTCAGTGTGGAGGGGAAGTTATGGGCAAGACCCTGGCCGAGAAGGTGTGGGACGAGCATGTCGTCCGCAGTGCGCAGGGGGAGCCTGATCTCCTCTACATCGATCTCCACCTCATCCACGAGGTCACCTCGCCGCAGGCGTTCGACGGTCTGCGCCTGGCCGGTCGCGCCGTCCGCCGCCCGGACCTGACCATCGCCACCGAGGACCACAACGTCCCCACGCTCGACTGGGACAAGCCGATCGCCGACCCGGTCTCCAAGACCCAGGTCGACACCCTGCGCCGCAACGCCGCGGAGTTCGGCGTGCGGCTGCACCCGCTCGGCGACGTCGAGCAGGGCATCGTCCACGTCGTCGGCCCGCAGCTGGGGCTGACCCAGCCGGGGATGACGATCGTGTGCGGCGACTCGCACACCTCGACCCACGGGGCGTTCGGCGCGATCGCGTTCGGCATCGGCACCTCCGAGGTCGAGCACGTGCTGGCCACCCAGACCCTGATGCAGGCGAAGCCGAAGATGATGGCCGTCACCGTCAACGGCACCCTGCCCGAGGGCGTCACCGCCAAGGACCTGGTGCTGACGCTGATCGCGCACACCGGCACCGGCGGCGGCCAGGGCTACATCGTGGAGTACCGCGGCGAGGCCATCGAGCAGCTCTCCATGGAGGGCCGGATGACCATCTGCAACATGTCGATCGAGTGGGGCGCCAAGGCCGGTCTGATCGCTCCCGACCAGACCACCTTCGACTACATCGAGGGCAAGCCCGAGGCTCCGAAGGGTGCCGACTGGGACGCCGCGGTCGCGCACTGGAAGACGCTCGTCAGCGACGACGACGCGGTCTTCGACAAGGAGCTCGTGCTCGACGCCTCGACGATGACGCCCTTCGTCACCTGGGGGACCAACCCCGGCCAGGGCGTCCCGCTGGGCGCCTCCGTGCCGAGCCCGGACGACTTCGAGGACGAGACCGACAAGATCGCCACCCAGAAGGCGCTGCAGTACATGGGCCTCGAGGCCGGCACGCCGCTGCGCGAGGTCAAGATCGACACCGTCTTCGTCGGCTCCTGCACCAACGGCCGGATCGAGGACCTGCGCCTCGCCGCCGAGATCATCAAGGGGCACAAGGTCGCCGAGGGGACCCGACTGCTGGTCGTCCCGGGCTCCGTGCGGGTCCGGCTGCAGGCGCAGGAGGAGGGCCTCGACGCGATCTTCATCGAGGCCGGCGCTGAGTGGCGCGGCGCGGGCTGCTCGATGTGCCTGGGCATGAACCCCGACCAGCTCGCCGTGGGGGAGCGCAGCGCCTCGACGTCCAACCGCAACTTCGAGGGGCGTCAGGGCAAGGGGGGACGCACCCACCTGGTCTCGATCCCCGTCGCTGCCGCGACCGCCGTACGCGGCACGCTCTCGTCGCCCGCCGACCTCGCCCCCGCACTCGCCCCCGCCTGACGGCTCTAGCCTGACGGCGATCGCAGAACAGGACCCCGACATGGACAAGTTCACGACCCACACCGGCGTCGGCGTGCCGCTGCGACGCAGCAACGTCGACACGGACCAGATCATCCCCGCGGTCTACCTCAAGCGGGTGACCCGCACCGGCTTCGAGGACGGGCTGTTCGCCGCCTGGCGCAACGACCCCGACTTCGTGCTCAACAACCCGGTGTACGCCGCGGGCTCGGTGCTCGTGGCCGGACCGGACTTCGGCACCGGGTCCTCACGCGAGCACGCGGTCTGGGCGCTGCAGAACTACGGCTTCAAGGCCGTCATCTCGCCGCGCTTCGCCGACATCTTCCGCGGCAACTCGGGCAAGGCCGGGCTGCTGGCCGCCCAGGTGGACGAGAAGGTCGTGCAGCGCATCTGGGACCTGCTCGAGACCCAGCCCGGCACCGCGGTGACCGTCGACCTCGAGTCGCGCACGGTCAGGGCTGGCGAGGGCGTCGACGCGATCGAGGACTCCTTCGACATCGACGACTACACCCGCTGGCGCCTGCTCGAGGGTCTCGACGACATCGGGATCACGCTCGGTCACGAGGCCGACATCACGTCCTACGAGACGACCCGTCCGAGCTGGAAGCCGGCCACGCTGCACGCTTCCTGACCCCCTCGATCCACCCAGCGATCACTCCGACGGCCCGGCGGCCTCGTCGCCGGGCCGTCGGCGTTCGTCCGGCCCTCGAGGGCGTGGGACCAAGAATTGCGCTCAGATGATTGTGACGGGCCGCACGATTCCCTAGCGTGCAGGTCAGCACTGTCGAGCAACCGGGCTCGGCTCACGTCCCTAAGGGGAGCCCAGTGAACAAGACCCAGCTGATCGATGCCCTCGCAGCCCGCTACGACGGCAACCGCAAGGCGGCCGCGCAGGCGCTCGAGTCCGTCCTGGACACGATCACCCGCGAGGTCGCGAGGGGGGAGAAGGTCGCCATCACGGGCTTCGGCTCGTTCGAGAAGCGGATCCGGGAGGCGCGCTGGGTGCGCAACCCTCGCACGGGCGAGCGGATGAAGGCTGAGAAGACGGCCGTCCCGAAGTTCACCCCCGGCGCTGACCTGCGGGCTGTCATCTCCGGTGCCAAGAAGCTTCCCGCCCTCACCTTGGCGGCGGCGACCGCCCCCGCCAAGGCCGCTGCGGCCACCGCACGCGGGGCAGCCGATGCCGCCACGAAGAAGAGCTCCTCCGCCGCGAGTGCGACGACGAAGCCCGCGACCAAGAAGTCCACAGCCGGGGCACCGGTGAAGAGGACAGCCGCGAAGACGACGGCGGCCAAGAAGACGACGGCCAAGAAGACGACCGCCAAGAAGACGACCGCGGCCGCGAAGACGACCACGAAGAAGGCAGCGGCCAAGAAGGCGCCTGCCAAGACATCGGCCGCGAAGACAACGCCCACGAAGACAACGCCCACGAAGACAACGCCCACCAAGGCGACGGCGTCGGCTCCGGCTGCGAAGAAGTCCTCGACCGCCAAGAAGGCGCCGGCCAAGAAGACGACCACGAAGAAGGCGCCGGCCAAGAAGGCGCCCGCCAAGAAGACCAGCGGAGGCGCCAGCAGCTGATCAGGCTCGGCCGGTGGCCTCGGCCGTGTGATGCCCGACGCCCAGCACGAGGGCGCGGCCGAGGTCCCCCGGCTCGTCGACGTCCGAGCGCAGGCTCGTCAGCGTCCCCTCGATCTCGCGGGCGCCACCGGCGAGGTGCGCCGCGCGGGAGCTGCCGCCGAACCGCGGAGCGAAGTCCGCGTGCGCCGCGGCGTACATCGTGGTCCCGACGCCGACCCGGTCGGCCACGAAGCAGCTGTGCCCCGCGGCGACCTCTTCGTGCGCCTGCTCGAGGGCGGCCTGCAGGTCCACGGAGCGCAGGGACGGCAGATCGGCGCACAGCACCGCAGGCACGAGCCCGGGCCACCGACGCCGTGCCTCGGCGGCGGTCTGCTCGAGGCTCGCGTTGAGGTCGTGGCCCGCCCCGTCCGGGAGCACCGAGCATCCAGCTGCGCTCAGCTGGGCGGCGAACCGGGCGTCGTCGGTCACGACGAGCACCTCCGCGACGGCGGGCGTGCCCAGCGCCGCCGTGACGGTGTCGAGCGCGAAGGCGGCCGCGAGTCGACGCCGCTGCTCGTCGGGCAGCCCCACGAGCCGCGACTTGCCCACGGCCGGCGGCTTCACCGGGACGAGGACGACGAACGCGCCGTCAGCCCGGCTGGCAGCGGCGTCGGCGGGGCGGGCTGCGGAGGGGTCGGGCGTGGAGGGGGCAGGAGCGGACATCGAGACGATCCTGCCACCGTGAGTCGGCGCGCGGGCAGCCGGTTCGCGTCTCGGACCGTCGCGGCGGGTGGGAGCGAGTAACCTGCACTCGGCGTAAGGCACGTCACGACCGGCAGACGGTCGCCGGTGAAGGACGAGGAACCACAGGTGAGGGTGCGCAAGCTCGAGGGACGGCGCGGATGGGCGTTCGCGCTCGGAGCGGTCATCTTGAAGCCGACGTTCCTCGCCACCACCCGGCACACGTGGATCGACGGCGAGAAGATCCCGGAGAGCGGTGGCTGCATCGTCGTGCTCAACCACCTGTCGCACATCGACCCGCTGATCAGCGCGCACGTCCTCTACGACCACGGTCGCCTCCCGCACTACCTCGCCAAGTCAGGGCTGTTCCGCAACCGGTTTCTGCGACGGTTCCTCACAGCAGCGGGGCAGATCCCGGTGGATCGGCTCACGCCCACGGCGGTCGGGGCCTACGACGCGGCGCTGCGCGAGGTCGCTGCCGGCACGTGCGTCGTCGTCTATCCCGAGGGGACGCTGACCCGCGACCCGGACCTGTGGCCCATGGTGGGCAAGACCGGCGCGGCTCGGATCGCGCTGGAGACCGGTGTGCCGGTGATCCCCGTCGCCCACTGGGGGGCCCAGCAGCTGTTGGCGCCCTACGCCAAGGTGCCCCGACCCTTCCCGCGCAAGCACATCACGGTGAAGGTGGGCGACCCGGTGCTGCTCGACGACCTGCGCGCCGTCCCCCGCTCGGCCACGACCATCCGAGCCGCCACCGAGCGGATCATGGACGCGATCACGGGCCTCCTCGAGGAGATCCGCGACGAGACCGCCCCTGCGGAGCGCTTCGACCCGCGCAAGGCGGGCATGCGACAGATCGGCAACCCCCACCGGAAGGATCGTTGATGGCGAAGGTCGCAGTGATGGGCTCGGGATCGTGGGGGACGGCGTTCTCCATGGTCCTGGCGGACGCCGGGAACGACGTCACCATGTGGGGGCGGCGCGAGGAGGTCTGCGCGTCGATCAACCAGACCCGGGAGAACGCCGACTACCTCCCCGGGATCGAGCTGCCCCGATCGGTGCGAGCCACCCACGACCCGGAGCAGGCGCTGGCCGGCGCCGACGTCGTCGTCCTCGCCGTCCCCTCCCAGAGCCTGCGCGAGAACCTCACCGTCTGGGCTCCCCACGTGCCGCGACAGGCGGTGCTGGTGTCGCTGATGAAGGGCGTCGAGCTCGGGACCCTGGAGCGGATGAGCGAGGTCATCGCCGAGGTGGCCGACGCGGGCCCGGAGCGGATCGCCGTGGTCAGCGGGCCCAACCTCGCCAAGGAGATCGCCCGGCGGGAGCCGGCCGCCTCCGTCGTGGCCTGTGCCGACGAGGAGGTGGCCAAGCGGCTCCAGCGGCTGTGCCACTCCAAGGCGTTCCGGCCCTACACCAGCGTCGACGTCCTGGGCTGTGAGGTGGGGGGCGCTTACAAGAACGTCGTGGGGCTGAGCGTCGGCATGGCCGTCGGACTCGGCTTCGGCGACAACACCACCGCGTCCGTCATCACCCGGGGCCTGGCGGAGACCGCCCGGCTCGCCACCGCCCTGGGCGCCAACCCCCTCACGCTGATGGGGCTGGCCGGGCTGGGGGACCTGGTCGCCACGTGCTCGTCGCCGCTCTCCCGCAATCGCACCTTCGGCGAGAGGCTCGGTCAGGGCCTCACGACGAGCGAGGTCTACGCCTCCACCCGCCAGGTCGCGGAGGGGGTCAAGTCGTCCTCCTCGCTGCTCGCCCTGGCGCGTCGTACCGGGGTGGACGCGCCGATCGCCGAGCACGTCGACGCCGTCGTCGCGGGGCGGATGACCGCGCCCGAGATGATGGTCTCCTTCATCTCCCGCGACACCAAGGCCGAGACCGACTGAGCGACGGTCCGACTCAGCAGCCGGCCGACCCCGCCGATCGGTGACCAGCGTCACGGGTGACGTCCGGTCAGGTCGACGAGTTGTCCGGACAACGCAACGCCGGCAGGTGACAATGGTGCGCGCGCTCGGCGCGGGGACGAGACAGCAGCGACACGGGGGTGTCAGTCATGACGGAGAGCGGGGGACCTGCCAAGCGGGGCAGAGGGGCGCCGTTGAAGGTCCTCGACGACCTGACGGGGCTCGGCGAGGGCGTCATCGACGCCAACGTCCGCTGCGGGTGGCTGTTGCGCATGGCCCGGCTGACGACTCGTCCGGGAGGAGTCCCACGGCAGTCGGACATGATCGTGGCGCTCGCCGACCTGGGCATCACGACGACGCCCTACACACTGAGCCGGATGGAGTCCGGACAGCTGCGCTCGGGACGCCTGATCGACGCCTACGAGCAGGTGCTCGGACGCCCGGGGGCCAGCCTGCGGGCGCCGGTGGACATCATGTGCCGGATCTTCCCGACGGCGCGCACCGATCGCGATCCGGGCATCCGACACGGTGAGCTGGTCGACATCAACGCGGCCACGGAGCCGCTGCTCGCGGGACGTCCCACCGGTGCGGACTGGCTCCGCTGGGCTCGCGCCGTCTCCCAGCCCGGAGTCGCGTTCCCCCACCGGCTGGCCGTCGACCTGGCCGGACGTCTGGCCAGCGAGCTGGAGCGCGCGGTCGGCTCGGCGTACGCCCCTCGCTTCGAGGCGCTCGCCCTCCTGCGCTGCGGCCCCCTCGGCCGAGCGGTGCTGAAGGCGGCCGAGCAGCGACTGGCCGATCCCCACCTGCAGGTCCTCTACAACCTCGCGGTCGTCATGGGCCAGCACGCCACCCATGAGAGCTGGATGTGGGGCGTCGACCGGCTCAGCGACCACCGCTCGCACATCACCTACGCCGGTGTGTGGACCCTCGAGACGATCTCGGTGATGCGGGACTTCCGACACGAGTGGTGGTTCGACGTGGTCGAGCCCTTCATGGAGGCCTGTCGCGCCACGACGCACGGCAGCGAGCACTGGCGCTCGCTCTCCGTGCTCTTCTGGAAGCTGCCCGCCGACGTCCAGCGCGGTCTCGTGCGCCACCTGCCCTGGGAGCCGGCCGCCCCGCCACCGGTCGAGCTGTGGGCGCGCAACCGGGGCAACGTCGACTGGGCCGCGTGCGAGCAGATGTCGGCCGACATCGCGCGCCAGCTCGGCCTCGATGAGCAACCCCTCCTCACCCGACTGCTCTTCGAGTTCGCCGCCGGCCCCTCCAACGCGACGGTGGTGGTGAGCTATCTGCTGCTCTCGGCGCTGCCGTTCTCCCCGCTGGTGATCGAGACCCTGGCCCGGGCCGTCGAGACGAGCACCGACGAGGCCTTCCGCGAGCGGCTCACGATCCACCTCATGTCGATGCCGCAGACGCACTTCCCGATGGCGCTGCACCACTGGTTCGACGGCCCCCGCGACCTGCAGCTGGCGGCGGCCACGCTGGCGGCGAGCACGGACCACCCCGTCCCCGAGGGCGTCCTCGAGAGCCTGTTCGAGGCCGGGGACGTGATCAGCCGGCGCGCTGTCTTCGCCGCAGGGCTCTCCCAGCACCCGGTGCTCAAGCAGCTCGCCGAAGGGGCGGTGGCCTCCCCCGAGATTCAGGGCGCCGCCGACTGGTGGCTGCGCGAGGGCGGGGCCGTCGTGGACGATCCCACCGCGGTCTGAGCGGGCCCGGCAGCGGCGTCGGACTCCCGTCCGGGAGTCTCAGGCGGTGAGCGTGTCGAGGGCGCGTCGCAGGTCGTCCCACAGGTCGTCGACGTCCTCGATCCCCACCGACATGCGCACCAGGGCGTCGGGGATCGTGGCCGGCTCGGACTTCCAGCGTCGACGACGCTCCATCGTGGACTCGACCCCACCGAGGCTGGTGGCGTGGATCCACAGGCTGGTCTTGCGGGTGAAGAGGTCGGCCGCCAGAGCGCCCTCGGCGAGCACGACGGAGACGATGGATCCGAAGCCCGGATAGCGGACCTCCCCGATCGCGGGATGCGCCGCGAGCCGGGCGACCAGCTCCTGGGCATTGGCCTGGGCGCGCTCGACGCGCACGTGCAGCGTGCGCAGACCGCGCAGTGCCAGCCACGCCTCCAGGGTCCCGGGGACGGCGCCCAGCAGGTCCCGGCGTCCCTTGAGGACCCGGTGGAGCTCCTCGTCGCGGGTCACCACCGCTCCCATGAGGGCGTCGCTGTGCCCGGAGATGTACTTCGTGGCCGAGTGCACGACCAGATCGGCGCCAAGCTCGAGCGGACGCTGGAGCAGGGGAGTGGCGAACGTGTTGTCGACCACGACGTAGGCCCCCGCCTCGTGCCCGGCCGCCACGATCGTCTCGATGTCAGCCACCTCCAGAGCCGGGTTGGTGGGGGACTCCAGCCACACCAGGGCGGCGTCCTCGCAGGCCTTCACCACGGCTGCGGTGTCGGTGATGTCGACGAGCTCGGTGCGCAGCCGTCCGCGGGCCTCGAGGTCGCCCAGCTGCATGATGGTGCCGTTGTAGCTGTGTCGTGGCGCCACCACCAGCTTGTCCTGGCCCACGAGGTCCAGCACCGTGGCCACGGCCGCGAGCCCGCTGGCGAAGGACAGGCAGTGGCCGCCCTCGAGCGCGCCGAGCGCCTCCTCGAACGCCTGCCAGGTGGGGTTGCCGTAGCGGCCGTACTCGAGGTCCCCGCCCGCGACGTACGTCGACGCCATGGTGATCGGCACGTTGAGGGGGGCGTCGGGCTCGGCCTTGGGCCGGCCGACGGTGACGGCGACGGTGGCAGGCTTGAGTGCTCTGGGAGTGTCCTCGGGCATGGGGCCAAGCCTAGGCCGGTAGGGTCTGCGGCGATGAACGAGCCCAGCAGTGACCCCAGCGACGCCTCACGCCGACCCCGGGTGGCCGTCGTCTTCGGCGGGCGCTCCAGTGAGCACTCCATCTCCTGCATCTCCGCCGGGAGCGTGCTGGCGGCCATCGACCGCGAGGCCTACGACGTGGTGCCGATCGGCATCACCCGCGAGGGGCGATGGGTGCTCGAGGCCGCCGACGGCGCGCGGCTGGCGCTCGGGCCGGGCGGGGAGCTGCCGGAGGTGACCGACGGGGCCGACGTGCAGATCGTGCACGGCGAGACCAACGAGCTGATGGTCCACGTGCCCGGCGAGGTCTCCCGGCCCCTCGGTGAGGTCGACGTGGTCTTCCCCGTCATGCACGGGCCCTTCGGCCAGGACGGCACCCTGCAGGGGATGCTGGAGATGGCCGGCGTGCGCTACGTCGGGGCCGGCGTGCTGTCCTCGGCGGTCGGCACCGACAAGATGTACATGAAGCTGCTCTTCGAGGCCCACGGCCTGCCGATCCTGCCGTACGTCGTGCTGCCGCCACGCACGTGGGAGCGCGACCGCGCCCGACTCCACGAGGAGATCGTCGCGCTCGGGCTTCCGGTGTTCGTGAAGCCGGCCCGCGCGGGCTCCAGCTTCGGGATCTCCCGCGTCGACTCGCTGGATCAGCTCGAGGACGCCCTCGCCGAGGCGCGCCGCTTCGACCCGAAGGTGATCGTCGAGGCGGCCGCGATCGGGGCCCGCGAGATCGAGTGCGGGGTCCTGGAGGGGGAGCGGGGAGCGCCGCCCGCCACCAGCGAGCTGGCCGAGATCCGGGTCGCCTCCGCCCACGCCTTCTACGACTTCGAGGCGAAGTACCTTCCGGAGGAGAACACCGCCCTCGACGTGCCGGCCGACCTCGCTCCGGAGGTCGCCGAGCGGGTCAAGGAGCTCGCCGCGCGGGCCTTCGAGGCGCTCGACTGCGAGGGTCTGGCGCGGGTCGACTTCTTCGTCTTCCCCGACGGGCGCGTGGTCCTCAACGAGGTCGAGACGATGCCCGGCTTCACCAGCCTGTCGATGTTCCCGCGGATGTGGGCTGCGAGCGGGATCGACTATCCCGAGCTGGTCGACCGCCTCATCCGGCTCGCCCTGGCACGCGACACCGGCCTGCGCTGAGGGCGGGCGCCGCCACCGGCGGTCAGGGGGTGCTGTCGTCGCACGAGGACACGTGCCGAAGCGACGTGCGGATGGCGGGCGCGAGCTCGACGAAGACGTCTGTCGGGGGACGCCGCTCCGCGGGAACCCGCACGGTCACGGTGGGCGCGAAGCCGATCGTGCTCATCACGACGTCGGCGGACTGGTCGGCGATCTGCTCCTCGGGGACGAACCACTCGACGCCGTCCACCTCCTGGCACGTGGACAGGCCGTCGAAGTCCTCGGCGGCGGGTGTCCCGCACTCGACGACGACCGCGGGGTCGCCCCAGGCCCGGGCGGGAGCGCCGGGGGGCTCGGTCTCGCGACGATCGAGTCCGGCGAGGCGCTCGGGCAGCGCATCGATGAGTTGGGCGCACGCGGTCCCGTCCGGGCGGCTGAGCGTGGGGGAGAGCACCTGGACCTCACTCGGGGCGCAGGCCGCGAGGGTCCCGACCGGGGCGGAGACTAGCAGGAGCAGTGCGACGCCCCGGGTCCTGGTGGACCCGGGGCGTGATGGCAGGAGGGACACGCTCAGATGTGGACGACCGGGCAGGTGAGCGTGCGCGTGATGCCGTCGAGGGTCTGCACCTTGGCCACCACGAGCTTGCCGAGCTCATCGACGTTGCGTGCCTCGGCCCGCACGATCACGTCGTAGGGCCCGGTGACGTCCTCCGCCAGCGTGACGCCCTTGACCTGGGCGATGGCGGCGGCGACCTCGGCGGCCTTGCCGACATCGGTCTGGATCAGGATGTAGGCCTGCACGACCATCGAAGGCTCCTCAGAACAGGTTGCGAAGATGTGACGGCCTCAACCTACCGTGACGTAGCCGCGTGTCGGTAGCCGCCCGGAGCGCCGGTAGCGCTCCCGGTCTGGTGAGATGGGGCGCATGGTTCCTCCCACACCTCCCGACCCCGGCGCGACCCTCGCGGACGTGGGCGAGTTCGGCCTGATCGCGGCCTTCACCGAGGCGTTCGCACAGGGTGAGCACGTCCTGGTGGGCCCGGGGGACGACGCCGCGGTGCTGCGCGTCCGCACGGGCCACGTCGTGGTCTCGACCGACCTGATGGTCGAGAACCGGCACTTCCGGCGGGACTGGTCGTCGGCGACCGACGTCGGCCATCGGGCGGCGGCCCAGAACCTCTCCGACATCAACGCGATGGGCGGACGCGCGACGTGGCTCACGATCGGGCTCGCCGCGCCGCCGGACCTCCCGGCCTCGTGGGTCCTCGACTTCGCGCGGGGGTTCGCGGAGGAGGCGGGCTCGGTGGGTGCGAGCGTCGTGGGTGGCGACCTGACCAGCAGTGAAGCCATCGTCATCGCCGTCACCGTGCTGGGAGCGTGCACGCAGGCGCCGGTGCTCCGCTCGGGGGCCGAGCCCGGCGACGTGGTGGCGATGTGCGGCCGACAGGGCTGGGCCGGTGCCGGTCTGGCGGTCCTCGGCCGGGGCTTCCGGTCGCCTCGCGTGCTGGTGGAGGCCTACCGCCGCCCGGAGCCGCCGTACGACGCGGGGCGGGTGGCTGCCGAGGCCGGAGCCACCGCGATGATCGACGTCTCCGACGGCCTGGTGGCCGACGCCGCCCACATCGCCGAGCAGTCCGGCGTCGCGATCGACATCCGCTCCGCCGCCTTCGAGATCGCCGAGCCGCTGCAGGCGGTGGGCGCGGCCCTGGGGGCGGACCCCCTGCAGTTCGTCCTGGGCGGCGGCGACGACCACGCCCTGCTGGCGACGTTCAGCGAGGAGAGCGACGTCCCGGAGGGGTGGCTCCTGGTCGGCTCGGTCCACCAGGGCGAGGGGGTCACGGTGGACGGAGACCCCTACGTGGGCACCCCCGGCTGGACCCACTTCTGACGACCCGTCACTCCCTCGACCAGACACGCCGTCGTGGCCGGAGGGAGTGACGGGTCGGCGTACGGCGGGGCTCGGGTGTGGTGGGGGACATGAAAGAACCCCCGGGGCCTGGGGCCTCGGGGGTTCTTCGTGCAAGTCTCAGGGGGTCAGCGGCTGACCTTGCCGGCCTTCAGGCAGCCGGTGCAGACGTTGAGACGCTTCGGCGCACCGTTGACGGTGGCGCGGACGCGCTGGATGTTGGGGTTGAAGCGACGCTTCGTAATCTTGCGCGACCACGGACGGTTGTTGCCGAAGCCCGGCTTCTTGTCGCAGATGTCACAGACGGCAGCCACCGTGAACTCCTGAAGATTGAGGTTGGAACGAGAATGGGTGCTCGCGGACCAATGGACGGTCGCGGGCAACCGAATCAGACTATCCGATGGCCGGACCACAGGCGAATCGAACCCCACGCGGACCGGTGGGCCCGCGATGTCGGGGTCAGCCACTACATTGTGGCACTCATCGCCGAGGGCGGACCGGCCCGGGCATCGCGACGGATCTCGAGGTGGACGCATGCAGACACCGCCAGGTGACGAGGTCGACGTCGCCACCGTGCTGCGCTTCGTCGACGTCGCCACCGACGCGCTCTCCGCTGCGCGCGAGGAGATCGACGCGCTCAACGTCTATCCCGTCCCGGACGGTGACACCGGCACCAACATGTTCCTGACCATGTCCGCCGCCCGCGACGCCCTTCGGGGGGTGGTGATGAGCGCTTCCGGACCAGCGGACATCGGACCTGCCCTGGCGGCCTTCGCCCGGGGCGCGCTGCTCGGCGCCCGCGGCAACTCGGGGGTGATCCTGAGCCAGATGCTGGGGGCGATCGCGCACCGGATCGCGGCGGCCGAGCCGGGGGAGCGCAACGCGCGGGTGATGGCTGACGCGATGTGCGAGGCCACCGACGCCAGCTATGCCGCGGTCGGGGAGCCCGTCGAGGGCACCATGCTGACGGTCTCGCGTGCCGCCTCCGACGCGGCGCTGCAGCGCGCCGAGGACCCGGGGGCCCGGGCTCGTGACGTGTTCGAGGCGGCGGCGATGGCCGCACGGGTGGCACTGGCGCGGACGCCCCAGCAGCTGCAGGTGCTCGGGGACGCCGGTGTGGTCGACGCGGGCGGTCGCGGGCTGAGTGTCGTGCTGGACGCGGCCGAGACGGTGCTGACCGGGCGCCGACCGGTCTCCGTCGCGGCCTCGCTGGGCCAGCACCAGATCCCCGTCCCGCTGGTGACCCCGACGGGGGACCTGACCGAGGACGGGCCGGCCTACGAGGTGATGTACCTCCTCGACGCCGAGGACGACGCCGTGGCGCGGCTCCGTGTGGTCCTCGCCGGTCTGGGCGACTCCCTCGTCGTGGTGGGCGGCGACGGACTCTGGAACGTCCATGTGCACGTGGACGACGTGGGCGCGGCGATCGAGGCGGGCATCCAGGTGGGCCGCCCGCACCGGGTCCGGGTCACCCACTTCGCCGAGCAGGTGGCCGGGGCCCGCGACAAGCTGCGTCGGCGCACCGGGCGCAAGGTCGTCACGGTCGCGGCGGGGCCGGGACTCGAACAGGTCTTCGCCGGGGCCGGGGCCGTCGTGGTCAGCGGCGGGCCGGGGAACCGTCCCTCGTCGGGGATGCTGCTGGACGCCATCACCGGCTGCCACGCCGCCGAGGTCGTGGTGCTGCCCAACGACCACGACTCCCTGCGGGTGGCGGAGATCGCCGCGCGCACGGCCGAGGAGGCCGGGGACATCCGGGTGGCTGTGGTCCCCACCCAGGCCCAGGTCCAGGGACTGGCCGCCCTCGCCGTCCACGAGCCGGGCCGCAGCTTCGAGCAGGACGTCCTCGAGATGACGGCGACGGCACGCCACGCCCGGCACGGCGCGGTCACGGTGGCCGCCCGCCAGGCGATGACGATGGCCGGGCCGTGCGAGCCCGGCGACGTGCTCGGCGTCATCGCCGGCGACTTCGTGATCGTCGGGCCCGACCTTGTCGACGTCGCGGTCGAGGTGGTCGACCGCCTGCTCGGCGGCGGCGGCGACCTGGTCACGCTGGTGTCGGGGGCGGAGGATCGTGACGGCCTGGCGGCCAGCTGCGCCGAGTACGTCGAGCGCCGGCACCCCACTGTCGACGTCGTGGTGTACGACGGTGGCCAGGAGCGCTACCCGCTCCTGGTGGCGGTCGAGTAGTGGGAAGGACGCGATGATCACCCTCGACTCCCCGGTGGCGACGGTGCTCGGGGACCGGAACAAGAAGCACAAGAAGATCACCGAGGGGCTCGGCCTGCGCACGGTCGGGGACCTGCTGCACCACTTCCCCCGCCGCTACATCAAGACCGGCGAGCTGACCGAGGTGGGCACGCTGGAGGCGGGACAGGCCCTGACGATCGTGGGCGAGATCTCGCGCAGCAAGGTCCACACCTACACCGATCGGCGCAGCGGGCGCACCGCGTTCCGTCTCGAGACGGTGCTGCGCACCAACGGCCCTTCGCTGGTGATGACGTTCTTCGCCAAGTCCCAGCGTGTCGCCGACTGGCAGGCCCGACGGCTGCCCGTCGGGCGCCAGGGAATCTTCACCGGGCAGGCGAGCAGCTTCCGCGACGCCTGGCAGCTGACCAACCCGCAGATGCTGCTCTTCGGCGGCGAAGCGGACGAGGACGACACCGCGCGCATCGTGCTCGAGAACCTGCGGGGCCTCTATCCGATCTATCCCGTCACCAAGGGCGTCGACTCGTGGGACCTCCAGCGCGCGGTGAGCTTCGCTCGCACCGTGCTCGACGAGGTGCCGGACGTGCTCCCCGAGGAGCTGCGTCGGCGCTACGACGTGGTGGACGCGCGCACCGCCCTCGACTGGGTCCACGCGCCTGACGACCACGCCCAGGTGGGGGCGGCGCTGCGGAGGTTCCGCTTCGAGGAGGCCCTGGTCACCCAGCTCGTGCTGGCCCGCCGGCGGGCGGCACTGCGCGCCCAGGGCGCCCGCGCCCGCACGGGTGAGCAGGGGCGGCTGCTGGCCGCCTTCGACGCCCGGCTGCCCTTCGAGCTGACGGCCGGGCAGCGGGAGATCGGGGCCGAGCTGGAGGCCGACCTGGCCGAGTCGCACCCGATGAACCGCCTGCTCCAGGGCGAGGTCGGCTCCGGGAAGACCCTCGTGGCGCTGCGGGCCATGCTGCGCGTCGTCGACTCCGGCGGGCAGGCGGCGCTGCTCGCGCCCACCGAGGTGCTCGCCCAGCAGCACCACCGCTCGATCACCGCCCTGCTGGGCGACCTGGCCGCCGGCGGGATGCTCGGTGGAGCCGAGGAGGGGACCGGTGTCGCACTGCTGACCGGGTCGATGAACCGCACCCAGCGCAAGGAGGCCCTGCTGCGCATCGCCTCCGGTGAGGCAGGCATCGTGATCGGCACCCACGCCCTGCTCGAGGAGCGGGTCTCCTTCGCCGACCTGGGCCTCGTGGTGGTCGACGAGCAGCACCGCTTCGGCGTCGAGCAGCGCGCCGCGCTCACCGACAAGGCGGGCACACCGCCCCACGTGCTGGTGATGACGGCGACCCCGATCCCGCGCACGGTCGCGATGACCGTGTTCGGTGACCTCGAGACCTCGACCCTGACCGAGCTGCCCGCCGGCCGGGCACCCATCCAGACCAATGTCGTCGCGATCGCCGAGCGACCCCACTGGCTCGAGCGCGCGTGGCAGCGGGTCCGCGAGGAGGTCGAGGCAGGCCACCAGGTCTACGTCGTGTGCCCCCGGATCAGCGGCGACGAGCAGGAGCAGGGCGAGCGCGATGCGCCCGTCCTCGACGAGGAGGGCCAGCCGGCGCCCATCCGCCCCGGGGCGCTCGCTGCGGTCGAGGAGGTCGTGCCGTCGCTGCGGGAGGGGGCGCTCGAGGGCTTGCGGGTGGAGGGCCTGCACGGCCGGATGGCCCCCGACGACAAGGAGCGGGTGATGCGCTCGTTCGCGGCCGGTGACGTCGACGTCCTGGTCTCGACGACCGTGATCGAGGTCGGTGTGGACGTCGCCAACGCGACCATGATGGTCCTGCTCGACGCCGACCGGTTCGGTGTCTCCCAGCTCCACCAGCTTCGCGGCCGGGTGGGCCGCGGCGGCCACCCGGGGCTGTGCCTGCTGGTCAGCCACGCCGAGCCGGGCAGCCCGGCCCGGGAGCGGCTCGACGCCGTCGCTGCCACCACCGACGGCTTCGAGCTCAGCCGGGTCGACCTCGAGCAGCGCCGCGAGGGCGACGTCCTGGGTGCCTCCCAGTCGGGGTTTCGCTCCTCCCTGCAGAATCTCCGGGTGCTGCGCGACGAGAAGACGATCCTGGCCGCCCGCGAGGCGGCCACCGAGCTGATGACAGAGGACCCCGACCTGCGGGCCGCGCCGGGACTGGCTCGCGCCGTCCAGGATCTCGAGCTCTCCCAGCACTCCGAGTTCATGGAGAAGTCATGACCCGCATCATCGGCGGCTCGGCGGGTGGGCGTCGACTCAGCACTCCCCGGGGCACCAGCACACGTCCCACCAGCGACCGCGTCCGCGAGGCGCTCTTCTCGGCGCTGGAGCACGAGTTCGGCTCACTGTCGGGCCTGCGCTTCCTCGACCTGTACGCCGGCTCGGGGGCGATCGGGCTGGAGGCCTGGTCCCGTGGCGCCGGTGTGGTCACGCTCGTCGAGCACGACCGGAAGGCCGCGGCGCTGATCGCCACCAACGCCAGGACGCTCGGCTTCCCCCGCGCCGACGTGGTGACCGGCTCGGTCGCGACGGTGCTGGCCCGGCCCCCCGGCGCGCCGTACGACGTGGTGTTCGCGGACCCGCCCTACCCGCAGCCCGACGAGGACGTCACCGCCGACCTGCAGGCCCTGGTCGACCACGGCTGGCTCGTGCCCGGGGCCCTGGTCGTCGTCGAGCGGTCCTCGCGCCGGACGGTCGTCACCTGGCCCGAGGGGATCGAGGCCAGCCGGGAGAAACGCTACGGCGAGACCGCGCTTTGGTACGGTCACGCCGCCCCGTCCGCGGGACTCGCCCCACCCCACCAGCCCACCGAGGAGTAGCCACGTGCGCCGTGCCGTCTGTCCAGGGTCGTTCGATCCGGTCACCAACGGACACATCGACATCGTGTCGCGTGCCAGCGGCCTCTTCGACGAGGTGGTGGTCGCGGTCGGGGTCAACAAGTCCAAGAACAGGCTCTTCTCGCCCGAGGAGCGCATCGACATGCTCGAGCAGGCCTGCGTGGGCTTCGACAACGTGCGCGTGGACGGCTTCACGGGGCTGCTGACGGACTTCTGCACCGAGCACGACATCCACGCCATCGTGAAGGGTCTGCGGGCGGTCAGCGACTTCGACTACGAGCTGCAGATGGCCCAGATGAACTCCAGCCTGACCGGCGTGGAGACCGTCTTCGTCCCCACCAGCCCGGCCTACTCCTTCCTGGCCTCGAGCCTGGTCAAGGAGGTCGCGACGTTCGGTGGCGACGTGTCCGCGCTGATCCCGCCGTTCGTCAACGACCGCCTCACCCGGCGCCTCGCCGAGCGCGCCCGGGACGCCCAGTGACCCCGCCAGTGACCCCGCCAATGACCCCGCCAGTGACCCCGCTTTTGCAGGGCAGGGTCCCCGGCGGCTACGATTCCACCCGATCTGTCGTGCCCCGACACCGGAAGTGAAACCCTGAGCAGCCTGGACCCGAGAGCGCCGCTCGTGCTCGATACACGCGAGCTCGGCCGCCGCCCGGGGTCCCAACGCGAAGTGTTTCGTTCGGTGCCGGCACCGGCAGATCTCGGCATCGAGGTCCTGCGTGTCCCCGAAGGTTCGCCGGTCGAGTTCGACCTGCGGATCGAGGCGGTCATGGAGGGCGTCCTGGTCACCGGCACCGCTACGGCGGGGCTGGTCGGCGAGTGCGCACGGTGCCTGGAACCCATCGAGGACGAGATGTCCGCGCCGTTCCAGGAGCTGTTCGTCTACGACGACCACGGCCATGACGTCGATGACGAGGATGGCGTCAGCCGGCTCGAGGACGACCTGCTCGATCTCGAACCGATACTGAGGGACGCGGTGGTGCTCGCACTGCCGTTCCAGCCGCTGTGTGAGGAAGACTGTCCGGGTCTGTGCATCGAATGTGGTGCCCGCCTGGCCGATGACCCCGAGCACACGCACGAGGCTGCGATCGACCCGAGGTGGATGGGGCTGACCCAGCTCAAGCAAGACGAAGACTGAACCAGCCGGACACTTCACCGGCTGGACGCAAGTGGCCGGAACAACCGGCCAAGGTAGAGGAGAGAACAGTGGCTGTCCCGAAGCGGAAGATGTCGCGCAGCAACACGCGTCACCGTCGCTCGCAGTGGAAGGCCGTCGCGCCGTCCCTCGTGACCTGCGCCAACCCCGCGTGTGCTGCCAAGCACCTGCCGCACCGTGCGTGTGGTGAGTGCGGCCAGTACGGCGCGAAGACCGACCGTCGCCAGGTCCTCTGAGCACGACCCCGGTCCCCTGACCAACTACATCGAGCTTCGCGAGGCGCTCGGGGATCCGAACCTGGACCCCGAGCTCCTCGAGCGCGCTCTCACGCACCGGTCCTACGCCTACGAGAACGGCGGGCTGCCGACCAACGAGCGGCTCGAGTTCCTCGGTGACTCCGTCCTCGGCGTCGTGGTGACCGAGGCCCTCTACACCACCCATCCCGACCTCTCCGAGGGACGGTTGGCCAAGCTGCGCGCCGCGGTCGTCAACGCCCGGGCGCTGGCGGAGGTGGCCCGCACCATCGGGCTGGGCGCGCACATCAAGCTCGGGCGCGGCGAGGAGACGACCGGTGGTCGCGACAAGGCCTCGATCCTCTCCGACACCGTCGAGGCCGTGATCGGCGCCGTGCACCTCAGCGGCGGCGGCTTCGAGTCCTCGGCCGAGGTCGTGCACCGACTCTTCGACCCGTTGATGTCGGCGGCAGCAGCTCTGGGTGCCGGGCTCGATTGGAAGACCTCGCTGCAGGAGCTTGCAGCCGAGCACTCCCTCGGGGTGCCCGAATACGTCATCCAGGACGACGGTCCCGACCACATGAAGACCTTTACCGCCCAGGTCCGGGTCGGCGACTCCCTCTACGGCCACGGCGTGGGCCGCTCCAAGAAGGAGGCCGAGCAGGCCGCCGCGGAGACGGCGTACGGCGAGATCGCGGGGGCGGCGATGAAGACCGCCGCCGACCAGGCCGGCGGCGGCCGGGCCTGAGTCGTGCCCGAGCTGCCCGAGGTCGAGGTCGTCCGCGCCGGCATCGAGCGGCACGTCGTCGGTGCCCACGTCACCCATGTCGACGTGCTGCACACCCGGCCGGTCCGCCGCGATCCCACCGGCCCGGCCGGCTTCGCGCTGGCCCTGACCGGCCGGCGCATCGAGTCCGCGCGGCGGCGCGGCAAGTATCTCTGGCTCCCGCTCGACAGCGGTGACGCCCTGCTCGCCCACCTGGGGATGAGCGGCCAGATGCTCGTCCAGCCCAGTGACTCGCCCGACGAGCGCCACCTGCGCGTGCGCCTGCGCCTCGCGGGCGCCCCGGGGCAGCCGGAGGGCGAGTCCCGCGAGCTGCGCTTCGTCGACCAGCGCATGTTCGGTGGCCTGCTGGTCTCCGCCGGCGGTGCCGAGCTCCCCGCCCAGATCAGCCACATCGCCCGTGACCCGCTCGACGACGAGTTCGACGACGACGAGTTCGTACGACGCGTGCGCCGGCGCAGCTCGGGGATCAAGCGGCTCCTCCTCGACCAGACGCTGGTGTCCGGCGTCGGCAACATCTACGCCGACGAGGCGCTGTGGCGTGCCCGGATCCACGGGGAGCGGGCGGGGGAGCGGCTCCGCGTCGGCCAGGTCCGTGAGCTGCTCGGCCACGCCCGCGAGGTGATGACGGACGCGCTGGGCCAGGGAGGCACGTCGTTCGACTCCCTCTATGTCAACGTCAACGGTGAGTCCGGCTACTTCGACCGGTCCCTGGACGCCTACGGCCGCGAGGCGCTCCCGTGCCGGCGCTGCGGCACCCCAATCCGGCGCGTGGCGTTCATGAACCGGTCGTCGTACTTCTGCCCCGTCTGCCAGCCGGTCCCGCGGGTGCGTCGGCCTGCCTCGGGCTCGGTCGGCTGAGCCTTCTGACCTGCGGGTTCGGAGGCTTTCGTCAGATTGACCACGGCCCGTTCCTTTGAGACTCTTGAAGACGGTCCGTAAGGACCGCCAGCGGGGTGCAGACCCAACCGATGCACTCCGGTCCGGGACCTCGTCCTCCTCACTTCGAAAGGCTCATCCATGGCCAAGGCGCTGATCGGTCACCTGCCCAGCGACCTGCGGACCCCGGCACATCTCGTCGCCGAGAACCACCGGCTCCGCACCCGCGTCGGAGAGCTCGAGGCGCTCGTGCTCCGCCTGTCGGCGGAGAACGACCGGCTGGAGGCAGCCTCCCTGCTCCGGCTCGACTCCGAGGCCCAGCAGCTGCAGCCGGCCTGACGGCTTTTCCTCCGCGTCGCCCGCGGGCCGGTGCCGGACGGTAGCCTGCTCGTCACCGACCGCGGGAGGAGTGCGCGTTGTACCTGAAGAGCCTGACCCTCAAGGGGTTCAAGTCCTTCGCCTCCTCCACCACACTCCAGCTCGAGCCCGGGATCACCTGCATCGTGGGGCCCAACGGCTCCGGCAAGTCCAATGTGGTCGATGCGCTGGCCTGGGTGATGGGGGAGCAGGGCGCCAAGTCCCTGCGCGGCGGCAAGATGGAGGACGTCATCTTCGCCGGCACCTCCGGGCGCCCGCCGCTGGGGCGCGCCGAGGTGCAGCTGACCATCGACAACTCCGACGGCGCCCTGCCGATCGAGTACGCCGAGGTCACCATCAGCCGGACGATGTTCCGCAACGGCGGCTCGGAGTACGCCATCAACGGCAGCTCGTGTCGCCTCCTCGACGTCCAGGAGCTGCTCTCGGACTCCGGCATCGGCCGCGAGATGCACGTGATCGTCGGGCAGGGGCAGCTCGACTCGATCCTGCGGGCAACGCCTGAGGAGCGGCGCGGCTTCATCGAGGAGGCAGCCGGGGTCCTCAAGCACCGCAAGCGCAAGGAGAAGGCGCTGCGCAAGCTGGACTCCACGGAGGGCAACCTCAACCGCCTCGGGGACCTGCTCACCGAGATCCGGCGCCAGCTCAAGCCCCTGGGCCGCCAGGCGGAGGTCGCGCGCCGGGCCGCCTCGGTGCAGGCCGACGTGCGCGATGCCCGGGCCCGGCTGATGGCCGACGACCTCGTCACCGCGCGCACGGCGCTGGAGCAGGAGATGGCCGACGAGTCGGTCCTGCTGGAGCGCCGTGCCCAGGTCGAGTCCGCCGTCAGCGCCACCCGTGAGGCCGAGGCCGCCCTGGAGGCGGCGCTGCGCGAGGACCTCCCGGCCCTGTCGCGAGCCCAGGAGACCTGGTTCGCGCTGTCCGGACTGCGTGAGCGGCTGCGCGGCACCCAGTCCCTGGCCGCCGAGCGAGCGCGGAATGCCTCCTCCGCCATGGCGGAGCCGGTGGCCACCGGTGGTCGCGACCCCGACCAGCTCGAGGCCGAGGCGGGCCGGGTGCGCGAGCAGGAGGAGGAGATCGCGGCCGAGGTGGAGCGTCTCCGCACCGCGATGGACGAAGCGGTCACCGCCCGGAAGGCGGCGGAGGACGCCGCCGCCGAGGAGGAGCGGCGCATCGCCGGCCTCCAGCGCGCTGCCGCCGACCGGCGTGAGGGCCTCGCGCGCCTGCACGGCCAGGTCAACGCGCTGCGCTCCCGCGCCACTGCCGCGGCCGAAGAGGTCGGCCGCCTCGGCCTGGCCCGGGAGGAGGCCCTGGCCCGCGCCGAGCGTGCCCAGCGCGACTTCACCGCCCTGGAGACCAAGGTGGCCGGGCTCGATGCCGGCGAGGAGGGCCTCGATGCGGAGCACGAGGCCTCCCTCCATGCGTTGGAGGACGTCGAGCAGCGCCTGGTCAAGGTCCGTGAGGCGGCCCAGCAGGCCGACCGGGACCGCTCGGCGCTGGCTGCGCGCAAGGACGCCCTGGAGATGGGCCTCAACCGCAAGGACGGTGCCGGTGCGCTCCTGGCCGCCTCCGAGCCGATCGCCGGACTGCTCGGCTCGGTCGCTGCGCTGATCTCGGTCCGCACCGGGTGCGAGGCCGCCGTCGCGGGAGCCCTCGGATCCGCCGCCGACGCTGTGGCGCTGCGCGACGCCGACGCGGCCACCGAGGCGATCAGCCACCTCAAGGATGCCGATCTCGGACGGGCCGGGATGCTGCTCGGCGGCGGCCCGGCCGACGCGCGCGACTGGCCCACGCTGCCCGGGCACGCGACGTACGCCGTTGACGTGGTGGAGTGCCCCGAGGCTCTGACCGCGGGGCTCACCCGGCTGCTGCACAAGGTGGCGATCGTCGACGACCTCGCCGCGGCCCGCGCGCTCGTCGCCGACCTGCCCGACGTCACCGCCGCCACCCGGGCCGGCGACGTGCTGGGAGCGCACTTCGCCTCCGGCGGCTCCTCGGCCCAGCCGAGCCTGATCGAGGTCCAGGCAGCCGTCGACGAGGCGAGCGAGCAGCTCACCCAGGCGATCGCGGACTCCGAGCGGCTGGCCTTCGAGACCTCGCGCCTGGAGGCGGAGCGCCATGAGCTGCAGCAGCGGGCAGATGCCGCGCTGGCGCGGCTGCACGAGTCCGACGCGACGCTGGCAGCGGTCGCGGAGGAGCTGGGGCAGTACGGCTCCCAGGCGCGCGCCGCCAAGGGCGAGGCCGACCGCCTCGAGAAGGCCATCGCCGGCGCCGAGGAGGCCCGCGACCGTGACTTGGCCGGGCTCGCCGAGCTCGAGCAGCGGCTCGCGTCAGCCGAGGAGGCTCCCGAGGAGGAGCCCGACACCAGCGCCCGGGAGCAGCTCGTCGAGCGGGCGCGAGCGGCCCGCCAGGAGGAGATGGACGCACGTCTGGCCCTGCGCACCTCCGAGGAGCGGGCCCGGGCGATCCACGGGCGGGCCGACGGTCTGCTGCGCACGGCCCGCAACGAGCGCGAGGCGCGCGCCCGCGCCGCCGAGCGTCGTCAGCAGCTGATGCGCGAGGGTCGGGCCGCCGGAGCAGTGGGCGTGGGCGTCGCAGCCGTGCTCGAGCGGCTGGAGCGCTCGGTCGCGGACGCCGCCGAGGTGCGGGCGGAGGTCGAGCACGCTCGGCAGGGCCGGGAGCAGGAGCTGCTCGCCGTCCGGGCCCAACTGCGCGACCTGCAGCGTGAGCACGACGAGCTGGTCAGCTCGGTGCACCGCGACGAGATGGCCCGCGCCCAGCAGCGGATGCGCATCGAGCAGCTCGAGGAGCGGGCGCTCGAGGAGCTCGGTCTGGGCGTCGAGGCGCTCATCTCCGAATACGGCCCCGACCAGCTGGTGCCCTCGACACAGGCGCCCGACGAGGACGGCGTCGTCCCTGACCCGGTGCCGTTCGTGCGCGAGGAGCAGACCAAGCGGCTTCGTGCGGCGGAGCGGGCGCTGACCATGCTGGGGAAGGTCAACCCGCTGGCGCTCGAGGAGTTCTCCGCGATGGAGGAGCGCCACCAGTTCCTGTCCGAGCAGCTCGAGGACCTCAAGCGGACCCGCAAGGACCTCCTCGACATCGTCCGGGAGGTCGACAACCGCGTCGAGCAGGTCTTCACCGAGGCCTGGGAGGACGTCCGCGTGGCCTTCGACCACGTGTTCGCGAGGCTCTTCCCCGGAGGGGAGGGCCGCCTCCTGCTCACCGACCCCGGCGACATGCTCACCACCGGCGTCGAGGTCGAGGCCCGGCCGCCGGGCAAGAAGGTCAAGCGGCTCTCCCTGCTGTCCGGCGGCGAGCGGTCGCTGGTCGCGGTGGCGTTCCTGGTCGCGCTGTTCAAGGCCCGCCCGTCGCCGTTCTACATCCTCGACGAGGTCGAGGCCGCCCTCGACGACACCAACCTCGGCCGGCTGCTGGAGATCTACGAGGAGCTTCGCGAGAACTCCCAGCTGCTGGTCATCACCCACCAGAAACGGACCATGGAGGTCGGAGACGCCTTGTACGGAGTGACGATGCGAGGGGACGGCGTGTCCGCCGTCATCAGCCAGCGACTGCGCGAGACGGAGACGGCATGAGCGCCACTGCGAACGGCAGCGGGACGACGGGCCGACCGACCCGGTCGGACTACGTCGCCTGGCGCCAGGTGACCACCCGCTGGCGCGACGACGACGCCTACGGCCACCTCAACAACGCGACCTATTACGAGCTCTTCGACACGGCCGTCAACGCCCACCTGTTCGAGGCCACGGGGACCAACGTGCGCGAGCTGCCGCAGATCGGGGTGGTCGCGGAGACGTCGTGTCGCTACTTCCGCGAGCTCGGCTTCCCCGACCCCATCGACACCGGTCTGGTCGTCGACAAGGTCGGCCGCTCCTCGATCGTCTATCGCATCGGTCTGTTCCAGGGCGACTCCGACGAGGCGGCGGCCGAGGGACGCTTCGTCCACGTCTATGTCGACAACACCCACGGCAAGGGACAGCGCCCCGTCGCGCCCCTGCCCGACGCGATCCGCGCCGCCGTGGAGCCGCTGCTGCGTCCCTGACGGGGTCTAGCGAGACCGCAGGCGTCGCCGCACGATCCCGATCGGACGCGTGGCGGCGCCGCCGATCCGCCAGCGCCAGGAGCGACGCGTCGACTCCAGCTCGCGGCGCAGCCCTTGGTTGGAGGCCCGGCTCGCTGCGAGCTCGGCCTGGAGCTGGGTGATCCGCTCACGACGGCGGCGCAGCCGGCTCCGGGACTCGACCAGGTCGGCGCGCAGCTTGGCGGACTCCTCGACCCAGTCGGGCATCCGCACATCGGCGCCGGGCTCGTCCGGGGACGGGGCCGGCCGAGCCGAGGGGTCTCTGGGGAGTCGCTGCAGCACGACCGAGAACTCCAGCTCGTTGCGCAGGGTGGGGCGCAACTCCTCGATCGTCCAGTCGCTCAGCCCCAGCCTGCGCAGCTCCACCAGCTGCTCGGCGAGCGTGCCGGGGGTGAAGGTCCACACATGGCTGTCGACATACTCCCCGGATCGGGCTCGCGCCACCTGCTCGAGCACCTGCTCGAGGGAGTAGATCCGGTTCTCGTACCCCGGCGGGCGGCCCTTCCAGGCGGCGCCGGCGCGGGTGACCGCGTGGCCACGCTTGTAGTCGTAGACGGCCCGGACCGACGGGACGACGTCGCCCAGCTCGTGGGCCTGCAGCATCTGCCCGACCGTCGTCCCCGGGCGGTGCACGTCGAAGCAGTAGCGCCGGTCGGGGACCATGAGCAGCAGCCGGCCGTCGTCGACGGTCACCTCGGCGATCTGCGCGAGCCATCCCACGACGTCCGGCACGTGCTCGATCACGTGGGAGGCGACCACCCAGTCGAAGGGCCCGCCGGCGCCCACCGCCTCCGGGAGCGAGCGGACCCGCTCCCCGTCGTACAGCGCGAAGTCGATCTCCGGGATCAGGGCCGGGTCGACGTTGGGGTCCGACGCATAGCTCTCGATCAGCCCCGCCCGGTCGAACACGTCGAGGTAGCGGACGTCGGCGTGCGCCCGGGGGACCAGGGCGTGGTGGAGCGGACCGATCTCGAGCCCGCGGCCGGTGCTGAGGTCGTGCAGGTCCCACAGCCGTCGCTGCCGACGGTTGAGTTCAAGCTCGGGCACGTTGCTGCCTCCGGCGTCCGTCGGGTGGGTTCGTCCTGGCTCGGCAGCCTAGCGGCGCGGACCCGCACAGCACGGTCCGGGCGTGAGGTGAGTCACCATGGGGTCACGGGCCCGCCTCCGGCAGACGCGAGTACGACGCGCCGGGGCGTCGGGATCGGCGTGTCGTCGGCGGGGTGTGCGAACCTTGACCCCGTGGCCGCAGACGGCCGCGAAGCGTTCTACTCGGGAGTGATCCACCGTGTTCTCCATCGTCGTGACGATGCTCGTGATCCTGCTCGTCGCCGGGGTCGTGGTGGTCTACGTGACCTACCCCCACCGTGGTGAGGAGGTCCCCGGCGCTCCCTGGCTGGGGCGCCTCCTGCGCAGGGGAGCCGACTCCGTGCCGACCCTGGACGACTCCCGGTTCTGACCCCTGGTTGGATGGGCGCCATGGATTTCCTGGGTGACTGGCTCTACCTGATCATCGGCGTCGCCGTCGTCGGCGTCCTCGCGGTCGCCGGCCTGCTCGCAGGCGGGCGGCGCGGCACGAAGCTGCCCCCTGCCGCCGGCACCGACGTCCTGACTCCGCCGCAGGCCGAGGTCGAGGAGCGCGAGGCCGCGCCGCCGGTGACCGCCGAGCCGCCGGCGGAGGCGCCGGTCGCGCCGCCGGAGGCGGCGGCCCCCGTCCTGGAGCGTCCCGAGGGGACGGCCTCACGGCTGGTGCGGCTGCGTCAGCGTCTCTCGCGCTCCCAGGGCACCTTGGGCCGCGGGTTGCTGGCGCTCCTCTCACGGGACCGGCTCGACGAGGACACCTGGGAGGACATCGAGGACACGCTGCTCACTGCCGACATCGGCGTCGCCCCGACCCAGCAGCTGGTCGAGGCGCTGCGGACCCGGCTGCGGGTGGAGGGCTCGACCGCGTCCGATGCCCGCGAGGTGCTCCGCGAGGAGCTGCTGACGCTGGTCGACCCGACCCTCGATCGCCGTCTCCAGGTGACAGGCACCGACGGCCACCCCGGTGTCGTCCTGGTCGTCGGCGTCAACGGCGCCGGCAAGACCACGACCGTGGGCAAGATCGCGCGCATCCTGGTCGCCGAGGACCGCAGCGTGGTGCTCGGCGCGGCCGACACCTTCCGAGCCGCCGCCGTCGAGCAGCTGGCCACCTGGGGCGAGCGCGTCGGCGTCCCTGTCGTGCGCGGACCTGAGGGCACCGACCCCGCGAGCGTCGCGTTCGAGGCCGTCAAGGCCGGCACCGAGCAGGGCGCCGACACCGTGCTCATCGACACGGCGGGTCGCCTGCAGAACAAGGCCGGCCTGATGGACGAGCTCGGCAAGGTCAAGCGGGTCATCGAGAAGCAGGCCCCGGTGACCGAGGTGCTGCTCGTCCTCGACGCCACCACCGGGCAGAACGGCATGATCCAGGCGCGTGTCTTCAGCGAGGTCGTCAACGTCACCGGCATCGTGCTCACCAAGCTCGACGGCTCGGCCAAGGGCGGCATCGTCGTGGCCGTCCAGCGCGAGCTCGGCGTGCCCGTCAAGCTGGTCGGCCTCGGTGAGGGCGCCGACGACCTCGCGCCGTTCGACGCCGAGGCGTTCGTCGACGCGCTCCTGGGCTGACGTGTTGCGCCCCCACCTCGCGGTGGGGGCGCGCACCTCACCCCTACCGTGAGCCGGTACGACGGGCGAGCGCCCGGACGGCGTCCTCGAGCAGTGTCTCCGCGCGGTGGTCGAAGGAGTGCTCGGCCGCGATCTGCGCCGCGATCCGGATCCGCTCAGCGGCGTCGGGGAAGCGCTGGTCACGCTCCGCGAGCAGCCGGGCCATGTCGTCCTCCCCGGTGAAGGTCTGCACCAGACCGCCGAAGACCTCGAGGCCCGCGATCTCGTCGCTGACCACCCGGGCGCCGCACGCCGCGGCGTCGAAGAGCCGGTTGGAGATGAACCCGAAGCGGCGCATGTCCTCCCAGTGGTCGTTGAGCACGACTCCGGCGGAGGCATAGAGACCGCCGACCTCGCGGTTGTCCACGTGGGTCGCCTTGATCGACGTGGGATCGGGCAGGAACTGCGCCCAGCCCCCGCCATAGATCGTCACGTCGGCTCCGGCGGCGCGGGCCACCCGGAGGCTGGTGCGGAAGACACCGCGCGAGTTGCCCACGAAGAGCACGGCCGGGCCGCTCTCCTGCTCGCCGCGCCCCGGGTGGAACAGCGCGGGGTCGGTGCACTGGAGCAGGGGAGCGACCGGCACGCCCCACGACGCCGAGACCTCCGCGGCCCACGACAGACTCGCGGCGTAGACGAGGTCGAACGCGGCGGCCTCCTCGGCGTCCACCAGATCAGGGTGGCTGATGACCCACTCGAGGTTGAGCGCCCCCGGGCGCGGGTGCACACGGTCCAGGCCGCGCAGCACGAGGACGACGTCGTCGAGGTCGCGGGTCGGGCGGTGACGGGCCTCTCGTGCGTCGATCGCCACCTGCTGTCCACGAGCCTCCAACGCCTGCGCCAGGGCACGGGCGAAGTGGGTGTCGCCCCAGCGCTCGCCGGGAGGTCCGGCCGGTGAGGCGAGGTCGATCGCCCAGCGCAGCCGCGGTGGCTGCTCCCTGACCTGGGCGCGGGGCACCCGGATGACGGTGCGTGGCGTGAGCATCAC
This sequence comes from Nocardioides pacificus, assembly GCF_054775955.1. Taxonomy (NCBI): domain Bacteria; kingdom Bacillati; phylum Actinomycetota; class Actinomycetes; order Propionibacteriales; family Nocardioidaceae; genus Nocardioides; species Nocardioides pacificus. The sequence continues at coordinate 252,675 of NZ_BAAHCI010000011.1, forward strand.
CCGGTCCAGGGGGCCGGGGAGCGTCGGCTGGCCCGAGGCCGGGACCGCGTCGTAGCGGTGGCCCACCACCTCGAACCCGGCGGCCTCCCACATCTGGCTCGAGGCCCCGGGGGAGTCCGGCCACCGCTCATCGACGATGCCCAGGCTGGTGGCGAGGTCGGCAGGCGCAGCGTAGGCGCCGCTGCGCACGGTGAAGGTGGCAGTGGGCTCCAGCACGGTCGGTGCGCGACCCGCAGCGGCACCTGCCGTGAGAGCCAGCGCCAGCTCCGGGAGCGCCTCGCCGAACAGCGGGTCCAGGCCGTGGTGGCGTACGGCGACCTCGGTGCGGACGGCGAGCACCGGGCCCAGCGGTGCCGGGATCGTGCGCCGGCCCAACCGGACAGCGTCGCTGAGCGGGTGGGCGGCCAGGAACGGCTCCGGCCGGGCGTTGTCGGGCCCGAAGACGGCCCCGGCGCAGAGGATCGAGCCGGCCGCGTCGAGCAGGACGGGCTGGGCGAACGTCGCCCCGCTCTCGGCGAGTGCCTCGGTCAGGGACAGCACCGAGTCCCGGTCGGGGGCGACGCCGCCACGCACCAGCACGGCGTACTCACCCGTGCAGGCCGTCAGCCCGACGTCCAGCGCAGCGGCCGCTCCCACGTCCGCGGCGAGCGGCACGACCCTCACCCCGTCGAAGAGCATGCTGAGCTGGGACACGATGACGTGATGGGCGCGGCGCAGCCGGTTGGCGACGACGACGAGCTCGAGGTCGCGCTCCGGGGTGCTGCCGGGGTGCCGACCCAGGGCCCGGATCCACTCGGCCGTGAGACGCATGGTGGTGCGGACCGGAAGCACGACGCTGGTGCGCCCGGGATGCAGCTCCGCGGTCTGCTCCCAGTCGAGCAGGTGGCGCGACAGCGCGACCGAGATCCACGTCGAGGGCTCCCGGACGCTGATCCGGTCCTCGGCCCCCGTGTCGTCGCTGTACTCGGCACCCACGTAGTCCACGAGGTGGAGATCGGTGCGTGCGGCGAGCTTCAGCACCAGGTCGTAGTCGACCGCGCGGCGCAGCGTCTCGTCGAAGCCGCCCACCTCGAGCACGAGGTCCCGGCGCGCGACGAGCACGTTGAGGTCGACGTGGTTGCGGGCCAGCAGATGGGCGCGGGTGCCCTGGAAGGCGCGGTAGACGACGCCGTCTCGGCGGTGCAGGCGCAGGGCGGCGTGGGCCATGCCCCAGCCCTCGGCCTCGAGCCGGCCGAGCATCACCCGCAGGAAGTCGGGACGCCAGGTGTTGTCGGAGTCGAGGAACGCGACGTAGGTGCCGCGGGCGTGGGAGAGCCCGACGTTGCGGGCGTGGCTGACTCCCGCGTGCTCGGAGGCCACCGCGACCACGCGGCTGTCGAAGGCCGTGATGCCGCGCAGGACGGCCATGGTGTCGTCGGTGGAGCCGTCATCGACGACGATGAGCTCCCACCGCTCGAACGACTGGGCCTGGACCGACTCCACGGCCGTGTGCAGGGTGGCCGCGCGGTTCCAGGTCGGGAGGATCACCGAGACCAGCGGACCCTGGCCCGTGGCGGGGGGGGGCGGGGGTGGCCAGGTCGGCCTCCTGGGGTGCCCGGGACGTGAGCCGCGGGGCGTCGACCACGCGGTTGAGCTTGCGCCACTCGCGCGCCGAGCGGAGCGACTGCTCGCGCAGGCGACCCCAGGTCACGGGCGGTACGTCGCGAGGCGTGGGCACCAGGGTGTCGTCCCCGGCCAGAGAGGCCCACAGGGCAAGCGGGCCGTAGCGATGCTTGCGGGCGTCGGGCAGCTGCTCGACGATCGCGTCGAGGTCCACGAGGGGGTGCGTCAGGCGACGGTTGCGGACCTCGCGGCTGTCGACGTACCAGGACAGCGCGTCGTAGGCCTGATCACGGTCGTGACCGCGCTGATCGAGCCACTCCGGCTCGAAGAGGGGGTGCGGGGAGCAGGCGGGGCGGGCGTGCAGATAGGCGTCGATCGCGTCCGACCGGCTCTCGAAGCGTGTCGCGAGCTGGGCCTCGACCCACTCCTGGTCGAACAGGTCGGACGCCTCGATGATCTCGCGGGCGATCGTGGCGCGCACCGCGTCGGCATGGGCCCGGCGGCGACCTCCCACCCGTGCCCGGAGGTCACCCAGCACGCTTGTACTCCACGATCGGGCGGAGCTTCTTCAGCACGGCGGGGGCCTCCTCGAGGACTTCGGACGGGCGGGGCGGATAGAACCGCGCGGTCTGCTCCAGGTAGCCCCGGACCCCGTCGAACTGCGCGGGGTAGGCCGCCTCGCAGTATTCCAACAGACGCCCCGCCCCGAGGTCGTAGGGGTCGTAGCGCAGCGTGTCGATCTTGACGTAGGGGAGCCGTCCCCCGTCCGGGGTGCGGTCCAGGGCCCGATCCGCGAGCGCCGCCGCGGGGTTCCAGTCGGTGCGGGCGTGCTCGCGCAGCTCCTCCAGCACCATCCGGTTGCGGGGGATGCCGGTGCGGCGCGCCGCCCACCACTGCACCCGGCGCCGGGCCACGGCGCGGTCGTGCTCCGTGGGCTCGAAGAACGAGCCGGACCGGAAGCCCGCCTCCTCCAGCCGCGCCGTCATCCCGATCTCGTAGTTGACGATCACCGCGGTGCGGTTCGGCAGCGGCGCCATCTCCGCCCAGAACGTCCCGAAGGCCTGCGACTCCACGACCCACGGCCGGAAGGCCACGAAGAAGCTCTGCAGATGGTGCTGGACCCGCTCGGAGGCGGTGAACCCCCAGAAGTCGACCGGACGCTCGGCCATCGCCTCGAACATCCGCGGGTACGGCGTGAGGGGGCCGACGTAGCTGTCGTTGCACACGATGACCTCGTCGTAGCGGGTGAGATCGCCCGCCTGCTCGAGACCCACCTTGTAGCTGAAGAAGTCGTAGCCGTAGTTGGGGCGCTCGATGAGTCGGCAGCGCTCGCGCAGCCAGCCGCGCGCCTCGCCGGTCAGCTCGACGGTGGTGACGACCGAGACGTCGTCGACAGCGGAGACCAGGGCCTCCACCTGGCGCCGCACGTGCGGGCCGAGCTCCCCTCGCGGGTCGTAGTGGGCCATCACAGCGAGTCGGGTCACGTATCCCCCTTCCGAGACGCCAGCAGGATAGGGGACCGGCTCGCGTTCACGGGGAAGTAACAAACCGGGGGCACTCGTTGCATGCGCGCAACATCACACGGCGTGGGTCGAAACCTCATCGCCTGAAAGTTGGGCGCAATGGGGCGGGACCCCGGCGGACAGCGCAGTCGAGAGCCGGTTCCCCGTCTGCCGAGAATGCAACCCTGGAGGTTCGATGGACTACGGCTTGCACGCCTGGACGCTGATGTCAGCGTCTCTGGTCCTGCTGATGACCACGCCGGCGCTGGCTCTCTTCTACGGCGGCATGAGCCGCTCGAAGTCCGTGCTCAACATGATGATGATGTCGTTCTCCGCCATCGGCGTCGTCGGCATCGTCTACGTGCTGTGGGGCTGGTCGATGTCCTACGGCACCGAGGACGTCGCGATGCTCTTCAACAACCCGTTCGAGAGCTTCGGCCTCGACGGGATCGAGGGTTCGGGCTACATCGCCGTCGGGTTCCAGATGACCTTCGCGGTCATCACCGCGGCCCTGATCAGCGGCGCGATCGCTGACCGGGTGAAGTTCTCCGCCTGGTTGGTCTTCCTCCCGATCTGGGTGACCCTGTCCTACTTCCCGATGGCCCACATGGTGTGGGGCAGCGGCTTCCTCTCGGGTGCCGAGGGCGGCCTCGCCGACCTGATCTTCTCCGGCGACGGCGGCGCCGAGGTGGCGCCGATCGACTACGCCGGCGGCACGGTCGTCCACATCAACGCCGGCATCGCCGGTCTCGTCCTGGCGATCGTCATCGGCAAGCGACTCGGCTTCGGCAAGGAGCCGATGAAGCCGCACAACCTGACGCTCACGATGATCGGTGCAGGTCTGCTGTGGTTCGGCTGGTTCGGCTTCAACGTCGCCTCGTGGGTGCCCAGCGGCGACCTCGACGCCGAGGGCAACGCGGCCTACTGGGTCGCCGAGACCAGTCTCGTGTGGCTCAACACCACCGTCGCGACGTGCGCAGCGATCATGGGGTGGCTGCTCATCGAGAAGATCCGTGACGGCAAGGCCACCTCGCTCGGTGCGGCCTCCGGCGTCGTCGCCGGCCTGGTCGCCATCACCCCGGCCTGCGGTGCTGTCTCGCCGGTGGGCGCGATCATCCTCGGCGCGGTGGCGGGTGCGCTGTGCGCCCTCGCGGTCGGCCTCAAGCACCGCTTCGGCTACGACGACGCGCTCGACGTGGTCGGCGTCCACCTCGTCGGCGGTCTGGTCGGCACCGTGGGCATCGGCTTCCTCGCCCAGGGCGACATGGGCCTGTTCTACGGTGGCGGCGTGAAGCTCCTGGTGGTCCAGGTCGCCGTCGCGGTCTTCGCGATGATCTGGTCGGCGATCGCCACGCTCCTCATCGCCCTGGCCATCAAGGCGGCGATGGGCTGGCGGATCAGCGAGGAGGACGAGGTCGAGGGCATCGACTTCGCGGAGCACGGCGAGTCCGCCTACGACTTCGCCACCGGCGGCGGCGCGCGTCGTACGCCGTCGGTGCTCGACAAGAAGACCACCCCGGTCTCGGAAGGAGCCAACGCATGAAGCTGGTCACCGCGGTCATCAAGCCGCACAAGTGGGAAGAGGTCCGCGAGGCCCTCGAGACCTTCGGAGTGACGGGGATGACCGTCAGCGAGGTCAGCGGCTACGGCCGGCAGAAGGGCCACACCGAGGTCTACCGGGGCGCGGAGTACGACATCGCGCTGGTGCCGAAGATCCGCATCGAGATCGTCGTCGACGACAACGACGCCGACGACATCGTGGGCATCATCGTCAAGACCGCCCAGACGGGCCGGATCGGCGACGGCAAGGTGTGGGTGAGCGGCATCGAGACCGTGGTCCGGGTCCGCACGGGCGACCGGAACGAAGCGGCGATCTGAGTCGTGGCACCGGCTCCCGGCCGCACGCCGAGCAGGGGAGCGCTTGATCGGCCCCGGCTGTCCTCCGTGACAGTCGGGGCCGTGCCACGTCCATGCACCACCTCCACGCAAAGGATGCAGTCGATGACCGCGGCGCAACGAGCAGCCAGGACCCAGGAGGCGGACGCGCTGTGCGCGGGGGCCTACGAGACGTGCCACGGCCCGGAGTCCGGGGTGGCTCTGGTGGCGGTGGGAGGCTACGGACGCGGTGAGCTCGCGCCGTACTCCGACCTCGACGTCGTCCTCGTCCACGACGACGACGTCGCGCCCGAGGGGCTGGCGGAGAAGCTGTGGTACCCCATCTGGGACTCCGGGGCCCGACTCGACCACTCGGTGCGCTCGGTGAGCGAGATGGTGAGCACGGCTGCCGGCGACCTCAAGGTCGCCCTCGGGCTGCTGGATCTGCGCCACCTCGCGGGCGACCCCAACCTCACGCTGCGACTGCGCACCACCATGTTGGCGCAGTGGCGCCGCGACGCACGCGACCGGATGCCGGAGCTGCGCCGGCTGGTGCAGGCACGCCATGAGCTGCTGGGGGAGCTCGCCCACGTCTCGGTGCCCGACCTGAAGGAGGCGCAGGGCGGGCTGCGTGACGGGTGCGTGCTCAAGGCGCTGGTGGCCACCTGGCTCGTGGACGTGCCGCACGCCGAGCTGGAGCGCAGCCGGCAGACCCTGCTGGACGTGCGCGACGTGGTGCACGGCCATGCCGGCCGGGCCACCGACCGGATCGCGCCGGAGGCCTGGGCGGACCTCGCCTCCGACCTGGGACTCGACGACGCCCACGCGGTGCAGCGCCACGTCCGTGAGGCGGGACGCCGGGTGACGCACCTGTCCCAGCTCGCCTGGCGCCGCATCGAGGCCGTGCTGGACCGGCCCGTCTCCTCCCGCGGGGCACGACGCCCCGAGCTGGTGCCGCTGGCCGCCGGGGTCGCCCTCTCGCGGGGCGAGGTCGTGCTCGACGGCAAGGTCGCCCCGGCCGACGACCCCCTGCTGCTCCTGCGAGCGGCGGCCGAGGCGGCCGAGCGTGATGTCGTGCTCGCCCCGGTGACGGCCGCTCGCCTGGTCCGCGAGTGTCCGGCGCTGCCCGAGCCCTGGTCGGCCGAGGCGCGCCGACTGCTGGTGCGGCTGCTCGCGTCGGGCCGGGGGCTGCTCGCGGTCTGGGGGACCCTCGAGGAGACCGGCGCGCTGTCGCGGATCCTCCCGGAGTGGGAGCGGATCCGGCTGCTGCCGCACGCGTCGGTCATCCACCGCTTCACCGTCGACCGCCACGTGGTGGAGACCTGCGTCGAGGCCTCCGCGCTGATCCGCGATGTCGCCCGTCCCGACGTCCTGATGGTCGCCGCGCTGCTCCACGACATCGGCAAGGGCGGTCTGACCGAGCACAGCGTGGCCGGCGAGCCCATCGCCCGCGGCGTGGCGACGCGGATGGGGTTCGCCCCGGACACCGTGGAGGTGATCGCGACGCTGGTGCGCTGGCACCTGCTCCTCGCGGAGACCGCCACCACCCGAGACCCGGACGACCCCGCCACGGTGGAGCACGTCGCCCAGCGGATCACCTCGCCCGAGGTGCTGTCCCTTCTCGTCGCCCTGAGCGAGGCGGACGCGCGGGCGGCGTCCCCGAAGGCCTGGTCAGCGTGGCGGGCCGGTCTCGTGCGTCGGCTGGCCCAGCGCACGCTGGCTGCGCTGCTGGCCCGGGCCGCCGGAGCCTCGGTGCCCCGGGTCGTGGACGAGGAGGTCCCCGTCCCGGACCAGGTGCGCCGCGACCCTGGTGCCGTCTCGGTCACGGTCGAGCCGCTGCCCGACGGAGCCCGGGTGGTGGTCGTCGCCCGCGACCGGGTGGGGCTCCTGGCCGACGCCGCCGCCATGCTCGCGCTGCAGCGCACCCACGTGCGCGCCGCCCGAGCCTGGGCCCAGGACCAGTACGGCGTGTCGGTCTGGGAGGTGCCCGACCAGCACCTCGACGCCACCGTGCTGCGCCAGCGCTTCGAGGCGATCGCCGAGGGGCGGGTGGACCCCCGGGCCCGGCTGCGCCCGGCCGACCGGCGGGTGCTGGCGCCCACGGTGGTCGTGCATCCCGAGGCCTCCCGCGAGGCGACGGTGCTCGAAGTCCGGGCGACGGACCGCCCTGGCGTGGTGTTCCTGGTGTGCGCGGCCCTGGCGCGCCTCGACATCACTGTGCGCTCGGCGCACGTCGACACGCTGGGACCCCAGGCGGTGGATGTGTTCTACCTCCAGGAGAGCGGCGCGGGGGCGCTGGCCGACGACCGTGCGGCCAGTGCGGCGCACGCCGTACGCGCGGCCCTCTCGGGCGAGTCGGACGCGGGCGCGGGTGGCGGCTAGTCTTGGTCCCCGACCGTCACCGCTCGGCGTGTCACCGCTCGAGATCGCTCCACACCGCTGACCACAGGGGATACCCGCCTTGTTCGCAACTCTGTCCGACCGGCTCGCCGACACCTTCAAGAACCTCCGGGGGAAGGGCCGGCTCTCCGACGCCGACATCGACGCCACCGCGCGTGAGATCCGGATCGCCCTGCTCGAGGCCGACGTGGCCCTGCCCGTGGTCAAGGAGTTCGTCGGCGCCGTCAAGGAGCGGGCCCGTGGCGAGGAGGTCAGCGGGGCGCTGAACCCCGCCCAGCAGATCGTCAAGATCGTCAACGAGGAGCTCGTGACGATCCTCGGTGGCGAGACCCGCCGGCTGCGCTACGCCAAGAGCGGGCCGACGGTCATCATGCTCGCCGGGCTCCAGGGGGCGGGCAAGACGACGCTGGCCGCCAAGCTCGCGCTGTGGCTCAAGGAGCAGGGCAAGACCCCGCTGCTCGTGGCCTGCGACCTGCAGCGTCCCAACGCGGTCAACCAGCTCCAGGTCAACGGTGAGCGCGTCGGGGTCCCGGTCTTCGCGCCGGAGCCGGGCAACTCCCAGGGGGTCGAGCACGGCGGTGACCCGGTCTCGGTGGCCCGCGCCTCGATCGAGGAGGCCAAGCGCAAGCTCCACGACGTGGTCATCGTCGACACCGCCGGTCGCCTCGGCGTCGACGCCGAGCTGATGCAGCAGGCCGCCGACATCCGCGACGCGGTGAGCCCCGACGAGGTGCTCTACGTCGTCGACGCGATGATCGGCCAGGACGCGGTCAACACCGCGCTCGCCTTCCTCCAGGGAGTCGGGTACGACGGCGTCGTGCTCACCAAGCTCGACGGCGACGCCCGCGGTGGTGCGGCGCTCTCGATCGCCTCGATCACCGGCAAGCCGGTCATGTTCGCGTCCAACGGCGAGAAGATGACCGACTTCGACCTCTTCCACCCGGACCGGATGGCGTCGCGCATCCTGGACATGGGCGACATGATGACCCTGATCGAGCAGGCCGAGAAGGCCTTCGACCAGGAGCAGGCGATGAAGGCCGCCTCGAAGCTGAGCGGCCAGGGTGGCGAGTTCACCCTCGACGACTTCCTCGAGCAGATGCAGCAGGTCCGCAAGCTGGGGTCGCTGTCGAAGATCATGGGGATGCTGCCCGGGATGGGGCAGTTCCGCGAGCAGCTCGAGAACTTCGACGAGCGCGAGATCGACCGGATCCAGGCGATCATCCAGTCGATGACGCCGGCCGAGCGGGCCAACCCGAAGATGATCGACGGCTCGCGCCGGGCGCGCATCGCCAAGGGCTCGGGCCGTCAGGTCTCCGACGTCAACGGGCTCGTCGACCGGTTCTTCGAGGCACGCAAGATGATGATGCAGATGGCTCGCGGCGGCGGGATGCCCGGCATGCCGGGGATGCCCGGCATGCCCGGCATGGGGGGCGGCAAGAAGGCCAAGGCCAAGCCTGCCGCCAAGAAGGCGAAGGGCAAGCGCGTCTCCGGCAACCCCGCCAAGGCCGCCGAGGCCAAGAAGGCGGCCCAGGCCAAGGCCGCCGAGGCGCCGAACCCGTTCGGCCAGCCGGCCGGCGAGGAGCTGGACTACGAGAAGGCCGCCGCCGCGCTCGACCTGCCCAAGGACTTCTCCAAGTTCCTCAAGTGAGCACAGTCTTGAAGTGAGCACGGTCTTGAAGTGAGCACGGTCCTGGTCGTCGACGGCGCCAACGTCGTGGGCAGCCGCCCCGACGGCTGGTGGAAGGACCGGGCCGGTGCCGCCCGACGCCTCCACGAGGGGCTGCTCGTCGCCGACACGTCGTACGACGTCGTGGTGCTGGTGCTCGAGGGCGCGGCCAAAAGTGGCGTCCGGGCCGGCCGGGACGCGCACGTCCGCACCGTCCACGCGCCGAAGGACGGCGACGCCACGATCGTCGCGGAGGTGGCGGCTGCGGCCGAGAGCGGCGACCGGGTGACGGTGGTGACCGCCGACCGGATGCTGCAGGCCAGGGTCCAGGGGCTCGGCGCCGTCGTGCTCGGCCCGTCCTGGTTGCTCGACCAGCTCTGAGCGGTAGCGTCGCGCCCATGAGCGCCCCCGCCCTCCACATCCATGGTCCGGTCCTGCCCGATGGGGAGGTGCGCGACCTGTACGTCGTCGACGGCCGCATCACCTACGAGCGGCAGGCCGGCGCCGAGACCGTCGCCCAGGGGTGGGTGCTGCCCGGTCTCGTCGACGCCCACAATCACCTCGGCCTGGACGACGGGGGAGCCGTCGACGACGCCGAGGTCGAGCGGCAGGCGCTGGCCGACCGGGACGCCGGAGCCCTGCTGCTGCGCGACTGCGGCTCGCCCGCTGATACCCGCTGGGTGCAGGAGCGCGAGGACCTGCCGCGCCTGGTGCGCGCCGGGCGCCACCTGGCCAGGACCCGGCGCTACATCCGCAACTTCGGCCACGAGATCGAGCCCGACGACCTGCCGACCTACGCCGCGGAGCAGGCGCGGGCGGGGGACGGCTGGATCAAGCTGGTCGGGGACTGGATCTCGCGCGAGGAGGGCGACCTGGCGCCGTCCTTCCCCGCCGAGTCCTTCGCCGCCGCGATCGCGGCCGCGCACGCCGAGGGTGCCAGGGTCACCGCGCATTGCTTCGGACGCGACGTCCTCCCGGGGCTCCTCGAGGCGGGCATCGACTGCATCGAGCATGGCACCGGGCTCGGTCTCGACCAGGTGGAGCAGATGGCCGCGGCCGGGGTGGCGCTGGTCCCGACCGTCATGCAGACGGCGAAGTTCCCGGGCTTCGCCGCGGACGGGCGCGAGAAGTTCCCGGCGTACGCCGCGACGATGGAGGAGCTCTACGCCCAGCGGCGCGAGGTGTTGATGAGCGCCTGGGAGGCGGGTGTGCCGCTCTATGTGGGCAGCGACGGTGGCGGTCCCGCTCGCCACGGTCACCTGGCAGGTGAGGTGATGGCCATGGTCGAGCTCGGACTGCCGGCGGCCGACGTCATCGCGGCCGCCTCCTGGCGTGCACGCGAGTGGCTCGGGTTCGCCGCGACCCTCGAGGAGGGCGCTGAGGCCGACCTCGTGGTCGTCGATCGTGACCCGGTGGCCGACCCGTCGGTGCTCTACGCGCCCAGCCGGGTGGTGCTTCGCGGGCACGTGGTGGCGTGAGGACGCCGTCGAGCAGGCCAGCGAGCAGGCCGGCGTCAAGGGGGAGGGTGACGCCGGGAGGGGCGCGCTAGGCCGGCTGAATCAGGCGGTACCTCGACTTCGGCAGGATCTCGACCCAGCGTGGGCGGTCCGGGTTCTCGCCGACCCGGTGGAGCAGGTTCTCCATCATCGAGTCGATCCAGTCGCGGTCGTGGAAGGCCTGCGTGGTCGTCGTGGCCTCCGTCTCGCCCCGCAGCTGCAGGGCCAGGAAGCGGGCGGTGCGGGAGCGTGTGCCCGAGTAGAGCATCAGCTGGAGCAGGTCGAACTGCCGCGGGTTGAGGTCGACCAGGCGGTCGTCGACGACGACGAGGCTGCGGCCGGGGTTGATCCGGAGCCCGTTGAACTCCACCCAGTTGCCGATGAAGCGCATGCCGAGGTCGAGCATGCCGTCGCGACCGTCCTCGCCACCGTCCTCGTCGTCCGGGTCCGCCTCGGGGTCGCAGGCCTCCGGCTCCGGGGCTGAGACCAGGGGGTGGTCGGGCTTGGCGCCGGCCACGACCTGCTGGTGGTAGGCCGAGCGCTCGAGATCCTCCTCCGCCGCGGCCCAGGCTGCGTGGTCCGGCTGCTGGACGAACGACGTGGTGGGTCGTCGAGCGACCGCGGCGAGGCGGGCCTGCAGCTCACGTGGCCGGATCGGCTTCGGGACGTAGTCGTCGGCACCGGCCTCGAATCCGGCCAGGATGTCCTGCTCCGCGGAGCGGCTGCTGATGATGACGATGTAGGTGCCGCTGAAGTCGCGGATCCGCCGGGTCGTCTCCAGCCCGTCCATGCCGGGCATCGACACGTCGATCGTGGCGAGCGCCGGGCGGTGCATGAGGGCGAGTGTCAGCCCGTCGGCGCCATTGGTGGCAGTGACGACGGAGAAGCCGGCCTGCGACAGGACCAGGTGGAGGAGATCGGCGGTGTCCGCGTCGTCCTCGATCACCAGGGCCACGGGCGCGGTGGACGGTGCAGCGGCAGTGGCCATACGGCACTCTTCGGCAGGTTCGCCCTGCACGTGAGGCGTATCGACCGATCAGCTCGGGCCCGACCGGACGGGGGGCGTGCGCGGATCACCCGTCGCGAAGCGGACCGCGGTGATCACGAGCACGATCAGCCCGATCCCGCCGAGCAGGACGGGCACGAGCAGCGTGGCGAGGATGCCGCCGACCAGGGTGGCGACGCGCGGGGCCGGTCCGATCTCGACCTCGGCGTCGGATGCGGACGACGTGCAGGTCACGACCAGCTCGCCCGAGCCAGGGTCGAAGCGGTGGAAGGCGCGCCAGCTGGCAGAGCCGTCACCTCGGGTGAAGGAGCCGCCGGGGGAGCGCAGCGTGAGGCTCTCGCCGGTGGCGGCGTCCTCCACGATGCACTCCGGACGCACCCGCGACTCGTCGTACCAGAGCATCCGGTCCCCCTCGGAGGGAACCGTCACCGTGTGCGTCTCGCCGTCGGCGGGCACGGCGGTGTCGGTCTCGGTGAAGCCGACCAGGGTCCAGACGAAGAGTCCCACGCCGGCCACGGCGGCGAGCACCAGCAGTGCGGCCCCCACGGCGAACCACCACGGACTCGGTCGAGGTCGCCGCGGCGGGGCCGGGAAGGGCGCCCAGGGCGGAGGCGGCGGCGGAGAGGGAGGCCCGCCGGGCGGGGAGGACGAGGGCGGGGTGGTCATGCGACCATGATGTCGTGCCGCTGAGCCCGGGCCGGGATTTCCGATGCCTCGGCGACATCTGGCACAATGACCGGCTGAGTCCTGCACGGACGGTCCCTCTCAACCGACCATGCAGCGCCCATCGAGGACGACCGCTTGGTCCCCACCCGGTTCGGGAGTCCTCACCCACCACAATTTCCGAGGAGACACCACAAACGTGGCCGTCAAGATTCGTTTGAAGCGCCTGGGCAAGATCCGGGTGCCGCAGTACCGCATCGTCGTCGTCGACTCGCGCAAGAAGCGCGACGGCAAGGTGATCGAGGAGATCGGCAAGTACCACCCCAAGGAGGACCCCTCGTACATCGAGGTCGTCTCCGAGCGGGCGCAGTACTGGCTCGGTGTCGGCGCGCAGCCCAGCGAGGCCGTCGCCGCCATCCTCAAGATCACCGGTGACTGGCAGACCTTCAAGGGCCTTCCGGGCACCGAGGGCACGCTGAAGGTCGCCGAGCCGAAGCGCCCGAAGATCGACATCTTCAACGAGGCGCTCGCCGAGGCGCACAGCTCCGCCAAGAGCGAGGCTGTCACGAAGAAGTCGGCAAAGAAGGCTGACAAGGCCGAGGACAAGTCGGCCGAGGCCGACAAGCCCGCGATCGAGGAGAAGCCCGCCAAGGCCGAGGAGAAGCCCGCCGAGGCTGCTGCCGAGACTGAGAGCACCGAGGCCTGAGCATGATGCTCGCGGAGGCACTCGAGCACCTCGTCCGGGGAGTCGTCGACAATCCCGACGACGTCTCGGTCCAGGACAAGCAGCTGCGCCGCGGCTCGATCCTCGAGGTGCGGGTCCACCCGGACGATCTCGGCAAGGTCATCGGCCGCAACGGCCGCACGGCCACCGCGTTCCGCACGGTGATCTCCGCGTTGGCCGGTCGGGGCGGTGCCCGGATCGACTTCGTGGACGTCGACAGGCGTCGCTGAGCTTCACTTGCTAGAGAATGGGTGCCGTCCCCTCCGGGGTGGCACCCATTCGGCGTCTCATGGGGGAGGCGCCCCGCACGTCACATCCGCCCCCGGTCCGTCACCACGGACCGGGGACTTCGAGAGAGGGAACCTGCGTGGAGCGCTCCCCGTTGGGTGACGACACGATCGAGGTCGTGGTCGGTCGCATCGGCAAGCCGCACGGCCTGCGCGGCGAGGTCACCGTCGACGTCCGCACCGACGAGCCCGAGCGGCGCTTCGCGGCCGGTGTGACGCTGCGGGCCCAGCCGCCCGCAGGCTCGGCGAGCACCCTGCGCTCGCTGACCGTGGCCCGGTCGCGATGGCATCAGCAGGTGCTGCTGGTGACGTTCGAGGAGATCGCCGGCCGCGACGCCGCCGAGGCAGCCCGGGGCATCGTCCTGCACGCGGAGCTCGCCCTCGACGCGTCCCCGGAGGACCCCGAGGAGTACTACGACCACCAGCTCGTCGGACTCGCGGCGTACGACGTGGACGGCGCGCACCTCGGTGAGGTGACGGCGGTGGCGCACGGCGCGGCCCAGGACCTGCTCACGATCCGCACGTCCGACGGTCGAGACACGCTGGTCCCGTTCGTCTCCCAGCTGGTTCCCGAGGTCGACCTGACCGCCGGGCGCCTGGTGGTCGCGGATCGACCCGGGCTGGTGAGCCCTTTCCCGGACGACGAGGACGGGCGCTGAGTGCGCATCGACATCGTCTCGATCTTCCCGGGATACCTCGCGCCGCTCGAGCTCTCCCTGGCCGGTCGAGCCCGGGCGAGCGGCCTGCTCGACATCGAGGTCCATGACCTGCGGGACTGGGCTCACGACCGGCACCGCACCGTGGACGACACGCCCTACGGCGGTGGCGCCGGGATGGTGATGAAGCCCGAGCCCTGGGGAGAGGCGCTGGACGCGCTCGGGCTCGACCAGGCCACGCTGGTGGTGCCGACGCCGTCCGGGCAGCCCTTCACCCAGGCGGTGGCACGGGAGCTGACCCAGCACCAGCACCTGATCTTCGCCTGCGGGCGCTACGAGGGCATCGATCAGCGGGTCATCGACCACGCGGGGCAGCGCACGGAGGTCCGTGAGATCTCGATCGGCGACTACGTCCTCAACGGGGGCGAGGTGGCGGCGCTGGCCATCACTGAGGCTGTGGTGCGTCTGATCCCGGGCTTCATGGGCAATCCTGACTCGCTGGTGGAGGAGTCGCACGAGGACGGTCTGCTGGAGTACCCCGTCTACACCAAGCCGGCCTCCTGGCGCGGACTCGACGTCCCGCCGGTGCTGATGAGTGGCAACCACGGTGCGATCTCCCGCTGGCGCCACGAGCAGGCGCTGCACCGCACCACGCAACGACGACCGGATCTGGCCCACCCGGCGACGGCTCTCACGGTCGGTGACCTGACCGCGCTCCTGCGTCGGGCCGAGCCCGGCGACGCCGGCGAGCTGATGGTGCTGCAGCGGGCGTGCCTGGTCCAGGCCGTGATCGAGGATCCTGGCGCGCCCGTCGCGGCCCTGCACGAGAGCCTCGACGACATCCGCCAGGGGCTCGAGGAGTGGCAGACCTGGGTCATTCGCGCCGGGGGCCGGATGATCGCGTCGGTCCGGGCACAGAGCGACGGGGCCGACTGGGTCATCGGCCGGCTGCTGGTGGCCCCCGACCTGCAGCGGCAGGGGATCGGGAAGGTGCTGCTCCAGCATGCGGAGGCCACGGCCCCGGCGGAGGCCACGTCGTACGCCCTGTTCGCGCTCAGCGGGAGCGAGGACACCATCCGGGCCGCGCGCTCGGTGGGCTATCGGCCGGCCCCGCACCCGGTGGCCGGCGTGCTGAGGCTCGTGAAGCGACGGCGCGACGGCTGACGGCCCTCGCCCGTGACGGCCGTCGGTCGGGATTGGCCCGTCGTCCTAGGGCTGTGGCAGACTTGCTCCTCGGCCCAGTCGGCCGAAGGACTGCTCCCGCGTCACACACGGAGGGTCCGCGTCAGTTCTCCTGCCACAGGGGGAGTCGGCGCCGCCGGCCACCCGCACCGGGCCATCACGAACGACATCGAACGCGGCTGACCTGTGGCATCCGTGAGGAGAGACATGACCAACATCATTTCCGAGCTCGGCAACGCGCAGAAGCGCGATGACGTCCCGGACTT
The DNA here is from genome assembly GCF_054775955.1 of Nocardioides pacificus. NCBI lineage: Bacteria > Bacillati > Actinomycetota > Actinomycetes > Propionibacteriales > Nocardioidaceae > Nocardioides > Nocardioides pacificus. Next base: position 268,000 of record NZ_BAAHCI010000011.1, read on the forward strand.
CCGCGCCGGTGACACCATCAAGGTGCACGTCAAGGTCGTCGAGGGCAACCGCGCCCGCGTCCAGATCTTCCAGGGCGTCGTCATCCGCGTCCAGGGCTCGGGCGTCGGCCGCACGTTCACGGTCCGCAAGGTCACGTTCGGCGTCGGCGTGGAGCGCACCTTCCCGCTGAACTCCCCGATCTTCGAGCAGATCGAGGTCGTGACCCGCGGCGACGTGCGTCGCGCCAAGCTCTACTACCTGCGCAACCTGCGCGGCAAGAAGGCGAAGATCAAGGAGCGCCGCGAGGCCTGAGCACTCTGCTCATCAGACCTGTGGCTACGCTCTGCGCGTGACTTCCGAAGACCGCGATCCCACTCCCGACGTCGAGACCGACGAGGAGCAGGGGTCGCGGTCTTCGCGTTCCCGCACCAAGGCCCGCAAGTCGCTCCCGCTGTGGCAGGAGACGATCCTGCTCCTGGCCATCGCCCTCGTGCTGGCCGTCGCGATCAAGGCGCTCTTCCTGCAGGCGTTCTACATCCCCTCGCAGTCGATGGAGCCCGGCCTGGTGGAGAACGACCGGATCCTGGTGCAGAAGCCCTCCTACTGGGCCGGCGGCACGCCGCAGCGTGGTGACGTCGTGGTGTTCGAGGACCCGGGCGGCTGGCTCAACGAGGTCGAGTCGGCTGGCCCGACCAACCCGGCGGCCAAGCTGATGGCCGCGGTCGGGCTCTACCCCTCCGGGGGACACCTGGTGAAGCGCGTGATCGGGGTGGAGGGCGACGTGATCGAGTGCTGCGACAAGCAGGGTCGGCTGATGATCAACGGCGTTGCGATCGACGAGTCGGGCTTCACCAAGCCGGGGTCGACGGACGAGTGCGCGGGGCCGATGAAGTCGTCGTGCGAGTGGAAGGCCGGCCCGGTGCCGGAGAACCACATCTTCGTGATGGGGGACAACCGCAATCACTCCGCGGACTCGTCGTTCCACATGTGCGGGCGCGAGACCGAGGAGACCGACTGTGTGCCGGGCGACGAGTTCATCCCCGAGGATCTCGTGGTCGGCAAGGTGTTCTCCCTGGTCTGGCCCCGCGAGCGGTGGGACTGGCTGGACCGGCCCGACGCCTTCGCGGACGTGCCCGACGCCGGATGACGAGCTGGTGTGCGCGAGGTGACTGAGCTTCCCCGCGGCCTGACCGTGCGCCGTGACGCCGGTCTCTACGGCTACGAGCGGGCCCTGCGCCGCGTCGGCATCGAGCCGATCGCCGGCGTCGACGAGGCCGGGCGCGGCGCCTGTGCGGGGCCACTCGTCGCGGGGGCCGCGATCCTGGCTCCCGGCAGGGGCGGGGCCATCCCCGGGCTGGCCGACTCGAAGCTGCTCACCGAGAGGGCGCGGGAGCGCTGCTACACCGAGATCGTGCGCCGAGCCGTCGCCTGGTCGGTCGTGGTCATCGGCCCCGACGAGTGCGACCGGCTCGGGATGCACGTGGCCAACATCGAGGCGCTACGTCGCGCCGTGGCCCTGCTCGACGTGCGTCCCGCCTACGTGTTGACCGACGGGTTCCCTGTCGACGGTCTCGGCGCCCCCGGGCTGGCGGTGTGGAAGGGCGACCGGGTCGCTGCCTGCATCGCCGCTGCCTCGGTCCTCGCCAAGGTGACCCGCGACCGGATCATGTGCGAGTTCGACCGCGAGTACCCGGCGTACGACTTCAAGACCCACAAGGGCTACATCACCGACGTGCACACGACTGCGCTGATCCAGCACGGCCCCTCGCAGGTCCACCGGATGCGGTTCGTCAACGTGCGCCGGGCGGCCGGCCTGGAGCCCGAGGATGACTGTGGGATGCTCGGAAGTCAGCCCGCCGCCCGGCAGCCCGCCCCACGACAGCCCGCCCCCCGATCGTCAGTCCAGGAGTCGCGATGAGTGCCGAGGATCTCGAGAAGTACGAGACCGAGATGGAGCTCAACCTCTATCGCGAGTACCGCGACGTCGTGGGCATCTTCAAGTACGTCGTCGAGACCGACCGACGCTTCTACCTGTGCAACCAGGTGGACGTGAAGGCGCGCACGGAGGTCGGCGACGTGTTCTTCGAGGTCTCGATGAGTGACGCGTGGGTGTGGGACATGTACCGCCCGGCCCGGTTCGCCAAGAACGTCAAGGTGCTGACCTTCAAGGACGTGAACGTCGAGGAGCTCGCCCCGTCGGAGATCGACCCGCCGAAGGTCTAGTCCGGTCCCGTCCGGCGGGCGGTTTCTTTGCCGAGGGATCGGGCGGGGCCCCTACCCTGTGTGACCGGCGGCACAGGACGTTGCCGAAGAGCGCATGGGTGGGGCTGGTGGCTGAGAGCAGGGCAGGGCTGCGTGGGGTGCCCCTGGGGCGCGCGCGTCGGTGTCGTGGCGAGCAGGGCGCCGCGGCAGTGGAGTTCGCCCTCGTGGTCCCGCTGCTGCTGGTGCTGCTCTTCGGGATCATCGGCTACGGCTACATGCTGAGCTTCCGTCAGGCGCTTAGCCAAGGGGCGGCCGAGGCGGCGCGGGCGGCTGCGGTGGCGCCCCTGGCGGCACAACGTCAGGGCAAGGCCGAGGCGGCGCTGCAGGAGGCGCTCTCGAGCTATGGGGTGACGTGCACTGCCGGCTCCCTGCGGCACGGGGCAGACGGGGCGGGCGTCTGCACGGTCACGCTCGGTCCCTGCGCCAACGACGCCAGCCAGGACTGCGCGCACGTCGTGCTCGACTACACCTACGCCGACGACCCGCTCCTGCCGAAGCTGCCGGGGGTGCCGCTGCCGGAGAGCCTCCGCTACGAGGCCGTCGCGAGGGTGAGTTGAGGCGCTCCCGCGACGAACGGGGCGCCATCGTGCCCTTCGTCGCCGTCTCGATGACCCTGCTGATCCTGGTCGCCGCGCTCGCCGTGGACCTCGGCCAGCAGCGGGTCCTGCGGCGCGACATGCAGGCGCTCGCCGACGTCGTCGCACTCGACCTCGCGCGCGAGCTCGACGGGCGCAGCGCGCAGGACTACCCCGGCGGCTTCTTCGATGTCGCGAAGGAGGCCAGCGAGGCCCGCAACGGCGACACCCTCGACCGTGACCCGGACGTCACGGTCGACCTGGGCGTCGTGGGCGCCGACGGGGAGTTCAGCGTGGTCACCGGAGCCGGCATCCCCACCGCGGTGCGGGTCCGTGCCGACGGTGCGGTCGGGTTCTCCTTCGTCCCCGGCGAGGGTGGGGCCTCGCGCAGCGCCGTCGCCTCGGCGGACGCCGGCGCCTGCTTCGCTCTCGGCTCGTACGCCGCGCAGCTGCGCGCCGGCCAGTCCCCGCTGCTGGGCCCCCTCCTCGGTGGCATCGACAGCGGCCTCGAGCTCGACGTCCTGGACTACCGGGCTCTCGCGGCGCTCGACGTGTCGCTCGCCGGACTGCTCGAGGCCGACCTCGGGGCGGGCACGGTCCTGGAACTGGTGCACCTGGGGACCTCGGTGCCGTTGGCGCGGTTCTATCTCGCGCTCGCGGACGTGCTGGACAGTGAGTCGGACTCGGTGGCCGGGGTGGAGCTGCTCGAGTCGCTGGCGGTCGCCGTCGGAGACGTGAGCCTGAGTGTCCCGGTCCGCGACCTGCTCAGCGTCGGCACGGACGGGGCAGCGGGGCTGGCGGCCACCCTCAACGTGCTCGACCTCGTCACCGCGGCCGCGTTCGCGGCCAACAAGGCCAACGCGATCTCCGTCCCGGAGCTCTCCGTCGACCTGGGCCCCTTGGCCGGCGTGGCCGTGTCGGCGCACGTCACCCAGGCCCCCCAGGTGGGCTGCGGGCGCAAGGACGTGGCCACCGCATCGACGTCGCAGGTCGGTCTCGAGCTGACCTCGTCCTTGCTGTCGCTGAACCTGGGAGTCCTCAGCACGGAGGTCCGGCTGGACGGGGTCGTGGACGTGGCCCCGGCCCAGGGGACGCTGCGCGACGTGAGGTGCGATCCCGGCCCAGGCATCACCGTCGACGTGGCGGACGGGCTGCTCGACGTCGACCTCACCCTCGAGGTCAAGATCGACGCGGTGTTCGGGCTGGTTCCCGCGATCTCCGGGCCGATCACCGTCTCCGGGCAGACCAGCTCCTCGGGTCAGGCGGTGATCGACATCGTCGATGGGGACTACGACACTGCGGCGCGAGTCGGGGCCGGCTCGAGTGGACTCCCTGTCCTTCGAGCGGACGTCAGCGGCCTGAGGACCCTGGGGCTACCCCTCGGCGCGCTGGTGCAGGAGCTGGTCGAGCCGTTGCTGCTCGAGCAGGTGGTCAACCCGGTGATCCAGACTCTCGACTCCGCCCTTCTCGACCCTCTTCTCTCCTCGTTGGGCGTGCAGATCAGTGGAGCGGACGTGTTCGCCCGTCCCACGCCCAGCTGCGGCGTCCCCGCCCTGCGCGGCTGAGCCACTCAGCGTCCACAGGGCGTCGGGCGAGGGCGCTTGTCCACAGGCGCGCTCCACGCAGGCAGCTCCGTCGCCCGCTGCGGCGAGGCTGGGCGCAGGAGGCCAACATGACGACATCGGCATCGGCGGCGCGCAGGCTCGCGCTGGGCAGCTACGGCGAACGACTGGCGGAGCGCCACCTGCGCGAGCAGGGCATGGTCCTGCTCGACCGCAACTGGTCGTGCGAGATGGGGGAGATCGACCTGGTCCTGCGCGACGGCGACGTGCTGGTCATCTGCGAGGTCAAGACGCGCTCCTCGGTCGACTTCGGTGGCCCCTTGGAGGCCGTCAACGAGGTCAAGCTGCGTCGCCTGCGCAAGCTCGGGGCCCGCTGGCTCCAGGAGCACCGGGTGCGCGCCTCGGAGGTCCGCTTCGACATGGTCGGGGTGGTGCGGCCACGGCGCGGACCGTCGGTGATCGAGCACGTGCGGGGGATCGGCTGACATGCCCTTCGCCACCGCCCACACCGTCTCGCTCCAAGGGGCGCTGGGCCACCTCATCGACGTCCAGGCCGACGTCTCACCGGGCATGGTCGGCACGACGCTCGTAGGACGGGTCGACTCGGCTCTCAACGAGGCCCGCGACCGCTGTCGGATGGCGGTCGCCAACAGCCACTTCCCGTGGCCCGTGACGCGCCGGGTCACGATCCTCCTCTCCCCGGCGGACCTGCCGAAGCGCGGAACCCACTTCGACCTGGCCATCGCCGTCTCTGTCCTCGCGGCTGCGGGGGAGCTGCCGCGCGAGGCGCTCGCGCAGAGCGTCTTCATCGGCGAGCTCACCCTCGACGGGGGGCTGCGCTCCGTGCCGGGGGTGCTGCCCATGGTGCTGGCCGCCTCCGCGCGGGGCATCTCCCGGGTCTTCGTGCCCGAGCCCCAGGCGCGAGAGGCCGTGATGGTGCCGGGGATGTCGGTCTTCGGTGTGCGCTCGCTCGCCCAGGTGGTCGCCGAGCTCTGCGGCAAGGAGGTCCCCGACGCGGCACCGGTGGCGCCCATGTCGGGCAATCGTCTGCTCGCCTGGCGCGGCCAGGACCGGATGGGCGAGCTCGACCTCGCCGACCTCGTCGGCATGCAGGACGCGCGCTACGCCGTCGAGGTGGCAGCTGCCGGGGGCCACCACCTGCTCTTGTCCGGACCGAAGGGAGCCGGCAAGACGACCCTGGCCGAGCGGATCCCGGGCATCCTCCCGGACCTGACCCCGGAGGAGTCCCTCGAGATCACCGCCATCCACTCGCTGGCCGGTGCGCTCGAGCCCGGCGACGACATGATCGTCCGGCCGCCGTTCTTCGCGCCGCACCACAGTGCGAGCAAGGCCGGACTGCTGGGCGGCGGGTCCGGTCGGGTCCGACCCGGGGAGGTCAGCCGGGCGCACTGCGGGGTCCTGTTCCTCGACGAGTTCCCGCTTTTCAACGCCGACGTCATCGAGGCGCTTCGTCAGCCCCTCGAGAGCGGAGAGGTGACGATCTCGCGCGGTGAGGAGTCGGCGACGTTCCCCGCTCGGGGGATGGTCGTGCTTGCGTGCAATCCGTGCCCCTGCGGCGACTTCCATCCGAGCGCGGCCGAGAACCGTTGCACCTGCACAGAGGTGCGCAGACGCGACTACCGCCGCAAGTTCACCGGGCCCATCGCGGATCGCATCGACATCGTCCGCCACGTGCTGCCGGTTCGGCCCCACGAGGCGCGCGACCCCTTCGCGGAGCGGGAGTCCTCGGCCTGCGTGCTGGAGCGCGTCGAGCGGGCCCGCGAGCGCCAGCGGCAGCGCTACCTCGGCCAGACCTGGCGGCTGAACGGCCAGGCGCCCGGGCCCCTGCTGCGTGAGCAGTGGCCGCTCACGGAGCAGGCCCAGGAGCGTCTGGACGACGAGATGTACGCCGGCCGGCTGAGCCGGCGAGGGGCCACCCGTGTGCACCGGCTGGCATGGACGGTCGGCGACCTGCTCGGGGTGGAGCGGCCCGGGCTCACCGAGCTGATGACGGCTCTGTGCCTGCGCACCGGAGACGCCCTGCCCCTCGCCAGCCTCGAGCGAGCCGCCCGATGAGCAGCCGACCGACATCACCAGGCGATGCGGAGCGGCTGGCCAGGGTCGCCCTCAACCGGATCACCGAGCCGGGCGACCCCCGTCTGGTCGCGCTCGTGGCTGAGGTGGGCGCCGTCCGGGTCCACGAGCACCTCGCCGGCGAGCGCGACATCGCGGGCATGCTCACCGACACGGCCGCACGGATGGCGGAGGTCGACCCGGAGCGCGAGCTCGAGCAGGCGGCGCGGCTGGGCATCCGGTTCGTCATCCCCGGGGATGACGAGTGGCCCGCCAGCCTCGACGACCTCGGGGTGGCGGAGCCGTTGCAGAACCGCGGCGGGTCGCCGCTGGGGCTGTGGATCCGAGGACCCGTGCGGCTCGAGCAGCTCGCACGCTCCGTGTCCATCGTCGGATCCCGATCGGCCACCACCTATGGGGCGGACACAGCGGCGGAGATGGCCTCGGTGATCGCCCGCGCCGGCTTCTGTGTGGTGTCGGGAGCCGCCTTCGGCATCGACCAGGCGGCGCACCGAGGCGCCCTGGCCGGGGGCGGGCCCACGGTCGCCGTCCTGGCGTGCGGCGCCGACCGCGTCTATCCGGCCGCGCATCGCCGGCTGCTGGCTCACCTGGGCGAACAGGGGGCGATCATCTCGGAGGCGGCGCCGGGCTGCGCACCGACACGCATCCGCTTCCTCGCCCGCAACCGGATCATCGCGGCCCTGAGCGGTGGCACCGTGGTGGTGGAGGCCGCCGTGCGCAGCGGGGCGCTCAACACCGCCAACTGGGCGGAGCGTCTCCTCCGGCCCCTGATGGGGGTTCCGGGGCCGGTCACCAGCGCGCCCTCACAGGGGGTCCATCAGTTGATCCGCAGCGGTGCCGCGAGCCTGGTCACCAGCGGGGAGGAGGTGCTCGAGCAGGTCGGCGGAGCGGGGGAGCACCTGGTCGAGGTGCCACGTGGACCGACCCGAGTCCGCGACCGGCTGACCCTGCGCCACCAGCAGGTCCTGGATGCGGTGCCGGTCGTGAGGGGAGCCCCCGTGGACTCGGTTGCGCGAACCGCGGGCATCGGGCTGGTGGAGGTCCGCTCCGCGCTCGGGGCCCTCGCGCGTCTCGGACTCGTCGAGCAGTCCGGCGTCGGCTGGCGGCTGACGGATGCGGCGCGGTGACCCAGGGCAGCGCCGCGGTCCTATGCTGGGCAGGTGGCCGAGGACGAGGACCTGCCCGAGGCGATGGCCCGGGTGCTGGGCGACTACGAGCGCCATCTGGTCTCCGAGCGCGACCTGACCCCCCACACCGTGCGGGCCTACGTCGCAGACGTGGCCGGTCTGCTGCGTCACGCCGCCCGGATGGGGCTCGACGACGTCTCCCAGCTCGACCTGAGGACCCTGCGCAGCTGGTTGGCCCTGCAGCAGACGACCGGCATGTCGCGTACGACGCTCTCGCGTCGCGCCACGGCGGCCCGGGTGTTCACCGGGTGGGCCGCCCGCACCGGCCGGTCGGAGAGCGACGCCGGGTCGTCCCTGCGATCGCCCAAGGCACATCGTTCGCTGCCACCCGTGCTGCGAGTCGATGAGGCGCGCGACCTGATCGAGGCCGCCACGGAGCTGGCCGACGACGGCAGCCCGGTGGGGCTGCGTGACGTCGCGATGCTGGAGCTGCTCTATGCCACCGGGATCCGGGTCGGCGAGCTGGTGGCGCTCGACCTCGGTGACGTCGACCGTGAGCGCAACGTCGTGCGTGTGCTCGGCAAGGGACGCAAGGAGCGCAGCGTCCCGTTCGGCCAGCCCGCCGCCGCCGCGGTGGACCGGTGGCTCGACCTCGGTCGGGCGCAGCTGTGGGCCGAGGGGGCCGGCGCCGCGCTCTTCCTGGGCGTGCGGGGCCGGCGCATCGACCAACGGGCGGTCCGCACCCTGGTGCATCGGCGGATCGCCGGGGTGGCGGGCGCGCCTGACATCGGCCCGCACGGGCTCCGGCACAGCGCCGCGACGCACCTGCTCGAGGGGGGCGCCGACCTGCGGTCGGTCCAGGAGCTGCTCGGCCATGCCTCCCTCGCCACCACGCAGATCTACACCCACGTGACGACGGACCGGCTGCGGCGCGCCTACCAGCAGGCTCATCCCAGGGCCTGAGCCAGCCAGTCGGCGTAGGGCAGCTCCAGGCGCCGGAGGGGCAGGGCGGGGCTCTCTCGCGATCCGCCGTGCGTGGGGCCGGAGCCCGTCACCGGCAGGTCGCCCCACTGAGGCAGCAGCCGGACCGGGCCACCCCCCACCAGGAGCAGTGGATCGAGATAGGTGTCGCCTCGGATCCAGCCCCAGTGCAGGCAGACCCGAGGGAAGCAGTGGGAGCCGGCGAGCTCCAGGGCGCCGATGCGCTCACCCGCAGCCACCGGGTCACCCACGGCCACGGTCGCGGTCACCGGTTGGTAGGTCGTGCGGGTCTCGCCGTGAGTGACCGTGACGACCCCGCGCCCCGCCAGCCGTCCGGCGTACGACACGTGCCCGGCCAGGGCAGCCCGCACCGGTTGCGCGACGGAGCCCAGGAGGTCGACGCCCCGGTGGCCCGCGCCGTAGGGGGTGTCGGGCGGGTCGAATCGCTCCACGACCTCCGGTTCCGGGTCCAGTGGCCACGTGCCGCGCGGTTGCTCGTCGGCATGCAGAGGGGATGCGGTGGCCCAGAGCAGGGCGAGGCACAGGACGAGGGATGAGGCGACGCGCATGCCGTCAGCGTGCGCGACTCGGACCGGTCTCGCAGCCGGCACGACCGGGCCGGTGGAGAAGCGGCCTGCGACGGCCGTCTGTGGACGACTGGTGGTCCGGGGGAGGACACGGCGCCGAGGAGCGCCCAGACCGGAGGAGCGTGATTAGCGGCTACCTCGACAGGTGGACTACGCTGCCACCAGCAGTCCAGTGGACTGACTTCGCACGCTCGTCCTCCGCGGCGGGTCCGGCATGCTCCTCGCCGGCCCGGTCATCCGCAGGCGGCGATCCTCGGTCCCGGCCCTGAGCACCAGCTCTGGTCCGGGTGGGATCGGCGCTCGAGCGTCAGGGCAGCCGGCACCCGTCGGCTGCGGCAACTGAAAACAACCGGAGAGCACCACCGGTCCGTCCTGCTCGAAGGACGGGCGCCACGGACGGTGCCTCCACACAACAGGAGAGAACCCCTCATGGCAGTCGTGACCATGCGCCAGCTCCTCGAGAGCGGCGTCCACTTCGGACACCAGACCCGTCGCTGGAACCCGAAGATGAAGCGCTTCATCATGACCGAGCGCAACGGCATCTACATCATCGACCTGCAGCAGTCGCTGGCCTACATCGACCGCTCCTTCGCCTTCGTCAAGGAGACGGTGGCCAAGGGCGGCACGATCATGTTCGTCGGCACCAAGAAGCAGGCCCAGGAGGCCATCGCCGAGCAGGCGACGCGCGTCGGGATGCCCTACGTCAACCAGCGCTGGCTGGGCGGCATGCTCACCAACTTCCAGACCGTGCACCAGCGGATTAACCGTCTGAAGGAGCTCGACGAGCTCGACTTCGACAACGTCGCGGGCTCGGGTCGCACCAAGAAGGAACTGCTTCAGATGAAGCGGGAGCGCGACAAGCTCGACAAGACCCTCGGCGGCATCCGCGAGATGGGCCGCACGCCCAACGCCGTGTGGATCGTCGACACGAACAAGGAGCACCTCGCGGTCGAGGAGGCCCGCAAGCTGCGGATCCCGATCATCGCGATCCTGGACTCCAACTGCGACCCCGACCTCGTCGACTTCCCGATCCCGGGCAACGACGACGCCATCCGCGCGGTCGGCCTGCTGACCCGCGTGGTCGCCGACGCCGTCGCCGAGGGCCTCATCGCCCGCTCCGGTGGCAAGGCCGAGGCCACCGACAGCGCCGCCGCTGCCGAGCCCCTGGCCGAGTGGGAGCGCGAGCTGCTGACCGGTGACGCCGAGAAGGCCGCCGTCGAGGCGACCGGTGGCGACGCCGCTGCGGAGGCCCCGGCCTCCGAGGCGACCGGTGCGTCCACCGAGGCCGCCGCGTCCGACGCTGCTGCCGAGGCCGTCACCGAGGCGCCCGCCGAGGCCGCTGCTGAGTCGACCGAGGCTCCGGCCGAGGCCACCGAGGCCACCGAGGCGCCCGCCGAGGCGTCCACCGACGCTCCGGCCTGAGCGCCTCCACCGCATCGCTTTCGACTACTTCGAGGAAGAAGGAACATGGCGAACATCTCCGCCGCTGACGTCAAGAAGCTCCGCGAGCTGACCGGCGCCGGCATGATGGACTGCAAGAAGGCGCTCACCGAGGCCGAGGGGGACTTCGACAAGGCTGTCGAGATCCTGCGGATCAAGGGCGGCAAGAAGATGGCCGAGCGCGCCGCTGAGCGCGAGGCGTCGGCCGGTCTGGTCGCCACCTCGGGCGGTGCCCTGGTCGAGATCAAGTGCGAGACCGACTTCGTCGCCAAGGGTGACGAGTTCGTCGCCACGGCTCAGCGGATCGCCGACGCGTCCGCCGAGGCCAAGGCCGGCGACGCCGAGGCCCTCAGCGCCGTCCAGCTGGGCGACAAGACCGTTGGCGAGACCGTGCACGACCTCGCCGTCTCCATCGGCGAGAAGATCGAGCTCGGTCGCGTGGCCTACTTCGACGGCCCGGTCGTGGTCTACATGCACAAGCGTGCGGCCGACCTCCCGCCGGCCGTGGGTGTGCTCGTGGAGTACGACGGCAACGAGGAGGCCGCTCGCGGCACCGCGATGCAGATCGCCGCGATGCGCCCGCAGTACCTCACCCGTGACGAGGTCCCCGCGGACATCGTCGCCAAGGAGCGCGAGATCGCCGAGGCGACCTCCCGTGAGGAGGGCAAGCCTGAGCAGGCCATCGCCAAGATCACCGAGGGTCGTCTGAACGGGTTCTTCAAGGACGTCGTGCTGCTGGAGCAGCCGTCGGTCACGGAGAACAAGAAGTCGGTCCAGAAGGTGCTCGACGAGGCCGGCACGACCGTGAAGCGCTTCGCGCGCTTCGAGGTCGGCGCCTGACCCAGTAAGGTTGCTCCGGCCGCCCGCCGGCGGCCCGAGCTCGAGGAGGCCGGTCCCACATGATCCGAGAACATCGGGGTCATCGTCGGACCGGCCTCCTTCGCTGTACACACGACCGCTGTGCACACGACCGCTGTGCAGCCGACCCAGGGCGCTGAGCGGCCACCGCCGCCCGCCACCCGCCGTACGAAGGGAATCCCCGTGACCGGATACAAGCGAGTCCTGCTCAAGCTGTCAGGCGAGGTGTTCGGCGGCGGCAAGGTCGGTCTGGACCTCGACGTCATCAACAGCATCGCCCGCGAGGTGGCCGACGTCGCCCGCGGTGGGACCGAGGTCGCGATCGTCGTCGGTGGCGGTAACTTCTTCCGCGGGGCCGAGCTCCAGCAGCGCGGCATGGAGCGCTCACGGGCGGACTACATGGGCATGCTCGGCACGGTGATGAACTGCCTCGCGCTGCAGGACTTCATCGAGAAGCACGGCGTCGAGACCCGGGTGCAGACCGCCATCGCGATGGGACAGGTCGCAGAGCCCTACATCCCCCGCAAGGCGATCCGGCACCTCGAGAAGGGCCGGGTCGTGATCTTCGGTGCCGGCGCCGGCATGCCGTTCTTCTCCACCGACACCGTGGCCGCCCAGCGCGCGCTGGAGATCGGCTGCGAGGTGATCCTGATGGGCAAGCAGGGCGTGGACGGGGTCTACGACTCCGACCCGAACAAGTTCCCCGAGGCGGTCAAGTTCGACACCCTCACCTATGACGAGTTCCTCACCCGCGGTCTGCTGGTCGCCGACGCCACCTCGGTCAGCCTGGCCCGCGACAACGACCTCGACATGATCGTCTTCAACCTCTCCGAGACGGGCACCATCGGTCGCGTCGTCACGGGTGAGAAGATCGGGACGACGCTCTCGCGCGGCTGAGTCGACGCGCCACCACCGCACCACCCACCGACACAAGGAGAACCCGTGATCAAGGACATCCTCAACGAGGCCGACGACAAGATGACCAAGTCCGTCGAGGCGACGCGCGAGGAGTTCGCCGCGATCCGGGCCGGCCGGGCGCACCCGAGCATGTTCAACAAGATCCTCGTCGACTACTACGGCTCCCCGACGCCGATCCAGCAGCTGGCGTCGTTCACCGCGCCCGAGGCGCGCATCATCCTGATCGCGCCCTTCGACATGGGCGCGATGGGGGCCATCGAGCGGGCCGTGCGCGACTCCGACCTCGGCGTCAACCCCTCGAACGACGGCAAGACCCTGCGCTGCGTCTTCCCGGACCTGAGCCAGGAGCGCCGCAAGGAGTACATCAAGGTCGCCAAGGGCAAGGCCGAGGACGGCCGGGTCTCGGTGCGCAACATCCGTCGTACCGCCAAGCAGAACCTCGACAAGCTCGAGAAGGACGGCGACGTCGGCAAGGACGACGTGACCGGTGCCGAGAAGAAGCTCGACACCCTGACCAAGCAGCACACCGACCAGATCGACGAGATGCTCAAGCACAAGGAAGCCGAGCTGCTCGAGGTCTGAGCAACCCCTTGATGACCGACTCCTCTCCCTCCTCCTCCCCGCAACCGCCCCCCGTCGACCACGGGCGGGCCGGACGCGACCTCCCGGCGGCCATCACCTCTGCGGTGGTGCTGCTGGGCGCCATCGCGCTGTCCCTGTACTTCTGGAAGACCGCGTTCATGTTCATCGTCGCGGCCGCCGTCGCGGTCGCGATCTGGGAGCTGCACCAGGGGCTGCGGGCCAAGCAGATCGAGCTGCCCGAGCGCCCGCTGATGCTCGGCGGCGTGGTGATGGTGGTCGTCGCCTACTTCTGGGGCGCACCCGCCCTCGTGACGGCGACCGCCGTCACGGCGCTCGTGCTGATGCTGCTGCGCCTGGGCGGGGGAGTGGAGGGCTACGTCCGGGACGCGTCGGCCGCTGTCTTCACGCTGATCTATGTCCCCTTCCTCGGGTCCTTCGTGGCCCTGTTGCTGGCAGAGGACGACGGGGCCAAGGGCATCGTGGCCTTCATCCTGGTCACGGTCGCCTCGGACACGGGGGGCTACGTCGCCGGCGTGCTGTTCGGCAAGCACCCGATGGCGCCGGTGATCTCCCCCAAGAAGTCGTGGGAGGGGTTCGCGGGGTCCGCGGTGGCGTGCGTCGCCGCCGGCTGGTTCCTGGTCACCTGGCTGCTGGACGGCGACTGGTGGGTGGGCGTGATCCTCGGGCTCATCGTGGTCGTGATGGCCACGCTGGGCGACCTGTGCGAGTCCGTGATCAAGCGCGACCTCGGGGTCAAGGACATGAGCCGGATCATCCCCGGCCACGGCGGCCTGATGGACCGGCTCGACTCGCTGCTCGCGACCATCGCTCCGACCTGGCTGCTGCTGCACTACCTCGTCTTCTGAGCTGAGCCGGCGATCGAGCGCTGGCTCTGTGCTCCCTGAGGTAGTCAGGGTGGTCAATCACTGATGTTGTCGGGCGAAGCATCGGCCGACAACATCAGCGTTCCCCGGTCGGCCGGGGAATCCGACACCCGGGGCCTTCGGCGTGAAAGGGTGGGCGCCGAATGCCCGCCCCGGACGCAGGAGACACCATGGACAGTTCCCCTGACGCGGGGCCGCCGCACGGTTCGGGCCCATACGGTTCGGGCCCATACGGTTCGGGGCCACACGGTCCTGGCCCGCACGGCCCAGTGCCCCAGGAGCAACGCCCGGTGCGTGGGGGCGTGGTCGTCGCCGGTGGCGTGCTCGGCTTCGCCCTGAGCTGGCTGTGGATCGCCATCGTGCTCTTCGGCGGGTTCGCCAGCTCCTACGGCTCTGAGGGGGACTCGTTCACCGGCTCCTGGGTCTTCGGTGTGCTGGTGGGGGCCGCCGCACTCGCCCCGCTCGTCCTCGCCGTGGTGCTGCTCGTGAGGCCGCGCACCCGACAGGCGGGCGCCGGTCTCGTGATGGGCCTGGCGATCGGGATGGTCGTCGGCAGCGGGATCTGCGCGTCGGCCCTCGTCCCGGGCCTCTGAGCGGCCGTGTATCCCACCCTCGATCCGCTCCTCGGGGTCCCCGTCCCCACCCACGAGGTCTTCGTGGGCCTCGGGGTGCTCGTCGCCGGGATCGTCTTCGGCCTGGAGGCCCATCGGCGCGGCGCGTCCGACGAGCGTCTCGTCTTCGTCGTGGCCGGTGCCCTGGTGGGCGGGGCGATCATGATGCGGATGGGCACCTGGCTCCAGCACGTCGACCTTCGCCAGAACGCCTCGGTCGCCGAGCAGTGGCTCTACGGCAACCGCTCCATCCTCGGAGGGCTGGTGGGGGCCTGGCTCGGCGTCCACATCACCAAGCGCATCGTGGACTACCGGACCCGCACCGGAGACCTGTTCGCGCCGGCTGTCGCGCTCGGCATGGCGGTCGGTCGGATCGGGTGCCTGCTCACCGAGACACCCGGCACGCCGACCGGAGGCGGCTGGGGCATCACCCTCGACGCGGAGGCCGCCGCCCGGGTCGGTGTCGCGCCGGATGTGGGCCTGCACCCGTCGTTCGTCTACGAGATCGCCTTCCACCTCGTGGCGTTCCTGACGCTCTGGCTCTGGCTGCGTCACCAGGCGCTGCCGCCCGGCGAGACGTTCGTCTGGTACGTCGCGAGCTACGGCGTCTTCCGCTTCCTCGTGGAGTTCGTCCGCGGCAACGAGGTCGCGTGGGCGGAGCTCACCCGACCGCAGATGTTCCTCGCCCTGACCGTCCCACTGATCCTGGGGCGGATCGCCTGGCGCTACGGTCAGGGCGCCTATCGCCGGCCATCGGTGCCGGCGCGACCGGAGGTGTCCGCGTGAACCAGACCGGAGGTCTCCCATGAGCACGGCCCAGCAAGGCGCGCGCGGTGCGGGCATGCCGTTGCGCGGCGACCGGATCCACCGCTACGTCAACGCGTTCTGCCCGGTGTGCCACGAGGAGCGCCCCGACCGACCGCTCGCGGAGGTGCAGCGGCTCAGCGGCTGGCTGGTCGAGCGCGACGACCGGATCTGGCTCGAGCGGGGCTGCCCGGCCCACGGCATGGTCCGCACGCTCTACGACGAGTCGCCGGAGATCCTGAGCTACCTCGAGGAGTGGACGGCACCCACCAAGGTCCACGAGCCCGACCTGCGCGGCAACTTCCTGCCGGTGCCGTCGGCCTACGAGCACGGCCTGCCGGAGATGCAGACCCAGCACACCTGCATCCTGCTCGAGGACCTGCTCGACCACTGCAACCTCAAGTGCCCGACCTGCTTCGCGGAGTCCTCTCCGGCGCTCGCCTCGGTGGCCCCGTTGGAGCAGGTGCTCGCCTCGATCGACGCCCGGCTGGCCCGCGAGAACGGCCGCATCGACGTGTTGATGCTCTCCGGCGGTGAGCCGACCCTCTACCCGTGGCTGGCCGAGCTTCTCGACGCGGTCGTCGCGCGCCCCGTCGTACGCATCCTGATCAACAGCAACGGACTCGCGATCGCCCGGGACGACGAGCTGCTCGCGCTGCTGCGACGGCACCGGGAGCGGGTCGAGGTCTACCTGCAGTACGACGGGGAGTCGGCGGAGGCCTCTCGCTACCACCGCGGTGCCGACATCCGCCGGTTCAAGGAGCGCGCGATCGAGCGGCTCTCCGGAGCGGGGGTGTTCACCACGCTGACGATGACGGCAGCGCTGGGGGTCAACGACGACGAGATCGGGTTCGTCCTCAAGCGTGCCCTCGACACGCCGTACGTCGGCGGGGTGACGATCCAGCCGGTGTTCGGCTCCGGGCGCTCGGGCGCGATCGACCCGATGGACCGGCTGACCCACACCGGCGTGCTCGCCCGGCTGGAGGAGCAGACCGGTGGGCTCGTCTCCTGGCGTGACCTCACCGCGCTGCCGTGCTCGCATCCGCACTGCTGCTCGGTGGGCTACCTGCTGCGCGACGACTCCGGCAGCTGGCGCTCGCTGACCGCGCTGATCGGCCACGACCGGCTCAAGCAGTGGCTCGACCTGGAGCCCGACACCCTGGCCAACCGGATCGCCGACGACTCCATCCCGGTGTCGCTGCGCTCGGTGGTCAAGGACTCCCTGCTCGACCTGCTCTCGGAGCAGTCCTCGCTCTCGCACCCGTCGATGACCACGATCTGGCGCGACATCTGCCAGAACTGCGATCTCGGGATCGGCACGCTCAGCACCCTGGTGGCCTCCAAGCTGCCCGGCCAGCACGAGCGGCTGCGCCGGATGCTCGGGGAGCGGGTGCTGCGGGTGACGGTGAAGCCCTTCATGGACATGAACACGATGATCGAGGAGCGGCTCACCCAGTGCTGCGTGCACGTCGGCACGGTCAACGCCGAAACCGCCGCCCACCAGTGCGCGCCGTTCTGCGCCGTGCAGGCCTGGGCGCCGCTGGGACGGCGTCGGCTGTCGACCGCGACAGGTGCTCCGGCCGGGGCCGTCGAGGGGGCTGGCGCGTCGGGTCTGCTGCCGCTCGTCGAGGAGACGCGGTGAGCCGGGACCCGCGCCTCGTCGAGCCGACCCGGGGCGTTGCGGCAGGGGGCGCCGGCTCGGCGGAATCCGCGGCTGAGGGCTCTGGAGCGGGGGAGACCTTCGACCCGCTGCGGCTGTGCATCTTCGCGACCGTCGCCCTCCTGGGCTGGGCGCTGGGCCCCGTGGCGCTGGTCTTCTTCGCAGGGCTGGGCTTCGTGGGCTACTGGCGCGCGCGGCGGGCCGGGCTGACCCGCTCGCAGTGCCTGCTGCGCGACACCCGCCTGGTCCTCGCCTATCTGGCGCTGCTCGTGGCGGCCGGGGTCGTCGGGATCTGGTGGTGGGTCCGATGACCGGCCTCAGCGCGTCGCCCGTGCGGTGCGGGGCCGAGCCCTACGATGAGCCGCGAGAGCGGGGTGTGTGCCGATGAGCCAACCACCGGACGACCGGTCACCGGACGACCGGCCCGTGGACGGCAAGCAGCAGGGGCAGCCGCCGGGCGGCTGGGGGCCGGCGCAGTACGGCGCGCCGTACCCGCCGCAGCCCGGGTCAGGTCCCTACCAGCCCGGCCCGTATCCGCCCGGTCCCTACCAGCCCGGTCCCAACCAGCCCGGCCCCAACCAGTCCGGCCAGCACCCCTCGCCGTACACGCCGCTCGAGGGCGCACGCAGCGACAAGACCATGCGGTGGGTCGGCCTGGTCGTCGGCTTCTTCGTCGGTCCCACGGCCCTGGTGACGCTGTGGACGGCGGTGTCGTTCTTCCTTGACGCCGTGGGGCTGCCCGGAGAGGTGCTCGGCGTCGGGTCGATCGCCGTGGTGGTGGTGTTCGGGGCGGCCATGGTGGCCGGACTGGTCTTCCCGCAGACCCGCTGGTGGGCCTTGGGCATGATCATCGGCATCGCCGTGACGTTCATCGTGCTGGCCGGGGCCTGCCTGGCCTTCATCTACCTCCTCACGACAGCACTGGAGCCATGACCGAGTCCACCCCAGAGTCCCGAACAGAGACCCCCTCCGAGGCGCCCTCCGAGGCACCCGGCGAGACCCCGCCCGAGAGCACCCCGCCGAGCTGGTGGCACCGCGACCATCCGACCTTCACGCCGGTCGCCGGGTTCTTCTCCGGGCTGCTCTTCGTCATCTTCGTGCCCGGTGCCTTCGCGACGATCCTGAGGCTGTTCTTCCCCTACGACACGGCGCGGGGGCTCTACCCCTTCGTGGTCATCACGCTGGCGATCCCGTTCGCGCTGCTGGTCTCGCCGCCCAGCCGACGCTTCGGTCGCTACATGCTCCTCGGCATGCTGCTGACACTGGTCGTGGTGGTCGGCGTCGGGGCCCTCGTGCTGTGGGTGTTGATGCGGACCGACGGCTGACGTTTCGCCCCATCGTTGGCCCGGGTGGGATGATCGAGGTCTGATGTCTGATGAGCTGACCCCCGCCGCTGCCGGAACCACCCCCCTCCAGCTGGTCTTCGACGAGCCGCGTGGCCGCAAGAAGCCACCGCGGCACCTCGCCGACCTCACCGAGGACGAGCGCAAGGAGCTGCTGACCAGTCATGGTCTTCCGGCCTTCCGCGCCAAGCAGCTCTCCACGCACTACTTCGCGCGGCTGGTCGACGACCCCGCGGAGATGACCGACCTCCCCGCGACCCAGCGCACCGAGCTGGTCGAGGCCCTCCTGCCGCGGCTGATGACGCCGTTGCGCACGATGGAGGCCGACAAGGGCACCACGCGCAAGACCCTGTGGAAGCTCTTCGACGGCGCCCTGGTCGAGTCCGTCCTGATGCGCTACCCCGACCGCGCCACGGTCTGCGTCTCCTCGCAGGCCGGCTGCGGCATGGCCTGCCCGTTCTGCGCCACCGGCCAGGGCGGACTGCAGCGCAACATGTCCACCGCGGAGATCGTGGAGCAGGTCGTTGCGGGTGCCCGCTCGATGGCGCGCGGCGAGGTCCCCGGTGGGCCGGGCCGCGTCTCCAACGTCGTGTTCATGGGGATGGGCGAGCCGCTGGCCAACTACAAGGCCGTGATCGGCGCGGTGCGCCGGCTGACCGACCCGGCTCCGGCCGGACTCGGCATGAGCGCGCGCGGCATCACGGTCTCGACCGTGGGCCTGGTGCCGCGGATCAGGCAGCTCACCGAGGAGGGCATCCCGGTCACGCTGGCGCTCTCGCTGCACGCACCCGACGACGAGCTGCGCAACGAGCTGGTCCCGATCAACACGCGGTTCTCCGTCGCGGAGACGGTCGAGGCGGCGTGGGACTACGCCGCGAAGACCAAGCGCCGGGTGTCGATCGAGTACGCCATGATGCGCGGCATCAACGACCAGGCCTGGCGCGCGGACCTGCTCGGCGACGTCCTCAACTCGTACGGCGACTGGGGCTGGGTGCACGTCAACCTGATCCCGCTCAACCCCACGCCCGGCTCCAAGTGGACCGCGTCGGACCCGGCCGACGAGCGCGAGTTCGTCCGTCGCCTGGAGGCCAAGGGCATCTCCACGACGGTGCGCGACACGCGCGGCCGGGAGATCGACGGCGCCTGCGGCCAGCTCGCCGCCACCGAGGCCTGACCCGCCCCACCCCGCCGAGTCGGCGCAACTTCACCCCCGAGTCGGCGCTTCTTGACCGCCCAGTCGGCGCAACTTCACCCCGGTCGGTGAAAGTCCGCCGACTCGGCGGTGAAAGTGCGCCGACTCGGCGGTGAAAGTGCGCCGACTCGGCGGTGTAACTGCGCCGACTGGGGTGTTGAACGGCGTCGACCCGCAGGGTTCACGGGGTGTCCATCCGCGGCTGACCGGGTGTTGGCGCGGGCTTCCTAGCGTCCGAGGTGCCGAGACCTCACGACGTTAGGGACACGATGACCCTGCTCCGGTTCAGCCACCCGACCGCCACCTCGCGTCCGAGCGCCCCCGACAGCACAGGCGGCGCCGTACTCGCCTTCCCCGCCGGCCGGGAGGCGCGCCCGTTGCGCGTGCTCGTGGTCAGCGAGTCCTTCCTGCCCCAGGTCAACGGCGTGACCAACTCCGTGCGCCGGGTGCTGGAGCACCTCGCCGCCGAGGGCCACGAGGCCGAGCTGGTCGCTCCGACCGGGCCGCCCTCCTATGCGGGCTTCCCGGTCACCCGCACCCGTGGTGCCAGCCTGCCGTTCTACAAGGACTTCCGGCTGGGGTTCGAGACCCGGCGCCGGCTGCGCGAGATCATGCTGCGCTTCCGCCCCGACGTGGTGCACGTCGCCTCCCCGGCGACGCTCGGCCACCAGGCCTGCCGAGCAGCGGCCGAGCTCGGCATCCCCGCCGTGGCGATCTATCAGACCGACCTGATCGGGTTCGCCGAGCGGTACGACGTGGCGGGGGGCGCGACGGCCGCCGCGTGGCTCACCCGGCGCATCCACTCCTCGGCCGCGCTGACCCTGGCCCCGTCGACGGCGAGCATGCGTCAGCTCGAGGCGCTGGCGGTGCCGGACGTGGTGCACTGGCCCCGGGGCGTCGACCTCGCGGCGTACTCGCCGGGCAACCGGTGTGAGGACCTGCGCCGACGGCTGGCGCCGGGCGGGGAGCTGCTCGTGGGCTACGTCGGGAGGATGGCCGCCGAGAAGGAGCTCGACCTGCTGCGGGGGTTGAGCAACATGCCGGGGATCAGGCTGGTGATGGTCGGCGACGGCCCCGAGAAGCGGCGCCTGCGTGAGCTCATGCCCCAGGCGGCCTTCCTCGGTCTGCTCCACGGTGAGGAGCTGGCCCGGGCCCACGCCTCCTTCGACGTCTTCGTGCACACCGGACGCCACGAGACCTTCTGCCAGTCCGCTCAGGAGGCGCTCGCCTCGGGGGTGCCGGTGGTGGCCCCGCGAGCGGGGGGACCACTGGACCTGGTGGCCGAGGGTCGGACCGGCTTCCTCTTCGAGCCCGGCGAGGCGGCCCAGGTCGGAGCCTTCGTGCGCCTGCTCGGCCACGACGAGCAGCTGCGGGCGCGGATGGCGGCCGCGGCGCGACCCAGCGTCGAGGGCCGCTCGTGGGCCGCGGTCAACGCGGCGCTGGTCGGCCACTACCGGAGGGTGTCGGGCCAGCCGGCGCTCCGGCGGCTGAGCGAGCTCGCCGGCTGAGACGAGGCCCCTCCCTCGAGCTGCTTCCGCGACCGGCGCTCAGCGAGACGAGACCATCAGGTCCGTCGCCTCCTCGACGGTGTCGACCAGGTGCACCATCGCCTCCATCGGTCGTCCGCGGGCGAGCGCGCGCAGCAGCGGCCACGCGGGCAGCTCCTCGGTCCAGTAGCGCCGCCCGACGAGGACCATGGGAGCCAGCGACGACTCGTCGGCGTAGTAGTTCTCGCAGCCGTCCTGGAAGATCTCCTGGACGGTCCCACCGGCCCCCGGCAGGAACACGATCCCCGCGTCGCAGACCTCGAGCAGCACCGCCTCCCGGCCGGGGTTGCCGAAGTACTTCGCGATCGCGGTGGCGAACGGGTTCGGCGGCTCGTGGCCGTAGTGCCAGGTGGGGATGCCCAACGACTGGGCGCCGCCGGGGAAGCGATCGAGGACGGCGAAGGCCGCCTCCGCCCAGGCGCCGACCGACGGGTGGAAGGAGGGCGCCGCGGCGAGCGTCTCCAGGGCGTGGTCGACCGCGTCCTCCGGCTGGCCGCTCAGGTGAGCGCCGAGGTTGGCCGCCTCCATCGCGCCGGGTCCGCCCCCGGTCGCGACGGTGAGCGAGGACGCCAGGGCTCGTCCCAGGCGCGTCGCCGCGGCGTACTCCTCGCCGCCGCGCACCAGGGCGTGCCCGCCCATCACCCCGACCAGGGGGCGGCCCTCCCGACGCTGCTGCGTCACCCACGCACGCAGGGCCTCGTCGACGGAGTGGTCGTGCAGCGCGCGCGCCAGGGTCGCGTCGCGCCCCCGCATGCCCGGCTGTTGGGCCCAGGCGTAGGCGCGGGCGTCCAGGCTCTCGGCGTAGGCGGGGGAGTCGAAGAGCTCGGCGGCCGTGTAGAGCGTGGTCCGGTAGGTGTCCACCGGCACACCCGGCACATCGGGGAAGACCACGGCGCCCCGCGCGCGCACGGACTCCTCGTCGCCGTTGCCGAAGCGGCACCCGACGAAGAGCGCCCCCGCGACGCGGCACCTGCGCAGGGCCTCCCGGTGGCCGGTGAGGTCCAGGTCCTGCAGGTGCCAGCCGGTCATCGAGGTCGCTCCGGCCGCGAGCCTGCGGTCCAGGTCGGCGAGCGAGGCGACCTCGATGACACGTCCGCGGCTGTGCTGCATGCCCGCGAACCTAGCCGAACGCCCCTCAGTGGCCTCTCAACGGCTCGGTCTCAGAAATCCTGGTCTCAGAAGGCCTGGGCCACCAGCTCCGCGAAGAGCGCGTGCTCGTCGACGTCCAGTCCCCGCGCCCGGAACCACGTCACGACGTTGGTGCAGTCGCGCATCAAGAGGTCCGTCCCGCGCGGGTTCCCGACGAGGTCGACCACCTGCGGCAGGTCGATGATCACCAGACGCTCGCCCGCCGCCAGGATGTTGTACGGCGAGAGGTCGCCGTGCGCGAGGCCGTGGCGAGCCAGCTCGGCCATCGCCCCGCGCAGCTGGTCGAAGTACGACGCCAGCAGGGCGGGCGCCGGACGGGTCTGGGCCAGCCGCGGGGCGGTCTCACCGTCGACGGTGACCCACTCCATCAGGATCTCGGTGCCGTCGATCTGCACCGGATAGGGGACGGGGAGCCCCATCGACCAGCAGCGCACGAGGGCCTCCCACTCCGCCCACGCCCACTGTCCGTCGGCCACGGCGCGGCCGTGGGCGGTCTTCTTCGCGAGTGCCCGGGCATCGCGGCTGTTGCGGGTGCGTCGGCCCTCCGTGTAGACGCTCGAGCGGTGGAAGGCGCTGTGCTCGGAGTCCCGGTAGCGCTTGGCGGCCATCACGACCGAGGGGCCGTCGGGCGTGCCGCGCTCCAGCAGGAAGACGTCGGCCTCCTTGCCGGTCTTGAGGACGCCGAGCTCGGTGTCGAGGGCGCCCTGGTCGGTCACGACCCAGTCGGGGCGTGGCTGAGGGCCACGACAGAGCGGCTCGACGCTCAGCCAGGTGGACCAGCGCTGGTCGGCGCCGTCGGGATCGTCGTACGCCGTGAAGTCGAAGACGAAGGTCGGGTCGAGATCGGCGAACCGATCGTCGGGGTGGTGCTGCGGCTCGTCAGTGGTGAGCTCGCTGAAGTGGTCTGACATCGCTGGTGATGCTCCGTGTGATCGAGAGGTGGTCTGCGGACAGGCCGGGCACAGTCCTCATGTCACGGCTCCTCTCGATCGGGCGACGCCGCTGTCGGCGCACGCTGGCACCATCGTGTCGCGACGACACGGCTCCGGCAACGGGTTTTCGGATACCTTGCGCATCGTGAGCACGGGGAGAGGACCATGGCCGTCATGAGCACCACGAGATTCTCGGGACCCTTGAGGCGAGCGCTGGTCGCGCTCAGTGCGGGGGCGTTGCTGGCCGGCATCACCGCGCTGCCGGCCTCAGCCGTCGGGCCAGCCGTCGATTCAGCCGTCGATGCAGCCGTCGATGTGGAGAGGCTCGACCGGGCCGCGGCGGCCGCTGCGCCGGGGGCCGCCGGGATCGGCGACCCCTACTTCCCCACCGACGGCAACGGCGGCTACGACGTGGCCCACTACGACGTGCATGTCCGCTATGCCCTGCGCCGTGCGCGGGTGAGCGGCTGGACGGTGCTCACGGCCCGCGCCGACCAGGACCTCTCCAGCCTCAACCTCGACTTCATGCTCGGCGTCCGCAAGGTGCTCGTGGACGGGCAGCCGGCGACCTTCCGCCGCCCGAACCGCCACGAGCTGCAGGTGGTGCCCGCGCGCCCCATCGCCGCCGGTGCGACGTTCCGGGTGCGGGTGGGCTATGCGGGCCGGCCCGGGCACGAGCGCTGGCGCGGCGAGGACCCGTGGCTCTCGAGCCCGCAGGAGGCCGTGGCGATGGGTGAGCCGCAGATGGCCGCGTGGTGGTTCCCGGGCAACGACCACCCCCGCGACAAGGCCGCCTTCGACATCCACGTCACCGTGCCCCAGGGACGCCAGGCCATCGCCAACGGCGAGCTGGTCGGACGCACGAGCGCCGGAGGCAGGACCACCTGGCACTGGCGGGCGAGCGAGCCGATGGCTCCCTACCTGGCGTTCTTCGCCGCGGGGCGCTTCCAGATCGCCCGAGGCACCGACCACGGCGTGCGCTGGCTCTCCGCCGTCTCCCGCGAGCTGGGGCCGGCGGCCCGCCGCCGCGCGATGAAGCTGATGAAGCGGACCCCCCAGGTGGTGGCGTGGAGCGAGCGCTACCTGGGCGACTACCCGTTCTCGATCGCAGGCGGCGTCACGACCAGCCTCTACACCGGCTTCGCGCTCGAGAACCAGACCCGCTCGACCTACCCCTACGTCGGCGGCCCCGGCAACGTCTGGCTCGTGGTGCACGAGACCGCCCACCAGTGGTTCGGCGACTCCGTGTCGGTGAAGAACTGGCGCGACATCTGGCTCAACGAGGGCTTCGCCAGCTTCATGGAGCGCCTCTGGGACGAGACCCACGGCGGGCCGGACGCGCAGACCTGGCTGATGCGGCAGTGGCGCTCGATGCCGGCGCCGTTCTGGAAGCTCGAGCTGGCCGACCCGGGGGCGTCCCACATCTTCGACTTCGAGGTCTATGACCGTGGGTCCATGGTCGTGCAGGCGCTGCGCCACCGGATCGGGGACACCGACTTCTGGGCTCTGCTGAAGGCCTGGACGCAGGGACGGCGCCTCGGCAACGGCAGCGTGGACGACTTCGAGGCGCTCGCCGCCGAGATCAGCGGAGAGGACCTGGACGGGTTCTTCGACGCCTGGCTGCGCGGATCGACGCGCCCGGCCCGGACCGCTGCCAACGGGGCGGGCTGAGGTCCGCTGAGGTCTGGGCATGGACACCGTCGCGTGGCTCCTCGAGGGTGATCCGGCGGTGCGCTGGCAGGTGCACCGTGACCTGCTGGGTGCCCCGGCCGCGCAGGTCACGGCTGGGCGGGGACTCGTCGCGACGCGGGGGTGGGGTGCTCGGCTCCTCGCCGCGCAGGGTCCCGACGGCCGCTGGGCAGGGGCGCTCTACAGCCCGAAGTGGACGTCCACGACCTACACCCTGCTGCTCCTGGACCGGCTGGGCCTCGAGCGCCGACACCCGCAGGCGCTGACCGGCTGCCGGGTGCTCTGGGATGCCGCCCGCTGGTGGGGAGGCGGCCTGAACCTGGCGAAGACCGTGCGTGAGCCGGAGACCTGCATCACCGCGATGCTGGTGCTGCTCGCCCATGGCTTCGGGTACGACGACGCACGGGTCGAGGGCGCGGTCGACTGGCTGGTGGGTGAGCAGCTCGGCGACGGCGGCTGGAACTGCGACACGGCGCGCACCGGGTCCGCACACGGCTCCTTCCACACCACGATCAGCGTGCTGGAGGCCCTCGAGCGGGTGCGGGTCGAGAGCGTGCCCACCGGCTCGTCCCGTCCGGACGTGGAGGGCGCGCTGGCCGCCGGCCGCGAGTTCCTCCTCGCCCACCGGCTCTTCCGGTCGCACCGCACCGGAGAGGTCGTCGACCCCGCCTACCTGAGCTTCCCGTTCCCGCCCCAGTGGCACTACGACGTGCTGCGCGGGCTGGAGCACTTCCGCGAGGCGGGTGCCGCTCGTGACGAGCGGCTCTCCGAGGCGGTCGAGAGGCTCCGTGGGGCCGCCGGGGCGGACGGGACCTGGCGCCGCTACCGCCCGTGGCCCGGGCGGCAGTGGTTCGCCCTCGAGTCGGCCGGGCCCAGTCGCTGGACCACCCTGCGTGCCCTGCGCGTGCTCGGGTGGTGGGACCGACCGCTCGTCGCGGACTCCTGACGACTTGTCGAGTGACGGGCACCACCAGTGGACGCTGCGGCGCGAGGGGCGCCACCATGGGTGCCATGCCGAGCTACCGCGAGACCTACGCCGCCTCCGTCGCCGACCCCGACGCCTTCTGGCGCGATGCGGCGAAGGCGATCGACTGGTTCAAGAAGCCCGACCGGGTGCTCGACGCCGAGCGCCCCCCGTTCTACCGGTGGTTCCCCGACGCGACGCTCAACACCTGCTACAACGCGCTGGACCGCCACGTCGTCGCCGGTCACGCCGACCGGACCGCGCTGATCTACGACTCGCCGGTCACGGACACGAAGACCAAGATCAGCTATGGCCGGCTGCTCGAGGACGTGGCGGCCTTCGCGGGGGTGCTGCGGGCGCTCGACGTGGTGCAGGGCGACCGCGTCGTCATCTACCTGCCGATGATCCCCGAGGCGGTCGTCGCGATGCTCGCCTGCGCCCGGATCGGCGCGGTGCACTCGGTGGTGTTCGGCGGGTTCGCGCCCCACGAGCTCGCCGTACGCATCGACGATGCGCGGCCCAAGGCCGTCGTGACCGCGTCCTGCGGCATCGAGCCGGGCCGGACGATCGCCTACAAGCCCCTGGTCGACAAGGCGCTGGAGCTCGCCACCCACGAGCCGAACGCGGTCGTGGTCAAGCAGCGGCCCCAGGTCGAGGCGACGATGGTCGAGGGCCGCGACGTCGACTGGGACACCGCGATGAAGGTCGGCCGGCACAAGCCCGCGGAGTGCGTCGAGGTGGCGGCGACCGACCCGCTCTACGTCCTCTACACCTCCGGCACCACCGGCAAGCCCAAGGGCGTCGTGCGCGACCACGGCGGGCACGCCGTCGCGATGGCCTGGTCGCTGCCGAACGTCTACGGCTGCGGTGCGGGCGACGTGTGGTGGGCCGCCTCCGACGTCGGCTGGGTGGTCGGCCACTCCTACATCGTCTACGCCCCGCTCATCAACGGCGCCACGACCGTGCTCTACGAGGGCAAGCCGGTCGGCACGCCAGACGCTGCGGCGTTCTGGCGGGTCATCGAGGAGTACGGCGTGAAGGCGCTGTTCACCGCCCCGACCGCGATCCGCGCGATCCGCAAGGTCGACCCCGAGGGCGAGCTCCTCGCCCGCCACGACACGTCGTCGCTGGAGACGCTGTTCCTGGCGGGGGAGCGGCTCGACCCGGACACCTGGGCCTGGGCGGGCGAGAAGCTCGGTGTCCCCGTGGTCGACAACTGGTGGCAGACCGAGACCGGGTGGCCGATCGCGGCCAACCTGCGCGGGCTCGAGGCGATGCCGCTCAAGGCCGGCTCACCGTCGGTGCCGGTCCCCGGCTTCAACGTGGAGATCCTCGAGGAGCACGGCCGGCCGGTGCCGGCGGGCACGGAGGGCGCGATCTGCATCAAGCTCCCGATGCCGCCGGGCACCCTGCCGACGCTGTGGGGTGACGACGAGCGCTACGTCACGTCGTACCTCTCGACGTTCGAGGGCTACTACCTCACCGGCGACGGGGGCTACCTCGACGAGGACGGCTACCTCTACGTCATGGGCCGCACCGACGACGTCATCAACGTGGCCGGCCACCGGCTCTCGACGGGCGCGATGGAGGCCGTCATCGCCCAGCACCCGGCGGTCGCGGAGTGCGCCGTGATCGGCGTGGCCGACGCGCTCAAGGGCCAGCTCCCGCACGGGTTCGTGGTCCTCAAGTCCGGCGTCGAGACGGACCCCGACGTGGTCCGCGAGGAGCTGGTGGCGCTGGTGCGCGGGGAGATCGGCGCGGTGGCCGCCTTCAAGACGGTCACCGTCGTCGGCGGGCTGCCCAAGACCCGCTCGGGCAAGATCCTGCGCAAGACCATGCGTGAGATCGCCGACGGCAAGGACGCGAAGGTGCCCTCGACCATCGAGGACGCCTCCGTGCTCGACGACCTGCGTCCCGCCCTGCGCCGCCCCTGAGAGCACCGTCTGGGGCCACCCCTCAGAACACGGGCGGCCCGCGTCAGGGCTGGACGACGAGCACCGGCGCCGGCGTCAGGGTCAGCCGAACCCGGTCGCCGTGGGAGTACGGCGCCTCGGCGCTGGCCGCCTGGGCGATGACCTCGGTGCCGTCGTCGAGGCGGCAGGTGACGCGGGAGATCGCCCCCAGGAACGACATCTGGACCACGGTGGCGACCCCGGGGCCGGAGACGGAGTCCAGCGGCTCCACCACGACCGACTCGGGACGGACCAGCGCGGTGCCTGTCCCCGAGGACGGGGAGCCCGGCAGCATCGGCACCGAGACGCCCAGGACCTCGGCGTGCTCGGAAGCCGTCACGGTCGCGGGCAGACGGGTGTGGAGTCCCACGAAGCCCGCGACGAAGGCGGTGGCCGGAGCGGCGTAGAGCTCGGCGGGGGCGGCGACCTGCTCGAGGCGTCCCGCGTTCATCACGCCCACCCGGTCGGCGATCGCGAGGGCCTCCTCCTGGTCGTGGGTCACGAAGAGCGTGGTGGTGCCGACCTCGAGCTGCACGCGACGGATCTCGTCACGCAGCTGGCTGCGCACCTTGGCGTCGAGTGCTGACAGCGGCTCGTCCAGCAGGAGCACGGAGGGCCGGATGGCCAGGGCCCGCGCGAGGGCCACGCGCTGCTGCTGGCCACCGGAGAGCTGGTGGGCATAGCGGTCGGCCTGCTCGGACAGCCCGACGAGCTCCAGCATCTCGCCGGCCCGCTGTCGTCGTACGCCGCGCGCCTGGCCGCGCAGCTTGAGCCCGAACGAGACGTTCTCGATCACGGTCAAGTGCGGGAACAGGCTGTAGGCCTGGAAGACCATGCCCATGTCGCGCTTGTTGGCGGGGACGCGGGTGACGTCCTTGCCGCCGACGCTGACCCGGCCCGCGGTGGGGTCGTCCAGGCCCGCGACGATGCGCAGGGCGGTCGTCTTGCCGCACCCGGAGGGGCCGAGGAGCGCCACCAGCTCGCCGGGTGCGACCTCGAGGGTCAGCCCGGCCAGCGCGTGCACGTTGCCATAGCTGCGGCGCAGGTCCTCGAAGTGCACGGCCAGACCGGTGCTGGGGGCCGGCCCGGTCGAGGCGGAGCCGGTGCCCACGGGCGAGGAGGCGGTCGTCATGCGGGGGTACTCGTTTCGGTGGGGGAGAGCGGGGTGGCGACGCTGCGACGGGCGGATCGGCGGTCGCGTCCGAACCACGAGATCGCCGCGAGGAGCACGAAGCCGAAGAGCAGCGTGGCCAGGGAGGCGGCGACGGAGGTGGGACCGTCGGCCTTGCCGATCGCGACGATCGCGACCTGGAGGTTCTCGTAGTTCAGCAGCGAGGCGAAGGTGTACTCGCCGAGGACGAGCGAGACCGACAGCACCGCCGCGGCCATCACGCCGGCCCAGATGTTGGGCACGATGACGCGCACGATGACGGTGAACCAGCCGGCGCCGAGCGAGCGCGCCGCCTCGGCCAGCGTGCGGGCATCGATCGAGGAGAGGGCGACGTCGATGGCGCGGAAGGAGTAGGGCAGCACCAGGACGACGTAGGCCAGGCTGAGGGTGAGGGGGCTGTCGCCGAGCAGGTAGGTCACCCAGGCCCAGACGTTCTTGATGCCCACCACGATCACCAGGGCCGGGATGGTCAGCGGGAGCAGGCACAGGAACTCCACCAGACGGTAGGCGCCGGGGACCCGCAGCTTGACCCAGATCATCGTCGGGACCAGCAGCGCCACCATGCCGCAGACGGTCAGCAGCGCCAGCGTCAGCGACGTGGTGATCGCCGAGAACAGCATCGGGTCCTCGACGAGGTTGCTCCACGCCAGCCAGGTGCGGCCGGTGGCGTTGGGCACCCGGGTGCTGAAGTCGAGCATCGCGACGAGCGGGCCGAAGAAGAAGACCGCGAACGCTGCGAGCAGCACCCAGCGCAGGACCCGGGTCAGCACCCGGGGGGCGCTCGCGCGGGCGCTCATCGCAGCCACCGCGACGTACGTCGTACGAGCAGGCCGTAGGCGGTCATCACCACGGCCACCACCACGATCATCTCGAGGGCCAGCGCGAAGCCGAGGTTCTCGCGGCCGAGCAGGATCTCGCTGGTGAGCGCGGCGCGGATGAACAGCGGCACGATCGGGTTGCCCTGGCTGACCAGGGCCGCCGCGGTCGCGTAGGCCGCGAACGCGTTGGCGAACAGCAGCAGGGCGGCGCCGAGGAACGCAGGGCGCAGCAGGGGGAAGGCCACCTTGGTCCAGTACTGCCAGCCCGAGGCGCCCAGGTTGACGGCCGCCTCGCGCCACTGGGGACGCAGCCCCTCGAGGGCGGGCAGGAAGACGATCACCATCAGGGGGATCTGGAAGTACACGTAGACCAGGACCAGGCCGGGCAGGCCGTAGAGCCAGCCCGACCCGAAGAGGTCGAGGCCCAGGCTGTCGCGCGCCCAGACCGTGACGACCCCGGAGAAGCCGATCGTGGCGATGAAGGCGAACGCCAGCGCGACGCCCCCGAACTGCGCGAGGACGCCGCACACCGACGTGACCACCCGGCGGAAGACGCTCTCCGCCGGGCTGGTCACGACCAGGGCCGCGAGCAGGCCGCCCAGCACCGCTCCGATGAGAGCGGTCGATCCGGACAGCACCACGCTCTTCCACAGCGCCGTGAGCGAGGCCTCGCTGCCCAGCGCACGGAGGTTGTCGAGGGTGGCGCCGTCGGAGTCCTGGAAGGCGCCGATCACGACGGTCACGGTGGGGATCAGCAGGAACACCGTGAGGAAGCCGAGGAACGGCACCAGGCCCAGGACCGGGCGGATGCGGGCGAGTCGACCCATCGTCAGCCGATGACCTTCGACCAGTTCTCGGAGAGGACCGTGGCCATGGCCGTGGTCTCCTCGTTGGACGGGATCGTCGGCGCACCGGTCACGGGCGGCAGCGCGTCGTAGGCCTCCTGGTCGATCGTCCCGGCCTCGGCCATCGCGTCGGCGCGGACCGGACGGGCACCCCCGGCGAGCCAGAGGTTCTGGCCCTCGTCGCTGTAGAGGAACTCCTGCCACAGCCTGGCGGCGGCGGGGTTCGGAGCATCCGCGTTGATCGCCTGGAAGTAGTAGCCGGCGACGACGGCGTCGTCGGGCACGAACACCTTCCAGGTGTCGAGCTTGGCCGACTCGGCGGCGTTCAGGTAGTCCCAGTCGATGACGACGGGCGTCTGGCCGGACTCGATGGTGGCCGGGGTCGGGTCGACGGGCACGAAGTTGCCGGCGTCCTTGAGGTCGGCGAAGAAGTCGATGCCGGGCTGGATGTCCTCGACGGACCCGCCGTTGGCCAGACTCGCCATCAGCACGCCGCTGAACGCGGCGCCGGCCTGGGTCGGGTCGCCGTTGAGAGCGACCTTGCCACGGAACTCCGAACCGAGCAGGTCGTCGAGGGAGGTGACGTCGGGGACCTTGGCGGAGTCGTAGCCGACCGACATGTAGCCGCCGTAGTCGTTGACCCAGGCGCCGTCGGAGGCCTTGAACTCGTCGGGGATGTCCTCCCACGTCTCGACCTTGTACGGCGCGTACATCTCGACGTTCTCCAACGCGACCGACTGGCCGAGGTCGAAGACGTCGGGAGCGCGGTCGGTGCCCTTGAGCTGGTTGGCTGCGTTGATCTCGTCCTGGCTGGCCGCGTCGGGCTGCGCGGAGTTGACCTCGATGTCGTACTTCTCCTCGAAGGCCTTGATGATGTTGCCGTAGTTGGCCCAGTCGGGCGGCAGCGCGATGACGTTGAGGGTGCCCTCATCCTCGGCCGCCTCGACGAGGGCGTCGAGGCCCCCGAACTCCTCGGCGCTGGTCGCCTCGGACACGGCGACGCCGCTCTCGGTGGTGGCCTTCTCATCGTCGTCGTCGGCCGGGGGCGCGCAGGCCGCGAGCGGCAGCGCCACCAGGGCGAGGACGACGGTGGCGAGCTGGGTGCGGTGTCTCATGGTTCGTGGACCTCATCTGCTCGTACCAACGAGCCGAACACCCGCGGGGCGCCGACTCCTTGTCTGCAAGGTAGTCCCCTGGGCCCTCCGTGTCTCGAGGTCGGGGGCCCGTCTACCCGCTGTTCACCTTGTGGGCGCCGGTGCTGGGAGGATGGTGCGGTGACCTCTGCTGCCTCGCCCGCACGACGACGCGACGTCGTGATCCTCGGCTCCACCGGCTCGATCGGCACCCAGGCCCTCGATCTGGTCCGTGCCCACCCGGACCGGTTCCGCGTCGTGGCGCTGACCGCCGGCGGGTCGAACCCGACGCTCTTCGAGGAGCAGGTGCGCGAGTTCGCGCCGGCGTACTCCGGACTGGGGGAGGAGGCCTCGGTGGAGGCGGCCGCGATGGCCTGCGACGTGGTCCTCAACGGCATCACCGGCGCCGTCGGCCTCCGGCCGACGCTCGCCGCGCTGGACGCCGGCAACACCCTCGCGCTGGCCAACAAGGAGTCGCTGATCATCGGCGGACCGCTGGTGATGGAGCGGGCGGGGCCCGGTCAGATCGTGCCCGTGGACTCCGAGCACTCCGCGATCGCGCAGTGCCTGCGATCGGGCAGCGCCGGCGAGGTTCGTCGCCTCGTGCTCACCGCCAGCGGCGGCCCCTTCCGCGGACGCACCCGCGACGACCTGCTCGACGTCACCGCGCAGGAGGCGCTCAATCACCCCACCTGGGCCATGGGGCCGGTGATCACGGTCAACTCCGCCACCCTGGTCAACAAGGGGATGGAGGTGATCGAGGCGCACCTGCTCTTCGGCGTCGCGTTCGAGGACATCGAGGTCGTGGTGCACCCGACGTCGGTGGTGCACTCGATGGTGGAGTTCCACGACGGCTCCACGATCCTGCAGGCGTCTCCGCCGACGATGATGATCCCGATCGCGCTCGGCCTGGAGTGGCCCGACCGGGTCCCGGACGCCGCCCCTCCCGTGGACTGGACCCGCCCGGAGACCTGGGAGTTCTTCCCGCTCGACGACGAGGCGTTCCCGGCCGTCGCGCTGGCCAAGCGGGCGGGCTCGCTCGGAGCGACCGCCCCGGCCGTCTACAACGCGGCCAACGAGGTCTGCGTCGAGGAGTTCCTCGCCGGCCGACTGCGCTTCGTCGACATCGTGACGACGGTTTCCGCCGTTCTCGGGGCACACGGCGTACCCTCGAAGACGTCAGAGCTGACCGTGGACGACGTCCTCGCTGCCGACGCCTGGGCGCGCGCAGAGGCCGCCCGCCTGATCCGGGAGGGGATCCCCACCGCATGACCGCGCTCTTCTACACCCTCGGTGTGGTCGTCTTCGTCCTCGCCATCTTGGCCTCCATCGGCCTGCACGAGCTCGGGCACATGATCCCGGCCAAGAAGTTCGGCGGGAAGGTGACGCAGTACTTCATCGGGTTCGGCCCCACCGTCTGGTCGCGCCAGCGCGGCGAGACCGAGTACGGCGTGAAGGCGATCCCGCTCGGCGGCTACGTCAAGATCGTCGGGATGCTCCCCCCGGGGGCCGGCAACATCGCCGAGCCCGACGGTGTGGACGCCGAGGGCAACCACGTCTACAAGGTGCGCAAGTCCAACACCGGCATGTTCACCCAGCTGATCTCCGACGCCCGGGCGGCCGAGTGGGAGACGATCACGCCCGAGGACCACGACCGGCTCTTCTACCGGATGCCCTGGTGGAAGAAGGTGATCGTGATGGCGGGCGGCCCGTCGGTCAACATCGCCATCGCCTTCGTGATCTTCGCGGGCATCTTCGCGACGTACGGCAACCCCAACGACCCGGTCCTCGAGCCGGTCGTCGACGACGTGTCGGCGTGCGTGGTGCCCTACGAGGAGAGCGACCGGGTCTGCACCACCGAGGACCCGATCAGCCCGGCCGCGGACGCGGGCCTGCGTCCCGGCGACGAGATCGTCGCCTTCAACGGCACGCCGATCGGCGGGTGGGAGGACCTCCAGGAGGCCATCCGCGGCAACGCGGGCGGCGAGGCCGTGATCACCTACCTGCGCGACGGCGAGGAGCTGACCGGGCGGACCAACACCACCGTCCAGTCCCGACCGACGTCGACCACCGACGAGACCCTCACCGAGGTCGGCTTCCTCGGGGTGACACCGACCTTCGCCGGCTTCGCCGAGGGGGGACCGCTCTACACGTTGGCCCAGATGGGCGACATGACGGTCGAGACGGTCAAGGCCCTCGGCACCCTCCCGATGAAGGTCTTCGACGTGGCCCAGGCGATCGTGGGGCTCGAGGAGCGCGCCGCGGACAGTCCGGTCAGCGTCGTGGGCGGCGGGCGGCTGGCGGGGGAGACGGTCTCGCACGAGGCCTTCCCGGCCACGGAGAAGACCGTCTTCATCCTGATGCTGATCGCCGGCTTCAACTTCTTCATCGGCATGTTCAACTTCCTGCCGCTGCTGCCGCTTGACGGTGGTCACATCGCGGGGGCCCTCTATGAGGCCGTACGCCGCGGGTTCGCGCGGCTGCGCAAGCGTCCCGACCCCGGCTTCGTCGACGTGGCCCGGCTGCTGCCGGTGGCCTACGTCGTGGGCCTGACGCTGCTCGTCATGGGTGTCGTGCTGATCATCGGCGACCTCGTGGTCCCGCTCTCGCTCTACGAGTCCTGAGGTCGGCCGCGCTGGCGCCGGCACGGGCCTCGGATAGGGGCCTGGCATGGGTGGCTCGGTAGGATCGACACCATGACCGCAGTCAGCCTTGGCATGCCCGCAGCGCCCCCGCCGGTGCTGGCCCCCCGCCGCAAGACCCGCCAGATCCAGGTGGGCAAGGTCGGTGTCGGCAGCGACCACCAGATCTCGGTGCAGTCGATGACCACGACGCTGACCTCCGACGTCAACACGACTCTGCAGCAGATCGCCGAGCTGACCGCCGCCGGTTGCGACATCGTCCGGGTGGCGTGCCCGTCCCAGGACGACGCCGACGCGCTGCCGGAGATCGCGCAGCACTCGCAGATCCCGGTGATCGCCGACATCCACTTCCAGCCCAAGTACGTCTACGCCGCGATCGACGCGGGCTGCGCGGCCGTGCGGGTCAACCCGGGCAACATCCGTCAGTTCGACGACCAGGTCAAGGAGATCGCGCGCGCCGCGAAGGACCGCGGCACCTCGATCCGGATCGGCGTCAACGCGGGCTCGCTCGACAAGCGCATCTTCGAGAAGTACGGCAAGGCCACGCCTGAGGCCCTCGTCGAGTCGGCCGTGTGGGAGGCCGGACTGTTCGAGGAGCACGACTTCCACGACTTCAAGATCTCCGTGAAGCACAACGACCCCGTGGTCATGGTGCGCGCCTACGAGATGCTCGCCGAGCGCGGCGACTGGCCCCTGCACCTCGGCGTGACCGAGGCCGGGCCGGCCTTCCAGGGCACGATCAAGTCGGCGACCGCGTTCGGGGCCCTGCTCTCGCGCGGCATCGGCGACACCATCCGGGTCTCGCTCTCGGCGCCCCCGGTCGAGGAGGTCAAGGTCGGCCTGCAGATCCTGCAGTCGCTGAACCTGCGTGAGCGCAAGCTCGAGATCGTCTCCTGCCCCTCCTGCGGTCGGGCCCAGGTCGACGTCTACACCCTTGCCGAGCAGGTCACGGCCGGGCTCGACGGCCTCGAGGTGCCGCTGCGCGTCGCCGTGATGGGCTGCGTCGTCAACGGCCCCGGCGAGGCCCGCGAGGCGGACCTCGGCGTCGCCTCCGGCAACGGCAAGGGCCAGATCTTCGTCAAGGGCGAGGTCATCAAGACCGTCCCCGAGAACATGATCGTCGAGACCCTGATCGAGGAGGCCATGCGCCTCGCCGAGCAGATGGAGCCCGTCGAGGGCGCCGAGGCCTCGGTCAGCGTCAGCTGACTTCGGAGACCCACCCTCGGCGATCAGCAGCTCGCGCAGCCTCGTTCGTTGGTCGAGCAGGTTGCGCAGCAACCGCCCCCCGGTGGTCGAGCAGGTTGCGCAGCAACCGACGTCGAGACCCACCCCCGTAGACGCGCCGAAGCCCCCGCCGGATGCTGCCTACGACGGGGTCCGGGGCGGTGCAGCTACTGGTCGGGTGGTGGTACGGCGCGTGCCCGGTCGCGAGTGACGTCAAGCGTCCCGGTGTGGTCACGCAGGTACTGATACCCCTGAGGGCTCGTCCACAGGAACGTCCCGGGATCGATCACCGTGCAAGACCACGGCGAATGCGTCTTGTGACGATGATGCCGCCGACACAACGGCGCGACATTGCACGAACACGTAGCTCCACCGGCCGCGTGTTCTCGGACGTGGTCACAGTCCGCCCGATGCCCATCAGGCTTGAGCTTCCTGGCAGGTCGGGTGCACCACGGGAACGCGCAGCTGTGATTGATCAGCGCGACGCGTTCGACCAGCCGGTCGGGGACCTCGTAGGCGTTGACGTGGACGTGGTCCTCGAGATCGATCAGCGGCTTCACGGTGACCTGGGCGTCGGGGTTGGCGCACCAGTCGCGGACCTGATCGACGGACACGAAGGACCGGGTGTTCTCGAGCCGCGCGAGGTGGATCCCGTTCCGATCCCCGTCGACGTCAGCGTCGGCGCTGTTGTCGAGGCTCCGGGCGCGCAGGGCGTCGTGGGAGAGGTGGACGTAGAGCACCACCTGCCGGGGACGCCGCGCTGCCCCACGCGTGGGGGCCGGGCCCTCGGGGGCCGTAGAGGATGAGCGCGGTTGATCGGGTGCAAGGGGTGAGTCGGATCCACCGCTCTGAGCCCCTGCGGCGTCGTCGCCGTCGGTGGTGTTGAGGTCGAACGCCAGCTGTTGGCGGGCGAGGTCCGCGACCGCCTTCGCCCGACGCGCACCGAGGGGCTCCTCCGACCCGAGGGCGCGTTGGGCCTCCGCCCCGGAGGTGACGGCGGCGTCGAGGTCCATCGCGTCGGCGATGTTGAGCTCCCCACGGATAGCCATGGTGCCCTCATAGGAGACCTGGTC
Organism: Nocardioides pacificus; assembly: GCF_054775955.1. Lineage (NCBI taxonomy): Bacteria > Bacillati > Actinomycetota > Actinomycetes > Propionibacteriales > Nocardioidaceae > Nocardioides > Nocardioides pacificus. Next base: position 304,599 of record NZ_BAAHCI010000011.1, read on the forward strand.
GGTGTCCACATCGAAACACCGGCCATCAGCCGCGGCACGACGGCGCTGCTCGGCGTCCTCGGGCTGGAACCGGACCCAGGCCTCCTCGATCAGCCGGTCCAGCGCGGCGATGCCGATCTTGTGGGCCACCGAGGCGACGTGACGGTCCACGAACGCCGCACCCTCGGGCACGAGACTCATCGTGGCGTCCGCGATCCGTCGCGCCTTCCACGCCACCAGATCCCCGGCACACACCCGCGCCCACACCTTGGGAAGGCGGTAGCGCAGCTCCACGGCTTGGCCGACGTAGCGGTTGCCGGCGTCGGTGGACATGCCGACGGCGAGGGCGAACTCGGTGATCGCGAACTCCGCCACCAACGGGGCACCCTCGCCGGCGATGGGGAGGCCTCGGTCGCCGTACCCGTCGTGGGTTATTGCGGCGTCGGTGAGGGAGTCGACCGAGTGCATGGCCGCCCAGTCCACGGCCAACCGAAGCTGTCGAGCCTCTGCCGCATCAGCTCCGACACGGGTGATCCGGGCAGCCTCCAGCACCGCGGCGGCGGTGTCGGGGGCGGCTGTCTGGGTCATGGATCTATTGGATCAGGGACCGCCGACAGTGACCCCGCCCAGAAGCGGCGCGACGCGCAGACTGTGGAGAACTTTTTCGCGGGTGGGTCTCGACGTCGGTTGCTGCGCAACCTGCTCGACCAGCGAGGGCGCCGGTGGGTCTCGACGTCGGTTGCTGCGCAACCTGCTCGACCAGCGAGGGGCCGGTGGGTCTCGACGTCGGTTGCTGCGCGACCTGCTCGACCAGCGAGGGCGCCGGTGGGTCTCGACGTCGGTTGCTGCGCGACCTGCTCGACCAGCGAGGGCGCCGGGGGTCTCGACGTCGGTTGCTGCGCAACCTGCTCGACCAGCGAAGCACCTGCCCGACCACTGAGCATGCGCAGGCTGGGAGTGGCAGGGGCGTCCCGAGTGGGCGGCAAGTAGGCTCCGCTCGTGCTTTCCACCCGGCACGGCGTGCACCTTCTCGGCACGCCGGATCTCGACGAGTTCCTGGCCCTCACGGCTCAGGACCCGGTCGTGAACGTCTTCGCGGACTACCGCGCCCGCACCACCAACCTCGATCCTCGGTGGCTCGGCGGAGAGATGTGGGGGCGCTTCGACGACGGTCGCCTGACGGCGGCCTGCCACGTCGGCGCCAACCTGGTGCCGGTCGGGGCCACGCCTGACGATGCGGTCGCCTTCGCCGCCCGGGCGCTGGCCAAGCGACGGTCGGTGTCGACCCTGGTCGGCCCGGAGGAGGCCGTGGACGCGTTCTGGCGCGTCGTCGAGGACACGTGGGGGAGTCCCCGTGAGATCCGGCGCCGCCAGCCGCATCTCGAGCTGTCCGGCCCGCCCCTCGTGGCCGCGGACCCTGAGGTGCGGCGCACCACGCGCGACGACCTCGAGCTGCTCTATCCAGCGTGCGTGGCGATGTACACCGAGGAGGTCGGAGTCTCCCCTGAGTTCGGTGGCGGCAGCGACCTCTACCGGGCACGGGTGATGCAGCTGGTCTCCCGCGGCTGGTCGTTCGCCCGTTTCGAGGAGGGGCGCGTGGTCTTCAAGGCCGAGGTCGCCTGCGCCTCGCCGTACGCCGCGCAGGTGCAGGGCGTCTACGTCCCGCCCGACCGGCGGGGGGAGGGGCTCGCCACCCGCGGGATGGCCGCGGTCGCCGAGATCGTGCTGGCCGAGATCGCGCCGGTGGTGTCGCTCTACGTCAACGAGTGGAACGAGCCGGCACGCGCGGCCTACGAGCGGGCCGGCTTCCACGAGACTGCCCGGTTCGCCACCATCATGTTCTGAGTGCCCTAGGTTTCCCCCATGTCGATCTCCACCCTGCCCTGGGACGCCCGCATCCTCGCCGCCGCCTTCGCCACCTCCGGAGTCATCCACCTGGTCCGGCCCGAGACGTTCGAGCGGCTGATGCCGAAGGCCCTGCCGGCCCACCGCGAGCTGATCCTGGGCAGCGGCGTCGCCGAGCTGGCGTGCGCGGCCGGGATGCTGCTGCCCCGCACTCGACGCGTCGCAGGATGGGCGAGCGTGGCCGTGCTCCTCGGGGTCTACCCGGGCAACCTGAAGATGGCCGACGACGCCCGCCGCAGCCGCAGCACGAAGTTCAAGGCCATCGCCTACAGCCGGCTCCCGCTGCAGCTGCCGATGATCCGCGCCGCGGTGCGCGCGGCGCGCAGCTGACCCCCGTGGTCAGCCCAGCTCGGAGCGCCTGATCCGACTGGCCCTCTCGCAGGCCGTCCCCACGCATCGCACCGTGGCCGTCCGGCGTGCGGTGTAGGTGTCCATCAGCAGGGCCCGGTCGCTCTCCCAGACGACCCTCCCGAAGGAGTAGGCCCGGAAGCTCGCCTTCAGAGCGCCCCGGGCGCCACGCACCCAGACCTGGTTGGGCCCGCGGCCGTCGGCCAGGATGTGCACGGTGGCGAGGCGCCGGCCGGTCGGTGAGAAGGCCTCGACGCGCTCGCGGCACGAGCGCCACAGGACCCGGCGCGGCGCCGAGAGCCTCGACACGACGGTGCAGCCGTCCTGATAGGGGTCGCCCGTGTACGACGCGAGTCGGTCGGCGCGGATGTCGGCGTGCTGCCCCGGCCTCGCCGAGATACGGCGCAGTCGACCGGTCGAGGTGCTCCACCAGCGTGTGCCCCGGTCCCACTCGCTGAGGATCACCCGTCCGGCATCGGCGTCGAGCGCGTCGAGCTGACCCGCGAAGTCGCGTCGCCGCACGACGTCACCGGTGCTCGCGTCCCGCACGCTCACGCGGGTGTCACGGCCGCGGTGGCGCAGCTCGACCAGCTGCAGCCCGTCGCGGGAGAGCAGCGCGCTCCAGGCGTCGACCCGGCGGCTGAGGCGGGTCGTCGTACCGTCGGCCTCGACGCGCAGCGCCGGGCCGCGACCGTCCTCGATGGCCCCGTCCGCGACCACGACGTACCCGTCGCCGGCGCGACCGAGCAGGCGTACGACGTCCGCCCGGACGGGGATCCGCCGCTCACCGTCCACGATCGTGGCGCCATCGAGGTGGGGGAGCCGGCTGTCGGGACCGCGCTCGAGCTCCGTCGGGTCCAGGCGGACCGGTGCGGCGGCCGGGGCAGGCGCGGCGAGCAGTCCCAGGGTGAGCAGGGCGGCGGCGGAGGCCGCGACCAGGCGGACGAGTCGATCCATGACGAGCTCCCACGAGGCGGCCGGGCGACTCCCGGCGTTCACCCAGTAGACGTCGCACCCACCCCGCAGGTTGCTCGCCCGACCTGCGCACGACTATCGGACATCGGGGACGGGACGGATGGCCGTGCCGGACGGGACCATCGGATGCACGCGGCAGGCGATGCCCCGGATAACCTGACGTCCATGATCCTGCGCATGTCCCAGCTCTTCGTCCGCACGCTGCGCGACGACCCGAACGACGCCGAGGTCCCGAGCCACCGGCTGCTGGTCCGCGCGGGCTACATCCGCCGGGCCGCGCCCGGCATCTACACGTGGCTGCCGCTGGGCCTGCGGGTCTACCGCAACGTCGAGCGCATCGTCCGCGAGGAGATGGACGCGATGGGCGCGCAGGAGCTGCAGTTCCCGGCGCTGCTGCCCCGCGAGCCCTACGAGGCGACCGGTCGCTGGACCGAGTACGGCGACGGGTTGTTCCGGCTCAAGGACCGCAAGGGCGGCGACTACCTCCTCGGCCCGACGCACGAGGAGATGTTCACCCTCGTCGTCAAGGACCTCTACTCCTCCTACAAGGACCTGCCTGTCTGGCTCTACCAGATCCAGACGAAGTACCGCGACGAGGCGCGTCCGCGCGCCGGCCTGATGCGCGGGCGGGAGTTCGTCATGAAGGACTCCTACTCGTTCGACACCACCGACGCCGGCCTCGAGATCTCCTACAACGCGCACCGCGAAGCCTACGTGAAGACCTTCGACCGACTCGGCTTCGACTACGTCATCGTCAAGGCCACCAGCGGCGCCATGGGCGGCTCGCGCTCCGAGGAGTTCCTGGCTCGCTCGAGCGTCGGTGAGGACACCTTCGTGCAGTGCACGACGTGCGACTACGCCGCCAACGTGGAGGCCGTGACCGTCCCCGCCCCCGCGCCCGTGGCGTACGACGACGCGCCCGTGGCGCACGCGGAGCAGACCCCGGACACGCCGACCATCGACACCCTGGTCGACCACCTCAACGCGCAGTTCCCCCGCGAGGACCGTCCCTGGGCCGCTGGCGACACTCTCAAGAACGTGCTGGTGGTGCTCAAGCACCCCGACGGCACCCGCGAGCCGCTGGCCATCGGTCTGCCCGGCGACCGCGAGGTCGACCAGAAGCGCCTCGAGGGCCAGCTCGAGCCGATCGAGGTGGAGCCGATGGACGAGGGCGAGCTGCGCAAGCACCCGGCTCTGGTCAAGGGCTACATCGGCCCCGGCGCCCTGGGCGAGGAGTCCCCGTCGGGGATCCGCTACCTCGTCGACCCGCGCGTGGTCGAGGGCACCCGCTGGGTCACCGGCGCCGACGTCGCCGGCCAGCACGTGATCGACCTCGTCGCCGGTCGCGACTTCACCCCGGACGGCACCATCGAGGCCGCCGAGGTCCGCGACGGCGACGCCTGCCCCACGTGTGCCGTCGAGGGACGCAGCGGCACGGTCGAGACGGCCCGAGGCATCGAGATGGGCCACATCTTCCAGCTCGGCCGCAAGTACGCCGAGGCCCTGGACCTCAAGGTCCTCGACGAGAACGGCAAGCTGGTCACGGTGACGATGGGGTCCTACGGCATCGGGGTCTCCCGGGCCGTTCCCGTCATCGCCGAGGACAACCACGACGAGCTGGGCCTGTGCTGGCCGCGCGAGGTCGCCCCGGCCGACGTCCACCTCGTCGCGGCGGGCAAGGACCCGGCCCTCTTCGAGGAGGCCGAGCGGATCGCCGCGGAGCTGGCCTCCGCCGGGGTCGACGTCATCCTCGACGACCGGGCCGGGAAGATCAGCCCCGGCGTGAAGTTCAAGGACGCCGAGCTCATCGGCGTCCCGACGATCGCGGTGGTCGGGAAGGGCCTGGTGGACGGCACCGTCGAGGTCAAGGACCGCCGCACCGGAGACCGGACCGACGTCCCGGTCGCCGACGTCGTCACCCACCTCTTGGCCGTCGTACGGCCCTGATCCACCTCACCCATCTCACGGGAGCACGCATGTCACGCATCAGCTGTCCTTCCCTGGCCGCCAAGGTCACCACGGCCGAGGCCGCGGCGGAGTTCATCCACCACGGCAACTCGGTGGGCATCAGCGGCTTCACCGGGGCCGGCTACCCCAAGGCGATCCCGCAGGCCCTGGCCCGCCGGATCGAGGCGTCCCACGCGCGTGGCGAGGAGTTCACGATCGGCCTGTGGACCGGGGCCTCGACGGCTCCCGAGGTCGACGGAGTGCTCGCCGAGGTGCACGGGCTGGACAAGCGGCTGCCCTACAACTCCGACCCGACGCTGCGGGCGCTGATCAACTCCGGGGAGGTCGACTACGTCGACACCCACCTGAGCCACTCCGCCCAGCACATGTGGTTCGGCTTCTACGGCCCCCTCGACGTGGCCGTCGTCGAGGTGACGGCGATCCTCCCCAACGGGCTCTTGGTGCCCAGCAGCTCGGTCGGCAACAACAAGACGTGGCTGGATCGCGCGGACCGGGTGATCATCGAGGTCAACGAGTGGCAGCCCCGCGACTTCGAGGGCTTCCACGACATCTACTACGGCGCGGCCCTGCCCCCGAACCGCGGTCCGATCCACCTGACCCAGCCGATGCAGCGCATCGGCGACCCCTACCTGCGTGTCGACCCCTCCAAGGTGGTCGCTGTGGTCGAGACCAACAGCCCGGACCGCAACACGCCGCTCACCGCCCCCGACGCGCTGTCGGAGGCGATGGCCGAGCACCTCGTCGACTTCCTGCGCCACGAGGTGAAGGCGGGTCGGATGCCGCGCAACCTGCTGCCGCTGCAGAGCGGCGTCGGCAACGTCGCCAACGCGGTGATGGCCGGGCTCGAGGACAGCGAGTTCGAGAACATGATCGCCTTCACCGAGGTGATCCAGGACGGGCTGCTCGACCTGCTCGACAGCGGCAAGCTGGTGGGTGTCTCCGCGACGTCGTTCGGCCTCTCGCCCGAGGGCGTGCAGCGCTTCCTCTCCAACGTGTCGTCCTACAAGGGCCGCATCCTGCTGCGCAGCGAGGAGATCTCCAACCACCCCGAGCTCGTACGACGCCTCGGCGTCGTCGCGATCAACGGGATGATCGAGGCCGACATCTACGGCAACGTCAACTCCACCCACATCATGGGCTCGGGGATCATGAACGGCATCGGCGGCAGTGGCGACTTCGCCCGCAACGCGTTCCTGAACTTCTTCGTCTCGCCCTCGACGGCCAAGAACGGCGCGATCTCCTCGATCGTGCCGATGGTCAGCCACGTCGACCACACCGAGCACGACGTGCACGTGCTCGTCACCGAGCAGGGGCTGGCGGACCTGCGCGGGCTCTCGCCCACCGACCGGGCAGAGCGGGTCATCGCCAACTGCGTGCACCCGGACTTCCGTGATCGGCTCACCGACTACGTCGCGCGTGCCAAGGCAGCCCGCCCCACGGCGCGGCACACGCCGCACCTGCTCGACGAGGCCCTGAGCTGGCACAGCCGCTACCTCGAGACCGGACACATGTGAGCGGGCGCCTGTGAGCGGGGCGCCCATCGAGGCGGTCATCTTCGACTGGGGTGGCACCCTCACGCGGTGGAGCGACGTGGACTTCCACGCCGAGTCGCTCGCCCTGGCCCAGGCGGTGGTCGACAGCGACCACGACCTGGCAGAAGTGAGCGCTCGGCTGCATGCGGCCGGTGATGCGGTGTGGGGCCGCTCCCGCGACCATCAGCGAAGCTCGACGGTCGCCGATCTGTTCCACGAGGCCGGCCTCGACCACGACCCGGACCTGCTGCACGCCTACTACGAGTTCTGGGAGCCCCACACAGCGACCGACGCGCAGGTGCGCCCGCTATTCGAGGGCCTCCGCGGTCGGGGGATCAAGGTGGGCGTCCTGTCGAACACGATCTGGCCCCGAGAGTGGCACCGGGGCTTCTTCGACCGGGACGGCGTCCTGGACCTGATCGACGGCGACGTCTACACGAGCGAGATCGAGTGGACGAAGCCCTCACCCCACGCGTTCGCGACGGCCATGGCCGCTGTGGATGCCGGGGACCCGAGCAGGTGCGTCTATGTAGGCGACCGGCTCTTCGACGACGTCTGGGGCGCTCAGAACGCCGGGTTGCGGGCGATCCACGTGCCGCACAGCAACATCCCCCCGCAGCAGGTCGGCCACACGGAGGGCGTTCCCGACGCGCTCGCCCACCGGCTGCTCGACGTGCTCGACATCGTCTCGGAGTGGTCCGCGCCCACCTGACCCTCTGCCGCGCGGCTGCCGCCCGGGGAGCCCTTGCAACTTCCCGCATTGCACGAACCTGCAATGCGTGAGGGCTGGCGTTGCCTCGCGTCGTGTTGCAGACTTTTGCACGGCAGGTTGTTCGGGCAACCCGCCACTGCCGAACCGGTGATCGGCGCCTGTCGCAGATCACTAGCGGTGCCGCGCTGACCGGCGCCGTTCCTGGTCCGCGAACGTGTCCACTCGGGGAAGATCTCGGGGCTTCCTCGGAGGACATGTTCGCGGACCGCGGCCATTTCGGAGCACAGTCGTCGCCGGCTCGGACCCTTCGCCCGTGGTGGTGGTCAGCCGTCGGCGTCCTAGCGGGACGGCTCGGGCACGGTGCAGTCGATCTTCGGGTTGACGCCGAGATAGTTCAGCGGTCCGGCCAGGACGGTGAGCACGGTGTCGCCGGTGGTCTTGCAGTTCACCTCGCGGTCGTTGGTGAAGTAGTCGCGCTGGTAGGCGGCTGCTGCCCCGATGACCAGCCAGACGACGATCAAGGCGCTGAGCAGACTGCCGACGGATCTCATGGTCGTTCTCCTGTCGCTGTGCGGGTCCCCGTGCCCGGGACCGATACCCCGTTCGACGCGTCGCAGTCGCCGTGCACTCTCAGCAGGGCAACCTCAGTCGCCCGGGAGCTGCTCGGGCTCGCCCCCGAGTCGGACCCGACGCACCGCAGCGTCGGTCAGGGCCGCGACCGCCCAGGCACGCTGCGCAGCGACGGTGTTGGCGACCAGGGCGGCGTAGGTCGTCGCGCAGCGGTCCTCGATCTCGATCGCCGCGCTGCGGCGCTGCCGCGGGCTCCTGATCGGGGACGGCGTCTCGTACGCCGCGGCGGCGGAGACGGGCTCCTGGGCGAGGTCACGCAGCGTCCGGGAGAGCTCGTCGCGGCGGGACCGGTGGAGTGTGTAGGCCTGGCTGAGCTCGTTGTGCAGGGCCGCCTCCGACGAGGCGGAGGTCTGCGCGCCGAGCACGCCGTACAGCCAGACGGCAGCGTGCTCGGCGGCCAGGGTGGCCTGGAGTGCGTCCGTCGTCGTCATGCGCTGCCTCCTGACGCGGGAGGGAGCGTGAGTGGGAGCGCAGCGAGGTGCTGGGCCACGGAGGCCGCCATCACCGCGAGCAGGCGCGCGAAGGGACCGCTGCCGGCGCGGAGCGCCAGCGCGCCCAGCTGGGCCTGCAGCGTCTGTTCGCGGCGGCGAAGCCCCGACCAGGCGCGTTGGGCGTCGGGTGGGCTCGTCACTGCGTCCGGCTCCTCGGTGCCGGCGACCGCGTCGAGGAGCAGGTCGCGGTGTGCCACATGGGCGCCGACGAGGTCCCCGACCAGCGGGCCGGCGACGGCATGTCGCGTCGTGACGGCGGCGACGAGCGCGAGGGTGGCGTCGATGTGCCCCAGCGCCTCCGCGGCCAGCTGGGCGTCCGCCACCTCGTCGTCCGTGCGGCCCGAGGGGGAGGAGACGGAGGGCGAGGTCGTGGCGCGACCGCCGTCGGAGGCATCACATCCAGCCCCGCCGAGGACCGCCAGTGCGACGGCCCCGCCGCGCAGGGCGGCGCGCCGAGTGGGCGCCGCTCGGCCCGCCGTGAGCAGGTCGCGTCGTACGCGCGCGGGGTCGATGGTGGACACGGCGCCGACCCTATCGCCGCTGCCGGGTCGCCCCCGACTGCGATGGCTGGGAAGCCCGCGAGAGCGGTTAGGGTGGACCCTCTACAACAGCACAAGGAGGTAGCAATCCCCGTGAGCACTGCCCGTCAGGACGCCACCCGGGACCGCATCGAGTCCGAGCTCTCCGGACCCCTCAGTGCCCTCGGCCTCGATGTCGAGGCCGTCGAGATCACCCCCGCCGGCAAGCGGCGCGTGCTGCGCGTCGCAGTCGACACGGACGGGGGAGTCACGCTCGACGACGTCGCCGAGGCCACCCGTGCCATCTCCGAGGTGCTCGACGAGTCCGACGTCATGGGCGAGATGCCCTACACGCTCGAGGTCACTTCCCGCGGCGTCGACCGCCCCCTCACGCTGCCGCGCCACTGGCGCCGCAATGCCGACCGCCTGGTCAAGATCACCCTCCTCGAGGAGGGCGAGCTGACCGGCCGGATCACGACCAGTGACGAGACCTCCGTCACCCTCGACATCGACGGGGAGAGCCACGAGGTCGCCTTCAGCGACATCGCGAAGGCCCTCGTGCAGGTCGAGTTCAACCGCAAGACCCGAAAGGACGACGACGCCTGATGGACATCGACCTGAGCATCCTGCGCATGCTCGAGCGTGAGAAGGAGATCTCCTTCGACGTGCTCGTCGATGCGATCGAGCAGGCCCTCCTCACGGCCTACCACAAGACGCCGGGTGCGCGTGAGCGTGCGCGCGTCGAGCTCGACCGCAAGTCCGGTCACGTCACCGTGATGGCGACCGAGGTCGACGACGACGGCAACGAGGTGGGGGAGTTCGAGGACACCCCAGACGGGTTCGGCCGGATCGCAGCGACGACGGCCAAGCAGATCATGCTGCAGCGTCTGCGCGACGCGGAGGACGAGATCAAGTTCGGCGAGTTCTCCGGTCGCGAGGGCGACGTGATCTCCGGCATCATCCAGCAGGGCCGCAACCCCGACGACGTGCTGATCGACCTCGGTCGACTGGAGGCGATGCTGCCCGTGGGTGAGCGGGTCCCCGGTGAGAAGTACGTCCACGGCAGTCGCATCAAGTGCCTGGTCGTCTCGGTGCGCAAGGGCATGCGTGGCCCCCAGGTCACGCTCTCGCGCTCGCACCCCAACCTGGTCAAGAAGCTCTTCGCCCTCGAGGTGCCAGAGATCGCCGACGGGACCGTCGAGATCACGGCGATCGCCCGTGAGGCGGGGCACCGCACGAAGATCGCTGTCCGATCCACGATCCAGGGCGTCAACGCCAAGGGCGCGTGCATTGGCCCGATGGGCCAGCGCGTGCGCAACGTGATGGCCGAGCTCCACGGCGAGAAGATCGACATCGTCGACTATTCGGCCGACCCTGCCCAGATGGTGGCGCACGCGCTGTCCCCCGCGCAGGTCCGCTCGGTGGAGGTGGTGGACCTCGCGGCCCGCTCCGCCCGGGTCGTCGTGCCGGACTTCCAGCTGTCGCTGGCCATCGGCAAGGAGGGGCAGAACGCCCGCCTCGCGGCCCGCCTGACCGGCTGGCGCATCGACATCCGATCGGACGAGGCGCCGTCGCCGCAATGACACCGTGACGGCCGGCTGCTCTTCGCCCCGGTTCGTTGAACCGGGGCGAAAGGAGTAGGGTTGTTGCCAGTGGCACGCGAACTCACCCCCCATGCACGACCCGACCAGAACCCTGCTCCTGCTGGCGATACGCCCGCTGGAGCGGGCGAACCGGTCAGGATGTGCGTCGGGTGCCGGGCGCGGGCCACTAAGAGCGAGTTGTTGCGGGTGGTCGCAGGCTCGGACGCGTGGGGCTCTCCGGCCCTGGTGCCCGATCCACGCGCCACCGCACCCGGTCGGGGGGCGCACCTGCACCCCACCACCGAGTGCTTCGACCTCGCGGTTCGACGCAAGGCCTTCCCCCGGGCCCTCAGGGCCGGGGGAGCGCTCAGTGCCGAGCAGCTGAGGGCCTACCTCGACCCGCCCCGCACCACCGAGCAGCAGGCACCACCAGCAGCACGAACAACCGTTGACATGACCGACGTGTGACCTACAGGAACTGGAGCAGCAGCTCATGAGCACTCGATGAGTACTTCCCGATGAGCATGCACAACCACTAACGGTCCGCAGCACCCCTTGAGACGGGGCTCGGGCCAGAAGGAGCAGCGTGGCTAAGACCCGAGTCCACGAACTCGCCAAAGAGTTCGGTGTCGAGAGCAAGTTCGTTCTCGAGAAGCTCAAGGAGATGGGGGAGTTCGTCAAGTCGGCATCGTCGACGGTCGAGCCCCCGGTCGAGATGCGTTTCAAGAAGCAGTTCGGCGAGCAGTTGAAGACTGCGGCGCCGGCCCAGGCAGCCGACCAGGCCGCCCCCGGTACGGCCGCCCCCAAGGCGCCCGGCACCCCCGGTCCGCGCCCCGGCCCCAAGCGGGCCGCGGCTTCCCCCGCGGCTCCTGCCGCAGCCGAGGCTCCCGCCGCCCCCGAGGCGTCCGCACCTGCCGAGGCTCCTGCAGCCGAGGCCCCCGCGCCCGTCGCTGCTGAGGCACCCGCACCCGTCGAGGCTCCTGCCGCTCCCGAAGCGCAGCCCTCCACCGGCGCTGCGCGTCCGGGCCCCAAGCCCGGTCCGCGCGCCCCCTCCGCACCCGAGCCCGAGGCTGCACCGGAGGCCCCTGCGGCCCCCGCCGCCCCGGCCGCTCGGGCAGGCGGCCCGACGCCGAAGGCGCCTGCGCCCAAGTCGCCGGCTCCTCGTCCGGTGGGCCGTCCCGGCTCCCCGCGTCCGGGGAACAACCCGTTCTCGCCCAGCCAGGGCATGGGACGTCGTCCGTCCGCACCGCGTGACGGTGGAGCCCCCGCCGGTCCCGGCGCTCCCGCAGGCGCGCCCAGTGGCGGTGCCAGTGGGGACCAGCGTCCGCCGCGTCCCCCGTCGGCCCGTGACGGCGGCGCCCCCGGGCGTCCCGGCATGCCGCGCCCCAACCCGGCGATGATGCCGAAGTCCCCGGCCGCCTTCGGTGGCGGCCCCGGTGGTCGTCCCAGTGGCCCCGGCGGCGGTCCCGGTCGCCCCGGCGCCCCCGCTCGCGGCGGTGCCGGTCGTCCCGGTGCTCCCGGTCGCGGTGGCGCTCCCGGTGGCGGTCCCGGTGGGCCCGGCGGCTTCGCCGGTCGTCCCGGCGGTGGCGGTCGTCCCGGTGGCGGTCGTCCCGGCCAGCGCGGGACCACGCAGGGCGCCTTCGGTCGCCCCGGCGGTCCGTCGCGTCGCGGTCGCAAGTCGAAGCGCGCCCGTCGTCAGGAGTTCGAGGCCATGCAGGCGCCCACCATCGGTGGTGTGCGCGTCCGCAAGGGCAACGGCGAGACCGTGCGTCTGGCCCGCGGCTCCTCGCTGACCGACTTCGCCGAGAAGATCGGCGTCGACGCGGCAGCGCTCGTGCAGATGCTGTTCGGCCTCGGCGAGATGGTCACCGCGACCGAGTCGGTCAACGACGAGACGTTCGAGCTGCTCGGCGAGGAGCTCAACTACGTCGTCGTGGTGATCTCGCCCGAGGACGAGGACCGCGAGCTGCTGGAGTCCTTCGACCTCGAGTTCGGTGAGGACGAGGGTGACGAGTCCGACCTGTCCGCGCGTCCTCCGGTCGTCACGGTCATGGGTCACGTCGACCACGGAAAGACCAGGCTCCTCGACGCCCTGCGCAGCGCCAACGTGGCGGCGAAGGAGGCCGGTGGCATCACTCAGCACATCGGTGCCTACCAGGTCGCCACCGAGGTCGACGGCGACGAGCGTCTGATCACCTTCATCGACACCCCGGGTCACGAGGCCTTCACCTCGATGCGTGCTCGTGGTGCGCAGGCGACCGACATCGCGGTCCTGGTGGTCGCGGCCGACGACGGCGTCATGCCGCAGACGATCGAGGCGCTCAACCACGCCAAGGCCGCCGGCGTCCCGATCGTGGTCGCGGTCAACAAGATCGACAAGCCCGACTCCGACCCGACCAAGGTGCGCGGTCAGCTGACCGAGTACGGCCTGGTCCCCGAGGAGTACGGCGGCGACACGATGTTCGTCGACGTCTCCGCGAAGTCCGAGCTCAACCTCGACAAGCTCCTCGAGGCGATCGTGCTCACCGCTGACGCGTCCCTGGACCTGCGGGCCAACCCCAACCAGGACGCTCAGGGTCTGGTCATCGAGGCGCACCTCGACCGCGGTCGCGGTCCGGTCGCCACGATCCTGGTCCAGCGCGGCACGCTGCGCGTCGGTCAGTCCGTCGTCGCCGGGCCTGCCTATGGACGAGTCCGGGCGATGCTCGACGAGCACGGCGAGAACATCACCGAGGCCGACCCGTCGCGCCCCGCGATGGTCCTGGGTCTCACCGCTGTTCCGGGTGCGGGCCAGAACTTCATCGTCGTCGACGACGACCGCATGGCCCGCCAGATCGCCGAGAAGCGCGAGTCGCGTGAGCGGGCGGCCATGCAGGCCAAGCGTCGCGTGCGTCGTACGCTCGAGGACTTCATGGCCTCCATGGAGAAGGGCGAGACGCAGGAGCTCAACCTGATCCTCAAGGGCGATGTGTCCGGCTCGGTCGAGGCCCTCGAGGACTCGCTGGCCCAGATCGACGTCGGCGAAGAGGTCAGCCTCCGCGTCATCGACCGCGGTGTCGGTGCGATCACCGAGACCAACGTCGACCTCGCCGCCGCCTCCGACGCCATCATCATCGGCTTCAACGTCCGGCCCCAGGGCAAGGCGAGCCAGATGGCCGACAAGGAAGGTGTCGAGATCCGCTACTACTCGGTCATCTACCAGGCGATCGAGGAGATCGAGGCGGCGCTCAAGGGCATGCTCAAGCCGGAGTACGAAGAGGCGGTGCTCGGCCAGGCCGAGATCCGCAACATCTTCCGCTCCAGCAAGATCGGCAACATCGCCGGCTGCATGGTCACCTCCGGCTCCATCCGGCGCAACGCCAAGGCGCGTGTGCTCCGCGACGGTGCCGTGGTGGCCGACAACCTCGACCTGGCCTCGCTCAAGCGGGAGAAGGACGACGCGTCGGAGGTCCGCGAGGGCTTCGAGTGCGGTCTGGTGCTGAAGAACTACCAGAACATCCAGATCGGGGATGTCGTGGAGTCCTTCGAGATGCGCGAGATCCCGCGCAGCTGATCCACCCAGTCGGCCGGGCGTCCCTTCACGGGGGCGCCCGGCCGTTTCGTGCACAGCCGTTCTGTGCACAGCCGTTCCACGCATAATGGCGGGGCGTGACCACGCGCCTCGCATCACGTTCGAAGCCAACTGGTTCGAAGCAGGGAGAAGTCATGGCCAGCCCACGCGTGCGCAAGATCGCGGACCGGATCCAGGTGATCGTCGCCGAGATGCTCGAGCGGCGGATCAAGGACCCGCGCCTCGGATTCGTCACGGTGACCGACGTCCGGCTCACCGGCGACAGCCAGCACGCCACGGTCTACTACACCGTGCTCGGCGAGGCCGACGAGATCACGGCCAGCGGTGCCGCCCTGGAGTCGGCCAAGGGTGTGCTGCGCGCCGAGGTCGGCAAGCAGCTCGGGATGCGCACCGTCCCCACCCTCACCTTCGTCCACGACGCGCTGCCCGAGAACGCTCGTCAGATCGAGGACCTGCTCGCCAAGGTGCGGGAGTCCGACGCTGCCGTGGCTGCTGCCCGAGAGGGAGCCCAGCCCGCAGGCGAGGCCGACCCCTACCGGAAGCCCCACGAGGAGAACGTCCTCGAGGACGAGGACGAGTCCGGGACGTCCGCGGTGTCCGAGGACGCGCGCGAGGCGTGAGCGACCAGCCGCCGGCCGGGCTCGTCGTCGTCGACAAGCCCAGCGCGATGACCTCGCACGACGTCGTCTCGCGGGTGCGCCGTCTCGCCGGCACTCGCAAGGTCGGCCATGCGGGGACCCTCGACCCGATGGCCACCGGCGTGCTGGTGCTGGGCGTCAACCGGGCGACCCGCCTGCTCGGCCACCTGATGCTGACGGAGAAGGGCTACGCCGCGACGATCCGGCTCGGCGTCAGCACCGTCACCGACGACGCCGAGGGCGACGTGCTGGCGACCACCCCGGCCGAGCACATCAGCGACGAGCAGATCACACAGGCGCTCCAGGTCTTCGTCGGCGACATCGAGCAGGTGCCCACCGCCGTCTCCGCGATCAAGGTCGACGGCAAGCGCGCCTACCAGCGCGTGCGCGAGGGGGAGCAGGTCGAGCTGAAGGCCCGGCCGGTCACCGTGCACGAGCTCACCGCCGGGGAGCCGCGCCGCGGGGACGGCGTCATCGACGTCGACGTCGACCTGCGCTGCTCCAGCGGCACCTACGTCCGCGCGATCGCACGCGACCTGGGTGCAGCACTCGGGGTCGGCGGGCACCTGACGGCGCTGCGGCGCACCGCGGTCGGCGGGTTCGACCTCGACGTGGCCCGGAGCCTCGAGCAGCTGGCCGAGGAGTTCACGATGGTCCCGATCGCCGAGGCTGCGCGCGCCAGCTTCGCGTCGTACGACCTGAGTGCGGAGCAGGCTGCGGACGTCCGCTTCGGTCGGGCCCTGGACCTCGCCCTTCCCGGCCAGGAGAGCGGTGAGCAGACGGGTCCGCCGACGGCGCTCTTCGACCCGACGGGGGAGTTCCTGGCCCTCTACGAGCAGCGTGGGCCGCAGGCCCGGGCCGTGGCAGTCTTCGTCTGAGGGAGACTCGGTGCCCGCCCCCACGGTTGCTGTGAAAGGCTGACCCGCGATGATGCAGCAGCACAGGAAGGCCGGTGAGCCCATGCGCGTCTGGCGCTCCATCGACCAGGTCCCGGCCGATCTCGGTCGCACCGTGGTCACCATCGGCAACTTCGACGGTGTCCACCTCGGCCACCAGCACGTCGTACGGCGTGCGCGCGAGGTCGCCGACCAGCGTGGCGTCGAGCGGGTGGTCGCCGTGACCTTCGATCCGCACCCCATCGCGGTGCTGCGTCCTGAGCACGCACCTCCCACGCTCACCACGATCGAGACCCGTCTGGACCTGCTGGGCCGGGCCGGGGTGGACGACGCCCTCGTCGTGCCCTTCGACCGGGAGATCGCCAACTGGGCCCCCGAGGAGTTCATCGCGCGGATCCTCGTCGAGGCGCTGCACGCCCGGGTGGTCGTGGTCGGGGCGAACTTCCGCTACGGCAAGCGGGCCGCCGGAGACGTGGCCCTGCTCAGCAGGGTCGGCGAGACGAGCGACTTCGAGGCCGAGGGGATCGCGCTCGACGGCGGACCGCAGGTCTGGTCCTCGACCTACGTGCGCAACTGCCTGGCAGCCGGCGACGTCGAGGGCGCGGCCGAGGCGCTGGGGCGCAACTTCACCGTTCGGGGGACCGTGGTGCGCGGCGACCGGCGCGGTCGCGAGCTCGGCTATCCCACCGCCAACGTGCCCACCAGCGGGATGGCCGCGGCCCCCGCCGACGGTGTCTACGCCGGTTGGCTGCGGCGCCTCGACACCCAGGAGGTGCTGCCGGCCGCGATCAGCGTCGGCACCAACCCCACGTTCGACGGGGAGCGTGAGCGCCGGGTGGAGTCGTATGTGCTCGACCGCACGGACCTCGAGCTATACGGCGTGGAGGTCGAGGTCTCCTTCGTGGCCCGGCTGCGTGGCATGGTCCGGTTCGCGGACGTGGCGGCGCTCGTCGAGCGGATGCGCGACGACGTGGACCGGGCGAGAGAGATCCTCGGGTCGTGAGCGCACCCGTCGCCGACGCCGACCCGCTGCGGGCGACGGAGGCGTGGTTCCTGCGCAACGGCCTGCCCTACTTCGTCCCGAGCGAGCGGGCGGCGGCCCGAGCCGCGCTGCACCCGCGTCGCACGCTGCCGCTGGTGGTGCTGGTCGGGCTGCTGGCCGCCGGCGCCGGCTGGGCGCTCGCGTGGGTGTCCGACGACCTGGCCTTCGCGCCGGCGACGCTGGTCTCGATCGGTGCGGTCGCGGCCGCCTTCTACGGGCTCACCGCGCTGCGGGCACGACCCCTCCTGGGCTGGGCCCTGGCGCGGACGATGTCCAGCCTGCGGATGCTGCTGCCGATGGTGACCCGGGCACTCCCGCTGCTGCTGCTGTTCGTGACGTTCCTGTTCATCAACGCCGAGGTCTGGGAGGTCGCGGCCAGCTGGAACGGAGGCGTCCTGTGGCTGACCGTGCTGCTCTTCGCGCTGATGGGGGCGGGGTTCCTGCTGGGCCGGCTTCCTGAGGAGGTGGACCGCACCGACGACTCCGTGGACGACAAGCTCCTGCTGGCGGCGTGCGCCGGAACCCCGCTGGAGGACGCGGCCCGCGAGCTGGTGGCGGACCCCGACAGCGACCCGGCGGCGTACGCGACGATCACCGGCTTTGAGCGCTGGAACCTGATCCTCGTGCTGATGATCGTCCAGGCCGTGCAGGTCCTGTTGCTGGTGCTGTCCGTGTTCGTGTTCCTGATGCTGTTCGGCTCGCTCGCGATGACCGACGAGGTCGTCCTGGGTTGGGCCCAGCAGAAGGCGGGCGACGTCGCCCAGCTGCCGGGGCTGCCGAACACCTCGCTCCCGCTGCTCAAGGTGGCGACCTTCCTGTCAGCGTTCTCCGGCCTCTACTTCACGGTGTCGGCGCTGACCGACGAGACCTACCGCGGCCAGTTCTTCTCCGGCGTCCTGCGAGAGATGGAGCGCGCCGTGGGCGTGCGGGCCGTCTATCGGGCCCTGCGCGCACGCAGCGGGCAGAGCCTCTGACGTCTGGGCTCCGAGGCACTGCCCGCTGCTCGCGCTGGTGGGGGTGAGGTCAGGCGTCGAGGTCCTGCTCGACCATCGCCGCGATCTTGTCGACCGCAGCCTGGTCGTCGCCCGACACCTCGACCTCGGCGCCGTTGCCGGCACCCAGGGTCATGATCATCAGGGCCGAGCTGGCGTCGACCGGGTCGCCACCGGGCAGCGAGATGAAGACGTCGGAGCCGAGCTCCCCGGCGGCCTCGGAGATGAGAGCGGCGGGACGGGCATGCAGGCCGACGGCCGATCCGACGATGACGGTCTTGCTGGGCATGTGAGCTCCTCGAGTGGTCGGGCTGTGTGGTGGTGCGAGCGGTGGGACGGGGTCGGTGCGAGACGGGTCAGTTCGAGACGGGTCAGTTCGAGAGGGGTCAGTTCGAGAGGGGTGCGGTCGCCGCGAGCTCGGCGATCTCGGCGGGTGAGCGGCCGATGCTCTTGAGCGCGATCACGGCGAAGGCAGCGACCAGGACGCCGGCGACCAGGGCGATCAGGAAGCCGAGCACGTTGCCGACGGCGAAGAGCACGAAGATGCCGCCGTGCGGGGCGCGCAGCGAGACGTCGAGTGCCTGGGACAGGCCACCGGTGACGGCGCTGCCGGCCATGATCGCGGGGATCACCCGCAGCGGGTCGGCGGCTGCGAACGGGATCGCGCCCTCGCTGATGAAGGAGGCCCCCATCAGCCAGGCCGCCTTGCCGTTCTCGCGCTCGGCCGGGGTGAACAGGCCGCGGCGCAGGACGGTGGCCAGGGCCATGGCCAGCGGGGGCACCATGCCGGCGAGCATGACCGCGGCCATGATCTTCAGCTCGGGGGCGTCCGCGGCGGTGGCCGCGGCGCCGAGGCCGGCGGTGGCGAAGCCGTAGGCCGTCTTGTTGAGCGGGCCGCCCATGTCGAAGGCCATCATCAGGCCGAGGACGACACCGAGGACGATCGCCGAGCCGCCGCTCATCGAGTTCAGGCCGTCGGAGAGAGCCTCGGTGAGAGCGCTGAGCGGCTCACCGAGCACAGCGAGCATCACGAAGCCGGAGATGAGGGTGGCACCCAGCGGGATCACCAGCACCGGCATCAGCCCTCGGGCCCAGGCCGGGACCTTCCACGACGAGATCCAGTGGGCCACGAAGCCCGCGAGCACGCCGCCCACCAGGCCGCCGAGGAAGCCGGAGTTGAGGGTGTCGGTGGCGATCCAGCCCATCACGAAGCCGGGGGCGATGCCGGGCCGGTCCGCCATCGCGTAGGCGATGTAGCCGGCCAGCGCCGGGACCAGGAACGCGAACGCCGCCTGCCCGAGCACCAGCATCAGTGCGCCCAGATAGGTCAGCAGGGGGCCACGGACCAGCTCGGACTGGTCGAGGTCGTACGCCGCGGGGTCGGGGAGGTCGACGAGCGTGGAGTTGGTGACGATGTGCTGCCCGACGTTGACCGACTCGCCGTCGAAGGTGCCGCCGAACGCGATCGCGTAGCCGCCGAAGAGGAACCCGAGCGCGATCAGCAGACCTCCGGCCGCGACGAACGGGATCATGTAGGAGACGCCGGTCATCAGCACCCGGCGGACCTGGCCGCCCCAGGACTCGCCCGCGGTCGATGCGGCGGACTCGTCGGCGGCGCCCTCGACGCGGGCCGCCTGGGGGCTCGTGGCGGCCTCGAGGGCCTCGGCGATCATCAGGTCCGCCTCGTCGATCGGACGCTTCACGCTGGACTTCACCAGCGGCAGGCCCGCGAACCGGCCGGCGTCGCGCACACCGACGTCCACGGCGAAGATCGCCGCGCTCGCACCGGCGATGACGTCGGGCGCCAAGGGCTTGGCGCCCGCCGACCCCTGGGTCTCGATCGCGATGTCGACGCCGGCGCGCTCGGCGGCCTCCTCCAGGGCCTGGGCGGCCATGTAGGTGTGCGCGATGCCGGTGGGGCAGGCGGTGATCGCGACGAGGCGCGGGCGTTCGGTCGGACTCGCCCCAGAGGTGTCCCCGGCGGTCGGCGCTGCCGCCGCGGGCGGCGCATCTGGCGTGGAGTCCGCGGCCGCTCCCTGGTCCGGGAAGATCCCCGAGACGATCGCCACGACCTCCTCGGCGGTGCCGGCCGCGCGCAGGGCGCTGGTGAAGTCGGGCTTCACCAGCGCGCGCGCCAGCTGGGTGAGCAGTTGCAGATGCGTCGCGTCGCCCCCCATCGGGGCGGCGATCAGGAAGGCGATGTCCGCCGGGCCGTCCTTGGCGCCGAAGTCGACCGGAGGGCTCAGCCGGACGAACGCCAGGGTCGGGGTGTCGACGCCGTCGGTGCGGCAGTGTGGGATGGCGATCCCACCGGGCAGGCCAGTGGAGGAGGTCGCCTCACGGGCGAGCGCGTCCTCGACGAGCTGGGACGGGTCGGTGGCGCGACCGGCGTCCTGGACGATCTGGGCCAGTGCCCGGATGGCGTCGTGCTTGTCGCTGCCGAGGTCGGCGTCGAGCCGCACCAGGTCGGTGGTCAGTAAGGGGTTCACGGAAGGGCTCCAGGGGCTGCGGGGGTGAGGTCGAGCGTTCGGACGTGGACGAGCTCGGGGTGGACGTGCGTGGGGTCGGGGATGCCGGTGCCGGGGAGGCTGGCGGCGGCGCTGCCGTAGGCCACGGCGAGGGCGAGCCGCTCGGCCGGGGGCAGCGCCCGGACATCGCCGAGCAGGTAGCCGAAGAGGCTGGCGTCGCCGGCGCCGACCGTGCTGGCCAGCTCGATCGGCGGGGGAGTGGCCTGCCAGACGCCGTCGGCGCGGACGAGTACGGCGCCCTGGGCGCCGAGCGTGACGAGCACCGACCGGACGCCGCGCTCCACGAGGACCAGTGCGGCGCGGGCCGCTGCCCGGGGGTCGTTCTCGAGGGACTCCACGGCATCGCCGGTCAGCGAGGCCAGCTCCTCGGCGTTGGGCTTCATCAGATGGGGGGCGGCGGTCGTCAGCCCGGCGACGACCGCGGCGAGCGGCTCCTCGCTGGTGTCGACGGCGACCTTCGCCGGCCCCGGGACGAGCGCGGCGACGAGCTCGGCGTACCAGCCGGCAGGGGCGCCGGGCGGCAGCGAGCCGGCCAGGACCACCCAGTCGGCGCCGTCGGCGCGCCGCAGCACTCCCTCGCGAAGCCGGTCCAGAGACTCGGGGGTGGCGACGGAGCCGGGGCTGTTGAGCTTCGTGGTGGTGCCGTCGGGCTCGGTGATCGTGAGGTTGACCCGCACCGGACCGGTGGGCTCCTCGGGGCGGCAGTCGACCCCGACTCCGAGCAGCTCGATGACATAGGGGTCGTCCTTGTGGGCGGGGAGGACGGCGACCGACGGGATTCCCGCCGCCACGGCAGCACGGGAGATGTTGACCCCCTTGCCGCCGGACTGCGCGATCCCCGCCGCGATACGCAGGACGCTGCCACGCTCGAGCGGGCCGGCGAGGTCGACCGTGCGGTCCACGCTCGGGTTAGGGGTGAGGGTGACGATCACGCGATCACCACCTCGACACCGGCCTCCTCGAGCGCGGCGCGGTCCGACGCCGAGATGCCCTCGTCGGTGACCAGGACGTCGACGTCCGAGATCTCGGCGAAGCGCAGGGTCCGCTCCTGACCGATCTTGGCGGAGTCGGCGAGGACCACGACCCGCTGGGCGGAGGCGACCATCGCCCGCTTGGCCGCGGCCTCGGCGTCGTCGGGGGTCGAGAGGCCGTGGGCCACCGAGATGCCGTTGGTGCCCAGGACCGCGACGTCGGCGCGGATCCGGCCCAGGGCCTCGATGGTCTCGGCGCCGACCGCGGCCTGCGTGGTCGCCCGGACCCGCCCGGGGAGGAGATGGAGCTCGATGTTCGGCTGGCTGGCCAGCCGCGCGGCCACGGGCACGGCGTGGGTGAAGACCGTGAGCTGGCGCTCGCGGGGGAGCAGTGCGGCGAAGCGGCCGGTGGTGCTCCCCGCATCGATGAGCACGGTGGAGGCGGCGCCGGGCAGCAGCTCGATGGCGGCAGCCGCGATCCGCTCCTTGGCCTCGGGGTTGGCGGCGTCGCGGTCGCTGAGCGCGACCTCGATGACCGTGAAGGTGTCCGCGGGCACCGCCCCGCCGTGCACGCGCCGCAGGAGGTTCAGCCGCTCCAGCGCGGAGAGGTCACGGCGTACCGTCTCCGTCGTGACGTCGAACTCCTGCGACAGGTCGGCGACCGACACCCGCCCCTGACGGGTGACGAGCTCGACCATCGCCTGCTGGCGCTCCTCGGCGTACATCCGACCTCCAGTTCCTCAGATCAACCGTTCGATCTGTGTTTATGTTGTTTTATCCCCCGTTTGTGTTGACTGTCAAGAGCGATGCGGGTTTCATGGAGACATGACCAGCCAGACAGACAGCAGCCGCCAACTCCTCCAGGGCACCCCGGTCGTCCCTGGGGTCGTCGTCGGTCCCGCCGTGCATGTGGTCGCCGTCGTGTCGCCCGAGCTGGTCGCCGCGTTCGGCACCGGGGGCCTCGAGGACGCGGAGCAGGCACTCGCGGCGTACGACGCGGCCGCCGTGGCCGTCGCGGAGGGCTTCACGCGCAAGGCCGCCTCGGTCTCGGGTGCGGCCGCCGAGGTGCTCACCGCCAGCGCCGGTCTCACCCGCGACAAGGGGCTGCGGGCGGCCGTGCGCCAGCAGCTGACCGGGGGAGAGGTCGACGTGCTGGCGGCGCTCACGGCGGCCGTCGAGCAGTTCGCGGCGATCTTCGCCGGCATGGGCGGGCTGATGGCCGAGCGCGTCACCGACCTGCGCGACATCGAGCGCCGCCTCGTGGCGCATCTGGTGGGCGCCCCCGAGCCGGGGGTCCCCGCGCCCGACCAGCCCTCGGTGCTGGTCGCCACCGACCTGGCGCCCTCCGACACCGCCGGCCTGGACCCCTCCCGGGTCCTCGCACTGGTGACCGAGCGGGGCGGCTCCACCAGCCACACCGCGATCATCGCGCGCCAGCTGGGCATCCCCTGCGTGGTCGGCTGCTCGGGCGCGCTGACGATCGCGGAGGGGACCCAGGTCCTCGTCGACGGCACGAGCGGGACCGTCGAGCCGTCGCCGGACCCCACGGACGCGGCCCGCCGGGTCGAGGCCGATGGCGAGCTGCGGGCACAGCTGGACTCCTGGACCGGGCCGGCCGTCACCGCGGACGGGTCCGCCGTCGAGCTGCTGGCCAACGTCGCGGACGCCGAGTCGGCACGCGCTGCCGCCCAGGGCCCGGTGGAGGGCGTCGGGCTCTTCCGCACCGAGCTGAGCTTCCTCGACCGCCGGGAGGAGCCGACCGTCGAGGAGCAGGCCGAGATCTATGCCGAGGTGCTCGCGCCGTTCGCCGGCGCGGGCCGCCACGTCGTCGTCCGCACGCTCGACGCGGGCTCGGACAAGCCGATCGCGTTCGCCACCCACGAGGGGGAGGAGAACCCCGCCCTCGGCGTGCGGGGGCTGCGCCTGGCCTTCGACAACCCCGGTCTGCTGGAGCGCCAGCTGGCCGGCATCGCGCTGGCCGCCGAGCGCACCGCAGTCGACACGTGGGTGATGGCGCCGATGGTCGCCACGCTCGCCGAGGCGACCGACTTCGCCGGGAAGGTCCACGCGCATGGCCTCAGGGCCGGTGTCATGGTCGAGGTCCCCAGCGCCGCCCTCCTCGCCCACAAGATGCTGGACGTCGTCGACTTCCTCTCGATCGGCACCAACGACCTGACGCAGTACACGATGGCCGCCGACCGGATGGCGACCGACCTGGCGCACCTCACGGACGCCTGGCAGCCAGCGGTGCTGCAGCTGATCGCGATCACGGCGGCTGCCGGCCGCGAGGCGGGCAAGCCCGTGGGGGTGTGTGGCGAGGCTGCCGCCGACCCGCTGCTGGCCTGCGCCCTGGTCGGCATGGGCGTCACGTCGCTGTCCATGGCCTCCGCAGCCGTCCGGCCGGTCGGTGCCCGGCTGTCCTCGGTCACCGCGGCCGCCTGCCAGGAGGCCGCCGAGGGCGCCCTGTCCGCGGACGACCCGCTGGCGGCCCGGGCCGCCGTGCGCGACGCGCTCGGGATCTGAGCGCCCGGCTCAGGGGCGCAGCCAGGCCAGCACGGCGCGCACCCGGCGATGGTCGTCGGGCGCCGGCGGCAGGTCGAGCCGGGTGAAGATGCTGTTGATGTGCTTGGCCACGGCCTTCTCCGAGACGACGAGTGCCCCGGCGATGGCGGCGTTGGAGCGCCCCTGCGCCATCAGGGCCAGCACCTCGCGCTCGCGGGGGGTGAGCCGGTCGATGGGCTGGCTGCGGCGCCGCGCCATGATCGCCGCCACCACCTCCGGGTCGAGCACCGTGCCGCCCGCCGCCACGCGTCTGATGCCGTCGACGAACTCCGCCACGTCGGCCACCCGGTCCTTGAGCAGGTAGCCGATCGCCCCCTCGCCGCTGGCCAGCAGCTCGCGCGCGTACAGGTGCTCGACGTACTGCGACAGCACCATCACGGGGAAGCCCGGGCGGGCCGTTCGCACGGCGATCGCCGCCACCAGGCCCTCGTCGGTGTGCGTGGGAGGCAGGCGTACGTCGACCACGGCGGCGTCGGCGTCGGGGTCCTGCAGGGCGAGCTCCAGCGACGGGGCGTCCCCGACGGCGTGCAGGATCGTGAAGCCGGTGGCCTCCAGGAGCTGGATCAGTCCGGCTCGCAGGAGGGCATGGTCCTCGGCGAGGACAAGACGCACGGCACCTCCAGGGTCACGACGGTCGGCCCGCCGTCCGGGCTCGAGACCCTCATCGTGCCGTCGAAGGCGGCCAGGCGGCGCATCACCCCCAGCATGCCGGTCCCGACGCCGTACTCTTGAGCGGAGACGTCGCCCGGATCGGCGCCCCCGCGGCCGTCGTCGCCGACCACCACCTGCAGCACCCCGTCCGCATGGGTGGCGCGCACCCACGCATGCTCCGCCGCGGCGTGCTTGCCGGTGTTGGTCAGGCACTCCGCGACGGCGAAGTAGAGCGCCGACTCCACCGGCGCCGGGGGCCGGCCGGCGAGGTCCATCTGCACGGACACCGGGAGCGCCAGGTCGAGAGCGAGCGCCTCGACCGCCCCGCCGAGCCCCCGGTCGGCGAGCACGGGCGGGTGGATGCCGCGCACGACTGCGCGCAGGTCGCCGAGGGCGCCGGCGCTGGTCGCCCGCGCCTCGCGAACCAGCCTGCGCGCCGCCTCGGAATCGCTGTCGAAGAGCGTGTCGGCCAACCCCAGGCTCATCGACAGCGCCACCAGCCGGGCCTGGGCGCCGTCGTGCAGGTCGCGCTCGAGCCGGCGCAGCTCGGCGGCCGAGTGGTCGACGGCGTCGGCCCGGGTCTCGGTGAGCACCTGCACCCGCTGCTCGAGACGCTCCGCGTGGCCGTAGGACAGCAGCCAGCGGTCCATCGCGCAGCGCGCCCGCATGATCGGCTCGACGCCGTACCACCACAGGAAGCCGGTGACCACGGCCAGGAACAGCACGATCGTCAGCAGCGACGCGGCCAGCCCCACGGTCCCTGCCGCGATGAGCCAACCCAGGTCGCGCCACGTCATCGGGTCGGAGGCCCAGCCGGTCATCCGGTCGATGGGGCTGCCCGGGCGCCGGGGGTGGTACTGCGGCGGGATGGGGGTCCCCAGCACCTCGCCGGCGATGGACCGGTGCCGGTCGGCGAGCCACCGCGTGGCGGGGATCGTCACGAAGAGCAGCGGGATCCCGACCCAGATGATCGCGAGCACACCGCCTGCGACCGTCAGGACGAGGAGGAGCAGGGCGGCCACGGCCATCAGCAGCTGGGCGGCGGCGTACGCCGTGAGCCTCAGGCGGCTGACTCTCAGACGGCTGGCTCTCAGACTGCTGGGGCGACCGGGCTCCTGGGGACGCGCGGGAGTGGTCGTCGTGGGGATGCTCACCGCCCCATCCTCCTCGCCTCCGGCCGCCGACGCGGTGGTGCAGGCACCCCCGTCGAGTCGGGTGCGCGGACCCCTGACCGGGCCGGAGCGGCGCACCAGGCTGGTCGTATCCGATTCCGGCACGACCGCAGGAGCCTGCCATGTCCAACCCGTTGACCGCGATACCCCAACGTGTCGCCCGCTGGAGCGCCACGCACCCCTGGCGCGCGATCGGGGCGTGGCTGGCCTTCGTCCTGGTCGCGGTGGCCCTGGCGGCCGCCGTACCCACGCAGGACACGACCGACGCCGACTACAGGGTCGGTGAGTCGGGGCGTGCCGACGCGATGATGCACGAGGCGGGACTCGACGACCCCTCGAGCGAGAGCGTCCTGGTGACGGCGAACGACGGCGCTGCTCTCGACCAGCAGGACGCGGCCGCGGCCGCCGACGAGCTGCGTGCCGCGATGTCGGGCGTGGAGGGGGTGGACGCGGTGAGCGCGCCGCAGTGGAACGGCGACCGCTCCGCGCTGCTCGTCGCGGTCCAGGTGGCCGACGACCACGAGGAGCCGGGGCCGATGCTCGACGTCACCGCGGAGGTGCAGGCCGACCACCCGGGCCTGGTGGTGCGCCAGGCCGGGGACCTCACGCTCGACGAGAGCATCAACGCCCAGGTGGCCGACGACCTGTCCGCCGCGGAGGGCATCAGCCTCCCCATCACCCTGCTGCTCATGCTGCTCGCCTTCGGGGCGCTGGTGGCCGCCGGCCTGCCCGTGCTGCTCGCCGTCACGAGCGTCGCCGCCACGATCGGGATCACGGCGCCGCTGTCCCACCTGATCCACGCGGAGCCCACCGTCTCCAGCATGATCGTGCTCATCGGCATGGCGGTCGGCGTCGACTACTCCCTGTTCTACCTCAAGCGCGAGCGTGAGGAGCGCGCCGCCGGCCGAGGCACGCTCGACGCGGTCGAGATCGCCGCCGAGACCTCGGGTCACTCGATCCTCGTCTCCGGTGGCGCGGTGATCGCCTCGATGGCCGGGCTCTTCCTGATCGGCAGCTCGACGTTCGACTCGCTGGCCTCGGGGGCGATCCTGGTGGTGGCGATCGCGGTGCTGGGCTCGATCACCGTGCTGCCGGCCCTGCTGGTCAAGCTGGGCCGCTGGGTGGACCGACCGCGCGTCCCGCTCCTGTGGCGGGTCAACCGGCGCATCGGTCGCGGCGGGATCAGCAGCCGGCTGCTGGGCCCCGTGCTGCGACGCCCGGTGGCCGCTCTCGGTGTCTCCACCATCGTCCTGCTTCTGCTCGCTGCCCCGGCGCTGGGGATGAAGCTGCACGCCTCCAACCTGCAGACGCTGCCGACGTCCATCCCCGAGGTGCAGACCTTCCTCCAGATCGCCGAGGAGTTCCCCGTCGAGGGGGCCTCAGCGGACGTCGTCGTCCGCGGTCCGGCGGCCGAGCACGACGCCGTCGACGCCGCGCTGGGCCGGCTCCAGGACGCGGCGATCGGGACCGGTGACTTCGTCGACGCGGGACGTGACCCGGTCCAGGTCTCCGCTGACGGGACGACGTCGGTGCTTCAGCTGGCGATGCCCTTCGAGGAGTCCGACCCCGCCGTCGACGAGGCCCTGCGCGACCTGCGCGGTGAGCTCGCCCCCGCCGCGCTGGGCGACCTGCCGGTGGAGGTCGCGGTCGGTGGCGGGGCGGCCGGCTCGATGGACTTCGTCGACCTGCTGCGCGAACGGCTCCCGCTGGTGATCGGCGCGGTGCTGGTCCTCACGCTCCTGGTGATGGGGCTGGCCTTCCGAAGCCTGTGGATCGCCCTCGTCTCCCTGCTGCTCAACACGGTGTCGGTCGGGGTCGCCTTCGGCGTGCTGACCGCGGTGTTCCAGCACGGCTGGGCCGAGGGGCTGCTCGACTTCACCAGTCCCGGCTTCGTCATCGACTGGATCCCGGTGTTCGTGATGGTGGTGCTGGTCGGGCTCTCGATGGACTATCAGGTCTTCGTGCTGAGCCGGATCCGCGAGCACGTCGCCTCCGGCCTCCCGACACGGCTCGCCGTGGAGCGCGGGATCCGCGACACCGCAGGCGTGGTGACGAGCGCGGCCGCGGTGATGGTGTCGGTGTTCGCGATCTTCGCGACGCTCAGCATGATGGAGATGAAGATGATGGGGGTGGGGCTGTCCGTGGCGATCCTCCTCGACGCCACGTTGATCCGGCTCGTCACGATGCCGGCCATCCTGGTGCTCCTGGGGGACCGGGTGTGGTGGCCGACGCGGCCGAGGCCCCCGGTGGGGCGCACGGTCGTCGAGCCGGAGTCCGCGCAGCAGCTGACGTCGGTGGGCTGACGGGGTGGGCTGACGGGAGGGGGCGGTCGGCTAGCGTCCGGCCGCCGTGACCGTGACCGGGACGCCGGTCAGCGCGGCGTTGCCGCTCACGTCGAGCAGGTCCGGGTCGGTCAGGTCGTTGACCGACACTCCGGGGACCTGCTCGGCGTGAGCCATCCGGGCGCCGGCACGCTGGTGCCCGTAGCCGTGGGGGAGGCTGACCACGCCGCGCATCATCTCGTCGGTCGCCCGGACCTCCACCTCGACGGCGCCGACCCGGGACGTGACGCAGACCGAGGCTCCCTCCTCGAGGCCGTGCTCGGCGAGGTCCTCCGGGTGCATGAGCAGCTGGTGACGCGGACGGCCCCGGGTCAGCCTCTCGACGTTGTGCAGCCAGGAGTTGCAGTCGCGCTGGTGGCGGCGACCGATGAGCACCAGCTCGTCGCCGGCGGGCGCCGCGGCGTCCCGCAGGCGGGCGAGGTCGTCCAGGACGAGACCGGGCGCGGCATCGACCCGCCTGCTGCGGTGCGGCAGCCGCTCCGGCAGCTGTCCAGGACGCAGCGGGCCGAGGTCGATCCCGGCCGGGGTCGCCCGCAGCCGGCGCAGCGTGACACCGGACCTCCCGCGCCGCAGCAGCATGCTCACGAGCAGGGTGGGGCTCGTCGAGAGCCGCAGCCGCTGCTGCAGCCGCACCTTCCGCGGCGGCCGGTTGGTGAGACGGCGCTGGGTGCGCAGCACGATCTCGCGGTAGATCTCCCAGTCGTGCAGGGCGCCCTGCGGCTTGGGCAGCACGGCCGGGGTGAAGCGAGCGGTGTTGTGGACCGCGAGCACGTGGAAGACCAGGTCGTAGTGGTCGCGCTCCAGAGCGGTCGTCGGCGGCAGGATCACGTCGGCGTGCCGGGTCGTCTCGTTGAGGTAGATGTCGACGCAGGCCATGAAGTCGAGCCCGGCCAGCGCCCGGTCGAGCCGGACCCCGTCGGGCGTCGACAGCACCGGGTTGCCGGCGACGACCAGCATCGCCCTGATCTGCCCCTCCCCGGGGGTCTCGATCTCCTCGCGCAGGGCCGCCACCGGAAGCTCGCCGCCGAACTCCGGCAGGCCGCGGACCCGGCTGCGCCACACGTCGTGGTGACCGCGCCCGATCAGGCCGGTGCCGACGGCGTCGATCGCGGGGCTCGTGAGCATCGCGCCCCCGACCCGGTCGAGGTTGCCCGTCAACAGGTTGAGCAGCTGGACGGCCCACTGGCACACGGTGCCGAACGCGTGGGTCGAGACCCCGATCCGGCCGTAGGCCACCGCGCTCTCGGCGGCCGCGAACTCGCGGGCGATGCGGCGGATCTCGCCGGCGGGGACGCCGCTGGCCGCCTCCGCGCGCTCGGGGGTGAAGTCGGCGACGGCCTCCGCGACGGCCCCCAGCCCGTCGACGTACGACGGGGGAGTGGCGAGGTCCTCGGCGAGGATCACCTGCACCATCGCCAGCAGCACGTGGGCGTCGGTCCCCGGCCGCACGAAGTGGTGCTCGTCGGCGACCCGGGCCGTCTCGCTGCGACGCGGGTCCAGCACCGTCATCCGGCCGCCGCGAGCCTTCAGCTGGCGCAGCCGGGCGGGGAAGTCCGGGACGGTCATCAGCGACCCGTTGGACGCCATCGGGTTGGCCCCCACCACCAGGAAGTACGACGTCCGGTCGATGTCGGGGATCGGCAGGAACAGCTGGTGGCCGTACATCAGGTACGCCACCAGCTGGTGGGGCAGCTGGTCGACCGACGTGGCGCTGAACTTGTTGTGGGTGCGGAACGACTTCACCATCGCCGTCCCGTGGGTGAGCGACCCCAGGCTGTGCGCGTTGGGGTTGCCGAGGTAGACCCCGAGGGCGTCCTTGCCGTGGTCGTTGATCGTGCGCGCCAGGCCGTCGGCCACGGCGTCGAGGGCCTCGTCCCAGCCGACCTCGCGCCAGTGCGGGCTGCCGTCGGGCTCGGAGCCCATCCGCATCAGGGGGCGGCGCAGGCGGTCGGGGTCGGTGTGGAGGTCCGCGATGGCCACGCCCTTGGGGCAGATGTGGCCACGCGAGAGCGGGTCGTCGGGGTTGCCGCGCACCGAGGTGACGGCACCGTCCTCGAGGGTCAGCTCCAGCCCGCAGATGGCCTCACACAGGTTGCACACGCCGATCCGCTTCTCCACGCCCATCCGGGCATCCTCACACCGACGACGCGTCGGGGGAACGGTCCGCGCGCACGGACCCTGTTGGACTCGGACACCAGAGTGGGAGGGGCCGGCCGTCGGACCGGCGGCACGATTAGTCCGGCGACCCGTCGCGCTGATAATCTTGTGCGGTTGCCCGGGTCAGGTCCGCCTGACAGATCGCGGGTGACGCACCAGAACACCGCCGTACGAACGGCCGCGGATCCAGAGTGCCCGGGTGAACAGGCCCCGGCGCGCCGCGCAGCGAATCGAAAGGAGCCCCCGTATGTCGATCGGTACCGACGCGGAGACCAAGAAGAAGATCATCGCCGAGTACGCCACGACCGAGGGCGACACCGGTTCGCCCGAGGTGCAGATCGCGCTGCTGAGCTTCCGCATCGCGCACCTCACCGAGCACCTCAAGCAGCACAAGCACGACCACCACAGCCGTCGTGGTCTGCTGCTGCTGGTCGGTCAGCGCCGTCGCCTGCTCAACTACCTGCAGAAGACGGAGATCGCTCGCTACCGCTCGATCGTCGAGCGCCTCGGCCTGCGTCGTTGATCTGTCTGACGTCTCTGTGAGGAGCGGTCGCCACCCCTGGTGGCGGCCGCTTCTCGCGCTCTGGGCGCGTGCGGGTTTCGGCCCGCGGGCCGGATTCGTTAGTGTCGGCTCCAGACCTCCCCGTACGACGAACGTGCAGCACCCCACAACTCCACACTGAACACATCACCAGGAGCGACCCGCAGACGCCGGCCCGGTCCTCGGTAGTGGCCTTCGGAGCTGGGCTCCGCGGGCCTCGATCGAAGACCGGCCCCCTCCCACGCAAGCACGGGAGGGCACACCCAGGCGGGACACCTTCGATGCCCCGCCGACGCAGGCGGACTTGCGGATCGCTCCGCGAAGAGAAAAGGGATGAACCCTTGACAGACTCCACCCAGGCCGGCCCGGTTATCTCCGCCGTCGAGACCGTTCTCGACAACGGCAAGTTCGGCACCCGGACCATCAAGTTCGAGACCGGGCTGCTCGCCCGGCAGGCCGCCGGCTCCGTGACGGCGTACCTCGACGACGACACCATGCTGCTCTCGGCCACGACGGCCGGCAAGCACCCCAAGGACCACTTCGACTTCTTCCCCCTGACGATCGACGTCGAGGAGCGGATGTACGCCGTGGGCCAGATCCCCGGCTCGTTCTTCCGCAGCGAGGGTCGTCCCGGCGAGGACGCGATCCTCACCTGCCGCCTGATCGACCGGCCGCTGCGCCCGACCTTCAAGAAGGGTCTGCGCAACGAGGTCCAGGTCGTCATCACCGTGATGGCGCTCGACCCCGACCACCCCTACGACGTGCTGGCGATCAACGCCGCGTCGCTGTCGACCCAGCTCTCCGGCCTGCCGTTCTCCGGCCCCGTCGGCGGCGTGCGCGTCGCGCTCATTGAGGGCCAGTGGGTGGCGTTCCCGACCCACAGCCAGCTCGAGAACGCCGTCTTCGACATGGTCGTCGCCGGCCGCGTCACCGACACCGGCGACGTCGCGATCATGATGGTCGAGGCCGAGGCCACCGAGCAGACCTGGACCCTGGTCCAGGGCGGCGTGCAGGCGCCCACCGAGGAGGTCGTCGCCGGCGGTCTCGACGCGGCCAAGCCCTTCATCAAGCAGCTGTGCGAGGCCCAGGCCGAGCTGGCCAAGGAGGCCGCCAAGCCGGTCCAGGACTTCCCGGTCTTCCTCGACTACGAGGACGACGTCTACGACGCCGTGCTCGCTGCCGCCTCCGAGGGCACCTCCGCCGCCCTGGTGATCGCCGACAAGCTCGAGCGCGAGGCCGCGCTCGACACCGTCAAGGCGTCGCTGCTCGACCAGCTCGGCGCCCAGTTCGAGGGGCGCGAGAAGGAGATCGGGGCCGCGTTCAAGTCGGTCACGAAGTCCCTCATGCGCGAGCGCGTGCTGCGCGACAAGATCCGCATGGACGGCCGCGGCCTGGCCGACATCCGCCCGCTGCACGCCGAGGTCGGCGTGATCCCGCGCGTCCACGGCTCGGCGCTGTTCGAGCGCGGCGAGACCCAGATCCTGGGTGTCACCACGTTGAACATGCTCACGCTGGAGCAGAAGCTCGACACGCTCTCCCCGGAGAAGACGCGCCGCTACATGCACAAGTACGTCTTCCCGCCGTTCTCCACCGGCGAGACCGGTCGCGTGGGCTCGCCCAAGCGCCGCGAGGTCGGCCACGGTGCGCTCGCGCGCCGTGCGCTGCTGCCCGTGCTGCCGACGCGCGAGGAGTTCCCCTACGCGATCCGTCAGCTCTCCGAGGCGATGGGCTCCAACGGGTCCACCTCGATGGGCTCGGTCTGCGCCTCGACCCTGTCGCTGCTCCAGGCCGGTGTCCCGCTGCGGGCCCCCGTCGCCGGCATCGCGATGGGCCTCATCTCCGGTGAGGTCGACGGCAAGACCGAGTACGTCGCGCTGACCGACATCCTCGGTGCCGAGGACGCCATGGGCGACATGGACTTCAAGGTCGCCGGCACCCCGGAGTTCGTCACCGCGCTCCAGCTGGACACCAAGCTCGACGGCATCCCCGCCGAGGTCCTCGCGGCCGCGCTCAACCAGGCCAAGGACGCCCGCACGGCGATCCTCGCGGTCATGAACGAGGAGATCACCGCTCCCGAGGAGATGTCGCTGCACGCGCCGCGCATCATCACGGTGCGCATCCCCGTCGACAAGATCGGCGAGGTCATCGGCCCGAAGGGCAAGGTGATCAACCAGATCCAGGACGACACCGGTGCGTCGCTGTCCATCGAGGACGACGGCACGATCTACATCGGTGCGACCAACGGCGAGGCCGCGGAGGCGGCCCGCCAGGCGGTCAACGCGATCGCCAACCCGACCATGCCCGAGGTCGGCGAGCGCTACCTCGGCACGGTCGTGAAGACGACCAACTTCGGCGCCTTCGTCTCGCTGATGCCCGGCAAGGACGGCCTGCTGCACATCAGCAAGCTGCGCTCGCTGGCCGGCGGCAAGCGCGTGGACGCGGTCGAGGACGTCGTCTCGGTGGGCCAGAAGGTCCAGGTCCAGATCGCCGAGATCGACGACCGCGGCAAGCTGTCGCTGATCCCGGTGGTCGAGGAGTCGGCCGACGGTGCCGACGACACGGGTGACGCCGGGGCTCCGGCCGAGGACTGAGCATGACCCGACCCCTCCGGGGGCGAGACACGGCAACCGGCCAGCAGGCATCTGCTGGCCGGTTGGCCGTTTCCCAGCCCGTCGGCAGCACCCGCACCCTCCAGACCGTGACCGACGAGTCCGGAGTGGTGACGTCGCAGATCCGGCGCACGGTGCTGCCCGGCGGGCTGCGCGTGGTGACCGAGCAGATGGCCGGGGTGCGCTCCGCGAGCGTCGGCGTCTGGGTGGGCGTCGGCTCCCGCCACGAGACGCCGAGCCTGCACGGCTGCTCCCACTTCCTCGAGCACCTGCTCTTCAAGGGCACCCGCGAGCGCTCCGCGATGGACATCTCGGTCGAGCTCGACGCGGTGGGCGGCGAGTTCAACGCGTTCACGGCCAAGGAGTACACCTGCTTCCACGCCCGCGTGCTCGACGTCGACCTCCCTCTGGCCGTCGACGTGCTGGGCGACATGCTTACCAGCTCCACCCTGCTCGACGAGGACGTCGAGGCTGAGCGCGACGTCATCCTCGACGAGATCGCGATGCACGACGACGACCCCGACGACGTCGTCCACAACCTCTTCGCCCTGCAGGCCTGGGGGGACTCCCCGCTGGGTCGTGACATCGCCGGGACCGAGGGCTCGATCGCCGCGCTCACGCGTGCGCAAATCGCCCGCTTCTATCGCACGCACTACCGCGCGCCCAACATGGTGGTGGCCGCGGCCGGCAACGTCGACCACGCCGCGGTGGTGCGGCAGGTGCGCACCGCCTTCGGACGCAACGGCTTCCTGAAGGGCTCCGAGGCGCCGGTGCGTCCGGCTCCGCCCCGTCAGGCCCGTCGGGTCACGCCGGGGACCGCCAGCGCCGTACGTCCCTTCGAGCAGGTCAACCTCGTGCTGGGCATGAAGGGCATCACCCGCAACGACGAGCGGCGCTTCGCCCTCGGCGTACTCAACACGGCGCTCGGGGGCGGCACGTCGTCCCGGCTCTTCCAAGAGGTGCGCGAGCGCCGCGGGCTGGCCTACTCGGTCTACTCCTTCGCCTCCCACCACGCCGACGCCGGCCTGGTGGGAGTGTCGGTGGGCTGCCTGCCGGCCAAGCTGGACGACGTGCTGGCCACCGTGCGCGAGCAGCTGGCGCTGGTGGCGCGCGAGGGGATCACGGCCGAGGAGCTGGCCCGCGGGAAGGGGCAGCTGCGCGGCGGCCTGGTCCTCGGGCTCGAGGACTCCGGGTCCCGGATGTCGCGGCTGGGCAAGGCCGAGCTCGTCTACGACGAGATGCTCAGCCTCGACGAGGTCATCGCCCGCATCGACGCCGTCACGCTCGACGAGGTGCGTGCCCTCGCAGCCCAGATCTTCGCGCAGCCCGAGGTGCTGGCCATCGTCGGCCCCGAGCCGGTGTAGTAGCGCCGACTCGGCGGTGAAGTAGCGCCGACTCGGCGGTGAAGTAGCGCCGACTCGGCGGTGGGCTGGGGCTGGGCTGGGCTGGGCTGGGGTTATCTGCGGCCGATGATGCCCACCACCGGCGGGGCCTTCTGCTCGACGAGCGAGACCCGGAAGCCGCCGTCGGCCAGCGCCTTGGACGCCTTCTCGATCATGTGGGGGAGCCCGTCGCGGTTGACCGCCTCGTAGAAGAGGAAGATCGATCCGCCCGGCACGAGTCGCTCGTGCAGCAGGGCGATCTCGTCGGCGCACTCGCGGACCCAGAAGAGGTTCACGTTGAACGCGAAGACCTTGTCCAGGCGCTTGACGGGCACCCGCAGTGTCGCCAGGTCGATCTGGCGCACCGTGAGGCGCCCGGCCTCGACGTACTTCGCATTGCGTCGCTTCGTGCGGTCGACCCCTGACTCGGAGCGGTCGATCGCGAAGAGCTTGCCGGTCTCGAGGCGCGCGCAGATCAGCTCCGCTCCCGCGCCGGGTCCGCATCCGATCTCCAGTACGGAGTCATCGGGACGGACGTCCATCACGTCGACGGCCCATCTGATTCGCGCCGGTATCGCCTGTGCCATGGGTGACAGCCTGCCACTATCGCGTCCGAGAGTCAGTCACCGGCACGGGGATCGGACATCGTGAACGATAGGTTGGACACGTGAGTGCATCAGACGAGGAGTCCGTGGACGGAGCCGGCAGCCCGGTGTTGGGTGCGGCGGAGAGGCTGCTGAGAGTCGGCGTGCTGGGAGCCCGAGGCAAGGTGGGCAGCGAGGTCTGTGCGGCTGTGCGCGGTGCCGACGACACCGAGCTCGTGGCCGAGGTCGACGCCGGAGACGCGCTCGCGGACCTCGTGGCAGGCGGCGCCGAGGCGGTCGTCGACTTCACCCACCCCGACGTGGTCATGGACAACCTGCGCTTCTGCATCGACAACGGCATCCACGCCGTCGTCGGGACCACCGGCTTCGACGAGGAGCGCCTCGCGACCCTGCGGGAGTGGCTGGCGCAGGCTCCCGGGGTCGGCGTGCTCATCGCCCCCAACTTCTCCATCGGGGCGATCCTGATGATGCGCTTCGCCGCCGCCGCCGCGCCCTTCTACGAGTCCGTGGAGGTCGTGGAGCTGCACCACCCGGACAAGGCGGACGCGCCCTCCGGCACCGCACGCCGTACGGCGGAGCTCATCGCCGCCGCCCGGCGCGAGGCGGGGATGGGCGCCCAGCCCGACGCGACCTCCACCGGGCTGGAGGGGGCCCGCGGCGCGGACGTGGACGGCGTACGGGTGCACGGGCTGCGCATCCGTGGCCTGGTCGCGCACCAGGAGGTGATCCTCGGCGGGGTGGGGGAGACGCTCACCATCCGCCACGACTCACTCGACCGCGCGTCGTTCACGCCCGGGGTGCTCGCGGGGCTGCGGGCCGTCGGATCTCATCCGGGACTCACCGTCGGGCTGGAGCATTTCCTCGATCTGGACTGATCGACAGGACGACCCTGCAAGTTCGTGCGGCGCACGAACTTGCACGCACCGAGGGCTACCGCCGCGCCGTCTGGTCTGACAGCCTGCTGCGCACCCCAGGGTCGACCCAGGGGCGCCCTGTCTCGGGCATCCACATTTCGCAGCGCCCCCGCAACCGTCCGCTCTGGTACCGGCACCCTGATGCCGGGGCCCGTGCGCGCCCCGGTGCGCACCAGGGCGCCACCAGAGAGGACCTCCATGCGAAGGACTGTTGGGCTCGCCGCACTCGCCGCAATCGCCACCGGGATCACCGGGATCGGCGCCGCCCCCGCCGCGACCGCTGCCGAACCGCCGGGTGCGGCCGGTGCGTCGGCGGCCGCGCTCGAGGCGCTGCGCGAGCACCCCGGCGTGGCGCGCCGTGCGCCCGGGCAGGCGTTCGACCCCACCAGCACCCTGGTCGACCCCGACGGCTCCACCCACGTCCGGATGGACCGCACCTACCGCGGGCTGCCTGTGCTCGGCGGCGACCTCGTGGTGCACCAGGGACCGAAGGACGGCTGGGAGGGGGTCAGCCAGACCTTGAGGATGAGGCTCTCCCTTGAGACCGAGCCGGTCGTGCCTGCCGTCGAGGCGGCGGAGGCCGCGCTGGAGCTGGGCCCGGTCACGCGCCGGATCAGCGGACTGCGCCAGCAGGGTGAGCCGAGGCTCGTCGTCGACGCCACCGGATCCGCACCGAAGCTGGTGTGGGAGGTGCTCACCGGTGGTGTGCAGGCCGACGGGACGCCGAGCCGGCTCGCGTCGTACGTCGACGCGCGCAGCGGCCGGCTGGTGCGCACCGAGCAGCAGATCCAGACCGTCGACGGGCAGGGCGCCTCGCTCTACAGCGGGACGGTGCCGCTCCAGCTGACGCTGGCCAGCGGGACGCACCAGCTCAAGGACCCCACCCGCGGCAACACCTACACGACCGACATGAAGAACAGGACCGACTCGGTGCTCTGCCAGATCATGAGTCTGGGCTGCAGTGCCGGGACCACGTTCACGAGCCCGGACGCGTCCTTCGGCACCGGCGCGACCAGCAGCCGGGAGTCGGCGGCGGTCGACGCGCAGTACGGCACCAACGTCACCTGGGACTACTTCAAGAGCGTGCACGGTCGCAACGGGATCTTCGGCAACGGCACCGGCTCCCTCAGTCGCGTCCACTACGGGTCGAACTACGTCAACGCCTTCTGGGACGGCAAGAAGATGACCTACGGCGACGGCGACGGGGTCAACTACGGACCGCTGGTCTCCCTGGACGTGGCCGGACACGAGATGTCGCACGGCGTCACGGAGAACACCGCCGACCTCACCTACTCGGGCGAGTCCGGGGGCCTCAACGAGGCGACCTCCGACATCTTCGGCACGCTCGTGGAGTTCCACGCTGCCAACCCGAACGACCCCGGCGACTATCTCGTGGGGGAGGAGTTCGACCTGAAGAGCCACACCGGCCTGCGGCGGATGGACCAGCCCAGCCGCGACGGCGAGTCCGCTGACTGCTGGACGGCGGGTGTGGGCGGCCTCGACGTGCACTACTCGTCGGGGGTGGGCAACCACTTCTTCTACCTGCTCGCCGAGGGCTCGGGGGCCAAGACGATCGGCGGCACCGCCCACTCGTCGACGACCTGCGACGGCTCGACCGTCGCGGGGATCGGCCGTGACGCCGCGGGGAAGATCTGGTATCGCGCCCTGTCGGTCTACATGACCTCGGGCACGTCGTACGCCGGCGCCCGCACGGCGACGCTCCAGGCCGCCTCAGACCTCTACGGCGGCGGCAGCGCCCAGCACGCCGCCGTCGCCGCCGCCTGGAGCGCCGTCGGCGTGGCGTGAGTGACGCGAGGGTTCCCACGTTAACGAGTGAAAACCCCACTTGCCACGTGAAGGATCGCGTGGTGAGTGGGGTCTTCCCACGTCAACGTGTGAAAGTCACGGCTCCACGGTGACCTTGATGGCCTCCCCACCCGCCGAAGAACGAGATCCGGCCGCGGCGTGCCGCCATCCGTATGGCCTGCTCCTGAACGATGCCGGCCGCGGTGGCGGTGATGACGACGTCGGCGCCGCGGCCCTCGGTCAGCTCCATCACGCGCTCGACGACGTCCACCTCGGCGCCGTTGATGGCCTCGTCGGGGCCAACGGCCTTGGCGGACATCTCGAGACGCTCGGCGTTGACGTCGACGAGGAACACGCGCGCGGCACCGTTGGCGCGGGCCAGACGGATGTGGATGCAGCCGATCGGGCCGGCACCGAAGACGACGACCGTGTCGCCGTCGCCGACCTTGATGAGCTCTTGCGCGTTGGTGGCGCAGGCGTGGGAGTTCTTCCCGATAGGCGCAGATAGACGGGGGTGAACACAGATGACTGGCGAATCCGGGCTCAGAGCCGGAGAAGAGCGGCGGTCGCGGCGGCCCCCACCACGACCAGGAGGAACGGCGCGCGCAGCGTCAGCAGCAGCACCGCGACACCGAGCCCGGCCGCCCGAGCATCGATCGCGAGCGAGTCCCCGTCACTGAAGACCTGCACGGCCACCAGGGCCGCCAGCAGGGCGACGGGGAGCAGGTCGGCGACGCGCCGGACCACCGGGCGGTCGAGCACCGACGGGGGCACGGAGAGGCCGGCCAGCTTGAGCAGCCAACAGCCCACGCCGGTCGCGACGATCACCGCCCACATCACGAGGCGCCACCTGACGGGCCACCGGTCGGGTCGCTGGGAGGGCCGGAGCGCAGCGTGACCCCGGCCAGCAGGGCGACGGCCCCGGCCCCCAGCACAGGGACGCCGGCGGCGGTGAGGGGGACCAGGCACAGTGCCGCAGTCGCCGCGAGGGTCGCGACCAGTTGGTGGCGCCGCTCACCCAGCCGGGGCCAGAGCAGAGCGATGAACGCCGCCCCCACCGCGGCGTCCAGCCCGTAGGTGCGTGGGTCCCCGAGTGCCTCGCCGGCGACCGCCCCGCCCAGCGTGGCCAGGTTCCAGAGCACGAAGACCCCCACCCCGGTCGTGAGGAAGCCCAGCCGGGCAGCGCTCGTGGAGTCGCGGGTGATGGCCATCGCCGTCGACTCGTCGATGACCACGTGCGCCGCCGCCGTACGACGCCAGCCGCGCCACGCCAGCAGCGGGGCCAGCCGCAGGCCGTAGAGGGTGTTGCGGCTGCCCAGCAGCAGGGCCGTGACGGCCCCGGACAGCGGGGTGCCTCCCGCGGCGATCACCCCCACGAAGGCGAACTGCGAGGCGCCGGTGAAGACCAGCAGCGACAGGGCGCACGACTGGACGACCGACAGCCCGCTGGCCACGGACACGGCGCCGAACGAGATGCCGTAGGCGCCGGTCGCGACCGCGACCGCCAGGCTGTCGCGCACGATGCCGGTGCGCTCGGCGGGGGTCATCGAGCCGTCCAGCACCCCCGGACCCTAGCAACGAGCCTTGCTCGGCGAAGGGTCGGCCTCGTGGCGGATCAGCGACGACGTGGGGTGTGGCGCGCGGTGCTGCGGTGTCCCTGGTGGGAGAAGTCATGGACGAGCAGGTAGGCCGCCACCAGTCCGGCGGCGGCGCCGACGCCCGCGCCCACGGAGGCGAGCAAGGGGATCGGGGTGAACTGGGCTACCCAGGCGCCGACAGCCAGGAAGACGGTGACGGCGGCGACGACGAGAGCGATGCGGTAGAGGTGCGGCAGCGGACCGAGCACGGAATGCCTCCCTTGGCACATCCGGTCCGCCGAGGTCGGCGGTCCGGTCGGCACCGTGAGGCGCCGGTCACTCCATGGTGGCGCGTCGGCGCCGAAAAGCAAAGAGGTCTAGATGAGTGAGGTGTGCAGCCGCACCTGGCGGACGACGGTCGCTCCACTGCCGTCGAGGTCCAGCTCGCGGTGGGCCCCGTCCGGTGCCCAGCCGGCGTCGGTGACGAAGCCGCGCAGCACGTCGTCGGTGGACAGCACCCACAACCGCGCGCGCTGGAAGCGGTCGGCGACCATCGTGTCGGCGGCAGCCTGCAGGAGTCGGGAGCCATGCCCCTTGCCCCGCTCCTCGGGGTCGACGGTGAACTCCCGCAGCTCCCCGTCCGCGATCGGGTCGCCGTCGGGGTCGCCGGTCGGGCCGGTGACCGCGAAGCCGCAGACGCGGTTGCGCTCCAGCGCGACCAGGACCCGGTTGCGGGCGTCGCCCGGCTTGGTCAGCGAGGCCCGCCACGCGTCCGCGACCGTGCTCGGGTCGGTGGCGAGCAGCTCGGCCGGGAGCAGCCCGTCGTACGACGTGCGCCAGGCGCGCAGCTGCACCGCGGCCACCGCGTCGGCGTCGTCGGACCACGCGACCCGCACGGAGACGTCCGGGCCCGCGCTGCTCGCTGGGGAGCCGCCGGTCGAGCTGGGAGGGGGAGTGCTCATGACGCCATCTTGGCACTGCCGCCGGAGCTGTCCGACGGGGCACCGTCGCCCGGGGAGGCCCGGCCGACCCGGATCGCCCCGACGGTCGCCAGGACCAGGCCGGTGAGCACGGCCACGGCCCATCCGTCGCGCACCGCGTCGCCGAGCAGCCACAGGCCGAGCAGGGCGGGGACGAAGGTCTGCGCGACGATCATCGGCGCCGTCGACGACGAGACGATCGCGCGCTCGAGGCCGAGGGAGTAGAGCCAGAAGCCGAGCAGCCCGAAGACCGGTACGGCGAGGGCGGACGCGACCGTGGCGGGAGTGAGCGCCAGGTCGACCCCGCGGACGGCGACCGCGGAGCCCGAGTAGGCCAGCCCCGCCAGCCACCCCAGCGTCGCTCCCGAGGCCTCCCGCAGGAGCAGCCCCAGGACCCCCACGGCGAGGGCCACGGCCCACAGGGCGAGGGCGAACCATCCCGAGGTGTGCAGGGCGCCGACAGCGCCGCTGCCGGCCGCCAGCAGCACCAGCCCGCCGGTGACCGCGGCGATCGCCACCCAGCGACGCACCCCGACGGTCTCGCGCAGCACCAGGGCGGAGAGGAGCGCGGTGACCGGCATGGACATGGAGATCGTCGCCTGCGCCAGATAGAGGGGCAACAGCCAGATCGACACGGCGTGCAGCAGGAAGCCCAGCAGGTAGGCGGCCACGACCACCATCAGCCAGCCGTTGCGCACCGCCGCCAGGACGAAGTGGGCGAGATCCCGGCCGCCCGGCAGACGTCGTACGGCGTGCGCCTGCAGCACTGCGCTGGCCCCGAAGAGCAGGGCCGCGGCCAGCCCGGCCGCCAGGCCCGCGATCACGGCGCGATCACCGGTCGATCACCGGTAGTGCTCGGGCAGCTCCTGGCCGATCTTCACCTGCGGCTTGGGCAGGCGCAGGAACCTCATCTGCAGGGCCCGGATCAGCGCGTAGTAGGTGGTGCCCTTGAGCGGCTCCTCGGGGAATCGGCGGCCCAGCTCACGGCGCAGGCGCAGTCGCAGCCAGACGACGTCGATCAGCACCACGGCGAAGACGCCGAACATCATCGTGTTGCCGATGCCGGCCAGTCGCGGGTTGCCGGAGTAGCCCAGGAACATCGTCACGAGCAGCAGCGGGAGCACCAGCTCGGTGAACGAGAAGCGGGTGTCGACGAAGTCGCGGATGAAGCGCTTGACCGGACCCTTGTCACGAGGAGGCAGATAGCGCTCGTCCCCGGTCTTCATGGCGGCGCGCATCTTCTGGCTGGACTCCGCCCGAGAGCCGCGCTGCGCCTTCGCCATCTCCTTGCGGGTGCGCGGCGTCTTGGCGCGGGCACGGGCCGCGGCCTCGGCCTCGCGCCGGGTCGGGGTGGGGCGTCCCTTGCCGTCCCGCTTGACCAGATCCGGAGTGGTGGTGGAGACGACGTGGGTCTCGGTCTTGCTGCGACGGAACAACGGGTGCTGCCTTCGTGAGCGAGGAGTGTGGGGGCCAGACTATAGGGTGAACGGACACCACCGACGGCGACAGTACCCAGGAGGGGCCGCATCCCCATGAGTCTCATGAAGCGCATCAGCCTGATCTTCCGATCCAAGGCCAACACCGCGCTCGATCGCGCTGAGGATCCGCGCGAGACGCTGGACTACAGCTACCAGCGTCAGCTCGAGCTGCTGACGAAGGTACGACGCGGCGTCGCCGACGTCGCGACGAGCCGCAAGCGGGTCGAGCTGCAGGTCAACCAGCTCGTCCAGCAGTCCACCAAGCTCCAGGACCAGGCCGAGAAGTCGATCGCCATGGGGCGCGAGGACCTTGCCCGCGAGGCGCTCACCCGCAAGTCGGCCCTGACGAACCAGATCAACGACCTCAAGGCGCAGCACGCCCAGCTGCAGGGGGAGGAGGAGAAGCTCACCCTCGCCCAGCAGCGGCTGCAGGCCAAGGTCGAGTCCTTCCGCACCCGCAAGGAGACGATCAAGGCGACCTACACCGCCGCCGAGGCCCAGACCCGCATCAACGAGGCGGTCTCCGGGATCGGCGAGGAGATGGGCGACGTGGGCATGGCGATCCAGCGCGCCGAGGACAAGACGGCCCAGATGC
The DNA here is from genome assembly GCF_054775955.1 of Nocardioides pacificus. Taxonomy (NCBI): domain Bacteria; kingdom Bacillati; phylum Actinomycetota; class Actinomycetes; order Propionibacteriales; family Nocardioidaceae; genus Nocardioides; species Nocardioides pacificus. Next base: position 347,249 of record NZ_BAAHCI010000011.1, read on the forward strand.
AGGCCCGCGCCGGTGCGATCGACGAGCTCATCTCGTCGGGTGCGCTCGACGACGTCACCTCCGTCGGTGCCGGCGACGACATCGCTCGGGAGCTCGAGTCGATGAGCTCGCAGGCCGATGTCGAGGCCGAGCTCGCGCGCCTCAAGGGCGGCAGCTCCCCCCAGGCCATCGAGGGTGGCGACATCCTCGGTGTCGAGGGTCGCAAGCAGGAGGGTCAGGCGTGATCGTCCGCATCATGGGAGAGGGCCAGTTCGACGTGGCCGACGAGAGCGTCGATCAGCTCAACGAGCTCGACGACGCGGTGGAGGCCGCGGTCGAGGCCGGTGACGTGGCGAGCTTCAGCGAGGTCTTCGCCGCGCTCCTCGACGGCGTCCGCCGGGTCGGGACGGCCCACCCGGCCGATGCGCTCGACGAGTCCGACCTGATCCTGCCGCCCTCCGACGCCAGCATCGACGACGTCCGCGCCCTGCTCACCGGCGACGGTCTGATCCCGGGCTGACACGTTGGCTCGCTCCCGCTTCATCAAGGACCCCGGACTGACCGCGCGGATGACGCTGGTCATGTTCCTGCTCGGCGCGCTGTTCGTCGGGCTGGTCGTCGGTCTGATCTATGCGGTGGGGCCGGGCTATGCCCCGCTGATCGGGCTGATCGGGATCGGGATCGCGTTCTATCAGTGGTGGAGCTCCGACAAGGTCGCGATGCGGGCGATGCGTGCCCGCGAGGTCTCCCCGCAGGAGGCTCCCGAGCTGCACGGCATGATCGACCGGCTCTGCGCTCTGGCCGACATGCCCAAGCCGCGGGTCGGCGTGGCGGACCTGGCCGTGCCGAACGCGTTCGCCACCGGCCGGTCCCCGAGCCGGTCGGTGGTGTGCGTGACCACCGGCATCCTGCGCACCCTCGACGCGGAGGAGCTCGAGGCGGTCCTCGCCCACGAGCTCTCGCACGTCGCCCACCGCGACGTCCTGGTGATGACGGTCGCGTCCTCTGCGGGAATCGTGGCCGGCATGCTCACCCGGGGTGCCCAGTACGGCGGGTTCGCGATGAGCAGGGGCCACAGCCGCGACAACAACGGCGGTGCGCCCGCCTTCCTGATCGCACTCGTGGTCAGCCTGGTCGTCTACGCGGTGAGCTTCGTGCTGCTGCGGATCCTCTCGCGCTACCGCGAGCTCAGCGCCGACCGGGCCGGGGCCTACCTCACCATGAAGCCGGCCGCCCTGGCCTCGGCCCTGCAGAAGATCACCGGCGAGATCAACACCATCCCCCAGCGCGACCTGCGCAGCTCGGCCGCGATGAATGCCTTCTTCATCGCGCCGGCCGTGAGCGGGGTGTCGCTGCGGACGCTGACCTCCACCCACCCGTCGCTGGAGCAGCGGCTCGACCAGCTCGCCCGGATCCAGGCCGAGCTCGGCCGACCGGGCATCTGAGTCCGGGCATCCAAGAGCAGGCATCTGAGAAGGAGTCGCCGGACCATGGGGTTCTGGGATGTCATCACCGGGCGCAGCCAGCCCAAGCGCGCCAACCTCGACGCGCTCTTCGCCGTGCCCAACGCGGCACTGACCCTGGAGAGCGCGGTCGGGCTGCGACCCACCGGCATCGGGACGGTCTGCTTCCGCGCGGCCGGCGGGGCTGCCTTCGCCCAGACCCAGGCCGACGTCGTCGCCCTGCTCAACGGCGATCCCCAGGCCCCCGACGTGGAGCTGAGCGAGGACTCGTTCGGGTTCACCTGGCTGGTCGTGCACCGTGACCCCAGCGACACCGCCGGTCTCTGCACGGACCTGCACGCGGTCAACACCACCCTGGAGGCGCAGGGTTTCGGCACCGGGCTGCTGTGCTCCGTGGTGCCGTTCGCCGACGCCTCCGGCCGCAAGATCGGGCTCGTCTACCTCTACAAGCAGGGCAGCTTCTATCCCTTCGCGCCCCGCCCCGGCGAGCAGCGGGACAACCTTCTCGAGCGGCAGCTGCGCGACGTGCTCAGCGGGGAGCTGCCCATGGAGCAGGACCTGAGCCGGTGGATGGCGCTGTGGGGGGCACCCGGACTGTGAGTGCTGCTGACCGGAGGCGCGCTCCCGGGCCCGACCCCGACGGTCTGCGCCGGACCCGGGAGATCGAGCGCTACCGGGTGCTCGAGGATGCCCCTCGGCGGGAGCTCCAGGCTCTGGTCGAGCTGGCGGCGCACCTGTGCGAGGTCCCGATGGCGGCGATCAACCTGATCACCGACACCGAGCAGCGTCAGGCCGCGGCCTACGGCTTCGACGCCGAGGTGTGCCGCCGCGACGACTCCATGTGCGCCGTGACGCTGCGCGCTGAGGGACCGGTGATCCTCGCCGATGCCAGCGCCGACGAGCGCTTCCGCGACAACCCTTTCGTGTGCGGGGAGATCGCCCAGGTGCGCTTCTACGCCGCCCACCAGCTCGTCACCCCGAGCGGGGTCGTCATCGGCACCCTGTGTGCCTTCGACGTGGTGCCCCGCGAGCTGGACGTCCGGCAGCGCGAGCTCCTGGCGTCGCTGGCCGAGCGCGTGGTGGAGCTCCTGGAGCTCGAGCTGCGCACCCGTGATCTGGCGTCCACGGTCAGCGAGCTCCGGGAGGCGCAGGCGGAGCTCGAGCGGTCCAACGAGCAGCTGGCTGCCTTCGCGGGCCAGGTCTCCCACGACCTGCGCAACCCGTTGACCGCGATGGGGATGTCGCTGCAGCTGCTCCGGGACGAGATCGTCGAGCAGGTCGGCGACGACAGCGACCTCCTGTGGCTGACCGACCGTGCCATGAGTGGGACCGAGCGGATGCAGGCCCTGGTCGGCGAGCTGTTGTCCTTCGCGACCCTCGGCGGAAGTCTCACCACCGCGGACGTGGCGCTCTCGGACCTGGTCGACGAGGTCCGAGCCGACCTCGCACCGGCGCTGTCGGGGGCCTCCTTCGAGGTCGGTGACCTCCCTACGGTGCCGGGTGACCGGGTGCAGCTGCGGATGCTCCTGCAGAACCTCGTCGCCAACGCCGTGAAGTTCGCTCGCCCCGGCGAGTCCTCGCACATCGAGCTGACCGGACGCCGTGACGGCGCCTGGTGGCGGGTCGAGGTCATCGATCACGGCATCGGGATCCGCCCCGAGGAGCGCGAGCGCGTCCTCGAGCCCTTCGTCCGCCTCGACAAGCGGGTGGCCGGGTCGGGGATCGGGCTCGCCAGCTGTCGCCGGGTGGCCCACGCCCACGGGGGCTCGCTCGGCCTCGGCGAGACGCCCGGCGGCGGCACGACCGCGTGGGTGCTGCTGCCGGTGGAGCCCGCCGCGGGGCCGAGCACCTAGCCCTTGCGGACCACCGACGACTTGAGCTGCATCGGGCCGACCCCGTCGATCTTGCACTCGATGTCGTGGTCGCCGACGCCCTGGACGAGCCGGATCCCCTTGACCCGGGTGCCCACCTTGACCACGAGCGAGGAGCCCTTGACCTTGAGGTCCTTGATCACCGTGACGCTGTCCCCGTCGGCGAGCACCGTGCCGTGGGCGTCCTTGATCAGGCTCGCGGCAGTCACGTCGGCCTCATCCTGCGGCGACCACTCGTGGGCGCACTCCGGGCAGACGAGCAGGGCGCCCATCTCGTAGGTGTACTCCGACGAGCACCGCGGGCACGGCGGCAGGGACTCAGGCACCGGCGGCCGTCCGGCCCTGCTCCTGAGCGGCCGTCCGGCCCTGCTCCTGAGCGGCCGTCCGGCCGGGAAGAGCGAGCATCCGCTCCAGCGCCACCAGCGCCCACCGCTCGGTCTCGTCGTCGACCTCGATCTGGTTGACCACCGTGCCGGCCACCAGCGACTCCAGCGCCCAGACCAGGTGCGGCAGGTCGATCCGGTTCATCGTCGAGCAGTAGCAGACGGTGCGGTCGAGGAACGCGATGCTCTTGTCGGGGTGGGCATCGGCCAGCCGCTTGACGAGGTTCAGCTCGGTGCCGATCGCCCAGCTGCTGCCGGGCTCCGCGGCCTCGATGGTGTTGATGATGAACTCCGTCGACCCCACGAGGTCGGCCTTGAGGACCACCTCGTGGGTGCACTCCGGGTGCACCAGGATGTTGATCGACGGGTCCTTCGCGCGCAGCTCGTCGACGACGGCCGGGCTGAATCGCCCGTGCACCGAGCAGTGGCCCTTCCACAGGATCATCTTGGCCGCCTGCAGCTGCTCGCGGGTGAGCCCGCCGCCCGGGCGGTGCGGGTCCCACACGACGCAGTCGCCGAGCTCGAGGCCCATCTTCAGCACGGCCGTGTTGCGGCCCAGGTGCTGGTCGGGCAGGAAGAGGACCTTGGTGTCGGCGCCCTTCTGGGCGTAGGCCCACTCCAGGGCGACATCCGCGTTGGAGGAGGTGCACACAGCCCCGCCGTTGCGCCCGCAGAAGGCCTTGATGTCGGCGGAGGAGTTCATGTAGGTCACCGGCACGACCACGTCGGCGATGCCGGCGTCGGTGAGCGCGTCCCAGGCGTCCTCGACCTGCGCGAGGCGGGCCATGTCGGCCATCGAGCAGCCGGCGGCCAGGTCGGGGAGGACCACCTTCTGGGCGGGGCCGGTGAGGATGTCGGCTGACTCCGCCATGAAGTGCACGCCGCAGAAGACGATGTACTCCGCCTCGGGGCGGGCCGCAGCCTCCCGGGCCAGCTTGAACGAGTCGCCGGTGACGTCGGCGAACTGGATGACCTCGTCACGCTGGTAGTGGTGCCCGAGCACGAAGACCCGCTCGCCGAGTGCGTCCTTCGCGGCGCGTGCCCGTGCCACCAGCGTGGGGTCGGAGGCGGGAGGAAGGTCGCCGGGGCACTCGACGCCGCGCTCGGCGCTCAGGTCCTGGCCCCTGCCGAGCGGCAGGAGCGGGAGGTCAACGGTGGTCATGCGGCGTGATTCTAGTCCCGTGCCCTGCGGTTCAGAGCAGCGAGCCGTGGTGGAGGTACGGTGCGGGCGGGGCCATGCCCCGCAGCGCGAGGTATCCGCTCTGGTGCAGCGACAGGCGAGCAGCCAGCCCGACGTCGATCGCCCACGGGTTCGCGGCGGTCACGTGGCGCACGTCGACACATGCCCCCGGCGGCGTCGAGGCCAGCGCCTCCCAGAGCAGATCGGCGGCCGTGCGCCGATTGGTGGCCGCCAGCAGCTGCGGTGACCCGTCGCCGTCGACGTAGGCATAGCCGGACCCGGTCGTGCGATCGGCCACCAGCAGCCGGAAGGAGCGGGCCAGCAGCTCGTGGTCGCCCAGGTGCGCCGCGCCACGGGTGCGCCGGTCGACGGAGTCCATCAGCTCGAAGTCGGACGGGCTGCCCTCCCGGACCCGTTCGACGAGCGGCAGCGCGGAGCGGTCGACCACGCCGGTGAGGAACATCTGCGGGTGCAGCCCGAAGCCGGCCAGTCGGTATCTGCGGGCGGCCCGTGGGTCGGCCGAGGCGGCGAGCATCCCGCGCAGGCAGCCCCGCCCGTGGTGCAGGGCCGCCTCGAGCAGCACCCGGCCGACACCGCGACCCTGCAGCCCCGGCCGCACGCCGTACGACGCGAGCAGCCACATCAGCTCGCGGACGTAGGAGACCGCGAAGCCGACGATCTCGCCGTCCTCCTCGGCGACCCAGCACCCTCCGGGGTCGGTCGTCGCCAGGTGCGTGGTGCGGGCGATCCAGGCGGCGGCCCGGTCGGGGGAGCGGCGATGCGGGTCGGGCCAGTCGCGCTGGTGGGTGCGGCTCTCCAGCTCGTGGAACCCCTCGGCGGAGATCCGCTCGACCTCCGGCACGTCCGCCGGCAAAAGGGGTCGAAGCAACGCACTCACCCGTGCGAGGCTAGCCGGTGTGAACGACACGGCCCGCGGGAGCGACATGATCCGGGCGACCGGGCTGGTCAAGCGGTACGGCGAGGTGGTGGCGCTCGACGGCCTCGACCTGGTGGTGCCGGAGGGCACGGTGCTGGGCCTCCTGGGACCGAACGGCGCGGGCAAGACGACCGCCGTACGCATCCTGACCACGCTGCTGCGTGCGGACGCGGGCAGCGCCGAGGTCGCCGGCGTCGACGTGGCCCGCGACCCTCGTGGCGTGCGCGCCCGGATCGGCCTCTCGGGTCAGTACGCCGCGGTCGACGAGCACCTGACGGGCTACGAGAACCTCGAGATGGTCGGTCGCCTCTACGGCCTGGGGCGGGTCCGGTCCCGCACCCGCGCCCGCGAGCTCCTGGAGCGCTTCGACCTGGCCGACGCGGGGGACCGCCCGTCCAAGACCTACTCCGGCGGCATGCGTCGCCGGCTCGACCTCGCCGGCGCCCTGGTGGCCGAGCCGCGGGTCCTCGTCCTCGACGAGCCGACGACAGGGCTCGACCCGCGCAGCCGGATGCAGATGTGGGACGTCATCCGTGAGCTGGTGTCCCACGGGAGCACCCTGCTGCTCACCACGCAGTACCTCGAGGAGGCGGACCGCCTCGCCGACTCCATCGTGGTGATCGACCACGGTCGGGCGATCGCGCGCGGCACGGCCGACGAGCTCAAGCGCGAGATCGGGGGCGAGCAGATCGAGCTCTCGGTGGCCCACCGGGACCAGGTCGACGCGGCGCGGCGGGCCCTGGCCCGGGTCTCCGGGGCCGAGGTGCGCGGCGGGGAGACCGACCGCGAGCTGACCGCGCCCGTCACGGGTGGGGCCCAGGCGCTGATGGAGCTGCTGCGGCTGCTGGACGCCGAGCAGATCGGCGTGCTCGACATCGGCCTGCGCCGTCCCACGCTCGACGACGTCTTCCTCGCGCTGACCGGGCACGCGGCCGACAAGACCGACCAGGAGGAGCCCGCATGAGCGGCGTCATGAGTGGGCCGACCCGTCTGGCCAGCGACTCCTGGGTGATCGCCAAGCGCAACCTGATCAAGATCAAGCGCGTCCCCGAGGTCCTGGTCTTCGTGCTGATCTCGCCGATCATGTTCGTGGTGATGTTCGCCTACGTCTTCGGGGGCGCCATCGACCCGGGTGGCGGCGTGAACTACCGCGAGTTCCTGATCGGCGGGATCTTCGCCCAGACCGTGGTCTTCGGCGCCACGTTCACCGGAGCGGGCCTGGCCGAGGACATGCAGAAGGGGATCATCGACCGGTTCCGCTCCCTGCCGATGTCGGAGGCCGCGGTGCTGGTGGGGCGGACCTTCTCCGACATCGTCTACAACCTGCTCTCGATCATCATCATGGCGCTGACCGGGCTGCTGGTCGGCTGGCGCGTGCGTGGCTCGGTCCTCGACGCGGTCGCCGGCTTCGCGCTGCTGCTGCTCTTCGCCTACGCGTTCAGCTGGGTGATGGCCCTGGTCGGGCTGCTCGTGCCGAGCGTCGAGGTGATCAACAACGCGTCCTTCATCGTGATCATGCCGCTGACGTTCGTCTCCAACGCGTTCGTCCCGCTCGAGAGCTTCCCGTCCGGCCTGCGCACGTTCGTGGAGTGGAACCCGGTCTCCGCGGTGACCCAGGCGGTGCGCGAGCTGTTCGGCAACACCAGCGACGCCGTCCCGGTGCCCGACGTGTGGTCCATGCAGCACCCCGTGCTCTACACGCTGGCCTGGGTGCTGCTGATCCTCCTGGTGTTCGTGCCGCTGTCCGTGCGCCAGTACCGCCGCGCCGCCGGCTGAGCGGTGCGGCGAGGATGGGCCTATGCGCGTCCTGATCGCACCTGACAAGTTCGCCGGCACCCTCACCGCGGTCGAGGCGGCTGAGGCCATCGCGGAGGGCTGGCGCCGGCATGCCCCCGACGACGAGCTCGACCTGGCCCCGATGGCCGACGGGGGACCCGGCTTCGTCGACGTGCTCCACGTCGCCCTGGGCGGTCGGCTGCTCGCGCACACCGTGCGCGGGCCGCTGGGCGAGCCGGTGCCCGCGGCCGTGCTGCTCGTCGACGACACGGCGTACGTCGAGAGCGCACAGGCCTGCGGGCTCCACCTGACCGGCGGACCGGGGCGGCCCGGAGCGGCCGAGCGCGCCACGACGTACGGCGTGGGAGAGCTGGTCGCCCACGCCGTGGCGGGCGGCGCGCGGCGCGTCGTCGTCGGCCTCGGGGGCAGCGGCACCAACGACGGCGGCGCCGGCCTGCTCGCCGCGCTGGGGGCGAGCGCCGACGTGGCCCTCGACGCGGGTGCGCTCGGACTGGACGGCATCACGACCATCGACCTCGACGAGCCCCGGACGCGGCTGGCCGGCATCGAGGTCGTCGTGGCGAGCGACGTGGACAGCCCGCTGACCGGCCTCTTCGGTGCCACCAAGACGTTCGGGCCGCAGAAGGGCGTGGCCGAGGACCGGATCGCGGACGTGGACGCCCTGCTCGAGCGGTTCGCGGTCGCCGTCGACCGCCGGCTCTCCCTGGAGAAGGGGGCGGGCGCGGCCGGCGGGCTGGGCTTCGCGCTGCTGGCGCTGGGCGCTCGTCGTACGCCGGGGATCGCCTGGGTGGCGGACGCCGTCGGTCTGGCCGAGCGGGCCCGGGCCGCGGACCTGGTGGTGACGGGGGAGGGAGCCTTCGACTTCTCGAGCCGATCGGGCAAGGTGCCCTACGGCGTCGCGGAGATCGCCGCCGAGACGCTGCGGCCGTGCATCGCGCTCGCGGGAAGGGTCATGGTCGGCTCGCGGGAGATGCGCGCCCTGGGCGTGGAATCGGCCTACTCCGTGGTCGATCTCGTGGGGGAGGAGGCGGCTCTCGGACAGCCGCGCACCGCTCTCGCGGACCTGGCGGCGCGGGTCGCCCGGTCGTGGTCGCCGCGATCTCCGCGCTGAGGGCGATCACTCCTGTCGACGTGGTGGGGAATAACCGTCGATGTGCGACCATTGGGAACGGTAAGACCCGGCCGCATCAGCACACATCGGTCGGACACCCGAATTTTTCCCAGCCAGACTTTCAGGGAGCGAACATGACCGAGCAGGTCGAGACCACCGAAGAGCGCCGCCTTGACCAGATCAACCTGAGCTCGGTCGCGTCGAGCAAGGTGAAGAGCCTCCTCGAGCAGGAGGGTCGCGATGACCTCGCCCTGCGCATCTCCGTGCAGCCCGGCGGCTGCTCGGGTCTGCGCTACCAGCTCTTCTTCGACGAGCGCACGCTCGATGGCGACGTGACCACCGACTTCGACGGCGTGAGCGTCGTCGTCGACCGGATGAGCGTCCCCTACCTCAACGGCGCGACGATCGACTTCGTCGACACCATCGAGAAGCAGGGCTTCACGATCGACAACCCCAACGCCACCGGCTCCTGCGCCTGCGGCGACTCGTTCCACTGAGTCTCAGCGGCTCACCCCGCACGGGGTGAGCCGCAACACCACGAGGCCCCCCGCCGAGCGTATCGGCGGGGGGCCTCGTGGCATTTCCCGAGAGAAGAGCGTGGAGCTCTCAGTCGAGGTGCAGGTGCAGCGCGCCCGCCAGCCGGGCGGTGGCGTCGCTGATCCGGATGTCGCGCTTGGCGACCTCGCGGGGGAAGTCGGCGTAGTGCAGGCTCGGTGCCGGCGCGACGGCGGCCCGGGCGGCCTGCTCGAGGCGCGGGCCCACGTGCAGGTTGTCGCGGGCGGCGCGGCAGGCGCCGTACAGCTCGTCGGGGGACTCGAAGTCGTCGTAGGCCAGGCGAGCGGAGCGGCCGGTGGCGGGGGTCGCGGGAGTCGTCTCGGGGGTCATGCCTTCGACGCTAGGGGCTACTGCGGGGTACTCCCAGCGGTACCGACGGGTAGTGTTCCCGACCATGTCGCTGCTCATCACCGGATCGATCGCCACCGACCACCTGATGTCCTTCCCCGGACGCTTCTCCGACTCCCTGGTCGTGGACCAGCTCGACAAGCTCTCGGTGTCGTTCCTGGTGGAGGACCTGGAGGTACGGCGCGGAGGGTGCGCGGCCAACATCTGCTTCGGCCTCGGCAACCTCGGCATCGAGCCGGTGCTCGTCGGCGCGGTCGGCGAGGACTTCGTCGACTATCGCGCGTGGCTCGAGCGGCACAACGTGGACTGCAAGGCCGTGCACGTCTCCGAGACCCGCCACACCGCCCGCTTCGTGTGCACCAACGACGCCTCGATGGCCCAGATCGCCTCCTTCTATGCCGGGGCGATGAGCGAGGCCCGTGAGATCGAGCTGAAGCCGATCGCCGACCGGGTGGGTGCGCCCGACTTCGTGCTGATCGGCCCCAACGACCCCGAGGGCATGCTGCGCCACACCGAGGAGTGCCGTCAGCGCGGCTACCGGTTCGTCGCCGACCCCTCCCAGCAGCTGGCCTTCGGTGACGGCGAGATGATCCGTCCGCTCATCGACGGCGCCGACATCCTCTTCTCCAACGAGTACGAGGCCTCGCTGATCACCCAGAAGACCGGCTGGAGCCGCGAGGACGTGCTCTCCCGGGTGGGCACCTGGGTCGTCACGCTCGGCCCCGCGGGGGTGCGCATCGACAGGGAGGGCGAGGAGTCGATCACGGTCTCCGCGGTCCCCGAGATCGAGAAGGTCGAGCCGACCGGGGTGGGCGACGCCTTCCGGGCGGGCTACCTCGCCGCCCTGTCGTGGGGGCTCGGGGCCGAGCGCGCCGGCCAGCTGGGGTGCCTGCTCGCGGTCTACGTGGTGGAGCAGGTCGGCACCCAGGAGTACACGCTCTCGCGCAGCGCGTTCCTCAAGCGCTGCCACGACACCTACGGGGCCGACGCCGTCGCCGACTTCGAGCCACACCTCAAGACCTTCCGCCCCTGAGCGTCGACGCCAGCTGATCGTCCGCGTTCACAGGCCCACCTGAGCGCGCAGCCGCGCCACGACGTCCGGCAGTGCGGCGAGGAACGCCTCGATCTCCGCCTGGGGGGTCTCCCGTCCGACCGAGAGCCTGACGTTGCCGTGGGTGAGCACCCCCATCGCCTCGAGCACGTGGCTGGGGGCCAGCGTCGACGACGTGCAGGCCGAGCCGCTGGCGATGCCGAAGCCCCGCCGGTCCAGCTCGAGGACCAGCGCCTCGCCGTCGACGTACAGGCAGGAGAACGTCACCAGGTGGGGCAGCCGTGCCTCCGGCTCGCCGACCACCTCCACGTCCGGGATCGAGGCCACCGTCTCCCGGACCCGGGCCACCAGCGCATGCTGGCGCGAGGCCAGGGCCTCGCGCTCGGCGACCATGGCCTGAAGCGCGGCGGCGGCGGCGAGCGCGGCGGGGACGTTCTCGAAGCCCGACGAGCGCTCATCGACGCGGTCGTCGCCCGGGAAGGGGTTGCGCCACCGCGCGCCCTTGCGGACCAGGAGGACGCCGACCCCGGGTGGGCCGCCCCACTTGTGCGCGGAGGCGGCCGCGGCAGCCCACCCCGGCGGCAGCGGCAGCCGCCCAGTCGAGGCGCAGGCGTCGACGAAGAGGGGGACGTCGCCCAGGGCCTCGGCCACCGAGGTGACGGGCTGGAGCGTCCCGACCTCGTGGTTGGCCGACTGGAGCGCGGCCACCGCGACGGGCGTGGGGGAGTGGCGCGCCCCCTCCAGCAGCCGCTCCACGTCGACCACCCCGGTCCGGCTCACGGGCACCGACACCGTCGGTGCGTCCGCCCACCGGGCGGCGTGCAGGACCGACGAGTGCTCCACCGCGGAGTGGAGCACCGTGGGGCCGACGCGAGCCCGCCCGCGGTGCAGACCGAGCAGGCCCCGGTGGACCGCATCGGTGCCCGATGCCGTGAACGTGACCTCGTCGGGGCGCGTCCCCAGGCACGCGGCCACGACCTCGCGGGCGTTGTCCAGCAGCAGCCGCGCGGTCCGTGCGGGACCGTGCAGTCGACGCGGGTCGGCGTACCCCTGATCGAGCGCGGCGAGCAGGACCTCACGAGCGGCGGGATGCAGCGGCTCCGCCGACGCGGAGTCGAGGTACGACGTGGGCCCGCGGCCCGGCGCGGAGGGCTCTTGGGCCTGGGCGCCAGAGGCAAAAGTCACAGACCTGACCGTAGCGGGTCCCCACCGAGTCAACTCCGGTGCACTTCGGCTAAGGTTCCGCCTATCCGTGATCGTTGAGAGAGAGGCTCGTTCGTGGGTCTGCAGCTCCCCAAGCGCGCGACCAGGTCGGTGAAGCGGCTTGCGCTCGGCGCCGCGCTGGGTTCAAGTCTCCTGCTGGTCGGCGCATGCTCGACCGAGGACAAGGACCAGATCGGTCGTCTGGCCATGCCAGAGCCGATCACCGAAACCGCGCCTGCCATCTACGACCTGTGGCAGTACGCCTGGCTCGCCGCCATGGTCACCGGCGTCATCGTCTGGGGCCTGATCTTCTGGGTCATCGGGCGCTACCGCCGACGTCACGACGACGAGATCCCCGTGCAGACGCGCTACAACCTGCCCCTGGAGATCTTCTACACGATCGCCCCGATCCTGATGGTCGTCGTGTTCTTCTACTGGACCGTGACGGTCCAGAACGAGGTGCTCGACGAGGTCGACGAGCCTGACCGGACGATCGAGATCGTCGGCCAGCAGTGGTCGTGGACCTTCAACCACGGCCTCGGCGAGCCGGACTTCGACGCCGAGGAGGGCGAGCCCCGCTACGACGAGTACGCCGCCGTCGTCGGCACCGGCTCCGAGATCCCCACCCTGGTTCTGCCCGAGGGTGAGACCGTCCAGTTCAACCTGCACTCCCCGGACGTCATCCACTCCTTCTGGGTGCCCGGCTTCCTGATGAAGATGGACGTCGTCCCCGGACGCATCAACCACTTCCAGGTCACCCCCACCAAGCAGGGCACCTTCGTCGGCAAGTGCGCCGAGCTGTGCGGCGTCTACCACGCCCGGATGCTCTTCAACGTCGATGTCGTGTCGCCCGAGGAGTACGAGGACTACCTCGCAGAGCTCGAGGAGACCGGCGAGGTCTCCGACGAGCCGCTGCTGGGCGGCGCCGACATGCGGACGCAGGCTGGCCTGGACACCGACACTGACGCAGAGGGAGGTCACGAGTGACCGCCACAGCTAACCCGGCCGTCCACACCGCGACGGCCGGCGGTCGCAAGACCCTGGGCCAGCACGCCGTCACGCTGATGACGACCACCGATCACAAGCTGATCGGCAAGATGTACCTCGTCACGTCCGTGTTCTGGTTCCTCCTGGGCGGGCTGATGGCCCTGGTCATCCGCTCCGAGCTCGCGTTCCCCGGCCAGCAGGTCGTCAACGAAGAGCTCTACAACCAGATGTTCACCATGCACGGCACGATCATGCTGCTGCTGTTCGCGACGCCGCTGTTCTTCGGCTTCGCCAACGTGATCATGCCGATCCAGATCGGCGCGCCCGACGTGGCGTTCCCGCGGCTGAACATGTTCAGCTACTGGCTCTACCTGTTCGGCGGCCTGATCGCCGCGGCCGGGTTCCTCACGCCGCAGGGCGCGGCCAGCTTCGGCTGGTTCGCCTACACGCCGCTCTCCGACGCCGTGCGCTCGCCCGGCATCGGCGGTGACCTGTGGATCATGGGCCTCTACATGGCCGGTGTCGGCACGATTCTGGGTGCGGTCAACTTCATCACCACGATCATCTGCATGCGCGCGCCCGGCATGACGATGTTCCGGATGTCGATCTTCACCTGGAACACGCTCATCACGAGCATGCTCGTCCTGATGGCCTTCCCGATCCTCGGTGGCGCGCTGCTGATGCTCGAGGCCGACCGAATGCTCGGCGCCCACGTCTTCGACGCCGTACACGGCGGGCCGATCCTGTGGCAGCACCTGTTCTGGTTCTTCGGTCACCCCGAGGTCTACATCATCGCGCTGCCGTTCTTCGGGATCGCGAGCGAGATCCTGCCGGTCTTCAGCCGCAAGCCGATCTTCGGCTACGTCGGCCTGGTCGGCGCCACGCTCGCCATCGCGATCCTCTCGGTCGCGGTCTGGGCGCACCACATGTTCGTCACCGGTGCGGTGGACCTGCCGTTCTTCTCCGGCATGACGTTCCTGATCGCGGTGCCCACAGGAGTGAAGTTCTTCAACTGGATCGGGACGATGTGGGGCGGATCCATCTCGCTCGACACGCCGATGCTCTGGACGATCGGCTTCCTCACGACCTTCCTCTTCGGTGGTCTGACCGGTGTCATCCTGGCCTCGCCCCCGCTGGACTTCCACGTCTCGGACTCCTACTTCGTGGTGGCGCACTTCCACTACGTGGTCTTCGGCACCGTGGTGTTCGCGATGTTCGCCGGCTTCTACTTCTGGTGGCCGAAGTTCAACGGCCGGATGCTCGACGAGCGACTCGGCAAGATCCACTTCTGGCTGCTGTTCATCGGCTTCCACCTGACCTTCCTGGTGCAGCACTGGCTCGGCGTCGAGGGCATGCCCCGTCGCTACGCCGACTACCTGCCCGAGGACGGCTTCACGACGCTCAACCAGGTGTCGACGGTCGGAGCCTTCCTGCTCAGCCTCTCGATGCTGCCGTTCTTCTACAACGTCTACGTCTCGCGCAACGCACCTCTGGTCGGCGTGGACGACCCATGGGGCTGGGGCCGGTCGCTGGAGTGGGCCACGAGCTCGCCCCCGCCGCGGCACAACTTCCACACCCTTCCGCGGATCCGCTCGGAGTCCCCGGCCTTCGACCTCCACCACCCGGAGATCGCTGTCCTGGAGCTGCGGACCAACGCCGCCGAGGGCACCAGCACTCCGTCCGACACCCCCGAGGTGGAGGGCCGTGAGGAGATGCTGCAGGAGCGCATCGAGCGCGGCACGGAGGAGAACAGCTGATGAAGGCCGAAACCTGGATCTTCGGGATCACGACGATCTTCTTCGCCCTGGTGGCGCCCGCCTACTGGTTCATCACCTCGGACTGGACCGGCACCTCGGCCCTGGCCATGTGCTTCGGACTGGTGGCCATGGTGACGCTCTACCTGGGCTTCCACGCCGCTCGGATGGAGCCCCGTCCGGAGGACCGCAAGGACGGCGAGATCGCGGAAGGTGCCGGCGAGCTCGGCTTCTTCCCGCCGTACTCCTGGTGGCCGCTGTGGTGCGCCCTGGCGTTCTCCGTGCTGACCCTCGGTGTCGCGGTCGGGTGGTGGCTCGCCATCATCGGCGCCGGCTTCGGCATGATCGCGCTGGCCGGCTGGGTCTTCGAGTACTACCGCGGGGAGCACGCTCACTGAGCGTCCCCGCTGGCCACGGCCTCGTCCTCACCCGCTGCGGGTGTGGACGAGGCCGTCGTCGTTCCAGCGGGGTCGTTAGGCTGGGCCTCGCACTGCACGCTCCACGGGGGGAACACATGTCTCACGCTCGGGTCCGTCCCGACACCGTCACCGTCGCACGTCGCACCCGCTCGGGGCTGGCGATCGCGCTGGCAGGGGTGCTCAGCCTCAGCCTGGCGGCCTGCACCGGGTCCGAGTCCGAGGCACCGGAGGGGGACTCGTCACCGGTCGCGGGCAGCTCGGGACCGGTCGAGGTGACCGCCGATCTGGGCAAGCGCCCGAAGGCGGTGCCGGTCGACCACGTCGTGCGCGTCGAGGCCGAGGGCGGCACCCTTCGCTCAGTGGCGGTGAGCGGTGGTGGTGACGAGGTCTCGGGCACGCTGTCGGAGGACGGCAGCAGCTGGACGGCGACCGAGCTCCTGGAGCCGGGCACGCAGTACGTCGCGCGCACGGTCGCGGAGAGCGGTGACGGCTCCACCGAGCGATCTCGCTCCCGGTTCCGGACGGTCGACCTGACTCTGGACGAGCAGACCTACCCCTCCGTCGCGCCGCTCGCCGGCGAGGAGGTCGGCGTCGGGATGCCTGTGATCGTGAGCTTCGACGTGGCCGTCAGCGACAAGGCCTCCATCGAGAAGCACCTGAGCGTGACGAGCTCACCGCAGCAGGCCGGCGCCTGGCACTGGATCAGTGACAACGAGGTCCACTGGCGTCCCAAGGCCTACTGGAAGCCCGGCACCGAGGTCACTGTCGACGCCGACGTGAACAGCGTCTCCGCCGGCAACGGCATCTACGGTCAAGAGAGCCGCAGGGTCGCCTTCACGGTGGGTGACTCCGTGGTGCACAAGATCGACGTGGCCCGCCACCAGATGCGCACGCTCATCAACGGCAAGCTCGCCCGCACGATCCCGATCAGCGCGGGCAAGGCCGGCTTCGAGACCCGCTCGGGGACCAAGGTGATCATCGAGAAGCACCGCTCGAAGCGGATGGACGCCGCGACCACCGGCATCTCGGAGAGCGACCCGGAGTACTACAACATCGCGAACGTGGAGTATGCCCTGCGGGTCACCTACTCCGGCGAGTTCCTGCACGCGGCCCCGTGGTCGGCCGGCTCCCAGGGCGCCGCCAACGTCAGCCACGGTTGCGTCGGCATGAGCACCTCCGACGCCGCCTGGGTCTACGGCATGACAAGGCGCGGCGACGTCGTCGAGGTCACCGGGACGGAGCGCCAGATGACTCTGGAGAACGGCTACGGCGACTGGAACCTGCCCTTCAACGAGTACAAGCAAGGCTCCGCCCTCAGCTGACCCGTCAGAAGATTACGCTCAGCCGGCAGAAGATCACGCCGACCCGGCGGAAGATCACGCTGACCCGGCAGAACTTCTTCAGCCCCTGCGCTCCAGGAGATCGCGATAGGCGCGGCGGAGCAGGATGTCGGCGTCCTGGTGCTGGCCGAAGACGTTGTCGCGCCGCAGGACGATGACGACCCAGCCCTGTGCGTCGCGGAGCCAGGCCCGGCGGCGCTCATCGTGCTCCCGCTGCTCCGGCCCGTGGAACTCCTCCCCGTCGTACTCCGCCGCGAAGCGGAGGCGGGGGAGCGCCATATCGAGGTAGTAGCTCCCTCCGCCGGGGGCCGGGACCGGATGCTGAAGGACGGGACGGGGGAGGCCCGCCGCGAGCCAGCGCCTGCGGGAGGCACCTTCGCCGGGCGACTCCGAGCGGGGGTCGACCTGCGGCGCGAGCGCCCGGAGCTGCACGGCGCCGCGAAAGCCCTTGCAGCGCTGCGCCTCACGGCACAGGTCACCGACGGTGAACACAGCGAGCCGGCAGAGCGCGTCCATGGCCGCCAAGGCCTGATCAGGATGAAGGAGCCGTCCCAGGTCGCAGGCCGTGCGCAGTGGAGTCGTGACCCGCAGGTCGTGCACGTGCTGCACATCGGTGGCCAGCAGGCGACGCTCGCCACTGATCACGAGGCCGTTTCGCAGTCGTCGTCCGGGAGGGCAGAAGACGCTCACCGCCGGCGGCACGATGTGGTCATTGGGTGCGAGCACGCGAGGGGCGCCATGGAGCCAGGCGGCGGTGCGGTCCGTGATGACCGCGTCGGGCGGTACGACGAGGCGCAGGCAGTCGACCCGCAGCTGGAGGTCGTCGGTCAGGTGGGCCCAGTGGTAGACCCCACGCATGGGGTGGACGAGCTCGCCGGCGCTCTCCAGCTCCCCGAGGGCCTTGCGGCGCAGTCCGGCAGCGAGGGCTTGATTGGTGCTGAAGGCCCCCACTGTCAGCTCTGGGGGCAAGACACCGGGGTGGACGGTCGACGAGGTCATGGCAGGAGAATCCGCCATGCGCGCGGCGCCCGCCATACCTCGCCGTACGCCTGTGGATAGCTAGCGACGGGTCAGCGTGATCTTCTGCCGGGTCAGCGTTGAACTGGCGCCGGGTCGCGTGGTTGGTGACGCGCGAAGGGCCCCGACGCTGTGCGTCCGGGCCCTTCGTGTCGTGCGCTGTGTCAGTGCTTGCGGAGCTCTTCGCCCTCGACCGCGTGGCGGCCGTCGAACTGGTGGCCGTCGACGACGTGGTCGTCGTAGGCCGCCTCGAGCTCGTGCTCGTGCTCGGCGTGGTGGTGCGCCGCCTCGAGCTCGGCCCGGGTGGGCTTCTGCACGTTGTCGGCGTACATCAGCTTGGACAGGCGTCCACGCAGGCCGTCGAAGCGCTTCGGGGGAGCGGCGACGCCGTTGGCGTCCACGGTCGCGCCGGGCACGTAGACCTCGTCGCGGTCGCGGGCGGTCATCGTGTAGCTGCGCGTCTCGTCGAGCGGCAGGTGACGCTCGGAGTAGCTGCCCTCCGGAGACCGCATGATGATGCCGGTCTCGTAGCCGTGCAGGAGGTCCTGCTCATCCTTGCGCTGCAGCGAGATGCACCAGCGGCGCGTGATCATGAACGCGATGACCGGACCCAGGAAGACCATCACCCGCATGAAGTAGGTGATCTGGTTGATGCTCAGGTCCATGGTGATCGCGATGATGTCGTTGCCGCCCGCGGCCCACATCAGGCCGTAGAAGGTCATCAGCGCGACCATCACCGCGGTGCGGGTCGGAGCGTTGCGCGGGCGCTGGAGCAGGTGGTGCTCGCGCTTGTCACCGGTGATCCACGCCTCCAGGAACGGCAGCAGGATCAGGATGATCAGCATCAGCGGCGGCAGGACCAGGATCGGCAGGAAGACGTTCCAGCTCAGCGTGACGCCGAGGAACTCCGACTCCCAGCCGGGCATGATCCGCAGCGCACCGTCGGGCCAGCCCATGTACCAGTCGGGCTGGGAGCCAGCGGTCACCTTGGACGGGTCGTAGGGGCCGTACTTCCAGACCGCGTTGATGGTCGTGGTGGCACCCATGACGGCGATGACGCCGAACACGATGAAGAAGAACCCACCGGCCTTGGCCATGTAGACGGGCAGCATGGGGAAGCCGACGACGTTCTGCTCGGTCCGGCCGGGGCCGGGCCACTGGGTGTGCTTGTGGTAGACGAGCAGCAGCATGTGAGCCGCGATCAGGGCCAGCAGCAGCCCGGGGATCAGCAGCACGTGGACGATGTAGAGGCGCGGGATGATCGAGTCACCCGGGAACTCGCCACCGAACAGGAAGAACGACATGTAGGTGCCGACCACGGGGGCCGACTTCATGAAGCCGTCGGCTGCTCGAACGCCGGTGCCCGAGAGCAGGTCGTCGGGAAGCGAGTAGCCGGTGAATCCCTCGAGTGTGCCGAGGAGCAGCAGCAGGCAGCCGATCACCCAGTTGAGCTCACGCGGCTTGCGGTGTGCACCCGTGAAGAACACGCGCAGCAGGTGGATCATCATCGATGCCACGAAGAGCGTGGCCGCCCAGTGGTGCATCTGCCGCATGAGCAGACCGCCACGGACGTCGAAGGAGATGTCCAGGCTCGAGGCGAAGGCCTCCGACATGTGCAGACCGCGCAGCTGGTCGTAGCTGCCCATGTACTCGACCTCGGCCATGCTCGGCCGGAACCACAGGGTCAGGAAGACACCCGTGAGCAGCAGGACGACGAAGCTCCACAGGGCGATCTCGCCCAGCATGAACGACCAGTGGTCGGGGAAGACCTTGCGCAGGTTCTTCTTGGCCATGCCGGCGAGGCCGAGGCGCTCGTCGGCCCAGTTGGCCGCGGCGGCGCCCTTGCCGGGCTTCTTCACGCTCGCGGCGGTGGTGGCGTTGGTCTTGGCGACGGACATGATCAGCCACGCTCCCAGAAGCTCGGGCCCACGGGCTCGGTGAAGTCGCTCTGCGCGACGAGGTAGCCCTCGGAGTCGACCGCCAGGGGCAGCTGCGGGAGCGCCCGTGCGGCAGGACCGAAGACGACGCGCGCGGAGTCAGCGAGGTCGAAGGTGGACTGGTGACAGGGGCACAGCAGGTGGTGCGTCTGCTGCTCGTAGAGGGAGATCGGGCAGCCGACGTGGGTGCAGATCTTGGAGTAGCAGACGATGCCCTCGACCGACCAGTTCTCGCGACCCTTGGCCGGCACGATCTCGTCGGGCTCCATGCGGACCAGGACGACAGCCGCCTTGGACTTGTGGATCTGCAGCTCGACGCCCTCGATGTGCTCCTCGAAGATGGCCATCGGCTCGCCGTTGATCAGGTCGCCGATCTCCATGTCCGAGACCCTGATCGGGGTCCCGACCACGTCGCGGGCAACGCGCATGCCCTTGTCCCAGATCGTGGAATAGAGCTTGTCGCCGGGGAGCGGGCCGAGGTCGCGCAGGGCGACGATGGCGGGGATACCGAGCATGCCGAGCGCGCCGAGCATGGTGTTGCGCACCAGCGGGCGGCGGCCGATGCCGGACTCCTCGAGGCCGTCGCTCAGTGCCTGAAGCGTGGTCGCGCGGTCCTCCTCCGAGGAGGCGGCCGGGTGACGCATCTCCATGATCTCGTGGTCACCCATGAGCTTGCGGGCCCACTGGATGATGCCGATGCCGATGCCCAGCAGGGCGCCGGCGAGCGACAGTCCGAGCGCGAGGTTGGAGGCGCCCATGCCCAGGAAGACGTCGTGGTTGTCGCCGATCTCGAGCGTGAAGTAGGCGACGACGAACAGGACGGCGCAGATCATCGAGAATCCGAACAGCGCGGCGACCTGGCGCTCGGCGCGCTTCTCGGCCCGGGGGTCGACGTCGGTCGGGCGCCACTGGTGCGCCGGCAGACCGGGGTCGGCGATGGGATCCGGCTCCGTGACGGCCGGAAGGGTTTCGTCGTGGGTGCTCACGATGCCAGCTTGTCCTTCTTAGAGCGGGTGGTGTGGGCAGCGATCCAGACGGCGAAGCCGACCAGGCCACCGATGCCGAAGATCCAGCCGAAGAGGCCCTCCGTCACGGGGCCGAGCGAGCCGAGCGTGAATCCGCCGTAGTTGGGCTGGTCCTCCAGGGACTTCAGGTAGGCGATGACGTCACGCTTGTCCTCGGGCGTGAGGTTGCCGTTGGAGAAGACCGGCATCTGCGAGGGGCCGGTGAGCAGCGCCTCGTAGATGTGCTTGTCGGAGACGCCCAGCAGCTTCGGCGCGTACTTGCCGCGGGGCATCGCCCCGCCGGCACCGGTGAAGTTGTGGCAGGCGGTGCAGTTGGTGAGGAAGATCTGGCCACCGTTGACGATCGCGGCCTCGCGCTCGTCCTCGGAGAGACCCTCGATGGTGTAGTCCGACTCGTCTGGAATCGCCGGACCGGCGCCCAGCGACGCGACGTACGACGCGAGCGCCAGGCGCTCCTCGTCGGTGTAGACCTCGGCCTTGGCCGGGGCCTGGGTGCCGGGCTGGACCAGCGGCATCCGGCCGGTGCCGACCTGGAAGTCCACCGCGGCGGCGCCGACGCCGACCAGCGACGGGCCGATCTGGTTGCCGTTCTCGGTGAGGATGCCCTCACCGTTCTTGCCGTGGCAGAAGGCACAGCCGACCAGGAAGAGCTTGCGGCCCTCCTCGACCAGGGCCGGGTCGGCCTCGGCCTTCTCGGCCTGCGCGGGGGAGACGACCGTGTAGAGCCCGCCGGCGAGCACCAGGCCGAGCAGCATGACGGTCAGGCCCGCGAGACGGCTGCGACGGTAGCGCGAGAGCCGTCCGACGGAGCGATTCAAGAGACGCACATTGAGTCCTAGCTAGAGCAGGGTCGGGCTGTTACTTGATCAGGTAGATGGTCGCGAACAGACCGATCCACACCACGTCCACGAAGTGCCAGTAGTACGACACGACGATCGCGCTCACGGCCTGCTCGTGGGTGAACTTGCGGGCCAGGAAGGTGCGCCCGAGCACGAGGAGGAAGCAGATGAGGCCCGCGGTCACGTGGATCCCGTGGAAGCCCGTGGTCAGGTAGAACATCGAGCCGTAGGCGGAGTCCTGGATCGTGATGCCCTCGTGGATGAGCTCGGCGTACTCCGTCGCCTGACCGGCGATGAAGACCGCGCCCATGATGAAGGTCAGCGCGAACCACTCGCGCAGCCCCCACGCCTTGACGTTGAAGAGACCGCCGGTGCGACCCACCTGGCCACGCTCGGCGGCGAACACACCGAGCTGGCAGGTCAGGGAGGACAGCACCAGGATCGTGGTGTTGGCAGCCGCGAACGGGACGTTCAGGGCCTCGGTGTTCTGCTCCCAGAGCTCGGGACTGACCGCACGGATCGTGAAGTACGCCGCGAAGAGCGCGGCGAAGAACATCAGGTCGCTTGCGAGCCAGATGATCGTGCCCACACTGACCATGCTGGGTCGGTCGTGATGCCCGTGCAGCCGGGATGCCGGAATCGCTGTTGCAGTCGCCACGCGGAGCATTATGTCCTGACTAGGACCGAAGGGCACCACACCCCCCTGTCTTTGGTCGTCATAAAGTTCACACCGTGGTGTTCTCAGCGTGGCAAGTCGGTCCGAATCTCCCCGAGTTCACTCCCGGGCGGATCTTCACCGAGTGGGGCATGGACCCCTTCCTGTTCGTGGCGACCGTGTGGGCGGCGGGTCTCTACCTCGTCGGCGTCTCCGCGCTGCGCCGTCGGGGGGACCACTGGCCGCTCGGACGCACATTGGCGTTCGTGGTCGGGGGGATGGGGTCGTTCTACGTCGCGACCCAGTCGGGCATCGCGGCCTACGACACGACGCTGCTGAGCGTGCACATGGTCCAGCACATGGTGCTGTCGATGGTGGTGCCGCTCTTCCTGGCCCTGGGGGCCCCGGTGACCCTGGCGCTGCGCACGCTGCCGGCCGGGCCAAGGCGCTGGCTGCTGGCGGTGCTGCACTCACGGTTCGCGAAGGTGCTGTCCTTCGCTCCGCTGGCGTTCCTGCTCTACGTCATCTCGCCGTGGGCGCTCTACTTCACCGGCTGGTACGACGCGAGCCTGCGCTCGACGTACGTGCACGAGATGATGCACGTCCATCTGGTGCTGGTCGGCTCGCTCTTCTTCTGGCCACTGATGGGCATCGATCCGGTGCCTGGGCGTGTCTCCGAGCCGTTCCGCCTGGTGCTGACCTTCCTGACGCTGCCGTTCCACGCGTTCCTCGGCGTCACGATCATGGGGCAGTCGACCGTCATCGCGGCGGACTGGTATGCCGAACTGCGGGAGGGGCCGATGGGCTCGTGGCTCCCGGACGCCGCCGACGACCAGCACGTCGCCGGGGGGATCCTGTGGGCGTCGGGGGACCTGATCGGCCTGATCTTCTTCGGTGTGCTGTTCACTCAATGGGTGCGCTCGTCGATGAAGGAGGCGGTCCGCGAGGACCGCAGACTCGACCGGTTGGAGGCTCAGGACCGAGCGCGCGCCACGTCGTCGGCGGACGAGGGATAGCATCAGGGTGTGAGTGACACGAAGCCGAAGTCCGCGCCGCTGAAGGTCCTCGTCTACAGCGACGACGTCAACACCCGCCAGCAGGTCATCCTGGCCCTCGGCCGGCGCCCGCACCCCGACCTCCCGGAGCTGGAGTATGTCGAGGTGGCCACGGAGCCGGTCGTGGTGCAGCAGATGGACGCCGGAGGCATCGCGCTCGCGATCCTCGACGGCGAGGCCGTCCCTGCCGGCGGCATGGGGATCGCGAAGCAGATGAAGGACGAGATCTTCGAGTGCCCGCCGATCCTGGTGCTCACCGGCCGTCCTCAGGACGCCTGGCTGGCCACCTGGTCGCGTGCGGAGGCCGCTGTGCCGCACCCGCTCGACCCGATCCAGCTGGCGCAGAGCGTCATCGGCCTGCTGCGCGCTCGCGTCCCCGCCCGCAGCTGATGTCGTCCGGTCACCAGCCCCTGGGCTGGCCCGACGTCCTCACCTCCCTCGTCACCGGACACGACCTCTCCTCCGAGCAGGCGGTCTGGGCGATGGGGGAGATCCTCTCCGGCGAGGCCACCCCCGCGCAGATCGCCGGGTTCGCCGTGGCGCTGCGCACCAAGGGCGAGACCGTCGACGAGGTCGTGGCGCTCGTCGAGGCGACCCTCGAGCACTCCACGCGGATCCACGTGCCCGGACGGCTCCTCGACGTCGTGGGGACGGGGGGCGACCGCTCGTTCTCGGTCAACATCTCCTCGATGGCGGCGATCGTGGCTGCGGGAGCCGGCGCCCGCGTCGTCAAGCACGGGAGTCGCTCGGCCTCGTCGAAGTCCGGCAGCGCCGACGTGCTCGAGGCCCTGGGGATCCGTCTCGACCTCCCTCCCGCCCGGGTCGCGGCCGTGGCCGAGGAGGCCGGCATCACCTTCTGCTTCGCCGCGGCCTTCCACCCGGCCCTGCGTCACGCCGCGGTGCCGCGCCGCGAGCTCGGCATCGCCACGACGTTCAACATCCTGGGCCCGCTGATCAACCCGGCCGCCCCGGCCGCCCAGGCGATCGGCTGCGCCGACGCACGGATGGCGCCCGTGATGGCCGGCGTCTTCGCCGCCCGCGGCGTGGACGCGTGGGTCGTGCGTGGCGACGACGGTCTCGACGAGCTGACGACCACGACCACCTCGCGGATCTGGCAGGTCCGCGACGGTGCCGTGCACGAGAACACGCTCGACCCGCGCGACCTCGGCTTCTCCTACGTGCCCGCGGAGGCACTGCGCGGTGGCGACACCGAGCACAACGCCGACGTGATCCGGCGGCTGCTGGCCGGTGAGCAGGGCCCTGTACGGGAGGCGGTCGTCCTCAACGCCGGCGCCGCGCTGGCCGTCCACGAGGCCGGCGGCGGCGATCTGCTGGAGCTGCTCGCGCGAGGGGTCGACCGGGCGCGCGCGGCGCTGGACAGCGGCGCGGCGAGCGACGTGCTCGACCGCTGGATCGCTGCCTCCTCGGCCTAGGGACGCGCCGCGGACAGGACGCTCGACAGACGGGCGCTCAGAGGTCGAGCACGAAGGAGTCGCCCTCGGGGCGGAAGCCGACCTTGAGCTTGTCGTAGTAGGGGTCGGTCATGTTCGGGTTCGTGACCACCTGGTGGTAGCCGCGGCTGCGCAGCCCGCCGCTGGGGCGCCACACGAACTCACCCGGCGAGAAGTCCCGGTAGCGAGGGGTCACGTAGTCGAGCACCACGTGCGCGCGGTCGCCCTCGCCGCGCAGCAGCACGACGCCGACGGTCTCGTCGCCCTTTTGGACGAGGTAGGCGAACTGGTCCGGAGCGGAGTGGTCCCAGACGAAGTCCGGCTCGTTCTTCAAGATGTCGCTGCCGTGCACCCGCAGCACGTGGCGCAGGTACTCGTCGCCGGGCCCGACCTCGAGGACCGCATAGGCGGCCTCGTCGTGCCGGTCGCTGGTCAGCTTGTAGATGAACCAGATGTTGATCACGCTGAGCACGACGTTCATCGCGGCCATCGGCCAGATCTCGAGCAGGCCGTTGAAGACGATGAGCGTCAGGCAGGCGATCAGGTTGAGGATGCGAAAGCGCAGCACCCGGGCCTGCAGCAGGGAGAGGACGAGCAGCGCGGAGCCGCTCCAGCCGAGGATGTCGAGCCAGTTAGCGGAGAGCCAGTTCACCGCTGCAGGCTACGACGGCGCAGAGCTCAGTCGAGGCCCAATGAGAATGCCGACTCCAGATCGTGACTGGAGTAGGCGCGGAACGCGATGTGCGTCTCAGTCGCCGTCACACCGTCGACCTTGTTCAGGCGATCGGCGACGACTGCGGCGACGTCCTCGTGGTTGCGGACGCGGACCAGCGCGATGAGGTCGATCTGACCGGTGACGGAGTAGACCTCGCTCACCCCGTCCAGCGCGGCGATCGCCTCGGCGACCTCGGGGATGCGGGCGACGTCGGCCTTCACGAACACGATGGCGGTGATCATGAGGACACGGTAGCGCCGCCGACCGGAGAGGACCCGCGGGGCGGGCCCTCAGCGCACCGGCTGGTGCACCGGCGCCAGCGAGCGCCGGTCGTCGAAGGGGACCAGCGTGAGCCGCGACTGGTGGACCGCGTCGTGCAGCGCGAGGTGCCGGGTCGCCCCCTCCACCGGGCAGCTCCACTCGCCGTCGACGTCGACCAGGCGGATCCCGGGGGACTCCAGCCAGCGCAGGATCTTCTCGGACTCCTCGGCGGTGGCGGAGGG
>NZ_BAAHCI010000011.1:372945-416842 GCF_054775955.1 Nocardioides pacificus
GTGCGCATCGGCGCCCGGTGGGATCACGCCCGCGGCGGCCAGCCGGCCGTGGCGTACGACGTGCACCGCCCACCGCCCGTCGTCCTCGCGGCGGGCCGCCACCACCTCGGGGCAGCGGGTGAGCGCGGTGAGTCGCTGGGTCCGCGAAGCCGCGCGGATGAAGGCGGCGAGCCGGTCGCGATGGCTGCCGGCCTCCTCGAACCGCTCGTCGAGGGCGAGGGCGGTCATCCGCTCGTTGATCGCCTCGACCACCTCGTCGGGCCTGCGCAGCAGGGTGTCGCGCAGCCGGCGCACGACCGCGCCGTAGCCGTCCTCGTCGACGCTGCCGTCACACGGAGCCAGACACTTGTCCATCTCGGCCAGCACGCAGGCCGAGCGCGACGGCAGCCGCGGCAGGCGGCCGCCGCACTGGCGCACGGGGAACGTGTCGTGCAGGGCAGCCAGACACTTCTCGGCCGTCTTGCGGGAGGAGAACGGCCCCAGGTAGTCGGCGTCGTCGTCGAGCACCCGGCGCACCAGCGACAGCCGGGGCCAGGTCTCGCGGGTGAGCTTGAGGAAGTGGACCTTCTCCGGGAAGCGCGAGCGGCGGTTGTAGCGGGGCTTGTGCTCGGCGATCAGCCTCAGCTCACGGACCTCGGCCTCCAACGGCGTGGCGCACTCGATGCCGGTCACCGTGGCGGCGAGGTTGACCATCTCGCCCATCCGCGAGCGCGTCTCCGAGGCGGTGAAGTAGGACCGCACCCGGGTGCGCAGGTCGCGTGAGGTGCCGACGTAGAGGACCCGCTCCTGCTCGTCGCGGAAGAGGTAGACGCCGGGGGCGTGGGGGAGGGCCTCGGCCAGGTGGCGCTTCTTGCGCTGCGAGGTGCTGACCCGCGAGGAGAACGTCTGCAGCTCCTCGAGGGTGTGCACCCCGAGACTGCCGAGGCGCTCCATCAGGCCGTGCAGCACGTCGACGGTGGCCCGGGCGTCCGAGAGCGCGCGGTGGTTGGGGGTCGTCGAGGCGCCGAAGAGCACCGCCAGCGAGGAGAGCTTGCAGTTGGGCGCGTCGTCGCGGGTGATCACCCGGCGGGCCAGCCGGGCCGTGTCGAGCACCTCGAACGTCGGCCAGGGGCGCCCCTGCTCGGCCGCGAAGTGCTTGAGGAACCCCACGTCGAACGGCGCGTTGTGGGCCACCAGCACGCAGCCGGCGGCGAACTCCAAGAACGCGGGCAGCGCGGACTCGATCGGCGGCGCGTCCGCGACCATCGAGTTGCTGATGCCGGTCAGCACCGCGATGAACGGCGGGATGGCGGTGTGCGGGTTGACCAGGGTCTGGAACTCGCCGAGGACCTCCCCACCGCGGACCTTGACGGCCCCGATCTCGGTGATCATCGACCCTCCCGCGGCCGATCCTCCGGTGGTCTCCAGGTCGACGACGCAGAAGGTGAGGTCGCGCAGGGGACGGCCCAGCTCGTCGAAACTGCGTTGCGACTCCCAGCGGGTGGTCGCACTCTGAACGGCACTGCTCATGCTCGTGACGCTAGATGCGGCCACCGACAATGCGGCTGAGGACGCGCGCATAGGGTGGTTGTGATCTGTTCATCGTGACGAGCCGGCCCGAGAACCCGTGGTCCAGGGCCAGGCCCGCCCCAGCAGCCGAGGAGGAGCCGCCGTGCCCACCAGCCCCGACGCCGCCCGCCGCTGGCGCTGCGGCGGCTGCGGCAACCTGACCCGCTTCGACGTCGCCCGGACGCGTCGTACCACCGAGTTCTGGCACTTCGACCTGGCCGGGGACTACCGGGTCGAGGACACGGTGCTGCGCGAGGAGCGCCTCGAGGTCGTCACCTGCCGCTGGTGCGGTCGCGGCGACCAGATCGAGGTCGTCGGTCGCCACGAGACCGTCGCCGACGACGCCGTGACGGACTGAGGGGGGCTGCCATGAGCGCGGTCGTCGCCCCCACACCCCCCTCGCCGGACCCCCGGCACCTCCCGGTCGTCCTGCGGGCTCGCGTGCTCGCGCTCGCGGCACAGGTGCTGCCCGACGTCACCCCGCTCCCGCCCGCGCTGCGCAAGGTCGCCGCGTTCACGCCCCAGCGCCGGGCCCGGCTGGGGGGAGCTGCGATCGAGAGGGCGCTGACCTCCGACGACGGGTTCCGGGCGCTGGTGGCCACCCAGGTCGCCGCCTCCTCTCCGCACGCGACGGAGGTGTTGGAGGGGGACGGGCCCGACGAGGTCGAGGTCGGCGCCCTCACCTGGCTGCTGCGCCCGGAGGGCTGGCAGGACCGGGTCGGCGTGCTCGTGGAGCGCCTGGGCCGGCGCGCCGAGGCGGCGGCCGAGGATCGTGAGTCGGTCGACCTGGAGCTGCTGCGGCGCAAGCTCGAGGGCGCCGAGGCGACCGCCAGGGAGCTCCGCGCCGCTCACCGGCAGGTGGTCGAGGAGCTCAAGGCGGAGAACGCGGCGCTGCGACGCAAGCTCGGTGAGTCCCGGGCGGCGGAGCGTACGGCGCGCGAGAAGGCGGCCGCGGCCAGCACGGAGGTCGCGGGTGCCTCCGCCCGGGTGGACTCGGTCGTCTCGGCGGCCGATGCGGAGAACCGACGGCTGCGTCGACGCATCGAGGAGCTCGAGGGAGCGCTGGCCGCGGCCCGGCGCGCCAGTCGCGACGAGCAGGAGGGGGCGACCCTGCGAGCCCGGGTGCTGCTCGACACCCTGCTCGAGTCGGCGCACGGGCTGCGCCGTGAGCTCGGGCTCCCGACCGTCTCCGGGTCGCCGGCCGAGCGCCTCGAGGCGGAGCTCGAGGCGGACGGGGACCGCTCCCCGGCGGCCCTGCCGGTGGCACCCGCGCCGACACCGGCGGTGCTCGAGCAGCTGCTCGCGATGCCGCGCGCGCGCCTCATCGTGGACGGCTACAACGTCAGCAAGACCGCCTGGCCCGGCTCGTCGCTGGATGCGCAGCGGGCCCGCCTGCTCAAGGCGCTCGCCCCTGTCGTCGCGCGCGGCGGCGCCGAGACGACCGTGGTCTTCGACGCGGCCTCGTCGACCAGTCGGCCCCCCGCGACCGCTCCACGCGGGGTGAAGGTGCTCTTCAGTCCGGTCGGGGTGATCGCCGACGACGTCATCCGCGATCTCGTGGCGGTCGAGCCCGGCGGACGGGTGGTGGTGGTCGTGTCGAGCGACCGCGAGGTGGCCCGCGACGCGACACGCGGCGGTGCCCGCGCGGTCTCCTCCGAGGTCCTCGTGGAGCTGCTGACCCGCCAGCTCTAGGCCGCGACACGCCGACGCGAGGCGCCGTCGGACCGGAATGTCGGTGGCGCCTGCGAGCGTGCCGCACATGACGACACGAATCGACTGCGATGACTGCCAGGTGCGCGGACTGCACTGCCACGACTGCGTGGTGACGGTGCTGCTGGGGCCGCCGCCGGAGCTGGAGTTCGACGACGACGAGCAGCGTGCCCTGGGCATCCTGGCGCAGGGGGGACTGGTGCCCCCGCTGCGGATGGTGCGCCCCTCGGCCGGGCCCCAGATCGAGTCCGCCTGACCACCGGTCGAGACAGCCAGCGCGCCGTGGCAAGAAACACGTGTGAGTTGTGCAGGAAGGTTTGCCGCCACTGCGGCCGCGCACTAACGTGAGCACTTGGTGTCCGTGGAAGCAGATCAGACCGATCTGCGCGGGCACCGCGCCGAGTCCGGAGCTCCCAGCCCAGTGCTGACGGGCCCCGGAGCCGGGGAACCACTTCCCCCTGGGGTGAATCCGTCGCAAGGCGTGCGCACGTGCACGTGGAGCGGCGGTAGGGCAGTCGTGCCCGAACCCGTCAGCTCACCCGGTAGGCGTACGACACGCAAGGGAGACCGCCCGCTCGTGCTGCACGGCCGGAAGCGACTCATCAGTGCCCTCACGGGCATCACCGCCCTCATCGCCGTCGGGCTGGTCCCTGCCAGCCCGTCCTACGCGGAGCCCGACCTCGCGACCGTCAAGGAGCGCGTCGACAAGCTCTACCACGAGGCCGAGCAGGCCTCGGAGCGCTACAACGACGCCAAGATCGAGCTCGCGGAGCTGACCAAGGACCTCGACTCGCTCGAGGCCGACGAGAAGCGCCAGTCCACGACCCTCGAGGGCGTGCGCAGCCAGGTCGAGGACTCCGTCGTCCGGCAGTACCAGGGCGAGGCCATCTCCACCGTGGGCGAGGTCGTCGTCTCCGACGACCCCAAGTCGTTCCTCGCCCAGCTCTCGACGATGTCGACGTTCAACGACATGCAGACGAGCCTCTTCGACGACTACTCCACCGAGCTCGAGGCCCTCGACATCCGCCGCGAGGCGACCGAGGAGCGCGCCGCCGACATCGCCGCGGCCAAGAAGCGCCTCGGCAAGGAGAAGACGACGATCGACACCAAGCTCGAGGCGGCCGAGGAGCTCCTCGACGAGCTCGAGGCCGACGAGCGTGAGCGGATGACCGCCTCCTCGCGCAGCGAGACCCGTCTCCCCGTCGACGTTCCGGCCTCCGGACGCGCGGGTGCCGCGATCCAGTACGCCATGGCCCAGGTGGGCGACTCCTACGTCTACGGCGCCGCCGGTCCGAGCGCCTTCGACTGCTCCGGCCTGACGATGATGGCCTGGGCCCAGGCCGGTGTCGGCCTCCCGCACTCGTCGAGCGCGCAGTCCGCCTCGGGCACGCGGGTCTCCTCGGACGCGTTGCAGCCCGGCGACCTGGTGTTCTACTACAGCCCCATCAGCCACGTCGGCCTGTACATCGGCAACGGCCAGATCGTGCACGCCGCGAACCCCAGCACGGGTGTGGCGGTCTCGGGTGTCTTCTCGATGCCCTACTCCGGCGCGGTCCGCCCTGGCTGAGTCCCGCTCCTCGAAGGCCGGTCGTCCACTGCGGTGGGCGGCCGGCCTTTCGCTGTCCGTCGTGCTGGTGATCGCGCTGGTGGTCCTGCTGGTTGTCATGCTGGGCGACGACCCCTATGTCGCCGATCCGCGCGAGGCGCGGGCGCCCGTGGTCAGCGCCGGCGCCGCCGCTGCGGCCCTCGCTGACCTGGTGCAGGCGGTGAGCGACGGCGACGATGAGGCCGCGGCAGCGCTGGCTCCTCCCGGCGACACGGCCGCCGCCGACCTGCTGGCGGCGGTGGCCACGAACGCGACGGAGCTCGACGTGGCCGACCTCGCGCTGCGCTACGTCGACGAGACCGGGGCAGCGTCCGCCGACGGCGCCTGGTCGGCGGCCGTGTCGGCGACCTGGCGCTTCGCGGGCTTCGACACGACCCCCGCCCGCACCGAGATCGTCGTCAGCTTCCGGGCCGCAGGAGACGCGGGCGGAGAGTCGGGCGGGGAGGGTGCCTACATCACCGGCGTCGGCGGCGACGAGGGGCGCGCCCCGCTGTGGCTGACCGCGGACCTGGAGGTGCGTCGTACGCCGACCACGCTGGTGCTGGTCGCGGGCGAGGCGACGGTGGCCGACGCCTACGCACGGCGAGCCTCGCGCGCCGTGCCCGTGGTCCGGCGGGTGCTCACCGACTGGCGCCCCCGGCTGGTGGTCGAGGTGCCCGCCTCCGCGGCCGCGCTGCATCGGGCGGTCGGCGCCCCCGAGGGGGCCTACGACGCGGTCGCCGCGGTCACGACCACAGTGGACGGCTCGCTCAGCCCGGCAGCGCCGACGCACGTCTTCGTCAACCCCGAGGTCTACGCACGTCTGCGGGGGAGCGGTGCCCAGGTGGTGATGAGCCACGAGGCCGCCCACGTCGCCACCGGTGCGGCGACGAGCGGGTCCCTGCCGCTGTGGCTGCTCGAGGGCTTCGCCGACCACGTCGCGCTGCGTGACGTGGACCTGCCGCTGTCGACGACGGCGGCCCAGATCGTCGAGCAGGTACGCCGCGACGGGACGCCGTCCGCGCTGCCCGGGGTCGAGGAGTTCGACACCGCCGCCACGCACCTCGGGGCGGCCTACGAGAGCGCCTGGCTCGCCTGCGGGGTCGTCGCCGACGCCGCCGGAGAGGCTGCTCTGCTCCGGCTCTACGAGCGGGTCTCCGCGGGTGAGCCGCTGGTGCGGGTCCTGGAGGAGGAGACGGCGATGAGCCTGGCCGATCTCACCGCTCGCTGGCAGGCACGGCTCGAGGAGCTCGCCCGATGATGCGCAGCGAGCGCGGCGTGGGCGTGGGCACGCTGCTGGTTGGCGGGGCCGTCTTCGTGCTGCTCGCCGTGTGGCTGGTCCCGTGGCAGCCCGTGCCGGGCGGTTCCGTCGCGGCGCTGCGTCCCGAGGAGGTCTTCACCTCCGACCAGATCGCCCGCGCGGAGGAGTACTCGCGCTGGGCCCGGGTGTGGAGTTGGTCCTCGCTGGCGCTGTCGCTCATGATCTCGGTCGTGCTGGGCTTCTCCCGCGCGGGGCAGGCGCTGATGCGGCGCATCCCTGGCCCGTGGTGGCTGCGGGTGGTGCTGGGGGTCACGGCGGTGCTGCTGGTCGGTCGGCTGCTGACCCTGCCCCTCGGGCTCGCCCTGCTCGACCTGCGGCGCGACTACGGGCTGTCCGCGCAGACGTGGGGCACCTACCTCGCCGATGAGGTCCGCAACCTGCTGGTGAGCGTCGTCGTCAGCTCGGTCGTGCTGCTGGTGCTGGTCGGGAGCGCCCGTCGATGGCGGCGGGCCTGGCCGGCCGTCGCGGGGACGGTGCTCGGTGCCCTGGTGCTGGTCGGCTCCTTCGTCTACCCGGTCCTGGTGGAGCCGCTCTTCCACGACTTCGACTCCCTGCCTGAGGGCCAGCTGCGCGCCGCTGTCCTCGAGGTGGCCGAGCGTGAGGGCGTCGACGTCGACGACGTGCTCGTCGCCGACGCCTCACGTCGGACGAC
This sequence comes from Nocardioides pacificus, assembly GCF_054775955.1. Taxonomy (NCBI): domain Bacteria; kingdom Bacillati; phylum Actinomycetota; class Actinomycetes; order Propionibacteriales; family Nocardioidaceae; genus Nocardioides; species Nocardioides pacificus. The sequence continues at coordinate 379,762 of NZ_BAAHCI010000011.1, forward strand.
GACGCTGAACGCCTATATCTCCGGGCTGGGCAGCACCCGACGCGTCGTCCTCTACGACAACCTCGTCGAGGACGTCCCGCAGACCGAGGTGCTCTCGGTCGTCGCTCACGAGCTGGCCCACGCCGAGCAGCACGACGTCCTGGTCGGCACGGGGCTGGGCGTCGTCGGTGTGCTGTTCGCCGTCGGGCTGCTCGGAGCACTGCTGGGACGCGCCCCCGGCGCCCGCGACGGGGCGGAGCCTGAGGCCCCGCCCCGCAGTCGGCTCGCCGACCCTGCCGTCGTTCCGCTCGTGCTGGCGCTGGTCGCCGTCGGCACGCTGCTGGCCAGCCCGGTGGAGAACGGCATCAGCCGCCAGATCGAGACCCGCGCCGACGTCGTGGCGCTGGAGGCCACCGGCGACCCCGACAGCTTCGTCGCGATGCAGCGCCAGCTCTCGCTGAGGTCGTTGGCCGACCCCACGCCGCCGCGGTGGTCGCACTTCTGGTTCGGCAGCCATCCGCTGGTGCTGGAGCGGATGGCGCTGGCCGAGCGCTAGGGCGTCGGAGGGGTGGTGCAGTTTGCCCCTGAGGCAACCTCAGCGCACGTGTCCGAGAACAGGTCTTTGATCGCATTGCCCATGAAGAACACCGCGATTACCACGGCCGCGGCGATCGCCGCCACCAGCAGTCCGTACTCCACCGCCGACGCCCCGCGCTCGTCCATCCGCGCCTTGCGCGCGTCCACCAGAATCTTCAACAGCTCAACCATCGGATCTGCCTCCCCTTGAGTCCCCACATGTCGGACGTCGCGATCCCCGAGTCGCGCGACGGAAGGAGTCTGGCGTGCCGATGGTCCCGGCCGAATCAGGACTTTGGTCAGTGTCGGATGGCCCGGGTGGGCTATGGACATCAGTGCCTAGACGGAGTAGAAGCGACCGTCGAGAGCAACCCCACCCGCATCGCGGTGACCAGCGCCTGCGCACGGTTCGTGGCGCCGAGCTTCTGATAGATCCGGGCGATGTGCGACTTGGCCGTCGACTCGCTCATGTGGAGCCGTCGGCCGATCGCGGCGGCCCCCAGCCCGTCGGCCAGCAGCACGAGGACGTCGTGCTCCCGGGAGGAGAGCCGGGTCGACTCCCCGGAGATCCGCCGCACCATGGCGGCAGCGAGGCCGCTGCTCACGAACGACTGGGGCGCCGCAGCCGCGTGCCGTGCCGCGGCGACGACATCGCCGGACGGCGCGTCCTTGCCGACGAAGCCGGACGCTCCCGCCTGCATCGCCGCGAAGACCTGGTCGTCCCCCGCGTGCATGGTCAAGATCACCAGGCCCGTCGAGGGGCTCTCCTGGCGGATGGCGCGGACGATGTCGAGGCCGGTCCCGTCCGGGAGCTGGAGATCGGTCACGACCACGTCCGGGGCGTGCTCGCGGAAGGCGACCAGGCTGTCGGCCACGCTCGCCGCCTGCGCCACGACGCTCATGTCGGGCTCGCGCGCGAACGCCATCGTCAGGCCGTGCCGGATCAGCTCGTGGTCGTCGACGAGCAGCACCTTCATGAGACCGCCACCTGGTGGGGGACCTCGACGGTGAGCACGACGCCACCCGTCTCGCGGTCGCGGATGTCGAGGCGCGCTCCGATCAGCCGGGCGCGCTCGTGCATGATCCGCAGCCCGTGGGAGTCCGGACGCGGCGGACCCATCCCGTTGCCGTCGTCGGTGACCACGATCGCGGCGCGGGGCGGGTCCACGTGACAGGCCACCTCGACGGTGCTGGCACCGGCATGGCGTACGGCGTTGGTCATCGCCTCCTGCGTGATGCGCAGCAGCTCCGTCTCCACCTCGGGGCGCAGCCGGGTCACGCCCTCGTCGACGCTGACGCGCACCGGGATCGAGGACACGTCGCCGAGGTGGCGGGCGAGGGCGGCGATCGCCTCGCCGAGGCTCTCGCGCTCGGCGGTCTCGGTGCGCAGAGCCAGCACGGTCCGACGTACCTCCTCCACCACCGCGGAGATCGTGCGCCGCAGCAGCCGGAGCTGGTCGGCCTGCTCGGTCGAGTGAGGCCGCTCGAGGAGCCCGTCGACGAGGTAGCCCATCGACGCGACGTCCTGGGCGACCCCGTCGTGCATCTCCCGGGCGAGACGGCGGCGCTCCCCGGCACTGCCGGCCCCACGGATGGCGACGAAGAGGAGCGCGGTGTCCAGCTGGAGCACGAGCGGTGTCAGGCTGTGGGAGAGGCTGCGCAGGGCGCGCTCGACGCCGAGCCGTTCGGGGTCGGACCGGGCGGCGAGCGAGCCGGTCACCACCGCCACGGCCCGATCGTCGACCACGAGGGGGAGCGCGAAGTCGCGGCCGCACGTCCGCGGCACCTGCTCGACGAGGGCGGCTGTGGCGAGCGCGACCGCGGCAGGTGACTCGGCGGCCGCGGGCGAGCACGGGTGGGGGAGCGTGAGCGGTGTAAGACCGTCCTCGCGGGGGACCTGCAGCGTCAGGGACGTGACCGGCAGCTCGTCGTGGATCGCGGAGAGGATCTGGTTGCCGAAGGACAGCGGGTCGAGACCCGGGCCCAGGTCTCCGGAGAGCTCCAGCAGCTCGAGGACCAGCGCCCGGGCGTTGCGGTAGCCGTCGAGTGCGTCCGAGCCTCGGGCGCGGGTCGACCGGATGAAGACGGCGACCAGCCCCACCCCGAGACTGACCCCGAGCCAGGTGGTGAGCTGCCCGACCTGGCCGGCGGTGGGGAGCCCCGCGGACTGGCCCATCGACTGCCACACAGTGCAGACGACGAGGACGACCTCGGCGAGGAGCACCTCTGCCAGGCCCCGGCCCCCACGGATGAGGCCGGCGATGAACGGCGTGGTGGCCAGGGCTGCGAGCAGCTGCGGGGAGCTGTCCGCGAACAGTCCGCACACCGCAGCGACGAGACAGCCCTCCACGACCAGCGCCGGCATCCGGCGCAGTCGGGTCGCCCCGAGTCCGGAGGCGGCCAGCCAGATGGCGCCCAGCCCGATCAGGGCGACCATGCCGGCGGTGTCCCACATGCCCACGGTGGGGGTGGCCAGGAGCAGCAGGGAGAAGGCGCGGGCAGCGGCGGCGAGGCTGGCTGGTCCGGGAATGGCGGGTCTGGGATTGGCGGGGCGAGTCACCCGAACTGCCCCGCCAACGAGATGATCGCCGGCCCGAGCACGGCCACGAAGAGGGTGGGGAGGATGAAGAGGACCAGCGGGAAGGTCATCTTCACCGGGACCTTCTGGGCCTTCTCCTCGGCGCGCTGGCGTCGCTTGAGCCGCATCTCGCCCGTCTGCACCCGCAGAACCTGACCGATCGGGATCCCGAAGGACTCGGCCTGGACCAGAGCGCTGACCAGGGAGCGCAGGTCGGCGACGGTGGAGCGCTCCGCGAGGCCGCGCAGGGCTGTGGCGCGTCCTTGCCCAAGCTGCATCTCCTGCAGCACGCGGGCCAGCTCCTCCGCGAGCGGGCCCTCGGTGTGGCGGGCCACCTGTTGCAGGGCAGCGTCGAACCCGAGCCCCGACTCCACGCAGATCGTCAGCAGATCGACGGCGTCGGGCAGCTCGCGCTGCATCCGCTCGGCCCGGTCGTAGGCCAGCTGGTAGAGCCACAGGTTGACCGCGAAGAAGCCGAGAGCCGTCCCGCCCAGCACGGTGAGCAGGCCGAGGGGCGCCGACAATCCCAGGAGCACGGCGGCGAGGAACGACACGACGAGGCCGGCGACGGCCCCGAGGACCTTGCTCGCCAGGATGCGGTCGATGCTCCAGCCCGCGGGGTTGCCGGCGAGGTCGAGCTTGTGACGCCATCGCTCTCCGGTGTCGGCGCCGCTGAGCCGACGGCCCAGGGAGACGGCCCGTCCCTGCAGCGGCTGGAGGACGCGCACGGAGAAGGACCGGTCGAGGTCGGCGGTGAGCTCGTCGGGTGCGGTGGTCATCGCGCGCAGGACGGCCAGCGACCGGGTGACCCCACCCGACTCGGTGGGGGAGCCGACGACCGTCCACGCCAGGGTGAGGGCGATCGCGAGGAGGACCAGCCCGAGCAGCAGGAGCGTCATCCGGTCACACCTCCACCTTCACCATGCGGCTCATCACGAACGCTCCGATGGCGAGCCACAGCGCGGCCCCCAGCAACATCACGACGCCCATCCCCGTCGTCCACAGGGGGCGGACGTAGTCGGCGTTGGTCACGGCCAGGTAGAGCAGGAACACCGGGGGAAGCCCGCCGAGGATCCAGGCCGAGATGCGCCCCTCGGCCGACAGTGTGGACACCTGACGTCGCAGGTACTCACGCTCGCGCATCGTCGCCGCCACGGTGTCGAGCAGCTCGGCCAGATTGCCGCCGACCTGACGCTGGATGCGGATGGCCATCACCACCCACGCGAAGTCCAAGCTCTCGAAGCGATCCGTGACGCCCTCCAGGGCGTCCTCGAGGGGGACGCCGAGGCGGGTCTCGACCAGCACGCGCCGAAACTCGCCGGCGACCGGTTCGCTGCCCTCACGCACGACCGTGTCGAGCGACTGCGCCAGCGACAGGCCCGCGGACAGGGACCCGGAGATGAGCTGCAGGGTGTCGGGGAGGGCGGCGTTGAAGGCCCGCAGCCGCTGGGTGGCGCGGACCCCCAGCCACAGCCACGGCGCGGTCGCTCCGAGCAGAACCGCCACCACCACGACCAGGGGGCTGCCGGCGCCGAGCAGCAGCCCGACCACGGCGGCGCCCACCAGTGAGGCGCCGTGCACGAGCACCCACTCCGCCGGCTTCAGCTCGCTGCCCGCACGCTCGAGCCGGCTGGTGATGAGCGCCTCGAGGGACCGGCTGCGACGCAGCACCTGCGCGGTCGCGTCCGTGGCCTGGGCGAGGGCCGGCTCCCGGCCGGCGTGCGAGTCCCGGATGCGCGTGGTGGCGTCGGTGTAGGCGGTCACCCGGTCGGCCACCGTGGCGGCCGGCGCCAGCATCAGCACGAGCAGGAACAGCACGACCAGCAGCCCGCCGCCGAGCGCGGCCACACCGACGTACAGCAGCCACTCCGGCACCCCGGCGGTGCCCAGCCCCGGCATCAGCGTGCCCTCGTGGCGAACAGCAGCGGGTCGACCGTGACGTTGGCCTGGCCCAGCCTGTCCAGGAGCTGCGGGCGCAGACCCGTGGCGCGCAGCCGCCCCTTGGTCCTCCCCTCGGCGTCGAAGCCGGCGGAGTGGTCGAAGACGAACAGGTCCTGCAGGGTGATGACGTCGCCCTCCATCCGCTCCACCTCGGTGATGTGGGTGATGTGGCGCGAGCCGTCCTTGAAGCGGGTCTGGTGCACGATCAGGTCCACCGCCGAGGCGACCTGCTCGCGGATGGCGCGCACCGGGAGGTCCATGCCGGCCATCAGCACCATGGTCTCGATGCGGGCGAGCGTGTCGCGCGGGCTGTTGGAGTGGACGGTGCAGATGGAGCCGTCGTGGCCGGTGTTCATCGCCTGCAGCATGTCGAGCGCGGAGGCGTCGCGGACCTCGCCGACGATGATGCGGTCGGGGCGCATCCGCAGACTGTTGCGGACGAGGTCGCGGATCTCGACCGCCCCGCGGCCCTCGACGTTGGCGGGCCGCGACTCGAGGCGTACGACGTGGGCCTGGTGCAGCTGGAGCTCGGCGGCGTCCTCGATGGTGACGATCCGCTCGTCGTCGGGGATGAACGACGACAGCACGTTGAGCGTGGTGGTCTTGCCCGAGCCGGTGCTGCCCGAGACCACGAGGTTGAGCCGACCCCGGACGCAGGCGGACAGGAACTCGAGCGTCCGCTCGTCGAGCGTGCCGAACCGGACCAGGTCCTCGGCGGTGAACGGGTCGGCGGCGAACTTGCGGATGGTCAGGGACGATCCGTCCAGCGCCAGCGGCGGGATCACCGCGTTGACCCGGCTCCCGTCGGGCAGGCGGGCGTCGACCATGGGGCTGGCCTCGTCGACGCGGCGCCCGATGCGGGACACGATCTTGTCGATCGTGCGACGCAGATGCGCCTCGTCGACGAAGCGGGCCTCGGTGGGGACGAGTCTGCCGGACTTCTCCAGCCAGATGCTCTGCGACCCGTTGACCATCACCTCCGAGACCTCGGGGTCGCGCAGGAAGGGTTCGATCGGGCCGAACCCGAGGATGTCGTCGGTGATGTCCTGGGTGACGCGCTGGCGGTCAGCGCCGCTCAGCGGCCGATCCTGCGACGCGAGGACGGCCTGGAGGACCGAGCGGACCCGGGTCTCCAGCTCGGCCGGGTCCACCCGCACGTCGTAGAGCTGAGGCCCCAGCTGCAGCAGCAGCTCCGCGTGCACGTTGCCGCGGATCTCCTCGATCCGGTCGTGGTGGGGGCTCGTCCGGGCCCGTCGGCCGGTCAGCGTCGAGGGCTCGGGCGGACCGAAGAGCGCAGCCCGCACGGAGCGGCCGGCCGCGACGGCTCCGGTCTCGGGGCCGCCGGTCTGGGGGCCGCCGGTCTGGGGGCCGTCGGGCTCTGACGCGCCGGAGCCCGGCGCGCCGGACGCGGATGCGCCGGACTGGGACGAGGCGGCCCCGTCCGTGAGCGCAGGCGCGCTCTCCGCATCGGGTGGGGAGCTGTGCTCGCCCTCGGCGAGGCGCCGCTCGGCTGCGGCGGCGAGTCGTTCGGCCAGGGTGCTCATCGCTACCTCCGGATCCTGAAGCGCCGCGCGCCACGACCCTGCGAGGCGGGCGCGGTGCCGCCGACCATGGACGGGGCTGTGGAGGGGGCGGCGGTCGGTGCGTCGGGCTCGCCGCGCAGCCGCGACGCGAGCGCTCGCACCGCCACGCTGGACGGGTGGTCGGGATGGGAGAGCACGATGGGCCGTCCCGTGTTGGTGGCGGCGGCGATCTCCAGGGAGGTCGCGACCTGGGTGACCACGGGCATCGCGAGGATCGACTCGACCTTCTCGGCGCCGATGCCCACCGCGTCGTCGGCCCGGTTGAGCAGCAGGTGGCGGTGCCCGGGCGCGACATCGAGCATGTCGAGCGTCTCCAGTGCCACCTTGACGTTCTTCAGCGTGGGGACGTCGAGGGTCGCCACGATGACGCACTCGTCGGTCTCGTCGAGGGCCGTCAGCGTCTGCTCGTCGAAGGAGGGGGCCGTGTCGACGACGACGAAGTCGAACTTCTCCCGCAGGGTCCGGAGGAGACGCAGGACCAGCATGGGCGTGACCCGCTCGCGCGCATCCGGGAGGCTGGGGGCCGCCAGGACCATCAGCGACTCCTCGTGGCGGGTGAGCAGGGACTCGACGAGCGAGAAGTCCAGCGCGTCCTCGCCGCCGATCGCGTGCTCGATGGAGTGCGACGGGAACAGCTGCAGGGTGATCGCGACGTCACCGAAGGCCAGGTCGAGATCCACCAGGCAGACCTGCCGCGCCCCGCCGTCGCCCAGCGCCAGGGCCAGGTTGACGGCCATCGTGGTCTTGCCCACCCCTCCCTTGGGGGAGAAGACCGAGATCACCCGACCCCGGTGGGACGCTCCGGAGGGGCCCCGCAGCGCCACCCACAGCTGGTAGGCGCGCTCGACGGCCGCGCCGAGGGCGGTCACGTCGGCGGCGGGGACGACATCGCGCGCGCCCGCCTGCATCGCGCTGGTCAGCGTGGCTGCGTCCACCTCGTCGCGCACCAGCACGATGCTGGTCGTGGGTCGGGTGAAGCGCAGGCTCTCGCAGACGCCCAGCGCCGCGTCGAGGTCCAGGGAGGGGCCGAGCACGACGACGTACTCCTCGACCCGGTGCTCGAGCCAGCTGCTCAGCCGCGTCTCGCTGTCGACCACGTGCCCGCCAGGGGGCAGGGCGGCGAGGAGCGATGCGACGACCGACGGGTCGCGTTCGAGGACGACGGGCATCTCAGCGCGACGACTTGCCGGTGAACAGGTTGTCGGCCGTGACGCCCTGGTCGCGGGGCAGGTCGCTCTCGGTGGTCAGCAGCCCGAGAGCGAGCTCGCCGTTGCCGGAGGCATAGAGCACGCGCTGGACCTGGGCCTTGTCGACGGCCAGCGTCAGCAGGGTCCGGGGCAGCTGCTCGGTGGTCTGCTGCCCGTCGGTGCTGGTGGTCGTGGTCGAGACCGGGGTCGTCGAGCCCACCCCGAGCACCTGCACCCGCTCGAGCAGCAGGCGCGTGTACGGCGCCTGCGTGCGGGGGTCGGTGCCGTTGAGGAAGATCGCGACCTCGGAGCCAGGGGCGACGAAGCCCGCCACCCGGGCCGGGTCGGTGAGGTCGACGGAGACGGCCAGCATGCCGTCGGGGATCGGCAGGTCGGGGGTCGCGGCCTCGGCGGCGCCTCCGAAGCGGGCGGCGACGATCTGCTCGCCTGGATAGATGGTCGTGAGCGCCACCTTGCCGCTCAGCGCATCGGTGTCGACCTGGGCTCCGTCGAGGACCTGCCCCTCGGGCACGGGCTGGAGCTCGACCTTGCCGCTCTCGGCAGCCACCTCGATGCTCTCGCCGACAGCGATCGGGGCGACGGCCCGCAGCACCTCCAGGGTGTCGAAGCGCTCGGCGGCCCGCGCGTCGGCTCCCTTGGCATAGAGGACGACCAGCGTGGTGCCGGCCAGAGCGACCATCGCTGCGACGAGCAGCAGCAGCTTGCGTCGATCCATGTTCTTCGCGGCGCCTTTCCTGAGCCCCCGGTCGTGTGGCTCAGGACACTACAAAATTTGACCAATACAGGGGCTGACTCGGGCAGGACAGGGCCTTAGGTCACAAGATTGTGTCCGAATGGACTAGACCGCACCCCGACCCGGCAGAAAATCACGGCGACCCGGCAGAAATGCACGGTGACCCGGCAGAAGCTGCTCGCGTCGCGTCAGTTTCTGCCGGGTCACACGAATCTTGTGACGGGTGGCGTCAGGGGAGGTAGAGGGCCGCCACCTCGTCGCGGAACTCGCGCATCACGACGTTGCGCTTGAGCTTCATGCTGGCGGTCAGCTGCCCGCCCTCCTCGGTCCAGTCGTCGGCGACGATGCGGAACTTGCGGATGGCCTCGGCCTTGGAGACCGCCTTGTTGGCGTCGTCGACGGAGCTCTGGATCGCGGCCCGCAGGTCGGGGTCGTCGACGTTGTCCGCGATGCTCCCGCTCTTGCCGTGGTGCTCGGCCCACATGGGGAACACGTCCGCGTCGATCGTGATCAGTGCGCCGATGAAGGGCTGCCCGTCACCCACGACCATGACCTGGTCGATGAGGTGGTGCGAGCGCATCCGGTCCTCGAGCACGGCGGGTGCGACGTTCTTCCCCCCGGCGGTCACCAGGATCTCCTTCTTGCGTCCGGTGATGCGGATGAAGCCCTCGTCGTCGACCTCGCCGACGTCGCCGGTGTGGAACCAGCCGTCGCGGCCCAGGGCCTCGGCGGTCGCCTCCTCGTTGCGCCAGTAGCCGGCCATCACCTGCCCGCCCTTGAACAGGAGCTCGCCGTCCTCGGCGACCCGCACCGCCGTGCCCGGGAAGGGGCGTCCGACCGTGCCGATCTTCTGCTGGCCGGGCAGGTTGACCGCCAGCGCGGCCGTGGTCTCCGTGAGTCCGTAGCCCTCGCAGATGATGAGGCCGATGCCGCGGTAGAAGTGGCCCAGCCGCTCGCCGAGCGGGGCGCCGCCGGAGACGGCGTACGTGCAGCGGCCGCCGAGCGCGGTGCGCAGCTTGGCGTAGACCAGCTTGCTGAACAGCGCGTGCCGCAGGCGCAGCAGAGGGGAGGGCCCGCGCTTGCGGTCCAGGGCGCGCGAGTAGGCGATGGCGGTGGCGGCGGCGATGTCGAAGATCCGGCCCTTGCCGTCGGCCGCAGCCTTCTGGGAGGCCGAGTTGAAGACCTTCTCGAAGACGCGTGGCACGGCGAGGATGAACGTCGGCCGGAAGACACCGAGGTCGTCGACGAGGTTCTTGATGTCCGCGCTGTGGCCCATCTTCACGCGTGCCTTGACGCAGCCGATCTGGATGATCCGGGCGAACACGTGGGCGAGGGGCAGGAAGAGCAGCGTGGAGGCGCCCTCCTCGAAGACCTCGTCGAGCACGTCCACCGCGACGCCCAGCTCGAACATGAAGTTGCCGTGGGTGAGCATGCAGCCCTTGGGGCGGCCGGTCGTGCCCGAGGTGTAGATCAGCGTGGCCAGATCGAGGGGGGTCGCGTGGCTGCGCCGCCTCTCGACCTCTGCGTCCTCGATGTCGGCGCCGAGGCTGGTGAGCACCTCGACCGCGTTGTCGTCGAAGCACCACAGGTGGTTGAGCTCCTCGAGCCCGCCGCGCACCTGCGAGATCCGGGCCACGTGGTCGGCGCTCTCCGCGACGATGCCCCGCGCGCCCGAGTCGGTGAGGATCCAGGAGATCTGCTCCGCGGACGACGTCTCGTAGATCGGCACGGAGACCGCGCCGGCGAACCAGATGGCGTAGTCGAGGAGGGTCCACTCGTAGCGGGTCTTGGAGAGGAGGGCGACCCGGTCGCCGATCTCGATGCCGGCGGCGATCAGGCCCTTGGCCACCGCCGTGACCTCGGCGAGGAACGCAGCGGCGGTGACGTCCTCCCACCCCTGGCCGGTGTTGCGGCTGAACACCACCGAGTCCGCGGCCTCGCGAGCGTTCGTCACGACGTCGTCGGTGAGGTTCCCCGTGCGGGGGACCTCGATGTTCAGGGGCGTGGAGAACTCACGCACGAATTGCCTCCTGGAAGTCACCGGTATTGCCCGCGGGCGCAGTGGCGGACGGCAGTGTCATACGCGTCGGCCCGACGGGTCTCTGCGCGCAGGCTACCGCTGCCTGCCATACCGCTGGTATCCGGTACGCTCGCAGGTCTTGATCACCTCCGGTGGCTGACCGGGCCGCCGCTGACCAGCAGGAGTCGCACGATGGCCGAGCAGACCACGTCCTCACTCCTCGTCGAGGCCGCTCCCGCCGAGGTGATGGCGGTGATCGCCGACTTCGAGTCCTACCCGGCCTGGGCGAAGGGCGTGCACACCGCGGAGGTCGTCAAGGCCGAGCCGGGTGAGCGCGCCGAGCAGGTGTTCTTCGCCCTGGACGTGTCGCCGATCAAGGACGAGTACACGCTCTCCTACGTCTGGGAGGGGGACCGTCAGGTCACCTGGACCCTGGTCGAGGGCAAGATGCTCAAGGCCCTCGACGGTGCCTACATCCTGCGTGACACCGGCAACGGCTTGACCGAGGTCACCTACCGGCTCTCGCTGGACGTGACGATCCCGCTGATCGGCATGCTCAAGCGCAAGGGCGAGAAGATCCTCATCGACACCGCGCTCAAGGGGCTCAAGAAGCGCGTCGAGCAGGGAAGCTGACCCCCCGGGGTCGGGTGCCGCGGGTGCGCATACTTCTCTTCACGGGCAAGGGCGGGGTCGGCAAGTCGACGGTTGCCTCCGGTACGGCGGCGCTCGCCGCCGCCGAGGGCAGGCGGACGCTGGTGCTCTCCACAGACGCGGCCCACTCGCTCGCCGACGCGTTCGGCACGCCCATCGGTGCCGAGCCCACCGAGGTGGCTGAGAACCTCTTCGTCCAGCAGATCGACGCCCAGCTGCGCTTCGAGCAGTCGTGGGCCGAGATCCAGACCTACATGCTCACCGTGCTCGACGTGGCCGGGGTGGACCGGGTCGCCGCCGAGGAGCTCACGGTCATCCCGGGTGCCGAGGAGGTGCTGGCGCTGCTCGAGCTCCGTCTGCACGCCCGCTCCGGGCAGTGGGACGTGATCGTCATCGACTGCGCGCCGACCGCGGAGACGCTGCGGCTGCTGGCCCTGCCCGAGGCGCTCGGGTGGTACATGGAGCGGATCCTGCCGATGGAGCGCCGGATCGTGAAGGCGCTGCGCCCCGTCCTCAACCGCGCAGCCGGGGTCCCGATGCCCGGGGACACGGTCTTCGACGCCGTCGAGCGCCTCCACGATGAACTGCTGGAGGTCCATCAGCTGCTGTCGGGCCCCGACGCGAGCGTCCGGCTGGTGCTCACCCCGGAGAGCGTGGTGCTCGCGGAGGCACGCCGCTCCTTCACCTCGCTCTCGCTGTTCGGCTACCGCGTCGACGGGGTCGTCGCCAACCGGATCTTCCCCTCCGAGGGCGCCGACGACTGGCGGGCGGGCTGGGTCCAGGCCCAGGACACCGTGCTGGGTCAGGTGGAGGAGTCCTTCGCCGGGCTGCCGGTGTGGCGCTCGGTCTATCGCGGCGAGGAGCCGGTCGGCGTCGACGCGCTGACCCGCCTGGCCCGCGAGGTCTACGCCACCGACGACCCGTTCGCCGCCCCCACCGGTGAGGGACCGTTCCGGATCACCCGTGGCCGGAGCGGAGCGGTGCTCCACCTGCGGCTTCCCTTCGTCACCCGGCCCGAGGTCGACCTCGCTCGCAACGGCGACGAGCTGGTGGTGACCGTGGGGTCCTACCGCCGGCTGCTCTCGTTGCCGGCGAGTCTCTCGCGGCTGCGGGTGGCCGGCGCCCGAGTGGTCTCCGGCGAGCTGCAGGTGCGCTTCGAGGAGACCGACCGGTGAGCCGGAGCAACGGAGACGGGCCGGGGGACGCCTCGGGCACCCCGACGGGTGAGCAGATCGGTGGGGTCGCCGAGGAGGCGGCCAAGCTGATGGGTGCGCTCGCCGGCTGGGCCCGGGAGCACGGCGCCGAGGTCGGCAGCGGGCTGGGACACGGGCTGGGACACGGGGTGGGCGATCTGGCGGGTCATGCTGCCGCGGCCGCACGCCAGATCGACGACCACGTCGCGACCGGAGCCCCCGAGTGCGCCTGGTGCCCGGTCTGCCGGACCATCCACACGGTGCGCTCGCTCAACCCGGAGGTCCGCCAGCACCTGGGGGTGGCTGCCTCCGCGCTCGCCCAGGCTGCGGCCGGGATCCTGGCGGGCGCCCTCGCCGACGAGCGTGGGGGGCGCCGTGATCCCGACCTCGAGCACATCGACCTCGAGAGCGACTGGCCCGAGGACGAGTGGTCCGAGGACGCCTGGCCCGAGGACGACGTGGCAGGGGATGACGTGGCAGGGGATGGGCAGCCCGCGGACCGCGGGGCCACGAACGACGAGCCCGACGGTGGGGCTCCTGAGCACGAAGGGCCGGGCGACTGATGGCACTGGCATGCGGGATCGACGTCGGCGGGACCAAGATCGCAGGTGGAGTGGTCGACGAGCAGGGCACGGTGCTGGCCGAGGCCCGCGTGGTCTCGCCGGCGACCGACACCCAGGCGATCGAGCAGGCCATCGAGGAGCTCGTCGGGGACCTCCGCCGCGAGCACGCCGTCGAGACGGTGGGGGTGGGGGCCGCGGGCTTCATCGATCGGGCCCGTTCGACCGTGCTGTTCGCGCCCAACCTCGCCTGGCGCGACGAGAACCTCCGGGTCGACCTCGAGAAGCGGCTGAACCTGCCCGTCGTGGTCGAGAACGACGCCAATGCGGCGGCATGGGGCGAGTTCGCCTTCGGCGCGGCCGCGGACGTCGATGACCTGATGCTCGTGACCGTCGGCACCGGGGTGGGCGGTGGCATCGTCATCGACGGCAATCTGGTCCGTGGCGCGTTCGGTGTGGCAGCCGAGATCGGACATGTTCGCCTGGTCCCGGGCGGTCGCCCCTGCGGGTGCGGCAACCTCGGGTGCTGGGAGCAGTACGCGAGCGGTAGCGCGCTGGTCCGCAACGCCCGGGAGGCCGCCGAGCGCGGGGACCCGGCTGCCGCGCCGTTGCTCGAGCGCGCCGACGGGCGCATCGAGGCGATCTCCGGCCCGCTGGTGACCGTGGCGGCTCGCGAGGGAGATCCGTTCGCGATCGAGCAGCTGCACGAGGTCGGCCGCTGGCTGGGCGAGGGCATCGCCACCCTCGCCGCGGTGCTCGATCCGTCCGTGGTCGTCATCGGCGGCGGTGTCTCCGAGGCAGGCGAGCTGCTCCTCGGCCCGGCCCGCGAGGCCTTCGCCGCCCACCTGACCGGTCGCGGCTATCGCCCCGAGCTTCAGATCCGCCGCGCCTCGCTGGGCAACGCGGCGGGCATGATCGGCGCCGCCGACCTGTCGCGTCGCGCGTGAGGCCGGCCCCCACCACACCCGTCTGGGTCGGCGTCGACGTCGGTGGCACCAAGGTGCTGGCCGGCGTCGTCGACGAGTCAGGGCAGGTGCTGCGCACGGCCCAGCGGTCGACGCCGGGCCGGCGCGTGGACGTCCGGCTCGTCGAGGACAGCCTGGTGGAGACGGTGCTCGAGGCGGCGGCCGGCGCCCCTCTGGCGGGCGTCGGCATCGCCGCGGCCGGCTTCGTCGACCGCGACGGCGAGCGGGTGGCCTTCGCCCCTCACCTGCCCTGGCAGGGGGAGGACGTGCGCTCCCGCATGGAGCAGCGCTGGGGGGTCCCCGTGGTGCTGGACAACGATGCCAACGCCGCAGCCTGGGCCGAGTGGACGTACGGCGCCGCCCGCGGGGGCGGTGACACCGTCCTGGTGACGCTCGGCACCGGAATCGGCGGGGCGCTGGTCCTCGGGGGGAGGGTGCACCGTGGACGCAACGGCATGGCCGGCGAGTTCGGCCACATGCAGCTGGTGCCCGACGGGATGCTGTGCGAGTGCGGCGGGCGTGGCTGCTGGGAGCAGTACGCCAGCGGCAACGCCCTGGTCCGCTTCGTGCGCTCTCGGATGGCGACGGAGCCGACCGCTCTGAGTGCCCGCTGCGAGGGAGACCCAGCCCGCCTGACCGGGCCGATGGTGACCCTCGCGGCGGAGCAGGGCGACGCCATGGCGATGCAGGCCTTCGCCTCGGTCGGGACGTGGCTGGGCGTGGGGCTCGCCAACCTGGTCGCCGCCATCGATCCCGACGGCGTGGTCGTCGGCGGCGGTGTCTCGGCGGCCGGAGATCTGCTGCTGGCTCCCGCGCGCACGGCCCTCAACCGGTCGCTGGTCGCTCAGCGGCACCGCGTCGTACCGACCGTGAAGGCGGCCCGGCTCGGCCCGGAGGCGGGCCTCGTCGGCGCCGCCGACCTCGCCCGCCGTGCCGCGAGCCCCGATGTCCCGGGCTCGGGCGCCTCCGGCTCTGCGGCCCGGGGCTGACTCAGAGGACCGCGCCGTCGTCCCAGGGATCCTGGCGCTGCCGGGGCATGTGCACGACGAGATAGGCGAACCCGCCGACGAACCCCACGACCAGCAGGTAGGCCAGCCACTGGGGCAGGGAGATGCCGGCGATCAGACAGACGAGGAGCAGGGCAGGGCTCCCCAGCAGGCCCACCCACGACACGAGTCGGGGGAGCGGCACGTGCGGGAGAGGTGGCGGCGGGGGCGGCACGAAGGAGTCGTCGTCGGCGTACCCGCTCTCCAGCATGTCGCGGCGACTGCGACCCTCGTCGGTCTCGGCGCTCTCCGCGGGGAAGTCTCCCGGGCCGGCCGTGACCAGGTCCTGGGTTTCCTCCGCCTCGGGGCCGGTGTCGGCCTCGGCGTCGGGATCGGGCTCCGCGGTGGGGGAGGTGTCGACCTCTGCGCGATCGCCGTAGTTCTCCACGATCGCGCGCCAGGCGTCATCCTCGCTCTGCCGGTTCACATCGTCGACTTTACGCCCACGACCCCAGCCCCCGGCCCCAGCTGGCGGGGGAGCCGGCGGGGGAGTCGTCAGCCGGTGACACGTGCGATGAAGGCGGCCGACTCCTCGAAGATCACCGGCGCGTCGTTGTCCAGCGTGGCGACGTGGAAGCTGTCATGCAGCAGCCGCTCGGTGACGTCCCGCGAAGACACCTTCGCCGCGATCATGCCGGCCGAGGACGGGTCCACGACGTGGTCCTCGACGGAGCGGAAGAGCAGGATCGGCGCGGTCACCTTCGCCAGGTCCGACTGCAGCGGCTTCCAGGCCCGGATCATCGTGTGCAGGGCCTTGAGCGGAGTCCGGGCGTAGCCGTGCTCGTCGCCGCCCGGCTTCTTGATGTCGTTGCCGATGCCGGGCATGGAGGCGAGGACGTGCTTGAGGACCGGCACAGCGGCCAGCTGCTTGTTGGTGCTCGTGACGGCGGCGTTGACGAGCATCACCCCGGCGACGTCGGCGCTGCGGTCGGCGCTCAGACGCAGCACCAGGGCGCCGCCCATCGACAGCCCGCCGACCACCACCGCGTCGTTCGCGGCGAGCAGAGCGTCGAAGACCCGCGAGATCTCGCCGTACCAGTCGTTCCAGGTGGTGCGGTTCATCTCCTGCCAGCTGGTGCCGTGCCCGGGCAGACGGGGCACCTCGACGGCATAGCCGCGGGCGGCCAGGGCCTCGCCCCAGGGGCGCATCGAGGCTGGTGAGCCGGTGAACCCGTGGCTGAGCAGGACACCGATGCGGCGGCCTCCGGTGAGCTCGGGACGGGCGGGCGCGGAGTACGGCAGCGCCAGGGGATCGATCGCCATGCGCGGCATTGTGCCCCACCGGGCCGGAGAGGGTCTAAAGTGCCCACGACGGTGGTCGCTGAGGCCGCTCGTCGCTCGTGGCGAGGAGGTTCGACGGTGCTGTACTGGTTCTTGAAGTGGGTGGCACTCGGGCCCCTGATGCGGGTGATCTTCCGGCCGGTGACCGAGGGCGCGGAGAACGTCCCCCCCGCCGGGGCGGCGATCATGGCCAGCAACCACCTGTCGTACTCCGACTGGCTGTTCATGCCGCTCACGCTCACCCGGCGCGTCACGTTCGTGGCCAAGGCCGAGTACTTCACCGCGCCCGGCATCAAGGGGCGCCTGCAGAAGGCGTTCTTCGGCGGCTCGGGGCAGGTGCCGATCGACCGGTCCGGCGGTGGCGCCGCGGAGGGTGCCATCCTCGCCGCGAAGCGGGTCCTCGCCGACGGCGACCTGTTCGGCATCTATCCCGAGGGCACCCGCTCCCACGACGGGCGGCTCTACCGCGGCAAGGTCGGGGTGGCCCGGCTGGCCCTCGAGACCGGCGTCCCCGTCATCCCCGTGGCCGTGGTCGGCACCGACGTGATCGCCCCTCCGGGCAAGAAGTTCGGCGCGATCATCCGGCCCACCGTGCGCTTCGGCAAGCCGCTGGACTTCTCGCGCTACGAGGGCCTCGAGAACGACCGCTACGTGCTGCGCTCGATCACCGACGAGATCATGTACGAGATCATGCGGCTCTCCGGCCAGGAGTACGTCGACATGTATGCCACCAAGGCCAAGGAGCTCGCCAAGGACCAGGCCCGTCGCGGCGAGGCCGACGCGGCGGCGGAGAAGAAGGCGTCCTGATCCGGGAGCGCTCACAGGGAGCCGTCGTGTGGCGAGAGTCCGCGGCCCTGGCGGTCGAGGACCGGATGTTCCGGGCCCTTGCCGTCCTCCGGGTGGTCGTGCTCGCCAACGCCGTCGGGCTGAACCTGTGGCGCTTCGAAAACTTCCAGCATCCCGTGGCCGGAGCGTTGGTGGTCGCGGCGATGGTGGTGTGGACGGCCGTCGCGATCTGGGCGTACGACGCGCCGCGGCGCCGCGTCCCCTGGCTGCTGCTGGTCGACCTGTCGCTCGCGATGGCGGCGCTCGCCGCCTCTCCGCTGCTCAAGGGTGACGGCTTCCGGGCCACGGTGCCGGGCTTCTGGGTGGCGGGCGCGCTCTTCGCCTGGGCCGTCCACTGGCGTTGGCGCGGAGGTCTGGCGGCGGGGGTGGGACTGTCGGTCGTCGACCTGGCGGCCCGCTCGGAGATCACCCAGACCAACTACGGACATGTGTTCCTGCTGCTCATCGGCGGCCCGATCGTGGGCTACCTCTGCGGCTCGCTGCAGGAGATGGCTGTGGAGCGCGATCGGGCCGAGCGTGCCGCCGCGGCTGCGGCGGAGCGCGCCCGGCTGGCCCGCGCCGTCCACGACGGCGTGCTGCAGGTGCTGGCCCTGGTCCAGCGCCGCGGCACCGAGCTCGGGGGGACGGGCGCCGAGCTGGGTCGGCTCGCGGGCGAGCAGGAGCAGGCGCTGCGGGTGATGATCCGCCAGCAGGACTCCGTCCCGGACACGAGCCGGCCCGACGACCGCACGGACCTCGTGGCGGCGCTGGAGCAGCTCGGGACCCGGCACCCGCCCCGCACGGTCGTCTCCGGACCGGGCACACCAGTGGCCCTGCCCCGGCAGGCGGCCGACGACCTCGTTGCCGTCGTCGCGGCCTGCCTGGACAACGTGGCCCGCCACGTCGGCGACGACGCGCCGGCGTGGGTCCTGCTCGAGGATCTCGGAGACCGCGTGGTGGTGACGGTGCGCGACGAGGGCCCGGGCATCCCTCCGGGACGGCTCGAGCAAGCGGCCGACGAGGGGCGCCTGGGTGTCAGCGGGTCGATCCTGGG
This sequence comes from Nocardioides pacificus, assembly GCF_054775955.1. Lineage (NCBI taxonomy): Bacteria > Bacillati > Actinomycetota > Actinomycetes > Propionibacteriales > Nocardioidaceae > Nocardioides > Nocardioides pacificus. The sequence continues at coordinate 397,955 of NZ_BAAHCI010000011.1, forward strand.
CAGGATCACCGACCTCGGCGGCACCGCCGAGCTCGCCACGGGCGCCTTCGGGACCGAGTGGGAGCTCACGCTGCCCCGCCCCGACGCCACCGAGGAGGACGTATGAGCTCATCAGACCCCTACTGGCAGGCCCCTCCGGGACCGCCGTACCCGGCCTCGCCCTACCCGGCCCCGCCCTACCCGGCACCGCCCGCCCCCGCCTCCAGCACCGCCGTGGCGGCGATGGTGCTGGGCATCCTCGGCATCGTCGCGATCGGCCCGCTGGGCTCGATCCCGGCGATCATCCTCGGGCGCAGCGCCCAGCGGGAGATCCGGGCCTCGGGGGGACGGCTGGGTGGTGAGGGGCTGGCGTCCGCCGGCTACGTGATGGGCATCATCGGCACGGTGATCTTCGTGCTGGCGCTGCTGTTCGTCGTGCTCGTCTTCGGGTTCGTCGGCATCTCGTTCCTGAGCGTCCTCGCGACGATGGGGTCGGCCGGCGCGTGACCATCCACAGCGAGCACCCCTTCCTCGGACCCGAGTCGCAGCGAGAGCCCAGCAGGCGCCTGCGCGGGCGTCTCGGTGGCGTCGTCACCCTCTGGACGGCCGGCGACGCCGACGCGGGCCGGGCCGGGCTCACCGTCTCGTCGCTGATGGTGGCCGGCGGCGAGCCGGGCGCCGTGCTGGCGCTGGTCGACCCCGACTCGGACCTGCTCGACGTGCTGGAGTCGACCGGCCGTGCGGTCGTCGCCCTGCTCCGCTGGCCCCATCGCGACCTGGCCGAGATCTTCGCGGGCACCGCGCCCGCTCCTGGTGGGATGTTCGTCCAGGCCGACTTCACACCGACCGAGTGGGGGCCGCTGCTCAGCTCCGCCACCACCTGGGCCGGCGTGCGGCTGGTGGACACGACCGAGGTCGGCTGGTCGACGCTGGTGACGTGTGCGATCGAGCAGGTGACGATCGGCGACGACCCCGACCCGCTCGTGCACCGGCGGGGGCGCTACCAGCGCCCGCCCGCCGACCCAGCAGCCGAGAAGCCTGCAGCCGAGAAGCCAGCAGCCGAGAAGAGGGACTGATGGACGTGACCGACGCTCGTGCGGACGGATCGGCGATCCGGGTGATGGTGGTCGACGACCACCCGATGTGGCGCGACGCGGTGGAGCGCGACCTGCTGGCCGCAGGCCTGGACGTCGTCGCAGTGGCCGCCAACGGCCACGAGGCGATCGCGCGCTTCCCGGCAGCCCGGCCCGGCGTCGTCGTCCTGGACCTGCAGATCCCGGGCCCGAACGGCGTCGAGGTCACCGGCGAGATCCTGCGCCACGACCCGTCCGCGCGGGTGCTGATCCTCTCGGCCTCCGGCGAGCAGGCCGACGTCCTGGCCGCGGTGAAGGCAGGCGCCACGGGCTACCTCGTGAAGTCCGCCTCCCGCGAGGAGCTGCTCGACGCCGTACGACGCGTGGCCGCGGGCGACACGGTGTTCACGCCCGGCCTGGCGGGGCTGGTGCTGGGAGAGTTCCGCCGACTCGCCGACGGCCCGGCCGACCCCGACCCGAACGCCCCTCAGCTGACCGAGCGCGAGACCGAGGTGCTCAAGATGGTCGCGAAGGGGATGAGCTACAAGCAGATCGCCGATCGGCTGGTGCTCTCGCACCGCACGGTCCAGAACCACGTCCAGAACACGCTGCGCAAGCTGCAGATGCACAACCGTGTCGAGCTCACCCGCTGGGCGATCGAGCAGGGGCTCGACGGCGACGAGGAATGAGCGCTCCCCGAGACGCCGGGACGCCCGGGATGCCGCCATGGCGCCTGGCCGCCTCGGACGACGCGTGGGCGTTGACCGAGCTCGAGCGCAGCGCCAACCTCGCCTCGTTGGGGCACGTCTTCCCACCTGAGGAGCACCCCTACCCGCTCGACGACGTGCTGGCCCGCTGGACGCTGATCCTGGAGGAGCCCGGAGCGGTCGTCGAGGTGCTGGGCCGGGAGGCGCGCCTGGTCGCGGCGACGGCGTACGACGCGTCGTCGCTGCGGATCCTGGCCGTGCACCCGGACTCCTGGGGTCTCGGGCTGGGCCGGGCGGGCGTGGAGCGGGCGATGCGCGCCATCGCCGTCGGCGGAGCGGGCCGGGCCCTCCTGTGGTGCCTGGTCGAGAACCAGCGGGCGCGGGGCCTCTATGAGCACCTCGGCTGGGCGCCGACCGGCGAGCGGCGGCCGGCGCCGTGGCCGCCGTACCCGGTCGAGATGGAGTACGCCGTCGAGCTGTGAGGCCCCAATCAGTGGGGGAGCCAGCGGGGGAGTCGGCGGGGGAATCGGTGGGGGAGTCAGCCCCGGGCCGGGTGCGGCTTCCCACCACCGGGGGAGGCATCGACGAGGTCGTGGGTGACGCCGTAGCGGCCCCGCAGGCGCGCCTCCTGCTTCTCCCGGAAGGCCAGGCCCCGCCGGGTCCGTATCTCACGCAGGCGGGCGCTGCGGTCCAGCGCGCCGTTGACGGCCGCGAGCACCGGGCCCGCGACCCGCACGACGTGCTTGAGGCGGGTGTCGGGGATGGCCAGCTCGTCGGCGATCGGGTCGCCGATGAAGACGCGTTCGAGCGCGTGCACCACGGGAGGGGCCACTCGCCGCAGGACGGCCGGGCGGGCCGGGAGCAGCTCCTCGATCTCGGGGATCAGGAACTCGGTGTTGATGCTGCCGACCAGGCGCCGGCAGTAGTCGTCGACCTTCGGCCGGGTGAGCAGGTAGAGCTCCTCGAGCGCCTCCTGGTCGGCCTGGTCCTTAGGCAGCAGGGCCTCGTCGATGCCCATCAGGTGGCCGACGTAGCGCCAGCCCTCGTAGTAGGACGCGACCTCGTGGGGCAGGTAGGGCGCGCCGATCGCGCGCATGCCGCGCACCGGGATCAGGCAGAACTCGATGAGGGTGTAGGCGAGGTAGGCCTGGCAGATCGGCACGCCCCAGGCGGCCTCGTCCCACTCCGGCGCGCTGCGCAGGTGGTGGCGGACCAGGGCGTGGATGATCCGGACACGCACGGTGAGCTCGAAGCCGGCCCCGTGGCGGCGCAGGCCGCCCTTGCGGTTGGTCTCGACGAGCCAGGAGCCGACCTCAATCGTCCGCACGCCCGCGCTCTCGATGTAGCGACCGGTCATCTCCAGCGGGCGCGACGCGGCGGAGTTGGCGTAGCCGGACACGAGGGACGCGGCGCCGAGCACGATGCCCGCCTGGCGGGTGTAGCGCGCCGTCTGGGCGTTGCCGGCCTCGATGCGGTCGAGGTCGACCCACTCCGGCACGTCGTCGAGCTGGGCGAACAACGCTCGCAGCGAGTCGGGGGCGTCGGCGACCGCCCCGATGCCCTCGCGACAGGCCGTGCGGAGCATCCGCATCGCCCGGCCATGGCCGAGCCGGGCGAAGTCGGCGACGAACGCGTCCGCCAGCGGGTCGCCGTCCCACATCCCGGCGAAGTACGCCGCGGCACGGTCGCCGTGGCGACGCTCCGCCTCGGCGCGGTTGCGCACGCTGGTCGGCACCTCGGGACGATCAACGATGACAGTCATACTGTCAGGGTAGTGTCCCGCGTGCTGCACGTCACGTGCCCCACGTCATGCCCCACGCTATGTCTCAGCGCACCGCCGTCCCCGTGGACGGCCGCGCCTATGCTCACCGACGTGACCGCCGATGCGCCCGACACCGATGCTCTGCTGGTGGTGGCGGACGCGCTCTATGCCCTCCCGCTCCCCGAGTTCACGCCTGCGCGCGACGCCCGTGCGAAGGAGCTCAAAGCGGAGGACAAGGAGCTCGCCGCTCGGGTGAAGGGGCTGCGCAAGCCCTCGACCGCCGCTTGGGTGGTCAACCTGCTGGTGCGTCGCGAGGCCGACGAGGTCGCCCAGGTCGTCGCCGTCGGCGAGGCGTTGCGCCAGGCCCAGGCCGACCTCGACGCCGCCCAGCTGCGCGAGCTCACCAAGCAGCGACGGATGCTGACGGCCGCCGTCACGACCCGGGCCCGGCGGCTGGCGCGCGAGGAGGGGCACAAGGTCACCGAGGCCGTGGCCGAGCAGGTCGAGGCCACGCTGACCGCTGCCATGATCGACGAGGGCTGCGCCCGCGCCGTGCGCAGCGGCCTGCTCGTGAGCGCGCTCGCCGCCACCGGCGTCGGGGAGGTCGAGCTGGCGGACGCCGTCGCACTCCCGGACGCGCTGGGCTTGGAGGCCACCCGCCGCGAGGGAGCCGACGACCAGGCACCTGCGGCCCCGCGGCCCGAGCTGCGCGTCGTACCGGACCCGGATGCGGAGCTGAAGGCGCGCCGGGCGGCAGACGAGCGGCTCGCCGCCGCGGAGGAATCGCTGGCGGAGGCCGAGAGCGCGCTGGCCTCGGCGGCCTCGGAGGTGGAGGAGCTCGAGGCTCGGGGCCTGCAGATCAGCGCCGAGCTCGAGGAGCTGCGCCGGCGCCTCGACGAGCTCGAGACGCGCGCCGAGGAGGTCGAGGAGGAGCTCGCCGACGCCGAGGACGTGCGTGCCGAGGCCGAGGAGGTGGCCGCGCAGGCGCGCCGCGAGCGGGACGCGTCGCAGGCCGGCCGCGACGCACTCGGCTGAGCGGATCCTCCTACTCGGCGGACCAGACGCCGACCCCGAGCCCGGCCAGGTAGGCGGCGCCCAGGGCGGCGGCGTCGGCCTCGGCAGGCGAGTCGGGCGCCGCCCGGCCGTCGTGCTGACGGCGGAGCCGCTCACCTGCGCGCACCGCCTCCGGCTCAGCTGCGAGCCCCGCGATCGGCAGGGCCAGACCGGCGAACACGCGCGGCTCGGTGGTCGCGATCCTGCCCCGGCTCGGGACCAGCTCCGGCAGCGCCTCCGGGGGTACGCCGAAGAGGACGCACAGCTCGTCGGACCAGTTGCCGCTCGTCCGGTCGAGGAGCAGGGTCCCGCTCGCCTGGGAGCGGTCCGTGAGGTGCCAGGTGCCCCGTGTCATCCGGGCGACGAGGTAGGAGTCGACGGTGCCCACGGCGTAGCGCTCCGCCTCGACCAGGGCCCACGTGTGGGGCTCGTGGGCGGCCAGCCAGGCCAGACGGGGACCGGCGGCACGCGCGTTCAGCGGCCGGCCGCTCAGCTCGAGGATCCGGGTCTCGTGCCCGGCGGCGCCCAGCTGCGTGCAGACCGCGTCCGCCCGCTGGTCCTCAGGTCCGAAGGCCGGGCGTGGCGAGGACAGGGTCTCGCGGTCCCAGACCAAGAGGGTGTCGCGCCGTGCGGTGATCCCGACCGCGCGCAGGTCGTCGCCGCCGTACGTCGTGAGGGCGTCCCGGGTGGCCGCGAGGACGGCCCTCCAGATCTCCTCGGGCCGGTGCTCCACCCAGCCGGGCGCCGGCGTCTGCTCGGCGACCTCGTGCACCCCACGGCCCGCGACGGTGCCGTCCGCCGCGACGACGAGGGCCGTGACCCCGGCCGTGCCGACGTGCAGGGCGAGCACGCTCATCCGGGCGTGCCCGACCCCTCAGCCGACCCCTCGGCCGCGCGCTCGCGCAGGATCGCGAGGACCCGCCGGTCGATCCAGGACCCGGTGGGCGCCACCCGCATCTCGAAGTTCTCCGTGCCGACCCACTCGTGCAGGTCCTCGTGGCCGAGCGCGCGCACCAGGGTGTCGATCTCGGCGTCCAGCTCGGGGGTGACCGCGACCTTCTCCTCCTCGCTCGAGGCGGTCAGGAACAGGTCGTTGAGGTCGAGCAGGCGGAGCAGCTCGGTGCAGGGGGCGCGGTGGTCGTCGACGCGGAGGTCGACCGCGACGTCGTCGAGCCCGCCGTACCCCGCCTCCTCACGTACGACGAGCAGCGCCGCCGCCTGCCGACCGCGCTTGTCGCCGCCGGCCTCGTCACCGGCCACGAGCGCCGCCATCAGCCGTCGGGCCAGAGGCGCGTCGGCGTCGCTGGCCTCGAAGGCGTCCCGCATCGCCTCGACGACCTCGGGGCCGGTGAGGATGTTGCCCTGGATCGCGTAGCCGTCGCCGACGACGCCGCCGGCCCAGTCGTAGCAGTTGGCGCCGGTGTGGGACGCGGCCTGGCCCTCGAGATCGACGATCCCCACCTGCCGGTCCTCGCGCTGCTCGTCCTCCTCGAGCAGGCGCTGCAGCGCCACCGACGCCGTGGCGCCGTCGTCGAGGTGGGAGAGGGCGAGGCCCTTGTAGGCGACGTTGGCGTGGGCCTGCGTCGCGATCGCGCCGACCCCGGCGACGGCGGCCGGGACCGCGCTGCCGACGGCCAGGAACTTGGAGGCGACGGCCACCCCCCAGGACTCACCGTCGGCGGAGCGGGCCACGATCGAGAAGGTCATGGGCGTCAGGCTAGTTGCTCGGGCCCGGTCGCCCCGGGTTGGCCGCGGGTCGACGGGGTAGGACCTCGGCGTGCTCAACGACATCGCTGCCTTCACCCGGTGGTCCTCGTTCCTGCAGACCCTGGGACCGGGCGTGGCCCTCGGCGGCAGCTATGCGGGCCTGATCGGTGATCCGGCGGCCTTCCCGCTGCTGATCACCGGCCTCGTGCTCATCATCGCCTGGGGAGTCGGGGTCTCGCTGGTGGGACGCTCGCGCGAGCGTCGCGTGGTCGAGGAGACCGTGCGCGGCAGCGACGAGATCGTCGCCGGCGCCGTCGTGCCGACCCCCGCCATCGGGCGGGTGGTGCGGCGGCGGATCGCGAGCAGCGCCCCCGCCTACTCCGCAGGTGCCCCCCGACAGCCCGGTCCCGCGGCGATGGTCGTGATCGAGGCGGTGGGGGACGGGCCGCCACGTCGGGTCGCGGTCCTGGTCCCCGCCTGGGTCGGCCTGCACCTGCGGGGGCAGTTCGCGGACCTCTGGCTGCATCCCCTGCGCCGGGAGGTCGCCGTCCTCGACACCGCCGTCTCACCGGGCCGACTGGAGCAGATCGCGCGCGACCCGCGCTGGGGGGCGAGCCCCACCATCACCGACCGGTCCGTCGTCGGCGGCTGGCTGCCGGTGTTCGGCGTCGCGCTCGCGGGGCTGCTGGTGGGGGTCGGCTCGGCAATTCTCGTGACACTGGTCCTGTGACCCACGTTCGATGGTCCTGCCGCTTCCAGTCGGTGACGTGGCAGTGTGGTCGATGACGTGAGAACCGACGATGGAAGAGGAGTGACGATGCGCGTAGGTGTGCTGACCGGAGGCGGGGACTGCCCCGGTCTGAACGCGGTCATCCGGGCCGTGGTCCGCAAGGGCGAGAAGGTCCACGGGTTCGAGTTCGTGGGCTACCGCAACGGCTGGGCGGGACCGCTCGAGGGCCTGACCATGCCGCTCGCGATCGAGACCACGCACGGGATCCTCCCTCGAGGCGGCACCATCCTGGGCTCCTCGCGGACCAACCCCTTCAAGATCGACGGCGGCGTCGAGAGGATCAAGGACAACCTCGCGGCCGACGGCGTCGATGCCCTCGTCGCGATCGGCGGTGAGGACACGCTGGGCGTGGCCACCAAGCTGGCCGAGCTCGGCGTCAACGTCGTGGGCGTGCCCAAGACCATCGACAACGACCTGTCCGGCACCGACTTCACGTTCGGCTTCGACACGGCCGTCAACATCGCCACCGAGGCCATCGACCGTCTCCACACCACGGCCGAGTCGCACAAGCGCGCGCTCGTCGTCGAGGTGATGGGGCGTCACGCCGGCTGGATCGCGCTGCACTCCGGCATCGCCGGCGGGGCGGCCATCGTGCTGATCCCCGAGCAGCCCTTCGACATCGACGACGTGTGTGCCCACGTCGAGACCCGCTTCGAGGAGGAGTTCGCCCCCATCATCGTGGTCTCCGAGGGCGCCACGCCCACCGGCGGCGAGATGGCGCTGCAGACCGGCGAGCTCGACGCGTTCGGCCACGTCCGCCTCGGCGGCATCGGCGAGCGTCTGGCCCAGGAGATCGAGAAGCGCACCGGCAAGGAGGCGCGCTCGGTCGTGCTCGGCCACATCCAGCGCGGTGGCACACCCACCGCGTTCGACCGCTGGCTGGCCACCCGCCTGGGCCTCGAGGCCGCCGACGCTGTGGCCGACGGCGACTACGGCAAGATGATGGCGCTGCACGGCACGAAGATCACCCGCGTCGCGCTGGCCGAGGGCACCGGCGAGCTCAAGCTCGTCCAGCCCGACGACTACGCGGCGGCCGAGGTCTTCTTCGGCTGACCCCCCGCAGACCCACCGCGCCCGCTGACGTCGTACCCCGCAGACCGGGGTACGACGTCAGCCGGCCGCGATCTCCCGGAACCGCGCCGAGCGCGCGACGTAGTCGGTGAACTCGTCGAAGCTCGTGGCACCGGGGGAGAGCAGCACGACCTCGGCCGGGTTCTGCTCGGAGTGGGCCCATCGCGCGGCCGCCTCGAGCCCGGAGAAGCCGAGGATCAGGGGCAGCCCTCTCCGCTCCTCCCGGTCGCTCAGGACCGCCTCGGCGCTCTCGAGGAAGCGCTCCCCGGCGGCCCCGATGCACAGCACCGTCAGCGGCCCCGAGCGCGCGAGCAGGTGGTCCAGCAGCGGCGAGAAGTCGAGGCCGCGGTCCTGCCCGCCGAAGACCAGCGCGACGTGCGTGTCCGGCCACGAGCCGAGCGCCGCCACGACCGCCTCGGGTGCGGTGGCGAGCCCGTCGTCGACCCAGAGGCGCCCGTCCGTGGACGGCACCGTCTCGAGCCGGTGCGCCAGGGGCTGGAACGACGTCAGCAGAGCGAGTGCCTCGCCCTCGCGGCCCGCCGGGACCAGCCCCAGCTCGACGACCAGCAGCAGCGCCATCGCCGCGTTGGCCGCGTTGTGGCGCCCCGGCAGGGGCAGCTCGTCCGGCTCCAGCCGGCCCACGCCGGGCCACACCAGCGAGCCGTCGGGGGAGACATGGGGGCGACCGGGACCGGTCAGCACGACCCGGCTGCCGGGACCGGCGTGGTCGGCCACCAGGGCGCACAGGCGATCGTCGTCGCCGTTGCTCACGACGACCTCGGGACCGAAGTCCAGCAGGTGCAGCTTGTCGGCGTAGTACTGCTCGACCGAGCCGTGCCACGGCAGGTGCTCGGGGAAGAGCGACGTCACCAGCGCGGCCCGAGGCGAGACCGACAGCGACTGCGCCTGATAGCTCGACACCTCGACGACGGCCCAGACAGGTGACGGGGGAGCGTCCAGCACCGGTACACCGATGTTGCCGACCAGCGCGCTGGGCACGCCCAGGCCGCCGAGCAGGTGATGGAGCAGGCTCGACGTGGTGCTCTTGCCCTTGGTGCCGGTGACCGCGATCGTGCGCTCGTGGTTGTCGCTGAGCCAGAGGTCGAGCATGCTCGTGATTCCCACGCCGGCGGCGCTCAGTCGCCGGTAGCGGTCGGAGGCGGCCGGGATGCCCGGTGACTTCACTACGACGTCCGCCGCCTCCAGCGCGCGCGCCGCCTCGTCGCCGTACAGCACCGGCAGCGCCGGCTCCACGTCGTACGTCGTGGGGGTGCTGTCGGGAAGGGCGATGACGGCGTCGATCCCGAGCGAGACCAGGTGCCGCTCGACGGCGCGGCCCTCGGTGCCGTAGCCCCAGACGACGACCCGGCGCCCGGCCAGGTCAGAGAACCGCACGGGCGGCCTTCTCCAGCTCTCCCGAGAGGAAGTGGTGGGTCGAGAAGGAGAAGACCTCGGCCATCTCCGCCTCGCTCACCGTCACGTCCCGAAGCTCGGGGAGGGCCAGGGTCGGGTGGTCGCGCCACTCGGGGTGCTCGCGGAGCAGGGTCAGCGCGGCCCGGCACTCGAGCGGCTCGCCCACGCACTCGAACGGCTTGTGGCCGTCACCGACGGCGAGCAGGTCGAGGAAGCCGGGCAGCTGTGCGGGGTCGGCCAGCATGTCGGTGCCGAAGATCGCCAGCAGCGCGTCGCGGGAGAGGTACGGCGCCAGCGTCAGGAAGACGAAGCGGCACTTGTCGCAGTCGGCGCACCACGAGCGGCGCTTGGACTCGTCGAGGTGGAAGGAGCGGTTGCAGCTGGTGAACACCGGGTGATAGGCGGTGAGCGTCGCGAAGCGGCGCATGATCGCCAGCTCCGAGAGCGGCCGGAGGAACGACACGTAGTCCACCGGCGCGCCGAGCTCGGCCAGGGTGTCGCGCAGCATCCCCTCGAAGGCGAGCCCCTTGGACCACTGGTGGTTGACCTCGAAGCCCTGCCAGGTGAGGTTGCCGTAGGACGACGACGCCTCGTTGGAGAAGACGACGACGTCGAGGCCCGCCCGCAGCGCGGTCAGGCAGCCGATCACCGAGTTCATCGCGGTCACGGGCACGTGGCCGTTGTGCGCGCCCGCCGCGTTCCATTCGTGCAGGAGCGGGTCGAGCCGTCGCGAGGCGGTCAGCAGGGGCAGGCCGGCGGCCTCGGCGGTCCGGGTGATCGGGGCATAGGTGTTGACGGAGAACAGGTGCACGTCGAGGGGGAGCGCGCGCAGCGACTCGATCGTGACGATGGAGTCCTTGCCGCCGCCGACGGCGACCAGGGCGCCGGCCGGCTCGTCGCGTCGTACCGCCGGGCTGTCCAGCGTGGGGCCGTCCAGCGTGGGCGCCTCGATCCGGGGCGTCAGGGCGCCGGGCAGCTGGTTGCGATAGGCGAACTCGCCGAGCCCTTTGAGCAGCGTCTCGGCGAGGAGCGCACGCTCGGACGCGGTGAGTCCCGAGGGCACCTCGACGGTGGCCGGGACGGTCGTCTTGTAGTAGCTGAGCCCCGCCACCAGCCACAGTCGCCGGGCGAGGTCACGGAAGAGCCCCTCGTCGACCTCGGGGGCCAACGGTCCGGGCAGCGTGACGACCTCGACGAAGTCGGCCGAGTCCGTGCCATCGGTGATCCGGTAGTGGAGCTCGACGCGGGAGAGGTCCGCGGAGATCACCAGATCCTGGTGGACGAACCGCAGGGCGGAGGCTGGAGCCTTCAGGAGTTGCTGCACTCGGGCCAGTATAGGTCCGCCGAAGATGGGAACGCTGCGGTGACGGGGTGACAGGCCCCGAGACGAGCCCCGAGACGAGGGCCGACGACGGGAGCGATGCGATGGACCCGATGACGAAGGTGAACGAGGACGCCCCCGGGCCGGGGGATCAGGAGTCCGACGAGCTCACCCGGGCGATGGGGCCCAAGCTCCTGCTGCTGTTCATCGTCGGTGACGTCCTCGGGGCGGGTGTCTATGCCGTCACCGGTGAGATGGCCGGCATCGTGGGCGGGGTCGTGTGGCTCCCGTTCCTGGTGGCCTTCGTGGTGGCGACGCTGACGGCGCTGTCCTACCTCGAGCTGGTCACGAAGTATCCCCAGGCCGCAGGCGCCGCGCTGTACGCCCACAAGGCGTTCGGGCTGCACTTCGTCACGTTCCTGGTCGCCTTCGCGGTCATCTGCTCGGGCATCACCAGTGCCTCGACGTCCTCCAACGTGCTGGCCCAGAACCTCATCGGCGGACTGGAGGGTGTGGGCATCGAGTCCGGCCTCGACGCCGAGGGAGCCGGCGCCACGATGGTGGCGATGGCGTTCATGGTGCTCCTCGCCCTGATCAACCTGCGCGGCGTCGGCGAGTCGGTGAAGTTCAACGTCGTCCTCACGCTCGTGGAGATGACGGCGCTCGCCATCGTGATCGGCGTCGGGATCTGGGCGATGACGAAGGGCGACGGCGACCTCAGCCGGATCACGATGTTCGAGTCGCCCGAGGACAAGGGCATGTTCCTCGCAGTGACGGCGGCGACCTCCGTGGCGTTCTTCGCGATGGTGGGCTTCGAGGACTCGGTCAACATGGTCGAGGAGACGCGCGAGCCGGAGCGGATCTTCCCCCGGATGATGCTCACCGGCCTCGGGATCGCGGTCGTCTTCTACATGCTCGTGGCGGTGGCGGTCGTCGCGGTGCTCACCCCCGGTGAGCTGGCCACCATCAACGAGTCCGAGGGACGGGCACTGCTGGAAGTGGTGAGCAAGGGAGCCCCGGACTTCCCGATCGACAAGGTCTTCCCGTTCCTCGCGGTCTTCGCCGTCGCCAACACGGCCCTGATCAACATGCTGATGGCGAGCCGCCTGCTCTACGGCATGGCCCGTCAGGACGTGCTGCCGCGCTCACTGGGCCGCATCTCGCGCCGCTCGCGCGCGCCGTACGTCGCCATCGTCTTCAGCACGCTGCTCGCGCTCGCCCTGATCTGGTACGTCTCCGCCGACCCCGAGAGCACGGTCGTCAGCAGCCTGGCCGGCACCACCTCGCTGCTGCTGCTCGGGGTGTTCACGGTCGTCAACGTGTCCTGCGTGGTGCTGCGCCGCGAGGACCCGGAGACCACCGGGTCGTTCACCTCGCCCGGCCCCACCCCGCTGCTGGCCGGCCTGCTGTGCCTCTTCCTGATCGGGCCCTGGGTCGACCGGGACGCGATCGAGTACCAGATCGCCGCCGTGCTGATCGGGATCGGCGTCGTGCTGTGGCTGCTCACCTGGCTGATGAACCGCGGGGTGCGCGCGCAGAAGACCGGCTTCCGCGACATCGACCATCTCGAGCAGTAGGAGCCGCGTAGGCCCGGGTGTCCGCGCCAGAGCGGACGATTCGGGTGGCGCTGCGAGGCCGCGTAAACTTCCCTGGTGACCTTCCCCGACCTCGCGGACCTGCACGCTCTCGGCCCGGCCCAGCAGCCGAGCTACCCCGACCCCGTCGCCGTCGACGCCGCGGTCGCCAAGCTGCGCACCTATCCTCCGCTGGTGTTCGCGGGGGAGTGCGACGACCTGACCGAGAAGATCGCCGCCGTCACCCGCGGTGAGGCGTTCCTGCTCCAGGGCGGGGACTGCGCCGAGACGTTCGCCGGCGTGACCGCCGACAACGTGCGCAACAAGCTGCGCGTGCTGCTGCAGATGGCCGTCGTCCTCACCTACGCCGCGTCCGTCCCCGTGGTGAAGGTCGGCCGGCTCGCGGGGCAGTACGCCAAGCCCCGCTCCTCGGACAACGAGACCCGCAACGGCGTGACGCTCCCGGCCTACCGCGGCGACGCGGTCAACGGGTTCGAGTTCACCCCCGAGCAGCGGATCCCCGACCCGCAGCGCCTCGTCGACGTCTACCACGCCTCCGCGGCCACGCTGAACCTCGTGCGCGCCTTCGTCACCGGCGGCTACGCCGACCTGCGTCAGGTGCACACCTGGAACACCGACTTCGTCCGCGAGTCGCCCGCCGGCCAGCGCTACGAGGCGATCGCCAACGAGATCGAGCGCGCGCTCAACTTCATCCAGGCCATCGGCGCCGACCCGGCCGAGTTCCACCGCGTCGACTTCCACTCCAGCCACGAGGCGCTGCTGCTGGAGTACGAGCACGCGATGACCCGCATCGACTCGCGCACCCACGAGCCGTACGACGTGTCGGGGCACTTCGTGTGGATCGGCGAGCGCACCCGGCAGCTCGACGGCGCGCACGTCGAGATGCTCAGCAAGATCAAGAACCCGATCGGCGTGAAGCTCGGGCCCACCACGACCGCCGACGACGCGATCGCGCTGGCTGCCAAGCTCAACCCCGACAACATCCCGGGCCGGCTGACGTTCATCACCCGCTTCGGCGCGGGCAAGATCCGCGAGGGTCTGCCGCCGCTGATCGAGAAGGTGACCGCGGCGGGGATCCAGGTCGCCTGGGTCTGCGACCCGATGCACGGCAACACCTTCGAGGCGAGCTCGGGCTACAAGACCCGTCGCTTCGAGGACGTCATCGAGGAGGTCCAGGGCTTCTTCGACGTGCACCGCTCGCTCGGCACCTGGCCCGGCGGCATCCACGTCGAGCTGACCGGTGACGACGTCACCGAGTGCGTCGGCGGCGGCGAGGACCTGCTCGAGATGGACCTCGGCAACCGCTACGAGTCGGTCTGCGACCCGCGTCTCAACCGCGTGCAGTCCCTCGAGCTGGCGTTCCTGGTCGCCGAGATGCTGCGTGCCGCCGGGCCGCGCACGGTCTGAGCGCGGCACCCGTGGCTGACGTCGTCGACCTGCGCTCCGACACGCTCACCCGCCCGACCGAGGAGATGCGCCAGGCGATGGCGCGCGCCGAGGTCGGCGACGACGTGTATGGCGAGGACCCCACCGTTCGCGCGCTCGAGGAGCGAGTGGCGGGGCTCTTCGGCCACGAGGCGGCGTTGTTCACACCGACCGGCTCGATGGCCAACGTGCTGGCCGTGCGCACCGTGGTGGGGGTGGGCCAGGAGGTGCTCTGCGAGTCCTCGGCCCACATCGCGCGGGCCGAGCTCGGTGCCCACGCGGCGTACACGGGGCTGACGATGCGGACCTGGACGGCCGACCGGGGACAGATCGACCTGCTGGCCTTGCGCAAGCTCTTCGCGCCCGACATGGGCCCGTTCTTCGTGCCGACCGCAGCGGTCGCCGTGGAGAACACCCACAACTTCGCCGGCGGTGCCGTCCTGCCGATCGCCGACCTGCAGGCCCTGCGCGCCTGGGCCGACGAGGTCGGCACCCGCATCCACATGGACGGCGCCCGGATCTGGAACGCCCACGTCGCCACCGGCACCCCGCTCGCGTCGTACGGCGCGGTGGCCGACGTGATGGCGGTGTGCCTGTCCAAGGGGCTCGGAGCGCCGATCGGGTCGTTGGTCGTGGGGAGCGCCGAGGCGATCGCGGAGTCGAGGGTGTGGCGCAAGCGGATGGGCGGAGGGATGCGGCAGGTCGGCATCCTCGCTGCCGCCGGGCTGCACGCTCTGGACCACCACCTCGAGCGGCTGGCCGACGACCACGCCCACGCTCGGCTGCTCGCCGAGGCCTGCGATGTCGACCCGGCGAGTGTCGACACCAACATCGTGGTCGTGGAGCGCTCCTCCGCTGCGGACGCCACCGCGTTGATCGCGGCGGCCGCTGCGGAGGGGGTTCGCCTCGCTGCCGTGGGACCGACGACCGTGCGCCTCGTGACGCACCTGGGCGTGAGCCGCGACGACGCCGAGCGCGCCGCCGCGCTGCTCGCCCGACTGGTGTGAGGCTCGACGAACGCGCTGGACTCGCCGTCCGGCGCGCGGGGGAGGCCGACTGGGAGCAGGTCCGGGCCCTTCGCCTCGCTGCGCTGGCGGACGCACCGACCGCCTTCGAGTCGACGTTCGAGCACGAGAGCCAGTACGACGAGACCGACTGGCGCGCGTGGTGCCAAGGCACGGCGACGTTCCTCGCTCTCTGGGAGGGGGTCCCGATCGGCCTCTCTGCCGGGATGAGCGGGAACAGTCCGGACGAGCGCCTCCTCGTCGCGGTATGGCTCGACCCGGCTCATCGTGGGACGGGGGCCTCGGCGGAGCTCCTCGCCGCCGTGCGAGTCTGGGCCCTGGACGACGGCGCGAGCAGGCTGACGCTGTGGGTGACACGGATCAACCGTCCCGCCGCCCAGCTCTACCGGCGATCCGGATTCGCCGAGTCGGGCGCCAGCAAGCCTCTCCCGAGCAACCCCGCCCTCATCGAGGACCAGCTGGTCCTCGACCTGCGGTAGCCGACGGTCAGGCCAGCCGGCGCGCGATCGTCTCGGCCTCGGCCATCGAGCCCACCTCGACCATCTGGAAGCCGCGGGTCTCGCTGTTGTCCTGCCAGCCCTTGTTGGCGAGGTCGGCGACAGCGCTGCGGGGGACGACCGTGACGAAGCCGCGCACGGCGGTGCGCTCCATCTTCGGGACGAACTCCTGCCCGATCCAGCGGTTCATCTCCGCCGAGTAGGCCCCCACCGCCTCCTGCGAGTCGACGATGACGGTGTGCAGCGAGTGCTTCTGGATGAGCTCGAGCTGCTTGCCCAGCGCGGGCTTCACTGCCGAGTCGTCGTAGCGGAGCCAGCGCACCACGACCGCGTTCAGATCGGCGACGTGGGTGACGCTGACGGCGCCCTCCACCTCCAGGGCGACACCGCCGCGCGGGCCGGTCTCGTGGGTCACGACCTCGCGGGCGGGCAGCCGGAACCGGCCGGCGATGGCCCCGAGGTCGCTGGAGAGCCCGCTCAGCTCGCGAGCGGCGTCGCGCGCGTGGGAGAGCTGCTCGAGGGCGTCGGCGGTGGACGTGGCGACCGCGCCCACGGTGGTCGCGATGTCGAGGGACCCGGCCGCTGCCTCCGCGAGGCTGCGGCTCATCTCCGAGGTGGTCGCCGTCTGCTCCTCGACAGCGCTGGAGATCGTGGTCTGGTAGTCGGCGAAGCGCTCGATCACCTGACGGGTCCGCTCGATGGCAGCCACGGCACTGCGGCTGCCGGTCTGCAGCACCTGCACGCGCTCGGTGATGTCCTCGGTGGCGCGCGCCGTCTCCTGGGCCAGCTGCTTGACCTCGGTCGCGACGACGGCGAAGCCCTTGCCGGACTCCCCGGCGCGCGCTGCCTCGATGGTCGCGTTGAGCGCCAGCAGGTTGGTCTGCTCGGCGATCGTGGTGATCAGCCGGACGACGTTGCCGATCTCCTCGCTGGCCGCGCCCAGCTCGCCCATGACGTCGGAGGTCTCGGCGACCATGGCGACCGCCTCCTGGGCGACCGCAACGGAGTCGTGGACGTTGCGGGCGATCTCAGTCACCGAGTCGCGGAGCTCGCCGGCGCCGGTCGAGACCACGGTGACGCTGTGGGAGACGGCGTCCGCCGCGGAGCTGACCGCCGCGGCCCGGGTCGAGGTGTCGGCGAAGGTGGTGCCCATGCTCTCGGTCGCGGCCGCCACGGCCTCGGCGGTGCCGTTGAGCGAGGCTGAGGAGTCGACCACGTCGCGCATGGCCTCGCGGGTGCGGGCACCGGCGGCAGCCAAGGCGGTGCCGATCGGGTGCTCCGGACCGGCCGGGAGGGTGAGGTCGCCGCGAGCCATGCCGGCGACGACCGTGGAGATGCTGGCCAGCGGCCCCATGATCCGCTGGTGCACCGTCCACGCCGCGAACGCGGTCGCCCCCACGGACAGTCCGAGCAGTGCCCAAGCGCCGGCTCCGCTGGCGAAGAACACACCCACAGCGGCTTGCAGGAGCAGGTTGACGGTGAGCAGCGGTACGACGTACGCACTGCTTCCTGCGCCGATCTCCGGCAGGGTGGCCGCCTCGATCTGGGGACGGGTGGTCGACGGGTTCGCCGAGTCGTACGCCATGGGACTCCCTCGTGGAGGTCCGGCGTCGATGCCGGGCCTGGGCCGCCCCTATCGGACAGCGAGAGGGTGATCTGAGGACAACGACCTGCCGGTCCGTACCAGTCCCCTGCTGATCGCCCAGGGCACGCCCGTCGCCTTCGGTGGTCGAGCAGGTTGCGCCCGTCGCCATCGGTGGTCGAGCAGGTTGCGCAGCAACCGACGTCGAGACCCGCCCGGCCAGGGCGCGCGCGGCACTCGTTGATCGAGCAGGGCGCGCGCGGCACTCGTTGATCGAGCAGGGCGCGCGCGGCACTCGTTGATCGAGCAGGGCGCGCTAGCGCCCGACGTCGAGATCCCCGCACTGACGCTATTCGCGGCGTGGTCGGTGCCGAACCCAGTCAGGTGGCTGGGCCGGTGGTCGGTCGGGGTCTCGGGGTCGCCGTCGCGGCGGCGCCTGGAACTCGGGCAGCCCGTCGCTGGGGTTGAGCCTGACTTCCCACGGTGTGTGGTGGATGGTGCGGTGGTGGTGTCCGCACAGCAGCACCATGTTGTCCAGCGATGTGGGGCCGCCGTCGGTCCAGTGGGTGATGTGGTGGGCGTGGCACATCACCGGGGGCCGGGTGCAGGCGGGGAACGCGCAGTGGTGGTCGCGTACGACGAGGGCTCGCCACAGGGCGGGGGTGACCAGGCGGTGGGTCCGGCCGACGTCGAGCTGTTCGCTCGGACCCCCGAGGGCGATCGGGATGATGTCGGCATCACAGGCCAGCCTGCGTGCGGTGGCCGCGGACATCGTGAGTCCTTCGTCGGTGACCCCGAGTCCGGCAGCGAGGTCCGCGGCGAGCCCGGTGGAGTGTGCGGTTTGGTCGAGTCCGAGCAGCGGCCAGTCGATCCCACCCTCCAGGGTGACGGGTGCGTGCCGGTCGAGGTGGCCGGTCAATGCCCGGTAGTCGATGGTGACGGTGACCCGGGGCCTTGCGCCATGGCACTCGGGGGCCTGGTCGGTGTCCAGGCCGTGTTGTGCGTTCTGGATGAGTGCGTCCCAGAGTCGGGCGCCGTGGTCGCGGGGATCGATCACCTCACCGCTACACCCCTCATCGCCGGTGCCGGAGCTGTTCTCTTCGCCGGTGTCGAGCGCGGGTTGGGGCTTGGTGAGTGGCAGGAGCGCTGCTTTGAGGATGGCGGCGTCCTCGACTGATCCGCGTCCTTTGAGGCGGACGCCGCCGGCGCCGTCGTCGATGATGGACAGGAACCGGTCGAGGTGGGCGGCGCGTTCCTCGCGGTCCAGGGCCTTCTCGAGGTCGCGTTCGGTGCGGTCGGGGTCGATGACGTGGATCAGGTGGCGGGCTGCTTTGGCGAGCTCGGAGGCATCCAGCACCCCAGCCTCGACCAACAACAGAGCCTCGGCTTCGGCGCGGAGCTGGGGGTTGGTGGGGAGCTGCTCGATCGCATCCACGATCACCGCAGCCTGCTCGGGCGACACGTCCCCACGACGTAGCGCTTCGAGGGTGGCGCGGCGCTCACCGCGCAACAGGCCGGCGTGGTCTACCGCCCGTTTGCCTTGGGCGCGGCGGAGGCCGGCGAGGTGGGTGAACCAGTCCCCGGTTGAGGCCCACGCCAGTTCGGTCTTCGCCGCGGCGCGTGCATGGACCTCGGCCAACAACTCGGCCTCGAGGGCAGCCACGTGGGCGCGCAGCGCCTCCAACGCGGCGACGCCTTCGAGGAGGTCATCGCACGGGCGGGTCGCCCACAGCACGGAGTCCAGCCCGGTCAGGGCACGGTCGGCCAGACCGACCATCCCGACGGCGCCACCGATGGCACCGGAGTCGGTGTCGTCGGGGCCGTTCGGGGTCGTCGCCATGCAGATCACTCAAACAGGTGCCACCGACAATGCACCCCGGTTTGACCT
>NZ_BAAHCI010000011.1:416852-593434 GCF_054775955.1 Nocardioides pacificus
TGTGGACAACATTCGAAAGTTTTTCTGGCGGCCCATCAACTGTCCACAGGGGCGGGTTACAGGTGGGGTCTCGACGTCGGTTGCTGCGCAACCTGCTCGACCAACGAGGGTGTGCGCGACCTGCTCGACCAACGAGGGTGTGCGCGACCTGCTCGACCGACGAGGCGGCTGCGCGACCTGCTCGACCAGCGAGAGGTGCGCAACCTGTTCGACCAGCGAGGGGCGCTCAGCCGTGTCGCGCCAGCTCCGAGGCATCGACGCGGCCGAAGGCCGACGGCAACCGCCGTACCGCCTGGGCGAGCAGACGCAGGTCGGCACCGAGGAGTGCCTGCGGTCCGTCGCACAGCGCTACCTCGGGCTCCGGGTGCACGTCGACGATCACGCCGTCCGCGCCAACCGCGATCGAGGCTCGGGTCAGCGGCACGACCAGGTCCTTGCGTCCGGAGGCGTGGGAGGGATCGACGATGATGGGCAGGTGGCTGGTGGCCTGCACCACGGGCACGGCGGAGATGTCGAGCGTGTTGCGCGTCGAGGGCTCGAAGGTGCGGATGCCGCGTTCACAGAGGACGACGTCGAGGTTTCCGCGCTGGGCGATGTACTCCGCCGCCATCAGCCACTCCTCGACCGTCGAGCTCATCCCGCGCTTGAGCAGCACCGGCTTGCCCGAGGCGCCCACCGCTTGCAGCAGACCGAAGTTGGCCATGTTGCGGGTGCCCACCTGCAGCATATCGGCGTGCTCGGCCACGACGTCCACGTCACGGGCGTCGACGATCTCGGTGACGATCGGGAGGCCGGTGGCCTCGCGGACGTCCGCGAGGATCTTCAGGCCGGCGACCCCGAGGCCCTGGAAGGCGTACGGCGAGGTGCGCGGCTTGTAGGCGCCTCCGCGCAGGATCGTGGCGCCGGCCGACTTCGCCATCACCGCCGCCTCGAGGGTCTGCTCGGGGGTCTCGACGGCGCAGGGGCCGGCGATGAACGTGAAGCTGTCCGGTCCGATCGGGACCTGGTTGCAGGCGGGCCCGACCCAGACCGTCGACCGGTCGGGGTGGTGCTGACGGCTGACGAGCTTGTAGGGGTCGGAGATCCGGTGCACGTCGGCGACGCCGCGCAGCGTGCGGAGGTTGAGATGGTGGAAGGACTCGATGTCCCCGACCAGCCCGATGATGGTGCGCACGACACCCTTGCTGACGAAGGCCTCGCCTCCCACTCCCTCGACCCGGGAGACGACGTGGGCGATGTCCTCGTCGGTGGCGTCCGGTGACATGACGACGACCATGGTGCTACCTGCTTTCGGAAGGTGTGGGAGCCACGTCGTCGGGGCCACATGCAAAACGCCCCACGACATGGCCGGGGGCGTTGGTATGACGAGTGCTGGAGGTCCTAGCGCGACACGCTGCAGCCCTCCTGCACGGGAGCTCCCGGCAGGCTGGCGAACAGATAGGTCACGTTCCTCGTCATGGGGCAGACCGTAGCCGAGCCGCACGCGCAGTGTCCTCGTGATCAATATGCGGGACGTGCTGGCTCACCGAGGGGTCCTTCAGGGGCGTGGCGGTGGAGGCAGCAGGCGGTAAGGGGACTGCCCCGCCTGGACGGGCACGGCGTGGCTCACCCGCTCGAGTCGCCTGCCGCGTGGCGCGCAGTGTCGCCGACCGCGTGGCCCGTCGAAGCGCACGCGCACGATGGCCACCCTGCCGGCGATCGTCCTCAGCGTGAGCAGGGAAGGCGACCAGACTCCCGGTGTCGAGGCGCCAGGGCACCTCCCCCTCGAGGTCCACCGTCCCTGACCAGCTCCAGACCGTTCGAGCCTTCGAAGTAGCGCTCATCCGACATCAGGAGCCCGCCGGCGAACGGCACCACCCCGCTGACGCCCCGACGCCCCAAGGCGAGCGCTTGGGGCCGACCCTGCGGGAGGACGTAGCGGTCGCCGGCGACATAGGGCACCACGGGTGGACGTTCCGCCGGGAGATCGGCCGAGGTCGGCCGCTCGGGCGACGGCTCTGCCGCCGGCGGCACCTCCGGCGTCACGTCTGCCCCAGCAGGCGAGGACGCGGCACGGTCGGACCGGGCGACGGCTGCGTCTCTCGCCCACCCGTCGAGCAGGCGACGAGGGCCAGTGCGGTGACGAGGAGAAGACCGAGCCTGGCCATGCTCATCAGAATCCCGAGAGCCGCCGCCGGCTGTCAGGAGGCGGCCACGAGTACCTCAGACCGCGATGTGCGGGACCTCGCCCTCGATCCGTCGCCGTGGCACGAGCTCGGTCACGAGCATCGCGGTCAGCACCAGCCCGCCGCCGAGCAGCATCCGCAGCGTCAGCGAGTCGTTGCCGAACAGGATCGCAAAGAAGGCGGCGAACACCGGCTCCATGCTCATGATGATCGCGGCGCGGGTGGGGGAGAGGTGCCCCTGCGCCCAGGTCTGCCCCAGCAGCGCCAGAGCGCCGGCGATCAGCGCCATGTAGACGATCGAGGCCCAGTCGCCCCGGGTCTCGGGCAGTACGACGCCGTCGGGCACCGTGGCGACGAAGCAGACGACGGCGATCACGACGATCTGCAGGATCGACATGCCGAGCGCCTCGCCCGGGCGGGACCACGCCCCGAGGCCGACGATGTGCAGCGCGTAGAGGACGGCCGAGAGCAGCGTGATCGTCTCGCCGTACCCGATCGCGAAGCCGTCCAGCGTCAGCACCCCCAGCCCGGCCGCCGCCAGCGCGACCGCGCCCCAGGTGAGCGCGGTGATCCGCGTCCGCAGCAGCAACGCGGCGAGCAGCGGCGTGCACACGACGTACATGCCGGTGATGAAGCCCGACACGCTCGCCGAGGTGTGCGCGAGTCCGGCGGTCTGGAGGATCTGCGCGACGCCGTAGACCAGACCCAGCACCATCGCGCTGCGCCGCGACTCCGGGGAGAGCCGGGCGATCGCTCCGGGGGCGACGAGCAGCATCGCGGCGGCGGCGATGGCGAAACGGATGGCCAGGAAGTCCAGAGTCGGGATCCGGTCGAGCAGGTCCTCGATCAGGAAGAACGTCGAGCCCCACGACGCCGTCATCGCCAGCAGGGCGAGAGTGGCGAGCAGGGAGGTACGGCGCGGGCTCACGCCGTGAGGCCGGTCGTGGACGCCTGGAGGCGCAGCTGCTGCAGCAGCGGGATGTCCGGGTCGTCGGCGTCGCGGGAGCCGGGCGTCTCGAGGACGAAGGGCACGCCGACCGTCTCCGGGTGGGCGAAGAGCTCGCGGAACGCGTCGACCCCGATGTGTCCCTGGCCGATCTTCTGGTGGCGGTCCTTGAAGGCGCCGCGCACGTCCATGGAGTCGTTGGCGTGGATCAGTCGCAGCCGCCCGGGACCGCCGATCTCGACGATCCGGTCGACCGTCGCGGTGGCCCCGCCGGGCTCGTCGAGCGGTGCGCCGGCGGCGAAGACGTGGCAGGTGTCGAGGCAGATCCCCGCGCGCGGGTGGTGGTCGAGCGCTCCGAGGTAGGTCGTGAGGTCCTCCACCCCAGCACACAGTGAGCGACCCTGGCCGGCGGTCGGCTCCAGGAGCAGCCACGGGGTCGAGTCGAGCTGCCACCCGTCGAGCTCCTCGAGCAGGGGCAGCAGCCCCTCGCGGACCTGGCGCATCGCGGCGGCGAAGCGTGCGGCGCTCTCGTCCGCGTCGTCGGAGTGGTCGACGAAGGAGCCGGTGTGCACGACCACGCCCTCGGCGCCCATCCGTGCAGCCCGTCGCAGGTTGTGGGCCACGACGGCGACGGACTTCTCGTAGGTCGCGGCGGTGGGGGAGCCGAGGTTCACGAGGTACGGCGAGTGGATGAAGCTGCGAAGTCCGCGATCGGCGCAGGCCGCCCGGAAGCGCTCGTCCTCCTCGGCGCTGCCCGCCGACAGCGCCCAACCGCGGGGGTTGCCCACGAACACCTGGAGGGTCTCGGCGCCGATCTCCGCGGTCGAGGCGAGTGCGCCGGCCACCAGTCCCTTGCCGACCTGGACGTGGGTGCCGATCGGGTTGCGGACCACCAGATCTGCCGAGGCTGGGTCGGTGCTGGTCGTCTCGGGTGCGGTCACGGTTGGTGCGGCGGGCATGGCAGAAGGTTAGGCGAGGTTGCGCCGCCCACCTGCCGCGGGATCAGGCCCGCTCGGACAGGCCGCTCGGACAGGCCGCTCGGATAGGCCCGGCCGGATCGGCTCAGATCAGGTAGAGCGTGATCGTGCTGCCCTTGGGGACCATGTCGCCCGACCCGGGTGAGACGCGGAAGACATAGCCCAGACCCAGATAGTCCGTGTGGTCCTTGATGTCGACCTCGAACCCCGCGGCCTCGAGCTTCTCGGTCGCGGCGTCGACCCCGCTGGCCACCAGGCCGCCGGGGACCTCGACCAGCTCGGGGCCCTCGGAGACCACGATCGTGACGGTGTCGCCGCCGAAGAGCGTGCCGGAGGCGGGGGACTGCGAGATGACGTCGCCCTCGGCCACGTCGTCGGAGTTCTCCTCGCTCTGCTCCACCACCAGCGACTTGTCGTCGAACCAGGCGATGGCGTCGTCGGCGTCCTTGCCCGTCCAGTCCCGGATCTTGATCGGCTTGGGGCCCTTGCTGACCACGAGGCTCACGGCGATGCCGCGCCTGAGGCTGGTGCCGGCCTTGGGATCGCTGCCGAGCACGGTGCCCGCGGGGATCGTCTCGTGGTAGCGCTCGACCGCGCGCCCCACGCTCAGGTTGGTGTCCTCGAGCGCCTGCTCGGCCTGCTGCTCGGTCCTCCCGCGCAGCTTGGGCACCTCGTAGCGCTCCTTGCCCAGGGAGAGAGTGAGGGTGACGACGTCACCGTCGAGCGCCTTGTCGCCGGCCTCCGGGTCCGTGGAGAGGACCAGGTCGGCCGCGACGGTCTCGGAGTAGGCGCCGTCGCCCACCTTGACCTCGAGCCCGGCCGCCTCGAGACGCTGGACCGCCTTCGCCTCCGTCAGTCCGATGACCCCGGGCACCGGGGTGTAGCGCGCATAGCCGAACCACCAGGCACCCCCGCCGAGCGCCGCGACCAGGAGCAGGACGAGCAGCAGCACCAGCGGACCGCGTCCTCGTCGACGACGCGGCGCGGGGTGGTCGAGCTCGACCACGCTCGTGTGCTCGCGGCCGTCGTCGGGTGCCGGCCGCATGGCGTCGGAGGCGACTGCGTGCTCCACCTGGACCGTGCGGTCGGCCGCGGGAGTGGGGGCCGGCACAGCCGCTCGGTCGAACGAGTCGGGGGCGGTGTCGTGGAAGGCCTGGTCATCCGGGGAGACCCGCACCCGGCGGGGGAGCAGGTCGGCGGTGAGCTCGTCGTCCTCGAGGACGCCGTCGGCCAGGGTCTGGGAGACCCGGTGGACCTGGTGGAGCAGCACCGAGGCGTCAGCGGGACGCTGGTCGCGGTCGCGTGCGGTGGCGCGGGCGACCAGCGCGTCGACGTACGCCGGCAGGCCGGGGATCTCCTCGGAGGGGACCGGCACGTCCTCGTGGACGTGCTTGTAGGCGACCTGGATCGGCGACTCGCCCTCGTGGGGCTTGCGGCCGGTGAGGAGCTCGTAGAGGACGACGCCCGCCGCGTAGACGTCCGCGCGGGCATCGGATCGTCCATCGACCACGAGCTCGGGGGCCAGATAGGAGACCGTGCCGATCAGCACGCCGCCGGTCGCGGTGTGCTGGGTGTCGGCGCTGACGGCCTTGGCCAGACCGAAGTCCGCGACCTTGACCCGGCCGTCATCGGCGATCAGCACGTTCTCGGGCTTGATGTCGCGGTGGATCAGCCCTGCTCGGTGGGCCGCCGCGAGCGCGGAGAGGACCGGCTCCAGCAGGGCCAGCGCCCGGGCGGGAGACATGGGGGCCTCCTTGCGGATCACGTCGCGCAGGGTGTGGCCGGCGACGAGCTCCATCACCAGGTAGACCGAGCCGGCGTCCTCGCCCTGGTCGTACACCCCCACCACGTTGACGTGGGAGAGCCGGGCCGCAGCCCTGGCCTCCCGCACGAAGCGGGCGACGAAGTCGTGGTCGTCGCCCATCCCCGGGTGCATGACCTTGACCGCCACCACGCGGTCGAGCCGGGTGTCGGTGGCCTCGTAGACGCTGGCCATGCCCCCGCGCGCGATGCGCCCGCCGATCCGGTAGCGACCGTCCAGCAGCCGGCCGATCAGTGGGTCGCCAGCATCCCCGCCGGGGCGGGGTGGGTGCATGCGCTGGGCGGCACCGTGATCCACGGGGAGGTCCTCCGTCTGCCGGATGGGGAAGGATCCGACAGCCAATCGTACGGACGAGCGCCACTTCCGGTTCGTTCGCGGCCGTCTCCGGCGTGGCGTGGGGCGAGTGCCCGGGGCGGCCGGGCAGCCGCACGAGATTTCCCGGTGGCCCGCGCCGGTGGGACACTGAGCGCATGACCGCACCCCACGAAGCCGACCTCGGCGCCCTCGTCGCCGACTGGATCGACTGGGCCGAGGCTGCCCGCGAGCTCGGCGTGAGCGTCGGCAAGGTCCGCACGATGATCCGCGACCACGAGCTGGCCGCCGCCGTCCCCGTCGAGGGCGAGGGTCAGAAGATCCCCGCCGACTTCCTGCAGGACGGCCTCGTCGTCAAGGGCCTGCCCGGGCTGCTGACCATGCTGCACGACGGGCACTACGACGACCGCGAGTGCATCGAGTGGCTCTTCACCGACCTCGAGCTGCCGGGCCGCCCCATCGACGCGCTGCGGGAGAACCGGGGCTCGGAGGTCAAGCGCCGCGCCCAGGCGATGGCGCTCTGAGCCAGCCCGGCTGAGCACCCCCAACCGAGTCAGACGGCCCGGTCGGTCGCCGCAGCGGCGAGCGCGCGCAGCGCCGTACGCGCCTGGTCCTCGACGTCCGCACGATCCAGTGCGGCGATCGAGAGCCGCACCAGCTCGGAGATGACCTCCTCCACCTGGGCCCGGGCGCCGGCGCCGTCGATCACCTCGCGCAGCTGCTGGACCTGAGCCTCGTCGAGGGCGGTGCCGAGCCAGCGGTCGAGGAGAGCGGCGCGGTCGGCCGGGGCGGCGTCGAGCGCCAGCGCCACCAGGACGGTGCGCTTGCCCTCGACCAGGTCGTCGCCGGCGGGCTTGCCGGTGGTCTCCGGGTCGCCGAAGACCCCGAGCAGGTCGTCGCGCAGCTGGAAGGCCTCGCCCAGCGGGAGGCCGAAGCCGCCCAGCTCGTCGAGCCGCTCGGGACCCGCGCCGGCCAGTGCCGCACCGATGTGGAGGGGCCGCTCGATCGAGTACTTCGCGGACTTGTAGCGCAGCACCGTCATCGCGGTCTCGACGTCGGCGCGCGCCCGCGCCTGGACGGACACGTCGAGGAACTGACCGGCGACCACCTCGGAGCGGCAGAGGTCGAAGACGTCGAGGGCGGCGGCCACGTCGGTCAGCGGCAGCCCGCAGCGGCGCAGCAGCTCGTCGGCCCAGGTGAGGAGCAGGTCGCCGAGCAGGATCGCCGCGGCCGCGCCGTACTGCTCGGGGTTGCCGGTCCAGCCCTGCGCGCGGTGCTCGGTCTCGAAGGCGCGGTGGGTCGCCGGCCGGCCACGCCGGGTGTCGGAAGCGTCCATCAGGTCGTCGTGGACCAGCGCGCTCGCGTGCAGCAGCTCGAGTGCGGCGCACGCCCGCAGCAGGGCCCGCTCGTCGGACACGTCCGGCCGCACGGCCCGGTAGCCCCACCAGCAGAACGCCGCACGCAGCCGCTTGCCGCCGGCCACGCACTGCCGCGCCTCGGCCACCAGCCGTGCGGCGTCGTCGCCCAGCGGCGCCAGCCGGTCGGCCTGCCCGTCGAGGAACTCGTCGAGCGTCTCCTGGACCTGGCGGCGGAACAGCTCGCCGTCCCAGGCGGTCGCGGGCACGGCGGAGGAGGAGGAGGTCACCCGGACGAGACTAGCCAGTGGACGCCCCGCTGAGCCGCAAGGGGCCGAACCTAGAATCACGCCATGGTCGATGGAGTTGCAGGCGGTCCCGACGGCGATCGGGCCCAGCACGGGGGCACCCGCAGCATCGGGGAGCTGATCCGCGAGGGCGAGCGGTCGATCTCGTTCGAGTTCTTCCCGCCCAAGGACGAGGCGGGAGTCGAGCAGCTCTGGCAGGCGATCCGCGACCTGGAGCCCTACCAGCCCACCTTCGTCTCGGTGACGTACGGCGCGGGCGGCACCACGCGCGACACGACAGTGCAGATCACCGGCCGGATCGCCCGGGAGACGTCGCTGCGTGCGATGGCGCACCTGACCTGCGTCGGCCACACCCGCGCCGAGCTGGCGGAGATCGTGCACTCCTACGCCGACGCCGGCGTCCGCAACATCCTGGCCCTGCGGGGGGACCCCTCTGACGGGCCGAGCGCCCCGTGGACCCCGACCGAGGGAGGACTCACGCACGCGGTCGAGCTGGTCGAGCTGTGCCACGAGCTCGGCGACTTCTGCGTCGGCGTGGCGGCCTTCCCGGAGGGGCACCCCTCGGCGGAGTCGCTCGAGCACGACGCCCAGGTGCTGGTGGCCAAGGCACGCGCCGGCGCCGACTTCGCGGTGTCGCAGCTGTTCTTCCGCGCCAGTGACTACTTCGCTCTCGTCGAGCGGGTGCGCGCCCACGGCGTCGACATCCCGATCCTCCCGGGCATCATGCCGATCACCAACGCGGGCCAGGTCAAGCGGATGGCCGAGCTCTCCGGCGCCGCGCTGCCCGACGAGGTCACGCAGCGCCTGGCGGCTGCTGCTGATCCCGCGGAGGTCCGCAAGGTGGGCGTGCAGATCGCCACCGAGCTGTGCGAGGAGCTCCTCGCCGGGGGCGCCCCGGGGCTGCACTTCTACACCCTGAACCGCTCCCGTGCGACGCTGGAGATCTTCGAGGCGCTGCGGATCACGGCCTAGTCAGGCGGGCCCGACGGCCTGCGCGACCAGCGCCGCCGAGAGCCCGACGAACGGGAGCCCCGAGCCCGGCGTGGCGTGCGCGCCCGCGGCGTACACCCCCTCCACCGGGGTGGTCGGCCCGAGCCTGTCGCGCACCGTGTTGCGCCCCTGCCAGAGCAGCCCGAGCGGCGAGCCGCCCCAGCGCTCGACGAGGTCGCGGGGCGAGCGGTCGACACGGACCACGACCTGCTGGCGGATGTCGATGTCGTGGCGGGCGAGCGCGTCCAGCAGATCCTCGGCGAGCCGGCCGCGCCCGTGCACGGTCCAGGCAGTGCCACCCTCCGGCGCCTGCCCACCGGTGCGCACGACCAGGGTGGCCTCGCCGTGCAGGACGACCTCCGGGCCGAGGTCGGGGACCTCGCCGCTCAGCCCCACGTGGCACACCACCGGGGGAATCGCGGGCATCGTGCGGCGCACGTGGGCGGCGAGGGCGGGGATCCGGCGCGGGTCGACGGCACAGACCACGATGTCGGCGTCGAGCTCGCCGTCCGACGTCGACACCGCCACCGCCCGGCCCTCGCGCACGACGACGTCGCGCACCTCGGTGCCGGTGAGCACGGTGACGCCGCGGGTGGCGAGTCGCCCGGTGAGGACCTCTGACAGGCGGGCCATCCCGCCTGGCAGCGTCCAGGCGCCGAAGCGCTGCTCGACGTACGACGTGAGGCCCAGCCAGGCGGGGGTGTTGCGCAGGTCGTGGCCGTCGGCGAGCAGCGCATGGCCGGCGACCAGGCGCAACCGCTCGTCGCGGAACGTCCGCTTCAGGCGCCGGTGCAGCATCTCGCGGCCCTCCAGCAGCGTCCGCGCCTCCCGGCTCGCGAGCCGAGGGTCGAACGGCCGCTCCAGGTAGTCGCGGCGCAGCAGGTCCCAGGTCGGGGCGTACGACGCGACGTAGGCGCACCACTGCTCGCCCAGACCCGGCGCCAGCTCGTCGAAGGCGTGCAGCTGGGCCGCCCGGGACCCGCCGGGGAGCACCACGCGGGTGCCGTCCTCGAAGCGGTGCTCGCGGACCACCTCGCGGCTGACGAGGTCCAGCTCCCTCTCCAGCGGGCGCCCGGACTTGCGGAACAGGTCGCGGATCACCGCGGGCAGCAGCGTGGAGGTGGGACCCGCGTCCCAGCTGTAGCCCTCGGCGGTGACCGCGGACAGCGCGCCACCGAGAGCCTCGTCCCGCTCGACGAGCGTGACGTCGTGCCCGAGCTTGGCCAGCCGCGCCGCCGAGGCGAGCCCACCGAAGCCGCCACCGATCACCACCACGCGCGCCATGGCGTGAACCCTAGACGTACCCCGCGCGGGCCGAGCGGCGATCCTGCCACCGGCGCCAGCCTCGGCGCACCAGCTTGGCGAGGAACCAGGTCAGGATCAGTCCCAGGACGAGGAGGACCGCCGCGATCGCCGCGGCGGCGCGGGGGTTCTCGATCGCGAACCACACGACGCCGAGCACGGCGAAGTCCTCGAGGATGCTGACGACGATGTTGCTGGCCGGCTCGGGGGAGGAGTTGATCGCCAGCCGGGTCCCGGCCTTCACCAGGTGCGAGAGCAGCGCCGTGCCGCCGCCGACCGTGCCGGCGACGGCCTGCTCGAGGGAGTCGGCCTCGCCTGCCAGGAGCACCCCGATCACGGCGCCGACCGTCGGCCGGATCGCCGTGGAGACGGCGTCCCAGGTGGAGTCGAGCCAGGGGACCTTGTCGGCGACGAACTCCAGGGAGTAGAGCACCAGTGCGACCGCGAGCACGTCCCAGCGGGCGAGCACGTCGGGGACCTGGCCCAGGTCGCCGACCCGGTCGGCGATGCCGAGGACGAGGACCACGAGATAGGCGTTGACGCCGCTCGCCCAGCCGCTGGAGAACGCCAGGGTCAGGGAGTCCACGGCTCAGCCGCGCCCGGACTGTGTGCCAGGCTGGGGGCCGGTCTGGGTGCCGGTCTGTGCGGCGGTCTCGGCGTCGATCGCCCTCGCCAGTGCGACGGGGTCCCGGCCGACCACCGTGGTCCCGTCGGTGGCGGTGACGATCGGGCGCTGCAGGGCACGGGGGTGCGCGGCCAGGGCGGTGAGCCACCGGTCGCGGTGCTCGGGGTCGCGGGGCAGGTCGATGCCGGCCTCGCGCGCCTCCTTGGCGCGAGCCACGTCCCACGGCTCCAGGCCGAGCCGGTCGAGCACGGCGGCCAGCTCGTCGGCGCTCGGCGGGTCGTCGAGGTAGCGGCGGACGGTGTAGTCGACCCCCGCCTCGTCGAGCGTCGCCTGCGCCGTGCGGCACTTCGAGCAGGCGGGGTTGATCCAGATCTCCATGCGGGCTCCTGTGGCTCTGTTCGGCTCTGCTCTAGTCGACGTCGGTCTCGACGGCTCCGGTCATCGCGACCAGCTCGTCGAAGGTGGTGGAGAAGACGGCGGAGGGGTGACCGGCGGCCGCCCACACCACGTCGTACCGGCGCAGCCAGGGGTCGATGGCGGTCCTGATCGGAGCCGGGTGGGCGACCGGGGACACCCCGCCGATGACCTGCCCGGTGTGCTCGCGGACGAAGTCGGGGGAGGCGCGACGCAGCCGGTCGAGGCCGAGCCGGTGCGCGGTGGCGGTGGTGTCGACCCGGTGGGCGCCGGAGGTCAGCACGAGCACCGGCGTGCTGTCGGCGTCGAAGAGCAGACTGTTGGCGATCGCTCCGACCTCGCAGCCGAGGGCCTCGGCTGCCAGGGCGGCGGTGTGGACGGCGTCGGGGAGCACCACGATCTCGCCGGCCCCGCCGCGGCGACGGTGCTCGGTGCGAAATCGGGTGATCGAGGGGTGCTCGGTCGGCATGCCGTGACCCTAACGACACCGGGTGAGTCGAGGGGTGAGTCGAGGGGTTGACGCGCTGTCGGTGGTCCGGTGTACCGTGATGGTTGTTCGAACACGTGTTCGAGCAACGGGCCCGGCGGGGGCGACCTCGACCCCGTCCCCGCTGGGCCCTCCGGGGTCGGACCGGTGCAGGCCGGACCAGTGCGGGAGCGGCGACGAAGGAGCGAGACATGCGGCGGTACGACGACCCGGTGGAGGTCCGCAAGGGCCTGGTGGGTGGGCCCGACTCGAGCGTCGAGGGGCCCGAGCAGTTCCTGTGGCACGGACGGTTGTGGAAGGTCAGCGACGTTCTCGCGCACTGGGTGGAGACCGGGTCGTGGTGGCAGTCCTCCGGAGTGCGGGCGGTGATCGGCTCCGAGGAGTCCCTGGCCCTGCGCGAGGGGGAGCGCGAGGGTGAGCGCGAGGGTGGTGAGGGTGCGGACGTGCTCGTCGCGCCCGACCTGCTCTGCGAGCGTGAGCTCTGGCGGGTGGAGGCCGGCCGGGGGGCGGTGGCCGACCGCGCCGACGGTGCGGGCCGAGCCGGGCGAGGCGTCTTCGACCTGGCCTTCGACTGGGCCGACGGTGGCTGGCGCCTCGTCGGCTGCGTGGACTGAGGGGGCGCGCGATGCTCGAGGTCAGCCCCTACTCCCTGCCGGCGACGACCCACTCCTACCTCGCCCGCTCGGCCGAGTCGCTGCAGGAGGCGATCGTCGCCGCCGACGTGCCGACGCGCTACGCCTGTGCGCACGTCTCGGCGCTGCGCGCGGCCGCGGCCCTGCTCGCCGCCCGGGCCCAGCCGGTTCCGGTCCGCAGGCGCCCCCAGAAGAACGCCTGGGTGCTGCTCGCCGAGGTCGCTCCCGAGCTGCGGGAGTGGGCGGCCTTCTTCGCCGCCGGCGCCGGCAAGCGGGCGGCCGCCGAGGCCGGCTCGACGCGAGCGGTGACGGAGCGGGAGGCTGACGATCTGGTGCGTGACGCCGACCGGTTCCTCGCGGTCGTGGAGTCGGCGCTGGGGCTGATGCCCCACGTGCCGCTGCCGGCGCGCGTGGTGGTCCCGATCAGGCGCTCCGGAGTCGCCTGATCATCGGCGTGGCCTGATTCGTCGGCGTGGCGGGGCCCATCGTTTTGTTACGGGCCCGAGAAGACGTGAAGAACAAGGGTTTCCCGGTATGGGCGCGGCTCCCGCGGGACGGCAGGCTGCGGGAGCCCGGCGCTTCCGCCGGGCATGTCGCCGTTCTCACCTGATCGGAGCCTCATGCACCTCAGTCTCGGGTTGCGCCGCCGTCGTGCGGCGCAGGTGCTCTCCCTGTTCCTCGTCATCCCCCTGCTGGCGCTCGCGCCGGCCACACCGCTCACCGCCCCTCTCCAGGGCGCCTCGACGGGGCAGTCCGCCCAGGCGGCCACGCCGATCACCGTGGCCGCGGCCCGCGCTGCGCAGAACGGCTCGGTCGCCACCGTCCGCGGCTACGTCGTCGGGCAGCCGACCGCCTCGTCGACAGTGGTGCGCAGCGGCTTCCCCAGCGACTACGCGCTGGCGATCGCCGACGCCGCGGGCGTCACCGACACCACGAAGATGCTCTACGTCCAGGTCCCGAGCGCCTTCCGCTCCGCCTGGGGGCTCAGGTCCAACCCCTCGCTGATGGGGCGCCAGATCGACGTGACCGGCGCGCTCGCGGCGTACTTCTCGCGTCCCGGCCTGACCAGCAGCACGGCGTTCGCCTTCGCGACCGGCTCAGGAGACGGTGGCGGGGACGGTGGCGGGGGTGGCACCACGCCTCCGCCGACCGGTGGGTCGACCGACTACGACAGCACCTACTACGCCTCTGCGATCGGCAAGAGTGGGTCGGCGCTGGAGTCGGCGCTGCACACGATCACCTCGCGCGGTGTCACCAAGCTCTCCTACAGCGCGGTGTGGGACGCGCTCAAGGTCACCGACCAGGACCCGGCCAACTCCAACAACGTCCGCACGCTCTACAGCGGCTTCTCGATGCCCAAGTCCAACAACGGGGGCGGGGTCGACCAGTGGAACCGCGAGCACGTCTGGGCCAAGTCCCACGGCGACTTCGGGACCGCCACCGGTCCGGGCACCGACCTGCACCACCTGCGCCCCGAGGACGTCACCGTCAACTCCGCGCGCGGCAACCTCGACTTCGACGCGGGCGGCAGCCAGAACTCCGAGGCGCCGGGCAACTACGCCGACTCCAACTCCTGGGAGCCCCGCAACGCCGTGAAGGGTGACGTCGCCCGGATGATCTTCTTCATGTCGGTGCGCTACGAGGGTGGCGACGGCTATCCCGATCTCGAGGTCAACAACCTGGTCAGCAACGGCAGCGCTCCGCTGCACGGCAAGCTCTCGGTGCTGCTGCAGTGGAACGCCCAGGACCCGCCGGACGCCTTCGAGAAGCGCCGCAACGACGTCATCTACGAGAGCTACCAGCACAACCGCAACCCGCGTCGACCACCCGGAGTGGGCCGACGCCATCTGGTGACCCGCCCCGGTGGTTGAGGAGGTTGCGCAGCGGCCGTCTCGAAACCGCGGCCCGCTTGACGCCTCCCACCCGGCTCGGGTTACCGTTTGATCTGTTCGAACATCTGTTCGAGTCAGTCAGGGGTCGAGCCGACTGTCCAGGAGGCGGCCCCACCATGCCCGACCCGTTCCCGCACCTGCACGTGGCCTCCGGCTACTCCCTGCAGTACGGCGCGTCCCACCCGCACACGCTCGTCGAGCGCGCGGTGGAGCACGAGATGGACACGCTCGCGCTGACCGACCGGGACGGGACCTACGGCGCGGTGAAGTTCGCCAAGGCCTGCCTGTCCGGTGGGGTCCGCCCCGTCCTCGGGGTGGACCTCGCCGTGGCCCCGCTGGACCCTCGCTGGGCAGGTGTCGGTGCCGGGGCCGGGACAGGGGTCGGGGGAGTGGGCAGGCCGGGAGCCGCGGCGTCCCTGCGCACCCCGGTGCGGGGCGGTGCCCACCGCGACCCCCGACTGCCCCGGGTGACCCTGCTCGCCGTCGGCCGACCCGGCTGGGCGCGGATCTGCCGGCTGGTCTCGGCCACCCACCTGGCCGGGGAGCGGGGCAAGCCCGTGGCGACCCTCGACCTGCTGGCCGAGCACCTCCCCTCCGGCGACGTGCTCGTCCTGCTCGGTCCGGGCTCCGAGGTGGGACGGGCGGTCACCAGTCGCCGCGACGACCTGGCGCTGGAGACCCTCACCGCGTGGCAGGGGGTGGTGCCCCGCGAGAACCTCCTCGTCGAGCTGGTCTCCCACCGGCTCCCCTCGAGCCGGACCGGCTGGGGGCCCGGCAGCTCGCCGCACGCCGCACGGATGGCCGGGGTGGCGCGTCGGGCCGGCGTGGCCACGGTGCTGTCCAACGCGGTGCGCTACGCCGACCGCCACGACGCCCCGACCGTCGACGTCCTGGACGCCGCCCGGCGGCTGGTCGCGCTGGACCGCCGCCACGTCGACCGGGCCAATGCCGAGGGGTTCCTCAAGTCCGGCAAGCAGATGGCGGAGGTCGCCGAGGAGGTGATGCGGCTCGCGGGCCTGGGCAGCGACCCGGTGCGCGAGGCGCGGGCTCTGCTCGCCCGCACCCGTCAGGTCGCCGACCGCTGCGCCCTCGACCCGCGCACCGACCTCGGGCTGGGTGAGGTGCACTTCCCGGAGTTCCAGCTGGCGGCTGGCTCTGGGGCGGACTCCGGGGTCGACCCGGCGCTCGGTCCAGGTCTGGCGAGCGCAGACGGGCTGCTGCGGGCCCGCTGCGAGGGGGCGATCGGCGCCCGCTACGGCTCGGGGCCGCGCCAGCGGATCTGGAAGCGGCTCGACGACGAGCTCGAGATCATCCGCAAGCTCGGCTACGCGTCGTACTTCCTGACCGTCGGAGACGTCACCGACCTGATCCGGGAGATGGGCGTCCGTTGCGCGGCGCGGGGGTCGGGCGCCGGGAGCCTGGTCAACTACCTGCTCGGCATCTCCGGGGTCGACCCGATCCGCCACGGCCTGCTGATGGAGCGCTTCCTCTCCCCGCTGCGCCGGGCGCTGCCCGACATCGACGTCGACGTCGAGTCCGCACGCCGGCTGGAGGTCTACGAGGCGATCCTGGCGCGGTACGGCGGGGAGCGCTGCGTGTGCGTCTCGATGATGGACACCTACCGCGTGCGCCACGCCGTACGCGACGTCGGCGCCGCTCTCGGCATGCCACCCGGCGAGACCGACGCGATCGCCAAGGCGTTCCCGCACATCCGTGCCCGTGACGCCCGGAACGCGCTGCGCGAGCTGCCCGAGCTGCGTGCCAGCGGGCTGGGCCAGGAGCGGCTGGACCTGCTCTTCCGCCTCGTCGAGCGCCTCGACGGGCTGCCGCGCCACGTCGCGGTCCACCCGTGCGGGGTGCTGCTCTCGGATGCGACCCTGCTCGACCGGACCCCGGTGGAGGCGAGCTTCGCCGGCTTCCCGATGAGTCAGTTCGACAAGGACGACGTCGAGGACCTCGGTCTGCTCAAGCTCGACGTGCTCGGCATCCGGATGCAGTCCGCGATGGCCCACGCGGTGGCCGAGATCAAGCGGGTCGACGACACCGAGGTCGACCTCGACGACGAGCAGCAGGTGCCCTTCGACGACCCCGTCACCTATGACCTGATCAGCTCGGCCAAGACCCTCGGCATCTTCCAGATCGAGTCGCCCGGCCAGCGCGAGCTCGTCGGCAAGTCCGGCATCGAGAGCTTCGAGGACATCATCACCGACATCTCGCTGTTCCGGCCGGGCCCGGTCAAGAGCGACATGATCCGGCCCTACCTCGAGGCCAAGCAGGGCTGGCGGATGCCGTCGTACCTCCACGACGACCTGCGCCCGATCCTCGGCCAGACCCGTGGGGTCGTGGTCTTCCACGAGCAGGTGATCGAGATGATCGCGCTCTTCGCCGGCATCGGCTACGACGAGGCCGACGAGCGGCGCCGGGCCCTCGGCGACCCCGAGGGGATGGCCGACACCCGGCTCTGGCTCTTCCCGCGGGCGCTGGCGCGCGGCTACTCGCTGGCGGTGGTCGAGCGGGTCTGGGAGGTGCTCGCGTCGTTCGCGTCGTTCGGGTTCTGCAAGGCGCACGCGGCGGCGTTCGCGCTGCCGACCTTCCAGTCGGCCTGGCTCAAGACGCACTGGCCGGCGCACTTCCTCGCCGGGGTGCTCACCCACGACCCGGGGATGTACCCCAAGCGGCTGATCCTCGACGACGCGCGCCAGCTCGGCATCGCCGTACTCGGCCTCGACGTGCAGGCCAGCGACCGGACCTACACGGTTGAGCGGCTGGGGGAGGACTGCTCGGACCAGGAGGGCGGCGCGGACGGGTACGGGATCCGGCTGGCGCTCGCGGAGGTGAAGGGGATCAGCGAGGCGGAGGTCGACCGGATCGTCGCAGCCCGTCCCTATCACTCGCTCGCCGACCTGTGGCACCGCGCGCGGCCCTCACGGCCGGTCCTCGAACGGCTCGTGCTCGCGGGTGCGCTCGACTCGGTCTACGGCATCGGGGTCGGTGAGGGCGGTGCCCGTGAGGGCGGTGGAGCGGTGGGGGGCGAGGTGCACCGCCGTGGGCGGACCACCCGGCGCGACCTGCTGCTGCAGGTGGCCGAGCTCGAGCGCCAGGACCGGGCACTGGCCAGGTCCTCGCGCGGGCGGCGCCGTACGCCGGTGGTGCATCAGCACGCGGAGGGCGTGCGCGCACAGGCCGCGGCCCAGTCCCGGGCGGCCCGAGCGCCCGACCCCGTCTCCTCGGTGCAGCTCACCCTCGAGCTGGGCGACGGGCCGGGGGAGGGGGAGCTCAGCGGGCTGCCCGAGATGAGCCCCGAGGAGCGGATGCGTGCCGAGCTGGAGGTCCTCGGGCTCGACGCGAGCCGCCACGTCATGGACTCCTACGCCGCCTTCCTCGACGAGATCGGCGTGGTGCGCAGCAAGGACCTGCTCACCTGCCGCAGCCGCAGCGAGGTGCTCGTGGCCGGGGTCAAGGTCGCCACCCAGACCCCGCCGATCCGCTCCGGACGGCGGGTGGTCTTCCTGACCGTCGACGACTCCACGGGGCCGGTCGACGCGACGTTCTTCGAGGACGCCCAAGGGCCCTATGCGCAGACGGTCTTCCACTCCTGGCTGCTGGTCGTGCGCGGTGAGCTGCGCCGTACCGGCCGGCGCGGCGTCTCGCTGCGGGCCACCGGCTGCTGGGAGCTGCCCGAGCTGTTCGGGCGGTGGCAGGCGGCGCCGACCGCCGAGGAGGGGGTCGCGGCGGTGCGCGCGGCGATGGCGGTCACCCCCGGAGGGGCGGATGTCGGGGAGCCCGCCGGCCCGCGCCGGGTGCTGGTCCACTCCAGTGGCTTCGCGATGTCTCCCTACGCCGACATCAAGCCTGCCGGCGAGGAGACCAGGAACGTCGCCCGCAAGCTGTGGCACCGCAGCCCCGGGAGTCCCGGATGAGCACACTAGGGTGGTGCCCATGCCAGTCAGCGGGCCCGCGATGGGATCAGCCAGCGAACGACGCAGCGCCGCACGCACGGCGGTCGTGTGGGAGGCACTGGGGGACGTGCTCCCCGATCTCCGTGACGGCGATGGGCAGGGGGCGCTCGACGTCCTCGACATCGGTGGCGGCACCGGCGGGTTCGCGGTCGGCGTCGCCGGCCTCGGCCACCGGGTGGCGGTCGTCGACCCCAGCCCCGACGCCCTGGCCGCCCTCACCCGCCGGGCCGACGAGAGCGGCGTCGCCGACCGGGTCACCGGTCAGCAGGGAGACCTCTCGGCGCTGCTCGACGTACGCGAGCCCGCCAGCGCCGACGTCGTGCTGTGCCACGGGGTGCTCGAGCACGTCGCCGACCCGGCTGCGGCCCTCGGCATCATCGCGACCGTGCTGCGCCCCGGAGGGGTGCTCAGCCTGCTCGTGGCCCAGCGTCACGCCGCCGTCGTGGCCCGGGCGATGGCCGGCCACTTCCAGCAGGCCCACGCGCTGCTCGACGAGACCGGCGCGACCGGCCGCTCGGGGCGTCGCTTCACCCGCGAGGAGATCGTTCCGCTGCTCGTCGGCGCCGGCTTCGACGTGGCCAGCGTGCACGGCGTACGCGTCTTCGCCGACCTCGTCCCCGGCTCCCTGCTCGACCTCGAGCCCGGCGCCGCCCAGTCGCTGGTCGACCTCGAGCAGGCCGTCGCCAACCGCCCCGAGTTCTTCCCCCTCGCCGCCCAGCTGCACCTGCTCGCCCGCCGCTGAGTCCCGCGTCCGGAGGGCGCCGATCGTCCGCGTCCGGAGGGCGCCGATTGGTCAGAGACGGCATGCCTCGGCGCGTTTTCGTCGCCGTTTGGTCCCCAACGGCGTGCCTCGGCGCGCCCCCGGAGGTGCCCCGTGAGCGACGCCTCGGTCGACTGCCCGGTGCTGCACGTCGACATGGACGCCTTCTATGCCTCGGTGGCGACGCGGGAGCGGCCTGACCTGGCCGATGTGCCGGTCATCGTGGGAGGCGGGCAGCGGGGGGTGGTGCTGTCGGCCAACTACCTCGCCCGGGAGTACGGCGTGCGCTCGGCGCTGCCGATGACGCGGGCCCGGCGGATGTGCCCGGACGCGGTGGTGATCGCGCCGGACTTCGAGCTGTTCGGGCGGGTGTCGTCGTCGGTGATGGAGAACTTCCGGCGGGTCACGCCGCTGGTGGAGGTGCTCTCCCTCGACGAGGGGTTCCTCGACGTGCGGGGGAGCACCCGACGACTTGGCTCGCCCCTGCAGATCGCCGAGAGGCTGCGGGCCACGATCCACGACGAGCAGGGCATCACCTGCTCGGTCGGGGTGGCCGCCTCGCCCGCGGTGGCCAAGATCGCGAGCCGTCGCGCCAAGCCGGACGGGGTCGTGGTGGTCCCGCCCGGGACCGTCACGCCGTTCCTGCACCCTCTCGACGTCGGCGAGCTGTGGGGGGTGGGGGAGAAGACCCGAGCCCAGCTCCACCGCCTGGGGCTCTTCACGGTCGGGGACATCGCCCACACCCCGGTGCGCACGCTGCAGCGGGCGATCGGCGCGGCTGCCGGCAGCCACCTGCACGAGCTCGCCTGGGGCACCGACCGGCGGGTGATCACGCCCCGGCGGGGTGACGAGGATCCCGACCGGAGCATGGGGGCCGACGAGACCTTCGCGCGCGACATCGACGACCGGGAGGTGATCGTGCGCGAGGTGCTCCGGCTGTCGGCCAAGGTGGCGGGCCGGATGCGTGGCGCCGGCGTGGCCGGCCGGACGGTGACCCTGCGGGTCCGGTTCGCCGACTTCACCACGATCACCCGCTCCCGCACGCTGCCGGAGCACACCGACGTCACCCAGGAGATCTACCGCACGGCCACTCGGCTGTACGACGCGCTCGGGCTGCAGCGGGCCAGGATCCGGCTGGTCGGGGTCCGGGTGGAGGGGCTGGTGCCCCGCAGCGAGGTCCAGCGGCAGCTCGTCCTGGGCGAACGTGAGCACGGATGGTCCGACGCGGACCGGGCGGTGGACCGGGCCACGCGTCGATTCGGGCCGGCCGCGGTCCGGCCGGCAAGTCTGTTGTCATGAATTTCCGACACTGCGCTACCGCCGTGACCACCCCCTGCCTAGACTGTTGCCAGACGCCGTGGCGTCGATCGGACCCACAGCGCGAGATTGAATCCGGGGAGGAATCGTGCCGCTCTCGGAAGAGGAGCTTCGACTGCTCGAGCAGATGGAGCGCGCCCTCGTCGAGGAGGACCCCAAGTTCGCCTCGACACTGCGAGGCAGCTCCATGCGCCATGCGGCGCGCCGTCGCGCGATCATCGCGGGCGTCGGCTTCGCAGTC
Source organism: Nocardioides pacificus (assembly GCF_054775955.1). Lineage (NCBI taxonomy): Bacteria > Bacillati > Actinomycetota > Actinomycetes > Propionibacteriales > Nocardioidaceae > Nocardioides > Nocardioides pacificus. The sequence goes on from NZ_BAAHCI010000011.1 coordinate 437,357, forward strand.
GGCGTCGCAGTGCTGATGGCTGGGGCCATCCTCCAAGTCACCCCGCTGGGCATCGTCGGCTTCGTGATCATGCTCGGCACGGCCACCCTCGGGGTCTCCGCGCTTCGGCAACGCCCCGCCGCATCACCGCTGGGCATGCCCGGCCATGAGGAGCGTCACGGCTTCACGGTCATCGACGGTGGCCGCTCGCGTCGCCGCGGCCGCACCTCGTCGCGCAACACCGCACGCAGCTCCGGCTCCTTCATGGAGCGCATGGAGGAGCGGTGGCGTCAGCGCCGCGAGCGCGGCTTCTGACCTAGGAGCTTCCACCCCCAGCGCCGAGTCGGCACAAGTTGTCAGCCGAGTCGGCGCATCTTCACAGGCCAGTCGGCGCAATTTCACACGCACGGATCCGAGTCGGCTCGAGTCTCCACAAGCTCATTGCCCCGATTCGGCCACTGCGGGGAGAGCTCCCACCCGACTCACGCCCTATGACGGTGAAGATGCGCCGACTCGGCGGTGAAGTTGCGCCGACTCGGCTGGGTGGCCGGTCTCACCGGTAGCTCCCCGCCATCGGCGTCTCCTCGTCACGCTCGTGGCTGCCGGTCTGGCCCCCGGGTGAGCCGGCGCGGTCCCGGTTGCGCTCGAAGACCGAGCGCGGCCACCAGGCGGCCCGGGTTCGGCTGGACCGGCTCACACCGGCGGTGAGTGACGCGACGCAGTGGTCGACGTCGCGATGCAGGGAGGCGGCGTCGACGGTGGATCCGGAGCGGGCGTAGCGCTGCCGCTCCACCGCGGCCGTGAGCCGGTCCAGCGCCTCCGCGGCCTCGGGGGCCGTCTCCGGCCCTCGGCGCGGACGCTCGAGCGGCACCTCGTCGGCTCCTTGCTCGGTCGCCCTCGCGGCGACCGGGGCCAGCCACCGCGCGACCACGTCTCGCGTGGCCCGTGGAGACAGGCCCTCAGGCCAGCCCAGCCCCAGGTCGAGCACACTGGCGCGCAACTCCGTCCAGGCGGAGTCGGGGTCGCCCGCCGTCCAGCGGCGCGTGCGGTGTGCCCGACGCAGCCCGCGGGGGAGCAGCGCCAGGATCGTGAGCAGGACCAGAGCGAGTCCGACGGCCATGATGGTCCCCCAGGGAAGACCCTCGTCGCCGTCGGAGCCGGCGGCGGTCTCGGGGACCGGGGCGTCGCTCGGCGCGACCCGGGCGGAGGGCGCCTGGCTGGGGGCCTGGCGCTGGGACTGCGACGGCTGAGCAGACGGCTCAGGAGCCGGCGCGACCTGCTGGCGGGTGTAGGGGGGGACGCTGTTGGCGCGGGTGGGCGGCGTGGGCTCGAAGCGCACCCAGCCGGCGCCCGGGAAGAAGAGCTCGGGCCAGGCGTGCATGTCCCAGGCGCTGTACTCCCAGATGTCGGGGGAGAGCCGATCGGGGCGCAGGAAGCCGACGGCGACCCGGGCGGGGATGTCGAGGGTGCGAGCCATCACGGCCATGGCCGAGGCGAACTGCTCGCAGTAGCCGACCCGGCCCCCGTCCTCGGCGAGGAACTGCTCCAGGGCGCTGCTCCCGTTGCCCGGCTCGGCCCGCTCGATGGAGTAGGTGAAGCCACCGTCGGTGCGGAACCAGGTCTGCAGGGCGACCGCCTTCTCGAACCGGGTCTCCGCGTCGCCGGCGACGGACTCGGCCAGGTTCCGGACCACGTCCGGCAGGTTGGAGGGCAGGTCGGTGAAGGTGTCGTCCACCTCGTCCGCGCCACCCGGGGCGGCGGCGAGGTCGGCGGCCTCCAGCCCGAGCTCCACCTCGGTGGCGGTGTAGCTGATCCCCGCGGTATCCAGCCCCTTCTCGCTGGCGAGGAAGTCCATGGTGTCGGTGTCGTACTTCCAGGCCCCGTCGGCGCGGACCTCGCTGGCCAGCGCGGGGGTCGGCAGCCACGTCGAGCGGAACTGATCCTCGACCAGGAAGTCGTAGTCGACCTCCTCTCGGGGGACCGACGCGTCGACGCCCTCGAGGTCCGGGAGCCTCCCGTTCGCGCGCTGCTCCTCGGGGAGGCTCCGGTTGCCGGAGGTCCAGGCATCGTTGCCGAAGTTGGTGAGCACCGAGACCCGGAGGTAGCCGGGCGACGGGTCGGACGTCTCGAACGTGATCAGCGGGTCGTCCTCACCGCGCAGCAGGTTGCGGCGCAGATCGGTCGTCGGGTTCTCGAGCTTGATCTCGTCCCCGCCGCCGCCCCCCGGACCGTTGCCGAGCACCGCCAGCGAGAGCGTGGGGACGGCGAGGGGTACGGCGAGCGCCAGGGCGGTCGCGACCACCCCGATCAGCGTCGCGCTGCTCCGCAGCGGAGGGCTGTCGACGACCGTCGGACGGGTCTGGGTGACACTGACGTCCCCACTGCCGCCGTGGGCGACCGGTCGTCCCCAACGGCCGATCTGCTCGCTGCCCTGGACATAGAGCAGCCCCAGGAAGCCGGCGGCGGCGGCGACGAAGATCCACCAGTCGACCGAGCCGCCGAGGATGTTGAGCGGCAGGGAGTAGACGGTCAGCAGGGGAAGGCCCGCGAGGGGCACCCGCCGCAGGGTGCAGGCGAGGAAGTCCACCAGCACCAGGCAGGCCAGGCCCCCCACCATCAGCAGAGGGTGGACCGGGGCGACCGTCGCCGGCACGGGTGCGGAGTAGCGACCGGCCGAGTCGACCGCGGCACGCAGGGCCACCTCCACGTCGGCGAGAGTGGTGGGGGTGGGGATCACCGAGCCGGTGACCTCGCCCAGGATCAGCAGCGTCCCCACCACGAGCTGGGTCAGCAGCACCAGCACGGCGGGGAGGCGCAGCCGGCGTGCCAGGACCCCGGTGAGGGTGACGACCAGACCCGCGACGAGCACGGGCAGGAGGAACTCCTCGGGCTGCTCGGTGAGACCGCGCCACGAGAACAGGGTGAGCCAGGTCGTGACGAGCGCGATGAGCGCCATGATGGGCGCCGAGGGACGCGGCCGCCGGGTGCTCATCGCTGGGTCCCTGCCCCGGCCGGGGAGTCCAGGCGCCGGCCCAGCTCCTCCCAGACCGTGGCCAGCTGGTCGCGCGGCCCCAGGGTCGCCGCGCGCCACCCGTGGGTGGTGAGCACGTCGGCCGGTGACGGCGAGCCGTCGACCCGCTCCGAGGACGGTTGGCGGCGGGGGTCCCACGCATCGACGTCGAGGGTGAGGGCCATGGCGGAGCTGCCGTGGTGTCGCATCCGTCGCAGCACCGGCAGGTCCGTGCCGTCGATCGCTCCCAGGACGGCCATCACCATGCCGTGCTGCGACGTCTCGAGCAGCCAGCTGCTGTCGATGCGCTCCAGGGGGACCAGTGGCGCCACGGCCAGTGCCTGCAGCAGCGGCCCGGTGTCGAGGTTGACGTCGTGGGCGTGCCAGCCGGTGCCGGGCTCCTCGCCCGCCGCGGTGACCAGGCGTACGGCGAAGCCGCGGCGGGTCATGTGCACGGCGATCGACGCCGCGGCCGACACCGCGGCCTCGAAGGAGCTGGCGATGCCCTGGCCCCGGTGGGCGCGGCGCCGGTTGTCGAGGAAGATCGTGGCCCGCGACTGCCAGGGCTGCTCCTCACGGCGCACCATCAGCTCGCCGACCCGCGCCGAGCTGCGCCAGTGCACGCGCCGCAGGTCGTCTCCCATGCGGTACTCCCGCACGGTGACGTCCTCGGAGCTGCCGGTGTTGAACGCGCGGGGTCGGTTGTCGCCCGAGCCGGTCCAGGTGCCGCCCAGCGCGATCGCGGGCAGAGCCACGGTGCGGGGGGTCACGGTCAGCTCCGAGGTGGAGCGGAAGGACCGGCCGAGCTCGACGAGGCCGAAGGGGTCGCTGACGCGCACCGACATCGGGCCGATCTCATAGTGCCCGCGGACGTCGGAGCGGACCTGGTAGGTCACCTCGCGGTGCCAGCCGTGGGCCACGCCCTCGAGGACGAAGCGGGGACGCGACCCCAGCACGTAGGGCACCTGGTCCTCGAGCAGCAGTGCCCCCTGGGGAGTGCGGCCGTCGTTGCGCAGCGCGAGCCGAACCACGGCCGGCTGGCCGGCGGGCACGAGCTGCGGCTGGACCGAGCGCCGCAGCGAGAGCTGGTAGTGGCCCCGGGCGAGGACCAGGCAGGTGACCAGCGGCAGCGCCATCACCAGCACGCCGACCCGCGTCAGGGCCGGCTGGCCCAGCACGATCGCGCACCCGACGGCCGTGGCCCCCGCGGCGAGGAACGCCCGGCCCCGCACCGTCAGGCCCGCGAGCGCGGTGCGGATCGAGGTGAGCCACGAGGTCTGCATGCCGGGCGCTCCCTGCTCAGGCCGTGCCGGCAGGTGACGCCCCGACGGGCACGGGGACCGAGGCCACGATGGTGTCGAGGATCGTCGAGGCCGAGCGCCCGCTCATGGCCGCCTCGACGCTCGGCATGAGGCGGTGGGCCAGCACGGGGGAGGCGAGTGCGGTGAGGTCGTCGGGCACGACGTAGTCGCGCCCGTGCATCGCGGCACGGGCCTTGGCCGCCCGGACCAGGTGCAGCGTCGCGCGCGGCGAGGCGCCGAGGGTGAGCTCACGCGAGCGTCGGGTCGCGGTGGAGAGGGCGACGGCATAGCGCTGCACCGGCTCCGCGACGTACACCTGGGTGACGATGCTGATCAGCTTGCGCACCTCGGCCGCGTCGGTGACCGGCTCCAGGTCGTCGAGGGCGTTGCGCCCGGTGTGCGTGGAGAGCATCGCGATCTCCGCGCTCTCCAGGGGGTAGCCCACCGACAGCCGGGCCATGAACCGGTCGCGCTGCGCCTCGGGCAGGGCGTAGGTCCCCTCCATCTCGATCGGGTTCTGGGTGGCGATCACCATGAACGGCGTCTCGAGCTGGAACGTCGTGCCGTCGACGCTGACCTGGCGCTCCTCCATGCACTCGAGCAGCGCCGACTGCGTCTTGGGAGAGGCACGGTTGATCTCGTCGCCGACCACCACGTTGGCGAAGATCCCGCCGGGGCGGAACTCGAACTCGCGGGTGTCCTGGTTGAAGATCGACACACCGGTCACGTCCGAGGGCAGCAGGTCGGGCGTGAACTGGATGCGCCGCACCGTGCAGTCGATGCTGCGGGCCAGCGCCTTGCTCAGCATGGTCTTGCCCACGCCGGGGACGTCCTCGATGAGCAGGTGTCCCTCCGCCAGGAGCACCACGAGGGCGGCGGTCACCACCTCCGGCTTGCCCTCGATGACGCGCTCGACGTTGGTCCGGATCCGGCCGGTCACCCTCGCCAGGGTCTCCAGGTCGGCGCTCTCCGGTGTCGCTGCAACCACGTGCGGTCCCTCCCCGTCTGCGGCTCGGGGCCTGTTCCCGCGCCTGCGCCCACGGTAGGCGGTGGCGGCAACCTACCTGCCGTTCCCCACCAACTTCCCCACTTCGCTCCACCACCCCGAGGCGATCCGCCCCACCCACGCTCCACCCGAGAGCCGGATCGCCGTACGGCGGGTGGGGTGGGCCGCCGTCAAGACGCCTCTGACCTGCGCAGATGCACAGTCTGCCACCGCGGCGCCCTGCTCGCACCCTGCTCGCACCCTGGTCTGTCCCACCGGACCCTCGGGGGCCGTCGCCGGCGTCGGTGGAGCCGATCTCGCGCCGGAAACACGCGAACAATGGTTGACGGTGGGGAAGTGTGGAGTATGGTGGAGCGCAGTGGAGGAAGAAGTGCTGACCTGTGGAGGTGGCCGATGTTCTTCGGCACCTACACACCGAAGCTCGACGACAAGGGACGTCTCTTCCTCCCGGCGAAGTTCAGGGAGGAGCTGGCGGAGGGACTCGTGGTGACTCGTGGTCAGGAGCGGTGTCTGACGGTCTGGTCGATGCAGGACTTCGGCCGGCTGACGGAGCGGCTCCGCGAGGCGCCGGTCACCAACAAGGGCACGAGGGACTACGTCCGGATGCTGTTCGCCGCCGCCTCGCAGGAGGTGCCGGACAAACAGGGTCGGATCTCCATCCCGTCGGTCCTGCGGGACTACGCGTCGCTGACCAAGGACGTGATGGTCATCGGGGCGATGAACCGGATCGAGATCTGGGACCCGGAGTCGTGGGCCACCTACTCGGAGGAGCAGGAGCAGCGGTTCGCGGAGCTCAGTGACGAGGTCTTCCCGGGGATCTGATCCCCACCAGCACGGCAGCAGAGCAGGACCAGCAGCAGATCGGGACAGCAGCACAAGTGAAGAAGGCAACTCGCAGGACGAGGTCTCGCGCCCGCTCCGACGGCGCCATCTGGGGCAACTTCCCCGGCTCCAGAGGGCCACTTCCCATCAATCCGGGGAGCGGGCAGGGACCTGGTCAGGCGAGTTCGCCATTTCTTCAGCACCACCAGCACAGCAGCTTCACCAGCACACCAGCAGTGCCCACCGAGGGGCAGGGACAGGCGATACGTCGTGGGGGTCGAGACCATGGGCATGACACCGGTGCAGGTGACCCCCGGCTCACGCCGGGTGCGCCACCAGGCGCGCGAGGTGCTCGCCGTGATGGCGTTCTCCGCCTCGATGTCGCTGGTCCTCGCGGTCGTCTTGATGCTCGCCCTGAGCCTGGGGCGCTAGGTCCGGCTGATGAGCAACCCCCGACACGTCCCGGTCATGCTCGACCGGGTCGTCGCCCTGCTGGCCCCCGCTCTCGAGCGCGACGGCGCCGTCCTCGTCGACTGCACCCTGGGCCTCGGCGGCCACAGCGAGGCAGTGCTGACCCGGATCCCCGGCGCCCGGGTGATCGGGATCGACCGCGACACCCAGGCGCTGGCCCTCGCCGGCGAGCGGCTCTCGCCCTTTCGGGACCGGTTCACCGGCGTGCACGCGGTGTACGACGAGATCCCGGACGTCCTCGAGCGGCTGGGGCTGCCCAGCGTCGACGCGGTGCTCTTCGACCTCGGCGTCTCCTCCATGCAGCTCGACGTCACTGAGCGCGGCTTCGCCTACCGCGAGGACGCTCCGCTCGACATGCGGATGGACGGCACCACCGGCCCGACCGCGGCCGACGTGCTCAACACCTATGACGCAGCCGGCCTGACCCGGGTCCTGCGCGACTTCGGCGAGGAGAAGTTCGCCTCGAAGATCGCGCGTGCCGTGGTGCGCGAGCGGGAGAAGGAGCCGTTCTCCACCTCGGGGCGGCTCGTCGAGCTGCTCTACGCCGAGATCCCGGCCCCCGCTCGCCGTACCGGTGGGCACCCGGCGAAGCGGACCTTCCAGGCGCTGCGGATGGAGGTCAACGACGAGCTGGCCGTCCTGCGGCGGGCGCTGCCGGCGGCGATCGCGGCCATCGGCGTGGGCGGACGGGTCGTGGTGGAGAGCTACCACTCCCTGGAGGACCGGATGGTCAAGCAGGCCTTCACCGAGGCCACCCGCAGCACCGTGCCGCACGACATGCCCTTCGTCCCGGAGGGGATGGAGCCGGCCCTGCGCCTGGTCACCCGGGGTGCGGAGAAGGCCGACGAGCACGAGATCGACGAGAACCCCCGAGCAGCCAGTGTCCGCCTCCGCGCCCTCGAACGCGTCCGTCCCATCCAAGGGGTCCACCGATGAGCAGCCCGGCACCGCAGCCCCGTCCCCGCCCGACCCAGGGCGCGCTGCCCCGCCTGGCCGGTGCCGGCCTGGAGCGGGCACGGCTCACCGTCGTCCCGGGGACTCGTCCCCAGATCACCCGCGCCCCGTTCGCGGCCCTGGTCACGCTGCTGCTGCTCGGCGGGGTGGTCGGTCTGCTGCTCTTCAACACCTCGCTCCAGCAGAACTCCTTCACCACCGCCGCTCTCGAGGCCCAGGCCAAGTCGCTGAGCGCGCGTCAGCAGACGCTGCAGATGGAGCTCGAGGAGCTGCGCAACTCCCAGCGGGTGGCGCGCGAGGCACGCGAGCTCGGCATGGTGCGGGCGGCCGCGCCGACGTTCCTGCGGCTGAGCGACGGAGCGGTGGTCGGAGCGGCGCCGAAGCCGGCCACGGCCGACTCCGACGTCCGGATCGAGGCCCGGCCGCCCCAGAAGCCGTCGGTGTACAACCCGCCGCCTACGGTGATCGAGGTGCCGGCGACCGACGTCCCGACGAGCGGTGCCGCGGCCGGCGACGCTGCAGCCGCCGGGTCGGCCGAGGAGCTGCCCACGGACGACGACCCGGTCCGCGGCGAGCGGGACCGCAAGAAGCAGAAGTTCCGGTCGGACACGGGCCCGCGTTGACGCCTCCGGGCGCTCGCGCCCGGTAGGAATGGGACGACGGCGACCTGACCCGGACCGCCGCCCCTGACGACAGCACCAGACACCGGAGATCCCGTTGCCCGCACCTCGCCCACGACCGACCGGCCGACCGGCGCCCGTCCGCGCCCCGCGCGGCAGGATGCGGCGGGGCTCGGCGCTGTTCCGGCTGCGGATCGGCTTCGTGCTGATCGCGATGGTGCTCTCGCTCTTCGGGGCCCGCCTGGTCCAGCTGCAGGGCATCGACCCGAAGTCGTACGCCGAGATGGCGGCGCAGGCCAACACCAAGGAGGTCACGCTGCCCGCCGAGCGCGGCGAGATCCTCGACCGCAACGGCGACGCGCTGGCCAGCTCGGTCGACGGCGTGATGCTCATCGCCGACCCCAAGCTGACCGCCGAGAACGCACCCGAGCTGGCCAAGCTGCTCTCCTCCCGCCTCGATGCCCGCTACGACGTCGACTACTTCGAGGTGCTCGAGAAGCTGCGCGCCGAGGACCGTCGCTATGAGTACCTCGCGCGCCGCATCCCCTCCGCGATCGCCGAGGAGCTCCTCGACGAGGCCAAGGGGGAGGGCTACCTGGGGCTGAGCACCGAGCGGGACCCGCTGCGCAGCTATCCCAACGACGACGTGGCCGCCAACCTGATCGGCTTCATGGGCACCGACGAGCCCCTCGCGGGCTTCGAGCGGACCTTCGACGCGATGCTGGCCGGCACCGACGGCTCCACCGTCTTCGAGGGATCCGGCGTCAACCGGCTGCCGCTGGGGGAGAGCAGCACGGTCGAGCCGGTCGACGGCACCGACCTCGCGCTCACCATCGACCGCGACGTGCAGTGGGACGTGCAGCGCGTGCTCCGTCAGACCGTGGAGGACTCCGGCGGCGAGTCCGGGGTGGCCATCGTGATGGACACCCGGACCGGCGAGATCCTCGCGCTGGCCGACCACCCGACCTTCGACGCGAACTCGCCGCTGGTGGTGGGCAAGGAGGACCTCGGCTCCCGGGCCCTCAGCGACGTCTACGAGCCCGGCTCGGTCGAGAAGGTGCTGACCGTGGCCGGTCTCCTCGACGCGGAGCGCGTCACGCCGCGCACCCGGATCGCCGTCCCGAGCGAGATCCAGAGTGGCGACCGCACCATCGGCGACTACTGGGACCACGGCCCGCTGCGCCTGACACTGACCGGCACGCTGGCCAAGTCGTCCAACATCGGCACCGTGCTGGCCGCCGACAAGCTGCGCGCCCAGGAGCTGCACGACTACCTCGAGGGCTTCGGCCTCGGCCGCCTCACCAACGTCGGCGTCCGCGGTGAGTCCGCGGGGATCCTCCCGGACGGGAGCCAGTGGGACGAGATGACCAAGGACCGGATCGCCTTCGGGCAGTCGATGTCGGTCAACGCGCTGCAGATGACCGCGGCGGTCAACGCCGTCGCCAACGGCGGTGTCCTGGTCTCGCCCAGCCTGATCCAGGGCACGGCCACCACCGAGGACGGGGTGCAGGTCGGCACGGACACCGCCCGCACCGAGCGCGTCATCAGCGCGCGGGCGGCGACCCAGACCGCGCGGATGATGGAGCTGGTCCTGGACCCCGAGGACGGCGTGGCCCCCGGGGCGGCGGTCGACGGCTACCGCGTGGCGGGCAAGACCGGCACGGCCCAGCGCGTCGACGAGGAGTGCGGCTGCTACCGACCCGGCTACAACACCGTGTCGTTCGCCGGCTTCGCACCGGCCGACGACCCGCGCTTCACCGTCTATGTCATGGTCCAGAGCCCCAGCAACGGCGGCGGCGGCGGCTCGGTGGCCGGGCCCGCGTTCTCGAAGATCATGTCGCACGTGCTGCGTCGCTACGGCGTCCCCCCGACCGGCACGCGGCCCTCCAGCCTCCCGGTCGAGTGGTGAGCCCTACGGGTAACCTCGCGCCGTGGTGAACCCAGCCTCCGACCCCCCGTCCGCGCCGGCTCCCGGCCCCAGTCCTGCTGCCGGCGCCGGCCCGAGCTCCGCTGCGGCTCCCGACAGCCGGCCGCGCGTCGTACGCCCGATCCCGGTCGTCGACCTGCCCGGATGGCTGCGTGGCCGAGGCATCGAGGTGAGGGACGAGGGCGTCGGCGAGGCGGAGGTCACCGGCATCTGCCTGGGCTCCCAGCGGGTGCGCCCCGGAGACCTGTACGCCGCGCTGGCCGGGTCCCGCGTGCACGGGGCGTCGTTCACCGCCGCCGCCCTCGAGGCGGGCGCGGTCGCGGTGCTGACCGACGAGGAGGGCGCCTCCCACGTGCCCGAGGGTGTGCCGCTCCTCGTCGTGGCCGACCCGCGCGCGGTCCTCGGGGCGCTGGCCTCCCACCTGTACGGCGAGCCCACCGGTCGGCTGCGGATGATCGCGGTCACCGGGACCCAGGGCAAGACCACCACCACCCGGCTCGCCGAGTCGGGCCTGCAGCGGGCGGGCGTGCGCGCGGCCGCGGTCGGCACCGTCGGCACCCGGGTGGCCGGCGAGGACGTGCCCACGACGCTGACGACACCCGAGGCCCCCGACCTGCACGGCCTCTTCGCGATGATGCTCGAGCGCGACGTCGTGGCCTGCGCGATGGAGGTGTCCAGCCACGCGCTGGTGATGGGGCGCGTGGACGGCATCGTCTTCGACGTCGCGGTGTTCACGAACCTGGGCCGCGACCACCTCGACTTCCACGCCGACGTGGAGGACTACTACCAGGCGAAGGCGTCGCTGTTCACCCCGCAGCGGGCCCGGCTCGCCCTGGTCAGCCTAGACGACGCCCACGGGCGACGCCTGGCGCGCGAGGCGACGATCCCGGTGCGCACCTTCTCGATGAGCGATCCGGCGGCCGACTGGCGCGCCGTCGACGTCGACCTGGCCGCCCACGGCTCGAGGTTCACGATCGAGGGCCCCGGAGGCGTCCGGGTCGCCGCCGGGGTGCCGCTGCCCGGGGACTTCAACGTCGCGAACGCGCTCGCCGCCGTGGCCGCCTGCGCCGAGGCCGGGTTCGACCCGGCCGCCGTGGCTGCCGGGATCGCCGGGGGAGAGGGAGTGCCGGGCCGGCTCGAGCGGATCGAGGCGGGGCAGGACTTCGAGGTCGTCGTGGACTATGCCCACAAGCCCGACGCGGTGGAGGCGACGCTGCGCACGCTGCGGCCGCTCACCGAGGGCCGGCTGATCGTCGTCCTCGGCGCCGGGGGCGACCGGGACCCCGGCAAGCGGCCCCTGATGGGGGAGAGCGCCGCTCGCCTGGCCGACGTGCTCGTGGTCACCGACGACAACCCCCGCAGCGAGGACCCCGCTTCGATCCGCGCGGCCGTGCTCACGGGAGCGCGGTCGCACGGTGACTCCTGCGAGGTGGTGGAGATCGGCGACCGACGCGGCGCCATCCGCGAGGCGCTGCAGCGGGCGGGAGCGGGGGACATCGTGCTGGTCGCCGGCAAGGGGCACGAGACCGGTCAGGAGGTCGCGGGCGTAATCCACGACTTCGACGACCGCGTGGTCGTGCACGAGGAGCTGGTCGCCCGATGATCGCGATGACGCTGGCCGAGCTGGCCGACGCGGTGGGCGGCATCGTCCACGACGCCCGGGACGAGACCTCCGCAGACGCGGACCTGGTGGTCAGCGGCCCGGCGTTCGTGGACAGTCGTCAGGTCGAGCCCGGCGGGCTCTTCGTGGCGGTGGTCGGCGAGCAGGTCGACGGCCACGACTACGCCGAGCGGGCGGTGGCCGCCGGGGCCGCGGCGGTGCTCGGCACCCGGCCGACCGGGGTGCCGACGGTCGTCGTCGACGACGCCGTCCTCGCCCTGGGACGGCTGGCGCGTCACGTGCGCGACCGGCTCACCGACACCACCGTCCTGGCGCTCACCGGGAGCCAGGGCAAGACCGGCACCAAGGACCACCTCGCCCAGGTGCTCGCCACCGCGGGCACGACCGTGGCCACGGCCGGCAACTTCAACAACGAGATCGGCGTGCCGCTCACGATCCTGCGCGCCACCCCCGACACGGACTACCTGGTCCTCGAGATGGGCGCCCGCGGCGTCGGTCACATCGCCTACCTGTGCCAGATCGCCCGGCCCTCCATCGCCGCCGTGCTCAACGTCGGCTCGGCCCACCTGGGCGAGTTCGGGAGCCGCGAGGCGATCGCGCAGGCCAAGGGCGAGATCCTGGAGGCGCTGCCGGCCGACGGGGTGGCGGTGATCAACGCCGACGACGCCTTCACCGCGGCGATGGGCCCCCGGACCGAGGCCCGGGTGCTGCGCTTCGGGCGCTCCGACGGCGCCGACGTGAGCTGGCGCGACGAGCAGCTCGACGACCTCGACCGCCCCAGCGCCGACTTCGTCCTGCGCACCGGCGCTGCGGCGGGGGAGCGGGAGCAGCGGGTCCGCCAGCAGCTGCAGCAGTCGGGGCTCTTCCAGCTCCACAACGCCGCGGCGGCCGCGACGATGGCGGTGGCGGCCGGCATGGCCTTCTCCGACGTGGTGGCTGCGCTGGGCGACGTCGTCGCCACGTCGCGCTGGCGGATGGAGGTCCACGAGCTCCCCGACTCCACGCTGGTCCTCAACGACGCCTACAACGCCAACCCGGCCGCGATGGCCGCGGCGCTCACCTCCCTCACGTCGATCGGCCGACGCCGCTCGCGCCGTACGGTCGCGGTGCTGGGGGAGATGCGCGAGCTGGGGCCCGGCTCCCGGGAGGCGCACCGCGAGGTCGGCGCCCATGCGGCCCAGATGGGGGTCGACGTGCTCGTCGTCGTCGGCGAGGAGGCGCGAGCCCTCGCCGACGGGGCACAGGGCGAGCCCGGATGGGATGGCGTGGCGATCGTCACCGCGTCGCGTGAGGCTGCCGTGCGATGGGTGGGCGAGAATGTCACGCCGGGCGACGTGGTGCTGGTGAAGGCCTCGCGCGGCGTGGGTCTCGAACACGTCGCAGACGCACTTTCGGAACAAGGGAGCAACCCACGATGAGAGCGATCCTGCTCGGCGGCGGCCTGGCGCTGATCATCTCTCTTCTCGGCACGCGGGTGGCGATCACCGTGCTGTCGCGCAAGGGCTACGGCCAGGAGATCCGCGACGACGGACCCACCAGCCACCACACCAAGCGAGGCACGCCCACGATGGGCGGCATCGTGATCATCCTCGCGACCGTGGTGAGCTACTTCCTCGCCAAGCTGATCACCTACCCCACCAACCACGATCTGCCCTCGGCCTCCGCGCTGCTGCTGCTGTTCCTGTTCGTGGGACTGGGCCTGGTCGGCTTCCTCGACGACTTCATCAAGATCTACAAGCAGCGCAGCCTGGGGCTGCGGAGCAAGGCCAAGATGATCGGGCAGACCCTGATCGCCGTCGTCTTCGGCGTGCTGGCGCTCTCCCCGTGGCTGGAGGACGAGCGCGGGCGGACCCCCGCCTCGAACCACATCTCGTTCATCCGCGACATCGACTGGCTGGTGCTCCCCACGATCCTCGCGGTGCTGCTGATCTGGCTGATCATCGCCGGCACCAGCAACGCGGTGAACCTCACCGACGGTCTCGACGGGCTCGCCACCGGCGCCTGCATGATGGTCTTCGCCGCCTACACACTCGTGAACATCTGGCAGTTCAACCAGTCCTGCGGCCTCGAGCCCGGCCCCACCTGCTACGAGGTGCGCGACCCGCTCGACCTGGCCGTGATCGCGGCTGCGATCACCGGCGCCTGCTTCGGGTTCCTGTGGTGGAACGCCTCGCCGGCGCAGATCTTCATGGGCGACACCGGGTCGCTGTCCCTGGGCGGCGCCCTGGCGGGCCTGGCGATCCTCACCCGCACCGAGCTGCTGCTGGTGATCCTGGGCGGCCTCTTCATCATCGAGACGCTCTCGGTGATGCTGCAGGTCGGCTTCTTCAAGGTGACCAAGGGCAAGCGGATCTTCCGGATGGCGCCGCTGCACCACCACTTCGAGATGGTCGGCTGGGAGCAGGTCACGGTCGTCATCCGCTTCTGGATCGTCACCGGCATCTGCGTCGCGGCCGGGCTCGGCATCTTCTACGCCCAGTGGGTGGCGAGCGCGTGACCCCCCTCGAGATCGACGCGCTCGGGCGCGGCAGCGACTGGACCGGCGTGCAGGTCGTCGTGGCCGGCTTCGGCCGCGACGGGTTCGCCTGCGCCGACAACCTCAACCACCTGGGCGCCACCGTGGTCGCGCTCGACGAGACCGCCAGGGCGGACCGCGCGGAGGAGGCCGAGCTCCTCGAGGTGCTGGGGGCCCAGGTCCGGCTGGGCCCGGGCGCTGCTGACGAGCTGCCCGAGGACGCCGACCTGCTGGTCGTCACCCCCGGCTGGCACGACGGACCGCTCCTGGAGCAGGCCCGCGAGCGGCAGGTGCCGGTCTGGGGCGAGGTGGACCTGGCCTGGCGGCTGCGCGACCCCGCCCACGACACACCCTGGCTGGTGGTGGCCGGTGGCGAGGCGTCGGCCGTCGTCGTCGACATGCTGGCGTCGATCCTGCGGGCGTCCACAGGTCGCAACGAGATCGTCGGCGCCTCCGGCCTGCCAGTCGTCGAGGCCGTCATGGACCCGGAGCCGTACGACGCGCTCGTGGTGCGCCTGGACGCCTCCCGCCTGCGCCACTGTGGGTCGATGAGCGCCCAGGCGGCGATCGTGCTGGGCGACGCCCTCGAGGCGGGCGGACCCGCCGCCGACCTGGCCCGGGCCTACGAGCACGTCCAGGTGGCCTGCGTCTACGACGCCGCGGACCCGGACGTGGAGCTGCTGGTCCGCGAGGCCGATGTCGTCGAGGGGGCGCGCGCCATCGGCTGCACGCTGGGGATGCCCGCGGTCGGCATGCTCGGCCTCGTCGAGGACATCCTCGCCGACCGCGCCTTCATCGAGGCGCGTCACTCGAGCGCGGCGGAGCTGTGCACGGTCCCGGACCTCCCCGACGACGAGCCCCGCACCGTGGCGTCGGCGCTGGCCGCTGCCGCCCTGGCCCGGGCGCACGGCGTCGCGCGCAGCGCCGTACGCGACGGGCTGCGGGGATACGCCGCCGACCACTCCGACGGGTGACCCGGCTCGCCCTTGCGGCGACACGCGCCGGATGTCCCGGTCAACGGCTCGACGGCCGGGGAGACTCGTCCCGACAGCGTCCGGCCGTGGACGCGCACGGCTGGAGGAGGGTGACACCGCGATGACGACCGTGCCCCCCGAGACCCGCCGACGGCCCGCCGGTCGTGCACCTGAGCCGGAGCCGGAGCCGCCGTCCGGCCTGCGCGGCGCGGTGAGCGAGGCGCGGGGCTCGGTGCGCCACACACTGGCGGCCGTGCGCCACGCCCTCGATCGGCCGCTCACGTCCTACTACCTGCTGCTGGGCGCCTCGGCGCTGCTGCTGACCATCGGGCTGATCATGGTGCTCAGCTCGTCGAGCGTCTACGCCTACGAGCGGCTGGGCAACTCCTACGGGATCGTCGAGCGCCAGCTGATGTGGGTGCTGATCGGGCTGCCCTGTGCCTGGGTGGCCTCCCGTCTCTCGCACCGCCTCCTGTGGGTGATCAGCTGGCCCGCGATGCTGCTGTCGATCGTGCTGCTCGCGCTCACCAAGACGTCCCTGGGCGTCGAGGTCAGCGGCAACACCAACTGGCTCGCCATCGGGCCGGTTCAGATCCAGCCCTCCGAGCTCGCCAAGCTCGCGATCGTCTTGTGGGCGTCCGGCATCTATGCCCACAAGGAGCACCTGCTGCACCGGATGAGCCACGTGTTCGTGCCCGTCCTGCCCGGTCTGCTCGCGGTGATCGTGCTGGTGCTCTGGCAGGGCGACCTCGGAACGGCGCTCGTGCTCGCCGCGATCCTGATGGCGCTGCTGTGGGTGGTGGGAGCCCCGGCCCGGATCTTCGTGGTGGGGCTGGTCGCGGCGGGGGTGGCGGCCGCTGCCCTGGCCTCCACGAGCAAGGAGCGTCTCGACCGCATCACGAACTTCGTCGACCCGTTCAAGGACTACCAGGACGCGGGCTGGCAGCCGGCCCACGGACTCTTCGCGCTCTCCTCGGGCAAGGTGTTCGGCCGCGGCATCGGGGCCAGCCAGCAGAAGTGGGGCGACCTGCCCGAGGCGCACACCGACTTCATCTTCGCCGTGCTCGGCGAGGAGCTCGGCCTCGTGGGCACGCTGCTGGTGCTCGGGCTGTTCTTCACGATCGCCTTCGCCGCGCTGCGGGTGGCGATGACCACCAGCGACCCGTTCGTGCGCTACGCGACATTCGGCATCATCGTGTGGCTGCTGGGTCAGGCGATCATCAACATCGGTATGGTGCTGGCTCTGCTCCCTGTCATCGGCATCCCGCTCCCGCTGGTGTCGTACGGCGGATCGGCGCTGCTGCCCTCGCTGGTGGCGCTGGGTCTGCTGATCGGCTTCGCCCGGCGTGAGCCGGAGGCCGCGCGTGCCCTCGCCGCGCGGCGTCGTACCCGGACGGCCGGACTCTCCGTCCAGCTGCCGTCGCGTCGGGGCCGGTAGATTCGGTCCCTCGGAAAGGTCCTTCATGCGCGTTCTCCTCGCCGGCGGTGGCACCGCCGGACACACCTCCCCCCTGCTCGCGACCGCCGACGCCCTGCGTCGGCTCGCCCCCGACACCGAGATCACCTGCCTCGGCACGGCCCGGGGGCTCGAGACCCGAGTGGTGCCGGAGGCCGGCTACCGCCTCGAGCTGATCCCGCCGGTCCCGCTCCCGCGGCGGCCCTCCGGCGACCTGCTGAAGGTGCCCGGCCGGCTCGCGGCCGCCGTGCGCGAGACCCTGGCCGTCTTCGACCGGGTCCGGCCCGACGTCGTCGTGGGGTACGGCGGGTACGTCTCGATGCCCGCCTACCTGGCGGCCCGCAAGCGCCGGCTGCCGCTGGTCGTGCACGAGCAGAACGCGCTGCCCGGGCTGGCCAACAAGGTGGGCGCACGCATCGCCCAGCACGTCGCGGTGAGCTTCCCCGACACGCCGCTGCCGAAGGCGCGCTACATCGGGCTGCCCGTGCGGCCGATGATCTCGACCCTGGACCGCGCGGCGTCGCGGGCGGAGGGGCGCGCCTTCTTCGGCCTCGACCCGGACCGTCCCACGCTGCTGGTGACCGGTGGCTCCCAGGGGGCACGCCGGATCAACGAGGCGGTCACCGGGGCCGCCAAGGCGCTGGCCGAGGGGGGCGTACAGGTGCTGCACGTCGTCGGACCCAAGAACGAGCTGCCGCCGCGGCTGACGTCCGAGGTGCCCTACGTCGTCGTGAACTACGTCGACCGGATGGACCTCGCCTACGCCGCCGCCGACCTGGTGGTCTGCCGGGCCGGCGCGTCCAGCGTCACCGAGGCCGCCGCCGTCGGCCTGCCGGCGGTGTTCGTGCCGCTGCCCATCGGCAACGGCGAGCAGGAGCACAACGCGCGCCCTGTCGTCGACGCCGGGGGAGCGCTCCTCGTCTCCGACCAGGCGCTCAGCCCGGAGTGGGTCGCGGCCACCGTGCCCGGCCTCCTCGCCGACCCCGAGCGGCTCGTGGCGATGGGCGCGGCCGCCGCGGCCCTGATCCCGCGGGACGCGGACGAGCAGCTCGCCCGCATCGTGCTGGGGGCCGCCCGATGAGGGTGCCCGTGCCCGAGGTCCTGCTGCCTGCCGACCAGCTGGGCCGCGTCCACTTCGTCGGGATCGGCGGCGCCGGGCTGTCCGGCATCGCCCGGATCATGCTCGAGCGCGGCATCGCGGTCAGCGGCTCGGACGGCGCCGACTCCCCGGTCCTCGAGGTGCTGCGCGAGCTGGGCGCCCGGGTGCACCTGGGGCACGCGGCCGAGCACGTCCACGACGTCGACACGCTCGTGGTGTCCACTGCAGTGCGCGAGTCCAACCCCGAGGTGGTGGAGGCGCTCGCCCAGGGGCTTCGGCTGCTGCCGCGCTCGGCCGCCCTGGCCGCGGTGATGCAGGGGCGTCGTACCCTCGCGGTCGCCGGGACACACGGCAAGACCACCACCACCTCGCTGCTCACGGTCGCCCTCCAGCACGCCGGCGCCGACCCGACGTACGCCATCGGCGGCACGCTGAGCAACACCGGGACCAACGCGCACGACGGCGGGGGAGACCTGTTCGTGGCCGAGGCCGACGAGAGCGACGGGGCCTTCCTCGTCTACCGGCCCCATGCCGCCATCGTCACCAACGTCGAGGCCGACCACCTCGACGTCTGGGGGACCGAGGAGGCCTACCGGGCCGCCTTCGTGGAGTTCCTCGACCGGATCGAGCCGGACGGGTTCCTCGTCTGCTGCCTGGACGATCCGGGGGCCGCCGAGCTCGCCGGAGTCGCGCGCGAGCGGGGGATGGCGGTGGTGGGCGTCGGGGAGGCGGCCGCGGCTGACCTGCGGGCCAGCGACCTGACCTTCGTCGGCACCACCTCGACGTTCACGGTCCACGACGGGGAGCGTGAGCTGGGACAGGTGCGGTTGCAGATCCCCGGTCGGCACTACGTGCTGGACGCGCTGGCGGCACTCGCCGTCGGGCTTCGGCTGGGCTTCCCCTTCGCGGCGCTGGCCGACGGGCTCGGCTCGTTCACCGGCACCCGTCGGCGGATGGAGCTCAAGGGCGAGGTCGCCGGGGTCCGCGTCTACGACAGCTATGCGCACCATCCCAAGGAGATCGACGGCGACCTCCAGGCCGCCCGCGCGGTGGCGGCCGACGGGCGGCTCATCGTCGCCTTCCAGCCGCACCTCGTCTCTCGCACCCGCATCTTCGGTGAGGCGATGGGTCGGGCGCTGGGTGCCGCCGACGAGGTCGTGGTGCTCGACGTCTACCTGGCCCGCGAGGATCCTGACCCGGCGATCACGGGACGCCTGGTCGCCGACTCCGTTCCGCTGGGTCCTCAGCAGGTGGCCTTCGTCCCGTCCTTCGACGACGTGCCGGCTGAGCTGGTGGCACGCGCCCGTCCCGGCGACGTCGTCCTCACCCTCGGCGCCGGCGACGTGACCGTGCTGGGACCACGCGTCCTCGAGCTGCTGGACCGGCGCTGATGGGCCAGCGCTGATGGTGCGTCAGACCACGGACGCTCCGCGCACGAAGGGGGGCGTCGATCCGGGCACGGCTCGCAGCCGTCGACGCTTCGAGCGCCGGCAGCGGGCCCGTCGCTGGCGTCTGTGGCGGGTGGTCGTGGCCGTCGTCGGAGTGCTCACGCTCGTCGCCCTGACGCTCTGGCTCGTCCTGTACTCCTCGGTCCTGGCTGTGCAGGGTGTGCGGGTCGAGGGCAACGACCTGCTCGACGACGACGTCGTACGACGCGCCGCGGCCGTGCCGGACGGGGAGCCGCTGGCCCGCCTCGACGTCGATGCCATCCGCTCCCGCGTGGCGGCGCTCGCCGCGGTGCGCTCCGTCGATGTCTCCCGTGAGTGGCCCGACGGCGTGCTGGTGCGGGTGGTCGAGCGTGAGGCGATCGCGGTCGTGCCCACCGGCAACGGGCTGCGCGGCATGGACGAGGAGGGCGTGCTGTTCCGCGACTTCGCTCGCGCGCCCGGCGACCTGCCCCGGGTCCAGCTCGAGGCCGGCATCCGCAGTGAGGCGATGCTCGAGGCGGCGCTCGTCATCTCGGCCCTTCCCGTCGACCTGGTCGCCGACGTCGACCACGTGGAGGTCGCCACCGTGGACCAGATCGTGCTCCAGTTGCGCGACGGGCGCACCGTCGACTGGGGGAGTGCGGAGCAGTCGGTCGACAAGGCCCGCGTCCTCGACGCCCTGCTCGAGGCGCGCGAGGCGCGTCACTACGACGTGTCCGTCCCGGGCCAGCCGACGACCAGCGGGGAGTGAGCCGGGTCCGGCAGGGATCCGGGTCGTCGATTGGTCACAGGTTGCGGCGGGTGGGCGGTTCTTCCTGCCGTTGGGGACCAAACGGCGTGCTGCTCCGCCCTCCTGGGGGAGAGGGCCCCGATTGGGCAGAGACGACAGGGGATTTCTCGATTTCGCTGCCGTTGGGGACCAAACGGCGACGGTACGGCGCCCAGGCCCGCCAGATTTCTCGATCGGTACCTGCCCGGTGGGCGTGTCGGTTGGACCTCAGTGCAGGCGTTGCCTACCTTCATGTGCAACGCGAGGTTGACATAACTATAACCCTCAGGTGGAGGGTTAGGGTCCCGGCCCGGATGTCGCCTCGTGATCCTCGTAGGAGGACTCTCCACCCCGTTCCATCCCATACGAAGCAGCACCCGCATGTCCGGTCGAGTGTCGGCCGGACTTGATCAGCGAAGGGCTTGAGCAGCCGTGGCAGCAGCGCAGAACTACCTGGCCATCATCAAGGTCGTCGGCATCGGCGGCGGCGGCGTCAACGCCGTCAACCGCATGATCGAGGTGGGGCTCAAGGGTGTCGAGTTCATCGCGATCAACACCGACGCCCAGGCCCTCCTGATGAGTGACGCCGACGTCAAGCTCGACATCGGTCGCGACCTGACGCGAGGCCTCGGCGCCGGCGCCGACCCCAGTGTCGGCGGCCAGGCGGCCGAGGACCACGCCGACGAGATCGAGGAGGTGCTCAAGGGCGCCGACATGGTCTTCGTGACGGCGGGCGAGGGGGGCGGCACCGGCACCGGCGGCGCTCCGGTCGTGGCCCGCATCGCGCGCTCGCTCGGAGCGCTGACGATCGGCGTCGTGACCCGCCCGTTCGCCTTCGAGGGACGCCGTCGTGCCAACCAGGCCGAGGAGGGCATCGCTCAGCTGCGCGACGAGGTCGACACCCTCATCGTGATCCCCAACGACCGCCTGCTCTCGATCAGTGACCGCAACGTGTCGATCCTCGACGCCTTCAAGCAGGCCGACCAGGTGCTGCTCCAGGGTGTCTCGGGCATCACCGACCTGATCACCACGCCCGGTCTGATCAACCTCGACTTCGCCGACGTCAAGTCGGTCATGGCCAACGCAGGCTCGGCCCTGATGGGCATCGGCTCGGCTCGGGGCGAGGACCGCGCCGTCGCCGCCTCGGAGATGGCGGTCTCCAGCCCGCTCCTCGAGGCATCGATCGACGGCGCTCACGGCGTACTGCTCTCGATCGCAGGCGGCTCCGACCTCGGCCTGTTCGAGATCAACGAGGCTGCGGCGCTGGTGGCCCAGGCCGCCCACCCGGAGGCCAACATCATCTTCGGTGCCACCATCGACGACGCCCTCGGCGACGAGGTCCGGGTGACCGTGATCGCCGCCGGCTTCGACGGCGGGATGCCGAAGAAGCGCGACGAGGGCACTGTGCTGCGGCGCCAGGTGGCCCCTCAGCAGAGCCAGGAGGAGACGCGAGCGGCAGCACAGCAGCTCTCCCAGCAGCGCCCGCCCCAGCAGCAGCCGGCGCCGGTCGGCCAGAGCGCGAGCCAGGGCACGTCAAGCCAGGGACAGGGCAACCTGTACGGCGACCAGAGCCGGTCCCGCCAGGACCAGCCCCAGCAGGGCCAGTCGCAGGGCAACCAGGGCCAGGGCAACCAGGGTCAGGGCAACCAGGGTCAGGGCAACCAGGGCCAGGGCGGCCAGGACCGCCGTCCCGAGCAGCGTCAGGCGGCCCCAGCGCCGGCCCGGGCGCCGCGTCAGGTCGAGTTCGACGACGACGAGCTCGACGTTCCCGACTTCTTGAAGTGAGTCGTGTTCGCGTTCCGTGAGCGGAGGGGGGCGGTCGAGGTCGCCTTCACCGACAGGCTCGCACCGGACGGCCGCCCGCTGAACCTCAGCCTGGTCCGGGACGGCAGCCCGACGACCGGCCCGGCCGGTACGCCGGGGCTGCCGGACGTCGCGGAGGCCTTCTGTCCCGGCCGTACCCCGGTCGGGCTCACCCAGGTGCACGGAGGTGCGGTGCAGGTGGTCGACGAGGAGTGGGAGGGGGGCGAGATCGTGGCAGACGGCCTGGTCACAGCTGCCCCCGGTGTCCCGCTCCTGATCCGTTCCGCCGACTGCGTCCCGGTGCTGCTGGCGGGTGCCGGCGTGGTCGGGGCGGCGCACGCCGGACGTCCGGGTCTCGTGGCCGAGGTGGTGCCCCACGTCGTGGAGCAGATGCGCGCGCTCGGGGCCACCCAGCTGCACGCCTGGGTCGGCCCGCACGTGTGTGGCCGCTGCTACGAGGTGCCCGCCGAGATGCGCGCAGAGGTCTCCACGGCCGTCCCGGCGGCGTGGGCCGAGACGTCGTGGGGGACCCCCGCGCTGGACATCGGTGCGGGGGTACGCGCCCAGCTCGACGCGCTGGGCGTGACGAGCCACGACGTCGCTCGGTGCACGCGTGAGGACGCCGACCTGTGGTCCCACCGTCGCGAGGGTGTCGCCGCCGGTCGGCTCGGCGCCCTCGTGATGAGGGTGGCATGAGCAGGCGCGAGCAGCTGGCCGCCAACCTCGACGCGGTGCGCGTCCGGGTGGACGCCGCGTGCCGCGACGCAGGACGGCACGCCGATGAGGTCACGATCGTGGTCGTCACCAAGTTCTTCCCCGCCTCCGACGTTCGCCTGCTCGCCGAGCTCGGGGTCCGCGACGTCGGTGAGAATCGACATCAGGAGGCTCAGGAGAAGGCGGCGCAATGCGCCGACCTCGACCTGCGCTGGCACTTCATCGGCGGTCTGCAGAGCAACAAGGCGGCCGCGGTCGCGTCGTACGCCGACGTGGTGCAGTCGGTGGACCGCTCCCGGCTCGTCCCGGGCCTCGCCAAGGGGGCCGAGCAGCGAGGCCGCGTCCTCGACTGCCTGGTGCAGGTCAGCCTCGACGGACCGGGGGCCGAGGGGCGCTCGGGCGCGGCGCGGGAGGAGGTGCTCGACCTGGCGGCCGAGATCGACCTCCGCCCCGAGCTGCGATTGCGGGGCCTGATGGCGGTGGCTCCCCTGGGGGAGGATCCTGCGGCGGCGTTCGCGCGGCTCGCGGATCAGCGACGCGAGGTGCTGTCGGTCCATCCGAACGCCACCTGGCTCTCGGCCGGGATGAGCGCAGACCTGGAGCATGCGGTGGCCGCCGGCGCGACACACGTGCGCGTCGGCAGCGCGATCCTCGGTGAGAGGCCAGTGATCAAGTAGTGTCAACCAACAACACAGCGTCCCTTCAGGGGCGCAGAAGTTCCGGAGGACGACAGTCATGAGCGGCGCGATGCGCAGGATCGGCGAGTACCTCGGCCTGCTCGAGGACACCGGCCGGTACGACGAGTACGAGGGCGACTACGACGCCGACCCCGATGTGGCGCCTGCCGAGCGGACCCCTGCGCGGGCCGCCCGCGTGGCTCCCGCGGAGCCCCGGCCCGTCTCCGACCTGTCCGAGCGGCGTCGTCCCGCACCCGTTCCGACCAGTTCGGTGGCTGAGTTGTCCCGCATCACGACCCTGCACCCGCGCACCTACAACGAAGCGCGCACGATCGGTGAGAACTTCCGTGAGGGAGTCCCGGTCATCATGAACCTGTCCGAGATGGACGACGCCGACGCCAAGCGCCTGGTCGACTTCGCCGCCGGGCTCGTCTTCGCCACCCGAGGCACCATCGAGCGGGTGACCAGCAAGGTGTTCCTGCTGTCGCCGGCCAACGTCACGGTCGCAGCAGAGGACAAACAGCGCATCGTCGAGGGTGGTTTCTTCAATCAGAGCTGATACCTGAGATGCATATCGTCGGACAGATCATCGAGGGCCTGCTGTGGGCCTTCATCGCGCTCCTGTGGGTGCGCTTCGTCGTGGACTGGGTGCAGGTCTTCGCCCGCTCCTGGACGCCGAGCGGTCCGCTGCTCGTCGTGCTCGAGATCGTGTACTCCATCACCGACCCGCCGATCAAGGCGCTGCGTCGGGTCATTCCGCCGATCCGGCTGGGCTCCGTGGCTCTGGACCTGAGCTTCATCCTGGTCCTGCTGATCGCCTATCTGCTGAAGTACCTCAATGCTGTTCTGCTCCTGAGCTAGACAGTGAGAGCGCCGGTTCGGTGGCCGCTAACCCGAGTCAGGTCCCAGGCGCTACAGTTCGACCGAAAGCCGAGAAGTTTGCCGACTAACGAATGGGTGAGGTCATGCCGCTGACGCCTGAGGATGTGAGTAACAAGCGCTTCACTCCCGTCCGCCTGCGCGAGGGTTACGACATGGGGGAGGTCGACCAGTTCCTCGATGAGGTCGAGGCCGAGCTCGCACGCCTCACGAAGGAGAACGAGGAGCTGCGCTCCAAGCTCTCCGCCGCCCAGGCGGGTGGCCAGTCCGGTGCTCCGGCGCCGACCTTCGAGAAGCGTGCTCCGGCGCCCGCGCCGGTCGAAGAGAAGCCCCAGCCCCCGGCCCCCGCGCCGGTTGCCGCGGCTCCCGCGCCGGTCTCCGCACCTGCGGAGACCATCCGGGTCGAGACGGTTCCGCAGGCCTCCAACGCTGCGGCCCGCCTGCTCGAGATCGCCACGCGCAACGCCGACGAGCTGGTGGACGAGGCCAAGAACGACGCCGACAAGATCGTCGGCGAGGCCCGGACCAAGGCCGAGCGGCTCGAGTCCGAGGCCAAGACCAAGGCCGACCGGCTCGAGGCCGACGCCCGCACGCGCTCGCAGATGCTGGACTCCGAGACGGCTGAGCGTCGTCGTCAGATGTTCGGCGACCTGGAGAAGGAGCGCGACAAGCTCAGCGCCGAGGTCGAGACGCTGAGGTCGTTCGAGCGTGAGTACCGCGCGCGCCTCAAGAGCTACTTCAGCCAGCAGCTGGAGGCGCTCAACGGCTCGCCGGAGACCGCTGCGCCGTCCGGAGACAGTGCGCCCGCTCCCAAGCGGCTGCGCTCGATCCTGGGTGACGAGCAGGACTGAGCAGGACCCTGATCCGACGGCGTTGCCGGACGATCGCGCACACGGCCGGACCCTCCAGGGTCCGGCCGTGTCTGTTTATGCGACTCGGGGCTCTAGACCGTCGTGGCGTGGACGATTGAGTAGGGCCGGATAAGCCGCTACTCTCCGGGCACCTGATGTGGATCTCCGACCCACGCGGTGCAGGCTCGTTGAGTGACGCAGCAGAGAAGAAAGGCCCCGGCAACGACGCCGGTGGCCCCGACGAAGGCGAAGAGGGCCCCGTGAAGAAGAGCACCAAGTCCGCTCCTCAGCAGGCTGGACGCAGCGCGTCCGTCGGCGATCTCGCGGTCAAGGACGGCGAGGACCCCTGGACCCAGGCGGAGCTCGACGAGGTCCTCACCGAGCTGCACGAGCACCGGGACCGCCTCGTCCAGCACCTGCACGACCAGGAGGCTGAGCTCGCCGGGTTGATGAAGGACGCCGGCGACGGAGCCGGTCACGACCAGGCGGACATGGGGGCCACGAGCTTCGAACGCGACCACGAGCTGGCGGTGGTCAACCACGAGCGCGAGATGCTGGCCCAGATCGACCGGGCGCTGGCCCACATCGACGACAGCTCCTACGGGGTGTGCGAGACGTGCGGTCAGGCGATCGGCAAGATGCGGCTGATGGCATTTCCGCGTGCGACACTGTGCATGTCATGCAAGCAGCGCGAGGAACGCCGCTGAGCTCCAGCGGCTCCACTGGTCCCGTCCACCCACGCCCCCCGGCCCGTCGCCGCATCCAGGCGGTCTTCGCCGTCGTCGCGCTCGTCGCCTACGGCGTGGACGTGGTATCCAAGGTCGTCGCCGTCGAGCGGCTGACCGGACGCCCCGATGTCGAGCTTGTCGGCAGCTGGTTCCGCCTGCACCTGATCCGCAACCCCGGAGCCGCGTTCAGCGCCGGCACCGAGTACACCGTGATCCTCAGCTGCATCGCGATCGCCGCCGCCTGCGTGGTGCTCGTGCTCAGCCGTCGGCTGGGCAGTCTCCTGTGGTCGGTCGGGCTCGGGCTGCTGCTGGCGGGCATCCTGGGCAACCTCACCGACCGGCTGCTGCGTGCGCCGGGGCCGCTGCGGGGCCACGTCATCGACTTCTTCCGGCTGCCCAACTGGCCGATCTTCAACTTCGCGGACATCTTCATCAACGTGGCCGCCGGCGTGATCATCCTCCAGGCGATCCGCGGCATCAGGCTCGACGGCGGACGCATCAGCGACGACGATGACGAGGCGGGCGTCGCCTCCACCCCCGACGCAGGTCCCGACCAGCCGGCCCCCGGCGAGGAGCAGCAGTGAGTGTCCCCGCAGATCATCGGGTCGTCTGGGTGCCCGACGGCCTCGCCGGCGAGCGCGTCGACGCGGCGATGGCGCGCATGTTCGGCTTCTCGCGCACCCGGGCCGCCGAGCTCATCGGCCAGGGCCACGTTCAGGTGGACGGCGCTCCGGTCGGCAAGTCCGACCGGGTCAGCCCGGGCGCCATGCTCGACGTGACCATCCCGGTGGTCGCGGACCCGCTGGCCATCAAGGCGGAGGTCGTCGAGGGCATCAAGATCATCCACGACGACGACGCCATCGTGGTGATCGACAAGCCCGTGGGCGTCGCCGTCCACCCCTCGCCCGGTTGGTCTGGACCGACCGTGGTGGGTCACCTGGCGGGTGCGGGCTACCGGATCTCGACGAGCGGTGCCTCGGAGCGTCAGGGCATCGTCCAGCGTCTCGACGTCGGCACGTCCGGCGTGATGGTGATCTGCAAGTCCGAGCGCGCCTACTCGGTGCTCAAGAACGCCTTCCGCCACCGCACGGTCGACAAGACCTACCACGCGCTCGTGCAGGGACACCCGGACCCGCTCGAGGGCACGATCGACGCCCCCATCGGACGCCACCCCAAGGCGGACTGGAAGTTCGCGGTCATGGCCGACGGCAAGCACAGCATCACGCACTACACGACGCTCGAGGCGCACCGGTTCGCGAGCCTGCTCGAGGTCCACCTCGAGACCGGCCGCACCCATCAGATCCGGGTCCACATGTCGGCGCTCAAGCACCCGTGCGTCGGCGACATCACCTACGGGGCGGACCCGACGCTCGCCAAGCGGGTCGGCCTCGAGCGCCAGTGGCTGCACGCCGTACGCCTGGGGTTCGAGCACCCGGACTCGGGGGAGTACGTCGAGTACGAGTCGGCCTATCCCGACGACCTGGCGGCGGCGCTGGAGACCATCCGTGACGAGCGATGAGGGTGAGCTGACCCTTCGCCCGGCCGACGTCGAGGACCTTCCCGAGCTCTGCGACCTCTACCTGCGCGTCCGGGCCGCCGCCGTCCCTGCGATGCCGGCGCAAGTGCGGCCGATCGCCGAGGTCCGCGCATGGTTCGCCTGCTGGGACCTCGCCCGGCGCGAGACCTGGCTGGCGCAGCGCGACGACGGGGCGCTGCTGGCCTACGCGGTCCTGGAGGACGACTGGCTCGACTCCCTGTACGTCGCGCCCGAGGCGGCCGGCCAGGGCATCGGCACGGCGCTGCTCGAGCTCGCCAAGCAGCTGCGCCCCGCCGGCTTCGAGCTGTGGGTCTTCGCGTCCAACCAGCCGGCACGACGCTTCTACGCCCGCCATGGGCTGGTCGAGCTCGAGCACACCGACGGAGCCGACAACGAGGAGCGAGCGCCCGACATCCGGGTCGCCTGGCCGGGTCGGGCGAGTGTCGGTGGTGTCGTCCATGCTGGAGCGCAGCGGTCGCGTAGGCTGGCGTCCTTCCCCTGATCGACGCCCGGTGCTCGCACCGAGGTCGCTGACGCACGCCCGTTTCGCGCCCACCACCGCGTGACGACGTACCACCGTTCCACCCCGATCCCTGAGGAGCATCCCCGACGATGGCGACTGGTTCCGACGGCTTCGCGCACCTGCACGTCCACACCGAGTACTCCATGCTGGACGGCGCGGCCCGGTTGAGCGAGATGTTCGCGCGCACCGCCGAGCTCGGCATGGACACGATCGCGATGACCGACCACGGCAACGTCTTCGGCGCCTTCGACTTCTACTCCAAGGCCAAGGCTGCCGGCGTCAAGCCGATCATCGGCATGGAGGCCTACCTCACGCCCAACACGCCGCGCGGCGAGCGCAAGCGGGTGCGCTGGGGCGACGGCGGCGGGGACGACGTCTCCGGGAGCGGCGCCTACACCCACATGACGCTGCTGGCGAGCTCCACGGCGGGCATGCACAACCTGTTCCGGCTCTCCACCCGCTCGTCACTGGAGGGCTTCTTCTACAAGCCGCGCGCCGACCGCGAGCTCCTCGCGCAGTACGCCCCCGGTCTGATCGGCACCACCGGCTGCCCGTCGGGGGAGATTCAGACCTGGCTGCGGCTGGGCAACTACGAGAACGCCCGCGCCTCGGCGGGCGACTTCCAGGACATCTTCGGCCAGGAGAACTTCTTCCTCGAGCTGATGGACCACGGCCTGTCCATCGAGAACCGGGTCCGCGACGACCTGCTGCGGCTCTCGAAGGACCTCAACATCCCGCCGATCGCGACCAACGACTCGCACTACACGATGCCGGGCGACGCGAAGGCCCACGAGCACCTGCTCTGCGTCTCGTCGGGGTCCACGATGGCCGACCCGAAGCGCTTCAAGTTCGACGGGGACAGCTACTACATCAAGTCGCCCGCGGAGATGCGCGACCTGTGGCAGCACAAGTACGGCCTCAAGGAGGCGTGCGACAACACCCTGCTGATCGCCGAGCGCTGCGAGGTCGAGTTCACCGAGGGCAACGGCACCTTCATGCCGCGCTTCCCCTGTCCCGAGGGGGAGGACGAGACCTCCTGGCTGGTCAAGGAGGTCGAGCGGGGCCTGCACGTGCGCTACCCGCAGGGGATCCCCGACAAGGTCCGCAAGCAGGCCGACTTCGAGGTCGGCGTGATCACCCAGATGGGGTTCCCGGGCTACTTCCTCGTCGTCGCCGACTTCATCAACTGGGCCAAGAACAACGGCATCCGGGTCGGTCCGGGTCGTGGCTCCGGCGCGGGCTCGATGGTCGCCTACGCCATGCGGATCACCGACCTCGACCCCCTCGAGCACGGCCTGATCTTCGAGCGCTTCCTCAACCCCGACCGCGTGTCGATGCCCGACTTCGACATCGACTTCGACGAGCGCCGCCGCGGCGAGGTCATCCGCTACGTGTCCGAGAAGTACGGCGACGACCGCGTCTCCTACATCGTCACCTACGGCACCATCAAGGCCAAGCAGGCCGTCAAGGACTCCAGCCGGATCCTGGGCTACCCCTTCGCGATGGGCGACCGGATCACCAAGGCGATGCCCGCCGCGGTGATGGGCAAGGACGTCCCGCTCAAGGAGCTCTTCGACCCCGAGCACAAGCGCTACGGCGAGGGCGGCGAGTTCCGCTCCCTCTACGAGGGCGACAACGACGTCAAGCAGGTCGTCGACACTGCGATCGGGATCGAGGGCCTCAAGCGCCAGTGGGGGGTGCACGCGGCCGGCGTGATCATGTCGAGCGAGCCGCTCATCGACGTGATCCCGCTGATGAAGCGCGAGCAGGACGGCGCGATCATCACCCAGTTCGACTACCCGACGTGCGAGCGTCTGGGCCTGATCAAGATGGACTTCCTCGGGCTCCGCAACCTCACGGTGCTCGACGACGCGCTGATCAACATCACCCGCAACCGCGACGAGAAGGTCGTCCTCGAGGACCTCGAGCTGACCGACGAGACGACCTACCGGCTGCTGCAGCGCGGCGACACCCTGGGGGTCTTCCAGCTCGACGGCGGCCCGATGCGCGCCCTGCTGCGCTCGATGCGACCCGACACCTTCGAGGACATCTCGGCCGTGGGCGCGCTCTACCGCCCGGGCCCGATGGGCGCCGACTCCCACAACAAGTACGCCCGGCGCAAGACCGGGCGCGAAGCTGTGGAGCCGCTGCACCCGGAGCTCGCCGAGGCCCTGGAGGAGGTCCTGGGGGAGACCTACGGACTGATCGTCTACCAGGAGCAGGTGATGGCGATCGCCCAGCAGCTGGCCGGCTACACGCTGGGCCAGGCCGACCTGCTGCGGCGGGCGATGGGCAAGAAGAAGAAGTCCGAGCTGGACAAGCAGTTCGAGACCTTCTCCGCCGGGATGAAGGAGCGCGGGTTCTCGGCAGCGGCCATCAAGGCCCTGTGGGACACGCTGCTCCCGTTCTCGGACTACGCCTTCAACAAGGCCCACTCGGCGGCCTACGGTCTCGTCTCCTACTGGACCGCCTACCTCAAGGCCAACTACCCGGCCGAGTACATGGCCGCGCTCCTGACGTCCGTCAAGGACGACAAGGACAAGATGGCGATCTACCTCAACGAGTGCCGACGGATGAAGATCCGGGTGCTGCCCCCGGACGTCAACGAGTCCGAGGCCACCTTCACACCGGTGGGGACCGACATCCGCTTCGGCCTCACCGCCATCCGCAACGTCGGCGCCAACGTCGTCGAGGGGATCGTCGCCGGGCGCACCGAGAAGGGCGGCTACACCGACTTCAACGACTTCATGGAGAAGGTCCCCGCCCACGTCTGCAACAAGCGGGTCATCGAGTCGCTGGTCAAGGCCGGGGCCTTCGACGAGATGAAGCACCGTCGCCGCGCGCTGGTGGCGATCCACGAGTCGGCCGTCGACCAGTACGTCGACATCAAGCGCAACGAGGCGATCGGCCAGGACTCGCTGTTCGGCGGTCTCGACGAGGACGCCGGCGGCGGCTTCGGGATCTCGGTGACGATCCCCGACATCGACGAGTGGGACAAGATGACCCTGCTCAGCCACGAGCGCGACATGCTCGGGCTCTACGTCTCCGACCACCCGCTCTTCGGCCTCGAGCACGTGCTGGCCAACGGCACCGACTGCTCGATCGGCCAGCTGATGCTCGACGAGGACCGTCCCGACGGCTCGACGATCACGATCAGCGGCCTGGTCACCTCGGTGCAGCGCAAGATCACCAAGCGCGGTGACGCGTGGGCGATGGTCACCCTCGAGGACCTCGATGGCGCCATCGACGTGCTGCTGTTCCCCAGCTCCTACCAGCTCGCCAGCCCCTACCTCACCGAGGACGCCATCATCACGGTGAAGGGCCGGCTGTCGCGCAGCAAGGACCAGCCGGAGCTGCACGGCCAGGAGGTGTCGGTGCCCGACCTCTCGGAGGGCCCGGCCGGCCCGGTCGTGATCAGCCTGCCCTCCACCCGGTGCACCGCGCCCGTGGTGGAGCAGCTGCGCGACGTCCTCGGCACCCACCCCGGGATGACCGAGGTGCAGCTGCGGCTGCTGACGCGCAGCTCCACGACGCTGATGCGCCTCGACGACCGGCTGCGCGTGACGCCGAGCCCTGCGCTGTTCGCCGATCTCAAGCAGCTGCTGGGACCGGGATGCCTGACCAGCTGACCGACCGCTTCGCCGCCGGGGGCATCGCCAGCCGTCCGACCGGGGGGCACGCCGGCCGTGGCCGGGCTGGGGTCTCGGCATTGGCCGTCGGTGGGATCGTCGCGCTCTACGCCCTCGTGGCCGCCGCCGCGGGCTGGCTGTGGGAGCGGTGGTGGACGCCGCCCGAGGGACTCGTCTTCGAGGGGACCTGGGGGCTGCGCGGAGTGGAGCTGCCCCGCGAGTTCGACGGCACCGGGCGCTACGTGCTGCTGGCCGTCGTGGCGGGACTGGTGATCGGGATGGTGCTGGCACTGGCGTTGGCCCACCATGAGCTCGCCGTGCTGGTGGGCGTGCTGGTCGGGTCGTGCCTGGCGGCCTACCTCATGGCCACGGTCGGACAGGCCCTCGGGCCGGACAACCCGGCGACGCTGGCCCGGGAGGCTCCGGACCTGACCATGCTCCCCGGGGAGCTGCGACTGACCGGGAAGAGCCCGTGGCTCGCCTTCCCGCTGGGCTCGCTGACCGGGGTCCTGGTCGTGTGGACGGCGTTCGCCCGGCCGCACCGTTCCCCTGAGCAGTCAGCCTGAGTGATCAGCTGCGGCCGATGGCGGCCGTGCGCGCCTCGGTCACGGCGATCAGGTCCTGGGGGGAGAGCTCGACCTCCAGCCCGCGCCGCCCTGCCGAGACGAACACGGTCGGGTGCTCGAGGGCAGAGGCGTCGACCACCGTGGGCAGGGCCCGGCGCTGCCCGATGGGGGAGATCCCGCCGGTGACGTAGCCGGACGAGCGCTCTGCCTGTGCGGGGTCGGCCATCACGGCCTTGGCGCGCCCCAGGGCTCGTGCGATCGCCTTGAGGTCCAGCTGGCCGGACACCGGCACCACACCGACGGCCAGGTTGCCGTCGGCTGCCACGAGCAGCGTCTTGAAGACCCGCTCGGCCCCGACGCCCAGGGCGTCCGCGGCCTCCTCGCCGTAGGACGCGGCGCGGGAGTCGTGGGTGTAGGCGTGCACCGTGTGGACGATGCCGGCCCGGGCGAGCGCGACGGTCGCCGGCGTGCCGCCGGACGATTTCTTGCCCATCAGTTGGGGGACCACCCGGTGCGGGCCACCTGGGTGGCGGGAAGCGAGGGGATCACGTTCATCGCGCGCAGCTCGGCGCGGAACAGGTCGGTGACCATGGTCAGCCGCAGGGCCGTGTCGTCGGCCTCGAGCAGCGACTGCCGGTCGGGCAGCGGAAGCGGCGCCACCGAGGCCAGGGTCCACGCGAGCCACTCGGGATCCTTGGGCAGTGCTCCCGGGTGGGGATCGGTGCGGATCCCGACCAGGGAGGCGCGATAGGCGGTGAACGTGGCGCGGGCCCGCTCGACGATCTCAGTGGGCACCGGCACGTCGTCGTCACTGAGCAGCTCCACCTCGCCGCGCGGGAAGGGGCCGCTGACCTCGAGCTCCTCGAGTCGGACCCGATCGCGGGCCACCGCCACGATGTCGAACGTGCCGTCGGGGTGCGGCGCGACGTCGGTCAGCTGCAGCCGGCACCCGACGCGGTAGAGCGACTGCGCCCCGTGGTCGCCCACCTCGTAGCCCTCGCGGATCGCCACCGTGGCGAACATCCGTCGGGTCGGGTCCGGTTCGCGCATCAGATGGTGGACGAGCGCGCGGTAGCGGTCCTCGAAGACCCGCAGCGGCACCGAGACACCGGGGAACAGCACGGTGTTCAGCGGGAACATCGGCAGCGAGTCGGTCACGCCCCCGACTGTAGTGCCGCCCACGCGACACGGCGCCGTACCGCTGCGTCCACGCGGTCGCGGCGATTCTCGCGCGTCGGTGGGGCGCACTAGAATCGGACGCATGATTCGTCGGATCGACCTCCGGGGCGCCGCGACCTCCGCCGCCCCCCTCGACTACCGGACCGCCGTGCCGCGGGCCGACTTCGACATCGAGGCTGCGATCCCCGTCGTGCATCCGATCTGCGAGGCGGTGCGCGAGCGCGGCGTCGAGGCGATCACCGAGTTCTCCGCGAAGTTCGACGGCGTCGAGCACGACGACATCGCGGTGCCCACCGAGCGCCTGACCGAGGCCCTCGAGCGACTCGACCCCCAGGTGCGGGCAGGGCTCGAGGAGTCGATCCGCCGCCTGCGCGCCACCTGCGAGGCCGAGCTCGAGCACGATGTCGTCACCGACCTCGGGCCCGGTGCCCGCGTCACGCACCGCAAGGTGCCGGTCGGGCGCGTCGGTCTCTACGTGCCCGGCGGCCTCGCGCCGCTGGTCTCCAGCGTGATCATGAACGTCGTCCCTGCCCAGGTGGCCGGTGTGCGCTCGATCGCGCTGACCTCCAGCCCGCAGAAGGAGCACGGCGGCCTGCCGCACCCCACGATCCTGGCGGCGTGTGCGCTGCTCGGCGTCGACGAGGTGTACGCCGTGGGTGGCGCCCAGGCGATCGCGATGTTCGCCTACGGCGCCGGCCCGTGCCGTCCGGTCGACCTCGTCACCGGCCCCGGCAACATCTACGTCGTCTCCGCCAAGCGGCTGCTCAAGGGCGTCGTGGGCATCGACTCCGAGGCCGGGCCGACCGAGATCGCGATCCTGGCCGACGACACCGCGGTCGCCTCCCACGTGGCGGCCGACCTGATCAGCCAGGCCGAGCACGACCCGCTCGCCGCGTCGGTGCTCGTCACGCCGTCCGAGCGCCTCGCCGACGAGGTGGAGGCCGAGCTCGACAAGCAGGTCGGCGTCACCCGCCACATCGAGCGGGTCCGCACCGCCCTGTCCGGTCGCCAGTCCGCGATCGTCCTCGTCGACGACGTCGAGCAGGGCATCGCGGTCGTCGACGCCTATGCCGCCGAGCACCTCGAGATCCAGACCGAGGACGCCGACGCGGTGGCTGCCCGGGTCAACAACGCCGGCGCCATCTTCGTGGGCGCCTTCGCACCGGTCTCCCTGGGCGACTACTGCGCCGGCTCAAACCACGTGCTGCCCACGGCGGGCTGCGCGTGCCACTCCTCCGGGCTGTCGGTGCGTGCCTTCACCAAGTCGATCCACGTGGTGGCCTACGACCGCTCCGCGCTGGCCGAGGTCGCCGACCACGTGGTGACGCTGGCCGAGGCGGAGGACCTGCCCGGCCACGGCGCCGCGGTGCGTGCCCGGTTCGAGCAGCTGTGAGCGCGCCCTCGACCTGGCCTCCGCTGCGCGAGGCCCTGCACGGCATCGAGCCGTACGGCGCGCCGCAGCTCGACGTACCGGTCCAGCTCAACGTCAACGAGAATCCCTACGGCCCGTCCGAGACGGTCGTGGCCGACGTGGCCGCCTCGGTCGCGGCGGTCGCCGGCTCGCTCAATCGCTATCCCGACCGCGAGTTCGCCGAGCTGCGCGGGGCGCTGGCGGACTACCTCGGCCACGGCGTGCGTCCGGAGCAGGTGTGGGCGGCCAACGGCTCCAACGAGGTGATGCTCCAGCTGCTCCAAGCCTTCGGCGGCCCGGGGCGTCGTGCGCTGTCCTTCGCCCCGACGTACTCGATGTATCCGGAGTACGCCCGCGACTCGGTCACCGAGTGGGTGGTGGGCCGCCGGGAGAGCGACTTCTCCCTCGACCTCGACTCCGCACGGCTGATGGTGCTCGACCAGCAGCCGACCGTCGTGCTGCTGCCCTCGCCGAACAACCCCACCGGCACGGCGCTGCCGCCGGAGGCGGTGTCAGTGCTGTGCGAGGCGGCGGCCAGCTATCAGCCGAGCGGCATCGTGGTGGTCGACGAGGCCTACGGCGAGTTTCGCCGCGAGGGCACCCCGAGCGCGCTCGAGCTGCTCGACCGACACCGCAACCTCGTCGTCTCGCGGACGATGAGCAAGGCCTTCGCGCTCGCCGGGGCCCGGCTCGGCTACTTCGCCGCCGCACCTGAGATCTGCGACGCCGTGCGCGTCGTGCGTCTTCCCTACCACCTGTCGGCGGTCACCCAGGCCGTCGCGCTGGCCGCGCTGCGCCATGCCCCCGAGCTCCTGGGCAAGGTCGACGAGCTGCGCGCGGAGCGGGACCGTACGGTGGACTGGCTGGTCGGGCAGGGGCTGCGGGTGGCCGAGAGCGACGCCAACTTCGTGCTCTTCGGGCGGTTCGCCGACCGGCACGCGACCTGGCAGGCACTGGTCGACCGAGGGGTCCTGATCCGCGAGACCGGCCCCGAGGGCTGGCTGCGGGTCTCGATCGGGACCCCGGACGAGATGACAGCATTCAAGAACGCACTGACCGAGGTCATGGAAGAGGGACAGGCATGAGCCGTAGGGCCACGATCGATCGCGCGACCAAGGAGTCGACGGTCCACGTCGAGGTGGACCTCGACGGCACCGGTCGTCACGAGGTGTCCACGGGGGTGGGGTTCTACGACCACATGCTGTCGGCCTTCTCGCGCCACTCGCTGGTCGACCTCGTCGTCCGCACCGAGGGTGACACGCACATCGACGCCCACCACACCGTCGAGGACACCGCGATCGTGCTCGGCCAGGCCCTGGGCCAGGCGCTGGGGGACAAGAAGGGGATCCGCCGCTTCGGCGACGCCCTCGTCCCCCTCGACGAGGCCCTCGTGCAGTGCGCCGTCGACGTGTCCGGTCGGCCCTACTGCGTGCACGTGGGCGAGCCCGAGGGGCAGATCTTCGTTGCGATCGGTGGTGACTACCAGGGCTCGCTGACGCGTCACGTCTTCGAGACCATCTCCTTCCACGCCCAGCTGGCGCTGCACGTGCGCGTGATCTCGAGCCGCGACCCCCACCACCTGGTGGAGGCGCAGTTCAAGGCCTTCGCCCGGGCCTTCCGTGACGCGGTCGCGTTCGACCCGCGCGAGACCGGTGTGCCCTCCACCAAGGGCACGCTCTGAGCACCCCGGCGGACGACCTGACGGGCGGCGCCGCGGGGGAGTCGCGCGCCAAGCCCCACGTCGTCGTCCTCGACTACGGCTCCGGCAACCTGCGCTCAGCGGTCCGCGCCGTCGAGCGCGCCGGTGCCGAGGTGGAGCTGACCGCCGACCGGCGGGCGGCCGAAGAGGCCGACGGTCTGCTGGTCCCCGGCGTCGGCGCCTTCGCGGCGTGCATGGACGGGCTCCGCGCGGTCAAGGGGCACGAGATCATCGGTCGTCGCCTGGCCGGTGGCCGGCCGGTCCTCGGCATCTGCGTGGGCATGCAGATCCTGTTCTCCCGCGGCGTCGAGCACGGCGTCGAGAGCGAGGGCTGCGACGAGTGGCCCGGCGTCGTCGAGCGTCTCCAGGCGCCGGTCGTGCCGCACATGGGCTGGAACACCGTCGAGGTGCCCGAGGGCTCGACGCTCTTCGCCGGCATCGAGGACGAGCGGTTCTACTTCGTGCACTCCTACGGCGTGCGCGACTGGAGCCTGGTCACCAACGACCGGACCCGGGCGCCCCTGGTCACCTGGGCCGAGCACGGCGGCGACCGGTTCGTCGCCGCGGTGGAGAACGGCCCCCTCACCGCCACCCAGTTCCACCCCGAGAAGTCCGGCGACGCCGGCGCGGCCCTGCTCCGCAACTGGGTGCAGACCCTGCCCACCACCCCACGCTGACCCGGCAGAAAATCACGCTGACCCGGCAGAAGCTCGCGCTCTGCCCCCGCGAAAGGCAGTCATGTCGTCCTACCTCGAGCTCCTTCCCGCCGTCGACATCGCCGGGGGCCAGGCCGTCCAGCTGGTCCAGGGCGTCGCCGGCTCCGAGAAGCGCTTCGGCGACCCCGTCGAGGCGGCCCTGCGCTGGCAGGAGGCTGGCGCCGAGTGGCTGCACCTCGTCGACCTCGACGCCGCCTTCGGCCGCGGTGAGAACCGTGAGCTCCAGGCCCGGATCGTCGGGGCCCTGGACATCAAGGTGGAGATGAGCGGCGGCATCCGCGACGACGAGTCGCTGGAGGCCGCGATGGCCACCGGCTGCCGCCGCGTCAACATCGGCACCGCCGCGCTGGAGCACCCCGAGTGGTGCGCCCGCGCGATCGCGACGTACGGCGACCGGGTGGCCGTGGGTCTCGACGTGCGTGGCCGCACGCTGGCTGCCCGCGGCTGGACCCGCGAGGGCGGCGACCTCTACGAGGTGCTGTCCCGCCTCGACTCCGAGGGTTGCGCGCGCTACGTCGTCACCGACGTCAACAAGGACGGGATGCTCCAGGGCCCCAACCTCGACCTGCTGCGCGACGTGTGCGCGGCCACCGACCGCCCCGTCGTCGCCTCGGGCGGCGTCACCGAGCTCGCCGACCTCGAGGCGCTGCAGGGCCTTGTCGGCGAGGGCGTCGAGGGCGCGATCATCGGCACCGCGCTCTACGAGGGCCGCTTCACCCTCGAGGACGCCCTCGCGCTGACCCTCCCCAAGGCCGGCGCATGAGCCTCGCCGTCCGGGTGATCCCGTGCCTGGACGTCGACGCCGGTCGCGTCGTCAAGGGGATCAACTTCCAGGAGCTCCGCGACGCCGGCGACCCGGTCGAGCTGGCGCGCACCTATGACGCCGAGGGCGCCGACGAGCTCACCTTCCTCGACATCTCCGCCTCCCACGAGGGCCGCGCGACGACGATGGAGATCGTCTCGCGCACGGCCGAGGAGGTGTTCATCCCGCTCACGGTCGGAGGTGGGGTCTCGTCGGTCGCCGACGTGGACCGGCTGCTGCGCGCGGGAGCGGACAAGATCGCGGTCAACACCGCGGCCCTCCGTCGCCCCGAGCTGGTCGCCGAGATCGCCGACCGGTTCGGCAACCAGGTGCTGGTGCTCTCCGTCGACGCGCGCCGCGCCGCCGGCACCGACTCCGGCTTCGAGGTGACCACGCACGGCGGACGTCAGTCGGCCGGGCTCGACGCCATCGCGTGGGCGGTGCGTGCGGCCGAGCTGGGCGCGGGCGAGATCCTGCTCAACGCGATGGACGCCGACGGGACCCAGGACGGGTTCGACCTCGAGCTGATCCGCGCCGTACGCCGTGAGGTGAGCATCCCGGTGATCGCCTCGGGAGGGGCCGGCGCGTTGGAGCACTTCCCGCCCGCCGTCGAAGCGGGTGCCGACGCGGTGCTGGCCGCCACCGTCTTCCACTTCGGCACGCTGCGGGTGGGCGACGTCAAGCAGACCCTGGCCGCGGCAGGCCACCCGGTGCGCTGAGAGCCGGTCTCGACGGCTGCGCTGTCGGTGGTCGGGAATAGCCTGACCGGCGGGTCGGGTTGGACCCAAGCAGCCGCGCCCGTCCGGGCACCGCTGCGAGGCAGCGAGTGGGAGCAGGTGGCACACAGGTGACGAGGACCGACCGCGGGTCGACCATGCGTGAGGGCTTCGCGGTCCTCGGGGTGGCGATCAAGCGCGAGCCCTGGATCTTCACGCTCTCGACGCTGGGCAGCGTGCTGTTCGGCGCGCTGACCGTGGCCGACGCCTGGGTGCTCGGATGGTCCACCGACAACGTGGTGCTGCCGGCCTTCGAGAACGGCGAGATCGGCGACGGACTGCTGTGGACGGTGCTGGCGCTCTTCCTCGGCGTCGCGATCCTGCGGGCCGTGGGCATCGTCGCTCGCCGCCTCGGGGCGGGCATCATGCAGTACCGCATGCAGGCGCACTACCGTCGCGCGGTCACCCGTCAGTACCTGACCCTGCCCATGGAGTGGCACCAGCGTCACCCCACCGGCCAGCTGCTCTCCAACGCCAACGCCGACGTCGAGGCGGCCTGGGGCCCGATCGCCCCCCTGCCGATGGCCGTGGGCACCGTGGCGATGATGGTGATCGCCGTCGCCCAGATGCTGCTCGCGGACCTCGTCCTCGCGCTCGTCGGGCTGCTGGTCTTCCCGGCCGTGATCGTCGCCAACCTGGCCTACCAGCGCTTCGCCTCTCCGCTGATGACCCGGGCCCAGGCGCTGCGCGCCGAGCTCAGCGAGATCGCCCACGAGTCCTTCGACGGGGCTCTGGTCGTCAAGACCCTGGGTCGCGAGGGCGAGGAGACCGAGCGCTTCGGCGCCGTCGCCCTCGAGCTGCGTGACGTGATCATCAAGGCCGGACGCATCCGGGCCGCCTTCGACCCGGCGCTGGCCGCGCTGCCCAACATCGGTGTCCTGGTGGTGCTCTCGGTCGGAGTGTCGCGGGTGCTCGCCGGCCAGACCGACCCCGGCGCGGTCGTCACCGTGGCCTACCTGCTCACGATCGTCTCCTTCCCGATCCGCTCGATCGGCTGGCTGCTCGGCGAGTTCCCGCGCAGCGTGGTGGGCTTCCGCCGGGTCACCTCGGTGCTGGAGGCCACCGGCGAGATGCAGTACGGCGAGCGTGCGGTGCCGCACGGCGAGGGCGCAGGCGCGCGCCTGGACGTCGAGCACCTGGCCTACTCCTACGCCCCCGACGAGCCGCTGCTGCGCGACGTGGACTTCTCGGTCGAGCCCGGCCGCACGGTCGCGATCGTCGGCGCCACCGCGTCGGGCAAGAGCACCATCACCACCCTGCTCACCCGACTGGTCGACCCCGACGGCGGCCGGATCCTCATCGACGGGGAGGACGTGCGCGAGCTCGCCCCCGGCCGGCTCGCCGACGTCGTCTCGGTCGTGGCCCAGACCGCCTTCCTCTTCGACGACACCGTGCGCGGCAACATCGCCCTGGGCGCGGACGTCACCGACGACGAGATCTGGTCGGCCCTGCGCGCCGCACAGGCCGACGGCTTCGTCGCCGCGCTGCCCGGTGGGCTCGACGCCCAATTGGGGGAGCGGGGCACGTCTCTCTCGGGCGGGCAGCGCCAGCGGATCTCCCTGGCCCGGGCCCTGGTCCGCCGGCCGCGGCTGCTGATCCTCGACGACGCCACGTCGGCGGTCGACCCCGAGGTGGAGGCACGCATCCTCGAAGCCCTGCGCAGTTCGGGCCAGGGCACGACGCTGGTCGTCGTCGCCTACCGCAAGGCGACCATCGCCCTCGCCGACGAGGTCGTCCACCTGGAGGACGGCCGCGTCGCAGACCGGGGCAGCCATGCCGAGCTCCTGGCCCGGAGCGCGTCGTACTCACGACTCGTGAACGCCTATGAGCACGAGCTCGAGGGGGAGCAGCGATGAGCACCACGACAGACCCGCAGCAGGTCCGCGCCGCAGGCGTCTCCGGCACCCGCATGGAGACCGGCGAGGACATCTCGATGATGGCCACGCTGCGACGTGGCATCCACCACTCCCCGGAGCTCAAGGAGGGCATCGTCGGCACCATGCTGCTGGCGCTGCTGTCCACCCTGGGTCAGGTGGTGGTGCCGATCGCGGTCCAGCAGACCCTCGACAAGGGGATCAACGGCCCCGGCGGCCCTGACGTCGACTTCACCGTGCGGATGGGCCTGCTGGCCGGTCTGGCGGTGATCGTGACCGGTCTGGCGACGTTCGCGATGACGGCGCGGCTCTATGCCAGCGCTGAGCGGGGCCTGGCCACGCTGCGCACCAAGGCGTTCCGCCACGTCCACGACCTGCCGCTGCTCACCCAGAACACCGAGCGCCGCGGGGCCCTGGTCTCCCGGGTGACCAGCGACGTCGACCAGGTCAGCCAGTTCCTGGTCTTCGGCGGCATCCTGTTCATCGTCAGCGTCGGTCAGGTGCTGGTGGCGACTGCGGTGATGATCGCCTACAGCTGGCAGCTGGCGCTGGTCGTCTGGATCTGCTTCGCTCCGCTGTTCCTCTCGTTGCGGTTCTTCCAGCGCAAGCTGTCCGACGCCTACGGGGTCGTCCGCCGCCAGGTCGGCGCGCTGCTGTCCGCGATCTCCGAGCCCGTCGTCGGCGCGGCGGTGGTCCGCGCGTACGCCGTGGAGGGACGCACCCAGGCCCGGATCGACGAGGCCATCGCCCGCCACCAGGCCGCCAGCACCAAGGCCCAGGGGTTCACGGCGTTCTCCTTCTCCCTGGGC
Organism: Nocardioides pacificus; assembly: GCF_054775955.1. Taxonomy (NCBI): domain Bacteria; kingdom Bacillati; phylum Actinomycetota; class Actinomycetes; order Propionibacteriales; family Nocardioidaceae; genus Nocardioides; species Nocardioides pacificus. Next base: position 478,481 of record NZ_BAAHCI010000011.1, read on the forward strand.
GGGGTGTCGGCGGGGCTGGCCAACGCCGGGGTGCTCATCGTGGGCGTCTGGCTGGGCTTCGCCGGGGACATCACCGCGGGAGAGGTGCTGGCCTTCGCGTTCATCGTGACGCTGTTCGTGGGGCCGGTGCAGATGGGCACCCAGATCCTCACCGACGCCCAGAGCGCCATCGCGGGCTGGCGCCGCGTGATCGGGATCCTGGACACGCCGGCCGATCTGGTCGACCCGGGCGCGGGCGGCCACACGCTCCCCGACGGCCCCATCGACGTGGCCTTCGACCGGGTCAGCTTCGCCTACCCCGGCGGCCCTCCGGTGCTGCGTGACGTGACCCTCGACCTCGCGGCGGGCACTCGGGTGGCGATCGTGGGGGAGACCGGCTCGGGCAAGTCCACGTTCGCGAAGCTCCTCACCCGGCTGATGGACCCGTCAGAGGGGGCCGTGCTGCTCGACGGCATCGACGTGCGCGACATCGCCCAGGTCTCCCTGCGGCGCAGCGTCGTGCTGGTGCCGCAGGAGGGGTTCCTCTTCGACGACACGATCACGGCCAACGTGCGCTACGGCAAGCTCAACGCGACAGAGGCCGAGATCCTCGCCTCCGCCCAGGAGCTCGGCCTCGCGGACTGGGTGGCCGGGCTGCCGCGAGGTCTCGACACCCGCGTCGGGCAGCGCGGCGAGTCGCTGTCGGCCGGCGAGCGCCAGCTCGTCGCGCTGTTGCGCGCCCACCTCGCCGACCCCGATCTGCTCGTGCTCGACGAGGCGACCAGCGCGGTTGACCCGTCGCTCGAGATGCGCATCGGGCGAGCCCTCGAGCGGCTGATGAGTGGGCGGACCTCGGTCACCATCGCCCACCGGCTCTCGACCGCGGAGAAGGCCGACGAGGTCATCGTCGTCGACCGCGGACAGGTGGTCCAGCGCGGTCCGCACCAGGACCTCGTCAGGCAGGAGGGCGTCTATGCGGGCCTGCACTCGTCGTGGGTCGCCCAACAGGGGAAGATGGAGTCGTGACCACTCTCGACCCTGCCATCGCCGCCCGCCTCAAGCTCAACGCGGAGGGCCTCCTGCCGGCCGTGGTCCAGCAGCACGACACCAGTGAGGTGCTGATGCTGGGGTGGATGGACGAGGAGGCCCTGGCCCGCACCCTCACCACCGGCCGAGCGACCTACTGGAGCCGCAGCCGCCGGGAGTACTGGGTCAAGGGCGAGACCTCCGGGCACCGGCAGTGGGTCAAGGACGTGCGTCTCGACTGCGACGGCGACACGGTCCTGGTCAAGGTCGACCAGGAGGGCGCGGCCTGCCACACCGGCGACCGCACCTGCTTCGACGCCGTCGTGCTGGTCCAGGACGCCTGATGGGCGAGGCCTCGCCCTCCCGCAGGACGTTCGGCCCCGTCGTCCTCCTCGGACTCGCGACCGGCACGCTGGCGGCCGTCGCCTCGGGCAAGACCTGGGCCGAGGTCACCGACAGCCAGCGTGCGGGCATGGTGGGCACCGGGCTGTTGCAGGAGGGCGGGCAGATGCCCCTGGCCTCTGCGCTGAGCCTCGTCGTGCTGGCGGCCTGGGGCGTGCTCCTCGTGACCCGGCGTCGGACCCGCCGCGTGGTGGCGGTGATCGCCCTGTTGGCCTCCGTCGGTGTCCTGGCGACCGTCGTCGCCGGGTGGTGGCAGGTCCCGGACTCGCTGAGGAAGAGCTATGCCGAGGTCGGCATCACGCAGGTCGACGTCTCCTTCACCGGCTGGTACGCCGCCGCTGCGGTCGCGGCCGTCCTCTCGACGCTCGCGACCCTGCTCGCCCTGCGATGGCTCGGAGGCTGGCCCGAGATGGGCAGCCGCTACGACGCCCCCGGTTCATCGCGGGGCGCGTCACAAGCCGAGCCGGCGCTGGCTCCGCCGCAGGAGCGCTCCAGCCTGGACCTGTGGAAGGCCATGGACGAGGGGCAGGACCCGACGGACTGAGTCGGGCCCTAGACTGTGCTCCGACGGATCCGCCCGACGCATCCGCCCGACCTGACGAGGAGCATTCAGCAGATGGCTGACAACCACGGCAACACCCCCGCGGCCTGGACCGGTGTGACGGTGGCATTCCTGGGATTCCTGGTCGGCAGCATCGCGCTCATGCTCGACCCGGTCAGCCTGCCCCTGCTCTGGGTCGGCATCGGCCTCGGTCTGGGCTCCCTTCTCGTCTTCGCCGTGATGGTGAAGATGGGTCTGCACGACTCGGGGCACTGAGCCCACGATGACCACCGCGGGCGTGCGTCCTGAGCCGGGGGGCAACCTCCGGACGGAGCCCCCGCTGCCCCGGCGCTCGCGCCGGATGGTCGCGCCCGTCGCGACCGCCGCCGTGGTGGGTGCGCTCACCTTCGCGCTGCACCTGCGTGACCCCAATCAGCAGGGCAGCTGGGGCGTGTGCCCCTTCTCCTGGGGCACCGGGCTGGACTGCCCGGGGTGCGGCGCGCTGCGGGCAGTCCACGCGCTGACCGACCTCGACCTGGTCGCGGCGGCGTCGAGCAACCTGGTGCTCGTCGTGTGCGCACCGTTGCTGGTCGCTCTCTGGGCGGGCTGGGCGCGCCAACAGTGGCGCGGCACCACCGACCGGCTGGTCGGATCGCAGACCCGGCTGCGCATCGGCGTGGTCGTGATGGTCGCCTTGCTGGTGTTCGCGCTCCTGCGCAACCTGCCAGGCCTGGAGTGGCTCGCCTCCTGACGCGCGCGAGGCCCGGACCGTGGTCCGGGCCCCGCAGGCTGCATCGTGCCGGTCAGTAGTTGGTGCTGGTCTCGGTCTCGAACACGGCCGCACCCGTAGCGAACAGCAGGATGAAGGCGAGCAGGCTCAGCACCGTCAGGACGATCGCGATCAGTCCACAGATCTTGCCTGCCTTCGCCATTCCGGCGCCGCCCATCGTGCCGCCGGACGCCTCGATCTCCTTGAGGGTCTTGTTGCCGATGATGTAGGCCGCGATGCCCACCGGGGCGCAGCACACGAGTCCGACGATCCCGAGGATCATCGACAGCTGGGCCTTGGGGTGGTCGCCCTGCGGCTGGCCGCCCCCGTAGGACTGCTGCCCGTAGCCGGACGGAGGCGGCGGTGCGTTGTAGCTCATGTGGTCCCCTGCTCGTCGGTTGATACGTCGCGAGGGAACCTATCCACGCGGGCGGCCCTCAAACTACCGACGCGCCCGTGGTGTGCACGCTTCCACGCCCAGGACGCGGGACCTGACTTCCTGGGGTGCCGTGAGAGGCTTGGGCATCCCCAGATCCTGACCCGGAGGTCCCATGTCCGTGCTCGCCGACATCGTTGCCGGAGCGAGGCTCGATCTCGCCCGCCGCGAGGCGGAGGTGAGCCTGGCCGACCTGCGCGCGGCTCTGGCAGACGTCGATCCGCCTCGTGACCCGATGCCCGCCTTCCGCGCGGCGGGCTCGAGCGTCATCGCGGAGGTCAAGCGCGCCAGCCCCAGCAAGGGGGCCCTCGCCGACATCCCCGACCCGGCAGTGCTCGCCTCGGCGTACGCCCGCGGTGGTGCGGCGGCGATCAGCGTGCTCACCGAGGAGCGCCGCTTCGGCGGCAGCCTGGCCGACCTGCGGGCGGTCCGCGCCGCGGTCGAGACGCCGGTGCTGCGCAAGGACTTCATCGTCACCAGCTATCAGCTCGTCGAGGCACGGGCGGCCGGCGCCGACCTGGCCCTGCTGATCGTGGCGGCCCTCGACGACGCCGAGCTGCGCCGTCTGTACGACGAGGCGCGCGAGCTGGGGCTGACCCCGCTGGTGGAGGTGCACGACGAGGCCGAGACCGAGCGCGCCGTGGCCCTGGGAGCCGAGCTGATCGGCGTCAACGCCCGCAACCTCAAGACGCTGGCCATCGATGCAGACGTCTTCGGCCGGCTCGCCCCGTTGATCCCGGACGACCGGGTCAAGGTCGCGGAGTCTGGGATCTTCGGCCCCACCGACGTCGCCCGGTTCGTGGCAGAGGGGGCGCGCGCCGTCCTCGTGGGCGAGGCACTGGTCCGGGACGGCGACCCCGAGCGCGCGGTCCGCGCGATGTCCGGGATCCACCCGGAGCACCAACAGTCGGGGCACACACAGGCAGGAGCACAGGAGCGATGACGGTGGACCACGGAGCCGACGAGCGCGGCTTCTTCGGCGACTTCGGTGGCCGGTTCATGCCCGAGGCGCTGGTGGCAGCGCTCGACGAGCTGACGCAGGCGTGGGAGGAGGCGATGGCCGATCCCGGCTTCGTCGACGACTTCGAGACGATCCTGCGCGAGTACGCCGGCATCCCGAGCCCGCTCTACGAGGCGACGCGCCTCTCGGAGAAGGTCGGCTGCCGGGTCCTGCTCAAGCGCGAGGACCTCAACCACACCGGCGCCCACAAGATCCGCAACGTGATGGGCCAGGCGCTGCTCACCAAGCGGATGGGCAAGACCCGCGTGATCGCCGAGACCGGCGCCGGCCAGCACGGCGTGGCCAGCGCGACGGCCGCCGCCTACTTCGGCCTCGACTGCACCGTCTACATGGGCGCGGTCGACACCCGTCGCCAGGCGCTGAACGTCGCCCGCATGCACCTGCTGGGCGCCAAGGTCGTCCCGGTCGAGTCGGGCAGCGCGACGCTGAAGGACGCCATCAACGAGGCGCTGCGCGACTGGGTCGCCAGCGTCGACCACACCGCCTACCTCTTCGGCACCGCCGCTGGTCCGCACCCCTTCCCGAGCATGGTCCGCGACTTCACCCGCGGCATCGGCGACGAGGCGCGTCAGCAGTGTCTGGACCGCTACGGCCGGCTGCCGGACGTGGCCGCGGCGTGCGTGGGTGGGGGCTCCAACGCGATCGGCCTGTTCGCCGCGTTCCTCGACGACGCGGATGTCGCCCTCTACGGCTTCGAGGCCGGGGGCGAGGGCATCGCCAGCGGCCGCCACGCCGCGACCATCGGCGCCGGCGAGAGCGGTGTGCTCCACGGTGCGCGGACCTACGTGCTGCAGGACGAGGACGGCCAGACCGTCGAGTCCCACTCGATCTCGGCCGGCCTCGACTATCCCGGGGTCGGGCCCCAGCACGCCCACCTCGCGGCGACCGGCCGCGCGACGTACCTCCCCGTCACCGACGCCGAGGCGATGGACGCGCTGGCGCTGCTGAGCCGCACCGAGGGGATCATCCCGGCCGTCGAGTCCGCCCACGCCATCGCCGGCGCGCTGCGCGTCGCCGAGGAGCTGGCGGCCGAGAAGGGGCCCGAGGCGCTCGTGCTGATCAACCTGTCCGGTCGCGGCGACAAGGACATGGAGACCGCCATCGAGTGGTTCGGCCTCGGCGACCCCGACCGCGTGACGGCAGCACCGGCCGGCGACCCGGACACCGACCCGCGGGCCCAGGACGACGAGGAGGCGGCGCGATGAGCGTCAAGCGTGCCTTCGACGTGACCCGCGCGGAGGGCCGGGCCGCGCTGGTCGGCTACCTGCCGGCCGGCTTCCCCGACGTGCCGGGCTCGATCGACGCGATCAAGGCGATGGTCGACGCGGGGGTCGACGTGGTCGAGATCGGTCTTCCCTACAGCGACCCGGTGATGGACGGCCCCACGATCCAGGCGGCCGCCCAGCAGGCGCTCGAGGGCGGCATCCGCACCAGCGACGTGCTGCGCACCGTGGAGGCGGTGGCGGCGACCGGCGTGCCGACCGTCGTGATGACCTACTGGAACCCCGTCGAGCGGTACGGCGTCGAGCGGTTCGCCGCCGACCTCGCGGCCGCCGGGGGAGCGGGGCTGATCACCCCCGACCTGACGCCCGACAGCGGAGCCGAGTGGATCGCCGCCGCCGACGCCCACGACCTCGACAAGATCTTCCTGGTCGCGCCGTCGTCGACCGACGCGCGGATCGCGATGACCACCGCGGCCTGCCGCGGCTTCGTCTACGCGACGGCCGTGATGGGGGTGACCGGAGCACGGGCCACGACCAGCGACCTGGCCGGTCCGCTGGTGGCCCGGACCCGTGCGACCACCGACCTGCCGATCGGCGTGGGCCTCGGCGTCTCCACCGGCGACCAGGCGGCCGAGGTGGCCGGCTACGCCGACGGCGTCATCGTCGGCTCGGCCTTCGTCCGGACGCTGCTCGACCACCCGCACGACCGCGCTGCCGGGCTCAAGGCCCTCGGCGCCCTCACCGAGGACCTCGCGGCGGGAGTACGACGTGGCTGAGCGCCGACGCGGACGTGGGCTGGCCGCCGCAGTGCTGAGCGCCGCTCTCGGGCTGGGCCTGGCGGCGTGCTCGGTCGGCACCCCCGACGACCAGGTCGCCCGGGTGGCCGGGGGCGAGGACTCGGACGGCATGCACGGCACCGTGCTCGACGACCCCTACGTCGTCCCCGCCGACGAGCTGCGCGACACCGACGAAGCGCCGTACTCCCTGGTGGCGGACACCGAGAAGCCGCTCACGCTGGTCTTCTTCGGCTACACGAGCTGTCCCGATATCTGCCAGATGGTGATGGCCTCGATCTCCTCGGCGCTGACCCGGCTCGACGACGCGCAGCGCGACCAGGTCGACGTGGTCTTCGTGACGACCGACCCGGCTCGTGACGACGAGGAGACGCTGCGGCGCTACCTCGACAACTTCGGAGACGGGATCGTCGGCCTGACCGGCGAGCTCGACACGATCCTCGACGTCGCGGCCGGCATGCACGTCGCCGTGGAGCAGGGCGAGAAGCTGCCGTCCGGTGGCTACGACATCACTCACGGCACCCAGGTCTTCGCGGTGACCGAGGAGGACGTGGCCCCGGTGTTCTGGAGCCAGGACACCACCTCGGAGCAGTTCGCCGAGGACATCACCCAGATGCTCGCGAGCTGAGGAGACCCCTACCTGTGACGCTGCCCGTCTCCCTCTGGTCCATCCCGAGCCCCTCGGAGTCGATCTGGTACCTCGGCCCGCTGCCGCTGCGCGGCTATGCCCTGGCCATCATCCTGGGCGTGATCGCCGCCGTCTGGATCGGCGAGCGCCGCTGGGCGGCCCGCGGCGGGACGTCCGGCGAGATCACCGACCTCGCCGTCTGGGCGGTGCCGTTCGGCCTCGTCGGGGGCCGGCTCTACCACGTCGTCACGGACTGGAGGCTCTACTTCGGCGAGGGCGAGAACCCGGTCACCGCGCTCTACATCTGGAAGGGCGGGCTCGGGATCTGGGGCGCGATCGCGCTCGGCGCCGTCGGCGTGATGATCGGCGCCCGGCTCAAGGGCATCCGGCTGCTGCCGGTGCTCGACGCGCTCGCGCCCGGCGTCCTGGTGGCGCAGGCGATCGGCCGGTGGGGCAACTGGTTCAACCAGGAGCTCTACGGCAAGCCGACCGATCTGCCGTGGGGCGTCGAGATCGACGTGGCGCACCGGCCGATGGAGTACCTCGAGCAGGCGACCTTCCACCCCACGTTCCTCTACGAGTTCCTCTGGAACCTCGCGGCGTTCGCCGTGGTCATCTGGCTGGACCGCCGCCTGCGGCTGGGCCACGGGCGCGTGGTGGCGCTCTACGTGATGACCTACACGCTGGGCCGTGGCTGGATCGAGATGCTGCGCATCGACGACGTGCAGATGCAGGACGTCCTCGGACTGCGGCTGAACGTGTGGACCTCGATCGTGCTGTTCCTGCTCGCGGCCGGCTACTTCTGGTGGGCCTCGCGCCGGCACCCCGAGCGCGAGGACAGCGTCTACACCGACGCGCGCAACGCGCAGACGGTGACCGAGCGGGCTGAGTAGGCTCCACCCATGAGCGCAGACCGTGTCCTCGACGACATCGGCCACGAGCACCCCGACGTCAACGGCGGGTGGCTGCGCCCGGCCGTGTTCGGGATGATGGACGGCCTGGTCTCGAACTCCGCCCTCATCGCCGGCGTGGCGGGCGGCACCGCCGGGTCCGACAGCTCCGCGGCCGTGGTCCTCGCCGGTCTGGCCGGGCTGGCGGCCGGGGCCTTCTCGATGGCCGCAGGCGAGTACGCCTCCGTGGCCTCCCAGTCGGAGGCGGCCGAGCGCGAGGTGGACAAGGAGCGCGCGGAGATCCTGGAGAACCCCGAGGCCGAGATCGCCGAGCTGGCCAGGACCTACGTCGCGCGCGGGGTGAGCCCGGAGCTCGCCACCCAGGTCGCCCGTGAGATCCACCGCGACGTGGACGCCGCCGTGTCGGCCCACGCGCACGAGGAACTGGGCGTGGACCCCGACGACCTGGCGTCGCCGATGCTCGCGGCCGGCTCGTCGTTCCTCGCCTTCTCGGTGGGGGCGATGGTGCCCCTGCTGCCCTTCCTGGTGGGTGCGGGTGGCCTGCTGGCGTCGCTGGTGCTCACCCTGCTGGCTCTCTTCGTCTGCGGGGCGGTGGTCACCCGGATGACCAGCCGGGCGTGGTGGTTCGGCGGGCTGCGCCAGGTCGCCCTGGGCGGAGCCGCCTTCGCCGCGACGTACTTCGTCGGAGCAGCGGTCGGCACCCAGGTGTGAGCCGGCGGCCACCACGCGGATGTGTGATCTGCGACATCGGTGCGAGGGCCATCGGGTGATAACCTCTCTCTGCTTGGGCCAATGTCGTCCCCTGCTCGATCCCATGCACTGCCATCCCGTCTCCGGCCCCGGTCGGCCTCGAGCCACCCGGGACCCGCAGACGCAGAAGACGACGGGAGAATGCTCATCATGCACGCATTCCCGGCGCCCCAGGGCCTCTACGATCCCCGCCACGAGCACGACGCGTGTGGTGTGGCCTTCGTCGCGACCCTGACCGGCGTTGCCAGTCACGACATCGTCGCCAAGGCCCTCACGGCCCTGCGCAACCTCGACCACCGCGGCGCTGCCGGCGCGGAGCAGAACTCCGGGGACGGTGCAGGCATCCTGCTCCAGGTCCCGGACGCGTTCCTGCGTGAGGTGGTCGACTTCGAGCTGCCGACCTCGCAGGCCTACGCCGTGGGCACGGCCTTCCTGCCCGGGGACGACGAGAACATCGCCAAGACCAAGACCCGGATCGAGGAGATCGCGGCCGAGGAGGGCCTCGCGGTCCTCGGCTGGCGAGAGGTCCCGATCGACGCCTCCAACGTCGGCACCCTGGCGCGCGGCGTCATGCCGTCGTTCAGCCAGCTCTTCGTGGCCGGCGCGGGCGGCCGGGTGACCGGCATGGCCCTGGAGCGCCTGGCCTTCTGCCTGCGCAAGCGGGCCGAGCGCGAGACCGACGTCTACTTCCCGTCGCTGTCCTCGCGGACCATCGCCTACAAGGGCATGCTCACCACCGAGCAGCTCGACGAGTTCTTCCCCGACCTTCTCGACGAGCGGGTCGCCTCGGCTGTCGCGGTCGTGCACTCGCGCTTCTCGACCAACACCTTCCCGAGCTGGCCGCTGGCGCACCCGTTCCGGTTCATCGCCCACAACGGCGAGATCAACACCGTGATGGGCAACCGCAACTGGATGCGGGCGCGTGAGGCGCTCCTGGCCTCCGACGTCATCCCGGGCGACCTGGAGCGGCTCTTCCCGATCTGCACGACGGGCGCCTCCGACTCCGCGTCGTTCGACGAGGTCCTCGAGGTGCTCCACCTCGGCGGCCGGTCGCTGCCGCACTCGGTGCTGATGATGATCCCCGAGGCGTGGGAGAACCACACCGAGATGGATGAGAAGCGCCGGGCCTTCTACCAGTTCCACTCCACGGTGATGGAGCCCTGGGACGGACCCGCGTGCGTCGTGTTCACCGACGGCTCCCAGATCGGAGCGGTCCTCGACCGCAACGGCCTGCGCCCCTCGCGCTACTGGGTCACCGACGACGGTCTGGTCGTGCTGGCCTCCGAGGTCGGCGTGCTCGACATCGACCCCGCCACGATCGTGCGCAAGGGCCGGCTCCAGCCGGGCCGGATGTTCCTCGTCGACACCGAGGAGCACCGCATCATCGAGGACGAGGAGATCAAGTCCGAGCTCGCCGCCGAGCACCCGTACGACGAGTGGCTGCACGCCGGGATGATCCACCTGGACGACGTGCCGCAGCGCGAGCACATCGTGCACACCCATGCCTCGGTGACCCGCCGCCAGCAGGTCTTCGGCTACACGACCGAGGAGCTGCGGGTCCTGCTCACCCCGATGGCCAACAGCGGGGGAGAGCCGATCGGCTCGATGGGCACCGACACGCCCATCGCCGCGCTCTCGGACAAGCCGCGGATGCTCTTCGACTACTTCAGCCAGCTGTTCGCCCAGGTCACGAACCCCCCGCTGGACGCGATCCGCGAGGAGCTCGTCACCTCACTCAACGGCTCGATCGGTCCCGAGGCCAACCTGCTCGAGCCCACGCCGGCCTCGTGCCGGCAGGTCGTGCTGCCGTTCCCGGTCATCGACAACGACGACCTGGCCAAGATCCGTCACATCAACCGTGACGGTGACATGCCGGGCTTCGTCACCCACGTGTCGCGCGGCCTCTACGAGGTCGAGGGCGGGGGAGCGGCGCTGGCGCGTCGTATCGACGAGATCTGCCAGGAGGTCTCGGCCGCGATCGCCGACGGTGCGCGCATCATCGTGCTCTCGGACCGGCACTCCACCGCCGAGCTGGCCCCGATCCCGTCGCTGCTGCTGACCGGCGCAGTGCACCACCACCTGGTGCGTGAGAAGACCCGCACCCAGGTCGGGCTCCTCATCGAGGCCGGGGACGTCCGCGAGGTCCACCACGTGGCCCTCCTCGTCGGCTACGGCGCGGCAGCGGTCAACCCCTACCTCGCCATGGAGTCCGTCGAGGACCTCGCGCGCGAGGGGCACTACGTCAAGGCCGAGCCCGAGCAGGCCGTCAAGAACCTCGTCAAGGCGCTCGGCAAGGGCGTCTTGAAGGTGATGTCCAAGATGGGCGTCTCCACGGTGGCCTCCTACACCGGTGCCCAGATCTTCGAGGCGGTCGGGCTCTCGCAGTCGGTCGTCGACAAGTACTTCACCGGGACGACGTCCAAGCTCGGCGGGATCGAGCTCGACACGATCGCCGAGGAGGTCGCGCTGCGTCACGCCACGGCGTACCCCCGCGGCGGCATCGCCCCGGCCCACCGCGAGCTGGCGACGGGCGGCGAGTACCAGTGGCGCCGCGACGGCGAGCCGCACCTGTTCGACCCCGAGACGGTCTTCCGCCTGCAGCACGCGACCCGCAACGGGCGCTACGACGTGTTCAAGCAGTACACCTCGCGCGTCGACGAGCAGTCCGAGCGGCTGATGACGCTGCGCGGTCTCTTCGAGCTCAAGGACGCCGAGGCACTGGGGCGCACGGCCCTGTCGATCGACGAGGTCGAGCCGGTCTCGGAGATCGTCAAGCGCTTCTCGACCGGTGCGATGTCCTACGGCTCCATCAGCATGGAGGCCCACGAGACGCTGGCGATCGCCATGAACCGGCTGGGCGGCAAGTCCAACACCGGTGAGGGCGGCGAGGACGCCGAGCGTCTCTACGATCCCGAGCGTCGCAGCTCCATCAAGCAGGTCGCGTCTGGCCGGTTCGGCGTCACGGCGGAGTACCTCACCAACGCCGACGACATCCAGATCAAGATGGCGCAGGGCGCCAAGCCCGGCGAGGGCGGCCAGCTGCCCGGTCACAAGGTCTACCCCTGGGTGGCCAAGACCCGGCACTCCACGCCCGGCGTGGGCCTCATCTCGCCGCCCCCGCACCACGACATCTACTCGATCGAGGACCTGGCGCAGCTGATCCACGACCTCAAGAACGCCAACCCTGCGGCCCGCATCCACGTGAAGCTGGTCTCCGAGGTCGGCGTCGGCACGGTCGCGGCGGGTGTCTCCAAGGCGCACGCCGACGTGGTGCTGATCTCCGGGCACGACGGCGGCACCGGTGCGTCCCCGCTGACGTCGCTCAAGCACGCCGGCGGTCCCTGGGAGCTCGGCCTCGCCGAGGCGCAGCAGACGCTGCTCCTCAACGGCCTGCGCGACCGGATCGTGGTCCAGGCCGACGGCCAGCTCAAGACGGGCCGCGACGTGCTCGTCGCCGCGCTGCTGGGGGCGGAGGAGTTCGGCTTCGCCACCGCTCCGCTGGTGGTCTCGGGCTGCATCATGATGCGGGTCTGCCACCTCGACACCTGCCCCGTGGGCGTCGCGACGCAGAACCCGGTCCTGCGCGAGCGGTTCACCGGGCGTCCCGAGTTCGTCGTGAACTTCTTCGAGTACATCGCCGAGGAGGTGCGCGAGCTGCTCGCCCAGCTCGGTTTCCGGACCCTGGACGAGGCCATCGGCCACGTCGAGGCCCTGGACACGCGCAAGGCGGTGCACCACTGGAAGGCCGAGGGCCTCGACCTCACGCCGATCCTGCACATGCCCGAGCTGCCGGAGGGCGCCTCGCTGCGCAACACCACCGAGCAGTACCACGCGCTCGACAAGGCCCTCGACAACGAGCTGGTGCGGATCTGCGCGCCCGCGCTCGAGAGCGGGGAGCCGGTGCGTGCGCAGCTCGCGATCCGCAACGTCAACCGCACGGTCGGCACGATCCTCGGTCACGAGGTCACCAAGCGCTACCGCGCAGCCGGCCTGCCCGACGGCACCATCGACCTCACGTTCACGGGCTCGGCGGGGCAGTCGTTCGGCGCGTTCGTCCCGCCGGGGGTCACGCTGCGCCTCGAGGGCGACGCCAACGACTACGTCGGCAAGGGCCTCTCGGGGGGTCGGATCGTGGTCCGTCCCGACCGGGCGGCGACGTTCACGCCGCACGAGCAGATCATCGCGGGCAACACCATCGCCTACGGCGCCACGTCCGGGGAGATCTACCTGCGCGGCGGGGTCGGCGAGCGCTTCGCCGTCCGCAACTCGGGCGTCCACGCCGTGACCGAGGGCGTGGGCGACCACGCCTGCGAGTACATGACCGGGGGCCGGGTGGTCGTGCTGGGCAAGACCGGCCGCAACTTCGGCGCCGGCATGTCCGGTGGCGTCGCCTGGGTCCTGGACCTCAAGGCGCACCGCGTCAACACCGAACTGGTCGAGATGGGCCCCGTCGAGGGACAGGCGGCGCTCGATCTCGAGCATCTGGTCCGCCGTCATCTCGAGGAGACCGGCTCGACCGTGGCCGAGGAGCTGCTGGCCGACTGGCCGGCCGCCCTGGACCGCTTCACCGAGATCATGCCCACCGACTACCGCAAGGTGCTCGAAGCCAAGGTCGCCGCCGAGGCGGCCGGGCTGAGCGAGAGCGACACCGCGGCCGCGATGATGGAGGCTCTCCATGGCTGACCCGAAGGGTTTCTTGAAGCACGGCCGCGAGGCCGCCGAGCGTCGCCCCGTCCCGGAGCGCGTGCAGGACTGGAACGAGGTCTACCCGGGCGGGATCGGCCGGGCGCTGCTCCCGATCATCAACACCCAGGCCAGCCGCTGCATGGACTGTGGCATCCCGTTCTGTCACCAGGGCTGCCCGCTGGGCAACCTGATCCCCGAGTGGAACGACCTGGTCTGGCGCGACGACTGGGAGGGGGCCATCGAGCGGCTGCACGCGACGAACAACTTCCCGGAGTTCACGGGCCGTCTCTGCCCGGCGCCCTGCGAGACCGCCTGCGTCCTGGGCATCAACCAGGACCCGGTCACGATCAAGAACGTCGAGGTCGCGATCGCCGACCGCGCGTGGGAGTCGGGCTACGTCCGGCCCCAGCCGCCGGAGTGGCTCTCGGGTCGCACCGTCGCGGTCATCGGCTCGGGCCCCGCGGGCCTCGCCGCTGCCCAGCAGCTCACCCGGGCCGGCCACACGGTGGCCGTCTACGAGCGGGCCGACAAGCTCGGTGGCCTGCTGCGCTACGGCATCCCCGAGTTCAAGATGGAGAAGCAGCACGTCGACCGGCGCCTGGAGCAGATGCGTCGCGAGGGCACGGTCTTCCGCGCCGGCGTCGACGTCGGCGAGCAGATCACCGGTGACCAGCTGCGCGGGCGCTACGACGCCGTCGTGCTGGCCGTCGGCTCCACCGTGCCGCGGGACCTGTCCGTCCCCGGCCGCGAGCTCGCCGGCATCCACCAGGCGATGGAGTTCCTGCCGCAGGCCAACCGGGTCGCGCTCGGCGAGGAGGTCGAGGGCCAGATCCTGGCCACCGACAAGCACGTCGTGATCATCGGCGGTGGCGACACCGGGGCGGACTGCCTCGGCACCTCGACCCGCCAGGGTGCGGCGAGTGTCACGCAGCTCGAGATCATGCCGCAGCCCGACGAGTCCCGGCCCGCCGGCCAGCCGTGGCCGACCTACCCGATGCTCTTCCGGGTCTCCTCGGCCCACGAGGAGGGCGGCGAGCGGGTCTACGCCGTGTCCACCCAGGAGTTCCTCGGCGATGAGGACGGCAACGTCCGGGCGCTGCGCCTGGTCGACGTCCGGTTCGAGGGCGGCAAGCTGGTGGAGCTCGAGGGCACCGAGCGCGAGATCCCCGCCGATCTGGTGCTCTTCGCGATGGGCTTCACCGGTCCCGAGAAGCCGGGACTCATCGAGCAGCTCGGCGTGGAGCTCGACGAGCGGGGCAACGTCCAGCGCGACAAGGACTACAAGTCGTCGGTCGACGGCGTGTTCGTCGCCGGTGACGCCGGACGCGGCCAGTCGCTGATCGTGTGGGCCATCGCCGAGGGGCGTGCTGCCGCGGCCGCGGTCGACTCCTACCTCACAGGGACGACCGCCCTGCCGGTGCCGATCTCGCCCACGGAGCGTCCGCTGGTCGTCTGAGCGTCGACTGCGAACGGCCCCGCCACCCCCGCTGAGGGTGGCGGGGCCGTTGTGCGTCGCACAGGGGGCTGGGCTCGGCGGACCGGGCTCGGGACGCCGATTGCTACGGATACCGAACAGTAAGGTCCGGGCCGAGCGGGCCGAAAGTCATCAGTTTCCGCATTTCGGACACATTCCGGTGAATTCTTTTGGATCGTTCCACAGCGAGGCTCCCAGGCGCCGCTGCGGCCAGTATGGTCGTGGTGTGAGAAACGCGAAGATCGTCTGCACACTTGGCCCTGCCGTCGCTGGACCCGAGCGGATCCGTGCGCTCGTTCGAGCGGGAATGAACGTCGCCCGCCTGAACATGAGCCACGGCGCCCAGGAGGACCACGCGGAGTCCTACCGACTCGTGCGGGAGGCGGCCGACGAGATAGGCCAGGGTGTCGGCATCTTCGCGGACCTCCAGGGGCCCAAGATCCGGCTGGAGACCTTCCCCGATGGCCCGGTCATGCTGGAGCGTGGCCAGGCGTGGACGATCACCACGCGCGACGTGCCCGGCGACGCGACGATCTGCGGTACGACGTACAAGGGTCTTCCGGGCGACGTGAACCCCGGCGACCCGATCCTCATCAACGACGGTCGGGTCCGCCTGCGTGTGGTCAGCGTCGAGGGCACCGATGTCCACACCGAGGTCATCGTGGCCGGTGAGGTCAGCAACAACAAGGGCATCAACCTCCCCGGTGTGGCGGTCTCGGTCCCCGCGCTGTCGGAGAAGGACATCGCGGACCTCCGCTTCGCCCTGCACCTGGGCGTCGACTTCATCGCGCTGAGCTTCGTGCGCAGCGCCGCCGACGCGGCCGACGTCCACAAGGTCATGGACGAGGAGGGCATCCATGTCCCCGTCATCGCCAAGATCGAGAAGCCCCAGGCGATCGACAACCTCGACGAGATCATCAAGGCGTTCGACGGCTTCATGGTCGCGCGTGGCGACCTCGGGGTCGAGTGCCCCCTGGAGGACGTGCCCTTCCTGCAGAAGCGCATCGTCCAGAAGGCGCGTCGCAACGCCAAGCCGGTCATCGTGGCCACCCAGATGCTCGAGTCGATGATCTCGTCGCCGGCCCCGACCCGGGCCGAGGCCTCCGACGTCGCCAACGCGGTGCTCGACGGCGCCGACGCGGTCATGCTCTCCGGCGAGACCAGCGTGGGGGAGTTCCCCATCGAGACCGTCGAGACCATGGCGCGCATCATCGCCGCGACCGAGACCCAGAGCCTGAAGAGCATCTCCCACATCGACTGGCAGCCGCGCACCCCCGGCGGCGTGATCGCGAAGGCGGCCGAGGAGGTCGCCGAGCGGGTCGGCGCCAAGTATGTCGTCGCGTTCACGCAGAGCGGTGACTCCGCCCGCCGGATGTCGCGCCTGCGCGGGGAGATCCCGATCCTGGCCTTCACCCCCGAGGACTCCACGCGTTCGCAGCTGTCGCTGAGCTGGGGGGTGGAGACCTTCCGCACCGACCCGGTCCGGCACACCGACGAGATGGTCTATCAGGTCGACGAGGCGCTGCTGCGCATCGGTCGCGTCCAGGAGGGTGACCTGGTGGTCATCATCGCGGGCGCGCCTCCGGGCATCCCCGGCACGACCAACGCGCTACGCATCCACAAGATGGGCGCCGCCACCATCGAGGCGAAGCAGAGCCGCTCCACCGACTGAGCGCGAGCTGTGCGTCCGGACGCCTCGCGTCCGGACGCATCGCTGTGCCCCGGGTGGGATTCGAACCCACACTGAATGGTGTTTGAGACCATCGCCTCTGCCGTTGGGCTACCGGGGCCGGCCGGCCAAAGGTACCGGATCGTGTGCGCAGTCCCGACCCGGGCCGCTCGCGCCCCGACGGCTCTGTGCCGCTAGCCTGTCCTTCGTGAGTCAGTCCGCCACCCCCAGCACCCGCCGCGTCGTGATCGCCGAGGACGAGGCGCTGATCCGGATGGACCTCGCCGAGATGCTCGGCGAGGAGGGGTACGACGTGGTCGGCCAGGCCGGGGACGGCGCCCGGGCCGTGGCGCTGGCTGAGGAGCTCCGGCCCGACCTGGTGATCCTCGACGTGAAGATGCCGGTCCTCGACGGAATCACCGCCGCGGAGCGGATCGCCGCTCAACGCATCGCGCCGGTGGTCATCCTGACCGCCTTCTCCCAGCGCGACCTGGTGGAGCGAGCGCGAGACGCAGGCGCCATGGCCTATCTGGTCAAGCCGTTCTCCCGCAACGACCTGGTGCCGGCGATCGAGATGGCCGTCAGCCGCTTCGCGGAGGTCCAGCTGCTCGAGAGGGAGGTCCATGACCTCTCCGACAGGCTGGAGACCCGCAAGTCGGTCGACCGGGCCAAGGGGGTCCTCCAGCAGCAGCTGGGACTCTCGGAGTCGGACGCCTTCAGGTGGATCCAGAAGACGGCCATGGACCTGCGGCTGTCCATGCGCCAGGTCGCCGAGGGCGTCGTCACCCATGGTCCGGGGGTCGCCTCGTCATCGCCGACCGACGCTCCGGTCGAGCCTACGGACTGAGTCGCCCGACGGGCTGCCGAGAGGTGGCGAAGCGCGTCTGGAGAGCCCGCAAATGCGACCCAGGTCACGAAACGGCAACGAGAACGCACTTTTTCCTGCGGTCCTGCGCCTCTTGACACCCTTCAGGGGCTAGGTTCACCTCCATCGAAAGTCGATGCTCCGGCGGTCCCGAACGCCGGTAGGTGCTACATCTCTCCACGGAGGCCCCATGATCCGCCAGAACCGTGCCATGCGCACCGCAGCGGCACTGGCCGCGGCAGCGCTCTTCCTCAGCGCCTGTGGCAGCGAGGACAACGACGACGACACGACCGCCTCGGAGGACACCTCGTCCGAGGCCTCTGCCCCCAAGGGGGACGGAACCCTGACGCTGGGCTCGCTGCTGCCCCAGACCGGCGACCTCGCCTACCTCGGCCCGCCTGAGTTCGCGGGCGTGGACCTCGCGGTCCAGGAGATCAACGCGGCCGGTGGCGTCCTGGGCAAGGACGTCGCGAGCTTCAAGGCCGACTCGGGCGACGGCACCCCCGACATCGCCGGGGCCTCGGTCGACGGCCTGCTCGGCAAGAATGCCGACGCCATCATCGGTGCGGCCGCCTCGGGCGTCTCGCTGAGCGTCATCGACAAGATCACCGGAGCGGGTGTCGTCCACTTCTCCCCGGCCAACACCGCTGCCGCCTTCGACACCTACGAGGACAACGGTCTCTACTTCCGTACCGCTCCCTCGGACCGCCTCCAGGGCCAGGTGCTGGGCAACATGGCCGTCGAGGACGGCTTCAGCAACGTGGCCGTCCTGGCTCGCCAGGACGCCTACGGCGAGGGTCTGGCCGAGCAGGTCGTCGAGACCCTCGAGGAGAAGGGCGCCACGGTCGCGGAGCACATCCTCTACGCCGCCGACGCTCAGAACTTCACCGCCGAGGTCAACAAGGTTGCTGCGTCGAAGCCCGACGCGATCGTCCTGATCGCCTTCAACGAGACCACCAAGATCATCCCGCAGCTGATCTCGAAGGGCGTCGGTCCCCAGGACGTCCAGCTCTACTTCGTCGACGGCAACATGGCGGACTACTCCTCGGAGAGCTTCGACCTGACCGGCGTCAAGGGCACCTTCCCGGCCCCGGGTGAGGTCAACGAGGACTTCAACAACCAGCTGCTGGAGATCGACCCCGGCCTGAAGGACTTCACCTACGGTCCGCAGTCCTACGACGCCGTGATGCTCACCGCCCTGGCGGCGATCGCGGCTGACAGCGACAACGGCGAGGCCATCGCGGGCGAGATCGTCAACGTCTCCAAGGGTGGCACCAAGTGCACCACCTTCGAGGAGTGCTCCAAGCTCCTCGAGGACGGCGAGGACATCGACTACGACGGCGTCTCCGGCCCGTCCGACATGAACGACAGTGGCAGCCCGAGCACGGCCACGATCGGCATCCAGAAGTACGACAAGGGCAACACGTACAAGCAGATCGACTCGATCTCCGGCGTCCTCGACTGACAGAGGTCACCAGCACGACAAGATGAAGGGCCCGGTCTCCGCGAGGAGGCCGGGCCCTTCGTCGTACACGGGTGGCGCGGCGAGGCTGGTGGGGCGGCGCGACAGCTTGCCGTTTGGTCCCCAACGGCGTGGATTTCGCGCCGGGGCATGTCGTCTCTGACCAAACGGTGGGGTCGGTGCCGAGGGCGCGTCGTACGGCGCGCTGTGGCGCGATGCTGCTGGGGCTCGTGCTCCGCGGGGGCTGCTGCTGTCCCGGCTGGCGGTCGCTGGCGCCGGTCGGAGGACTGAAGCTGAGTGGGCGCTGGTTCGGGCGGCGGGAGCGGGGCTGCCGTTTGGTCCCCAACGGCGTGGATTTCGCGCCGGGGCATGTCGTCTGTGACCAATCGGCATGGTCCTGGGCTCTCCCCGACCCGCAAGTCATCCAGCCAGCCAGCCAGCCAGCCCAGCCGTACGGCGATGCAGGCCACGCGCCCGCTCGCCATGGGCCTCGGCGCTCGCCCCACCGGCCCCCGAAACGCCCGTCCCCCGGCCCTGAGGGAGCGACCGGGGGACAGCGGAACGTGCGCGAGGCAGGGAGGGCTCAGGCCTTGGCGAGCGTCCCGAGGTAGAGCTCGATGACCTTGGGGTCGTTGCCGAGCTCCTTGCCCGTGCCCGTGTAGGCGTTGCGTCCCTGGTCGAGGACGTAGCCGCGGTCGCAGATCTGCAGGCAGCGACGCGCGTTCTGCTCCACCATGATCACCGAGACACCGGCGCGGTTGATGCGTCGCGTCTGCACGAAGACCTCGTCCTGCATGACGGGGGAGAGGCCGGCCGACGGCTCGTCGAGCAGCAGCACCGAGGGCTCCATCATCAGCGCGCGCCCCATGGCGACCATCTGGCGCTCGCCGCCCGACAGGCTGCCGGCACGCTGGGCGCGGCGGTCGATCAGGGCGGGGAACAGGTCGCCGACGAACTCGAAGCGCTTGCGGAACGTGGAGGGACGCTGATAGACGCCCATCTCGAGGTTCTCCTGGATCGTCAACGACGGGAAGACGTTGTTGGTCTGGGGCACGAAGCCGATGCCCTTGGCGACCAGCGCGTCGGCCCGCAGGTTCGTGATCTCCTCGCCCTTGAGGGTGATCGAGCCGGTGCCCACCTTGACGAGGCCGAAGAGCGCCTTGAGCAGCGTCGACTTGCCGGCCCCGTTGGGACCGATGATCCCGACCAGCTCGTTCTCGCGGCAGTAGAGGTCGGCGCCGTTGAGGATGTTGACGCCGGGCAGGTAGCCGGCGATCAGGTTGTCGGCGCGCAGCACCGCTCCCTCGGCTGCGGCCAGGTGCACGCGGCGCACCTCGTCGAAGTCGGCGCCGCGCGTGGTGACGTCCGTCGGCTCCTCCGCGCCGGGCTGAGCAGGGAGCTGCCCTCCGGTCGTTTGCTCGGCGGAGGGCTTCGCGAAGGGGTCAGTCATGGGGGTTCTCCCTGCTCTCCTTGGCGTGGTCGAGCTCGGTCTCCGCGGCGGCGAGGATGCGCTCCTCCTCCTCGAAGTCGAGGACGGTGTCGTGGTGGGCGCCGAGGTAGGCGTCGATGACGCGCGGGTCGCTCATCACCGAGTCGGGCGGGCCCTCCGCGATGATCCGGCCCTGAGCCATCACGATCACCCAGTCGGAGATGTCGCGCACCATGTCCATGTCGTGCTCGACGAACAGCACCGTGCGGCCCTCGTCACGCAGAGCCTTGACGTGTCCCAGCAGCGACTGCTTGAGCGCAGGGTTCACCCCGGCCATCGGCTCGTCGAGCATGACAAGCTCGGGGTCGGCCATCAGCGCCCGGGCCATCTCCAGGAGCTTGCGCTGTCCACCCGAGAGGGACCCGGCGAAGTCCTCGCGCTTCTTGATCAGCAAGAACCGCTCGAGCAGCGCGTCCGCGCGCTCGGTGTTGGCGGCCTCCTGGCCCCTCCACAACGGCGCGAACATCGCCTTGAAGAGGTTCTCCCCGGCCTGCCCGGTGGCGCCCACGCGCATGTTCTCGATGACCGTGAGCTTGGACAGCACCTTGGTGAGCTGGAAGGTGCGCACCATGCCCATCCGGGCGACTCGGTAGGCGGGCACCTTCGCCAGGCTGCGGCCGTTGAAGGACCACTCACCGGAGTCGGGCTTGTCGAAGCCGGTCAGCAGGTTGAAGAACGTCGTCTTGCCCGCTCCGTTGGGCCCGATCAGGGCCGTGATCGCGCCCCGCTGGATCTCGACGTGGTCCACCTCCACGGCGGTGAGACCACCGAAGCTGCGCACCACCCGGCTGGCCTTCAGGATCGGGTCGAGCTTGGCGGCGCCGGGCTCGTGCTCGACGTTCGCGAACATCTCGCGCGTCGTGAGCTTGGTGCCGGGGGAGGCGGAGGAGTCCCCGGTGTGCCTCCCGGTGTCCTTGGTCATGTCAGCGCCCATCGATCGCCAGCTCCCTTCGGTCCCCGAAGATCCCCTGGGGCCTGTAGATCATCAGCAGCATCAGCGCCAGTCCCATGAAGATGAAGCGCATCAGGCTGGCCTGGTTCTCGGTCATGATCCAGTCGGGGATCAGGTCGTTGCGGGTGGCCTGCTCGAAGAACACGTCCAGGAACGTCAGCATGAACCAGAAGATGATCGACCCGACCACCGGTCCCAGCACGCGTGCCGCCCCACCGAGCAGCAGCACGGTGTAGGCGAAGAACGTGATGTCGGTGGCGAAGAAGGATGGGTTGATCGCGGCGCTGCGCAGGGCGGTGATGAAGCCGGCCAGGGCCCCGAAGAGGCCACCGATGACCAGTGCCTGCATCTTGTAGGCATAGACGTTCTTGCCGAGGCTGCGCACGGCGTCCTCGTCCTCGCGCACCGACTTGAGGACGCGACCCCAGGGGCTGCGCATCAGCAGCCACACGATGAGGCAGGACAGGATGACGAGCGTCCATCCGACCAGCATCACCCAGGCGTCGTTGGGCCGCCACGTGACGAGTCCGGGTATCCCGACCGAGTCGGAGAACGGGTTGATCGAGCGGAACTCGCTGCTGAACCCGGTGAGTCCGTCCTGGCCGCCGAAGTAGTCCACGAGGGTGACCGACCCGACGGTCTGCCGGATCATCTCGGCTGCTGCGATCGTGACGATCGCGAGGTAGTCGGCGCGCAGGCGCAGGGTCGGGATGCCGAGCAGGAGGGCCAGCAGGACCGTGAGCAGCAGCCCGACGATGATGCCGAGCCAGAACGGCAGGCCCCACGTCGACACGATCGAGGCCATGCCGTAGCCGCCGACCGCCATGAAGCCGGCCTGTCCGAAGTTGAGCAGTCCGGTGTAGCCGAAGTGCACGTTGAGGCCGATCGCGGCCAGGCAGTAGATGATCGCCGAGGGGCCGAGGCCCTGCTGCAGCGACCGGCTGATCATGTCCAGTACGTCCATGGTGGTCTCCTAGCCGATTCGCTGTGCCCGGCCGAGCAGGCCTTGGGGACGGAACATCAGGACGATGATGAGGACGGCCAGGGCGCCGACGAACTTCAGCTCCGCGGGGATGAAGAGCGTCGAGACCTCGATGAAGATGCCGATGATGAAGGCACCGACCATCGCTCCCCAGATCGTCCCGAGACCACCCAGGACGGTGGCGGCGAAGACGAGCAGCAGGATCTTGAAGCCGATCTGGTAGTCGAAGCCCTGAGTCAGTCCCAGCAGGGCACCCGACAGGGCCGCGAGAGCCGCGCCGACGGTCCAGACCACCGCGATGACCCGCTGCACGTTGATGCCGGAGGAGGCGGACAGGGCCGGGTTGTCGGCGACGGCGCGCGTGGCCTTGCCGGTGCGGGTGTACTGCAGCAGCAGGGAGACGATGATCAGTACGGCGACGCCGACGACCACGACGATCGCGTCCTTCGGCGTGAGCAGCACCGGGCCGATCTCCCAGGGCTGGACCGCGGAGTACTGCGAGTAGTTGTGGTTCTGCCCGCCCGCGAAGTACTGGTAGATGTTGCGCAGGAAGATCGAGAGACCGATGCTCACGATCATCATCGCGATGACGCCGGTGCCCCGCATGCGCAGCGGCTTCCAGAGCGCCTTGTCGTTGACGAGGCCGAAGGCACCACCGACCAGGAACGCCGCGATCACCGCGACGATCACAGTGACGTCGTTGCCGAACACGGCGATCTTCCCCGGCAGCTGGTCCACCGCGTAGGCGACCAGCGCCCCGAAGGTGATCAGCTCGCCGTGGGCGAAGTTCGTCAGCCCGGTCGTCCCGAAGATCATCGAGAGGCCGAGCGCCGCCATCGCGAGCAGCACCGAGAAGACGATGCCGCCGACGGCCAGCTGCAGCCCCTGCGTGAGCTTGCCCGAGCTGCCCGGAAGGGCGTCACCGACCGGGAAGGTCACGAAGACGTCCGAGTCGAGCTGGATCCGCTGCTCGAGCTCCACCTGGTCGGGGTTGCGCAGGTCGGAGCCGTCAGGGAGCGAGTCGGTGTCGATCTTGATGACGAAGGTCTGACCGAGGTTGGTGATCGCGGTGCCGGGCAGTGCGATGTCGAAGAACCCGGTCTCGTCGGTCGTGTCCTCCCCGATCGGGTTGCCCTCGCTGTCCTCGACCGTGATCGAGACGTCGGGGACCGGGGAGGCGGGCTTGTCGCGGGTGTCGGTGAGACAGCCCTTGATATGGATCGTGTCGTCGTTGCGCGGCTCGGGCTGGACGCACGTGGGGGTGTCCGCGGCGTGGGCCGAGCCTGCGCCGGGGCCCAGGATCGCCAGCATGGCGATCGCCAGGGCGCCGAGCACGGCCACCCACGGGGCGCGGGGCGCGGCCATGGGGAGTGGTGAGCGGGGGTGCATGGGCCTCCTGTCGCAAGGACAGACTCGAACGTGGTGCGGTGGACCCAAGCGACAGCGCCGCTGGCTCAACCAACTCACCGCACGGCCAGGTGGCCGGGGTTTGGGGGAACACAGTAGGGCCGTAAGGCCCGTCTTGGGGACACTCTCGACAACAATGGGGTCACGGATGTGCTGCCGGGCGGGCACGATCCGGCCACGAGGTCAGCGCGCGAGCACGACCAGATGGGTGATCGCCGGCGCCAGGATCAGGGCAGGAAGCAGATCGGCGACCGGGATCTCCCGCACCCGCAGCAGTCGCAGCGCGACGCCCACCAGCAGCAGCCCGCCGGCCGCGGTCACGGCGGCGAGGTGTGCGTCCGGGAGGACACCGCCGATCCCCACGCCGGCCAGCGTCAGTCCACCTTGCACGGTGACGATCGTGACGATGCTGGCGCCCACCCCCCAGCCGAACGACGCCGCGAACGCGATGGCTGCGAAACCGTCCAGCGCGGACTTGAGGAAGAGCTGGTCGGCGCCGTTGCCCAAACCGTCGTTCAGCGATCCCAGGATGGTGAGCGGTCCGGTGCAGAACAACAGGGACGCTGCGACGAATCCCTCGATGAAGCGCTGCCGCTCGCGCGAGTCGTCGCTGCCGCGCAGCCGGCTCTGCAGCCATCCGCCGAGCTGCTCCACACGCTGCTCCAGGCGCAGGGTGGACCCCACGATCCCGCCCAGGAGAAGTGCGGCGAGCACGATCAGCATGGGGGCGCTGTCGCCGACGGCGGCCCCGAGCGCCGGGTCGAGGACCGCGATCGCCGTCGTGCCGGCGATGAGCAGGGTGACGAGGCCGAGCGCGTCGGTGACCACGTCGCGGGTGCGCACGGGCAGCCGATTGCCCAGCAGGACGCCGATCAGGGTGCCCCCCGCGACGGCGAGCACATTGACCACGGTGCCGATTCCGACGAACACGGGACTCCTCTGTCAGCGACGGTGGCCTGAGCGTAGTGTGGAGGAACGGACTGCACTCGGGGGGAGTCGTCGTAGTCTGGATCTTCCCTTGGACTGCAGTTCGCGGTGCCCCCGCGGACGGAACCGGAGGCATGCGATGAGTCGGTCGACCGTGACCCTGCGTGACGCGTCCCCCGCGGATGCCGCCAAGCTCGCCGAACTGTGGGCCGACATCGTGCGACGTGGCGACCACGTCGAGCGGGTGGCGGACCTCGACGTGCTCATCCTGCGCGCCGACATGGACCCGGACATGCGCATCGTCGTCGCGGAGTACGACGGGCAGGTCGCGGGCGCCGTTCACCTGCAGGCGACCACGCTCTCGGCGCTGAACCTGGAGCCCGTCGTCCAGGCACTGTCTCCGCAGGTCTTCCCCGAGTTCCGTCGCAAGGGCCTGGGGCGGGCGCTGATGGAGGCTGCCGTCGTGTTCGCCGAGGAGAAGAGCATCCCGCACATCGCGACGGCGTCGACCAGCAGCTCGCGCGACGCCAACCGCTTCATGGCGCGCCTCGCCTTCGCCCCCCAGGCGGTCCTCCGGCTGGCGCCGACGTCCGCCGTCCGTGCGAAGCTCACCGCCCAGCGTCCGGCCTTCGCCCGCACCACGACCAACCGGCCGCTGGGCCAGCTGCTGGCCGCCCGACGGTCGATGCGGCGCTCTCAGGTCACACCCAGCTGAGGGTCACCCCCAGCAGGCTCAGCCGTTGAGCCGCTCGGTCGGGATCAGGGCGCAGGTGATGCGCGAGGTGCAGATCCGCTTGCCGCGCTCGTCGGTGATCACGATCTCGTAGGCGGTGCTGGTCCGTCCGAGGTGGATCGCCGTAGCGACGGCGGTCACCGTCCCGGACGTCGCGGAGCGGTGGTGGGTGGCGTTGATGTCGACGCCGACCGCGAGCCGGTCCGGGTGGGCGTGGATGGCGGACCCGATGGAGCCCAGGGTCTCGGCCAGCACGACCGAGGCGCCGCCGTGCAGCAGGCCGTAGGGCTGGGTGTTGCCCTCCACCGGCATGGTCGCGACCAGCCGCTCGGGGGAGACCTCCTGCAGCTCGATGCCCATCTTGTCGTTGAGCCCTCCCATCCCGTGCGGCATCGAGGCCAGGTAGGCCTGGACATCGAGGGAGGCGTCGGTGCCGGTGCCGGTGCCGGTGCTGGGGCTTGCGGGGGTGCTGGGCGCGGTGGGGGTCGTGTCGCTCATGCCCGTCATTGTGGCGGGACCCCGTGGCGCGGAGGGCAGGGGGTGCGCCCCGATAGAGTCGACGGGTGCCTGAGATCGCCCCGTCGCCCGATGTCTCCTCCGTCCGCCCTCGGCTGTTGCTGCTCGATGGACACTCGCTGGCCTACCGTGCGTTCTTCGCCCTGCCGGTGGAGAACTTCTCCACCAGCACCGGGCAGCACACCAACGCCGTCTACGGCTTCACCTCGATGCTCATCAACGTGCTGCGCGACGAGGAGCCCACGCACGTGGGCGTCGCCTTCGACAAGTCGCGCCAGACGTTCCGCCTGGAGGAGTACCCGGAGTACAAGGCCAAGCGCAACAAGACCCCCGACGAGTTCAAGAGCCAGCTCCCGCTGATCCAGGAGGTGCTGGACGCACTCCACATCCCGCACCTGATGATGGACGGCTTCGAGGCCGACGACATCATCGCGACGCTCACGACCCAGGCCGTCGCGCAGGGCTTCGAGGTGCTGATCCTCACCGGCGACCGCGACTCCCTGCAGCTGGTGAGTGACACGTCGACCGTGCTCTACCCGATGCGAGGCGTCAGCGAGCTGGCCCGGATGACACCGGAGGCGGTCCAGGACAAGTACGGCCTGCCGCCGCACCGCTACCCCGAGCTCGCGGCGCTCGTCGGCGAGGACTCCGACAACCTCCCCGGCATCCCCGGGGTGGGACCCAAGACGGCCGCGAAGTGGATCAACACCTACGACGGGCTCGACAACGTCATCGCGCGCGCCGACGAGGTCAAGGGCAAGGCGGGGGAGAGCCTGCGCGCGCACCTCGGCGACGTGATCCGCAACCGTCATCTCAACCGCCTGGTCACCGACCTGGCACTGCCCGCCTCGCCCACCGACCTGCTGCGTCGTCCCTGGGACCGCCAGGAGGTGCACACGCTCTTCGACGGCCTCGAGTTCCGGGTGCTGCGCGACCGCCTCTTCGAGACCCTGGAGTCCGAGGAGCTGGTCGAGGAGGGTGGCTTCGAGCTCGAGGGCGCCCGGTTGGCGCCCGGCGAGGCGGCGGCGTGGCTGGCGGAGCACGGGCGCACCGTCGAGGAGGGGACTCGCGTCGGCGTTGCCGTCCAGGGCAGCTGGCGGGCGGGGAGCGGAGAGGTCTGGTCGGTCGCACTGGCCGCGGCCGACGGCACCGCCGCGTGGCTGGATGCCAGCACGGTCACGCCCGAGGACGACACCGCGCTGGCCGCCTGGTTCGGCGACGCGGACGTGGCCAAGGTCCTCCACGATGCGAAGGGGCCACAGCTGGCTCTCGCCGCCCGGGGCTGGCAGCTGCGTGGCCTGGTCAGCGACACCGCGCTCGCGGCGTACCTCGTCCGTCCCGACCAGCGCTCCTACGACCTTGCCGACCTCACCCTGCGCTACCTGCGCCGCGAGCTGCGTCAGGAGTCGGCCGACAGTGGGCAGCTCAGCTTCGACAGCATCGACGACTCCGGGGCCTCCGACACCGCGATGCTGCACGCCCGGGCGGTGCTCGACCTGGCCGAGGCGCTGGACGAGGCCGTCGAGGAGCACGGCGGCACCCGGCTGCTCGCCGAGGTGGAGCTGCCCCTCGTCGACCGGCTCGCCGCGATGGAGCAGGTCGGGATCGCCGTCGACATCGAGCACCTGGAGAGCCTGGAGTCGCACTTCGGCGACGAGGTGAGGACGGCCGCGGACGACGCCTACGCCGTGATCGGCAAGGAGATCAACCTCGGCTCGCCCAAGCAGCTGCAGGTGGTGCTCTTCGACGAGCTCGGCATGCCGAAGACCAAGCGCACCAAGACCGGCTACACCACCGACGCCGACGCGCTGCAGCAGCTCTTCGAGAAGACCGAGCACCCGTTCCTGCAGCACCTGCTGCGCCACCGCGACGTGATCCGGCTGCGCCAGACCGTGGAGGGGCTGCTCAAGACCGTCGCCTCCGACGGCCGCATCCACACGACCTTCAACCAGATGATCGCGGCGACCGGCCGGCTCTCCAGCACCGACCCCAACCTGCAGAACATCCCGGTGCGCACCGAGGAGGGACGCCGCATCCGCGAGGCGTTCGTCGTGGGGGAGGGCTACGACTGCCTGATGACGGCCGACTACAGCCAGATCGAGATGCGGATCATGGCCCACCTGTCGGAGGACGCGCTGCTGATCGAGGCGTTCCGCTCCGGGCAGGACTTCCACTCCATCACTGCGGCCCGGGTCTTCGACGTCGAGCCTGACGCGGTCGGTCCGGAGATGCGGGCCAAGATCAAGGCGATGAACTACGGCCTCGCCTACGGGCTCTCGGCCTACGGTCTCGGCCAGCAGCTGCGGATCAAGCCGGGCGAGGCCCAGGGTCTGATGGACGAGTACTTCGAGACCTTCGGCGGGGTCCGCGACTACCTGGGCGGCATCGTCGACGAGGCCCGCCGCTCGGGCTTCACCGAGACGATCATGGGACGGCGCCGCTACCTCCCCGACCTGACCAGCGACAACCGCCAGCGCCGGGAGATGGCCGAGCGGATGGCGCTGAACGCACCGATCCAGGGTTCGGCGGCCGACCTGATCAAGGTCGCGATGCTCTATGTCGACGCCGCGATCGCGGAGCAGGGACTGCGCTCACGGATGCTGCTGCAGGTCCACGACGAGCTGGTGCTGGAGGTGGCGCCCGGCGAGCGGGAGACGCTGGAGGCGCTGGTGCGCGAGCAGATGGGACGAGCCGCGGAGCTGACGGTGCCGCTCGACGTGTCGGTCGGCACCGGTCGCAGCTGGCACGAGGCGGCTCACTGAGCCGGGGCTGACGCCTCTCCTGTCGCGGGGCCCGTCGCGGGTTCCGTCGCCTCTCCCGTCGAGGGGGCGGCGGACGAGGTATGCCGGAGGCTCACGGCCAGGAGCACGGCCAGCAGGACGGCGTCGGCGCTCGCCACGACGGCGAGCAGGGTGTCGAGGGTCGACATCGCGATGCCCGCGACCACCATCACGCCCAGTGTCCCCCAGATGAGGTAGACCGAGCGCTGTCCCTGCCGGGCGAGCACGGCATAGACCAGCAGCTGGAGCATCGCCAACAGCGTGCCGAGCACGGAGAACAGCCACAGCCGCGATTCGACGTCGGCGAACTTCGCTCCGCCGACGAAGACCATCGCCAGGCCGGGAAGCACCGCGACCGCCAGGGTGCACAGGGAGCCCAGTCCGGCGACCAGGAGCAGGCTGCGGGTGAGCGCGCGGCGGCGCTGTTCGACGGAGGACATCGCAGGGAAGGCGACCACGACGACGAACTGGGGCAGGAAGAGCACGGCCTTGGTGAGGATCAGCCCGCCGGCGTAGAGGCCGGCGCTGTGGTCGTCGAGGACGTTGCGCGCGACGACGATGTCGAGGTTGGAGAGGGCGAAGAACGCCAGCAGGGCCTGGGAGTTGTGGATCGTCTCGCGCACCACGGCCCCGGCGGCGTGGGTGCTGCTGCGCTCGCCGGGGTGACGTCCGCGCAGGACGTACCACCCCACGATGACCGGTGCCACGGCCCCGAGCGCGACACCCGCGATGGCGCTGGTCTCGCTGGGCCGCCAGAGGAGGAGGGCGGTCCCGATGGCCAGCCGCGGCACGCCGCTCGCGATGTACATCACGGCGAGGGGATACCAACGGCGCTCGCCCTGGAGGATGCCGGCCTGGCCACCCATCAGGGTGATCGGCACGGCCGCGACGGCGACGAGCATCGCGGTCGGCAGGTCGTCGAGACGCAGCACCCGGTTGACCACGGGGGAGAGCGCGAGCATCACGAGACCGAGCACGATGGAGCCGCGCACGGCGACCCGCAGGATCACGTCCTCGATCTGACCGACGTGCTCGGGGTCCGAGGAGATCCGGCGGGCGGCGGTGGCCTGCAGGCCGAGCTGGACCACGCTGACGACGAGCAAGGTCGCCATCAGCCCGGCCAGGGCGCCGTACGAGCGCGGACCGAGGATGCGTGCGGCGATCATCGTGAACCCGTAGGTGGCGACATTCATGACCGCCATCGCGACAGCGATGAAGCCACCGCTTCTCAGGAACCCCGGAACCGCGAGCCTGGTGTTCGCCACGAGGCGGAGTTTGCCACAGCCAATCCGACCGTAGCCGCGTCCCCACCCCAGCCAGCGGCTAGCCTTGGCCCGCCGTTGGGGAGACCAGGAGGAGTGGAGCGCATGGGCAAGGACGTACGACGTCTGCTGCGCGCACCCCGAACGGCCATCACCAGCTCCACCACCAGCTCCTCCACCAGATCTTTGGCCGGCCCCGCGGTCGGCTCCAGCACCTCCTCGGCGGGGCTGGTCGCTGCGGGTCTCTATGCCGTGATCGTGCTGATGTCGCTCGCCCAGGACGCCGGGCGAACGACGTACGACACCCGTGCCGAGCTCACGGAGCGGCCGCTGTCGTTCCTGGCCGAGGCCTTCGTGCTGTGGCACCCCGACACCAACTTCGGGGAGATGCGCAACCAGGCCTACGGCTATCTCTTCCCGCAGGGCAGCTGGTTCGCGCTGACCGAGCTCGCCGGCATGCCGGGCTGGGTGAGCCAGCGGCTCTGGTCCGCCCTGGTGCTGATCCTGGCGCTCGAGGGGGCCCGCCGGGTGGCGCGTGTCATGGGCCTGGCGCCGGGGGCAGCGCTGCTGGCCGGGCTCGCGTTCGCATTCACCCCCCGCCTGCTGGGCACGGTGTCGGTGATCTCGGCGGAGTCCCTGCCGGGGGCGGTCCTGCCCTGGGCCACGCTGCCGGTGCTGCTGGCCCTGAGCGGTCGGCTGCGCCCCCTTCCGGCAGCCGTGCTGAGCGGCGCCGCGGTCGTGTGCATGGGCGGCGTCAACGCCGTCGAGGTGGCGGCGTGCCTCCCGCTGCCGGCCATCCTCGTCCTGTGGGGCGTGCGTCGTGGGATGGTCGGCTGGCGCTTCGCCGCCCAGTGGGGAGCCAGCATCCTGGTCGCGGCCCTGTGGTGGGCGGTGCCGCTGCTCGTCCTGGCCGGCTATGCGCCGCCCTTCTATGCCTACGTCGAGAGCGCGGCCGACACCACCTCCGTCGTGGGCTGGTCGGAGGCCGTGCGCGGCAGCTCGCAGTGGAACGCCTATCTGCTGGCCGGCGACCGGGCGTGGTGGCCGGGCGCCTTCTTCCTGGTGACGGACCGCGTGATGGTGCTGGTGGCGGCCGTCGTGTCAGCGGCCGGGCTGGTCGGTCTGGTCCGCCTCCGCTCCGACCTGCGTGTCCCGTTGATGCTGGCCGCGCTGCTGGGGCTCTCGCTCCTGACTGTTGCGCACGGCGGCTGGGAGGGCTCCCCGCTGGCCGCGGGCTTCCGCGAGGCTCTCGACGGCACCCTGCAGATCTTCCGCAACGTGCACAAGATCGACCCGGTGGCGCGCCTGCCCCTGGCGATCGGCTTCGGCTGGGCGGCGCAGGAGGCGTCGAGTGCGCTGCTGCGATCGCTGCGTGAGAGGTGGCCGGCGCGGGCCGACGAGGTGCGTCGCAGCGCCGGGCTGATCCTGGCCCTGCCGGCCGCCCTGGTGCTCGTCCTGGGCGCTCCCTACCTCGCCAACGACGTCCGCACGCCGGGCTGGACCCGGATCGCCGACCACTGGGTGCAGGCGGAGCGCTACCTCACCGCACACCAGGACGGCCGCACGACGCTGGTCCTCCCCGGGAGCGGGTTCGCCATGCACGACTGGGGCTGGACCCTCGACGAGCCGCTGCTGGTGCTCGGCGAGGCCGACTTCGTGAGCCGCAGCCAGGTGCCGCTGATCCCGGGTGAGTCCATCCGGTTCCTCTCCGCCCTCGACCAGCTCGTCACCTCGGGACGCGCCACCGAGGACCTGGGCGACCAGCTCGCCCGCGCGGGGATCGGGCACGTCGTGATCCGTCGCGACCTCAGCCGGTCCCTGACCGCATCCCCCCACCCCGGGGGCGCCGCGGTCTCCCTCCAGACGGCGGGCCTGCGCTCCGTCGCGTCGTACGGCGGGGAGCGCGACGGCGGTGATGAAGTGGAGATCTTCGAGGTCGACACCCGGCTGTCCCAGGTGCGGGCCACCCCGGTGACCTCCGTGCGGACGGTCGCGGGGGCGCCCGAGAGTGTCCTGGACCTGCAGAGCGCCGGCCTGGTGGAGCCTGGTCAAGCGACCGTGCTCGCCGGCGAGCCGGGCTGGGACGCGCAGCCCGACGTGGTCACGGACTCCGACCAACGGCGCGAGCGTGCCTTCGGCGCGGTCAACGAGGCGCTGGCCGTGGTGATGACGAAGGACGAGCCCTACCGCACCGGCCGTGCCGTGCACGACTACCCGACGGTGCCCGACGCCTCCCAGGTCGTGGCGGTCTACGACGGGCTGTCCGGGCTGAGCGCCACGTCGTCCCAGGGCTACGCCGACACGTTCGGGGTGGTCACTCCGCAGGCCGGTCCCTATGCCGCCGTCGACGGCGACCGCGAGTCGCGCTGGGTGACCTCGCCGGCGAGCAACCCACGCGAGCAGAGCCTCCGTATGAACTTCGAGTCGCCACGCTCGGTGCGCGAGGTGACGGTGCTCCCGGTCGTCGAGGATCGCGGGATGCTGCCCATCCGCACGCTCGAGGTGGTGGCCGGCGACCAGCGGGTGGAGCAGGAGATCGGGCCGTCCGGCACCCCGGTCGAGTTCCGCCTGTCCGGCGAGGAGGTGTCCTCGCTCGAGGTCCGGATCACCGGGGTGCGCAGCGCCCAGACCCGCGGCTCCGTCGGCCTGCGTGAGGTGCAGGTCGACGACCTCGAGCCGGTCCGGACCTTCCAGGTGCCGGCACAGGTCGACCCCGGTGCCTCCTGGTCGTTCGGGAGCCAGGCCGAGCAGCGGGCCTGCCGCGCGACGACCGGCGTGCCCGACTGCGACGTACGCCGGATCCGCCGCAGCGAGGAGTACGGCGGGATCGACCGCACCTTCCAGATGTCCGGGGCCGAGAGCCTCGACGTCGACGGGCTGGCCGTCGCCCGCAGCACGGCAGCCACGGCACGTCTCCTCGAGCCGCTGGGCAGCGAGCAGGTGGTGGGGGCCACCTCCGTGTACGGCTCGGACCCGAAGGTCGCCAGCCGGTTCGCCTACGACGGGGACGAGTCGACGGTGTGGCTCTCGGCCGACGAGGACGCCCGGCCCACTCTGATCTTCGAGTGGGAACGGCAGCGGACTGTCACCGGCATCTCCATCGCGTCCGGGTCGTCGTTCGACGGGCCGGCCCAGGCCGTCGTCTCCACCCGCGACAGCTCGCAGACCGTCGAGGTGGGCGCTGACGTCACCGTGCCGCTCGATCGCATCCGCACCCGCCGTCTCGAGGTCACGTTCGTGCCCCGCGAGGGGGTCCGGCACGTGCGCGTGCCGGAGGTCGAGCTGCTCGGCGCGGACATCACGCGTCCCTTCGCCCCCGACGACCCCACCGGCGCCATCTGCGGGCTCGGGCCCAACCTCGAGATGGACGGCGAGCTTCTCCCGACGCGGGTGATCGGCACCATGGCCGACCTCGTCAACGGCAGTCCGTTGCGGATCGAGGCGTGCGACCCCGAGCGTGAGGCGCAGCGTGAGCCTGCAGGCGACGCAGACGAGGGCGCCGATCGCGGGGAGGAAGCGGACCTCAGTCTCGCTGCGGGCGACCACCGGCTCCGGGCGCCCTCCACCGAGGAGTTCCAGGTCGTCCGGGTCAACGCCCGGCCGCACGGGACCGACGCGGGCGCCCTGGGCTCCCGGTCGGTGCAGGTGCAGGACTGGGGCGACAGCGAACGACGTCTGCAGGTGGCCACCGGCCCCGAGGCGGTCCTCCACGTCCCGGAGAACTACAACCGCGGCTGGGTGGCCACCCTCGACGGCCGTCCTCTGGACTCGCTGCGTGTCGACGGGTGGCAGCAGGCGTGGGTGGTGCCGGCCGGGGCCGGGGGCGAGGTGCTGCTGGAGTACGAGCCCCAGGCGCTGCACGCGGTGCTGCTCCCGGTGAGCCTCGCCGTCAGCGGGCTCCTGCTGCTCGCCGGGCTGATGGTGCTCGTGTGGCGGCCGCTTCGTCGTCCCGCCGTCGGCGCGGCCACCGACGTTGCGTGGTCGCGGGCTTGGCCGCCCCCGGTCGCCGCGGGCTGGGGGCGCACGCTCGTCGTCCTCGTCCTCATGCTGGCGCTGGCAGGTCCGGTCGGGGCGACGGCGTTCCTGGTCGCCGCCGCGCTGACCGCGATGCGTCCGCACCTGGTGCCTCGTGTGCTGGTGCTCGCCGCCGTGCTGGTCGTGGGCGCCACCGCCCTGGACGTCGTCGCTGACACGCGTCTGGTCAAGGACGTGGCCGATGCGCTCGCCGTCTCCGCGACGGGGCTGGTCGCCGGACTCGTCCTCGGCGTGACCGCCGCACCGGGCAGGAGGAGCAACCATGACCGCCGCTGATGGGCCCCGCCGCGCCGTGTGGGGCGGGCGCCAGGGGATGGCTGCCCTGGCGGTGCTGGCGGCGACCGCGATCTGGCGCGGGGTGCTGCTGCGCGACTCCTTCTTCAACCAGGACGACTACTACCTCGCCGCGCGCGGAGCTGCCAGCGAGCTCGGCTGGGACTACCTCCTGCGCGACACCGCCGGGCACGTCAACCCCGGCCAGCAGATCGCCTTCTGGACGCTCAGCCGGGTCGCGGCGTTCGACTGGGGCTCGGTGGCGCTGTTCGTGCTCGCGATGCAGCTGCTCACCACGGTCGCTCTGTGGCACGTGCTGACCAGGATGCTTCCGGGCAGCTGGGTGCGGGTGCTGCTACTCGCCGTGTTCTCCTGGTCGCCGCTGACGTTGGCGACGACCCTGTGGTGGAGCGCGGCCATGGCGCTGTGGCCGCACGTCTTCTTCTCGGTGCTCGCGGTGCTGATGTGGCTGCGCAGCAGCCAGGGGGCCGGACCCCGGTGGCTCAACCGGGTCGGTTGCCTGCTGGCCCTGTGCGGAGGGCTGCTGTGGCACGAGCGGGCCGTGCTGATCCCCGCGGTGGTGTTCGGCGTGGCCGTCGCGATGGCCGACGACGCCTCCGGGTGGCGCCGGCTCCCACGGGCGCTGCGCCGTGACTGGCCGCTCTGGCTGGGGCACGCCCTCGTGCTGGGCGGCTTCCTGTTCGCCCACTCCCGGCTCACCACCGTGGAGGGCGGTGGCAGCTCGGTGCGCGAGTCCTTCTCGATCACCTGGGCCTTCATCGCCGAGAACGTGCTGCCCGGTCTGCTCGCCGGGCCCTGGGCCGGTGGGGTGGACGGGGGCGCCGTGGTGCCCGCGGTGTGGGTCCCGTGGGTGGCGGTGGCGCTCACCGTGATCGCTGTCGTCCTGCTGCTGAGGGTCGGGGGACCCGGCGGTTGGTGGGCCCTGGTGCTGCTCGTCGGGTACATCGCCGCGGACCTCACGCTGCTCCTGGCGGGCCGAGGCGGCTTCGGGAGGGTCATCGCGCTCGACCCCCGCTACTCCTCCGACATCCTCCACGTGGCCGTCCTGAGCGTGGCCGTGGCGATCCGGGGACACCGGGTGCCGGATCGCCTCAGACTCGGGCAGGGGCTCCCGTGGGCGGACCGGAGAGCGGCCATCCTGCTGGGCCTGGGGACCGCCTACCTCGTCGGGTCGGTGCTGGGCACCGCCGTGCTCGTGCCGCACTTCCAGAACCAGGACGACCGGGAGTGGCTGACGAACCTGCGGGCAGACCTCGCCGCCGACGGTGACCAGGTCGTCTTCGACGAGCTCGTGCCGGAGGAGATCCTGCTGCCGCTGCTCGGGCGGGAGGCGCTGGCCTCCCAGGTGCTCGGTCCGCTCCCCGAGCGGCCGTTCTTCGACCGGCCCTCCGCTCGCCTGAGGAGGCTGACCGACTCGGGCAACCTCGTGCCGATCACCCTGGACGGCTGGATCAACGCTCGCCCCGGCCGGACCGAGGGCTGTGGGCACGCCGTACGCGAGCCCGGAACGAGCATCCCGATGGAGGTGCCCGTGAGTGGACGCCTGGCCGTGGAGGTCGGCTACTTCACCGACCGCGAGTCCACGGTCGAGGTGACGACCGGCGACTGGTCGGCGCGCTTCCAGACGGTGCCCGGTCCGAGCGAGATGTGGTTCGTGCTTCCCGACTTCGAGGAGCCGGTGCGCTCCTTGCGGATGCGCCTCGTCGACTCGGATGCCACGGTGTGCGTGACCGGCCTGCGAGCGGGTTATCCCGAGGGGTCCTGATCGTGCGCAGGTGGCTGACGGCTCTGGGACTAGCGGTGGCCGTCCTCGGGCCCGTGCTGCTGCTGCCGGGCTACACGCTGCGCGGCGACATGGTGTTCACTCCCCAGCAGCCGTGGAAGGACGCCTGGCTCGGGCTCGACGGGTCCGTCCCCCGGGCGGTCCCGATGGATGCGCTGGTCTCTCTAGCCACCCAGGTGGTCCCGGGGTGGGTGGTCCAGCGTGTGTTGCTCGGGGGCGCTCTGGTGGCAGGGGTGCTGGGGGTCGAGCGGATGCTGGCGGCGTACCCCTGGTTCGCCCGACTCGGTGCCAGCGTGCTCTGGGTGTGGAACCCGTGGGTGGCCGAGCGCCTGCTGATCGGGCAGTGGGCCACCGTCGTGGGCTACTGCCTCCTCCCGTGGGTGGTCCTGGCGGCGGCGGCCATGCGCGACGACGTACGGCGTGGGTGGACCGGCCTGACGCTGATCCTCGCCCTGAGCGCGGTCGCCAGCCCGTCGTCCGGACTGATGGCGGGGCTGGTCGCCGTGTGCGTGGTGGCTGGTCGCCGGCGTGCCCTCGGTCTGACCGTGGCTCTGTGGATCCTCACGAACCTCCCCTGGGTCGTGCCAGGGCTCCTCGCCGTGTCCGCGGCCTCGGGGGGCGCGGACGGGTTCGACGAGTTCGCCGCACGCGGCGAGTCCCTGGCCGGGGTGGTGGCGAGCCTGCTCTCGCTGGGCGGCATCTGGAAGTCCTCGATCCACCCGGATGAGCGGACCAGCGCCCTGCTCGTGCTCGCCTCGTGCGTCCTCACGCTCGTCGCGCTGCTCGGTCTGCGCTCCGCCGCGCATCGGCCCGGTCAGCAAGGGACCACGCGCGCTCTGGGGGTGGTGGCCGTTGTCTCCTTCGCCGTGGCGCTGCTCCCCGCGGCACCCGGGGGAGCGGACCTGCTGGCCCGGATCGCCGACGTGCTGCCGGGAATGGCGATGCTGCGTGATTCGCACCGCTTCCTCGCTCCGGCCGTGCTGGTGATGCTCCCCGGGCTGGCCGGCGCCCTCGTCTGGCTGCGCGAGCGGGCGGGGTCCGGGCGCGAGGCGCTGCTCGCGGTCGTGGGGCTGGTGGTCGTGCTCCCCGTGCTGCTGCTCCCCAGCCTGGCGTGGGGAGCGGCCGGCCGGCTGGAGCCGGTCGACTACCCGCAGGAGTGGTTCGACGTGGCGTCGCTGCTCGAGCAGGAGGGGCCGGCACGGACGGTGGTCCTGCCCTGGACGGGCAGCTATCGCGGGTTCGAGTGGAACGACCACCGCGCCGTGCTCGACCCTGCGCCGCGGTTCTTCCCCGGCGAGGTGCTCATCGACGACCGGGTGCTCCTGGGCGAGGACGTCATCGCGTCCGAGGACCCGGCCTTGGAGCGGGTCACCGCGGCTCTGGCCGCCCCCGATCAGGCGGCCGCGCTGCGCGCTGAGGGGGTCCGCTGGGTGCTGGTCGAGAAGGGGCATCGCACCGGCCGCATCCCCGAGGGCGACATCATCCACGAGGGGCAGGGGCTCAGGCTGCTGGATCTCGGGGCGACCGTGGCTCCCGATCGCCCAATCACTGGTCGGACGGGCATCGCGACCGCTATGTTACTCACTGGTCTGGTCGTCGGTGCGGCTTGGGTCACACGAGTGCGTCACACGATGTAGTGTGCGCCACACCTGAAATATGTTCTAGGGAGGAACCCCGTGATCAACAGCCTCATCGCTGCCGTCGTCGGCAGCGTCCTGGCCAGTGTCACGCTGGTCGGTGGAGTCAACCTCTACCAGTCCAGCAGCGAGACCGAGCCGGTCTCGTCGTCCGATCTCTACACCTACGCGGACGAGTAACAGCTCCCATCAGGCGAGGGCTGCGGCCCTGTCAGCATCATGACGCGGCTCCGGTCGCGTCCACCCGCTGCAACAGATGGGAGGGCCGTCACTTGCTGCAGCTGATCATTCCGGCGTTCAACGAGGAACATCGGCTTCCGCGCACGCTGCGCGACCTTCGCCACTACGTGGTGGGTCGCAGCAGGCTGCCCGGACGCATCGAGGTCATCGTCGTCGACAACGCCAGCACGGACGCGACCGCTGAGGTCGCCCGTCAGGCGGACAGCCTCGCCCTGCCGGTGCGCGTGCTCTCCTGCCCGATCCCGGGCAAGGGGGCGGCAGTGCGTGCCGGCGTCGCGGCGACGGAGGCCGAGCTCGTCGGCTTCATGGACGCGGACGGAGCGACGTCCCTCGAGGCGCTGGACGAGGCCTGGCGACTGCTGGCCGTGGGTGCCGATGTCGCGATCGGCTCCCGGGCCGTCGCCGGCTCGGTGACGCAGGCGCGGCACTCCTGGCTGCGCGAGCAGGGCGCCGTCGCCTATCGCCGGGTCGCCTCGCAGATCGTGCCGGGAGTCAACGACACGCAGTGCGGCTTCAAGCTGATGCACGGAGAGCTTGCCCGTTCGGTCTTCGCCGAGCTGCGCACCACCGGCTTCTCCTTCGACGTCGAGATGCTCGCCCGGGCCCGGGCCCACGGCGCCAGCATCACCGAGTTCCCCGTCGTCTGGACCGACGTTCCCGGCTCGACGTTCGAACCGGCCCGCGACGGAGCCGGGTCCTTCCGCGACCTGGCGCTGATCGCGTGGCGGCTGCGTAGCGTGCGCGCCGGCTCCCGGGTGGCCTCGCTCGTGCCCGCAGTCGCCGTCCCGGCGGCGGCGGCCGAAGGCTGAGGCCCGCGGTGGTCACAGGCGCACGCGTGGCGGTGCTGAACTGGCGCGATCTCGGACACTCCCTCGCCGGGGGCTCCGAGCGCTACGCCTGGGAGGCTGCCCGCGCTCTGCGCGAGGCGGGCGCCCAGGTGGAGTTCGTCACCGCACGTGAGCCGGGTGACCGTCCGGTGGAGCGGGTCGAGGGCATCACGGTCCGTCGACGCGGCGGCCAGTTCACCTACTACTTCTGGGTGGTCTGGTACCTCCTCACCCGCAGACGGCGCCTCGACGTCGTGATCGACCCCGAGTGCGGCATACCGTCATTCTCCCCGCTCTTCCTGCAGCGCCGCACCGCGGTCGTGCTGGTGGTGCACCACGTGCACCTACGTCAGTTCGACGCCTACTTTCCCCGCCCACTGGCCCTGCTGGGCAAGTTCCTCGAGGGCTGGCTGATGCCGCGCGTCTATCGAGGCACACGCACGGTGGCGGTGTCGGACTCGACGCGACACGAGATGCAGGACCTGCTCGGCTTCCGCGGCGAGATCGGCATCCTCGCCAACGGCGCCTCGGTCCCCGACGACGAGGGCGTCCGCGTCGAGGACAAGGACATCGACCGGGTCCTGGTGCTTGGTCGGCTGGTGCCCCACAAGCGGGTCGGACTGGTCGTGCGCGCCATCCACGAACTGGCCCAGGAGCGGCCGGGGCTGCACCTCGACATCTGCGGTCGTGGCCCCGAGGAGGCGTCCCTGCGATCGCTGATCGCCGAGCTCGGTCTCGAGGACCGCGTCACGCTGCATGGCTTCCTCCCCGAGGAGGAGAAGGAGGCTCTGCTGCGCCGCAGCGTGCTGCACGTGTGCGCCTCCGACCTCGAGGGATGGGGCCAGGTGGTTGTGGAGGCCGCCGGATACGGCGTGCCGACCGTGGCACGCGACGTCCCCGGCCTGCGTGACTCCATCAGGGACGGTGAGACCGGCTGGCTGGTCCCCGACGTCCCCGGAGACCTCGACTCGGTCTCCACCCGACTCACCGAGCAGCTGCGGGCGACCCTCGCTGAGCTCGAGCAGTTCGAGGTCCGCGCCCAGACGTTCAAGGCGTGCCGGGAGTGGGCCTCCACCTTCAGTTGGCAGCGCATGCGCGGCGAGATCCGCCAGCTCGTCGACGAGGAGGTCGGCCTCCGCCGCTGAGGATCGACTCACCGGCGGCGTCCCGCCTCACCAGACTTCCACCACTACTAACGAAACATCACACGGCTCGCGAGTGGTTCGCGTGCCGCATGACTGAGAGGGAACCACCCCCATGCGTCGAAAAATCGGCCCCATCCTTGTAGGACTGGGTGTCTTCCTCCTGGTGGCTGCCGCCCTGATGCGGTTCTACGCATACCCGGCGCTCGCCGTGGCCCCGGACGACCAGAACTCCGTCACGAAGCTCGCTGCAGAGGGCGCGACTGTCTTCGACAGCGACCCCGAGGTCCTGGAGACCTTCACCACCGACCTGACTGCCGTGAGCCGGACCGTCAGTGACGTCGAGGCCACCAAGGACGCGCCGGACGGCGTCCTGATCTACACCGGGACCACCTCGGTCACCGACGCAGATGGCGTCGTCCGCACGCGCAGCGCGGAGCGCATCGCGTTCGACGAGGTCTCGGGTGCCGGCGTCGACTGCTGCG
The DNA here is from genome assembly GCF_054775955.1 of Nocardioides pacificus. Classification (NCBI taxonomy): domain Bacteria; kingdom Bacillati; phylum Actinomycetota; class Actinomycetes; order Propionibacteriales; family Nocardioidaceae; genus Nocardioides; species Nocardioides pacificus. The sequence continues at coordinate 518,608 of NZ_BAAHCI010000011.1, forward strand.
ACACCTTCGAGGAGACCGAGGAGGGCAAGGCTGAGGTCGTCACCCGCAAGGGGCAGATCCTCAAGTTCCCCTTCAACACCCAGAAGGAGGACTACGACTTCTGGGACGGCGACCTGAAGGACTCCGCCCCCGCGAAGTACGAGGGTGAGGAGGAGGTCAAGGGCCTCGACACCTACAAGTTCGTGCAGACGATCCCCGAGACCGAGGTCGGCACGCGCTGGGTCCCGGGCTCGATCCTGGGCTCGGAGGAGTCCACCGTCGAGGCCAACGTCCTCTACCGCAACACCCGCACCATGTGGGTCGACCCGGTCACCGGCGCGATCATCGACCGCACAGAGGACCAGCACAGCCAGCTCGAGTACGAGGGTGAGCTCCTGACGACGACCGAGGCCGTCCTGGAGTACACCGACGAGCAGGTTCAGGAGAACGTGGACGAGTACAGCGGCAAGGCGTTCCTGCTGAGCGGCATGCGCGGCACCTTCCCGATCGTCGCCCTGCTGCTGGGCCTGATCCTGATCGTCGCCGGCGTGCTGCTCGCGCGTCGTCGTGACGAAGGCGCTGCCGAGAGCAGCGCCCACCGCGGCGAGTCGGTCACGCTCAACAAGTGATGGCGGGCTGACCGGTCCATCGGGACCTCTCAGTCAGCCTCTCGATTGAGCCCTCTCAATTGGGCAGCGCGGCGTCGATGCGCTCGAGGAGATCCTCGAGCGCGTCGGCGCCGTGTGTCGTTCCCCGGCTTCGCAGCGTCACCGTCGTGGGTCCGCCGATCAGCGAGGCACATCCGAGGGAGACACCCGAACCGCCGCCGGTGACGGGATAGAACGCCACGTCCTCCACGCCGTCGGCGTGGACCTCACCGAGGTGCGAGACCAGCACGGTCGAGCCCAGCCGCGCGGAGAGCAGACGCAGGCCCACGCGCATGACCCGCGCCAGGAGCGGGTGGCCGCCCCCGCCGGGCTCGGCCTCGGGAGGAAGCTCGCGCAGCTGACGGCGTACGTCGTCGAGCGAGAGCCGCTCGACCTCGTGCAGGCGCAGCAGCGCACTGCGGTCGGCGAGAACGAGGTCGTCGCCGGCGCGGCGAGAGGCACCGACCGCCACGACGACGCGACGGGCCGGCCTCCCGTGGGCCAGGTTGTACGTCGCGACTCCGGCGGCGGCGCCGACGACGAGGTCGGCGACCCGCGGCGTGCTGTGGCAGCGGCGGGCCACGCAGGTATCGGTCTCCGCTCGCGCACGGCCGGCAGCGGCGGCCACCCGGGCCGGAGGCCGGAGCGCGACCTCGCCGAGCCGGCGCAGCAGCGCGCGGAGCCCGCCGGAGGCGACCTCGCGCTCGCCGAGTCCCCGCGCGCTGCTGGTGATCTCGAGGTCGCACAGGCGGCCGAGCAGGCCGAGGAGGCCGAGCCCGTCGACGTACTGGTGATGGGCTGCGACGACGACAGTGTCCCCGCTGGTCCCGACCAGCAGCGGCTCGGCCGGGGCGACGCTGAAGCGCGTCACCAGGTCATCGGGGTCGGAGGCAGTCGTGAGCGCAGGGGCGGACCAGCCGTGCTCTCGGGCCACGTCGGCGAGTCGGGCGCTGAGCCGCGCCTGGTCCGGTGCCCGGGTCAGCCGGGCCGCGAGGACGATGTTCCAGACGACGGTGGGGTCCGCGACCCACTGGGGGGCGGACGCCGTCATCGCCTGAGGTCCGCCACGTAGACGGCCGTGCCTGGCGTGAGCCGGCCGCGGACACCCGACCACCCGCCCCAGACCCGGTCGTGGCCCTCGGGCCACTCGGGCTCGGCGATGTCGACGAGGACGAAGCCGTGTCGGTGCAGGATGCGGACCCAGTCCCCGATCGTGCGGTGGTGCTCGACGTACGACACCCGCTCGGTCTCCGCGTCGACCTCGACGTAGGGGCGGCGGTCCCAGTAGGACTGCGCAGCGGTCAGCCCCGCCTCGGTGGGGTCGTCGGGGAACATCCAGCGGGTCGGGTGGGTGATCGAGAAGCTGAACCGGCCCCCGGGGCGCAGGACACGGGCGACCTCGCTGACGGCCGTGTCGGCCTCGGCCACGAACTGCAGGGCCCCGAAGGAGGAGAACACCACGTCGAACGAGCCGTCGCGGAACGGCAACGTGGTGGCGGTGCCGTGGATGTTCGCGACCGGGACCCCGCTGGCCTCGTCGATGCGGCGCGCGTGCTGCAGCTGTCGGAAGGAGAGGTCGAGCCCGACGGCCCAGGCGCCCTGGGCGATCGTCCAGCGCGAGCACTGGCCGGCCCCCGAGCCGACCTCCAGCACGTCCTTGCCCGCGAGCGGGCCGAGGAAGCCGGCCTCGTCCTCGGTGAGCCCCTCGGGCCCCCACACGAACCCGACGTCACCGAGGAACTCGCCGTGGGTCGACTGGTACTCGTCGGCATAGGCGTCCCAGTCGCGCCGGTTGGCGCGGACCGAGTCGGCCTCGCTGACCGGCTCCCGCTCCACGCGGACCGGCGGATGAGGGGCCCAGGGCACCGGGCGGTCGCTCATCGCGGCTTCACGGCGCGGGCCACGATGCTGATGCCGGGAAGGTCGCGCACGGGGAGGAAGCGCTCCGTGGCCACCGCGAGTCGGAGTCCGGCGTTGACCAGCGGGTGGACCTCCTCCATCTCGCTGTCCCCGGTGTTGCTGCGTCGTCGCAGCTGGGCGACGGGTCGCAGCAGGACGTTCCACGACATCACGTCGCGCACGTCGAAGCCGACGCTCTCCATCAGCGCGGTGAGGTCGTCCTTCTCATAGCGGCGCAGGTGCCCCAGGGCGACGTCGTGACCGCTCCACAGCTTCATGCTGCACGGGACCGCGACCAGGGCGCGGCCCCTGGGGCGCAGCACCCGGAAGGTCTCTCGGGCGACCGCCTCGTGGTCGTCGACGTGCTCCCACATGTCGGTCGACATGACGAGGTCCATCGACGCGTCGGCGAAGGGGAAGCGCCGCGCGTCCGCGCGGACGATGGGCAGACCGCGCGCAGCGGCCAGGGAGGCTGCGACGGGGGAGTACTCGAGCCCGCTGACCTGCCAGCCGAGGTCGCGCAGCACGGCGGTGTTGCCGCCGGACCCGCAGCCGACGTCCAGGGCCCGGCCGGGGGACAGGGGGGCCACGAGGCGACGAACCAGCGCGCGCCGCTCGGCGTACCACCAGTGTCGCTCCTCCAGCGACGCCGACTTCCTGATCTCCTGCTCGTCCACCGTGCTCCTTCGCCGCGTCCGCAGGCGGCGGACGTCCTGGCGCAGACCTTACTGGCCGGGCAGGGGAGGCCGACGGCGGTTGAGGGGAATCCGTCCGGCGAGCTCGCCGAGCGGTCCCACGGCACGGCCCAACGCCTCCGCGCTGCGCGAGAGGTCCGGCACCAGGGCGGCGAGATCGCCGAGGCGTGGCTGCAGGGACTCGAGGGTGTCGCCGAGCGCGACGAGCTGGTCGAGGGTGCCTCCGTCCGCGACGAGCTTCTCGAGGAACCCGTCCTCGGTCAGGGCGCGGTCCACGAGCCCCTCGGGCATCAGCAGCCGGTCCAGGACGCCACCGGGAGTGGTCAACCGGTCAAGGGCCCCACCCGCGCGCATCAGCCTGTCGAGCACCCCGTCCGGCGCGACGAGCTGGTCCAGGGGACCTCCCGGGGCGAGCAGCCGCTCGAGTGCCCCCTCCTCGGCGAGCAGCCGGTCGATCGCGCCCTCCTCGGAGAGCAGCCGGTCGAGCACACCCCCCGGCTGGGCGAGGCGCAGCAGGGGACCGTCCTCGGCCAGGAGCCGGTCGAGTGCGCCGTCGCGCTCCAGCAGCCGACCCAGCGGCCGGTCGGGGGAGGTGAGCTCGGCGATCATGGAGGCGAGGCGCAGCGGGCCGGTGTCGTCGGAGAGCAGCAGGACGAGCTGCTTGGCATAGCCCTGCTCGCCGATGACGCCGAGCAGCAGATCGGCGTAGCCGCCCTGACGCCGGATCGGGCCGTCGGGGGACACCAGCGTGCCGAGAGCGAGCGTCACGTGGGTGGCGGATGCCGCGACCCGGAAGGGGAGGATGGCCAGGTCCAGGAGTCCCATGCGGGGACTCTAACCGCGCGGCCGCGTCGAGGAACATGACAGCATCGTTGCCGTGGACCCTCTGTCGAGCTTCGCCTCGCTGGCGCCGCTGCCCGGCGGCTGGTCGGGTCAGACGTTCCTCGCCGACGCGGGCGGTGAGCGGAGCGTCGTGCGGATCTATGCGCGACCCGGCGAGCGCGGTGCGGTGGCGCACGAGGTCGACGCCGCGGTGCTGGGCCTGGTGCGTGGGCTGCTGCCGGTCCCGCGTGTGCTGGAGGTACGTCGCGCGGATGCCGCCACGGGGCTGCCCGCGCTGCTCGTCACGACGTACCTGCCGGGGGAGAGCGGTGAGCAGGTGCTCGCCGACCTCGCCGCAGCCGGCGACGCCGAGGGGCTCGCGACGCGGGGGCGTGCCCTGGGCGGCTTGGCGGCCTCCCTCGCGGCGATGCCGCTGCTGCGCCGGGGCGCGTTCCTCGACGCCGAGCTGCGGATCGGTCCGCGGGGATCCCACCCCGCCGACCTCGGCTCGCTCGTCGACGCGAGCGAGGAGGCGCTGGTCGGGCGGCCCTACGGGGAGTCGGCCGCCTGGACCGCCGCTGAGCTGGCCGGGCTGCGGGCCGTCGCGGAGGACGCGCAGGCCCTCCTCGACACCGCCGAGCGCGCCTGCCTGGTGCACGGCGACCTGACGCCGGCCAACGTGCTCGTCGATCCGGGCACCGGAGAGGTCCTCGGCCTGATCGACTGGGAGCTGGCCCACGCCGGGCATCCCTTCACCGACCTGGGCAGCCTGCTGCGCCACGACCGCCACCCGTCGTACGTCGACGCGGCGCTGGCGGCCTGGACCGATCGGCACGGGGGCGCGCGGCGCGAGACGCTGGAGCTGGCCCGCGCCGCGGATCTCGCGGCTCTGCTTCGCCTCGCGACCTCGAGTGAGCCGACGCCCCCGACGGTGGCGGCCTCGGGGCTGCTGCGGGCCATCGCCCGCACGGGGGACCTGGACGCCGGCCCGGAGCAGGCGTGAGCCCGCCCCGACAGGCCCGTCCGGGTTGGACGCAGGTCCCGCGACACGCGTAGTCTCTAGCCTGCGCCGAGGTCTGCCTGGGTTCCAGACGGAGCGGACCCTCGCTCGCTATCTGCGTCGCCGCCCCCGAGGGGGCGCCCGACGCGTCAACACGGTAGTGAAATCGGACCTCATCCGCGCTCCCGCACGACCCCATCCATCCAAGGAAATCCTTCCCTTATGACGAGCAGCATCTCCATTCTTCCTGACTACGATGCGCCCCAGGTGGCCATCAACGACATCGGGTCGGAAGAAGACTTCCTCGCGGCGATCGACGCGACCATCAAGTACTTCAACGACGGTGACATCGTCGAGGGCACCATCGTTAAGGTCGACCGTGACGAGGTCCTCCTCGACATCGGTTACAAGACCGAAGGTGTCATCCCCTCCCGTGAGCTCTCGATCAAGCACGACGTCGACCCCTCCGAGGTCGTTTCCGTGGGCGACAAGGTCGAGGCTCTCGTTCTCCAGAAGGAGGACAAGGAAGGCCGGCTGATCCTGTCCAAGAAGCGCGCCCAGTACGAGCGCGCCTGGGGCACCATCGAGCAGGTCAAGGAGGAGGACGGCGTCGTCGAGGGCACCGTCATCGAGGTCGTCAAGGGCGGCCTCATCCTGGACATCGGCCTGCGCGGCTTCCTGCCCGCGTCGCTGGTGGAGATGCGCCGCGTCCGCGACCTGCAGCCCTACGTGGGCCAGACGCTCGAGGCGAAGATCATCGAGCTCGACAAGAACCGCAACAACGTCGTGCTCTCGCGTCGTGCGTGGCTCGAGCAGACCCAGTCCGAGGTTCGCCAGGGCTTCCTGACCCAGCTCCAGAAGGGTCAGATCCGCAAGGGTGTCGTCTCCTCGATCGTCAACTTCGGTGCGTTCGTGGACCTCGGCGGCGTCGACGGTCTGGTGCACGTCTCCGAGCTGTCCTGGAAGCACATCGACCACCCCTCCGAGGTCGTGGCCGTGGGCGACGAGGTCACCGTCGAGGTGCTCGACGTCGACATGGACCGCGAGCGCGTGTCCCTGTCGCTCAAGGCGACGCAGGAAGACCCGTGGCAGCACTTCGCCCGGACCCACCAGATCGGCCAGATCGTGCCGGGCAAGGTCACCAAGCTGGTGCCCTTCGGTTCGTTCGTCCGTGTCGAGGAGGGCATCGAGGGTCTGGTGCACATCTCCGAGCTCGCCGAGCGTCACGTCGAGATCCCCGAGCAGGTCGTGCAGGTCAACGACTCGGTCATGGTCAAGATCATCGACATCGACCTCGAGCGTCGCCGGATCTCGCTGTCGCTCAAGCAGGCCAACGAGACCGCTGCTGCGGCCGACTCCGACGACTTCGACCCGACGCTCTACGGCATGACGGCGTCGTACGACGAGCAGGGCAACTACATCTACCCCGACGGGTTCGACCCGGAGACCGGCGAGTGGCTCGAGGGCTACGACGAGCAGCGCGCCGCATGGGAAGAGCAGTACGCCAAGGCTCACGCCCGCTGGGAGGCGCACGTCAAGCAGCAGGCCGAGGCGAAGGTTGCCGAGGCCGAGGCCGGCGAGGCGACGTCGTACTCCAGCGGTTCCGAGGAGGTCGCCGAGGCCGAGACCGGTGGCTCGCTGGCGTCCGACGAGGCGCTGCAGGCACTGCGCGAGAAGCTCACCGGCGGTCAGGCCTGATCGGCTGACACCGTCCGCGTCGTGACGACGCGAACCTGAGCACGAGGCCGAGGGCCCCGTCCACCTCCGGGTGGGCGGGGCCCTCGGTCGTCGGGGCCAGCGCGCCCGCGGTCGCGTCGTACCGAGGGCCTTCGGAGGGGGCGCCGATTGGTCAGAGGCGACATGTCTCGGCCCGAAATCTGCGCCGTTGGGGACCAAACGGCGACAGGGTTGGCGCAGTTCCCCGGCCCAGGCCCCGCTCAGCGGCCGAGCGCGGTGAGGGCCAGGCCGAGCAGGAGCCGGTCACGGGCGTCACCCAGGCTGCGGCCGGTGAGGCCCTCGATCTGGCGCATCCGGTAGATCACGGTGTTGCGATGGCAGAAGAGCGTCTCCGCGGCGTGAGTGGGGGAGCCGTGGTGGGCGAGCAGGGCGGCCAGCGTCTCCACCAGCACCTGCTCCTGCTGCGCGGGGAGGGCCAGGATGGGGCCCACGGTCTCGGCCACCAGCAGTTGGGCGACGTCGGGGCTGGCCCCCAGCAGCACCTCGGGGAGCCGCTCGGTGACCGAGACGACGCGGCTCGTGCCGCGGGGGAGGGTGCCGGCAGCCTTCTCCGCGAGTCGGTAGGCGATGTGGATGCCGGCCAGCCCGTCCGGGCTCTGGGCCACCCCCACCCGGCCGGTGGCGCCGGGGGCGAGCAGCGCCATGAGATCGGCGATCGAGAGGGTGCCGAGGGCGACCAGACCGAAGTTGATCTCCCCGCGCACCCGCCAGTACGACGTGAGGCCGCTGCGCTCGAGCCGATCGTCGGCGGCCCGGAGAGGACCGTCGAGCTGGCCGTCGAAGTGTCCCACCACGCAGGCCACGGCCTCGTCGGGGGCGAAGCCGAGCACCTCGCGGACCTCGACGAGGAAGGCGGCGTCGTGGCTGCCCCCTTCGATGAGGCGCTCGAGCAGGTGCTCCTGACGGCGGCGGTCCTGCCGCTCGAGCCGGGCGCTCTCGCGTCTGTAGGCGTCGATCAGCGTGGAGGCCTGGAGGTCCAGGGCGGCCCACACCCGCTGACCGGCGATGAGCAGCACGCTGTCCTCCGCCTGGAGGACACCACGGTCGCGCTGTTCGACGAGCGCCTCCCACAGCACCCGGGTGCCGAGGGTGTAGGCGTTCAGCACGTGCTCCATCGGCACGCCTTGGGCCGCGCGGCGGCGGCCGGTGTCACGCCACACGTGGACGGCGCCCTCACCGGGCTCCGCGAGTCCGGCCATGGTCCGGATCCCGCGCCGGATGTGCTCGCGGGTGTTGGCCCGGATGTCGGCACGCAGCTCGGGCTGGTCGGCGTACCACTCCTTCTCCTTGTCCAGGAGGGTGAGCGTGATGTCGTCGGCGATGGCGTCGGCGCGATCGAGCAGCGTGGCCCACGCGGCCTGGATCCGCGCCTTGAGGTCGTCCTCGGACTGCTGGCGGCGCGCGGGCGTCTCGGGCCTTGGTGTGGCACGCGTCACGGACATGCCGTCACGATTGCACGCTGCGCACATTCGGCCAACCCCCAAGGGGGGATTGGGGCGAGGCGCACGAGTGATCTTGTGCGCTGCGCCCATTTCGATGAATGGGCGCAGAGACCAAGGTGAGGGGCGTCACATTCGACGCGTCGCACGACGCGTGCATCCATGTCCCCAGGAGGCACACCGATGGGAGCGAACCCCACTCCCGCGACGCCCGCCCCGATCGACTCGTCAGGGGCCGGCGCGCCCCGGTCGACGTCCCCGGTCTTCGTGATGAGCGACGTCTCGGTGAACTTCGGGGGCGTGCAGGCGCTCTCCGGCGTCTCGCTCGAGGTCGCCGAGCGCCAGGTCCTCGGCGTCATCGGACCCAACGGAGCCGGGAAGACCACCCTGTTCAACGTGGCGTGCGGCTTCGTGCGCCCCGACACCGGGCGGCTGACCTGGCAGGGTCAGGACCTCACCGGCCTGCGTCCGCACCAGCTGGCCGGCCACGGGATCGCCCGCACCCTGCAGGGGTTGGGCCTCTTCGACCGGATGCCGGTGATCGAGAACGTCATGGTCGGAGCCGGGCGACACGCGCGCAGCGGCTTCTGGTCGGCTCTGGCCGGGGTGGGGCGCGGCCCGCGTGAGGACGCCGAGCTCGCGGCACGAGCCATGGCCGTCCTCGACGAGCTGGGCATCGCGGACTGTGCTCGCCGCTACCCGACGAGCCTTCCCTACCCCGTGCGCAAGCGCGTGGCCCTGGCCCGGGCCCTGGTCGCGGAGCCCCGTCTGCTGCTGCTGGACGAGCCCGCGAGCGGGCTCTCCAACGACGAGATGCACGAGCTGGGCGAGCTGATCCGCGGTCTCACCGACCGGATGTCCGTGATGCTCGTCGAGCACCACATGGACCTGGTGATGAGCGTCTGCGACGACATCACGGTCCTGGACTTCGGCAAGGTCATCGCACAGGGCAGCCCCGAGCAGGTCCGGCGGGACCCGGCCGTGTTGGCCGCCTACCTGGGCGACGAGGTCGGGCACGACCCGGACCTGCCCGACACCTCGAACCTCACGAAGGGCGACGCATGAGCACGTTCGAGGTGCGCGACCTCACCGCGCGCTACGGAGCCGTGACCGCGCTCGACGGCGTCTCGTTCGAGGCGCCGCCGGGCAAGGTCACCGCAGTGCTGGGGGCAAACGGCGCCGGGAAGACGACGCTGCTGCGCACGGTCACGGGGCTGGTGCGCGCCGAGCGCGGCCAGGTGCTCGTGGACGGGGCGGACGTCACCCGCAAGCCGGCCGAGCTGATGACCGGTCTCGGCGTCGCCCACGTCCCGGAGGGGCGGGGGGTGATCACGGAGCTCACCGTCGCGGAGAACCTGCGTCTGGGGGGACTGCACCGATCAGCCGGCTCGGAGCCGGTCGACGTGGACCGGATCTACGAGCTGTTCCCCGTGCTGGGGGACCGGCGCAACGCCGTGGCACACGTGCTCTCCGGGGGCGAGCGGCAGATGCTCGTGATCGGCCGGGCGATGATGGCCACCCCCCGCGTGCTGCTGCTCGACGAGCCCTCGCTGGGCCTCGCCCCCCGCATCGTGGCCCAGATCTTCGACCTCGTCCGCTCACTCGTCGAGAGCCAGGGCCTCACGGTCGTCCTCGTCGAGCAGAACGCGCGCAGCGCGCTGTCCATCGCCGACCGCGGCGTCATCCTCAACCTCGGCCGAGTCGTGGCCCAGGACGACGCGACGGTGCTGTCCGGTGACGAGCAGCTGCGTCACGCCTACCTCGGATTCTGAACGGGAGACCTCGTGCAACAGCTCCTCACCACCTCCCTCACCGGCCTCACGCTGGGCGCGGTGTACGCCGCGTTCGCCCTGGCCCTGTGCCTCATCTGGCGCTCCACGCGCATCATCAACTTCGCTCAGGCCCCGATGGCGATGCTCACGACGTACGTCGCGCTGGTCATCATCGATGCCGGCTACTCCTACTGGCTGGGCTTCGCCGCGGCCCTGGTCTGCGGCCTCGTCCTCGGGGCGGTCGTCGAGCGGGTGCTGATCCGGCCGGTGGAGGGCAAGAGCGAGATCAACGCGGTCATCCTCACCCTCGGCCTCTTCATCGTGCTGCACTCGGCGGCGGCCCTCATCTTCGGCTCGCGCTACCGCTCCTTCCCCGCCCCCTTCGGCATCCGCGGCTTCGAGGTCGGGGACACCACCTTGGCCATCACCGGCTTCGGGGTCTTCACGATCATCGCCGTCGCGATCGTGATGGGGCTGCTGGTCGCGCTCTTCCGGGGCACCGACCTGGGGCTGAAGATGCGTGCGTCGGCCTTCAACGCCGAGGTGGCCCGGCTGCTCGGCGTCCGGGTCGGCCGGATGCTCACGCTCGGCTGGGCCCTGGCAGCCGTGGTCGGCTCGCTGGCCGGCCTGCTCATCGCCGGCGGCAGCCTGGTCCACCCGGCCTACATGGACTCGGTCGTCGTCTTCGGCTTCGTCGCCGCCGTCCTCGGGGGGCTCGACAGCCCGCTCGGGTCGGTGCTGGGCGGTGTCCTGCTGGGGATCTCGCTGAGCTTCGTGAGCGGGTACGCCGGCTCCGAGCTGGTCCCGCTGGCCGCCCTGCTGATCCTGATCGGGGTGCTGCTCGTGCGCCCCGGCGGCATCTTCTCCCACACCGTCGAGCGGAGGGTCTGACGTGACCGCCACCATCCCGGAGTCCACGGAGAAGCCCTCCGGCCGCTCGTCCACCCAGACGAGCCGGGTCGACCGGCTCCGCGCCCGCTGGAGTCGTTGGGTGCTCGGCCGCCACCTCGTCATCGCGGGGCTGGGACTGCTGGTCGTCATCGCGGTCCTCGAGAGCGTCGACCCGTTCCGTGCCGTGCAGCTGACCTCGATGGCCTATCTCGCGATCGCCGCGGGGGGCCTGACCGTGCTGACCGGCCTCAACGGTCAGCTCTCCCTGGGGCACGGCGCCTTCATGGCGATCGGGGCCTACACCGCGGCGCTGATGCTCCAGGACGGCGAGCCGCCCGTGCCCCTGGTGGGGGTGCTCCTCATCGCCACCGTGGTGGCGCTGGCCGTGGGAGCGGTGGTCGGCCTGGCGGCGGCCCGGCTGCACGGCCCCTACCTGGCCGGGGCGACGCTCGCCCTCGCCGTTGCCGTCCCGACCACAGCGCTCTACTTCGACGACCTCGGCGGTGAGCAGGGCCTGCGCGTGGCCGTGCCGCCCATCCCGGACTGGGTCCTGGACGCGTCGTACTTCGTCCTGGGCCACGAGGTCGACCGCACCCGCTACATCGCCTACATCGCCTGGGGCAGCCTGATCGTCTCCTTCGTCCTGCTGGCCAACCTGAGCCGCAGCCGCCTGGGCCGGAGCTGGCGCGCCGTGCGCGACGACGACGTCGCGGCGGAGCTCGCCGGCATCCACCTGGGCAGGGCCCGCGTGCTCGCCTTCCTGGCGAGTGCCGGATGCGCCGGACTCGCCGGCGCGGTGATGGCGATGGCGGTCCGGATCGCCGCCCCGAGCGGGTTCACCCTGACGTTGTCGCTCACGCTGCTCAGCGCCGTGGTCCTCGGTGGCCTGGGGAGCCTGGGGGGCGCCCTGATCGGGGCCGGACTCATCACGTTCCTGCAGCCCCTCGTCACCGACCTGGGCCTGGCCGCCGGACTGTCCGACGTCCGCGCCGCGGAGCTCTCGCCCCTGGTCTACGGCCTCACCATGATCGCCGTCATCCTGCTCGCCCCCGCCGGCATCGTCGGCACCGCACGCATGGCGTGGCTGACCCGTCAGCACCGTCGCAACTGATCTCGGCACCCACCACCCCAAGGAAGGCACCATCCCATGAAGAGTCGTCCCAATCCGAGGAACCGTGGAGCCGCGGCCCGCCGCGGTGTCCAGCTCGCTGCCGTGGTCACCGCCACGTCCCTGATCGCGGCCTGTGGTGCCGGTGGACGTGAGGACGACGAGGAGGGAGGCAGCGACGCGGGCTCGTCGGTCGGCGTGACCGACGACAGCATCAAGATCGGCGGGCACTTCCCGCTGACCGGCGTCGCGGCACCCGGCTACAGCGAGATCCCGACCGGGCACCAGGCCTACTACGACTTCGTCAACGCCAGCGGTGGCATCAACGGCCGCGAGATCGAGTACCTCGTCAAGGACGACGCCTACAACCCCACCAACACCTCCTCGGTCACCGACGAGCTGGTGCTGCAGGAGGAGATCTTCGGGATGGTCGCCGGCCTGGGGACGCCGACGCATAGCGCGGTGGTGGACTTCCTCAACGCCGAGGAGGTGCCCGACCTCTTCGTCTCGAGCGGCTCCCTGGCCTGGGGCGACGACCCGGCCAAGTACCCGTGGAGCTTCGGCTGGCAGCCCGACTACGAGAGCGAGGGCAAGATCATCGGGCAGTACGTCGCCGAGAACATGCCCGACGCGAAGGTGGGGCTCTTCCTCCAGGACGACGACTTCGGCGAGGACGGCGAGGCCGGCGTGCGCCAGTACATCGACGAGCAGATCGTCGAGACCGTGTCCTACACCCCGGGCAACACCGACGTCGCCCCGCAGATCGCCAAGCTGAAGGCGGCGGGGGTCGACCTGGTCCTCGGGTTCAACGTCCCCTCCTACACCGCACTGAGCCAGCTGGTGTCGATGAAGATCGGGTTCACCCCGCAGTGGTTCTACAGCAACGTCGGCTCGGACCCGGCGCTCGTCGGCTCCCTGCTCGCGCGTTTCTCCGAGGGCGCGGTCGAGAACAGCGCCAGCCTGCTCGACGGCGTGATGACCACCGAGTACATGCCCGGCGTCGACGCTCCGGAGGACCCGTGGGTCCAGCTGTGGCAGAAGGTCTGGGACGAGCACGGCGAGGGTGAGCTCACCAACTACGTGATCTACGGGATGGCACAGGCCTACACGTTCGTCCAGGCCCTCCAGGAGGCGGGCGACGACCTCACCCGCGAGGGCATCGTGGAGGCCCTCGAGGAGGGCGGCAGCGACTTCGTCGGGCCGGCGCTGGCCCCCTTCCGCTACTCCGAGGACAGCCACCTGGGCATCTCCGGCATGTCGGTCGTGGAGCTCAAGGGCGGCAAGGCCGACCCGCTGACGCCCGTGATGATCACCGACATCGGCGACGCCGAGATCACCGAGGACGAGTCGGCCGCCGGGGACGCGCCGCCGGAGAGCGGTCTGCCCGAGTAGTCGACCCGCACCAAGAGCCGACCCGCCCCCTCACGATCATCGGATCTCACCATGACCCTGCTGAGCCTGGCCTCCGTCCTCGCCGAGCCCGCCCGCCGTACGCCGCACCACACCGCCGTGGTGGAAGGTGAGCAGCGGGTCGACTACGCGACGCTGTGGGCGGAGGCCAGGCGCTGCGGGACTGCGCTGGTGGAGCAGGGGGTCGGACCGGGTGCCCGGGTCGCGCTGATGGCGCCGAACGTCGTGGACTTCGTGCGGGCCTACTACGGCATCCTCGCGGCCGGGGGAGTGGTCGTCCCGATCCCGACGCTGCTCGGCGCCGAGGAGGCGGCGTACCTGGTGGGGCACTCCCAGGCCACGCTGGTCCTGCACCACGGCACCTTCGCCGAGGTCGCCGCCGCGGCGGCGACCTCGGCGGGGGTGCCCGCGCTCGGCGTCGAGGGGCTGGGCGACGCGCACGAGCCGCTGCGGGCCGCCGCGCCGCGCGAGGCCGAGGACCCGGCGGTGATCTTCTACACCTCCGGGACCACCGGCCGAGCCAAGGGCGCGGTGCTCACCCACCTCAATCTGGTGCTCAACGCGACCGCCAACGCATTCGACGCCAACCCGTTCCTGCGCGACGACGTGGTGATGGGCTGCCTGCCGCTGTTCCACACCTTCGGCCAGTCGGTGTCGATGAACTCGACCTTCCGGGTGGGGGCGACGCTGCTGCTGCAGCCGCGCTTCGACGCGGCGACGGCCATCGAGCTGATGGTGCGCGAGCAGGCGACGCTGTTCTTCGGAGTGCCGACGATGTACGTCCAGCTGCTGCAGGCCGCGCGCGACGCGACCGGCGAGCTGCCACGGCTGCGCGACTGCGTGTCCGGGGGCGCCTCGCTGCCGGTCGCGGTCCTCGAGGAGTTCGAGAAGGTGTTCGCGACCCGGGTCTTCGAGGGGTACGGGCTGTCGGAGACCTCGCCGACGGCCACCGTCAACCAGCCGTGGTTCGGCACCCGCGCGGGCACCGTCGGACATCCGATCTGGGGCGTCGAGGTCGAGATCGCCGAGGCGGACGTCGACGATCGCATCGAGCTGCTGGAGACCGGCGAGCTGGGGGAGATCGTCGTCCGCGGTCACAACGTGTTCGCGGGCTATCTGGACGATCCGAGCGCCACCGCCGCGGCCGTGATCGACGGCTGGTTCCGCACCGGTGACATCGGCCGCAAGGACGCCGACGGGTTCGTCGAGATCGTGGACCGCAAGAAGGACCTGATCATCCGCGGCGGGTTCAACGTCTACCCCCGAGAGGTCGAGGAGGTGCTCGCGCGCCATCCCGACGTGGCGCAGGTGGCGGTGATCGGGCTGCCCGACCCCGAGCGCGGCGAGGAGGTCTGCGCCGTCGTCGTGCCGCTGCCCGGCACGAGCATCGACGCGGACGAGCTGCGGGCGTGGGCCAAGGAGCGTCTCGCCGGCCACAAGTACCCGCGCCTGGTCGAGGTGGTCGACGAGCTGCCGCTGGGGCCGAGCCACAAGGTCCTCAAGCGCGAGCTGCGCCGGATGCTGGCGCCGGGCGCACGCTGAGGTCTCACCGCCGTGCCAGCGCGTCCCGCCGGCTCTCGAGGGGATGGGACCCGGGCGGTTGCTGCCACCCGCGGCTGTCGCGTCGTACGACGTGCGCGGCGGCGAGCACGGCGATCGCGGTGAGGAGGGACAGGGTCAGCAGGAGCAGTAGGAGGATCATGGCAGAAATACTGCGCCCATCTGAATCCTGCCACGAGTGGCAGTGATGCCAGGGTTCGTTGATTTCCTGCCATCGACGGGGCAGACTCCGCACGTGCGCAAGGTGGCGGTGGTGGTGCAGGACGGGGCGGAGCCCTTCGGTCTGGGGACCATGTGCGAGGTGTGGGCCGAGCCCTACCACCCCGACGACGACAACCCGGTCTTCGACTTCGTGGTCGCCACGCCCCGACCGGGGCGGGTGCGGGGGGCCTCGGGGTTCGACCTGCACGTCGAGAACGGCCTGGAGGCCGCGGCCGACGCCGACCTGGTCTGTGTCTCGCCCAAGCGCGACTTCCTGGAGCCCTCGCCCGGGGTCGTCGAGCTGCTGCAAGCCGCCCATGCGCGCGGCGCGCTGGTGCTGGCGCACTGCACGGGCGCCTTCGTGCTCGGTGAGGCGGGGCTCCTCGACGGCCGCCGCTGCACCACGCACTGGCGCCACGTCCCCGCGCTCGTGGAGCGCTATCCGCTGGCCCACGTCGACGAGGACGTCCTCTACGTCCAGGACGGCCGCGTCGTGACGGGTGCCGGGTCAGCGGCGGGCCTGGATGCGGCGCTGCACCTGATGCGCCAGCAGTTCGGGGCCCGGACCGCGGCCACGACGGCGCGCAGGATGGTGGTGCCGCCGCACCGCGACGGGGGACAGGCGCAGTTCATCGCCCGTGCCGTGCCGGACTGTGACGCCGAGACCCTCGGTCCCCTGCTGACCTGGATGGTGGAGAACCTCACCGACGATCTCAGCGTGGAGGCGCTGGCCCGGCGCACCCACATGTCGGCGCGCACGTTCGCGCGACGGTTCCGCGCCGAGACCGGCACCACGCCGCACAGCTGGGTCGTCGCGCAGCGGGTCCAGGCCGCGGAGGAGCTGCTCGAGGCCACCGACCACCCCGTCGAGTGGGTGGCGGGCGAGGTGGGCTTCGGCAACGCGGCCGCACTGCGCCACCACTTCTCCCGGGTCCGCGGGGTGAGCCCGCAGCACTATCGTCGGTCCTTCCAGAGCCCCGCCTGACGAAACCGGGTCCCGCCGACGAGGTCGGGGGAGCCGCCCCGAGAGGAACCCATGCCCGACACCGTCATCACGGTCCGCGGAAGCCACACCTCCCACCGATCCCCCGAGCGGGCCACGGTCCGCCTGCGCGTCGGCCTCGAAGGGGCGTCCGCGCAGCAGGTCTTCCAGGGGGTGGCAGAGGCCTCCGCCGCCGTGTCCGCCGCGCTCGCCCCGCTGAACGACCCGGAGGCGGGGCCCGTCACCTGGTGGGCCAGCGACCAGGTGCGGACCTGGGCCCGGCGACCTTGGAACCAGGACGGCAAGCAGCTGCCGATCGTGCACCATGCGCAGACCGGCTTCGAGGCCAAGTTCAAGGACTTCGCCGCGCTCGGTCGGTGGGTGGGCGCGATGGTCGAGATCACGGGGGTGAGCGTCGAGGGCATCGACTGGGCGCTCACGGAGGCGCGGCGCGTCGAGCTGGGCGGCCGGGCGCGGACCGCCGCTGTGCGGGACGCGGCCGCCAAGGCGCAGTCCTATGCCGACGCGCTGGATCTCGGTCGGGTGGCGGTGGTGGCCATCGCCGACGCCGGCATGCTCGGAGAGGGGCTGCATCCGAGCTCGGGGGCGAGCGCCGCGATGAGCACGCGTGGCTCGGCCGGTGGCGGGACGGAGCTCGACTTCACCCCCCAGGACATCGCGGTCTCCGCCGCCGTGGACGCGCGGTTCGTGGTGGGCTGAGCCGGGCGCGCTCCGGTCGACCGGGGAGCGGACACCCGGGTCAGGCCCCACCCACCGTGTCGGCCAGCTCGAGCCGGCGCACCTTGCCGGTGGCGGTGCGCGGCAGGTCGCCGATGAGGTGGAACTCCTTCGGCCGCTTGGCGGGGGCCAGCCGCTCGCGCGCCCAGGCGTCGAGCTCGGCTGGCGTGACAGCGCCGACGACGGCGGCGCAGACGCGGTGGCCCCAGACCTCGTCGGGTACGCCGTACACGGCGACGTCGTCGACCCCGGCGAGCTCGCGCAGGGCGTTCTCCACCTCGAGGGGGTAGACGTTGACGCCACCGGTGATGATCAGGTCCTCGCGGCGCCCGTCGAGCCAGAGGTAGCCGTCGTCGTCCAGCCGGCCCAGGTCCCCGACCGAGAAGGCCGCGCCCTCGGCAGTGGTGCGCCAGGCGGCGGCGGTCTTCTCCGGAGCGTCGAGATAGCTGAAGCGGGCGTGTTCGGGGACCACGCACCAGATCGTGCCGTCGTCGTCGAGGGTGAGGGCCCGGCCCGGTCGGGCGCGGCCGACGGTGCCGGGTCGCTCGATCCACTCCTCGCTGCGGCAGGCGGTGAACTGACCCTCGGTCGATCCGTAGAACTCCCACGTGGTGTCGTCGGGGAAGAGTTCGATCAGGCGCCGCTTGATCGCCGGCGGGCAGGGCGCCCCGGCGTGCGCGACCAGCCGGAAGCAGGACAGGTCGGGCACGCCGGCCTCGTCCCAGTGTGCGAAGAGCCGCTGCAGGTGGGCCGGGACGCAGAACATCGTCGTCGGCCGCTCGGTCGCGATGGACTCGGTGATCCGGACCGCGTCGAACGGTCCCGGCACCACCACGCGTCCACCGGCCAGAAGGGTGCCCATCGCGAAGCGCAGCGGAGCGGAGTGGTGCAGCGGGCTGAGCACGAGATTGACGTCGTCGGCGCCGAACCCCCACAGCTCGCGCTCCTCGGCCACCAGGGCGCGTGCCGCGTCCTCGCTCAGGAGCCCCGAGTCGACCGCCTTCGGCGTGCCGGTGGTGCCGCTCGTGACGTGCATCGGGCGGCCCAGGGGCAGCCGTGCCGCCGGAGCCGCGTCGTGGGTCGCCACCAGCAGCGAGGCCAGCAGGTCGGGGGTGTCGACGATCAGGCGCGGACGCAGATCGGCCAGCACCCGCTCCCGCTCGTACGTCGTGAGCTTGGGGTCGAGCGGGACCGAAAACACGCCGACCGCCAGCAGGGCGATCACCAGCTCGACGTACTCCACCGACCCCGGCAGCAGCAGCGCCACCCGGTCGCCCGGCGCGAGCATCTGCGGGGAGGCCTGTTCATCCATGGCGACATCCTCTCAACCGGGTCTCCGGGGCCGGGGCCGGGTTGGGATACTGCCGGGCATGACGATTCGAGTGGGACTCACCGGCGGCATCGCGTCGGGCAAGAGCACGGTGTCGCAGATCCTGCGCGCGCTGGGCGCGGTGGTGATCGACGCCGACCAGCTGGCCCGGGAGGCGGTCGCCCCGGGCAGCGACGGCCTGGCCGAGGTCGTGGCGGCCTTCGGCGAGGGCGTCCTCACCGCGGACGGCGCGCTCGACCGTCCCGCCGTCGGCGCCATCGTCTTCGCCGACGAGCAGCAGCGACGCGTCCTGGAGGGGATCATCCATCCTCGGGTGCGTGACCTCAGCGCCGAGATCGAGGCGAGCGCCCCACCGGACGCCGTGGTCGTGCACGACATCCCGCTGCTCGCCGAGAGCGGGATGGCCGCCACCTTCGACGCGGTCGTGGTCGTCGACGTCCCCGAGCAGGTGCAGGTGGACCGGATGGTGGAGCTGCGCGAGATGCCGGAGGCGGACGCGCGCGCTCGGATCGCGGCTCAGGCGACGCGTGAGCAGCGGCGCGCGGTCGCGACGTACCTCATCGACAACACCGGGACGCTCGAAGACCTCCGTCAGCGTGTGACGGAGGTCTTCGAGAGTCTGCGACGGACGAGCTGAGCGAGGCTCAGGCAGCGAGGTCCGGGTCGGCGAAACCGCGCAGCTTCTGCAGGGCCTCGCGCTCGAGCTGACGGACCCGCTCGGCGGAGATGCCGTGCCGGGCGCCGATGTCGGCCAGCTTGTGCTGGCGTCCGTCGACCAGGCCGTAGCGCGAGCGGATGATGTCGGCGGCGCGCTCGTCGAGCAGCTCCACCAGCCGGTTCAGCCGGTCGCGGGCCTCGGTGTCGAGCACCTCGAGGTCGGGGCTCGGCGTGGTCTCCTGCGCCATCAGGTCACCGAGCGAGGTGTCGCCGTCCTCGTCGACGGGTGTGTCGAGGCTGACGTGCTCGCGACCCCAGGCCATCAGGTCGAGGACGCGGTCCACCTCCATGCCGAGCTCCTCGGCGATCTCGTGGGGCTCCGGGTCGCGGCCGAGCTGGCGCTCCAGCGTGCGGCGGGCACCGCCCACCTGGTTGAGCTCCTCGACCACGTGGACGGGCAGCCGGACCACGCGCGCCTGCTGGGCGATGCCGCGGGTGATCGCCTGACGCACCCACCAGGTGGCATAGGTGGAGAACTTGTAGCCCTTGGCGTAGTCGAACTTCTCGACCGCGCGGATCAGGCCGGTGTTGCCCTCCTGGATCAGGTCGAGCATCGGCATCTGGGCCCGGCCGTACTTGCGGGCGATCGACACCACGAGCCGCAGGTTGGCGGTGATGAACGTCTGGACGGCCTTGCGGCCCTCCTCCGCGATCCACTCGAGCTCCTCCTGGGTGGCCGACATCGGCGCGCCGCCCTTGCGACGACCCACTCGGCCCTCCTTCAGGAGGTGCTCGGCGAGCAGACCGGCCTCGATCGTCTTGGACAGGTCGACCTCGGTGACCGCGTCGAGCAGGGGGGTGCGGGCGATCTCGTCCAGGTACAGACCGACGCTGTCGCGACCCTCGATCTCGCGCGCTCCGGTTGCCCGTGTTGCAGTGCTGGTTGCCATGGGAGCCTCCTCGTCGGGTGAGTACCCGCGCCGCGGGAAACTCACACTCTCTGCAACTCATCCGTCACCGGGTCGATTCCCGGATTGGTGCTGCCTACACCCGGTATTGACGAGTGGGTTTGCCCGAGAGTTGCCTGCACGCCTGGTTCTCAGGGACTTCTCAGGGCCCGCGCGGGTTTCGAGCAGGGGTGCGAACGCCTCTCAGCGCTCGGCCAGCCCCATCCGGTCGAGGATCCAGGCCAGCGAGAACGCCCGGTCGTGCCAGGACTTGTAGCGGCCCGAGACGCCGCCGTGACCCGCGCTCATCTCGGTGCGCAGCAGGAAGTCGCGCCGGCCCGTCGCGGTCGCCCGCAGCCGCGCGATCCACTTGGCCGGCTCGACGTAGAGCACCCGGGTGTCGTTGATCGAGGTCTCCGCGAGGATCGGCGGATAGTCGATCGCCGCCACGTTGTCGTACGGCGCGTAGCCGCGCATGTAGGCGTAGGTCTCCGCGTCGGCCTCCGGGTTGCCCCACTCGTCGTACTCCGTGACGGTGAGGGGGAGCGCCGAGTCGAGCATGCTCGTGAGCGCGTCGACGAAGGGGACGCTGGCGACGATGCCGCCGAAGAGCTCCGGCGCCTGGTTGGCCACCGCGCCCATCAGCAGGCCGCCGGCGCTGCCGCCCTCGGCGATCATCCGCTCGGGCGTGGTCCACCCGGTGTCGACCAGGTGGCGCGCGCAGGCGATGAAGTCACCGAAGGTGTTCTGCTTGCGCAGCATCTTGCCGTCGTCGTACCAGCCGCGGCCCATCTCGCCGCCGCCGCGCACGTGCGCGATGGCGAAGGCCGCGCCCCGGTCGAGCAGGGACAGCCGGCCGATCGAGAAGTACGGGTCGATGGAGTGCTCGTAGGCGCCGTAGCCGTAGAGCAGCACCGGGACCGGTCCCTGCTCGCGCGCGCCGCGCCGGCAGACCAGGGAGATCGGCACCCGGGCGCCGTCCTCGGCCTCGGCCCAGAGCCGGTGCTCCTCGTAGTCGGCCGGGTCGTAGCCCCCGAGCACCGGCGTACGGCGCAGCAGGTTGAGGCTGCGGTCGCGCACGTCGTAGTCGTAGACCGAGGGAGGCACGGCCATCGTCGTGTAGCCCAGGCGCACCGTCGGCTGCTCGAAGTTGGGGTTGCCGCCCGACCCGACGGTGTAGACGGGCTCGTCGAACTCGATGAGGTAGTCCTCGCCCAGCCCCTGGGGCGCGGCGTCGTCGAGCTCGATGATGCGCAGCTGGGTGAGCCCCTCGCTGCGCTGGTGGACGACCAGGTGCCCGGCGAAGGCGTCGACGTCCTCGAGCCGGGTGGCCGCGTCGTGGGGGATGAGCGGAGTCCACGCCTCGGGCGCCGTCGGACGCACCGGGGCGAGGCCGAGCTCGAAGTCGGGGCCGGTCAGGTTGTGCGTCACCAGGAAGACGTCCTCACCGGCGATCACGGCGTGCTCCAGGGAGTACTCCAGCCCCTCCCGACGCTCCGCGAAGACCTGGAAGCCCAGCTCCGGCTGCTCGGTGTCGAGGTAGCGGTACTCCGAGGTGGTCTTCGATCCCGACGCGATCATCAGGAAGCGATCGGTGCGGGTGCGGCCGATGCCGACCCAGAACCGGCCGTCCGTCTCGTGGTGGACCAGCTCGTCCTCGGCCTGCGTGCTGCCGAGCCGGTGGCGCCAGATCTTGTCGGCGCGCCAGGAGTCGTCGATCGTCGTGTAGTAGAGGTCCTGCCCGTCGCGCGACCAGGTGACGCCACCCAGGACGCCGTCGATCTGGTCGGGCAGCAGCTCGCCGGTGGCGATCTCCTTGACCCGCACCGTGTAGCGCTCATCCCCGACGGTGTCGGTCGACCAGGCGATCAGGGTGGCGTCGGGGCTGATCGCGGAGCCTCCGAGGGAGAAGAACTCATGTCCCTCGGCCAGCTCGTTGAGGTCCAGCAGCCGCTCCTCGCCCGGGAGGGCAGGCTGGTCGGGCGCGCAGTCCTCCACCGGCCGCGGCGGGGTCCACTCGTCGTCGGCGCCGACCGGCACCCGGCAGCTCGCGCCGTACTCCTTGCCCTCGAAGGAGCGGCCGTAGTACCAGTAGCCGCGCTTGCGGGTCGGGACCGAGAGGTCGGTCTCGAGGGTCCGGGAGCGGATCTCCTCGAAGATCGACTGGCGCAGGTCCGCGAGGTGGGCGGTACGACGCTCGGTCCAGGCGTTCTCGGCCTCGAGGTGGGCCGTGACCTCCGGGGAGTCCTTGTCGCGCAGCCACTCGTAGTCGTCGACGCGCGTCTCTCCGTGATGGGTGGTCTCGACCGGGCGTCGGTCGGCGACGGGTGCCGCGTCGGTGAGCTGGTCGGTGGGGTTGGACTCCATGCCCGAGACGATAACGACGTGTGCCCCGTCCGGCTCACTCGCCGTCGGCCACCTTGGCCACCTCGGCCACCTCGCCGGGGGAGGGGGCGGCCTCGCCCGGCTCCGGCGGACGCCAGACGACGAGCTCGGGGTCGTCGGCGCGGAAGGACCGGACCGGTCCCGGCCCCGTGTCGGCGCTCTCGAAGCGCACGGTCACGACGCCCCGCCCCGAGCCCCAGACCCAGCCCGCGCCGTGGACGGCGTGCACCACGTCCATCCCCGGGGCCCAGGTCTGCTGCTGGCGGGAGGTGTCGGGCAGCACGATCTCGTCGACCTGGTCCTCGTCCTCCTCGGTGTCTGCGAAGAGGTCCTCCTGCACCCAGTCGGCGAGGCCGGAGACGCCGACTCCGAGCAGCCGCACGCCGTCCGAGACGTCGAGGTCCGCCAGCAGCCCCCGGGCGGTGCGGGCGACGACCACAGCGCTGTCCGTGGGGGACGCGAGCGTCGAGGACCGGCTCAGCGTCGTGAAGTCGTGCAGGCGCACCTTGATCGAGACCGTGCGGCCCGAGAGTCCGTGCTTGCGCAGCCGGGTGGCCACGTCACCGGCCTGGCGGGTGATCAGGCCCTCCATCAGCCGGCGGTCGGTGAGATCGGTGTCGTAGGTGCCCTCGACGCTGACCGACTTGGCCTCGCGGTCGGCGGTCACCGGACGATCGTCGCGGGCCCGGGCCATCGCGAAGAGCCCGTGGCCGTGGGCGTTGCCGAGGACCCGGACCAGCTCGTCGAGGGGGAGCTGCTCGAGGTCGGCGACGGTGTGGACGCCGATGCGGCGCAGTCGCTCCACGGTCGCGGGGCCGACACCCGGGATCACCCGGACGTGCATCGGACGCAGCAGCTCCTGCTCGGTGCCGGGGGGCACGACCACGAGCCCGTCGGGCTTGTCCAGGTCGCTCGCGATCTTCGCGACGAGCTTGGAGCTGGCGATCCCCACCGACGCGGTGACGCCGCCCGTGGCCTCGCGGACCCGTTCGCGCAGCTCCTCGCCGAGTGCGGTGACCGTCGCGACGTCGCAGTCGCGCAGGTCGGCTCGCGCGAGGTCGACGAACGCCTCGTCGAGCGACAGCGGCTCGACCAGGGGCGAGACCGAGCGCAGCAGGCTCATCACGGTCTCGCTGGTCGCCCGGTAGGCGTGGAAGCGCCCGCTCAGGTAGGCCGCGTGTGGACAGCGGGACCGGGCCTCGCGCGTGCTCATCGCCGAGCGGACCCCGAAGCGCCGGGCTTCGTAGGAGGCAGTGGCCACCACCCCACGGCCACCCACACCGCCCACGACGACGGGCTTGCCCCGCAGCGAGGGCTTGTCGCGCTGCTCGACCGAGGCGAAGAACGCGTCGAGGTCGAGGTGCAGGACAGAGGCCTCCCGACGCATCACGAACTCCGCACACCAGCCATGGGCGCAAACTACCCGGAGCCTCCGACAGCAGCGAATGGCCCCACCAGCGTCCACAGGCCGGCGGTGCACCCGGGTTCTCCACAGCCGAGCGATCGGCAGGTGGGACGGGTCCTGGCGCGGGCAGGGCTCCCTCATGACCACACCGACCCGCTACACCGCCCGCACACCCGACGACCTGCTCGCGCTGGTCCCCGTCGTCCTCGGCTTCGTGCCCCGGCAGTCAGTCGTGATGATGACCTTCGCGGGAGCGCCCCGGCAGCCCAGCGATCCCGCACCGCGTCCCTTCCACGCCCGGGTGGATCTCCCGCCCGCCGGCAGGCCCCAGGAGCTGGAGCAGGTCGTCGCGGCGCTGCTCCAGCCGGTCCGTCAGCACGGTCTGCCGCGCGTGGTGTTCGTCCTGTACACCGAGGATGCCTCCGTCGCGGCCAGGACCACCCAGCTGCTGTGTCGACGGTTCACCCGGGCGGGCATCGAGGTGCTCGACGTGCTCCGCGCCGACGGGCGGTGCTGGTTTCCCCTGCTGCCCGGCCGGCCGGCGATGACCTATGACGGCATCCCCTACGACGTCTCGGCCCACCCCTTCCGTGCTCGCTCGGTGCTCGACGGCCAGGTGACCCATGGCTCTCGCGAGGAGCTGGCCGCGACGCTCGCCCCCGGTCGGGTGGTGAGCAGCGCCCCGCTGATGGCGGCTCTGGCCGGGATCGAGCGTCTCGGCGAGCCCGGCCAGCTGGCCGCCGAGGGCGCCTGGCTGCAGGCCACGCTGCTCCGCCATATCGACCGCCACCTCGACCGCCAGCCCGTCCGTCAGCCCGACCTCCAGCCGCGCCCCGACGACCGTGAGGCGGCGCGCATCCTCGCCGCCGTGCGCGAGATCGAGCTGCGCGACATCGCCTGGGGCCTGATCACGCGAGAGGACGCCGTGGCGCACGTCGAGCTCTGGAGGGACCTGCTGCGGCGGGCGCCCGAGGCGCTCGTCGCGGCCCCCGCTGCGCTGCTGGCGTTCGCGGCCTGGCTGGCGGGGAACGGCGCCCTGGCCTGGTGTGCCGTGGACCGGTGCGTCGAGGTGGAGCCCGACTACGTGCTGGCCGACTACGTCGCCTCCGCACTGACGCACGCCATCTCGCCGTCGTCATGGGAGCCGCCCGACCGCGACGAGCCGGCGTCCTTCGATCCAGCCTGAGACCCGCGCTTGCCGGCTCCCCACGTGGGTACGGGCTGCCCATGACACGCACCCTGGGCATCGAGGAGGAGCTTCTTCTGGTCGACCCGCAGACGCGGGAGATCACGTCGCGGTCGCACCAGGTGATGAAGCACCGCCGGGAGCAGCGAGGCGGCCAGCCCACGCCCGGGAGCCTCGACGCGTCGGCCGAGCTCGACCAGGAGCTCTTCCTGCACATGCTCGAGACGCACACCGATCCGGTCATCGACCTCGACGAGGGCCTGCGGCAGGTGGTCGTCGCGCGTCGGACGGCCGGCGAGGCCGCGCGTGCTGCGGGCGCTGCCGCGGTGGCGGCCGCGACGCTCCCGTTCAACGACGGACCGGCCCGCGTGACCCCCGACGACCGCTACCGGTCGATCGTGGACACCTTCGGGGGAGTGGGCCGCACCGGCGGCACCTGCGGCATGCACGTCCACGTGGCGGTGGAGTCCGACGAGGAGGGCGTGGCGGTCATCGACCGGATCCGCCCCTGGCTCCCGGTGCTGCTGGCAGTGAGCGCGAACTCGCCCTATGCGGACGGCACGGACAGCGGCTACGCCTCGTGGCGCGCCCAGGTCTGGGGGCGCTGGCCGACGGCCGGAGCCGCCGAGCCCTTCGGCAGCGTGGACCGCTACCGGGAGGTCGCGGCCACCCTCCAGGAGTTCGGGGCCGCGCTCGACGCCGGGATGCTCTACTTCGACGCCCGGCTCAGCGCTGCCCACCCCACCGTCGAGATCCGGGTGGCAGACGTGTGCACGGATCCGCAGGACACCGTCCTGGTCGCTGGTCTCACCCGGGCGCTCGTGGAGACGGCGGCTCGGGAGTGGCGCGAGGGGCAGACACCTCCGCAGTGGCGCAGCGACCTGCTCCGCGCCGCGCACTGGCGGGCGTCGAAGCACGGGCTGGCCGAGGCCCTCGTGCACCCGCTGGAGCGCGAGTTGCGGCCCGCTCGCGAGGTCCTCGAGTCGTTGGTCCGGACAGTCCGGCCGGCACTGGAGGAGGCAGGGGACGTCGCGACCGTCGAAGCCGGCGTCGAGCGCGTGCTGGTCGCGGGTGGAGCTGTGCGGCAACGGTCCGCGTTCGAGCGCGGAGGAGACCTGTCAGCCGTCGTCGACGACCTGGTGTGGCGCACCGAGTCGTCGTGGTCTGACTAGAGTCTCGTCATGGGCGAAGAGGTGGAAGCGCAGGAGTTCTCCCGCACCGACCGCACCCGGCACCGGGCGAAGGTCCGGCGCTGTCTGGATGTGTTCGCCCGGATGCTGCGCGAGGAGCGGTTCGACACCGACGACCCGATGACCGGGCTCGAGGTGGAGCTGAACCTCGTCGACGAGGCAGGCGACCCGGCCCTGAAGAACGCGGAGGCGCTCGAGGCGATCGCGGATCCTGAGTTCCAGACCGAGCTCGGCCAGTTCAACGTCGAGATCAACGTGCCCCCGGCTCGGCTCAGGGAGGGCGGGCTCGCGGCCCTCGAGACGCATCTGCGCACCAGCCTCAACGCGGCGGAGAGTCGGTCGGCGTCCGTCGGCGCGCACCTCGTGATGATCGGCATCCTGCCGACCCTCGCCGAGGGGCACATGGGGCCGGCCTCGCTGAGTGCGAACCCCCGCTACCGTCTGCTCAGCGACCAGATCCTGGACGCTCGGGGAGAGGACATCGAGATCTCGATCGCCGGGACGGAGCGGCTGCGCACCACATCGGAGACGATCATGCCGGAGGCCGCCTGCACCAGCACCCAGTTCCATGTGCAGACCTCACCTGACCAGTTCGCGGCCTACTGGAACGCCTCCCAGGCGATCGCCTCCGTCCAGCTCGCGATCGGCGCCAACTCGCCCTATCTCCTGGGCAAGGAGCTGTGGCGCGAGACGCGGATCCCGTTGTTCGAGCAGGCCACGGAGACGCGCAGCGAGGAGCTCAAGGCCCAGGGGGTGCGTCCGCGGGTGTGGTTCGGCGAGCGCTGGATCACGTCGGTCTTCGACCTGTTCGAGGAGAACGTCCGGTTCTTCCCGGCGCTGCTCCCGGTCACCGCCGAGGAGGACCCGCTGCAGGTCCTGGAGGAGGGCGGCACCCCCCAGCTGTCCGAGCTGCGGCTCCACAACGGCACGGTCTATCGGTGGAACCGGCCGGTCTACGACGTCGCGAACGGTGTCCCGCACCTGCGGGTGGAGAACAGGGTGCTGGCAGCAGGACCGACGATCGTGGACACGATCGCCAACGCGGCCTTCTACTTCGGCTTGGTGCGTGCTCTCGCCGAGGGGGAGCGGCCTTTGTGGTCGCAGATGTCCTTCAGTGCGGCCGAGGAGAACTTCCACGTCGCGGCGCGGCAGGGCATCGATGCCCAGGTGTACTGGCCGGGCGTCGGGCAGGTCAGTGCCACCGAGCTGACCCTGCGTCGGCTGCTGCCGATGGCGCACCAGGGTCTCGAGTCGTGGGGCGTGGAGGCGTCCGAGCGGGACCGGCTGCTCGGGATCATCGAGCAGCGATGCCTGCTCACCACCAACGGTGCGGAGTGGTTCGTGCAGCGGATGCGCGCCCAGGGCGCGGGTGTTGATCGCTACGACGCGCTGCGCGCCACGCTGTGCGACTACCGGGAGCTGATGCACACCAACGAGCCGGTGCACACCTGGACCTAGGTCACCGCTGGCGCAGGCGGAGCCACTCCCGTCGTACGCCGCTGCGGGGGTCGCGCCAGCCGCGCCGCGTGACGATGACGAAGGAGAGCGCCAGGTGGCACTCGCGGGCCGCACTCTGCGTCGCGGTCAGCCAGGCGACGTCCTCGTCGTGCAGTGCCAGCTCCCCAGGGCGTGTGAGCCACAGCCCGGGCGTCGGCGTGTGGAGCAGCGCGCGGTCGAGCAGGGCCACCACCAGATCGGTTTGCAGCGCCGCGTCGAGATCCGCGGTCGCCGGTGCGACGAACGCGTCCTCGTGTGCGCCCGGGACCCCGGCGTGCACAGCGGAGGGGAACCGGCGCAGGCCGCGGGTCGCCACGGTGAGGTCGAGCACCGCTGTGCGCCACCGGGCACAGTCCTGTCGGGACACCGGCTCGCGCAGGACGGCGTCCGCGCGGCGGGCGCCGAGGCTCGAGCCTGCTGCGTGGGGGAGAAGCGGCGTGTCCACCCGGGAAGCCTGCCGGAATTCCGTGCGCGCTGCCCAGAGTCGTCCACAACCATCCCGCAGCGGGCCAGGATCGGCTACGGTGCCCACGGCGTCCGCTTCGAGACGCCGGCTGTCTCGTAGGAGGAGGGTTCATGGGAACCGTGGTCGTGGGTTACGTGCCCAAGCCCGAGGGTGAAGCCGCACTGGACAGGGCGATCAGCGAGGCGCAGCTGCGTGGTCTCAAGCTCGTGGTGGTCAACTCACACCGGGGTGGGCATGACTTCGACCGTGAGGCCGCCCAGGAGGTGGAGACCGAGCTCGAGTCGGTCCGCACCCGCCTGGACGCCTCCGGCGTCGAGTACGACGTGCGCCAGCTGGTGCGCGGCTTCGAGCCGGCCGAGGACCTGATCAGCATCGCCGAGGCCAACGAGGCCCAGCTCATCGTGATCGGCCTGCGCCGGCGTTCTCCGATCGGCAAGCTGATCCTCGGCAGCAACGCCCAGCGCGTGCTGCTGGACTCGCACTGCCCGGTGCTGGCGGTCAAGGCCGACGACTGACCCGTCCGTCGCTCTAGCGACCGGCGGCCGCGTCCACGAGGGCCTGCGCCGCCTCGGCTGCCAGGGCGCTCGGGTCGGCCGGCAGCGGCGTGTCGGTGGCAACGCGCTGCTGCCAGCGCTGCAGCGCGACCACCCTGGCCGCAGCCTCCTCGGCCCGTTCGCGGCTGACGTCCCCGCTGCGGATGGCGTCGACGACGGTGGCATGGGTACGACGGGTGTCGGCGGGCATGAGGAGCAGATCCGCGCCTGCGGCGAGCGCCGTGACCGCGGGCCTCTCGCGCCCCGCGACAGCGCCCATGCCGAGGGAGTCGGTGATCGTGACTCCCTCGAAGCCGGTGTCCTCGCGCAGCCAGTCGTAGATCTCCGGAGCCATGCTGGACGGCACCCCCGGCGCCAGCGCGCGTACGTCGAGGTGCCCGATCATGATGGCCGGGGCCCCGGCGCGCACCGCCGCCTCGAAGGGGACGAGGTCCTGGGCACGCAGCTCGGCCGTGCTCGCGTCGAGCTGCGGCAGCGTCTCATGACTGTCCTCGCCGGCGGCCCCGTGGCCCGGGAAGTGCTTGGTGGTCGACACGACGCCTGCCTCGACGTACCCCGTGACGGCGGCTGTCACCGTCCGGGCCGCGACCTGGGGGTCGGAGGAGGGGGAGCGGCTCCCGATGGTGACGTCGGCTGAGCCCACGGTGACGTCGGCGACGGGGGCGAACGCCCAGGTGAACCCGAGCGAGCGCAGCTCCAGGGACGTCGTCCTGGCCGCTGCCTGCACGGCCCGAGCGCCGGCGCGACCGGAGACCTCGAGCGCGTCCCCGGCGGTCTGGAACGACGGGAACTCGGTGGCCACGCCGTCCAGGTGCGAGACCACGCCTCCCTCCTGGTCGACTCCGATGACGGCGGGGAAGTCTCGACCGCTCGCGGCCACGGCGCGGGTGACGGCGCGTGTGGTCGCGCGCACCTGGTCGGCGTCCAGGACGTTCTCGCCGGTCACGGAGACGCCCGCGAGGTGCAGCTGGCGCACGAGCCGGCCGGCCTCGGCGGGGTCGGTGCCGAAGTAGCGGCCCACGATGACCTGCCCGGCCAGCTGCTCGGGCGTCCAGTCCGCGACGAGCGCGCGCGCCTCCTCCATCTCGCTCTCGAGGGGACCCCATGCCAGCGCCGGGTCCCCGCTCGGGCCCGGCGCACCGGCCTTGGGGCTCTCGGCCCCCTCGGGATCCGGGGTCGAGGTGGGCGCGGAGGTGGAGCACGCCGTCACGAGGACAGCGGTCGACGCGGCGAGCATGAGACGGAGCGAGGTACGGGGCACCGCCCGAGGGTAGCCATGACAGAGCCCGAGCCCAACGCGAGCGATCGCGTCGGACTCGGGCTCTGGTTCAGCAGGTCGACCGTCAGCAGGTCGGCCCGTTCAGCAGGTCGACTCAGTGACCGGCGCCGCGAGGTCTCCCGGTCTCCGGGTCCACCACGTCCTCGAGGTGACCCTCGGCGTGGGCAGCCACCAGCTGGGAGCGGCCGGGGTAGCGGATCTCCTCGACCAGCTCCTGCATCACGGGCGACGGCTTGGTCGTGAACTGCGACACGATGATCATCACGGCGAAGTTGATCAGCATGCCGATCGCCCCGAAGCCGGTCTCGGCGATGCCGAAGACACCATCGCCGTTGCCGTAGATGTCGATCGTCCAGGCCATGTAGGCCACCGTGCTGCCCAGTCCGGCGACCATGCCGGCCGTGGCTCCCGCCGCGGTGCAGTTCTTCCAGAAGATGCCCAGGACCAGCACCGGGAAGAAGCTGGCACAGGCGAGCCCGAAGGCGAGGGCCACGACCTGGGCGACGAAGCCGGGCGGGTTGATGCCGAGGTAGCCGGCCACGATGATCGCGCCGACCATGGCGATGCGGCCGACGAGCAGCTGCTTCGCCTCGGTCGCCTGGGGGTTGATCTTCTTGTAGTAGACGTCGTTCGCGACGGACGACGAGATGACCAGCAGCAGGCCCGATGCCGTGGACAGAGCGGCTGCCAGAGCTCCGGCGGCCACCAGTCCCACGATCGGTGCCGGCAGGCCGCCGATCTCCGGCGAGGCCAGCACGATGATGTCGTTGTTGATCATCACGTCGGTGAACCTGAGCGTCGTGTCCCCGCTCAGCTCCGAGATCTTGCTCCCGTCCGCCTGGGTGATCAGTCCGACGTCGGCCCAGGTGGTGAACCACGAGGGCGCGTCGGAGACGGCCGTCCCGTCGACGTCCTTGATGATCTGGAGCTTGCTGAACGCGGCGACCGCGGGGGCCGTCGTGTAGAGCAGGGAGATGAAGAAGAGCGCCCAGAGGGCGGAGAACCGCGCCGCGCGCACGCTCTTGGCGGTGTAGAAGCGGACGATCACGTGCGGCAGCCCGGCGGTGCCGAACATCAGCGAGGCCGTGATCAGCACCATGTTGAGCATGTTGGTGCTCGCGAAGGCGCCGGTGTACTCGCCGAGGCCCAGGTCGGCCTGCAGCGCGTTGAGCTCGTCGAGGATCTTGCCGAAGCCGATCTGCGGCAGGGGGATGTCCGCCACCTTGGCGGACACCGCGACGACCGGGATCAGGTAGGCGACGATGAGCACGGAGTACTGCGCGACCTGCGTCCAGGTGATGCCCTTCATCCCGCCGAGCACGGCGTAGAAGAACACGATGCCCATGCCGATGAGCACGCCGACCGTCGGGTCGACACCGAGGAAGCGGGTGAAGACGACGCCGACACCGGCCATCTGGCCGGCGACATAGACGAACGACACGACCAGGGCACAGACGACGGCGATCAGGCGGGCCGACTCCGAGTAGCGGTCACCGACGAAGTCGGGGATCGTGTACTTGCCGAACTTGCGCAGGTACGGCGCGAGCAGCATGGCCAGCAGGACGTAGCCGCCGGTCCATCCCATGAGGTAGACCGAGCCGCCGTAGCCGTTGCCGGCGAAGGCGACGATGCCGGCCATGGAGATGAACGACGCCGCGCTCATCCAGTCTGCGGCGATGGCGGCGCCGTTGGCAGGCGCGGGGATCCCGCCACCGGCGACATAGAAGCCGGAGGTGGTGCTGACCCGGCTCGCGTAGGCGATGTAGATGTAGAGGCTGAAGGTCAGGACGACGAAGACGAGTGTCCAGGCTTGGATGTCGCTCACGGGTGGTTGACCTCCTGCTCGAACTCGTCGACGCCGAACTCCGCGTCGAGCTTGTCCATCCGCCACACGTAGATGGCGATCAGGATCACGAAGATGATGATCGAGCCCTGTTGGGCGAACCAGAACCCGAGCGGATACCCGATGAAGCTGATCTCGTTCAAGGGCTCGACGAAGATGATGCCGGCACCGAAGGACACGAGTGCCCAGATGCTCAGCAGTATCGCCATGAGCCGTAGGTTGCGGCGCCAGTAGGCCCGGCGCTGGTCTTTATCCATGGGGGCTCCCTGATCGTTGAGATTTCGACGAGAAGACCAGAGCCGCGGAACGAGCGTCAAGGCAACAGAGTGACCCCGGTCACAGCAATCGGTGAGCGGTCACTCTCATGGGATCGGCGGTCGGAATCGGTCGCCCAACGGTCGGTCCTCGCGGCGCCGAGAGGGCCACTGACCGCTCGTCGCGCGCTGATGGCCGCTCAGCGTCCGCCGGCTTCAGGCTCTCGGCAAGGAGGCGGCGGCCGTCTATGGTGGGCCGCGTGACGACCTCAAGCACTGTGCGGACCGCCGTGCCCCGCCGACGTGGCACGGGTGGCAAGCGTCTGCTCGGCGCCGCCCTGATGGTTCTCCTCGGCGCGTGGCTGCCGTGGATCTACACCGGCATGGGCTCGGTGACCGGGGTCCGCGGTGCTGGGCTGTGGACGATGTATGCCGCGGTGTTCGGCATCGCTGGGGCGATGATCCCTCGTCCGCGCTGGTCCGCCGTGCACGCGGCGATCCTGGCGGCCGCGGCTGTCGGGCTGGGTGGGTGGCAGATCGTGCACCTGCTGTCGCTGGTCGGCTTCGACGGTTGGATGCCCGGTCCGGGGCTGGTGCTCACCCTCGGCGGCGGCGTGCTCGCCGCGACCGTGGCTCGGACCCTGTGGCTTCAGGGGTCACCGGCCGGCTCGCCCACCGTCTGAGCAGCCTCACGCGTCGGGTGTCTGACCGCTCGCCCGGGTGCGGAAGGCGCGTCGGCTCGCGGCCAGAGCGTCATCCAGGGAAGTGACTCCGGCCTCCCGCAGGGGGCCCAGCAGCGCGACCAGGACGTCGGCGGTCACGAGTGCGTCGCCGAGCGCGGTGTGGCGTCCCACGACGCTGACGCCGAGACGCTCCGCGATCGCCTCGAGGGTGTGGTCGCCCTGCCCGGGGAAGAGGGTCGTGTCGAGGAGCAGCGTGTCGAGGGCCGGCTGCGGCAGCTCCAGGCTCGCGGAGCGGGCGGCGGCCTCCAGGAAGCGCAGGTCGAAGCCGATGTCGTGGCCGACCAGGACGGTGTCCTCGGCGAAGCGCACGAGCTCAGGCAGGGCCTCCTCGATCCGTGGAGCGTCCACCAGCATCGCGTCGGTCAGGCCGTGGATGGCGGTCGAGGCGGCAGGGACACGACGACCCGGGTTCACCAGCTGCTCGAACGTCTCCTGACGCAGGACCCGGCCGTTCACCACCCGCACCGCGCCCAGCGAGACGATCCGATCTCCTCCCGCAGGGTCCAGACCGGTCGTCTCGGTGTCGAGCACGGTGAAGGTGAGGTCAGCCAGGGACGTCGTCGCCTGCTGCTCGGCACCCACTGACGTGAACAGGTCGAAGTCGTAGAACTCAGGTCGGCTGCCGGGAGAGGCCGCCAGGTCGACCCCCTCGGAGGAGGGCGCCACTCGACTGGCGGTGCCTGGGGGAGCGTCCTCGTCGCCGTAGCGCGGGAGCAGCAGGCTCAGCTGGGCGATGCCGGGCCCTGCCGAGGAGGCCCAGACCTCCGCCGCGTGCCGCTCGACGACCTGACCTCCCGTCGTCGTGCCCTCCTGCCCCAGGGGCTCGTCGAGCCAGCCCGCGAGCGTGGCCGGCTGGGGCGGGGCTCCCGCCCACCGCAGGTCGAGCCGGACGTGATCCGGGACCAGAGAGAGTGCGAGCTCGACGTCTCCCCGCTCGGTCCCACCCAACTCGGCCGCGCCCAGTCGATCGGCCACGAACGCCAGCACGGCGGCCAGGGCGTGCGGATCCGCGTGCAGCCACACCGGCCCCGTGTCGTGGGCGTCCTCGTCGCGACAGGCCACGCCGGCGCGTCCCAGACGGTCGCCGATCACGGAGAGGAGGTCGTCGCCGGAGATGTCGTCGAGCCCGCGATCGTCGCGGGGGTGCAGGTCGAGGTCGGCCTGGTCCAGGCCCCTGCCGAGCCGCTCGGACTCCTCGCCGATCACCTCGAGGAAGCGGCGCCGCTCCGCGTCGGCGAGGTCGGGGAACTCCAGGACGGTCTCGGCCGCGGCGCGGATGCTGCCCAGGGAGCCGCGGATCTCCTCGGTGAGCCGTCGCAGCCCCCGCCGCCGCTCGTCGGCGGTGCCGGCCTCCTGGGTCAGGTCCTCGAGCACGAGGACCATGCCGCTCAGGGAGGACTCGGCCTGATCGTGGACGGGAGCGACGTGCACGCGCAGCATCCGGCCGCGGTGCAGGGTGGTGGCACTGTGGGCGGAGCTCCCACCCTCGAGCCGACGGCGGGCGTGGGCGATGAGCCCGCGGTCGATCAGGCCGAAGACGGTGCGGCCCAGACCGAGGAGCGCCGGATCCGCCACCAGTGACCGGGCCGAGTCGTTGTAGAGCAGGATGCGCCCGTCCGCGTTGCACGCGATGACGGCCACCCCCAGTCGAGCCATCAGGTCCGCCAGCCGGTTGCGCTCGGACTCGACCTCGCGGCGCAGATCCTCGGCGCTCGCCTCGGCGGCGCGCAGCGACACCTCGCGCTCGTCGGCGAGTCTGTTCACCGCCGCCGATACAGCGGCGAGCGGGCCGGAGTCGACGGAGGGGAGCCGATGGGCGGGGTTGGCGGCGACGATGACGCCGACGTCCTCCGCGAAGCGGCTCAGGACGTCGCGCCGGCGACGCAGCAGCAGGAGCAGGGCCGTCGCGAGACCGACCGCCGCCAGCAGGCCCAGCACGGTGACGGCGACGGGATCCGTGTCGGCCCCGAGGAGGGCGATGGCACCCACCGCGGCCAGGACGGCATAGGCGGTGACGGCGACCGCGACCGGTGCCGGGCGCAGGTCGGGCCCGCTCACGATCCCTCCTCGAGCAGTGTCTTGACCTGCTCGACGAGCTCGCGGGTGGAGAACGGCTTGGTGACGTAGGCGTCCGCACCGACCGCCAGCCCCTTGGCGATCTCGGCGTCGCGACCCTTCGCCGTGAGCATGACGATCTTCAGGTCCCGCCATCCCGCGGCCCGGATCGTCTGCGCCACCTCATAGCCGTCGCGCCGGGGCATCATGACATCCAGCAGCACGAGGTGCGGGCGGAAGCGCTCGACCTCCGCGAGGGCCTCGTCCCCGTCGCGGGCGACCGCGGTCTCGAAGCCGTTGCGCCTGAGGATGAACTCCAGCGAGATGACGATGTTCGGCTCGTCGTCGACGATCAGGATGCGGTGCGTCATGGGGTCTCCGTCCTGGCCACGGGCAGGGTGAACGAGAAGGTGGCTCCGCGCCCGGTGCTCGGCTCGACCCACAGCCTCCCACCCAGGTGGTCGATGATCTCGCGGCTGATCGGCAGCCCGAGCCCGGTTCCCGCCGGACGGTCGCGGTGCGTGTCCCCACCCTGCCGGAACTTGTCGAAGATGACGGCGAGATCGTCGTCCGGCACGCCGGGGCCGTTGTCCTGTACGTCGATGCGGACCTCGTCGCCGGCCCGCGTCGCCCGGACGTGCACCTCGCCCTGCTCCGGGTCCGCGAACTTCACCGCGTTGCCGAGCAGGTTCACCATCACCTGGACGACCCGGTCGTGGTCGGCGGAGACCCGGGGGAGGTCGTCGGCGACGTCCACCTCGAGCCGGACATCGCGTTGGCGGCGCAGCTTCTCGGTGCTCGTCGTCGAGGCGGAGACCACCGACCTGAGGTCGACCGGTCGGACCTTCCACTCGGCGGCGCGCGCCTCCAGTCGGGCCAGGTCGAGCACCTGGTTGATCAGGCGGGTGAGACGCTCGGTCTCCTCGACGAGCGGCTGCAGGAACCGCCGCCGCTCGTCGGTGTCGAGGTCGGGGTTGTCCAGGAGGATCTCCGCGAAGGCCCGGATCGAGGTCAGCGGGGTGCGCAGCTCGTGGGTCACCGTCGAGACGAAGTCGTCCTTGAGGCGGTCGAGCTCCCTCAGCTGCTCGTTGGCTGCGCGCAGCTCGGCCGTGGTCCGCCTCAGCTCCCGGGACCGGCCCTCCAGGGCTCGGCTGTAGGCGCGGACCTGGGAGGCCTCGTCGAGGATCTCCATCACCTCGTCGATCCCCAGCGGCTCCTCCGAGGTCACCGTCGCGACCAGGGCGCGGGCGGACGCCGAACCGACCGCGCCGGCCAGCAGCGTCTCCACATGATGGATCAGGGCCGCGTCGGCAGGGGAGGACGGGGCCGTGGTGGTGCCGCCGGCGTCGTACGACGTGAGCGCTCGCCGCGCGCCCTCGGGCCCGACGAAGCGCTCCAGCAGTCCCGTCAGCGCGCCGACGGTGGCGGTGCCACGGCGCAGCGCGGTGTCACGTCCGGAGACCGGCGGCCCGCGCAGGGCGTCGACGAACACCGCTGCCTGGACGCGCTCCACGGGTCCGGGGCGGGCGGTGAGGGAGACGACGACGAGCACGCCGAGGTTGGCCAGCATGCTCCAGAACATCGCGTGGCCCACCGGGTCCATGCCGTCCAGGCCCAGCAGCGCGTGCGGGGCCAGCAGCCGGAGTCCGAACGGCCCCTCCTCGGGGATCGACGAGGGCAGCCAGCCGTTGTCCGAGAAGGACGGCAGCAGCAACGTGTAGGCCCACGTGCCGACACCGGCGAGCAGCCCTGCCACGGCGCCGTTCCGGGTCGCTCCTTTCCAGTAGAGCCCCAGCAGGACGGCCGGCGCGAACTGCGCGACGGCCGCGAAGGAGATGAGTCCGATCTGGACCAGCCCGGTTGCGTCGGTGGCCACCCGGAAGTAGACGAACCCCAGCAGCAGCAGAGCGACGATCGTGACGCGACGCACCCGCAGCACCAGCCGCCCGAGGTCGTGCGGCCCACGGAGGGGGTCGCGCCGACGCAGCAGCAGAGGCATCACCAGCGAGTTGGACACCATGGTGGCCAGGGCGATCGTCTCGACGATGACCATGCCGGTCGCGGCGGAGAGCCCGCCCAGGAACACGACGAGGGCCAGCCCCGCGCGCCCGTCGGCCATCGGCAGGGCGAGCACGAACGTGTCGGCGTCGGCCGTGCCCTCGCCGAAGACGAGGAGTCCGCCGAGGGCGATCGGGAGCACGAAGAGGTTGATCAGCACCAGATAGACGGGGAACAGCCAGCTGGCCGTCCGCAGATGGTTCTCGTCGACGTTCTCCACCACCGTCACCTGCCATTGGCGGGGCAGCAGCAGGAACGCCAGCATCGACAGCACCATCAGCCAGAAGAACTCGCCGTAGCCGGTGGTGGAGCTCAGGGTGAGCAGGCGCTCCAGATCCGGCCTCTCGGCCGCCTGCGCCACGATGTCGGAGAAGCCGTCGAACAGGCCCCAGGTGACCCAGGCCCCCACGGCCAGGAAGGCGACCAGCTTGACCAGCGACTCGAAGGCGATCGCGGCCACCATGCCCTCGTGGCGCTCGGTCGCGTCGAGGTGGCGGGTGCCGAACACGATCGTGAACGCGGCCAGCGCCACCGCGGCGTACAGAGCGGTGTCCTCGACCAGGGGGACGCCGGACGTCGCGGAGATCGAGGCCCCCGGTCCCCGCACGATGGCGAACGACATGGAGATGGCCTTGAGCTGCAGGGCGATGTAGGGCACCAGCCCGACCACGGCCACGACGGTGACCAGCCCGCCCAGCATCCGGCTCTTGCCGTAGCGGGCGGACACGAAGTCCGCCAGGGAGGTGATCCGATCGCGCTTGCAGATCCGGATGATCTTGCGCAGGACCACCCACCACAGGGTCACCACGACCATCGGGCCCAGGTAGATCGGCAGCCAGGCGACCCCGCCCGTCGCGGCGCTGCCGACACTGCCGTAGTAGGTCCAGGACGTCGCATAGACCGCGATCGAGAGCGCGTAGAAGTAGCCGTTGCTGATGATGCTGCGGCCAGCGGCGGCTCGTCGGTCGCCATAGTGGGCGATCGCGAAGAGGAGCGCGAGATAGGCCACGGAGACCGTGATCACGACCCAGGTGTCGACCATCTCAGCGCTTCCTCGTGGTGAGCGCGACCAGCACGATCAACACGGTCCAGACGACGAACATGTAGACCCAGAGCACGGGGAGCCCGAGGACCAGCACCGGTACGTCGGCCACGCGCAGGAGCGGGTAGTTGAACAGCGCGAACCCCACGACGGCCAGCACGACCAGTCGGGTGGGGGTCCGGTCCTCGTCCACGCAGCCGCCTCGGATCAGTCGGGTCCACTCAGGTCCACTCAGGTCACGGTGTGCGTCTGGTAGCGCCGCTCCGTGATCGCCTGCATCCGCCGCACGGTGCGCAGCGCGGCGAGCAGACGCTGCCGTTCCGTCGCGGACAGCGCCGCCAGCGGCACCAGGTTGTCGGGGGTGGTCCCCTCGGCGGCCTGGCCGATCTGATGGCGCAGCCGCAGCCCGGTGAGCAGCCGGTAGGCGTCCAGCAGACTGTCCACGCCGGAGACGCTCAGCGTGCCGGCCTCCCGCGCGGCCTCGAGTCGCAGCGACGTCGTCCGGGCGGCCGAGCCCGCGGCCAGGGCGTAGAGCCGGGCCAGCAGCACGATCGCGGCGGTCCCGCCACGCTTCACGTCCAGGTTGCCGTGCGCGGTCCGCACATGCCTGCCGATGACCAGTGGCGGGCGGAACGCCACGGCGGCGCGCGCCATCTGGAGCATGAAGGCCCCGTGCCCGCGCCCGGCCTCCAGGATGCCGGCCAGCCGGCTGACGTCGAGGTCCCCGTGCACCGGGCGTACGTCGAGGAAGACCTCCGCGCGCAACAGCTCCGCCGGCAGGGCGCTGTCCACCCAGCGGTGGAAGAAGGCGGCGTAGTCGTCCAGCGGACGACGCCAGCTGGTGGCCATGAAGCCGCCGCTGCACCGGGGGATCCCGGCGCGGGCCAGCCCGTCGACGACGGTCGTCGCGAGCACTGCGAAGTAGACGTCCGGATCGGCGTCGCCTCGACGGGGGCCGCCGTAGGCGAGGGCGCTGTCCTGGTCGCTGGAGAGGACCTGCTCACCGCGCCCGTGCGACCCGAGGGCCAACCAGGAGTAGGTGCACGGGGGCGGGCCGAGTCGCGCCTCGCCCAGGACCAGCAGGCGCCGCGTCAGGGCGTCGTTCACGGCGGCGACCGCCTGCGTGACCTGGAGGGAGTCGACCTCGGCGGCGAGCAGGTCCGCGGTCGCATCTCGCAGGACGAGCCCGAACCCGTCGAGGGGGTCGAGGCGGTCGAGGTCGTGCAGGGCCTCCACGAGCTCCATCGGGCCGCGGAGCTGCTCCACGCGCTGCACGGGCACCACCTCGAGCCTCGGCCGGTTCCACCACCCTGGGTGGGGTCACCGTACTGCCGCGGAGCGGTTTGCGGGAGGATCCGTCGGGCCGACGTCCGCTTCCGGATGTGCGAGATACTCGCGCCATGGGATTCCACATCACCGGCGAGCCGGAGAGCGACGCCGTCCTGGACGATCACCCGTTCGCCATCCTGGCGGGCATGATGCTCGACCAGCAGTATCCGATGGACAAGGGGTCCACCTTCGAGGTTGAGTGCGGGTGTCAGGATCGCCAGCAAGGGTGCATAACTATGCACGGCCGCTTACGCCAGCGGTTCTCCATCGTCGGGGAGGGGTCCTGGTCGCCCCGGTTCAAGAGGTGTTCCGCCTAGATCGGCCACTTCAGCGAGACCCGACTCGTGCAGGACCCGGACACCGTGCTCGCTCAGCCAAGAACAGTCGTTGCTGAGACGTTCGAAGGTGCTGGGCAAGAACGGATCTGGAAGTAGGTCTCGCTTGGTTCCTTGGTACAGAACGAACGCGACGTGCGGCGTCAGGCCTCGCTGACGGACGGCCGTGATGTTGCCGCTGTGCGCGACCAAGTTTCGGGCCTGCTTCAAACGCTCGTAGATGCGCAGTGCGTTGGACAGGTCGCCCGAGTACCCCACGTCAGCAGCCGCGGCAACGAAGTAGTGCATGCGTTCTTCGTCCTGGACGCGTCGCAACTTGCGCTTCGTCAGTGCGCGGCCTAACTCCGGGGACTTGGAGTGCAGAACCCGACAGATCACCCAGTCCAAGAGTTCTGTCATGCCCACGTAGCGACCCGTGAGCGTCAAAGCGCGTGCGTGCAGGTTGTCGAAAGACTCTGGTTCCATGGCACTCACGAGACGCCACAGTAGGGGGTGTGACCCCTCGGCACTCGGAAGATAGGCCCGAGCCGACCGACACGGACCTCATCCGCTGCCCAACGGGCTCAGCATCCACGCCTGTCCCACGTGGCTGAGCGCCCAAGGGTGGGCTCTTGGCGGCGCGCCGGAAGGTTCGACCGATGAGTGAGTTCGAACACGTGAGCGAACGACACACGCGAAGGATCGCACGTGTCACCTCGCGCTCGGGATAACCTCCTGACATGGCCAATACCGCACCGGCGTTCCGCTTTGTCGACCTGTTCGCCGGTGTCGGTGGCTTCCACGCTGCGTTGAAGTCGTACGGAGGCGAGTGTGTCTATGCGGTCGAGATCGACAAGGCCGCAGCGACTGTCTACGAGCGCAACTGGGGTCACAAGGCACTCGGTGACCTCACCAAGGACGCCAACAAGGACGTGATGAACGTCCCGGCTCACGAAGTGCTGGCCGCAGGCTTCCCTTGCCAACCGTTCA
The DNA here is from genome assembly GCF_054775955.1 of Nocardioides pacificus. Lineage (NCBI taxonomy): Bacteria > Bacillati > Actinomycetota > Actinomycetes > Propionibacteriales > Nocardioidaceae > Nocardioides > Nocardioides pacificus. Next base: position 559,012 of record NZ_BAAHCI010000011.1, read on the forward strand.
GCAAGTCCGGGGCTCAGCGGGGCATGGACGAGACCCGAGGCACGCTCTACTGGAACATCCTCCAGATCATCACAAAGCGGAAGCCGAAGGTCGTTCTCCTGGAGAACGTCCGCAACCTCGCTGGACCGCGCCACGCTCACGAGTGGCAGGTCATCATCGAGACACTGCGAGACGAGGGCTACCGGGTCTCGGAGACCCCTGCGATCTTCTCCCCGCACCTACTCCCGCCTGAGCGTGGCGGGCGACCGCAGGTCCGCGAGCGTGTGTTCATCACGGCTACCCATGACCCGACCGGCGTGGGCGCTGACCTGCCGGTGCTTCCCGTGGCCCTGCCGAGCGACCGCATCGATGGCTGGGAGCCGAAGGCGGAGTGGCACCTGGAAGACCTGTTGGACGACTCCCACAACATCGACGGTTGCGACCTGACTGACTCCGAGCGTCGGTGGATCGACGCATGGGATGAGTGGGTGCAGACGTGGTACGAGGCCACGAACGGACGCAGACCTCCGGGCTTCCCGATCTGGGCCGACGCCTGGACCGAGTTCGACAAGGTTGTGAAGCGGTTCGGCTTCGTGCCCGAGTACCGCGACTTGATGGAGGACGATCCTGACCTGCCTCAGTGGAAGGCGGGACACATGGCGAAGAACTTCGACCTGTACGCCCTGCACCGTCCGTGGATCGATCGCTGGGCGAAGAAGTGGGGCATCTACACCGCGGCGTTCCCGCCCTCACGTCGGAAGTTGGAGTGGCAGGCACAGGACACGCCGAGGCTCTGGGACACCGTGATGCACTTCCGGCCCTCAGGCATCCGCGCCAAGCGTTCGACGTACCTCCCCGCTCTGGTTGCGATCACGCAGACAAGCATCATCGGACCGCGAGAGCGTCGCCTGTCTCCCCGGGAAACCGCACGGCTCCAAGGTCTGCCCGACTGGTTCGACTTCGGTGAGCAGCGCCACGCTGCCACGTATAAGCAGATGGGCAACGGCGTGAACGTCGGAGCCGTCTGGCATGTGCTCCGGGAGCACGTGTTGCGCGATGAGGACGTGCTGAAGCGGACCCGGGCTGGTCGAAGCATCTTCGATGCCGTCCGGACGGCGCCGCTAAGTCCCGACGCTGTATTGGAGGCGATGAGGCCCTGAGCGCCTCAGCGTTCGACCGACTCTGAGTAGATCAGGAAGTTGTCGATGTTGCGCTTGTCGATCATGACCTTCAGGGCGCGGGCATCACCGCTCTGCTGTCTGCCCTGAGCGAAGTCGCCCAGCACCACACCGAAGTTCGCCTCGTTGAGTTCCAGTATCTTCATCGATACGTACCGGACGGACTGCTTGAAGCGCCGGGCGTATGAGAGCGGCTCGTATCCCTTCCTGGCTTCGTAGCCGACCGATCGGCGCCACTCGTTCCACCTCACAGTGGCTAGGTCACCGTGGTCGCGCGCGTGGTGGGTCTCGTGCTCATAGAGCACATACCAGAACCGCCCGAACTCGGCCACGCACCGCCTGATGTCCTCGGCGTCGTTGCCTGGCGACTCGCGCACAGTGATGTCGGTTGACTTTAGATCGCCGTAGAACTCCACGATGCCGCTCCGGAGCAGCAGGAGGTCGTAGTCGAACATGCCGCGCTTCTTGACCCTCTGAAACTGGACCAGATCGGTGTAGTCGTAACTGCGGAGGAACGAGTCCAGCCTGTGTTCGAGGTAGAAACCGGGCCACTCCCCTTGGAACGTGTCTGGCCATGACGCGGAGTGCATCTCCCCGATGGCGTCGAGGGCGGCGAACTCGTCGCCGGTGAGGAACTCCTCGTTGAAGTGCTCGAAGACCTGCACACGGGGATCTGGCGCGTAGCCCGCGTCCAGAAAGGCAGCGAACTCATCGAAGCGGATACTAGTGAGTCGGTTACCGTTGCGGTCTTCGCGCGAGAACTGCCCAAGGGTCTGTGCCTGGAAGAGGTCGTTGGTCGAAACGTGCGCGGCCGAGTTGTTGGCCTTGCGCCGGATGTAGGTACTCGGGTCGAAGTCAACGAAGATTGTCACGCCTCGGTAGTTGTAGACCCCGACGAAACGGACGATCAGACCGTCCGCACGGCCCTCCCGCTCCACGTCCAGCCAGTAACGCGGGATCTGGATGCGCTTCTTGAACGGCTCCCACGGTCTGCCGAGATAGGTGACCTGCTTCTTGAGGATCACCTGATCGCGGTAGCGCACCACCTGCTCTCCGGCGAACATCTCGACCGTCGCCCCCGGCAAGGCAGCGAGTAGTAGGTCGTTCTTCTCGCGCGTGTTCAGGGTGGTATCAACGTCCTGAACCAAGGCCCCATCGAACCGGATCTGGTCAACGACGACGGAACCCATGCGGGTATTGATACCAGTTCCGCCCTGGGCGCCGGAGTCAGATCGCGAAGATGGCAGCCTTGATGTCATGAGCGGGTACGAGTCTTGGGCGTCTAGCCCGGCTGTGCGAGCGACGATGCGCGGCAACCGACGTACCGGCACGAAGCCGGAGATGGCACTGAGGTCCGCACTGCACGCCACTGGACTCCGCTTCCGCAAGGACTACCGGCTTGACCTGGGCAACGTGAAGCCGAGGCCCGACATCGTGTTCACAAGAGCGAAGGTGGCTGTCTTCGTGGATGGATGCTACTGGCACTGCTGCCCGGACCACGGGACTCAGCCGAATGTGAACTCTGACTATTGGAGGCCGAAACTCGCCCGCAACGTCGAACGGGACCGAGAGCACGACAGGGCGCTGACGGAGGCCGGATGGGCTGTCGTCAGGGTGTGGGAGCACGAGTCCCCTGGCGTGGCTGCTGCTCGCATCTTCAATGCCGTGCGTGCTGGGTCGTGATCCAAGACGCTCTGACCCGGTTCGTCCTTGGCAGCATGATCACCCACGTCTCACAACGGGATCCGTGCTTAGGCATCGCCCTTGGGTGCGCCATGTCGCAGGGTCCTCCTTCGGTAGCACTGGCAGCGCACACGGGGCCATGTCGGACGTCTCGGAGCAACCGCTAGGTACCCTGTCGCACGAGTGAAAGGGCAAAACGTGACAGACGATCCTTGGGGCACGGGCGTGGAGCGTGTCCGCTTCTTGTGCCGTCACTGCGGCACTCACACGCAGGGCAAGTTGCTGGCTACCCACTACTTCCGTGACGTCGTGGACGACTACGGTCACGGCCCCGACTATCGGTATCGCTTGGTTGAGTGCTCGCAGTGCTCCGACGCAAGTCTGCTAGTCAGCATGGAGATCCAGGAGAACCTCTACGACGACGAGGTGCCCGTCTACCCCCGACAACCCAGGCACCTCGGAGCGGCTGTCCCTGACACGCTCCGGCGATGCCTGGAAGAGGCGAGGGCTTGCCTATCGGCGAAGGCCTACACCGCCAGCGTCATCATGTATCGCCGCGCTCTGGAACTCCTCGCCGTAGATCGTGGCGTCAAGGTCAGGAACTTGGCCGAGGCTCTGAAAAAGTTGCAGGAGCAGGGGGAGATTGACCAGCGGCTCTACGAGTGGGCCGACGAACTACGTCTCGCGGGCAACCACGCTGCGCACGAGGTCCACGATGGCGTGTCACCTGTAGACGCCAAGGACACCAACGATCTGACGGAAGCCATCATCGACTACGTGTACGTGTTTCAGGCGCGATACGAGGCGTTCAAGGCGAGACGGGGCCAGACTTCCGCCAAGGAGCCAGACGGGTCCCACTAACCCCCTGCTCTGTCCCGCCGTCCTGTGACGCCAGTCGTGCCCCTCACGCCGGTGTACTCGATGAGGGCGCGCCGGATCACGTCAGAGACCCTCTCTCCATTCTCCTCCGCCTTGGCAAGCGCAGCCAGCCAGAGCGCGTCATCCACACGCACGTTGCGTGGGCGGGTCACTCCCACGCCATGCCCGCCGCTTCCTGCCTTCGCCATGTCTCGCAGTCAGCCAGTCACAGAATCGATGCGGTACCGCAGCCGGGACAGTTGTCAGCCTCATACGCCGGGTGCCCCTCACAGGGATTGTCCAGAGTCACCACGGGACGCACGTCCGCGCCAGGCCGCTCAGCCATAAGGGCACTTACCTGATCAGCGTGGTCTTCGATGGGACCGGGAAAGATCCCGAGCAGGTCACCAGACCGGCTGCGAACTTCGAACCTCGTGTGCACAGTCAGGCCCCCTCTTTCTTGGTGAGGATCTGGTCGGCGGCGCGCACAACCGGCCCGGGCTTGCCCGCGTGGGTGAGCATGGCAATGGGTGTGGTGTCACTCATGGTCGTTGCATCCTTCGGCTTGTGTGCTTCTCCATGTGGCGTGGCAAGTGGTCCCAGCCGGCCTGTATCCGATCCCGGATGACGTGGACACTACTTGGATGTACGTACACCGCCTACTCGGAGGGTGAGCCTCCTTGCACCGTCGGGCGCGGTCCCTTCTCCCCAGTCCGGTCTTCCGGAAGCCCGCGAGCCGAGACGAGTTAGCCGGGACCACCACCTTGGCACCGCTGGGCGACGCCATGCTCTGCGCAGTGAGTTTCCCCTGTGCGGCAGCACTTGGCCTATCGGTGCGACCAATATGTAAGCCAGAATGTGAGCGTGATTCTCTTCGACGTTGATTCTGACTATCAAGCAGCCACGACTGACTTGGTCAACCGGTTGGTCGAGATTCGACGGCAAGAGGTTCAGGAGGGACTGGAGGGCGATGCGCTTGAAGCGGAACTCGCCGAGGCCCGCGAAGAGAGCGCGAACTATCTCTTGCGGCTCTTGGCCCTACAGGTAGCCCGCCGTTTGCCGTCTCGAGAGGACCTTGCTTCACACGGGGACTTCATGCTTGGAGTCATCGATGAAGATGTCGTCACCGTGCATCGCATCGAAGAGTTTCTGTTCGACCACTTCGGACGGCTCATGATGCACCTTGAGCCCGCGGACGAGTTGGCGTGGGTTGTTGGTAAGTCCGTGCCTGAGGGTTCTAGATGGGACCCATGGGACAACTTTCAGGGGAGCAAGGAATCAGAGGGTCTGGAGTACATAGACGACGACGACCTGCCTGTCGTGTTCATGATCCAAAACACGGAGCGGCTGTTGCGTGATCTGGGCGGCGGTGCGCGGGCAGCCGCCGCCGACTGGTCGCCCGCCTGGCACCGAAAGGACGACGCGCAATCGGTTATGTCAGCCCGCCTAATCGCGCAGGCCGAAGCCTCCTTCTTCAAACTGATGTCGATGTTCGGTTTTCCCGAGAATGAAGCGGAGTTCAACGAGGGCGAGGGAGATTCTCCACGCGAATCCACCCCGCCCCCCACCCCGCCCCCCACCCCGCCCCCCTCCAGCCCCGATCAGAGCAACCTCCCAGTCGGGTGAGCCTCCCAGGGCCTCACGTGGCTGGCAGCGTTGCCGTCCCGGTCGCGCCTCCAACCACTGTGTCCCTGACAGTGGTTGGAGGCTGGCACCTGGAGATGCCAACGAGGCTGGGGGTATGACCCCTTATCGCGAGCGAGGGGCACCGGCAGTAGATAGCACCTCGCTGTCTGCCACGGTTGGCATCTCCACGAGCACAGGGGGCGCTAGGGCTAGTTGGTGCGCCCTCGCAGGTCACTCGCTGGGCGATAGCCGGGAGGCCCCTCGTCGGCGCAAGCACAAGGGGCCTTCCAGGCTCTCAGGATTCGGCTAGCCGACCGACTGGGGGATGCCTGCGCCTACTTGGGGAGGCTGACGAGGACGAACCGCACCCCGAGGCGCATGGGCGAGTGCGGGTTGCTGCTCTTCTCATCCGTGGGCATCATCTCGACCGATGCCACCCGGCCAAGGCCGGACTCACACGTCCCGACTCGATCCATCAGGTAGGCGGTGGACTCCTCGGCGATCATGCTGCGGCCCACCACCGACGAGCGGAGCGCCATCGTGACCTCAACCGTCGTGTGACGCTTCCCGCCGCTCATGGTGGTGCCAGTGATCCGGCCTTCGCCCTGTGCCATGACGGCGGAAGCGAGTGCCGTCGTGCTGCCCACGCCGCCCTCATGGGGCTGGGCGACGTTGCCCCGACGGCCTCGGCTCAGGTGCTGCGCGACTCGTCCCGCCAGGGTCTGGCCGAAGATGTCCGCCCGGTTCGGCTTGTCGATGACGGGCACCTCCTGCCAGATGCCTCGCACGGACAGGCTGGCCCGGTCCTCCATGACCTCGCCCCTCTTCGCGCTACCGAGCGACCGGGCGTCGGTGTAGACCTGAGTGCGGGCCAGGTAGTCGGGGAGGTCGTCCACGTCCAGGCTGATTCCCCAGGTCGGGCGGTGCAGGTATGCCTCCACGAGACCAGAAGACCGGCCCGTCACGGTGTCGTGCTTGGGGGCGGCAGTCTGGACCAGGTAGAGCGTCGGTCGCTCGATGGTTGCAGGGATGCTCGGGGTCTCCGTCGTCGGCACGATGGTGATGCCGCTGAGTGGGGAGTAGTCCGCCAGGGCAGAGGCGACGGCAGCGACGATAGACGTGTCGTCGTTGAGCACGTTCCGCTCGGCGCGCTTCAGGCGGTCAGTGGCGAAGGTCAGGTCATCCCCGCTGAGAACGACCTCGGCGTGAGCGATGGCGAGACCTTCCGCCGTTACGGACTGGTCTCCTGCCTGTCGTCCCTGGCGCATCGTCGCCACGGCACCCTCAGCGGCTTCCAGGGCTGCCTGGGCGGCGATGAGTCCCGCCGTTGCCTCCGAGAGTTCGTGCTTGCTGGCCTTCACCCGCTCCGCGCGGACGGGGGCGGGAGGCGTGGTGCTGGTCTTCTTGGTGGTGGTCACTGGTGTGCTCCTTGATCTGGGCGCGTCGAAGCGCCCCGTTCGGTGGGGTGGTGGTGACCGCGCGGGCCGCTTGCTCGGTCCGGGGTCCTGTGACTGTCGTGCTGGATTAGCGGCGGCGAGATCGGGGGATCGGTCGATGCTCGGCGTACTCCCCGGTGATCGGGTCGTAGCCCTGCTCTCGCCCTTCGCGCTCGATGGAGTTGCGGCTGTAGATCGGATCCTTGGGGTGTGGCTGCCTCGGCGGCGAAGAACGGAACGGATCTGAGGCGATGACCTGGGGACGCGATGCTGCTAGGGCTGCTTCCACGGCGGCAGTGTCCTGGGGGAGACCCGGCGTTCGTGGAGAGGCGGCAGGACGGTCGCCATCATCATCAAACGACGGAGCGATGGCGATGAGAGCCCGGATCTCTTGGGGGACCTTCTCCACCTCTGCCTCTGCCGCCGCCTCTGGGGGAGTGGTCTCCTTAGAGGTCTTCTTCGGGGTCTCCTTAGATTCCGGATTCCCGGAAGATGCTTTCCGGATTCCCGGAATCGTCTGTCGGATTCCCGGAACGTCATCACGAGTCGATTCCGGATTCCCGGAACCGCCAGGCGAGGCCAGCCGCTCCAGCGAAGGAAGGTCCACCCTGTAGTTGGTCGTGTCGTTCCAGCGCCGCTGCTCCACCAAGAGCCCGCTGGCGACGAGTTGCCCTTTGGCCTTGTAGAACGCATCTCGCCCCAGACCGGCGTCCGCTGCGATGGTGTGCCACTTCGCGAAGGACACGCCTCGGCTCTCGACGGTGTAGAGAAGTGACTTCTGGTTTCCGTTGAGTCCTCGTGCCTCGCGAATCGCGAAGATCGCTTCGACTCGCATCGGGACCTTGGTACTCATGCTTCGCCGCTGCTGCCCTCGCGGGCCTGGTGGAGCCTGTCCAGTCGGATGATCTTCTCGGTTCGGTAGAAGCGATCCGATCCGTCGCGGCGGTCGATGCATCTCCACACGACCTTGCCGTCCTTGGTTCTCTTGTGGTCGGCCACGACCTCCAGGGAGCCGATGACCTGCCCGACCCGGTTCGTGTAGACGCTCACGCGCTGACCGCCCATGCAGAACGCTCCGGGGTGGACTCAGCGCTGACTGGACCACGAGTGGGGCCGGTGCCTATCGGCGTCCCAGTAGGGGCCTGATCCAGCGCTGTCGCTGCCTGGTGGCGCATCTGACGCGCTCGCGCTACTCGCCACGGGCGGTCAAGACGCGGCCAGGCGACCGCCTGCTCGCACGAGTGCCAGTCAGTCGGGCGAAGCATCCGCGACCATAGGGAGTGACACCACGGGCAACGCGCTGGACTGAGAGCGTCGTAGGCACAGAGCCCGCCATGATGTGGGCACCTGTCGTTGAGGGTTCCTGATCCATCCGTGAGGCTGTCTGCCGACCCCATGACGGGGACATCGGCGGCGCTCATCGGCTCGCCTGTGTCTGCTGGCGCTTGTCCAGCCATGTCGCGGCGTAACCGGCGAACTCGTCGGCAGGGTAGAGCACGGCGGCTGCACCCACTCTCATGTAACGAGGGTGCCGGTCGAACGCCTCCCGCGTCCGCCGCTGTCGCAGTGCCGCTGGCGAGATCCCGGCAATGGCAGCCGCTTCGCTTCCGGTGAGCCACTGGGAGCCTGTTTCTAGTTCGATCACTTGATCTACTTCCTTTCATCGTTGTGTGTAGTGGGGCGTGACTTTCTAGGGGAAAGGCAGCACCCCCGACCTGCGCGCATAAGGCGGCAGATCGGGGGTGCAGGGGTGAGTGACGCGCCAGCGCCAGGCGCTAGGAACCTGGGAGGGCTGGGAGCGTCATTCGGGGGGATGGGCGGCGAGAGAAGCGCCGTTCGCTGCATCCCCGGCGAGGCGGTATCTCACGCTGAGTGAGAACCGTTCACTAGTAGTGTCCGGTCGAGGGGCCATCCGTATACCATCGGCTTAGGTAACGATTAGGTAACGGTCCTCCTCGGTCGGCTACTGCTCTAGCGCCCATGTCACTCGGTCGGAGTGGCGTTGGGCTCACGCGGTCAGCATTGGTCCGATCGGGGCTCGTCAGACGACGCCAGCCACGGCGACGAGCGCGGCCAGAGCCGCGGCGCACTCCGACGCCAGTGGGGCGATGGACAGCGAGTCGAGCGTGAGGGCGAACGCCTCCCGGTCATCGACAGTGACTCCCACGAGCGACAGCCCAGCGTGCCGGTCGTCGCCAGACTCCACAGGCTCCCACCCCGCTCGCGCTAGGTCTCGCAGGATGCGCCCGTGGTCACTCTCGTGGAGAGACGGGCCACCGAGGGCCAGGTCGTCGTCGGGGCGGGGTATCACGAGGAGGCCCACGCCTGTCACGGGCGACAGGTGGGCGACGTAGGAGGCCCTCGTGAGGGTGGTCGTCAGAGCATCGGCGTGCACGGTGAGTTGATCTCTCTTCGTGGGGTAGTGGCGGGACGTGGTGGTCCGATGGGGATGGGTTGAGGTGCTAGGCGGTCCGCCTGCCCCGCTCCCTCGGCAGCCCGATCAGGTCGGAGGGGGTGGTTAGAACGGGCTGAGCGGTGTCGCGCTCGTCGTAGAGGGTGCGAGCGTCGTCGCCACGGGTCTTCACGACGATCTGCTGGCGGGGGGCAAGTGCGGACTTGCCGCGACCCTTCGGGTAGACGGTGACCGCCGAGTGACGGGCCAAGAGCGTCCGCTTGGCCTCCAGGTCGTCAGACTCAGCGAAGCGGAAGACGCCCTCCCGCCACTCAGCGTCAGACACCGGACCCACGTCGGTGCTGGACTCGATCTGTCGCTCCAGGGCCTCCACCTCGGCCAGGATGACGGCGGATGCTGCCTCCAGTTGATCGCGAGTGATCGCACGACGGGCCTGTGACACGGCCAGGGAGGTGAGTTGCTCGTTTCGGTCCGCGATCTCGGCCACAAGCGCGCCAACATCAGCCGGGCTCGTCACAACCGCGTCGGGGGCATGGGCAGCGAATGCGCCGGACACGAGCGAGTCGGCCAGGTGGCGGGGCACAGTGACGTGCCACTTGCCGCAGATGTAGGCGGCCTCTCCCTTGGTCGTGCCAGCCCGCAGAGTCTCCCCACAGGTGGCACAGGTAGCGATGCCGGTCAGTAGGTTGCTCGCCTTGCGCCCCGTTGGGCTCGTGCCTGCTCGTCGGCCTGGGTCGGCCAACTTGGCTCGAATCAGGGTGTAGGTCGTCTCATCCAGGATCGGCGTCCAGTCGCCTCGCCCGACTACCTCATCCTCATACGTCATGTATCCCGCATTCCTCGGGTTGCTCAGCACCTTCCTGACGCCGGAGGTAGTCCAGGCGCGTGCGGCCCGCTTGGTCGTCTCGGCGTTGTAGGCGTTCGTGAGTCCCGCGTCCGTCCAACGGCGAGCGATCTCCGCGAGGGCAGTCCCTGCGAGGAAGTCGCGTGCGCCAGCCCGGATCGCCCCTGCCTCCAGGTCGATGACGTTGCCGTGGTTGGAGTAGCCGAACGCCTTAACGGCGCTCCAGGTCTTCCCATCCGCGCGCCGCTGCGCGTGCGCGAGTTTCTGACGAGCGGCCTTCCTTTCGACCTCCTGGCGAGCAACGGCGGCAAGGATGCGAGCGACCATCCGGCCCGTGTCGTTGGTGAGGTCGATGTCCCCCGTGGCCGTGGCGACAGATACGCCATGCTCCTCACACAGGATGATGAGCCGCTCCAGGTCGCTCATGGAACGGGTGAGGCGGTCCAGGTGGTAGGCGACGATCACGTCCACCTCGCCAGCGGCCACCAACTCCAGGACGCGCTCCCAGCCCGGTCGGACCTTGCCTGAGTAGGCAGAGATCGACACATCGCGCTCAGTGCCTACAGTCTCCCAACGCTTGTAGTCGATGAGCCGCTGACACTCCTGCTCCTGGCGGTCGTTACTCCGACCCTCGCCCGTGGAGTCGGACGAGATTCGGGAGTAGATGAGCGCCCGAGTGGGAGTGCCGGTGTCGCCCGTTGAGTCGATCATGGGGCGACCGTACACCCTCAAACCTCTACTCGATGGAGCACGCCTTCCGCGGGCCGGCGAAGGTGCTCGAGCGCTTCGGCTCCCTCGATCCCTCGCGGATCGCGACGGCCGACCCGGAGGAGTTCGCCGCGTTGTGCGCGACTCCGCCCGCCGTACACCGCTTCCCCGGGTCGATGGCGACCCGACTGCAGGCGCTGGCGGCACTGGTGGAGGAGCGGTACGACGGGGAGACCGCACGGCTGTGGACCGAGGCGACGTCGGGCAGGGGCCTGCTCAAGCGGGTGATGGAGCTCCCGGGCTTCGGGAAGCAGAAGGCGCAGATCTTCGTGGCGCTGCTGGCCAAGCAGTGCGGGGTGCGGCCAGACGGCTGGGAGGAGGCCGTGGGGGACTACGCGCTCGACGGTCACCGGTCGGTGGCTGATGTGGTCGACCCCGAGTCGCTGCTGCGCGTGCGCGACTTCAAGAAGCAGAAGAAGGCCGCCGCCAGGGCTGCTGGGTAGCCTGGGTTCGAGTGCGTCCCCCGGCCCTGAGACGAGGCTCTCCGGGTGTCGGAACCGGGGCAGGGGAGGGCACTCACCAAGGCCGTGGCAGAATACGAATCGCGGCACTTGACGTTACCGGGCCTTGCCGCGCCCCTATGTCGTTCACGAGAGGTGTTCGTGTCCTCGAACCCACGCAAGACGCTTCCCGCCGAGGTGCTGTCGCACCCCGCCGTCGCCACCCTGATCGAGCGAGGGACCCCCACCGGCACAGTCAGCCCGGATGAGGTCCGACGGGCCAGTGAGGACGCCGCAGTCGAGCCTCGCCACCTGAAGGCCCTGCTGGGGCACCTGAGCGGACTCGGTATCTCGGTCGAGATCCCCGCGACCAGCGGACGGGCGGTCGCCGCGGCGAGCGCCCGCAAGAGGACCACCGCCGCAGCCACCAAGTCCGACGCGGCTGCGCCCGCGAAGGCGGCGGCCAAGGCGCCTGCGAAGAAGGCGGCCGCCAAGAAGGCCGCCGCCCCGAAGCCCGAGCCCGTGGTCCCCGCCGTGGTGGTGCCCGTGGCAGTGGGCGCGGACGGCAAGAAGATCCTCCCGGACATCCCGGACGAGGAGTTCGAGAAGGACGTCAAGTCCGACCCGACGATCGTGGCGGACGAGAAGCAGGCGACCTTCGTGGTCTCGGCCGCGGACGAGACCGACGAGCCCGAGCAGCAGGTCATGGTCGCCGGCGCGACCGCCGACCCGGTCAAGGACTACCTCAAGCAGATCGGCAAGGTCCCCCTCCTCAACGCGGAGATGGAGGTCGAGCTCGCCAAGCGCATCGAGGCCGGCCTCTTCTCGGAGGAGAAGATGGCCAAGGGCGGCAAGATCACCCCCAAGGTCCTCGAGGAGCTCGAGTGGATCTCCGAGGACGGTCGTCGCGCGAAGAACCACCTGCTCGAGGCCAACCTGCGCCTCGTCGTCTCGCTGGCCAAGCGCTACACCGGCCGCGGCATGCTGTTCTTGGACCTGATCCAGGAGGGCAACCTGGGCCTGATCCGTGCGGTCGAGAAGTTCGACTACACCAAGGGTTACAAGTTCTCCACCTACGCCACGTGGTGGATCCGCCAGGCGATCACCCGCGCCATGGCGGACCAGGCGCGGACCATCCGCATCCCGGTCCACATGGTCGAGGTCATCAACAAGCTGGCGCGCGTACAGCGGCAGATGCTTCAGGACCTGGGCCGCGAGCCCACCCCGGAGGAGCTCGCCAAGGAGCTCGACATGACCCCGGAGAAGGTCATCGAGGTCCAGAAGTACGGCCGTGAGCCGATCTCGCTGCACACCCCCCTGGGTGAGGACGGCGACTCGGAGTTCGGTGACCTCATCGAGGACTCCGAGGCCATCGTGCCGGCCGACGCCGTCTCGTTCACGCTCCTCCAGGAGCAGCTGCACGCCGTCCTCGACACGCTCTCCGAGCGCGAGGCGGGCGTGGTCAGCATGCGCTTCGGGCTCACCGACGGACAGCCGAAGACCCTCGACGAGATCGGCAAGGTCTACGGGGTCACCCGCGAGCGGATCCGCCAGATCGAGTCGAAGACGATGTCGAAGCTGCGTCACCCGTCGCGTTCGCAGGTCCTGCGCGACTACCTCGACTGAGAGCCAGCGCGACAGCAGGGCCCGGGACCTCATGGTCCCGGGCCCTGCTCGCGTCTCCGGGCGGGTGGGGCGGCGAAAGCTGTTTGCAACCTTGGGGGAGGAGCGTGCGTCATGGTGGTGAAGCGCGTCGAGCACGCGTCCGACTGCCACCGAGGCACTCCACCATCGAGGAAGCACCATGAGCACGAACACCGTCCCCACCCGTTCCCCGCGCACCCGATCGCTGGCCACCGCCCTCACCGGGCTGCTGGCCGCGGGCGCCGTCGTCTCGCTCGCCCAGCTGGCCCCGGCCGATGCCCGGCCGGGGAGCGAGGTGAGCTCGTCGCGGGCCACCGCGGCCTTCACCGACGCCGCCGGCGACATCGACCACGGAGCCGACCTGCACCGGGTGCGTGTCGTCAACAACCGTCAGGTCAAGGTCCGGGTCACCCACGCCGACCTGCGGCCCAGCTGGCGCAGCGGCAGCAGCCTGGCGGTCTACCTGGACACCGACAGCCAGCAGGCGGGTCCGGAGTTCGCCTTCGTCGGCGGCACCTACCAGGGCTCCGACTACGCGCTGGTCCCGACCGACGGCTGGCGTCTGCGGCAGCGCGCCGTACCGATGCGCTGCTCCTACGACCTGAGCCTCGACTACGCGGCCGACACCGCCGACGTCCGCATCGCCCGGCGTTGCCTGGATCTCCCGGATGCCATCCGGGTCGCGGTGAAGACGGGTGGGACGCAGGCGGACGGCGACACGGTCGTCGACTGGCTGGGACGCCGGCGTCAGCTCACCCGCGTGATCGCTCGGGGGTAGGCACCCTGCCCGGCTGAGCGACTGCGCGCCGGCAGCTGGTGGCGTCAGGTCGCGACGACGCCGCCGACCCAGACCAGGGTCGCGGCCGTCGCCGCCGTGAGCTCGATGAGGATGCTCACGCCCACGGCCTTCAAGGCGGACATCGTCGCCGGCCAGGCGTCGGTGGAGCCGACCCGGCGCAGCTCGGCCAGGTAGATGCCGACGACGAAGCCGACCAGGAGCCCCAGGACCGGGATCACGAAGAACCCGACGATGGCGCCGACCGCGCCCAGGAGCAAGGTCGAGCTAGGCACCCCCGCGGTCTTCAGGCGGCGTCCCGGGACGAGGTACTTCACCACGGTGCCGGCTGCCAGCAGGACCGTCGCGACCGCGAAGACGATCCAGGCGGTGGGACCGCCGGTGTCGATGGCCCAGACCAGGATGGCGCCCAGCACCAGGACGGTCCCCGGCAGGACCGGGACGATGATGCCGATCAGGCCGACGAGGATGACCAGGGCGACGCCGACTTCGAGAAGACTCACAAGGGGCAGCCTGTCATAGGGCCCCGGCTCACCGGCCCCATGGGCAGGGCATGACAGTGGCCCCGGACCAGCAGGTCCGGGGCCACGTCAGGTCTAGATCAGTCGGGCGGCAGGCGGGCGCCTCAGGACGGGTTGCTCTCGAGCTTGTGCGTCTCGTCCACGACGGCGACAGCAACCTCACGGAGCTTGTCGCCGTGCTCGCGGGCGTGGTGGGCGCAGAACAGGAGCTCGCCGCCGGCCTGAAGCTCTACACGGAGGTAGGCCTGGGCTCCGCAACGGTCACAACGGTCAGCCGCAGTCAAGGCGGCAGTGCTGGGGGCAACTGCAGTGGTCACATCGGCCTCATTTCTCTCCATCGTTGTCTGGTCAACGTAGCGTCCGGGCCAAAGATTCCCCGCAGCTAGTGTTCCGGGACACGTCATCCAACCACGATCACATGTACCCAGTCTGTTCTTGCTCAACCTTCGCGACCGAACTCCTGTTCCCGGAGGTTGGTGGGGAACTGTAGTACGTCGATGGTTGGCGCCCCTGCAGGCGTGCCTGCGCGGTCCTCCGGCGTGGCGCGGGTAGATTCGGGCGGACGACGACGAGCCGGACAGGAAACACGTGGCAGGCACGACCAGGACCGCTGACAACGGGAGCAGGAAGATCGACAACACCTACAACGCGGCGCACCTGCTGGTCCTCGAGGGCCTCGAGGCCGTGCGCAAGCGTCCCGGCATGTACATCGGCTCCACCGACACCCGCGGGCTGATGCACTGCCTGTGGGAGATCATCGACAACGGCGTGGACGAGGCGCTGGCCGGTGCCGCCACCCGGATCGAGGTCACGCTGCACGCGGACGACTCCGTCGAGGTCCACGACGACGGCCGCGGCATCCCCGTCGACAAGGAGCCGAAGACGGGTCTCCCCGGCGTCGAGGTGATCTTCACCAAGCTGCACGCCGGCGGGAAGTTCGGCGGCGGCTCGTACGTCGCGACCGGCGGTCTGCACGGCGTCGGCGCGTCCGTGGTCAACGCGCTCTCGTCGCGGCTGGACGTGGACGTCGACCGGTCGCCGGCCCAGCAGGGCATGTCCTTCCAGCGCGGAGCGCCCGGTGTCTTCGACGGAGAGGGCCCGGGGCAGCCGTTCACTCCGCAGTCCGGGCTGACCCGCAAGGGCAAGCGCGTCGCCAAGGGCAGGTCCGGCACGCTCATCCGGTTCTGGCCGGACCGCCAGATCTTCACCAAGGACGCGACGTTCGTCTACGACGAGCTGGTCACCCGGGCCCGGCAGACGTCGTTCATCGTCCCCGGCCTCGAGCTGGTCATCCGCGACCTGCGTGGCGACGAGCCGGTCGAGGAGAGCTTCCGCCACGACGGCGGCATCGCCGAGTTCACCGAGTACCTCTCCAGCGGCGAGCCGGTCACCGACGTCCTGCGCCTGCAGGGTCAGGGCAGCTTCACCGAGACCGTGCCGCTGCTCGACGACAAGGGGCACATGACGCCCCAGGAGGTGGAGCGGGACCTGATCGTCGACGTCGCGGTCCGGTGGAACACCGGCTACGACACCGAGCTGCGCTCGTTCGTCAACGTCATCGCCACGCCCAAGGGGGGCACGCACGTCAGCGGCTTCGAGCAGGCGATCACCAAGACCTTCAACGAGGTCATGCGGCAGACCAAGGCCCTGAAGGTCAACGACCTCGACGTCATCAAGGACGACGTGATGGAGGGGATGACCGCCGTCGTGGCGGTCCGCCTGGCCGAGCCCCAGTTCGAGGGCCAGACCAAGGAGATCCTCGGCACGCCGGCCGCGCGCTCCGTCGTACGCAAGGTGGTCAGCGGCGAGCTCAAGGACTTCCTGACCTCCTCCAAGCGCCTGGAGAAGGCGCAGGCCAAGCTGGTCATGGAGAAGGTGATCGGCGCCTCCAAGACCCGGATCGCCGCGCGCCAGCACAAGGAGACCCAGCGCCGCAAGAACGCCCTGGAGTCCTCGGCCCTGCCCGCCAAGCTCGCGGACTGTCGCGCGGCGGACAACGAGCGCACGGAGCTCTTCATCGTCGAGGGTGACTCGGCGCTCGGCACCGCCAAGCTCGCGCGCAACTCGGAGTTCCAGGCGCTGCTGCCGATCCGGGGCAAGATCCTCAACGTGCAGAAGGCCTCGGTCGGCGACATGCTGAAGAACGTCGAGTGCGCGTCGATCATCCAGGTCGTCGGGGCGGGCTCGGGGCGGACCTTCGACATCGAGGCGGCACGCTACGGCCGGATCATCTTCATGGCCGACGCCGACTCCGACGGCTCCCACATCCGGTGCCTGCTGGCGACGCTGTTCTTCAAGTACATGCCCGACCTGATCACCCAGGGGCGGGTCTACTCGGCCGTCCCGCCACTGCACCGCATCGAGCTGTCCAACCCCAAGAAGGGGATGGACAAGTACATCTACACGTACTCCGACGACGAGCTCCAGCGCAAGATGGCCGAGCTCAAGAAGAAGGGCGTCCGCTGGAAGGACCCCGTCCAGCGCTACAAGGGGCTCGGTGAGATGGACGCCGACCAGCTGGCCGAGACGACCATGGACCCGCGCCACCGCACGCTGCGCCGGATCACCATCGACGACGCCGACGCGGCGGCCGACGTCTTCGAGCTGCTGATGGGCTCCGACGTGGCCCCCCGCAAGGAGTTCATCGTGCAGGGCGCCTACGAGGTGGACGTCGACGCCCTCGACGCCTGACAGGGTGGGCGTCGAGGCTGCCGTTTGGTCCCCAACGGCAGCGTTTTCGGGCATGGACGTGTCGTCTCTGACCAATCGGCGAGCAGCGCGGCCGTCGTACGACGTCACTCGGCGCGCCGGGTGGCCGTGCGGAAGCAACGCGGCCCCTCGATTGGTCAGAGACGACATGCTTCTTCCCGAAATACACGCCGTTGGGGACCAAACGGCGACCGGGAGGGAGCCAGACTCAGACCTTCTGGTCCACCCGACCGGTGTCGACGTCGTAGATGAACCCGCCGACCTTGACGGTGTCGGGAATGAGCGGGTGCGAGGTGACGCGGTGGACGTCCTCCTCGAGGGTCGCCACCTGGTCGCTGATGACGTGGAAGGCCTGCCAGGTGACGTCCATCCCGGCGGACTCGCCGACCTTGGCGTGCAGCTCGGCCTCGGTGCTGCTGGCCATCGCGCAGCGGGTGTGCGGGACGATCAGGATGCGGTCGACGTTCAGCACGTGGGCGCCGAGCACCAGGGCCTCGAGGGCGGCGTCGGTGATCCGGCCGCCGGGGTTGCGGAAGATCTTGGCGTCGCCGTGGCGGAGCCCGAACATCGCCAGGGGATCGATGCGCGAGTCCATGCACGTGACGATGGCGACGCCCGCATGGGCCTTGCCGTCGAACCCGCCGAGGCGGAAGGTGCTGGCGAACTGCTCGTTGGCGGCGATCAAGTCATCGAAGTCTGCGGTCACGACAACGAACGCTAGCGGAGGCCGCTCCGTCCCCTCGCAGGTGTCCACCTAGGGTTGTCCGCATGGCGATCAGCAGACGCGCACTCCTGCTCGGCGGCACCGGTACGGCGGTGCTCGCGGCCGGCGCCGGCGCCGGCGTCCTCGTGGAGTACGACGTGCTGCCGGGCCGCACGCGCGCCCACGAGCTGCTGGGGCTCAACGGGGAGGCGGGGGAGATCCCCGACGTCGAGCCGGGACCGCGGGTCTCCGGCACCCTCCGGTCGAGGCACGTGCCCGGCGGTGCGGACTGGACGGTCGCCTACCCACCGGGCAGCGCCGAGGACGACCGGCTGCCGGTCGTGCTCGCCCTGCACGGCGCCGACATGCGCGCCGAGACGCTGTTCGCCAACCTGGGGGTGGACCGCTTCCTGGCCGATGCCCAGGCGCGCTTCGCCGTCGCCGCGATCGACGGCGGCCAGGCCTACTGGCACGAGCGCGACGACGGGCGCGATGTGGGCGCGATGGTCCTGGAGGAGTTCGTCCCGCTGCTCGCCGAGCGGGGGCTCGACGTCGAGCGTCCGGCGTTCTGGGGCTGGTCGATGGGCGGCTTCGGCGCGATGCTGCTGGCGGCTCGGCGCCAGGCCGCTGGGCAGGAGGTCGGGCCGGTCCTGGCGGTCAGCCCGGCGATCTGGGACAGCGCCGAGCAGGCCAACGAGCGGGCCTTCGACGGCGAGGAGGACTACCGCTCCTGCATGGAGCTCGTCGAGGCCGACGACCGTACCCGCACCCGCGTCGACTGCGGGACGGGCGATCCGTTCTATCGCAACGTGGTGGACTTCTGTGACCGCGAGGACGTCGAGGCGCACTTCGACGCCGGGGGACACGACGCGGCGTACTGGACCCGGATGATTCCCGCGCAGCTGGCGTGGTTGCAGAAGCAGGTCACGCCGACGACGTGAGCCCGGCCAGTGGCCCTGACGTCTGCGCGGTGCGGGTCCGAGCGCCTCGGAAGAGCACCAGGGCCAGCACACCGGCGACCACCGCGCACGCCGCGGCGCCCTGGAAGACCGTGTGCTCCTGGACGATCGCGGCCTCCTTAAGCAGCAGCGTGAACTCGTCACAGCGACTGCTCCCGCCGCAGACCTCCCGGATCGGGGGCAGGTCGGCCTGCTCGGCGTAGTAGCGCCGCAGGCCGAGCGTGGTCAGCGCCGAGATGCCGACCAGCATGCCGACCATCCGTGCCACGACCACCATGGCGCTGGACAGCCCGTGCACCGCGTCGGCGGTGGTGGCGAGGACGGCGGCGTTGACCGGCGCCAGGGCCAGCCCGAAGCCGAACCCCGTGAGCACCAGCGCCACGTTGGACGACGGCTCGTCGAGGCTGGTCAGGCCCCAGCTGCTCATCCACCAGAAGCCCGCCGCGGTCATCGCCATGCCGACAGCGGTGATCGGGCCGGCGTCGACACGACGCAGCAGGTAGCCGCCGACCACCGCCCCGACGGGCAGCGCGATCAGGAAGCGGACCAGCACGAGCGCCGCCATCAGCTGGGAGCCCGAGTGCACGGTGGTGCGGGCGAAGAGCGGGATGTCGATCAGCGCCGCGATCAGGGCGGCGCCGACGAAGAAGCTGACCAGCAGCGAGCCCCAGGCGGGCCGGGCCGCCAGTGCGCCCGTGGGCACGAGGGGACGCCGGGCACGCCGCAGGTGCAGCACGAAGCTGGTCGCCCCCAGGGCGGCGCCGAGGAGGTACCACTGTCCCTGGTCGGAGAAGACCGCGACCTCGGGGTCGGCGGTGGCGAAGGCGAGGATGACCCCGCCCAGCGCCACGGCGAGGAGCAGGGCGCCGACGAGGTCGGCCTCCCGCATGCTGGCGAACCAGCCCCGCAGGTCGAGGAGGGGGCGCCGGGCCGTCGCGGAGCGGACGACGAACGCGAGCGCGGCGACCATCGCGGTCACCCCCACCGGGGTGAGCCAACGGCCGTCGCCGGTGTAGGGCACGAAGATCTGACCCCACGTGATGTCGCGCATGATCTGCGCCGGCCGCACGAAGACGAGGAGGCCCGCGCCCACGGCCACCAGGGCGAGCAGCGCGCCGAGCACGTCGGGCCGGCCCCGCCGTGGCGGCGGGCTCTCGGTGGCCGGGCGCTCCTCGGCGGCCACCTGCGCCAGCCCCCGGATCGCGGCGGCCAGCACCAGTCCGACGGCGAGGTTGAGCGCGAAGATCGCGCGCCAGTCCGCCACGGAGAGGATCACGGCACCCAGCAGCGGCCCGAGCACCGAGCCGATCTCCTGGACCGCTGAGACCAGACCGAGCGGCACGCCGCGCCGCTCCACCGGGTAGAGGTCCGCGACCAGCGCCAGCGTCGCCGGCACCAGCCCCCCGCCGCCCACCCCCTGGAAGAAGCGGCCCACGACCATGCTCGGCATGTCGTAGGCGAGCGCGGTGACCAGCGAGCCGAGCGCGAAGACGACGAGGGCCATCACCAGCACCGGCACCCGGCCGCGCAGGTCCGCGATCCGGCCGATCAGCGGCAGCATCGCGACATAGCCGAGCAGGAACCCGGAGATGATCGGGGCCGCGCGCTGCAGCTCGTCGAGCGGGATGCCGACGCTGCCCATCATCTCGGGCAGCGCGAGCACCACGACATAGGTGTCGGCGGCTGCGAAGGCCACCGCGACAGCGGCCAGCCCGAGCAGGATCCGGGCCTGCCGGGTCATGGGGCGGTGATGTCCTTCTCGGTGCCGTACTCGTCGAAGCCGATGGTGTAGGTCATCGGGTCGCTGTCGGGGTAGAAGACGCCGGTCAGCACGACCTTGCGCAGCTCACCCTCGTCGCTGATCGTGTACGTCGCGTCGAAGTCGCCCGACGCGCTCGGGATCACGTTGGCGACCGTCTCGCCGGGGACGGTGCCGGTGTAGGTCGTCAGGATCTCGTCGTTGTCGGCTCCGCCGCGCTCCTGCTCGCCCTCCTTCACGTCCTCGGTGGCCGGCAGCAGCGAGGAGAAGCCCGCGTCCGTGCTCATCAGGTCGGCCGGGTCGGGTGCGCCGTACTCCGCCGGGTCGATGTCGGACCAGCCCGGAGTGAACGGCACCTGGGCATGGACGGTGTCGTCGACCGCGATGATCGGGACCTCGGGGTTGAGCCCGGCGTAGGCCACGTTGATCGTGCCCTCGAACGCCGGCGCGTGGGTGCCGATGCCCTCGGCCGCGGTGATGCCCTCGACGCCGCTGGGCAGCTCGTCGGCGTAGAGATCGATGCGCACGCCCGAGGTGTCGTCGAGGGTCTCCTTGGCCTGCGCGAGGACCTGCTCGGGCGTGGCGTCGTCGGACTTCTCGTCGTCGCCCCCGGCGCAGCCGGTCAGGGCGGCGCTGAGCAGGACGACCCCCAGGGCCGGTCCGAGGAAGGGGGAGGCGAGGGCGGGCCCGAGGGCTCGATGGTTGCGCGGCATGGGATCAGCCTTCCACACCGTCGGTCGCCCCATCCTCCGTCGTTCCGCCATCCGTCGACCCACCCAGACGCGTGGCCAGCGGCGAGGCGATTGCCACCACAGGCTGGCTGGCCGGCACTCCGGACCCGTCGCGGCGGCCGTTGGCCTCCGGCAGGTCCACCGGGGCGCCGCTGGCGGCCGCGGCGCGGGCAGGGGAGTGCCCGGCCCACGCGAGGACGACGGTGTCCTCGCCGCGCAGGAACCGGTGGCAGCGGACGCCGCCGGTGGCCCGGCCCTTGGGCGGGTACTCCGAGAACGGCGTGACCTTGACCGACCCCGGCTCGGTGCCGGGCAGGGCGGTCGAGGAGCCGGAGATCGTGACGACCACCGCGTCCACGGGATCGACGGCGCCGAACCAGACGGCCGAGGCCTTGGCCCCGAGGCGGATGCCCGCGACCCCGCCGCCGGCGCGGCCCTGGGGGCGGACCAGGTCGGCGGAGAAGTGCAGCAGCTGGGCGTCGGAGCTCACGAAGCAGAGCTCCTCGGTGCCGGTGACGAGGTCGAGGGCCCCCACCAGCCGGTCGCCGTCGGCGAGCCGGATGATCTCCCAGTCATCGCGGTTGGGCACCTCGTGGTTGACGCGCTTGACGATGCCCTGGCGGGTGCCGACCGCCAGACCGGGCCCGCCCTCCTCGAGCGACATCAGCGCGAGCACGCTCTCGTCCTTGTCGAGCGAGACGAACTCCGCCACCGGCGCGCCGCCCTGCAGGTGCGGGTCGTTGGCGGTCGCCGGGAGGGTCGGCAGGTCGAGGACCCCCAGGCGCAGCACGCGTCCGGTGGTGGTCACCAGGCCCACGTCGCCGCGCGCGGTGGTGCGCACCGCGGAGACGACCACGTCGTGCTTGGCGCGCGACTCGCCGCTGCCGGGAGCCTCGACGCTGGTGGTGCGGGCCAGCAGCCCGCTGGAGCTGAGCAGCACGAAGCACGGATCGTCGGCGACCTCGAGGGGGACACCCGCCGTGGCAGGGACCCCCGCGGACTCGAGCAGGACCGTACGACGCGGGGTGCCGTAGGTCTTGGCGACCTCGCCCAGCTCGTCGGAGACGACCTTCCGCAGCAGCTTCTCGTCGGCCAGGATCGCGTCGAGCGCCTCGATCTCGCGCTGCAGCTCGGCCTGCTCCTTCTCGAGCTCGATGCGGCTGAACTTCGTCAGCCGACGCAGCGCCATGTCGAGGATGTGGTTGGCCTGGATCTCGGAGAGCTCGAAGACATCCATCAGCCGCTCGCGGGCGATCGTCGCGTTGTCGCTGGCCCGGATCAGCTGGATCACCTCGTCGATGTCGAGGATCGCGATGAGCAGCCCCTCCACGAGGTGGAGCTTGTCGGCGGCCTTGCGCCGGCGGTACTGCGAGCGGCGCCGTACGACGTCGTAGCGGTGGCCGAGGAAGACCTCCAGCAGCTCCTTGAGCCCCAGCGTGCGCGGCTGGCCGTCGACCAGCGTGACCGCGTTGATGCTGAAGGACTCCTCCAGCGGGGTCGCCTTGTAGAGCTGCTCGAGCAGCGCCTCGGGGTGGAAGCCGTTCTTCACCTCGATGACCAGGCGGGTGCCGTTGGCCATGTCCGTGAGGTCCTTGACGTCGGAGATGCCCTGGATCTTCTTGGCCTGCACGAGCGTCTTGATCCGCTCGACGATCTTCTCGATGCCGACGTTGTAGGGCAGCTCGGTGACCACGATGCCCTTGCGGCGCGGGGTGATCGACTCGATGCGCGCGGTGGCGCGGATTCGGAAGCTGCCGCGGCCGGACTCGTAGGCGTCGCGCAGCCCGTCGAGGCCCACGATCTTGCCGCCCGAGGGCAGGTCGGGCCCGGGGATGAAGCGCATGATGTCGTCGAGGGTGGCCCGGGGGTCCTTGATCAGGTGGCGCAGCGCCTGGACCACCTCGACCAGGTTGTGCGGGGCCATGTTGGTGGCCATGCCGACCGCGATGCCGGTGGTGCCGTTGACGACGAGGTTGGGGATCGCCGCCGGCAGCACCGTCGGCTCCATCTCCCGGCTGTCGTAGTTGGGCCGGAAGTCGACGGTGTCCTCGTCGATCGACTCCGTCATCGCCACCGCGGGCGGCGCCATCCGGCACTCGGTGTAGCGCATGGCGGCGGGGCCGTTGTCGGGCGAGCCGAAGTTGCCGTGCCCGTCGATCATCGGCAGCCGCAGCGACCACGGCTGGGCCTGGCGCACGAGCGCGTCGTAGATCGCGCTGTCGCCGTGCGGGTGCAGCCGACCCATCACCTCGCCGACGACGCGGGCGCTCTTCACGTGACCGCGGTCGGGGCGCAGCCCCATCTGGTTCATCGTGTAGAGGATGCGCCGCTGGACGGGCTTGAGCCCGTCGCGTGCGTCGGGCAGCGCCCGGGAGTAGATCACCGAGTAGGCGTACTCCAGGAAGGAGGAACGCATCTCGTCGCCGACGTCGATGTCGAGGATGTGCTCCTCGAAGTCGTCGGGGGGAGGTTGACTGCTGCCGCGCCTTGCCATGGCGAGCATTCTCCCCGGACGGACGCCGGCCCGAGCGGCGGGCACGCCGTACGGCGTCATCCGCGCTAGATTTCGAGCGTGACCGCAGTCAACGAGGACGCCCCCATCCCGGACCCGCCGCAGCACTGGGAGGCCGATGTCCTGTTGCGTGACGGCCGGACCGCCCACATCCGGCCGGTGCGCGCCTCCGACGCCGAGCTCCTGGTGGACTTCTACGCCCGGGTCTCCGACGAGTCGAAGTACTACCGCTTCTTCACGCCGATGCCGCGGCTCTCCGAGCGCGACGTGAAGCGCTTCACCCAGGTCGACCACGACAAGCGGGTCGCCTTCGTGCTGCTGGTGGGCGGGCGGATGATCGCGATCGGCCGCTTCGACGTGGTCTCCGACGGGGCCGCCGAGGTCGCCTTCCTCGTCGAGGACCAGCACCAGGGGCGAGGCATCGCCCAGGTCCTGCTCGAGCACCTCGCCCAGGCCGGTCGCGAGCGTGGCGTCGAGAAGTTCGTCGCCGAGGTGCTTCCGGACAACCAGCGGATGATCCAGACCTTCCGCGACGCCGGCTATCAGGTGGTCAGCGGCTACGAGGACGGGGTGATCTCGCTCGAGTTCCCCATCGACCCCACCGAGACCGCCATCGGCGTGATGCAGCAGCGTGAGCACCGGGCCGAGTCGGCCTCGATCGACGCCTTCTTCAACGCCCGCTCGGTCGCCGTCGTCGGCGCCAGCCGCCGCGCCGACAGCATCGGCCGGGCGATGGTGCGCAACCTCGTCACCGGCGACTTCACGGGCAAGGTCTACGCCGTGAACCCGTCCGCCAGCGCGGTGTCGGGCATGCCCACCTATGCCACCGTGAGCGACATCCCCGGTCCCGTCGACGTCGCGATCGTCGCCGTACCCGCCGAGGCCGTCCAGGACGTCGTGCTCGACTGCGCCGCCAAGGGCGTGCACGGGCTCGTGGTGATCTCCTCGGGCTTCGCCGAGACCGGCGACGAGGGACGCCAGCGCCAGCGTCGTCTGGTCGGGCTGGCCCGCTCCTACGGCCTGCGCCTGATCGGCCCCAACTGCCTGGGCGTCATCAACACCGACCCCGAGGTCTCGCTGAACGCCTCCCTCTCCTCGCTGATGCCGCCGCGCGGCCGGGCCGGCTTCTTCTGCCAGTCCGGCGCCCTGGGCACCGCGATCCTGGAGAAGGTCTACGGCCGCGGCCTGGGCCTCTCGACGTTCGTCAGCGCCGGCAACCGCGCCGACGTCTCCGGCAACGACCTGCTGCAGTACTGGGAGGAGGACGACTCCACCGAGGTGGTGCTGCTCTACCTGGAGTCGATCGGTAACCCGCGCAAGTTCTCCCGGATCGCCCGTCGGGTGTCGCGCCGCAAGCCGATCGTCGCCGTGCGGTCGGGGCGTACGACGCAGGGGGTGCCGCGCGGGCACGCTGTCCGCGCGATCGCGGCCCCGCGCGAGGCGGTCGACGCGATGTTCCGCCAGGCCGGGGTGATCCAGGTCGACACCCTGGAGGAGATGTTCGACGTGGCGCAGTTGCTGGCCCACCAGCCACTGCCACAGGGGCGCCGGGTGGCCGTGGTCGGCAACTCCGACGCCCTGGGCCTGCTCGCCGTCGACGCCGCCGCCTCGGTCGGCCTGGTCGTCAACAAGTCGGTGTCGCTGGGAGCCGAGGCCACGGCCGAGGACTTCGAGGACGCCCTCGACGCGGCGATCGACGACCCCGAGGTCGACTCGGTGGTCGCGGTCTACTTCCCGCCGCTCAACACGACCGGCGAGGACGTCGCCAACGTGCTGGCGGCCGTGGGGGAGCAGTCCGACAAGCCGTTGGTCTCGACGTTCCTCGGGGCCGAGGGCGTCCCCGAGCTGCTGCGGGTCCCCGACGTCGCCGGCTCCACGGCCGGTCGCGGCTCGGTCCCGTCGTACCCCGCCGTGGAGTCCGCGGTCCGGGCGCTGGCCCGGGTCGTGGAGTACAGCCTCTGGCTGCGTGCCCCGGACGGGGCGCCGGTCGCCGAGGAGCACCTCGACACTCACGCCGCCAAGCGGCTGGTCAACGAGGTGCTCGCGCGCCACCCCGAGGGGCGCGATCTCTCGGGCGAGGAGCTCGACGAGCTGCTCGGGGCCTACGGCATCAGGATGTGGCACACCCAGCCCGTCGCCTCCCTGGAGGAGGCCCTGGCCGCGGGGGAGGCGCAGGGGTGGAACGTCGTGCTCAAGGCGACCGCCGTCCACCTGCGTCAGCGTCCCGATCAGGCGCACGTGTGGCGCAACATCGACAACGCCGACGAGATGACCGACGCCTGGCGCACCCTCAGCACCGTCATCACCGACCCCGCCAACGCCGACTTCGTCGTCCAGAAGAACGCTCCACCCGGCGTCCCGGTCTCGATCGGCACGATCGAGGACCCGCTGTTCGGGCCGGTGGTGTCGTTCAGCATCGCCGGACCGCTCACCGAGCTGGTGGGCGACAAGGCCTACCGGATCCCGCCGTTGGGCGAGCGGGACGCGGCCGACATGGTCCGCGAGGTGAAGTCGTCCCCGCTGCTGTTCGGCTACCGCGGCAGCGAGGTCGTGGACGTGGCAGCGGTGGAGGGGCTGGTGCGCCGGGTCGCCCAGCTGCAGAACGACCTGCCGCAGCTGCGCTCGCTCGACCTGCCGCTGGTGCTGGCCGGCGCCGAGGGAGCGACGGTCCTCAACGCCGCCGCTCGCGTCGAGCCGGTGATCGACCCGCGCTCCGACTGGTTCGTGCGCCGGCTCACGGCGATGCCGGGGGACACGCTCAAGGACTGAGCGGTGACCTACGATCGGGCGGTGCTCATCTCCGACTCGCACCGCATGCTCTTCGTCCACGTCCAGAAGACGGGAGGCGTGTCGATCCAGCACATGCTGGAGGCGGCCCTGCCGGACGCGCGCAAGCTGCGGCCGCCGAACCGGCACGCGACGCTGACGGAGATCCTCGAGCGGGAGCCGGCCGTGGTCGACTACTGGTCGTTCGGCTTCGTGCGCAACCCGTGGTCGCGGCTGGTGTCCTGGTACGACATGGTGCGGCGGCTGATGGTGGAGGCAGACCGCGGTTGGAAGGGCTCCATCCGGCACCTGACCACCAACCCGTTCCTGGGGGCGGTGGCGCGCGACTACCCGACGTTCGACGACTTCGTGCTGCGCGGCCCCGACGAGTGGGAGCGGCTGCGGACCCCGCAGATCGACTATCTGCGGACGCCGAATCGGACCGTGGACTTCATCGGGCGCACCGAGTCGCTGAGCGCCGACATCCGTCACGTCTTCGCCCATCTGGGCCTCCCCGAGCCCGAGGAGGTGCTGCGCAAGAACACCGCGGAGGCCAAGCCGGACTGGCGCGAGCGCTACACGCCGGCGACCCGGTCGCGGGTGGCGGAGATCTTCGCGCCCGACCTGGAGCTGTTCGGCTACGAGTTCTGAGCCGGGTGGAATCCCGTCCCCCGAGCCTGGCGTGACAGACTGCCGCCATGCGCAGCCGCACTGCTGACCAGGATCGCTCGTTCGAGCTCAAGGACGCGATCGACCGTACCGGCTACTACCCCGAGGTCGTGGCCGACGGGGTGAACGGCGCCGTTGCCGGAGAGCAGGTCGTGGCCTTCTACGTCCACCACGAGCCGACCATCGAGCGCGACGAGGTGCGGCGTCACATCACGGTGGTCGTGCTCACGCCGTCGCGGCTGATCCTGGCCCACACCGACGAGCACGCCGGCGACGACCTGCTGCCCGAGCCCTACACCTCCACCTCGACCGAGGCCATCTCGCTGTCGTCGGTGAAGTCGGTCGTCGTGACCCGGATGATCGCCAACCCGACCGGCGGCCCGACGCCGCCGGCCGAGGCCGTGCTGACCATCGGCTGGGGCGGGGTCGGCCGGATCGACCTCGAGCCCGCGGGCTGCAGCGACCCCCAGTGCGACGCCGACCACGGCTACACCGGGGTGCTCGCCTCCGACGACTTCTCGCTGCGCGTCTCCGAGGCCGCGGACGGCCACGCCGCCGTCGAGGGGCTGCTCGCGTTCGCCGAGCACCTGTCCGCCAAGACCCACGGCGCGTGAGCGACGGCGCCGCCGCCATGAGCACGCCGACGGCCGGCTCGTTCGTCGAGCCCGCCTACCAGCAGCGCTCCCTGGGCGACGTGGTGCCGGCGGTGGCGGAGGCCCTCGGGGTGGGACCCCTGCTGCCCGACGGGCCGGGCCCCGGGCTGGTGCTGCCGGGCGCCTCGTCGTACGTCGTGTTCCTGATCGACGGGCTCGGCGCCGAGCTGCTGCGTCGCTATGCCTATGCCGCGCCGTTCCTCGCGACCCTGCTCGACGAGCAGCAGGACGGGACCGCGGGCGTACCCTCGACCACCGCGACCAGCCTGACCTCGCTCGGCACCGGCCTGACGCCGGGGACCCACGGACTGGTCGGCTTCACCTCGCGGGTGCCCGGCACCGACAAGTTGCTCAACGCGCTCTTCTGGGACAAGTCCGTCGACCCGCTGACCTGGCAGCCGCACCCGACGGCGTTCGCCCGGATGGCGGCGGCCGGGGTCAGCATGACCGTCGTCAACAAGCGGGAGTTCGAGGGCAGTGGGCTGACGACCGCCGCCCACCGTGGTGCGGCGTACGTCGGGGCGGACCGGGTCGGGGAGCGGATCGCCGGGGTCGTGGCGGCGGCGCAGCGGAGTCCCTCACTGACCTACTGCTACGACGGGGACCTGGACTGGACGGGCCACAAGTTCGGGGTCGCTTCGACCCCGTGGCTCCAGCAGCTGTCGATGATCGACTCGGAGGCCGAGCAGCTGCGCGACGCGCTGCCCGCCGGCACCCGGCTCGTCGTGGTCGCGGACCACGGGATGGTCGACAGCCCCGACGAGAGCCGGATCGACGTCGACCAGCACCCCGAGCTGCGCTCAGGCGTGGCGCTGCTCGGTGGCGAGGCCCGCTTCCGCCACCTCTACTGCGCGAGCGGCGCCGTCGACGACGTGCTCAGTGCCTGGCGCGAGATGCTGGGTGACCGGGCCGAGGTGCTCAGCCGCGACGAGGTGATCGGCCGCGGCTGGTTCGGCGAGGTCCACCCGGACGTCCGGCTGCGGCTCGGCGACGTGATGGTCGCCTGCCGGGGAGACGCGGCCGTGATGAGCAGCCGGGACTTCCCCTACGAGCAGACGCTGGTCGGGCTGCACGGCTCCCTGACGCCGGCCGAGATGCTGATCCCGATCCTGATCTGCTGACGGCTCAGCCGAAGGACAGGTCAGCCGAAGGGCAGGGGCTCGGGCGCCAGCGAGACGGCCTTGGCCCTCGCGGCGGTGAGTCGCCGGCGGTGGTGCTGGCGGCAGAGCACCTCGTAGGCGACCTCGATCTCGTCGGCCTCGTGGCGGTCGGTGTCGCCCACGACCACGACCTCTCCCTCGGTGACCATCACGCCGTTCTCCGTGCGAGCGTTGTGCGTGGCCCGCTTGCCGCACCAGCACAGCGCCTCGACCTGGAGCACGTTCATCCGGTCGGCGATCTCGACCAGCCGGGCGCTGCCCGGGAAGAGCGCGGTGCGGAAGTCGGTGAGGATGCCGAACGTGAAGACGTCGATCTGCAGCTCGTCGACGATCTTGGCCAGCTGGTCCACCTGGGTGGCGGTGTAGAACTGCACCTCGTCGCAGATGATGTAGTCGATGCGCCCACCCTGGGTCAGCGTCTTGACCACGTAGCTCCAGAAGTCGAAGTCCGTGCCCACCTCGATGGCGTCGTGGGTCAGCCCCAGCCGGCTCGACAGCGTGGCCTCGCCCGCCCGGTCGTGCGCGGTGAAGATCCGGCCGACGCGCCCCCGGGCCGCGTGGTTGTGGTTGGTCTGGAGCGCCAGCGTGCTCTTTCCCGAGTCCATGGTGCCGGTGAAGAATTGGAGTTCAGCCACGGGCGCAGAGTCTCCCACAGCCGGGCGGATGCCGTGTCGGCGACGGGCTGTCGGACCGGCTGTCAGATCGGCTGGCTATTGTCGGGGAAATGGACTTCCGATACCTCGGCAACAGCGGTCTCAAGATCTCCGAGATCACCTACGGCAACTGGCTCACCCACGGCTCCCAGGTCGAGAACGACGTCGCGACGCAGTGCGTGCACGCCGCCCTGGACGCCGGCATCACGACGTTCGACACCGCCGACGTCTATGCGAACACCAAGGCGGAGTCGGTGCTCGGTGAGGCGCTCGCGGGCCAGCGACGCGAGTCGCTGGAGATCTTCACCAAGGTCTACTGGACCACCG
This sequence comes from Nocardioides pacificus, assembly GCF_054775955.1. Lineage (NCBI taxonomy): Bacteria > Bacillati > Actinomycetota > Actinomycetes > Propionibacteriales > Nocardioidaceae > Nocardioides > Nocardioides pacificus. Next base: position 588,799 of record NZ_BAAHCI010000011.1, read on the forward strand.
GCCCGGGCGGCCCCAACGACTCCGGGCTCTCGCGCAAGCACATCATGGAGTCGATCAACGGCTCGCTGACCCGGCTCGGCACCGACTACGTCGACCTCTACCAGGCGCACCGCTTCGACGTCGAGACGCCGCTCGAGGAGACCATGCAGGCCTTCGCCGACGTGGTGCGCTCGGGCAAGGCGCTCTACATCGGCGTCAGCGAGTGGACCGCCGACCAGATCCGCCAGGGGGCCGCGCTGGCCCGCGAGCTCGGCTTCCAGCTGATCTCGAGCCAGCCGCAGTACTCCATGCTCTGGCGGGTCATCGAGGACGAGGTCGTCCCCGCCTCCCGTGAGCTCGGCCTCTCCCAGATCGTCTGGTCCCCGATCGCCCAGGGCGTGCTGTCGGGGAAGTACCAGCCCGGCCAGGCGCCGCCCGCCGGCTCGCGCGCGACCGACGACAAGGGGGGTGCGGACATGATCAGCCGGTTCATGAACGACGACGTGCTGACCCGGGTCCAGGCGCTGCGTCCGGTGGCGGAGTCGCTCGACCTCACGATGGCCCAGCTGGCCGTGGCCTGGGTGCTGCAGAACGACAACGTCGCCAGCGCCCTCATCGGCGCCTCCCGGCCGGAGCAGGTCCACGAGAACGTCAAGGCCGCCGGCGTCACGATCCCCGATGACGCGATGAAGCAGATCGACGAGGCGCTGGGCGACATCGTGGAGCGCGACCCGGGCAAGACCGCGGCGCACAGCCCGCGCCAGCGCCCGACGTGAGTGACCCCACCGGGCCGCTGATCGACGTCGAGGAGCTCCGGCGCCGGCTCCCCGACGTCACCGTGCTGGACGTGCGCTACCGCCTCGGCCGCGAGGACGGACCGGAGCAGTACGCCGCCGGGCACGTCCCGGGCGCGTCGTACGTCGACCTCGACACCGAGCTGGCGGCGCCCCCGGGGGAGGAGGGACGCCACCCGCTCCCCGAGCCGGCGCTCTTCGAGGCGGCGATGTGCCGGGCCGGGGTCGGCGCCGACCGACCCGTCGTCGTGTACGACGACTGGTCTGGGCACGCGGCCGCCCGGTGCTGGTGGCTGCTGCGCTTCCACGGTCACCCCGACGTCCGCGTCCTGGACGGGGGATGGGGGGCTTGGAAGGGCGCGGGCGGCGCCGTGGAGACGGGGTCCGCCCGCTCCCTCCCGGGGGACTTCGTCGCGCGTCCGGGAGGGATGCCGGTCGTCACGCCCGAGCGCGTGTTGCGCACCGACGTGCTCGTCGACGCCCGCGCTCCCGAGCGGTTCCGTGGTGAGGCCGAGCCGGTCGACCCGGTGGCCGGCCACATCCCCGGCGCGGTCAACGTGCCCACGATCGGCAACCTCGACGAGACCGGCCGGCTGCGCCCGGCCCCCGAGCTGGCGGAGCTCTATGCCGCCGTGGGCGCCGTCCCGGGTGCGGACGTCGCGGCCTACTGCGGCTCCGGCGTGACCGCCGCTCTCGACGTCCTCGCGATGGAGGTCGCCGGCGTGCGTGCGGCGCTCTACCCGGGCAGCTGGAGTGGCTGGATCACCGATCCGGACCGACCGGTCGAGACCGGCGGGGGACGGCCGCGGGCATAGCTGGGGCATAGCTGGGGTCTCGCGCGCGTTCTCGCCCCATGGAGTCACACGAGGGTGCACAGCCGAGGGGGAGCATCGTCATCGGCGCCGGCCAGGCCGGCCTGTCGGTCTCTCGCCACCTGCTGCGCCTGGGTGTGGACCACGTCGTGCTCGACGCCAACGCCGCCCCGGGAGGGGCCTGGCAGCACCGCGCCCGCTCGCTGAGCATGGGCGACGTGCACGGCATCGCCGAGCTCCCGGAGGCGCCGCTCCCCGACGTCGACCCGACCCGGGCGGCCCGTGCGGTGCTGCCGGACTACTTCGCCGGCTACGAGCACGACTTCGCCCTCCCGGTCGAGCGTCCCGTCCGGGTGGACCGCGTCGTGTCCGAGGGGGACCTGCTCGTCGTCGAGGCCGGCCTGCGGCGCCTGCACACCCGGACGCTCGTCAACGCCACCGGGACCTGGGAGCGACCGTTCCTGCCGGCCTATCCGGGCGCCGCAGACTTCCGGGGACGTCAGCTGCACAGCTCGTCGTACGACGGGCCGGGGGAGCTCGCCGGGCAGCGCGTGCTGGTCGTCGGGGGAGGACACTCCGCGGTGCAGATCCTGGGGGAGATCGCGCCGGCCTCAGAGACGCTCTGGGTGACCCGACGTCCGCCGCTGTGGCGCACCAGCGACCTGCGTCCCGAGGACGGCCGCGCCGCCGTCGCCCTCGTGGCCGAGCGGGTGGCCCAGGGGCTGCCGCCGCAGAGCGTGGTGAGCGTGACCGGCCTGCACCTGCGCGAGCAGGAGCAGGCGGCGGTCGAGACGGGGGCCTACGAGCGACTGCCGATGTTCGATCGGATCGTGGCCGACGGGGTCGTCTGGTCGGACGCTCGCCACGAGCGCGTGGACGTGATCCTGTGGGCCACGGGCTTCCGGCCGTCGCTGGGCCATCTCGCTCCGCTGCGACTGCGGACGCCCTCGGGCGGCGTGGAGCTGGACGGGACCACGTCGGTCGCGGACCCGCGCGTCCAGCTCGTGGGCTACGGCCCGTCGGCCAGCACGATCGGCGCCAACCGCGCAGGGCGGGCGGCGGCCGTCGCCGTGCGCGACCTGCTCAGTCGTTCTTCCCTCCGCCGAACATGATCTCGTCCCAGCTCGGGACCGACGCGCGACCGCGGCTCTTGCGCACCGGACGACGAGCCGGCGGCTCGGGTGTCTCGTCGGCCGCCGCGGGCTCAGCGGCGGGGGACTGCTTCGGGCTGGGCTCCACGAGTGGCTGCTCGGGCATCGTCGGGCGCCCGCGTCCCGCGCGGCCCTCGCGCACCCGGGCGGCGGTCTCGCTGAGGTCGACGGTGGACTCGTCCGGTCCCAGGACGTCCGGAGCCTCCTCGGCCGGTCCGTTGGCGAGGCCGAGCACGTCGTCGCCGAGCTCGTCGGCCTGCTGATACCCCCCGGACTGTTGGGCATCGGTCTGCTGGGCACCGGACCGCTGCAGACCACGCAGCTCGTCCTCGGCGAAGGGGAGCTGGTCCTCGCCCTCGGCGACGGCTGCCAGGCGGCGCTCCCGGGCCCGGTGCAGGTCGTCGTGGGACGGGGTCACCACGGCCTCGGCGATCGGCTCGCCCACCAGCCAGCGGGCGTCGTCGTTCTCGGCGACCACGTAGTTGCCGGGCAGGTCGAAGACGTAGGTCGCGGCACCGGTGCGCCGGCCCGCGGCGTACGACGCGGTGAGGGTCCAGCGGCCGTCCTCGCGGCGCCAGGCGTCCCACTGGACAGTGCTGGGGCTGACTCCCTGGGGGCGCAGCTGGGCGGTCACCGCGTCGCCCAGGGTGCGCGCACCGTGGTCACCGGACTTGCGGCGCACCGAGGAGCGCTGAGCGCGGTCGGCCACGTGGGCTCGCTCGGCGAGCACGGGGCCGGCGTAGATGAGGATCTTCTCGACGCTGCTCCCCGCGGCCTGAGCCACGTCCTCGGGCGACTCCCCGGCCCGGATCCGGGCCTGGATGTCGCGGGGGCGAAGGGCGCTGTCCATCTTGGTCTCCAACTGGCCGGTGCGTGCGTTGTCGCCGCGCAGGGCGGCCCGGAGTCGCGCGTCGACGTCGAGGGTGAACTCGAGGCCGGCGTCGTCGACCAGCAGCAGCCGCGCGCCGTTCTCCCGCACCCCGAGCAGGGTGAGGTGCCTCATCGCGTCATCCTGCTCCTGCCTCGTCACGAGACCGTCCGCTGCCCTCGGCACGGGGTTGTGCTGAGCCATGGTCACCTCCCGGTCTTCGTGCACCGACATCTCCGGTGGGGCGAGCCTACGCCAGCCGTGGCGCAGGCCGGGACAACGCGCGCGATGAGCGGCGGAGGTAACCTCCGCCCGTGCCCATCACTGTCTCGCAGCGGCCTGCTTCGGCCCCCGTCTGCGGCTGGAGTGGACCGTGATCACGATGGTGGTGGTCCTCGACCTCGTCGGGATCTTCGTCTTCGCGATCTCCGGTGCGCTGGTCGGCGTCCGCAAGCAGCTCGATGTCTTCGGCGTCCTGGTCCTGGCCGGTACGACGGGTCTGGGCGGTGGCTTCCTGCGCGACGTGCTGATCGACGCCACGCCACCGGCCGCGCTCACGGACTGGCGCTACCTGGTGGTCCCCGTGGCGGCGGGGCTCGTGACCTTCGTCTACCACCCCGCGCTGGGCCGGATGGAGCGGTTGGTCAACCTCTTCGACGCGTTCGGGCTTGCCGTCTTCTGCGTGGCGGGCGCGCTCAAGGCGCTCGACTACGGGCTCGGTCCGGTCCCCGCCGCGCTGATGGGCATGGTCACCGGCATCGGAGGCGGGATGCTGCGCGACGTCCTCGCCGGACGGGTCCCCGAGATCTTCCGCGGACCTCTCTATGCGACTCCCGCCCTGGCCGGCGGCGCGATCGCGGTCGCTGGCGTCGAGGCCGACCTCCCCCTGGTCCTCGTCACCCTCCTCGGCGGCGGCGTGTGCCTGGCCTGGCGGCTGCTGGCGATCTGGCGCAACTGGCAGGCGCCGATGCCCAGGGGCCCCGCCAGCGTCTGACCCGCCGAGTCGGCGCATCTTGACCATCGAGTCGGGGG
>NZ_BAAHCI010000011.1:593578-619410 GCF_054775955.1 Nocardioides pacificus
GTCGCGCAGGTCCAGGAAGTCGGCGAAGCGGGGGTAGAGGTCGGCGAGGTCCGCGGCCGTGCGCGTGTGCACCTTGCCCCAGTGCGGGCGGCCGCCGTGCGCGACCATCACCTGCTCCACCCCCGTGAAGTACGCCGCGTGGTCGGCGTCGCGGTGGGTGTGGAAGGCGAGGTAGACCGAGTCCCGCTCGTGGGCGGTGGACAGCGGCACGTCGTCGCCGCGGGCCGAGCGGATCTCGACCGGGAAGCTGATCCGCCACCCTGACGCCTCGATCACCCGACGCGCCTCGCGCAGCGCCTCGAGCCCGGCGGCCCGCGGGACGGCGTACTCCATCTCCCGGAAGACGACGTCGCGCGGGGAGGTGAAGACCCGGTGCGCCACGTCGCTGTAGCTGCGCTCGCTCAGCGCGCGCGCCGACAGCTGGTTCATCGCGGGCACCGCGCGCGGCACCAGGTTGGCGCCCGCGGTGAGGGCGCCGAAGACGGTGTTGGACAGGAAGCGGTCGTCCAGCCAGGAGCGCCAGCGGGGGAGCGGCTCGACCTCGTCGAGCCCGACGTCGAGGCGGTCGTTGGTCTTGGCGAGCATCCGGTCGGTGTGGGGGAACCAGTACATGTCCACGTGGTGGTGGGCCTCGATCCGCTCGTCGAACCCGCCCAGCCCCTCGTCCCACGTCATCGGCTGCTCGTGGGCCTGCAGCACGAAGAGCGGCTCGACCCGGAAGGTCACCGTCGTGAGGATGCCCAGTGCGCCGAGGCCCACCCGGGCCAGGTCGAGGACGTCGGCGTTCTCGTGCTCGCTGGCACGCAGCACCTCGCCCGTCCCGGTCACGAGCTCGAGGCCCGCCAGCTGGCCGCCCAGGCCGGCGACGACGCCGCCCGTGCCGTGGGTGCCTGTGGAGACGGCGCCGGCGAGGGTCTGCTCGGCGATGTCGCCCATGTTGTGCAGGCTCAGCCCGTGGCGCTCCAGCTCGGCGTTCAGCGTCTTGAGCTGCGTCCCGGCCCGGGCCGTCACGGTCATCGCGTCGCGGTCGACGGCGACGATCCCGCTCATGCCGCCCGGTCGCAGCAGGGTGTGGTCGGGAGCGGAGATCGCTGTGAAGCTGTGTCCGGTGCCCGCCATCTTCACGGTCGTCCGCTCGGTGCGGGCCCGCTCGACCGCCGCCACGACCGCTGAGGGGTCCAGGGGGGTCTCGACGCGCTGCGGGTGCGCGGACTCCAGTCCCGACCAGTTGCGCCAGATCTCGCTGCTCACGTCTGTCTGCCCCTCACTCCCGGGTCGATGGGGACCCCGGGTCAGGGGCCCCGATGGCCTGCGGAGGCAGCGTAGTGCTCGGCGGCGGGTGTGCGCCGGTGTCTGCCACGCCGGACGTCGGCGTACGCCGCGTGGCCAGCGCGGCGACCGTGCCCAGCGCACCTGCCGCGGTGGCGACGAGGTAGGCGGCCGACGCCCCGTGGGAGTCGACGATGGCTCCCGCCAGCGCGGCACCGGGCGCCACCCCGGCGGCCATCCCGGTCGACAGCACCGACATCCCCTCGGTGAGCCGCGCCGCGGGGACGCTGCGCTCGGTGGCGGCGAGGGTCGCGATCAGGGTGGGCGAGATCGCGAGCCCGCCGAGGAGCAGCACCACGCCCATCAACGGCAGCGAGCCGATGAACGTCAGCGGGGCCAGGGTCAGCGCCAGCGCCGCCATGCCCCAGCGCACCCGCAGCGCGGGGTCGCCACGCCAGTGGATGGCTCCTGTCACGAGGCCGGACGTCAGCGACCCCAGGGCCCACAGCGCGAGCAGCACCCCGGCGAGCTGCGGGGCGCCGAGCTCCTCGGCGAAGGCGACCGTCGACACCTCGGTGGCCCCGAAGAGCCCGCCCAGGGCGAGGGACACCACGGTCAGCGGGACGATCGTCGCCCACGGCATCCGGGGGCGCGGGCCGGTCGCGTGGTCGTGGCGGTGCGGCGGCGGCTGGGTCGCCCGCTGCGCCGCGAGCACGAACGTGCCACTCACGCCGGCCACCACCGCGACCGAGAGCCCGGCGACCGGGTGCCACGCCACGGCGAGGAACGTGACCAGCACCGGGCCGAGCACGAAGATCGTCTCGTCGACGACGGCCTCGAGGGCGTAGGCGGTCTGGACCTGGCCGGGATCGCGCAGGACGTGGGACCAGCGGGTCCGCACGCACGACCCGATCTGGGGGTACGCCGCTCCTGCGGCCGCCGCGCAGGCGTGCACCAGCACCAGCGACTGGCCGCTCTCGACGGCCCAGACCAGCGCCGTCATCGCCAGGGCGAAGACCACGACCGCCGTCGGCAGCGAGCGGTGCTGCCCCCACCGGTCGGCCAGGCGTCCGTGCACGACGGCGAGGGCGGCGTTGGCCAGGACGTAGGCGGCGGACACGGTCCCGGCGGCGCCGTACGACCCCCGGTCCGCGGAGACGAGCAGCACGATGCCGAGCCCCACGGTGGAGATCGGCAGCCTCGCGACGAGGCCGGCGAGGCAGAAGGTGAGGGCTCCGGGGACCGTGAGCACCCGGCGATAGGTGGCGAGCATGGCGGCCGTGAGCCTACGACTCACGGCCCTCACCGGCCGCATTGCCGGATGATTGCCGGATGATTGCTGGGCGCTCCTACGATTGGGCCATGACGACCGATGCCCGCCCCTACGACGCCCTGCTGCTCCTGTCCTTCGGGGGACCGGAGAAGACCGAGGACGTCGTCCCCTTCCTCGAGAACGTGACGCGTGGGCGCGGCATCTCCCGCGAGCGCCTCGAGCAGGTGGGTGAGCACTACTTCCTCTTCGGAGGGAAGTCGCCCATCAACGACCAGAACCGCGCCTTCCTGGCAGCCCTGCGCGCGGACCTGTCCGAGCACGGCGTCGACCTGCCGGTCTATTGGGGCAACCGCAACTGGGACCCCTACCTGACCGACGCGCTGCGTCAGATGGCGGCGGACGGACATCGTCGGATCGCTGTGATCTTCACCTCGGCCTACTCGTCGTACTCGGGGTGCCGGCAGTATCGCGAGAACCTCGCCGACTCCGTGGCCGCCCTGCGCGCCGAGGACCCCGACGCCCCGGAGCTCCAGCTCGACCGGCTGCGGATGTACTTCAACCACCCCGGCTTCGTGGACGCCAACGCCGACGCGACGCTGGCGGCGATCGAGCAGCTGCCGATCGACGTGCGCGACGACGCCCACCTGACGTTCGTCACGCACTCGGTGCCGGTGAGCATGAACGACGGGTCGGGTCCCGACGGCGGCGCCTATGTCGCCCAGCACGAGGACCTGATGGCCCAGATCGTGGCGCGGGTCGAGGAGCGCACCGGCCGCCGCCACGACCACGCCCTCGTCTACTGCTCCCGCTCGGGCGCCCCCCACATCCCGTGGCTGGAGCCCGATGTCAACGACCACCTGCGCGAGCTCTCCGCCGCCGGGACCGGCGGCGTGGTGATGGCCCCGATCGGGTTCGTCTCCGACCACATGGAGGTCATCTACGACCTCGACACCGAGGCGATGGCCACCGCCGAGGAGCTCTCGATGCCGGCGGTGCGGGCAGCCACGGCCGGGACGGACGCCCGCTTCGTGGCGACCGTGCGCGAGCTGCTGCTCGAGCGGGCCGCGGCCGAGCGCGGCGAGTCGCCGGAGCGAGCGGTCTGTGGCGGTCTCGGTGCGGTGTGGGACCGCTGCGCCGTCGACTGCTGCCCCAACCCGCGGGCTGCGCGCCCCACGCTGGCCGGCGTCGACGACCCCAGCGTGGCGAGCGCGTGAGTCACGGATCCCCCGAGAGAGGGGACGGGCTCGGCAGCGAGCTCCTCGAGGTCGCCCTGCGCGCTGCTCGAGAGGCCGCCGCACTGGTGGCTCAGCGTCGGGCCGCCGGCGTGAGCGTGGCGGCCACCAAGAGCAGCTCGGTCGACCCGGTGACCGAGGCCGACCGGGCCAGCGAGGAGCTGCTGCGGCGGGTCATCGCCGACGCCCGCCCCCACGACGCCTTCCTCGGTGAGGAGGGCGGCCAGCGGGCCGCCGGCCCGGGGGAGGCCACCGGCGTCCGCTGGGTGGTCGACCCGATCGACGGGACCGTGAACTTCCTCTACGGCCTGCCCGAGTACGCCGTGTCCGTCGCCGCGCAGGTCGACGGCGAGGTGGAGGCGGGCGTGGTGCTCAACGTCGCGACCGGCGTCGAGTACACCGCCGTGCGTGGCGTGGGCTCGTGGCGTGACGGCTCGCCGCTGACGGTGCGGGACCCGGCGCCGCTCGCCCAGCGCCTGGTGCTGACCGGCTTCAGCTATGACGCCGAGCGGCGGGTGCGGCAGGCCGCCGCAGTGGGCCGGCTGATCGGGCGGGTCCGCGACATCCGCCGGATGGGCTCGTGCGCCCTGGACCTGTGCCACGTCGCCGACGGCAGCGCGGACGCCTACGTCGAGGAGGGCATCAACCTGTGGGACCACGCAGCGGGTGCTCTCGTCGCGCGCGAGGCCGGTGCGCGCACCGAGATCATGGTCGGCGCGAGCGGGGCCGACCTGCTCCTATGTGCCCCTGGTCACGGGTTCGAGGAGTTCCGGGCATCGGTCCTCGAGGCCGGTTTCGCCGGGGCTTCGGCAGGGGAGTCGGAGCGGGAATAGCCCCGCCACAGGGGGCGTTCTGCGCTCGACGGACACCGGGTGTGCGAGTCCTGCGGGAATGGTGCACAATCCTGGCGCCGGGAACGACAGGCAATTCTGCAGACCTGCTCATAGGAGTGGATGACGATGGCGACTGACTACGACGCACCGCGCAAGAACGAAGAGGACCAGAGCGAAGAGAGCATCGAGGAGCTCAAGGCCCGTCGTCACGACAAGAACTCCGGCAAGGTCGACGAGGACGAGGCCGAGGCGGCCGAGTCGTTCGAGCTGCCCGGCGCCGACCTGTCCCACGAGGAGCTCGCCGTCGAGGTGAAGCCCCGTCAGGATGACGAGTTCACCTGCATGAGCTGCTTCCTGGTGCACCACCGCAGCCAGCTCGTCGACGAGAAGAACCTGATCTGCCGCGACTGCGCCTGACGCGTCCTCGCTCCACGCCTGCAGCGAAGGGCCGCCACCTCATCGAGGTGGCGGCCCTTTCGTCGCGCGGAGCCCCCCGTGCGGGGGAAGCGCGTCAGTACGTCGTCGCCTCGGCCTTCTTGGCGTCCTGGGAGTCCTTCACCAGGTCGGGCGGCAGGTGACCGGTCGAGCGGGTGTAGTAGTCGGCAGCCTTGCGAGCCGCGAGCATCCGGGCGATCGCCACGATCGTGCCGCTCGCGGCGGCCCACATCACGGCCTCCCAGAGGTCGACGTCGGGGTCGGCGGGGTTCGCGGGAGGGTTCTTCCCGGTGGCGGTGCGCCACGACGTGTTGAGGGCCTTCTTCGCGACCGCGGCGCCGAACAGCGCCGATCCGAGCGAGAAGACCGACCAGAGCTTCGAACCCGATGCCATCGGTCCTCCTGTGGGTGTGGCCAGAGCTGGCCGGGGGATGAGGGGAATGCAGTTGGTGCAGAGTCCTCACACTACCCAGCCGAGGCCGGGGGCATGCGTCAGTCCCCGTGCGAGGCCCGCGCGGCGTCGCGGGCGGTGGCGAGCGCGGCGGTCAGTTCCTGGGGGCGCCGCGTGCTGATCAGCCAGTACGGCGTGGGGTCGGCGGGGTCGGCGATCGTGACCCGGACCGAGCGCTTCAGGTAGGGCCGCAGCACCAGGTGTGCGCGCACGTCGGCGTCGCGGCCCGCGACCAGCCGGGTGGCCTCGGCGTCGAGCGCCTCCACCGGACCGAGCAGGTGCACCTCGATGTGTGCGGAGCCGGCGCGCAAGACGCCGTCCGAGACGCTCACCCGCGCCGCGCCGTACGACGTGAGGGACAGGACCAGCAGCAGCACCATGACGCCGGTGACGCTCCACGCGGCGACCGCCGGCATGGCCACGACGACAGCCAGCCACATGCTGGCCACCAGCATCGTCCCCTGGACCCACCACCGCAGCGGCACGGTGAGTCGCTCCGCATATTCCACGCCGCAGATCCTCCCACCACGCCCCGTGTGCCGTCGCAGCGGGTCAGGTGCCGGGGTGTGCGCGCGGGGCGCGTGCACGGGGCGTGGAAGCGACTCCGGGCATCGGCGTTGGATAAGGTCTTCCCGCCATGTCTCAGCCCCTTCCCCCCGACCTCCCCGCCGACGTCGACGTGCAGCTGCTCCGGCTCGACCCGGAGCTGCCCGCCCCCGCCTATGCCCACCTCGGGGACGCCGGGGCTGATCTGATGACCACCGTCGATGTGACACTGGCCCCGGGGGAGCGGGCCCTCGTCCCGACGGGGGTGGCGATCGCCCTCCCGCTCGGGTTCGTCGCGCTCGTCCACCCCCGGTCGGGTCTGGCGGCTCGCCACGGCCTGTCCGTCGTGAACTCCCCGGGGACCGTGGATGCTGGCTACCGTGGAGAGATCAAGGTCATGCTGATCAACCACGACCCGGCCACGCCCGTCGAGCTGCGCCGCGGCGACCGGGTCGCGCAGCTGGTCATCCAGCGGGTCGAGCGGGCCCATTTCGTCGAGGTGGACCTGCTGCCCGAGTCGGTCCGTGGCACCGGGGGATACGGTTCCACCGGCGGTTTCGGTCCGCTCTGAACCCGCCGCACCCGATCGAGGAGTCACAGTGAAGTTCCGTCGCAAGTCCACCCCGGCCGATGCCTCAGCCGACACCTCTGCCGCCGAGGGGGCCCCCGCATCCGGGGAAGCCTCCGGCACGGCCGAGGAGACGGCGCCGGCCGTCCTCGAGGTGCGCCCCCACGACGTCGACGAGGTCGACCTCGCGGACGGGGTCCAGCGCATCGACCTGGGCTCGCTGCTGATCACCCCCACCCCCGGACGCGAGCTGCGCCTGCAGGTGGACGAGAAGACCAAGACGGTGCAGTCGGTGGTCATCGCCGCGCCGGACGGTGCGCTGGAGCTCAAGGCCTTCGCGGCCCCACGCGGTGGCGGGCTCTGGGACGACGTCCGTCCGCAGATCGCCGCCGACATGGCGCAGCGCGGCGGCACGGCGACCGAGCAGGAGGGTCAGTTCGGCACCGAGCTGGCCTGCCAGCTCTCCGTGCGACGGGCTGACGGCACCACCGCCGTCCAGCCGTCGCGGATCATCGGCTTCGACGGCGCGCGCTGGCTGCTGCGGGCGACGCTCCTGGGCCGGCCCGCAGTCGATCCCGAGGCTGCCGCCGATTGGGAGAGCACGATCGCCGGCATCGTCGTACGCCGCGGTGAGGGCGCCATGCCGGTGGGCGACGCCCTGCCACTGGTCATGCCGGCCAACGCACGACGCAGCGGCTAGCACCAGATGAGCCCCGACAAGTCCCCTCTGCGGCGCCGCATCAGCCGCTGGGCCAGCTCGGCGGACCAGGAGGCCCGTGACCTGCGCAAGACGCACACGGAGCCCGGTGGGATGTCGATCGCGCAGGCCCCGGACCGCGAGCGCGTCCGCCTCCGCGGCACGCTGCGCACCGTCACCCTGCGTCCGCGCGGGGGTGCGCCTGCCCTCGAGGCCGAGCTGTACGACGGGTCGGGGGTGATCACGCTCATCTGGCTGGGCCGCCGCCGGATCACCGGCATCTCGCCGGGGCGCGCCATGCAGGTCGAGGGGCGCATCGGCGTCCAGGAGGGGGTCCGCGTGATGTTCAACCCCCGTTACGAGCTCCGCCCGTGAGCGGGTCGGCAGCCGACACTCCCGGGGCGTCGCCGTCGCTCGACACCGTCGAGGCGGTGGTGCGGCGCGAGCTCTCCAAGGCACTCGGCGGCCGGCGCGGCATGGTCGAGGCTGCGGTGCCCACAGTGCTCTTCACCGCGACCTGGCTCATCGGGGACGACCTGCGCACCGCGCTGCTCGTCAGCCTGGCGGTCGCCGGGCTGCTGCTCCTGGTGCGGGTGGTCCAGCGCTCGACGCCGCAGTTCTGCCTCAACGCGATCTTCGGCATCGGCATCGGCTGGCTGTTCGTGCGCATGTCGGCCAGGTCCGGGGGCAGTGCCGACGACCAGGCGCTGGCCTATTTCCTGCCCGGCATCCTCTACAACACCGGCTATGCGGTGCTGCTCGGCCTGACCTGCGTGGTCGGGTGGCCGTTGGTCGGCTTCATGGTCGGCAGCGTGACCGGCGATGCGACGGCTTGGCACCGTGATCCGCAGATCGTGAGGCTCTGCACCCGGCTGACGTGGGTGCTGGTGGTGCCGTGCGCCCTGCGCGTCATCCTGCAGGCCCCCGTCTGGTGGGGAGGGTCCTCAGGGGGGATCGATGCCGACACCGCGGTCGCGACGCTCGGGATCCTCAAGATCGGGCTGGGCTGGCCGCTGCAGCTGGCCGCCCTGGCCGCGATGGCCTGGCTGCTGGGCCGCGACCGTACGCCCGTGGGGCCCAGCAGCGTCTAGTCGGCTTCCGGGGTGGAGGCCTAGAGGCGGGTCATCTTCGCGAAGGGGCTGGTGATGCGCACGGTCCCGGTGCTGAAGTCGACCGTGACGGCGCCGGCGTCGGAGCCGACGACGCGGCCCATGCCGTAGGAGTCGTGCGAGACGAGGTCGTCGCAGGCGAAGTTCTCGATGGTGGGCTCGGGCTCGGGTGCGAACGGGCTGCTGGCAAGGTGGCGGGGGGCTGGGCGTCGGGTCATACCTCTGAGTATGCGCCACGGCGGGCCCTACGCCCGCCTCAGGAGCGCCGCGTGGTCGGCGCGAGGAGTCGCTCCAGCTCCTCCTCGACGTCGGCGGGCACCACGAAGAGGAGCTCGTCGCCTGCCTCCAGGGGCTGCTCGGGGTCCGGGGTGTAGACCTGTCCGTCGCGCAGGATCGTCACCAGCGCACAGTTGTCCGGGAACGGCACCAGGCCCGATGGGGTCCCCACATGGGGGGAGTCGGCGGGCAGGGTCATCTCGACCAGGTTGGCGTTGCCCTGGCGGAAGGTGAACAACCGCACCAGGTCGCCGACCGTGACCGCCTCCTCGACCAGCGCGGACATGATGCGAGGGGTGGAGACGCTGACGTCGACGCCCCAGGCCTCGGTGAAGAGCCACTCGTTGTTGGGGTGGTTGACCCGACCGACGGTGCGCGGCACGCCGAACTCCGTCTTGGCCAGCAGGGCGGTCACCAGGTTGGCCTTGTCGTCCCCGGTCGCCGCGATGACCACGTCGCACCGGTCCAGGCGGGCCTCTTCCAGGGACGACAGCTCGCAGGAGTCGGCCAGCAGCCACTCGGCGTGCGGGACCCGCTCGGGCTTGATCGACTCGGCGTTCTTGTCGATGAGCAGGATCTCGTGGCCGTTCTCGATCAGCTCGCGGGCGATCGAGCGCCCGACGGCGCCGGCCCCGGCGATGGCGACCCGCATCAGTGCACTCCTGCCTCGTGGTTCGTCGTTCGCTGGCCCGTCATGTGGTGGCCCATCATTCGCTGGCCGGCCCGTTGTCGATCACGGCGTAGGCGTGAGCGGCCGACTCCTCGCGCATCACCAGGTGCAGCAGGTCGCCCTCCTGGATCACCGTGTCGCGCGTCGGGAGCATGCCCTCGCCGAGCCGGTCGATCCAGGCGATCCGGCTGCGCGACTGCTGCTGGAACTCGATCGTGCGATGCCCGATCCAGGCCTGGGGCACCGGCACGTGGTCGAGCCGGATCGTGCCGGACGGGTCGCGGAAGTCAGGCTCGGCCCCCGCGGGGAGCAGCCGGCGCAGGACCTGGTCGGCGGTCCACTTCACGGTGGCGACGGTGGTGATGCCCAGGCGCTGGTAGACCTCGGCGCGACCCGGGTCATAGATCCGCGCGACGACCTGCTGGATCCCGAAGGTCTCCCGGGCGACCCGCGCGGCGATGATGTTGGAGTTGTCACCGCTGGAGACCGCTGCGAAGGCGTCGGCCCGCTTGATGCCGGCCTTGGTCAGCACCGCCTGGTCGAAGCCGTAGCCGGTCACCTTGTCGCCGTTGAACGACGGACCCAGGCGCCGGAAGGCGTCGGGGTTGCTGTCGATCACCGACACGGTGTGGTTGCGGTCCTCGAGGCTGCGCGCGAGTGTCGAACCCACTCGGCCGCAGCCCATGATCACGACATGCACCCGGGCACCGTATCCCAGCGGGGCATCGCTCCCGACCGGATCGTCCCGCACGCGCCGCGCAGGCCTGCCCGGGGAAGCGACCTGGCGCGCTGAAGCGGTCTAGTGTGTCCGTTCGTGAGTGTCGGCGACGTCTCGAAACGGATCCTGCTCGGGCGCAAGCTCCGCAGCTCCCAGCTGGGGGAGACTCTTCTCCCCAAGCGCATTGCCCTCCCGGTCTTCGCCAGCGACGCGCTCTCGTCGGTGGCTTACGCCCCGGACGAGGTCTTCATCATGCTGTCGATCGCCGGCGCGTCGGCCTACATGTGGTCGTGGAAGGTCGCGATCGCGGTCGCCCTGGTGATGCTCGCGGTGATCGCGTCGTACCGCCAGACGGTGCACGCCTACCCGAGCGGCGGCGGCGACTACGAGGTCGCCAGCGTCAACCTCGGTCGCACCGCCGGCACCACGGTGGCCAGCGCACTGCTGGTCGACTACGTGCTGACGGTGGCCGTCTCGATCTCGTCAGGCGCCCAGTACGCCGCGGCGGCCATCCCCTTCCTCAGCGGGCACGAGGCGACGTTCGCGACGCTGCTCGTGGTGCTGCTGACGGCGATGAACCTGCGCGGCATCCGCGAGTCCGGGACCTTCTTCGCCGTCCCGACCTACATCTTCATGGTCTCGATGCTGGGCATGTGCGGCTACGGGCTCTACCGACTGGTGCGGGGCACGCTGCCGCAGGTGGAGAGCGCCGACCTGCAGATCGTGGAGGCACCGGGATACGAGGGCCCACTCACCACGATGGCGCTGCTCTTCCTGCTCGCGCGTGCCTTCTCGTCGGGCTGCGCGGCGCTCACCGGGGTGGAGGCGATCTCCAACGGGGTGCCGGCCTTCCGCCGGCCCAAGAGCAAGAACGCCGCGACGACGCTGCTGCTCCTGGGCACGATCGCGATCACGATGATGGTCTCGGTGATCGTGCTCGCCCGGGAGATGGGGATCAGGTACGTCGACCCGCACGAGATGGATCGCCTGCGCACGGCGACCGGGGAGATGCTGCCGGAGGGCTACGACCAGCACACGGTGATCGCGCAGATCGCGGACGCGGTCTTCGAGGGCTTCCCGGCCGGGTTCTACCTCGTCGTCACCGTGACCGGCGTGATCCTGGTGCTCGCGGCCAACACCGCCTTCAACGGCTTCCCGGTGCTCGGCTCGATCCTGGCCCAGGACGGCTACGCGCCACGTGCCCTCGGGTCGCGCGGAGACCGGCTCGCCTACAGCAACGGCATCGTGTTCCTCGCGGTGATGGCGATCGCGCTGATCCTGGCCTTCGACGCCCAGGTGACCCGGCTCATCCAGCTCTACATCGTCGGCGTCTTCGTCTCCTTCAACCTCAGCCAGCTCGGCATGATCCGACACTGGACGCGCCACCTCCAGTCGGAGACCAGGCCCGTCGAGCGTCGCCGGATGCAGCGCTCCCGGGTGATCAACGCCATCGGGCTCTCCTTCACCGCCGTCGTTCTGGTCATCGTCCTCGTCACCAAGTTCCTCGAGGGCGCCTGGATCACGATCCTGGCGATGGCCGGCTTCTTCGTCCTGATGCGCGGCATCCACCGCCACTACACGCGGGTCTCCGCCGAGCTGGCGGCCGACGAGCAGGACGGCGTGCTGCCGACCCGGGTGCACGCGATCGTCCTGGTCGGCAAGCTGCACAAGCCCACCCTGCGTGCGCTCGCGTTCGCGAAGGCGACCCGGCCCAACGTCCTCGAGGCGATCTACGTCGGCGTCGACGACGCCTCGACCAACCGCCTGCTGGAGGAGTGGGACGAGCGCAACCTCGACGTCCCCCTCAAGGTGCTGCACTCGCCCTACCGCGAGCTGGTGAAGCCGATCATCGACTACGCCGTGGAGATCCGCCGCTCGCATCCGCGCGGCGTCGTCGCCGTCTACATCCCCGAGTACGTCGTGGGGCGCTGGTGGGAGCACCTCCTGCACAACCAGACCGCTCTCCGACTCAAGGGCCGGCTCCTGTTCACCCCCGGCGTCATGGTGACGTCGGTGCCCTACCAGCTGGACTCCTCGCTCCACGCCCAGGACGAGCGCGAGGAGCGCGAGCGGGGCCGGGTGCTCGCCGGCGACGTACGACGCGGCCAGCTGCGCACGACCCCCACCGACCGCAAACGACAGACACCCCCGTGACTCGATGATGGTGATCCGATGACCCGACCCAACCGCTCCAGCCGCTCCACCCCGCGACCGCGCAAGGAGCGCGGCGCCTCCCGCGTGGGGGAGCGCTTCACCGCCACCGTGGGGCCGATTGCCCACGGCGGCCACTGCGTCGTACGCGTGAGCGACCCGGCGGTGGCCCCGGCCCCCGACGGCTCACCCGGCACCCGGGTGGTCTTCACCCGGCACGCCATCCCGGGGGAGCAGGTGGTCGTTCAGATCACCGAGGGCACCGACGGCGACAGCTTCTGGCGAGGCGACGCGGTCGAGGTGCTGGAGCCGTCCCCCCACCGGGTGACGCCGCCGTGCCCCTACGCCGGGCCCGGTCGCTGCGGCGGCTGCGACCTGCAGCACGTGGATCTCGGGCACCAGCGTGAGCTCAAGGCGGCGGTGGTGCGCGAGCAGCTGACCCGGTTGGCCAAGCTCGACCTCCCGGTCACGGTCGAGGCCGTCCCCGGGGACACCGACGGTCTGCGCTGGCGCACCCGCGTGCAGTTCACCCCGACGCCGGAGGGCGGGCGCGGCATGCGCCTGCACCGCTCCCGCGAGGTGATCCCGGTCGAGGAGTGCCTGATCGCCCACCCTGCGGCCCGGGTCGAGGGCGAGCAACCCGACGAGGTGGTCGTCGAGACCGTTCGCGGCCGGGGGGTGGAGCACGATGACGCCCCCGGGCAGCAGTTCGTGGTGGAGGCGGACGGGTTCTGGCAGGTGCACCCCGGCGCTCCCGACATCCTGGTGGAGACCGTGCTCGGGTTCCTCGACCCGCAGCCGGGGGAGCGGGTCCTGGATCTGTTCGCGGGCGTCGGCCTCTTCTCCCGCTTCCTGGGCGAGGCGGTCGGGCAGAAGGGTCGCGTCGTCGCGGTGGAGGGGGACCGTCGGGCCTGTGCCCACGCTGCCGCCAACCTGCGTGGAGTGCGCGCGAAGGTCGAGCACGGCACGGTCGACCGGGTGCTGGCGCGCGGGGTCGACGAACCGTTCGACCTCGTGGTCCTGGACCCGCCGCGCGAGGGCGCCCGGCGCAAGGTGGTGGAGCAGGTGGTCGACCGCGCACCCCGGGCGGTGGCCTACGTCGCGTGCGACCCGGCCGCGCTGGCCCGAGACGTGGCGATCTTCGCCGAGCACGGCTATCACGTGACGGGTCTGCGGGCCTTCGACATCTTCCCGATGACGCATCATGTGGAGTGCGTCGCTCTGTTGGAACAACGCCGCTGAACTGCGGGAACATAGGTCAGCGAGCACTTTGACGCTCAGGGTCGCCGGCGCATGCAGGAGACTGGATGTTCTTGCGCACGACCGCAGCGGAGCTGGCCGAGCGAATCCATCTTGGGTGACCGTTCGCTTGAGGGGCATCGGCGGTGTCTCAGCACGGTGAAGGTGTCGAGGTCTTGCCGGGAGGAACCATGGGCGCAGGTGCGCGTAGGAGCGTCGTAGCGCTGCTCACAGCCGGGGTCATGGAAGGCGGGTTGATCTGGCTCGGCCGCACCTACGGCTCGACTCGCGAGGAGCGGGCTGGCCGGATGCCCGGGGACGACATCGTTCCGCACCCGACCGTGCAGACCGACCATGCCATCACGATCGACGCCTCACCGTCGGCGGTCTGGCCATGGTTGGTCCAAATGGGTTGGGGTCGCGGTGGTTGGTACACCGCGCGATGGGTCGATCGCCTCCTCTTCCCCGCCAACGGACCCAGCGCGGACCGGGTGGTCCGTGAGCTCCAAGACATCTCTGTCGGGACATTCATCCCCGACGGGCCGCCCGAGACCGAGTGCGGGCTCCACGTCGTGGAGCTGCAGCCAGAGCGAGCCCTGGTGCTCCGTTCGAACACCCATCTCCCGAAGAGCTGGCGACAGCGTGCAGCGCTCGATTGGTCATGGGCATTCACCTTGCAGCCGCTCGAAGGCGGACGACGAACGAGATACCGTTTCAGATCCCGGTGGGTCACCGAGCCATGGTGGTTCACCATCGGCGGAACGCTCGGAATCGTCCCCGCCGACTTCCTGATGTCGCGCGACCACCTGCACGGAGTCAAATGGCGCGCCGAGACGCTGGTAGGTGACGGCCTGCCAGGCGCCGACCACTTCGGGGAAACGCGACGACGACACAGGACGTCTGGCCACCGTGGTTGAAGGGCTGGGGTTGGACGTCCTAGTTCGGTACCCGGCGATCTCGTGGCAGTTCGGTAGGTACGTCCGCCTGAAACCGCTTGGCGGGTGCGGCTTCCCCGAGCGGCAGCAGTCCCTGCGTCGCTCAGCCGGAAGGATCGCCGAGGTCCCAGGGCGCCGCTGAGTCCGCGTGCCCAAAATCGGGGCCGCCGGCACCCCTGACTCGGCCCTATCCTCGACGGAGACGACGCGAGGAAGTGGGGTGGACGGGCAGCCGGGACTTCACCTGCACGTGCTCGGCGAGCTCACGGCGACGCGGGACGGCGTGGTTGTGGACCTCGGTGGGCGGCGTCAGCGCGCCGTACTGGCGGGTCTGACCATCGCGCGGGACCAGGTGGTCCCGGCGGATCGGCTTGTCGACTGCGTCTGGGGTGATCTCCCGCCCGCAGATGCAAACGGCGCGCTCCAGGCCTATGTGAGCCACCTGCGCCGGCGGCTGGAGCCCGACGCGACGGCACGGCAGCGGCAGGGTGTCATCGCCCGTGCCGGGCCAGGCTATGTCTTGCGGCTCCCGCCTGGCGCGGTCGACGCCTGGACCTTCGAGGCGGCGGTGGAGTCGGCGGCGGGCCTCCCACCGACGGAGGTGGTGTGCGCGCTGGAGCCCGCGCTCCGGCTGTGGCGCGGGCCCGCCTACGCCGACTATGCGGGGGAGCCGTGGGCGGAGGCGGAGATCGCCCGGCTCACCGAGCTCAGGGCGGTGGCCCGTGAACGCCTCCTCGCGACGCGTCTCGAGCTCGGTGAGGCCCAGCTCGTCATCGGCGAGCTCGAGACGCTCGTCAACGATGACCCGCTCCGCGAGGAACGCTGGCGACTCCTCACCCTCGCGCTCTACAGGGCGCACCGCCAGGGCGCGGCGCTGTCGGCGCTGCGCCGGGCGCGGCAGGTGCTCGCCGACGAGTTGGGCGTCGACCCGGGGCCGGCACTGCGCTCCCTCGAGGCGGAGGTGCTCGCCCAGTCGCCCGATCTCGACGGACCTGCCACCGCCGGGCCCAGGGACGTATCACAACCGGCCCCGCGGCCACGGAGCCCCGACGGGCTCGTGGACCGCGAGCGTGAGCTGGCCGTCCTGGGCACCATGCTCGACGACCTCGCCGAAGCGAGGCCCGGGTGCGTGCTGGTCGAAGGCCCGGCGGGCATCGGCAAGACCCGGCTGCTCGACGAGGCCCGCCGGCTGGCCGTCGGCGCCGGCTTCTCGGTCAGATCGGCGCGGAGCAGCGTCCTGGAGCAGGCCTTCGAGTACGGCGTGGTCCGCCAGCTCTTCGACGCCGTCGACGACGTCGTACGCCGCGACGAGCGTTTCGCCGTGCTCCGCGACCTCAGCGAGATCACCACGAACCTCGCGGCGAGCGCTCCACTGCTGCTGTGTGTCGACGACCTCCAGTGGAGCGACGAGGCCTCGCTGCAGTTCCTCGCCTATCTGGTGAAGCGCCTCGAGGGACGCCCGATCCTGATCGTGCTGGCGGTGCGCACCGGCGAGACGCACGAGGCCGACGGCCTGCTGGCCGAGCTCGCCGCACACGAGTCGGTGACGGGGCTGCAGCCCGCGCCACTCAGCGAGAAGGGCACCGCCGAGCTGGTGTCGGATCGACTCGGTGGGGGCGCCGACGCGTTTGTCGCCACCTGCCACCGGATGACCTCGGGCAACCCGCTGATCCTGCGCCAGCTGCTGCGGGCGCTGGCGGACCAGGGTGTGCCGCCCGACGCGGCTCACATCGACACGGTCCGGGCGGTAGGGTCGCGCGCGATCACGTCGCTCATCACGCTTCGCCTGCGGCGTATGCCGGCCGCCGTCACCCCGGTGGCGCGCGCCGTGGCGGTGCTGGGGCCGATGGCCGACCTGGTGACGGTAGCGGACCTGGTGCGGCGCTCTGAGGAGGACGTCGCGGCCGCCCTCGACGTACTTGCCCGCGGCGAGATCCTCCTCGACGGGGAGCCGCTCGACTTCGTGAACCCGCTGGTGCGCGACGCGATCCACGCCGACATCCCGGCGGGCGAGCGTGCCCTCTTCCAGGTGCGGATGAGGCGTCGGCTCAAGTCATCCTCAAGTGAGCCCCGCCATGCTGGGGTGCCCCAGCAGTGAGGTGGTGACGGTGCCCGAGTCCACGCCCCTTCCCAACGCCGACGCGGAGGCGTTGCGCGGACTGGCGGGCGGTGCCGTCCACCTGCCGGGGGATCCTCTCTACGACGAGGCGCGGATGCCCTGGAACCTCCAGGTGGACGAGCACCCTGCGGCGGTGGCCTACCCGGCTGACCCGCAGGAGGTCGCCCGGATCGTCAAGGCCGCCGCAGCGTCGGGACTCCGGGTCGCCCCCCAGGGCACCGGGCATGGCGCACCGCCGCTCGCGGGCCGGCTGGACGACGCCGTGCTGCTGCGTACCTCGGCGATGACCGACCTGCGCGTGGACGCATCGCGTCGCACGGCGCGCGCCGGAGCGGGCGTGCTCTGGGGCGACGTCGTCGCCCGCGCCGGCCGGGTGGGGCTGGCCGGGATGCACATGTCCAGCCCGGGGGTGGGGGTGGTCGGATCGTCGCTCGGCGGTGGGGTGAGCTGGTACGCCCGCCAGCACGGCCTGCAGTGCAGCGCGATCACGGCCGCCGAGCTGGTGCTCGCCGACGGGACGTTCGTGCGCGCCACGGAGACCGAGGACCTGGACCTGTTGTGGGCGGCGCGCGGCGGCCACGGCGGCTTCGGGGTGGTCACGGCGCTGGAGTTCGACCTGCTGCCGGTCGAGACGGCGTACGCCGGCATGCTCGCGTGGGACTGGCGGCACGCCCGGCGGGTCCTGACCGCCTGGGGCGAGTGGACCGAGGATGCGCCAGAGTCGGTGACGAGCGTGGCCCGGATCTTCCAGGTGCCCGACATCGAGTGGCTGCCCGCCCAGCTGCGCGGCAGAGATCTGGTGATGATCGACGCCGTGGCACTCGGCGACGCCGAGACGGGAGCCCGCACCCTCGCTCCCCTGCGTGCGCTGCGGCCCGAGGTCGACACCTTCGCGCAGGTGCCCGCAGCCGACATCGCCCACCTCCAGCTCGACCCGCAGGAACCCACCGCGGTCTACGCCAACAGCGTCCTCGTCCACGGCTTCTCGGCGGACGCCGTCGACGCCCTCGTCGCGGCGGCCGGTCCCGGGTCGGGCAGCAACCTGCTGTTCGTCGAGCTCCGCCACCTCGGTGGCGCTCTGGCGCGGCCCGCCCCGCGCGGCGGTGCGCTCGACCACCTCGACGGCTCCTTCCTGGTGCTCGGCGTCGGGCTCGACGTGGGCGCCGGCTGGGGCGCCGTACGGGAGGACGCCACGCGGGTCCTCGACTCGCTGGCCCCCTGGACGTCCCGGGCGTCGTACCTCTCGATGGCCTACGAGGCTGCGGCGCGGCGCGGGTGGCCGGCGACGTCGTACGACCGCCTCCACCGGATCCGTCGTCTTGCCGACCCGGATGGACTGTTCGTCGCTCCGCACCGGTCTGCTGACGACTGATTCCGCACCAGGGCTCAAGTCAGGTCCAAGTCCCGCCCAAGCACCCGGGGCCACCGTGGTCGCGTCAACGACGACACGCCACACACCCGGAGGAAGCATGACCATCGCACAGACCAGCACCGCCGCCGTGCCATTCGCGGAACTGGACGCACTAACGATCGGCACCGTCGCCGTTCCCGGTGACAGGAAGTACGACGCCCTCGTCTCGCCGTGGAACCTCGCCGTCCCGGTCCGGCCCGCCGCCGTCCTCGCTGCCCACGACGCCCAGGACGTCGTCGAGGGTGTGCGGTTCGCCGCCCGGCATGGCATCCGCGTCACCCCTCAGGCAACCGGCCACGGACCGATGGCCGACCTGAGCACCGAGCTGCTGGTCACCACGAAGGAGCTCGACGAGGTGGTGGTCCACCCGGAGGGCTGGGCCCGCGCCGGAGCCGGTGTGAAGTGGCTCCGGGTCGTCGAGGCCGCCGCGCCATATGGACTCGCGCCGCTCTCCGGCTCCATCACCGACGTCGGCATCGTCGGCTACACCACCGGCGGGGGGCTCGGGCCGATGGCCCGCACCTACGGGCTCGCCAGCGACAAGGTGCGCGCCATCGAGGTTGTCACCGGCGACGGCGAGCTCCGGCGGGTGACGCCGACCGAGCACCCGGAGCTGTTCTTCGCCCTGCGCGGGGCGAAGGGGATGCTCGGCATCATCACGGCGATCGAGTTCGACCTGGTTCACCAGCCGAGGTTCTACGGCGGCTCCCTGTGGTTCGACGGCGCCGACGCACCCGCCGTCGTCGACGCCTGGCGGGCCTGGTCGGCGGAGCTGCCGGAGGCCGGCACTACGTCTTTCGCTCTCTTCCAGCTGCCCGACATGGACGGTGTGCCGCCGATGCTGGCCGGTCGGCTGACGCTCTCGGTGCGCTACGTGTGGACGGGGGCCGCCACCGAGGGGGAGAAGTGGTTCGCCGCGATGCGTGCCGCCGCTCCCGTCATTCTCGACGACGTGGCCGACAAGCCCTACACCGCGATCGACTCGGTCCACACCGACCCGCTCGACCCCACCCCGGCCCACGAGGCGGGCAACGTGCTCACCGACTTCCCCCAGGAGGCCGCGGACGTCCTGCTCGCACTCACCGGGCCGGGTGTGGCGTCGCCGCAGATCCTGGTCGAGGTGCGCCAGCTGGGCGGTGCCTTCGCCCGGCCGGGGGAGCACCCGAGCGCCTTCGCCTCGCGTGCTGCGGCGTACTCGCTGCTCGTGGTCGGGATCGCGGAGGTCCCCGGTGTGGAGGACCACGCCGCCGCCATCCTCGACGCGCTGGCGCCGTGGGTGGGCGGCCACCGGCTGCCGAACTTCACCTTCACACCGGAGGAGTACGTCGAGGCGTACGACGAGGTGACCCTCGCGCGCCTGCGCCGGGCGCTCCGCAACTACGACCCGGACGGCGTGATGACGATCGGGGGCGTGTTGGCTTGACCTCCGCGACTCGTGGCCCTTCTGCTGGTGGGGCCACGAGTCGTCTGGCGCCACGGACGGTAGCGACAACGGCCACAATCGCTTTAGCAGGAGCCGCTCCGAGACGCCGAACTCCGCGGACACTTCGGGCGGCTCACCCGAGCGCGGCAAGCATCGACCGCGCGTCAAGGTGCACGGCCCAGTTGATGATGAGGCCGTCCTGGAGTTGCCAGAGGTGGACCTCACGCAGCCGGAAGCGTCCACCCGTCGCGAGGACCCGGCCATCGGTGTATCCCACCTGGACGACGTGGTCGCCGGAGTCGTACATGTCCTCGATCTCCACGGTTGTCTCGATGTAGCTGAACAGGGTGCCGAGGAACGCGAAGTAGCCGTCGGGACCGCGGTGCGTGCCACCCCACGGGAGCAGCTCGGTCTGGTGCATCACGAAGTCCGGGTGGATCGCCGCACGGACGGTGTCGAGGTCCCGGCGCTCGAACGCCTCGTAGAGGCGCCGCATGGTGGTGACATCGGGGGTCTCCATGGCGGGCGTCCCGGCTGCCGAGGCGTTCGTGGCGGTGGTTTCGGTCATGGTCTCTCCTCCTGGGGTGGTCGTGCTCGGATGTCACCACCCTCGCCCCCGAGGTGCTGGCCTCCCAGGCACACCGGGTAGCACACTGTGAAGTGTGCGAGTGTCCGCGGGCGATGACTTCGGCGTCCTGCTGCGTGACCTGCGTCAACGTGCGGGCCTCACGCAGGCGGAGCTCGCCGAGCGTGCGGGTCTGAGTCCCGCGGCGATCTCCGCCCTCGAGCGCGGCGTCCGCAGTCGGCCCTACCCGCACACGCGGGCCGCGCTCGCGCGAGCCCTCGACCTCCACGGTCACGATCGTGCTGCCCTCGAGGCCCACGCCCTGCGCCGCCGCCGGCACACGCCCTTGCCTGCGCCGGTCGACGAGCTGGTCGGGCGGGAGACGGAGGTCGACGCCGTCGTGGGCCTTCTCGGCACCGCCCGCGTGGTCACGCTCACCGGACCCGGGGGCGTCGGGAAGACCCGGCTCGCCCTCCGTGCCGCCGAGCGCGCCGCACCCCGCCACCCCGACGGCGCCGCCTACGTGGCACTCGCTCCGCTGCGCGAGCCGGCCGAGGTGCTGCCGGCGGTCGCGATCGCCCTCGGCGTGGCCGACCTCGGCCCGCGCGACCTCGCCGACGTGCTCGCGCGCCGCCTGCGCACCCGGCGCGTGCTGCTCGTGCTCGACAACGCCGAGCACCTGCCGGCAGCGTCACCCCTGCTGTCCGCGCTCGTTGCCGCGGTCCCCGGCCTGACGGTGCTCACGACCAGTCGTGCGCCACTCGGGATCCGGGGTGAGCACGTGCACCTCGTGCCGCCGCTTGACCCCGGCGACGCGGCAGCGCTGTTCCGCGCCCGAGCGCGTCAGGCCGGCGGGGCCGGCGACGACGACGCGGCCGACGTTGCGGCGTTGTGCGTCCGTCTGGATCACCTGCCGCTCGCGATCGAGATCGCCGCGGCCCACAGCCCCGTGCTCCCCGCCGCCCGGCTGAGCGAGCGCCTCGACGCTGTCATGCTGAGGGAGCGCTCGCCCTGGCGCGACGCCCCGGCACGTCAGCGCACCCTGGCTGCCACGGTCCGCTGGAGCCTGGACCTCCTGCCGGCCCACGTCCGGGAGGTCCTGCACCGCCTTGCCGTGGCCGCCGGCTCGTGGACTCTCGACGCCGCCTCGGCAGTCGCCGAGGTCGACCCGGCCGACGCGCTCGACGCACACGTCACGCTCGTCGCGCACGGGCTGCTTGTGCGGGTGGGGGACGAACCGCGGTTCGCGATGCTCGCGACGGTGCGGGCCGTCCTGCTCGGTGGTGCGACCGACCATGGTGAGGACCTCGAGGCGGCCGCCGATCGGCACGCTGCCTGGTACTGCGACCGGCTGCTCGCTGCCGGGCCAGAGCTGTGGGGGCCCCAGCAGGCGGACGCCCTCGTCGGGCTCGACGCCGACCACGCCGAGATCAGAGTGGCCGCGCGCCGTCTCCTGGGCCACGGCCGCTCGGACGAGCTGGCTGCGGCCTGCGCGTCCGCGGTGCTCTTCTGGCTCGTGCGTGGCCACCTGACCGAGCTCGGCCAGCTCGCGGCCGCCGGGCTCTCCGACGCCGGTTCGGTCCTGGCCCGGGCGCGCTGGCACTACCTCGCGGGATGGTCGGTGCTGCCCCGCGGCCGGTTCACCGACGCGAGTGAGCACTTCGCCGCTGCCGTCCGGTCGGCCGCCGACGCCGGTGCCGCGACGGAGCAGGCTTGGGCACGAGTGGGTGCGGCGTACGCAGCCGTGTACGGAGGCGACCTCGACCGCGCCCGCACGCTCGTTGCCGAGGTCGAGCGCGAGGTCGGTGGTGACGTCGAGGTGGACGTCCACCTGTACTTGACCCACCTCATCGCAGACGCCCACGTGCGAGTTGCCGCGGGCGACGTGACGGGGGCGTCCGCCCTGCTCTCGAACGTTCTTCCGCAGGCCGAACGGACTGGCTCACCGTGGACGCTGGGCGTCCTGCTCGGCGTGCTCGGTCGGGTGCGTGCCGTGCAGGGCGATCCTGACGAGGCGCACGCGATGCTCACGCGGTCGGTCCGGATCTTCGGGACGCTCGGAGACACCTGGGGGATGGCGCACCAGCTGACGCACCTGGCCGATGCCGCGGCGCTGCGCGACGAGCCGGAGCGCGCCGCCCTGCTCTACGGAGCCGTCGACGGCCTCGCGGACGAGGTCGGTGCCGGCGTCTTCCCTGTCTGGCGCGACCTCAGCGACCACTGCCAGGCTCGCGCCGTGGAGGCGCTCGGACTCGACGTGCTGACGTCACTGCGCCGCCGCGGCCGCGAGTTAGGTGCGGACCAGGTCCTGCGGCTGGCGTCCGGTGATCCGGTCACGGACGTTGTCTCGGAACCCTCCGGCGGGACTATGCGGTGACGAGGTGCGTCTCCGGCGAGGAATCTCCAGTCGGCGGCCATTCATCTGGCTGTTCCTCGGCCTCGTGTATCTTGATATCGAGATATATCGCTCGTGGCCGGGCCGCGTAGGCACTGAACATCCGGGCACTGAGAGTTAGGGGAACCTTCCTTTCGTGCCCCCGGCGCCGACGGCAAGATGGTCCGCGAGCGAACCCACATGACGTCACGAGGAGATGGCTGATGGCCAGTCAGGACAGCTTTGGTGCGAAGAGCACTCTCGATGTGGACGGGAAGTCCTACGAGATCTTCCGCCTCGACGCGGTGACCGGGGAGGGCCTGGACGTTGCGTCCCTGCCCTACAGCCTCAAGGTCCTGCTCGAGAACCTCCTCCGCACCGAGGACGGCGCGAACATCACCGCCGACGACATCAAGGCGCTCGCCGGATGGGACGAGACGGCGCAGCCCGACAAGGAGATCCAGTTCACGCCGGCGCGCGTGATCATGCAGGACTTCACCGGCGTCCCGTGTGTCGTCGACCTCGCCACCATGCGTGAGGCCATGGCCGACCTCGGCGGCGACCCGGCGAAGATCAACCCGCTGGCGCCGGCCGAGATGGTCATCGACCACTCGGTCATCGCCGACGTGTTCGGCACTCCTGAGGCGTTCGAGCGCAACGTCGAGATCGAGTACGAGCGCAACCGCGAGCGCTACCAGTTCCTGCGCTGGGGCCAGGGTGCGTTCGACGACTTCAAGGTCGTCCCCCCGGGCACCGGCATCGTTCACCAGGTCAACATCGAGCACCTGGCGCGCACCGTCTTCACCCGCGAGGTCGACGGTGAGCTGCAGGCCTACCCCGACACCTGCGTCGGCACCGACTCCCACACGACGATGGTCAACGGCATCGGCGTCGTCGGCTGGGGCGTGGGCGGCATCGAGGCCGAGGCGGCCATGCTCGGCCAGCCGGTCTCCATGCTCATCCCGCGCGTCGTGGGCTTCAAGCTGAACGGCGACCTTCCCGAGGGCGCCACCGCCACCGACCTCGTGCTCACCATCACCGAGATGCTGCGCCAGCACGGTGTGGTCGGCAAGTTCGTGGAGTTCTACGGTCCCGGCGTCTCCGCGCTGCCACTGGCCAACCGCGCGACGATCGGCAACATGTCGCCCGAGTTCGGCTCGACCATCGCGGTCTTCCCGATCGACGAGGAGACCACGAAGTACCTCGAGCTCACCGGCCGCTCCGCGGAGCAGCTGGCCCTCGTCGAGGCCTACGCCAAGGAGCAGGGCCTCTGGCACGACCCGTCCGCCGAGCCCCGCTTCTCCGAGAAGCTCGAGCTCGACCTGACCACGGTGGTCCCGTCGCTCGCCGGCCCGAAGCGCCCGCAGGACCGGGTCTCGCTCACCGAGGCCAAGCCGGCCTTCCGCACGGCCCTGGCCGACTACGTCTCCGCCGACGAGACCGGGACCGAGGACCGCAAGTCCGGCGTCCCGGCGCAGGACAAGCCGTTCGGGGTCACCTCGTCGGTCGACGAGGCCTCGGCCGAGTCTTTCCCGTCGAGCGACGCCCCGTCCTCCAACGGGGGAGCAGGCGGGGGCAACGGTGGCGGCGCACCGGACGACTGGCACGAGCACGCCGCCGCGACGGCTGACGGACGTCCGTCCAACCCGGCACGCGTGACCCTGGCCGACGGCACCGAGTTCACTTTGGACCACGGCGCCGTCACCATCGCGGCGATCACCTCGTGCACCAACACCTCGAACCCGTCGGTGATGATCGGGGCGGCCCTGCTCGCCAAGAAGGCGGTCGAGAAGGGCCTCGAGCGCAAGCCGTGGGTCAAGACCACGCTGGCGCCCGGGTCGAAGGTGGTCTCGGACTACTACGAGAAGTCCGGCCTCACGCCGTACCTCGACAAGCTCGGCTTCAACCTCGTCGGCTACGGCTGCACCACCTGCATCGGCAACTCCGGCCCGCTCATCCCTGAGGTCAGCCAGGCCGTCAACGACAACGACCTGGCGGTCGTGTCGGTGCTGTCGGGCAACCGCAACTTCGAGGGTCGGATCAACCCCGACATCAAGATGAACTACCTGGCGTCCCCGCCGCTGGTGGTGGCCTACGCCCTCGCCGGCTCCATGGACGTCGATCTGTTCAACGACCCGCTGGGCCAGGACACCGACGGCAACGACGTCTTCATGCGTGACATCTGGCCGACCGCTGCGGAGATCGAGGAGGTGGTCGCCAGCGCGATCACCTCGGAGATGTTCGACGACGGCTACGCGGACGTCTTCGCGGGTGACGAGACGTGGCGCTCGCTGCCCACGCCCGAGGGCAAGACCTTCGCCTGGGACCCCGAGTCCACCTACGTCCGCAAGCCCCCGTACTTCGACGGCATGCCGGCCGAGCCGGAGGCGGTCACCGACATCGAGGGCGCGCGCGTCCTGCTGAAGCTGGGTGACTCGGTCACCACCGACCACATCTCGCCGGCCGGTGCGATCAAGAAGGACTCCCCGGCTGGCAAGTACCTCGCCGAGCACGGTGTGGGGCAGCGCGACTTCAACTCCTACGGCTCGCGCCGCGGCAACCACGAGGTGATGATCCGCGGGACGTTCGCCAACATCCGGCTGCGCAACCAGCTGGCTCCCGGCACGGAGGGCGGCTTCACCCGTGACTTCTCCGGGAACGGCGACGTCACCACGGTGTTCGAGGCCTCCGAGAAGTACATCGCCGCCGGTACGCCGTTGGTCGTGCTCGCGGGCAAGGAGTACGGCTCCGGCTCGTCGCGTGACTGGGCGGCCAAGGGCACGGCGCTGCTGGGGGTCAAGGCGGTCATCGCCGAGTCCTACGAGCGCATCCACCGCTCCAACCTGATCGGCATGGGCGTCCTCCCGCTGCAGTTCCCCGAGGGGGAGACGGCGGAGTCTCTGGGCCTGACCGGTGAGGAGACCTTCAGCTTCACCGGGGTCACCGAGCTCAACGACGGTGGTATCCCGCGGACCGTCAAGGTGAAGGCCGGCGACGTCGAGTTCGACGCCGTGGTCCGCATCGACACCCCCGGCGAGGCGAACTACTACCGCAACGGCGGCATCATGCAGTACGTGCTGCGCAGCCTGCGCGGCGCCTGAGGCGTCAGCTGACGCGCTTCATCGTGTGAAAAGGCCCGTCGCCCCCTGGGGGCGGCGGGTCTTTTCGCATCTCCAGGCTGCTGACCTGCGGAAACACGACGCGAGGGCGTGCTGTGCCGGGCGTCACGCCGCTTCGATTTGCGGGTTGGCCAAGGTCCGTCTAATGTTCTGTTTGTCGCCGAGTGCGGCGGGGAGCAAGGCCCTGAGGGGTGCGGGCTCTCGGCCTCGGTTTGATCTTCTCTCTTGATGCTCCTGGTTGGGGCGGTCTGGTCGTGTCCTTCGGGGCGGGGTTGAGGCTGGCCCGGTTGGGGTGTGTCTGGGGGGTTGCGGTCTGGTTCGGCCCGGTTTGACCGGGGTGGGTGGATCGGGTAAGTTTCTGCAGGTTGCCCCGGCGCCTGATCGTCACCTGGATGGGTGGTGGTTGGGGTGGTGCGCGT
>NZ_BAAHCI010000012.1:0-1119 GCF_054775955.1 Nocardioides pacificus
GGGACTGCTGCACGATCAGGTGACAGGTTGGGTCACGCAGCCTGAGTGGCTGGCGCGGTCATGATGGTCTCGTACTCGATGGGAGTCAATCGCCCGAGAGCGGCCTGTCTGCGGCGGCGGTGGTAGGTCCTTTCGATCCATCGCACGATCGCCATGCGGAGCTCTTCGCGGGTGGCCCAGGTGCGGCGGTCCAGCACGTTCTTCTGCAGTAGGGCGAAGAAGGACTCCATGGCGGCGTTGTCGCCGGCGGCGCCGACGCGGCCCATGGATCCGACCATGTCGTGACGGTTGAGCGCGTGCACGAATTTCCGGCTGCGGAATTGAGAGCCGCGGTCGCTGTGGACGACGCAACCGGCGACATCTACCCGGCGAGCCACTGCGTTGTTGAGCGCGGTCACCGCGAGCCGCGACTTCATCCGGGAGTCGATGGAGTAGCCGACGATGCGGTTGGAGTAGGCGTCCTTGATCGCGCATAGGTAGAGCTTGCCCTCACCGGTGCGGTGTTCGGTGATGTCGGTCAGCCACAGCTGGTTCGGGGCGTCGGCGTTGAACTCGTGCCGGACGACGCCGTGCTTGTCGATGACCGCGCAGAGGTCGTCATGGACCGGCGGGCCGGGCTTCTTGCCGCCCTTGGCGTGCTTGGGCTTGCCGAAGGCGCTCCACCAGCCGTTGGTCGAGCAGATCCGCCAGGCCGTTCGAGCGGTCATGACCTCGCCCGCGTCGTAGGCCTCATCGACGAGGAATCGGTAGCCGAACTCCGGATCGTCTCGGTGCGCGTCGAACAGGGCGTTGGCGCGGTATGCCTGCTCGAGTTCGGCGTCAGTGACCGGGTTGGCCAGCCAGCGGTAGTAGGGCTGGCGGGCGATCTTGAGGACCCGGCACGTCACCGTGACGGGGACACCGTCCACGGCCAGCTCGCGGACGAGCGGGTACATCATTTTCCCGGCAGGTTCGCCTGCGACAGGTACGCGGCCGCACGACGCAGCACTTCGTTCTCCTGCTCGAGCAGCCGGATCCGCTTCTTGGCCTCACGCAACTCGGCATTGTCGCTCGCAGTCACGCCCGGCTTCACGCCGTCCTCGACATCGGCGGTCTTCATCCAGTTCGTCAGGCACGACT
>NZ_BAAHCI010000013.1:0-5337 GCF_054775955.1 Nocardioides pacificus
GAGGCTGCTCGTGCTGGTGAGGCGGGCAAGGGGTTCGCGGTGGTGGCCAACGAGGTCAAGGAGCTGGCTCAGGAGACGGGCAAGGCGACCGAGGACATCGGTTCACGGATC
This sequence comes from Nocardioides pacificus, assembly GCF_054775955.1. Taxonomy (NCBI): domain Bacteria; kingdom Bacillati; phylum Actinomycetota; class Actinomycetes; order Propionibacteriales; family Nocardioidaceae; genus Nocardioides; species Nocardioides pacificus. Next base: position 112 of record NZ_BAAHCI010000013.1, read on the forward strand.
GAGGCGATCCAGGCCGACACCGCGGCGGCTGTCGCGGCGATCGCTGAGATCGGGCACATCATCGCTTCGATCAACGACACCCAGACCACTATCGCTTCGGCGGTGGAGGAGCAGACCGCGACGACGAATGAGATGGGTCGCAATGTGAGTGAGGCGGCGACGGGTTCGTCGCAGATCGCTGCGAACATCACGTCGGTGGCGCGGGCTGCGTCGGACACGACCAGTGGTGCGTCGGACACGGCTGCTGCGGCGCAGGAGCTGTCGCGGATGGCGGCGGAGATGCAGACCCTGGTGGGCCAGTTCCGCTACTGAGCAGACGAGGAAAGGCCCTGTTCCCCACTGGGAACAGGGCCCTTTCTGCTTCGGCCCCCATTCTGCTCAGGGCTGACGTCGCCGAGCCGATGGGCCAACCATGACGACCACGACCATGAGCACAGACGCCGACCCGATCCGCAGCCGCTTCGGACTGCGCTCGAAGATCACCCTGGTCGGGGCCGCAGGTGTCTTCGCGGCCTTCGCAGTGGGAACGACGTCGTGGGTGGCCCTGGACCGGGCGGAGAACCGGACCGCGGACCTCGAGCGGCTCACCGAGCTGGCCGGGGCCGTGGAAGACATCCGCTTCTACAACGCCGACGTGACCGGCTGGCAGACCGCCTATGCCTGGGACGCACGCAAGATGAAGCCGGGGCAAGCCGTCGCGGCGGACAACCCGAACCGTGCGGGCTACCTGGAGTCGGCCGATGGTCTGCGCGCGACGCTCGATGCCGTGCCGGTCGACCTGATGGACGCCGATGAGCGCACGGCCTACGAGGAGATCGCCGGCCTGTGGGACGAGTTCTTCGCCATCGACGATCGGGTCGCGGATCAGTACGCCCGCGGAACGGCTGCCGATGTCGACGCCGCGGACGCGACGATCGTCGACGATGGCTACGCGATCTACGGGGTGATCCTGGAGCTCACCGCTGAGATGGGGGAGTCGGTCGACGAGCGCGCGGAGGAGACCCGTCAGGCGCAGGCGGCGGCGGGTGACCGCGCCCGTCTCATCGCACTCTCGCTCTTCGTGGTGGCGCTGCTCCTGGCCGGCCTGGCGATCCGCTGGGTCACCCGGCGGATGCTCGCGGGCATCGGCGCGGTGAGTCGCAGCGTGCGAGCGATGGCGCACGGGGATCTCACCGTCACCCCCGAGGTCGAGAGCCGCGACGAGGTCGGCCTGATGGCCCACGAGCTGAAGGTCGCGCAGCGCGCCATCGGTGAGGTGATGGCGGCGATGGGTGGGAATGCGCAGGCGTTGTCGTCGGCGTCGGAGGAGCTCTCGGCGGTGTCGGCTCAGATGACGGGTTCGGCGGGTGAGTCTGCGGAGCAGGCGAATCTGGTGTCTGCTGCTGCGGAGCAGGTGTCGCACAACGTGCAGACGGTGGCGACGGGGACCGAGGAGATGTCGGCGTCGATTCGTGAGATCGCGAAGAACGCCTCGGATGCTGCTGAGGTGGCGGCGCAGGCGGTGACGGTGGCTGAGGCCACCAACGCCACCGTCGCGAAGCTGGGTGAGTCCTCGGCCGAGATCGGGAATGTGATCAAGGTGATCAACTCGATCGCGGAGCAGACGAATCTGTTGGCGTTGAACGCGACGATCGAGGCTGCTCGTGCTGGTGAGGCGGGCAAGGGGTTCGCGGTGGTGGCCAACGAGGTCAAGGAGCTGGCTCAGGAGACGGGCAAGGCGACCGAGGACATCGGTTCGCGGATCGAGGCGATCCAGGCCGACACCGCGGCGGCTGTCGCGGCGATCGCTGAGATCGGGCACATCATCGCTTCGATCAACGACACCCAGACCACCATCGCTTCGGCGGTGGAGGAGCAGACCGCGACGACGAATGAGATGGGTCGCAATGTGAGTGAGGCGGCGACGGGTTCGTCGCAGATCGCTGCGAACATCACGTCGGTGGCGCGGGCTGCCTCGGACACGACCAGTGGTGCGTCGGACACGGCTGCTGCGGCGCAGGAGCTGTCGCGGATGGCGGCGGAGATGCAGACCCTGGTGAGCCAGTTCCGTTACTGAGACACGCTCGCGGCACGCCCGTCTCGGCCTCGGCCGGGACGGGCGTCCTGCATCTGCAGGACTTTGGTCAACTCAAGTTTTTACTCTCGCTGCCGATGAGAAAGGTGGTCGTTGCCACGGGGGCAACGGCAGGACGTGCCGGATGGACCGAAGTCCGAGGTGCGTGCCCGGACATCGGAGGAACCCATCATGAGCTCATCGTCGCGCGTCCGCGTGGGAGCTACATTCCGCAACTTGCGGACCACCGCCAAGCTGATGACAGGCTTCGCGGTCGCTGCCTTGCTGACCTTCATCGTGGGGATCGTGGGAATCGTCCAGCTCGGGACCGTCCAGGGCAACCTGGAGTCCCTCTACGACGACAACACTCTGGGGATCGGCCACCTCGGCGACGTCCGCTACGAGCAGAGTGTCGCGCGCTATGACCTGCTCGTGGCCGGGACGAGCCAGGGAGCGGCACGCGAAGCGGCGCTCACCTCCCTGTCCGAGTCGGGGGAGCGGGTGCGGGAGATCTGGGCGGACTACCTCGCGTCCGGAACCGAGGGGCGCGAGGCCGAGGTCGACGCGTTCGAGGGCGCCATCGCGAAGTACCGCTCCATCCGTGAGGACCAGGTCCTGCCGCTCCTCGAGCAGGATCGGATCCGGGAGTTCACCGCCGTGCGGGAGCAGGAGCTCACGCCGGTCGGCGACGAGGTCTTCGCTGCGCTCGACGCCCTCGCCCTGAAGGAGCAGCAGATCGCCGAGCAGGTCATCGCGGACGCCCAGGCGTCGTACGCCTCGGCCCGCTTCCTGGTCATCGTCCTGATCGGCATCGCGGTCCTCCTGGCCATCGGCGTGGCCCTGGCTATCGGCCGTGCCATCGCCCGTCCGCTGGGCCGCACGGTGACGGTGTTGGAGGCGGTGGCGGCAGGTGATCTGTCGCAGGAGCTCGAAGTCGACTCGACCGATGAGGTGGGTCGGATGGGTACGGCGTTGAACACGGCGCTGGGGATGTTGCGTGAGTCGATGGCGGCGATGGGTGGGAATGCGCAGGCGTTGTCGTCGGCGTCGGAGGAGCTCTCGGCGGTGTCGGCTCAGATGACGGGTTCGGCGGGGGAGTCTGCGGAGCAGGCGAATCTGGTGTCTGCTGCTGCGGAGCAGGTGTCGCACAACGTGCAGACGGTGGCGACGGGGACTGAGGAGATGTCGGCGTCGATTCGTGAGATCGCGAAGAACGCCTCGGATGCTGCTGAGGTGGCGGCGCAGGCGGTGACGGTGGCTGAGGCCACCAACGCCACCGTCGCGAAGCTGGGTGAGTCCTCGGCTGAGATCGGGAATGTGATCAAGGTGATCAACTCGATCGCGGAGCAGACGAATCTGTTGGCGTTGAACGCGACGATCGAGGCTGCTCGTGCTGGTGAGGCGGGCAAGGGGTTCGCGGTGGTGGCCAACGAGGTCAAGGAGCTGGCTCAGGAGACGGGCAAGGCGACCGAGGACATCGGTTCGCGGATCGAGGCGATCCAGGCCGACACCGCGGCGGCTGTCGCGGCGATCGCTGAGATCGGGCACATCATCGCTTCGATCAACGACACCCAGACCACTATCGCTTCGGCGGTGGAGGAGCAGACGGCGACGACGAATGAGATGGGTCGCAATGTGAGTGAGGCGGCGACGGGTTCGTCGCAGATCGCTGCGAACATCACGTCGGTGGCGCGGGCTGCGTCGGACACGACCAGTGGTGCGTCGGACACGGCTGCTGCGGCGCAGGAGCTGTCGCGGATGGCGGCGGAGATGCAGACCCTGGTGGGCCAGTTCCGCTACTGATCGGTCCTCCCCACGATCATGAGCGCGGCCCCGACCCTGACTGTTCAGGATCGGGGCCGCGCTGCCGATGGAACAGGTGTCGTCCGCCGCGAGCCGTGGCGCTCGCAACCCTGTTGTCCGTCGAGGAGAGTCATGAAGAAGCTGACCACGTCCCTGCACGAGCTGCGGATCGGCACCCGTCTCGGGGCCGTGTTCGCGGTGTGCGGCATCGTCATCGGCGGCGTGGTCGCGATCAACTCCCACACCCAGGGCGAGGCCGACGACTTCGACTCGCGTGTCGAGGAGGCCCGCGAGGCCCAGCAGCTCGGGGACGACATCCGGATCATGATCCAGGACGTCACCGGCTGGCAGGGGCTCTACGTCTCGGACTTCGCGGCCTACGGAGCGAAGAGGTTCGCCGACGAGGGCTCCTACAACCTCGAGGGCTTCGACGCCTCCGCCCAGAGCGCCGACGAGTTCTTCGCTGCGGTGGACCGCTCGCCCCTCACCTCGCAGGAGGCGGGCTACATCGACGAGGTGGAGAGTCAGTTCGAGCAGTTCTTCGTCGCGGACGAGGAGCTGGTCCGCAACGCCCTCACCGACGGCGGCATGCGGGCCCTGCCCGAGGTGATGGACAGCATCAACGATGGCGAGGCGGGCGCCGCCTACAGCGCGGTTCTCGAGGCAGCCGACGCGTTCGACGAGGCGATCGACACCCGGGTGGCGAAGCTCGAGAAGGACCGGGAGGCGGCCCTGAAGACGGGGAGTCGTCTCGTCCTCGCCAGCCTCGTCCTGGGACTGCTGCTGACCGTCGCCCTGCTGATCCTGGTCACCCGCTCCATCACCCGGCCGCTGAGCCGCCTGGTGAACACCCTGCAGGTCGTCGCCACGGGCCGCCTCGACGAGCGAGCCGAGGTCGAGGGCAAGGACGAGGTCGCCCAGCTCGGCCGAGCCCTCAACGAGGTCACCGAGATGCTCGCCGATTCGATGAGCGCGATCGGTGGGAATGCGCAGGCGTTGTCGTCGGCGTCGGAGGAGCTCTCGGCGGTGTCGGCTCAGATGACGGGTTCGGCGGGGGAGTCTGCGGAGCAGGCGAATCTGGTGTCTGCTGCTGCGGAGCAGGTGTCGCACAACGTGCAGACGGTGGCGACGGGGACCGAGGAGATGTCGGCGTCGATTCGTGAGATCGCGAAGAACGCCTCGGACGCTGCTGAGGTGGCGGCGCAGGCGGTGACCGTGGCCGAGGCCACCAACGCCACCGTCGCGAAGCTGGGTGAGTCCTCGGCCGAGATCGGGAATGTGATCAAGGTGATCAACTCGATCGCGGAGCAGACGAATCTGTTGGCGTTGAACGCGACGATCGAGGCTGCTCGTGCTGGTGAGGCGGGCAA
>NZ_BAAHCI010000014.1:0-236555 GCF_054775955.1 Nocardioides pacificus
GCCGCTCTCGGGCGATTGACTCCCATCGAGTACGAGACCATCATGACCGCGCCAGCCACTCAGGCTGCGTGACCCAACCTGTCACCTGATCGTGCAGCAGTCCCTGGATCTGCTCGACGCGCAGGAAACCCTCAACCAAACCTTCCGCAGCCACCAGGAGCAGATCGACGTCGTCCGGCGCCGGGAGGAAGTCAGGCGCCGGGAGGCAGAAGGGCAACTTCTTCAGCTTCAGACGATCAACCAGCAGCAGGTATCGGCTCTGCGTGAGCAGTTGGCTGCCACCGCTCCGGGGCAAGCGGCCGATCCCGGCGAACTGGACGACCTGAGGAAGCAGTTCGAGGCCACTCGACATGAGGCCGCGGAGATGATGGCTGCACTGGAAAACTCGTGGGACACCAACCAGGCGCTGGTCGATAGCCTGGCCGAGGCCCAAGCCCTCGCATCCAGCTTCGTCGCTGAACGCGACTCAGCCCGTCACGCACTGGAGCAAAGCCAAATGCGGCTCACCGAGTTGGCCAACGAGCAGCATGAGCGCATCACTGCGCAGCGTGAGAAGACCTCAGTCAGGCGGCGGCCCGACCTCGACCGTTTCCTGGACAAGCTATTCAGTAGGTGCGATCTGGACGAGGAGTCGATCGAGGAGCTCTTCAAGTTCGGCCGCACCGACAAGGTGGTCCACGAACTGATGCGCATCGATGCCACAGATCCGCAGCTGGACCGCAGGCTCAAGATGGTCCAGGGCTACCCCGGGTGGCGTGAACTCTCGAAGATCAACACTGGAGGAAGCGCCAACGGGCCCATGGGCCGCATCTACTTCAGACCCCACGCGGGTGGTGTCGAAACCGTGGTGCATCTCAAGAAAGACAATGATGAGCAGAAACGCTTCATGGCCCGCCGCCTCTCGGGTGGCTCGTCCTAAGGCACCGGCCGGAGCGGCTCACACAGAGACGCGGATCGACGGGCCTTTCTGTCACCAGCCCTACCGGCGAGGCAAAGGACAGCGACGCTATTCACCGCGGTGGAATACCCCCAGGACGTCGATCAGCTGAGTAGTAGCGGCCACTAGCGGGTCCAGTCCGGCATCGACTACGTCGCGGCGTATCTCGAGCATCAAGCCGTTCACGTCAGGGTTCACGCCGTACTGCCCCAGAGGCACGTAGCAACCCGCGAATGGGGAGTCCAAACCGATCTCGTGGACGGGTGCGGCGAGCGCGAAGGCGTTCCGCGCAGACGTCACCAGGCTTTCGGGTGTGTGGAACGGGTCGGTGCCCAGGCACACGTGCGGGCGCGGACCGTCGCCGTGGCGTTCGTAGGGCAGTGACGTCCGCGGGTAGGAGTGCACATCGAGAATAGTGACCCGATCTGCCGCTGCAAGACGCTGGCTCACCAGCTCCGCCAGCGCGTTGGCGTACGGATGAAAGTAGGTGGCGATCAGATCTTCTCGCTGGGCGTGGGTGGGCCGGCGCAGGACCTCCAGCTGCGTCGTGCGTTCGTACACCGCCCCCATCCCCACGGCGTTCATCTCTTCTCGCTCATCGGGGAACCGCTCGGGATCGACGACCAGCCGCGAGAGCCGGTTTACGAACACCCACGGCCTCAGTTGCGACCCACCGGCAGCGCGGAACGCAATCTCGTCGGTGCGAGCATCGGTGATCGCGGTGAGCTCCGCATCAAGCTCGGCGTCGTCGAGCACGATCCCTGCCCGTTCGTACGGCGGGATCCGTCGCGACGAGTGCGGCACGTGCAGCACCACCGGAGAAGCAGCGTCGCCAGGCACGATCTCGAAGAAGTCGTTCACACCTCCCCCGCCCGACGCACGAGGTCGTCGTCGCGGCGCACCGTGCAGCCGGCCGCCTCGAGTGTGTCGCGCAGCTCCTGTTCCTGGTCAGGACCGATCTGGAGAAGGGGGCCGTTAAACACGGTGTCGACGACGGCGCCAACCTGGGGCCTTCCACCCTGGACCAAATGCCGCTGTGCCAACTCCAAGGTCAGCGCCGCCGACATCGGTGGCCAGTCTCCGTCGGCCACCACACCGAGGCCGGCGAGGTCGAAGTGAGCATCGCCGTCTTGGGTGGCTTCCAGGTCCGCCAGGTCGAACGGTGGCGTCAAGCACTCACCCTGACCGGCCAGGTCACGCGCCGGGGTCCAGGTCGTGGCCGAGCGCCATTGATCGAGTTCGGACGCCGCCGCCGCGGCGTAGGCCTCGGGCAAGAACACGAGATCACCGGAGCTGGTCTGCCCAATCACCATTGGCCCGGGCCAGTCAAAGTCACGTGATGTAGTCATGGCAACCAGGGTGACAGGCAGGTCCGACAGTCCCGTACCGCTGCGGCTTCGCGCGGCTGTCGGTCGGTAGTGATAGACACCCACCAATAGGAGCCGTAGGAGGGAAGGAGTGAGCGTGGACGTCGTTTCGGGATGCCGTGACCGCCAGCGCCAACTGCTGCAGTTTGTCGATGCCGCTGGTGCATTGCCACTTGCCCAGTTCCAGGCAGCGCTCGACGACACCGAGTGCTCCGAACGGCACCTTCTGCGTCTGGGTGATCTGGATTCCCAGTTGCTCCACGGTGGTTCAGATGGCGCCATCGGTCTGACCTCCGAGGGCCGTGACTGGCTTCTCGAAGCTGATCGTCCTTCGCGCGTCTGGGGTCACCATGTCGCTCCCCCGAGTCCTCCCCTACGCGATTGGCAGACAGAGGCGCTCGACGCCTGGAGCAGCCATGGCCGCCACGGAGTCATCGAGGCGGTCACCGGAACCGGTAAGTCCCGCGTAGGCGTCGAGGCGGCCCGCGAAGCCCTCGACGACGACTACAACGTCATCGTCATGGTTCCCACCATCGACCTCGTGGAGCAGTGGGCCAAGACGCTGCGCCAGCACGGCCTTCCCAGCGTCGGCGCGCTCGGAGATGGCCAACGCGCGAGCCTGCGCAGCCACCGCGTCATCGTCGGCACCGTCCAGTCCCTCTATCTGGAACCACCCACGCGACCCGACGGGAAGATCCTCCTGATCGCCGACGAGTGCCACCGCTACGGAGCAGGTCAATGGCGTCGGGCCCTCCACCCCTCCTACCGCCGCCGACTCGGACTGACTGCCACCTTCGAACGCAACGACGACGGACTGGGAAGTCTGCTGCGCTACTTCGGCGGGCCACCGGTGTTCCGCATCGGGTTCCCTCGCGCCATTCGAGACGGTGTGGTGGCGCACTACGACGTACAACTGCTCGGTGTACCGCTCACTTCACGCGAACGTGCCGACTACGACGAGGCCGACCGCACCGCTCGCGACTCCCGGATCCAACTGCTCGCCGCCGGCTTCCCAGCCCAGCCATTCGGGGCCTTTCTCCACGAGGTCCAGCGTGCGGCCGAGGACGATCCCGATCCCACGATCAGCGACGTGGCACGCCGCTACCTCAAGGCGTTCTCCGCGCGCGTCGACGTGATGACCAACGCCCAGGCCAAGCTCGATGTCACCGGCAAGCTAGCTGCGCGAGTCAATGCCTCCGGCGGCGCCATCCTCTTCACCCGGCGAGTCGATATGGCAGAAGAGATCTCCGCGACCCTCGTCGAGGCCGGGGTCAAGGCTGCCCCCATCCATAGCGACCTGAGCAGGGGCGAACGCAAGGACCGCTTGGCCGCCCTACGCGCGGGGCGTCTCAAGGCGGTGGTCGCTCCCACCGTGCTCGACGAGGGCATCGACGTCCCGGACATCAATCTCGCGGTCGTCATGGGCGGCTCGCGATCGCGCCGTCAAATGATCCAACGGATGGGACGGGTGCTGCGACTCAAACCCGAGGGCGGCAAGGCCACCTTCGTGGTGGTGTACGCCCTTGGCACAGCCGAGGACCTGGGAGTCAGTGACGGTACTGAGAGCTGCCTCGACCTCATCGTCGAGTGCGCCGACAGCGTCAGTCCGCTCACCCTCGACGACGACAAGATCGTCCCGTCCGACCTGGTGCACCGCCGCACCATCGAACCGTCGCCGCCGTTCCAGCTCGATGACGTTGCCCCCGCGACCCACCCCCTGCAACCTGGCGCTGTGCGCGACTACCGCACCGCCCATGGAACGGAGGAGAAAGAGGCCACCGAGTCGCTGCGTCGGCTCCTGCATGACCTGCTACTCATCGGCAGTGTGCGCCCCTCGAAGGCGACCCCAGACGATTTCCTGCTCAGCAACTCCGGCTTCGAGCTCGTGGTGAGTGCCGACGGCGTCACCGCCTATCGATCCCGACGACCCGACGCCGCAACGTGGGAAGACCTGGCGGACGGCGAGACCGAAGCCACCAGGGTCTTCGACGACAGTGTGGAGAGCGACGTTGTAGACGACGATGCCGTGTCGTCGATTGTGCCGACGCCGGACGACGAACCCGCCGGACGGACCGCTCAGGAGGTGACGCCGCACGTGTCCGAGCGCCCAGGTGCGCTTGCTGATCACAGTGGCCTTCAACTCATCGATCACCTCGAACGGCTCGCGGCGCTCCATCGAGAGGGTCTCCTCACGGCAGCGGAGTTTTCTATCGCCAAGTCGCGACTTCTGGGATGAAGGTCGGCAATGCGGTCATCGAATGGACCGAATCGTCGGGCCACGCCTGCATCGCGATCCACCGTCGGAGCATTCTCGAGTTTCGCGGGGCCGGCCCAGTAGGGATGCCGTCGGGGCAATCTGCAGCCGGGGCGGCGCGGTCGAGTACCGGAGCGCCAGCCGTACTTGGGGTCGGTTGAAGACTTCTGCAATGCGTCAGCCCACAATCAGCAGAGTCCGTATGGTGGTGTTTGGGATGTCACCCACTGAGTGGAGCCGGAATGCCGAAGGAACACGAGCCGCTGTCCAAAGTGATCGACGATAAGACGTTCGTTATCGCTGATTACCAGCGCCCATATGCTTGGACACACAAGCAGCTTGCCGACATCTGGGGTGACCTCGACCTCCTCGGGAACGGCGAGCACTACGCGGGCACTCTGGTACTGCGGGAGACCGGAATCCAGAAGACCACGTCGGCTGGCGAAGCCCTCCGCGAGTACGAGGTCGTGGACGGGCAACAGCGCCTAACCACGATCACGATTCTCCTGGCACGCCTACTCACTGCGCTCGAGTCTTTGGGCACCGTCACTAATGCCGATCTTTCCGAGGGGGTCGAGGAAGCAAAGCCGCAGATTCGGCGGCTCGTACGGATAAACCTGGGCGGGGTCACCGAGCCCCGGCTGCAACTCGGCAGCGACCTCGCAAGCTTCTGGCGCGACCATGTGGTCGGCTCGATGTCCCCGCCAAGCGATCGATTGGCTGCCGAGCAGCGCCTTCTATACGCCGTGGATTTCTTCGATGCGCGGATCGCGAGCATCGTCGACCCTACGAACACAGACCTTTCCGCTCGACGCCTACTAGACCTCCGCAAGCGGGTCACCTTCGGCCTCAAGCTTCTGGTCTACGAGGTCGGCACTGCTGCTGAGGTCGGAGTGATCTTTGAGACTCTCAACGACAGGGGTCGTGCGCTGACCCAGCTCGAGAAGATCAAGAACTACTTGTTGTATCTCGCTGCCCAGTTGACCGATGCTCGAGGTCCGAAGCTTGCCCACTTGGTTAACGATCGGTGGTCCGGCATCTTCAAGAACCTCGCCGATCTGCCGGCCGAGAGCGAAGACCGCCTGCTTCGAGCACATTGGCTTGCGACACAGAACCCGGACCGCCGCACTTGGAAAGGCGTGGATGCAGTCAAGGAGAAGTTCCCGCGCACGAAGTACGTTCCCACCTCGCAGAAGCTGGACGCTTCCGTTGCCACTACCCCAACCGACACAGATGCTGTCTGGCAGGACCTGTTCGATGACGTAAGTGACTACGTCGACAAGTTGTGGCAGTGCTCGGAGTTCCTGAAGGACCTCGAGGACCCAGACCCCAAGTACGCCGTCTGGTCGGCAGATCCGGTCCCTACAGAGCGCGCGCGTCGAAATTCCAAGGCACTCGCCCGAAGCGGTGTCGTTGCCCAGTTCCTCCCGCTTCTGTTCGCGGTCCGCCTAGCCCACCCCAAGGACGCCAGTTCGTACGCAGATGTCCTGGGCGCCTGCGAGACCTTTTCGGCCAGAGTGTTCGCCATCTGCGTCCGCCGGGCGGGAGCCGGACAAACCGCCCTCGCTCGCCTGGCCAACCGGCTCTTCCAGGGGTCCGTGTCCGTCGCAGAAGTCATCGCCGGCATCGGAAGACTGACGTGGGAGTATGCACCGGATGAGCTAGTCCGCAGCAACTTCCAGACGTCAACCAATTGGTACGTGCGGACCTCCCACAAGTTCGTGCTCTATGAGTACGAGCTCTCCCGCGGCAAATCAGCTGGCGTCCTCGACCCGTTCTCGACGTTCAGCAAGGCATTCCAAAAGACCACCGAGCACGTCTTGCCCCAGAATCCCAAGGACGACAGCCAGTGGGTCATGGACTTTCCCGACCCGACGCTCAGGGCCAAGTTGACGCACTCGCTCGGCAATCTCGTATTGACGATGGACAACTCCTCCTACGGTCGGAAGGAGTTCAGCGACAAGCGAGGAACGCCCACGCAGACGGTCCCCGCCTGCTACTTCCGCTCGGTGCTCAATAGCGAGCGAGAGATCGCCGACTGGGAATCCTGGACGCCAGTCACGATTGAAGAGCGCTTGCAAAGTCTAGAGAAGTGGGCCCTCGAGCGTTGGAAGGCCAGCGGCCCGGTAACGGCGGAGATTGCCGCTGATACCGTCGATGACGAGGAACCCGACCACACGTGATGACGCTCGCGGATGATGCGAGTCTTCGAAGTGGAGAGCCTGCTCGCCGTGACGGAAGGTATGAGGTCTCGATCTCCCGGCGGTCAACGCCGCCCTTTGACCCTTTGCTCACCGTCACACTTGACTTGCACAGGTAGTGCCTGATCCTGGATCCCGCTCCGCGTTTGTCCGCAGGATCGAAGAGAGCCAAGGCGTGCTTGACCTCGGACTAGAGGCCGGCAGCGACCAACGGAAGCACTAGTTCATGAACTCGCTCGGCTTGCCCTCCCAAAGCACGACGAGCTCATCCCGAGCGCGCGTGGCCGCGACGTAGAACAGCGACCGTTCCCGCTGCAGTACGTCCTCCCAATCGCCCTCCGCCACGTCCTTGAGCAGGTAGGACGCCGGCATCATCCCCGAGTCCGCACCGAAGATCAGGACCCGGGAGAACTCCATCCCCTTGGCCCGGTGCATCGTCATGACCTGGGGGTCCTTGGCGATCGCCGCGCTCTTGGTGACCTGGCGGACCTTGATCCCGCGGTCCTCCAGCCCCTTGGTGACCCGATCGGACGTGCGCTGGTCCCTCACAAGGATGCCGATGGACTCGGGGCTGATCTCTGCGTCGGGATCGAGCCACTGCGTTAGGACTGCGGCGGCCTCGTCCAGTTCGTCCGTGAGGGACTTCAGACCCTTCCGGGTGGGGGGCGGGCCACTACGGGCAGAGCGGTACGTCGCGTCGTCGGTGGCCTCGTCGTCGAGGTCGACGAAGTCCTCGCCGCCGAGGACGCTCATCGCGAACCGCAGCACCTGGTGGGTGGTGCGGTAGTTGAGGGAGAGCCGTCGTGACCTGCCGACGATCTTGATGCCGTAGCGACCGAGCGTGAGCCGCTGGCCGTAGATCCGCTGCTGCGCGTCCTCAGCGATGAAGAGGTCGTTCTCGCCCTCCGCCACAAGGGAGCGCAGGAACTGCCAGCGTGCTGCGGTCAGGTCCTGACCCTCGTCCACCAAGACGTGGTCGGCGAGCCGCCGATACCCCTGAGCCGCCAGGTCGTCGAGGAGCGCTGCGGCGATCCCGCAGACCTCTCCGAAGTCGACCAACCCCTCCACGGCGGCTGACACGCGGTAGGCGTTGATGACCTCCCACACGAGGGCCCGCTGAGCACGTCCGAGCGAGACCCCACGTCCCGGCCGCCGTACCTTCAGGTAGTCGTCCTTGGTCGTGATGCGGTTGGGCAGCACCACTGCGTCGTACTCAGCGATGAGGAACGACGGACTCCGCAACGCCTCGGGCAGCGCTGAGCCCACCGACTGTGCGGCATCGCGCCAAGTTGCCGTTTCGTTGGTGTTGCGTTTGCCCGCGCTGTTGCCTCCCACGCCCAGCACCGCCTCCACAGCCTGGTCCATGGCCTCCGGGCCGGCCTTGGACAGCACCGCGCTTGCTGCCACGTCCACACCTGTGACGTAGATGCCAGGCTCCCCCAACGACGCCGCCAGCTTGAGGTGCGGATCGAGCGACAGCAGGTCCCGCTTCATCGCGTCGGCCAAGTTGCGGGTGTACGTCGTGAGCACAACGCGTGCCTGCGGGTCTCGCTTGGCGAGGAACCGCGCACGGTGCAGGAGCACCACTGTCTTGCCGGTGCCAGCTCCCCCCGAGAGCCGGTAAGCGCCGCTGTAGATCGCCTCGGCGTACTTGCGCTGCTCGGGGTGCAGGAAGACCTTCCAGGCGGCGAAGTCGCCGTCCTCGATCACGGCCCGCAGCTCCTCGTCGTCCTCGAGCCATGCAAACTGCGCTCGGGCTGCCGGAGTCTTGAGAGCGGCCAGGAGCTTGTCGTCCTCGGAAGCCTCTTCATCGATCTCCGGGGCCTCGGCGATCTGCAGGCTCTCCAACACCTGCTCGATGGTGGCGCCCGCAGTGAGCTCCACCAGTGCCATGCCTTGCCATTCGACGGCATCACCGGCGAGCGTGAGCAACTCGTCCTCGTTGGTCGCGGCCAGCGCCTGCCCTGCCAGGTCGGCATCCAGGCCGAGTTCCTCGGTCAGCCGGTCAAAGGTGATTCCAGCGCTGACGGACTCGAGGAGAGACTGAGCCCCGTGCGACGCAGGCTCGTCCGAGAGAGCCGCCGGCATCGGGGCCTGAGTCGCGGCGGGAGCGGCGGCTGACCCACTCGTCGCCGCCAGCAACAGCTCGGGCAGCCCGTTGACCGGATTGGTCTTCAGCACTGCCTTCTCGGCGATGCTGATCGCCTCGTCGTGCGGCCAAACACCGGTGAAGATGTAGTGCGGCGCACCGGCAGACGACTGCACCTTAAAGAGCACGGCCCGATACATGTCGTTGACCCGGCCGGTCCGCACCTTGGTGTCGATCGCGCCTTGGATCGGCTCGATGTGAAGGCCGGACAGGGTGTCGTCCTGGAAGAGTTTCTTGATGAACGCCATGGTCTGCTTCTGGATCGACCCGTCGTGCAGCCCGTCCTTGTGGGGGGCGTAGATGACAACTGCCATCAGGCTGTTCCTCCTGCCAGTGCGGTCTCGACCGCGTCGATGTCCATGTCAACGACCTGCCAGCCCAAGTCGACCAGCAAAAGCTGTTCGTCGTCGGTGAGATCCACGCCTACCGTGACCAACCTGTCGGGCCAGCTCGGCCCCAGGGGCAAGCCGTCGATCTCGACCTCGAGATCAGGCACCGGCACCGACCTCGCCGATAGGGCGACGAGGAAGTCCCGCTCAGCGCTCGTGGCCATGTCGAGGACAGGCTGCCACGACACGTCGACCTGGTACGCCGGCGCCTCGGTCACAGCCGGGCTCGGCGGCGCCGCCGTGGCGAGCAGGCTCCGGACCGTGATGGTCGTCCCGATGCTGCGCAGGCCCACGAGGTTGCTGAACCACAACCAGGACTGCCATGCAGTCTTGTGGTCCGGGCCTACGGCCACGGGTCGGTCGTCGAGGGCGACGACGACCTCGGTGCTCTTGTTCTTGGGGCTCATCCGGGAGAGCACAACCAGCGTGTCGTCTCGCCACGCCCAGGCGGGTGCGTCACCCTGGCCTTGCGCGAGGGACGAGCCGTCGAGGAGCTCCCCGGCGATGGAGAGCAGGTCACTGCGTTGTCCTGTGCTGCCCTTGAGTTTCGCGCTGGCTGCCAGGACGTACGGCAGGGCATCGCCGATGGCCCGCATCCCTGCAGGGTCAGGCGACTGCACCCAGCTCATCAGGAGATCCATCGCGGTCCCCTCGAGCAGGTCGAAGTGAGCGGGCTTCAGGGCGAGGCCGGCGGCGCTCATGACCGGGCCAACGGAGGCAGGGTTGAACCACGCTCGAGTGACCCTCGCACCGTCCTCCAGGTCGACCCAGGACAGGCTCAACACGAAGAGACCGTCGTCGCGGAGGATGGCGCGCTTGGCTGCGTCATCGTCGAGCCGGTTGTGCAGGTCGCTGGCGTGGTAGCGCCAGCCGTCGCAGAAGATCGCCATCCGGGGCACTGAGGTGTCGTCACACGTGAGGACGAAGTCCGGCTTGCTGGCGAGCAGGTTGACCTGCGGGTCCAGGCGCCACTTGCGCCCGCCGCCGATGGTGATTTCCCACGAGGTCCCCCGGTTGCCGGGGATCTCCTTCACGTGGGCGCCAAGCGCCCCCAGCCGATGCTTGAGGACAGCGCGGAACTTCTGCTCCATCTTGGACTCCGGATCGAATCCCTGGACCGCGACCTCGGTGACCTTCCACGACCCGTCCGCGTCGGGCTCCTCGTCGGTCTGGAGACCGGCGTGCAGGATCTCGTGGAGCAGTCGTTGACCCTCGGCGCGTGAGACGTGCCGGTCCTGACCCGGGGCCGCGAACGGCAGCAGGCACTGGTGGCAGGCCATCCGCGCGGTGCCGGCGCAGCTGCAGTCGCGCAGGACCTCGTAGCCGCGCAGGAGGATCTCCCGCAGGATGGCCGGCTGCGCCAGCTCGGCGAGGTAGCCCGTGCCGCCTGGCACCAGGTCGTGCAGCAGCAGGGCGTCGGCATTGAGGTCGGGATCGTCCGTGGTCGGATCGACCACCACCTCCAGGGAGAGGTGGTCCGGAGCACCGCCGATGTGCTCGCGCAGGCCGAGCTTGACGGCCGCCGACAGCGATGGGAGCGCGAAGGTGCTTCCCAGCGCGACCATCGGTGGCAGCCGGATGAGCAGCCCTTCTGTCACGAGGCTGCGTGACAGCGCGACTCGTCGGGTGTCCTCCTCCGGTGCGTTGCGCAGCCGGCACCAGGGGCGGTGCTCGTACTTGGAGTTGCGGCCGGTGCCGGTGTCGAGCTGTCCGCACTCGGCGCAGATCCGAAAGAGCTCGGCGTTGACCTCCTGGCCACCGAGGAAGCGGGTCGAGCCGTGGCCCGCGGTACGGCCGAGGTTGAGCCACCGGATGGCCAGGTCTCTGATGTGCTTGACACCGAAGCCGTAGCCCTCGACGTACCACTGCTCGGTGATGCCGGCGGGGTCGACGTCGGCGAGGACGACCTGGTCGAAGCGCTCCTTGATGCGCTCCTCGCGTCCGTCGTCGATCACGGATTCGTCGCGCCGCATGGTGGAGGAGACGCGCGTCAGCTCGACGACATCGAATTGTTGGTCGAGGTCGGCGATGCCGGTGCTGGTGCACCTCGGGCACGCCGACGGTGCGGTCGCGTCCGTGATGTCGGCGACGAAGCCGCAGGCCGGGCACACCGTCCAGCTGCGGATCGCCTCTCCGCTGTCTCCGAGGTCGACGGTGTCGACCTTCACCTGGTGGCCCCCGGCGTAGAACGTGGCACCGGGGGCGAACTCGCGCAGCGCCAGGGCTGCGTTGCGGCTGTAGGAGAGGTCCTGGGTCTCGTAGCTGCCGGTGTCGGGGTCGAGCCAGGAGAGACCGACGTCGAGGGTGACTGTGTCGTCGAGAAGGGTGTAGTTGGGGAAGATGCCCGCCTGCTCTAGCACGGCGATCCAGTAGTCCCCCTGCAGGCGAGCGCGTTGCTTCTTCGCCAGTCGAAGTGACGCCTCGGCGTCGCGGTAGGCGTGCTTGTCGTCCTCAGCAGCGACCGGCAGCTCGGCGAGGCGCTTGAGATCGGGGATCTCCGCCTCGATGGCGGTGATCCGGTGGCCGAGGGTCTCGACCTCCTGCCGCCACTTCTGCGAGGCCAGGAGCAGCCGCTCGGCCAACGGGCTGGTCAGCTCGCCGGTCCCGCTGCGGGTGACCCACTCCCGCAGCATCGCGCGGGCGGGCTCCTTGAGGGTCGGGAAGGCGAGCAGGAAGTGCTCCAGGTGGCTGCCACCATCGAGCAGGTCCTCCTCGGCGTCGAGGGCGATCGCGTGGAGGTAGGAACCGGGCTCGACGCTGCCGATCGCGCCCGTGGCCAGCTGGGGGTGGGCGCCGTCGGCCGCGCGAGCCTGACGGTCGGCTAGCGAGGCGAGGTACTGCCGGCGAAGGATCTCGTCGGCGTCGAGGTACGTCGCGGGCGGCCGGACCTCCCCGTTGATCATGGACAGCGGGTCGCCGAGGCGGGGCAGCTGCTCCCCGCGTCCGGAGACGAAGGCGAGGTCGAGCGCGCTTCCGGTGAGGCGCCCGGCCCGGCCCACTCGCTGCAGGTACGACGCCACCGAGCGCGGCAGCGAGGCCAGCATCACCGTGGAGAGGTCACCGATGTCGATGCCCATCTCGAGGGTCGGTGTGGCAACCAGCACGTTGGGTGCGTTGGGGCGGTCCTCCCGGCCCTTGAAGCCGTTCTCGTACTCCAGCCGAAGCTCGTCGTCCAGCAGCGAGGTGTGCTCGCGTGCAATCACGCGCTGGACCTCGTGGGAGCCGAAGAAGCGGCGATAGAAGTTGTCGGGCTGTCCTGGCGAGCGCTTCAGGTGGCCCGAGCACCGGGTCACCAGACAAGGAGCGCCATCGAGCTGGTGGACGACCGTGGCGGAGCCCGGAACGTGCGCCTGACAGACCGGGCAGACCAGCAGGTGCTTGCCGTCGACGAGGTCGCGCGTGCGGATCGTCTCGACCACGACAGACGCCTGGGGGACGGCGTAGACCTCGGCGCTCGCCTTGTTGCTGGTGGCGATGAGCACGTCGTGGGCCGCGAGCCGCTTGAGGAGGAGCCGCGCCAGGGTGGCTCCCTCGGCGGGCGTCACCTGCAGGACGCGGGCCGCCCACTGGGCATACCAGCCCTGCGTCGTGGTCACCTGGTCGAGCACCGACTCGCGCACCGACGAGGCGGGACCCACCCGCGGGAACGCCGGGGCGGTCCGGCCGATGGGGAAGGCGGGCATGCCCTCGGAGCGGGGGCGTCCACGCCAGATGAAGTGCCGGCTGCCGTCCTCCTCGATGAGCTTGCGCAGCCATGGGTGCTCGACGGCGCCCCGACCACGCATTCGCTCCATGACCCCTCGCACCCAGACCAGTGCGAGCTCGTCGGTGACCTCGACGGGCAGCAGCGACTCGCCCCCTGCCTCGTCGACCGCCTGCCGTGCAGCGGCGGTCATCAGTCCGGGGGCGGCTTCGACCTCGGCGGCGACGGTGCTGGTCATCTCCAGGGTCCGGCCCAGCTGGGACTGCAATCCGAACTCGAGGACCGCGTCGAAGGCCAGCCGCTTCGCAACCCGCTTGCGCACGGTCTGCGGGACCTTCGACAGCTTTTTGGCCTCCCAGAAGGGAGCGAACTCCTTCTTCTCGGCCAGGTCGGGCGGCAGGACGCGATAGCGCAGGACCGGGTCGTCCCCGGCACGCTCGATGACCCGCTCGGCCAGCATGTCGAGGGAGGTGGCGGCATTGCCCACTGCTTCCCGCAGCACCGAGCGGACCGTCAGGCTGTGCGACCTGCTCTGCACGAAACCAGCCCGGTGCGCCGCGTCCTGGACGCTGTCGGTGAAGACCAGGGTCTTCTTCTCGGCGGCGTCGAGGTTGGTGCTGCCGAAGAGCGTCGAGAGCGCGACGGAGAGCTGGGTCGCGACGGCCGAGCCGAGGAACCGGATCCCGTCACGCTGCTGGCACGCGGGGCAGTGGTCCTTGCGGGAGGCGTCGTCAGCCTCCACCCCGACGTGGGTGAGCACGGGCAGCACCGAGCCGTCCTGAGCCGCCTCCCCCCGGGGAGCGGCCGCGAGCAGCTGCCGCTGGGCGACGTGGAACCACCGCAGGCTGTCCGCAGCCGCCGGGGCTTCCCCGGCGGCCCCGACGCCTGCCGCCTCGTCGAGCACCTGCTCGCCTTCGGCGCGCGCCAACAGGAGGGCACGGAACCGCCCCTCCCCGGTGGCGTGGTCGCGGCGGATGTCGTCGTCGCTGATGTCGAGGTCGCTGCTGTTGGCCGGTGACAGCGTGACCCCCCACCCGGCCCGTCCGCAGTGTCGGCAGTAGATCGCCGGGAACACCGCCGACGTGGCGGTGCTGCTGTCGCCCGCGTCATCCCCCGTGCCGAGTGGAGCGCTGCCATCGTCGGACCAGAAGAAGGCAGGCGACATCGCAGCCTCGCGATCGATCCTGGTCAGCTCGCGGATCCACAGGTGGACCTCGACCGAGGGCATCGACCGACCCTCCGCCTTGCGGACGTGGCTGAGTGCCCCGAGGTACGCCGAGACGCAACGCTCGCGGGTGCCGACCTCGACTCCCGGGAAGACCTTCTCGGCCACCTCGGCCAGCGGTGCGGCCTCCGCACATCCCTCGAGCAGCGCCCTGCTCAACGGGTGCGCCTGCAGCAGGTCGCCGGCAGCGCCGTCGCCGCGGAGCAGGTCGGTGAGGTCGTCCTCGAATGCCGCCGCCAGCACGGCGTCGGCCAAGAGGCCCGCGTCCGGGTCCAACCCGAGCTCGGCGAGAGCCGAGCACACTCCCTCAGCCAGGTCCGCTCCGTCGCGGGGAGTCAGCTCGCGCGCGCCGTCGGCTGCCTGGCCGACCCACTCGTCGACCCCAAGGCGGGCCTCGGTGACCACCGCGTCGAGACCGAACGGCTCTCCGAACACGGTCTCGGCGAAGCCGAGCATCGTCGCCGGGTCGCCCTTGTCGCCGAGCGTGGCGGAGGTCGCGATCGGGGTGATGCGGCCGAGCGGTCGGTCGGGCTCTCCTTCGGAGGCGGTCATGCCATGGGCCTTGAGCGCCAGTCCGAGCCGCCGCAGCAGCATGGCCACGTCGGTCCCTTGAGCACCGTCGTAGGTGTGGAACTCGTCGAGGACGAGGTATTGCAGCGACTGCGCGCTGTCCGCCCAGATCTTCGCGTCTGCCTCGCGCAGCAGCATCTGGTCGAGCATCTTGTAGTTGGTCAACAGGATGTCCGGAGCGCTGCTGCGCATGACGTAGCGGTCGGTGATCAGCCCGTCAGGGGTGACCTTGGTGCGCTGTGGTCCCGCTTGCCCGGTGTAGAGCCCGGCGGTCACGCCCACCAGCGACGGGTCGCCGGTGATGAGGTCGGCGAGCCGCTGTGCCTGGTCGTTGGCCAGCGCGTTCATCGGGTAGAGCAGCAGCGCCTTCATCCCCGTGACACCGTCACGCTTCGCGCGCAGGACGTGGTCGAGGATCGGGTGGAGGAACGCCTCGGTCTTGCCCGAGCCGGTGCCGGTGGTCACCAGTGTCGGCAATGGCCGCGGCTTCTCGGCGCTGAGGCCGAGCGAGGACAACCGCGCGTACGCCGCCGCCTGGTGCCCGTACGGCGCGAACCCGCCGCTGTCGACCGGGTGCCACCCGAGGGTGTCCCGCCAGCCGTCGGCGGCGGGTTGGAAGGGCAGCCGCAGCCGGACGTAGGGCCCCTTGAAGATCCCGTCACTCGGGTGCTCGAGGAACTCGTTGAGCGCTGCGCGCGCGGGCAGGTCGGCCAACGAGAAGGTGGTCTCGAGGTAGTCCAGCAGACCCTCACGGATGCCGGTGGCTGCGAGGCTGGGCAGCAGCTCGCTCATGTGGTCGCCCCCTGGGGTTCTGCGGATGCCAGCGTGCGGATGCTCGCCGCGAGAGTGTCGAGCGAGGCGGAGACGTCGGACCAGCCGCCGGACAGGTCGACCGGCTGGGTGTGTAGCCGCTGCCCTCCCCCCACTACCGTGATTACGCGCTCGGGTGCCTGGTCGGCACGACAGTAGATCAGCAGCCCCGCAGGCAGCTCGAGCGCCGTGGCGTAGGCGAGCAGCTGGTAGTAGTCGGGGGTCCGGCCGAGTCCGTCGTCGGTGAGCTTGTACTTCACGTCGGCCACCGCGACGGTGCGCGCGCCCCGGCGGAACACCAGGTCCGGGGCCATCGTCACCCGCGGCTTATTGCTCAGCGGCACGGGCGCCTGCTCGTCGACCTCGACCTCCGGCCAGAGCCGCTGGGTGAGCTCGGCGCCGATCCACCGCTCGTAGAGCTTGTTCATGTCGATCAGGAAGGTGACTGCCTGGTGGTGGCCGTGGGCATGGGTGAGGCCGACGCCTTCGAGGACGAGGCGGCTGAGCGCCAGGGCGGTCCCGTAGTGCTCGTTGACCGGGCTCAGCCTCACGGTGTCGAGCTCCATCAACGGCATCTGGGATGCACCGACACCGCCAAGGGTCTGGGTGAGCTCTGCGATCGTACGCCGTGTCTCGGTGTTGCCGACGACCCTCCGCAAGAGAGTCGTTGCTGCCAGCAGCACCCTGTTCTCGGGGATGTCGGCGGTGAACTCGTCGTACCGGCAGGGGGTGGGCCAGATGTCCCAGGGGCGGCTGGCGAGCTCCTGGACGTCGAGTCGCCCTCGGATCACCGGGAGCCGTTCCTCGGTGCTGCGGTAGCCGTGGACCAGGCCTCGGCGGGTGGCGGCGCTGATGGTGCGGAGCGCGAGGTCGGCCACAGCGTCAACCAGGTCGTCCTGGCGGTAGCCCACCAGAGCGGGTTGCCAGTCGGTGAGTCCCGCGGAGGCGCCGAACATCATCAGCACGTTGCGCAGGTCCTCGACCTTGGGCAGCACCCGGACGGTGAGCCCGGGAAGCGCCACCGACCCGATCCAGGACGATGCACGCAACTGGTACTCCCCCACGGTCCCCGTCGGCCTCACCTCGAGCCGCCCTGCGGGCAGAGAGGTCAGCAGGGCCAGTTGACTTTGCTCGAGCGCGACCGCCGGCGAGGTCTCGTACTCGCGCAGCACGAGGACCCGAACGGTCGACGCGTTCAGGCCGGAGTCAGACAGAGCCACCCTCGGCCCCTTCGACGACGCTCGCTTCACTCTCAGCGACGCTGGTCTCGGTGGCAGCGATGCCACTCTTCGAGCTGGGTCCGTAGGCCTCGTGGACGTGCTCCCAGGTGAACTGCGCGAGCTGGTCGGGGCGGCCGTAGAGCTGGTCCTCGATGGAGGGATAGATGTTGTAGCGCCAAATGCGCTCTAGGCGCTCCGCGGTGAGTGACGTCTTGCCCGCCGACGTCTTGACCATGAAGTGGCTGTGACCGACCTGCAGGTGCGGGCCCTTGAGCAGGATCCGCAGCTGGTCGTTGACCTTGTCGACCAAGGTCGCGACCCATGCCGGCTCACCGTGCTTGGAGAGCCACTCGTGGAGCAGGGACTTCATCGCGCCTTCGTGCGGCATGAACGGGACGAAGTGGAAGCGGCGACGCAACGCTGCGTCCACCATCGCAATGGAGCGGTCGGCGGTGTTCATGGTGCCGATGAAGAAGAGGTTCTTCGGCAGTTCGAACGGTTCGTCCGGCCGGTAGGCCGTCCGGACTGACTTGTTGCGGTATTCGAGCAGGAACAGCAGCTCGCCGAACACCCGGGGCAGGTTGGCGCGGTTGATCTCGTCGATGATCATCACGTGTGGCGTGCCCGGGGCGTCCTCGGCCTTGGCCGCCATCATCGCGAGGGGTCCCGGCCGCAGCTCGTAGCTCAGCTCGCCCTTGTCGTTGGTCCGGGGTCGGTAGCCCTCGAAGAAGTCCTCGTAGGACATCGACGGGTGGAACTGAACGATCATCCGCCGCTCAGGGTCGGGCTGGAGCGCGGCGGCGAACTTGTCGGCGAGGTACGTCTTTCCCGTGCCCGGCGGGCCGTAGAAGATCAGCTGACCCTTCTCCAGCAGGAGCTCTTCGATCTCGCGAAGGAAGGACTCTGGCAGCAGCAGTTGCTCGGCTGCTTGGGCGATCCGGTCCTCCTCCGTGTCCGTCGAGGTCTCCTCTTCGCGCAGCAGCCAGAAGGCGAACTGCCCTTGCCCCCATGGATCACTCGGCAGCAGCGGCTCGAGCGCCCGGCGCAGCGTGTCGTTGGCTGCGACGTGTTGCTGGCCGCGAGTGAGCGACGTATCCGGGAGCGGGAGATCGAGGCGTCGCAGCATGGCGATCTTTCCCACCGGTCCGGTCAACGGAAACGTGGGGAGGAAACGTCCCGGGTCGGTGATGGCGAAGAGCTTGAGCACCACGCTCTCGCCCAAGCCCTTCGTGCCGAGGTCGTCGTGGTCGAGCCCGCGGTCGATCCTGGACGCGACCTCGCCTTCGCCCCACAGGATCTCCCTCAGCTTGCCCGCGAAGGCGTCGAGCTCCAGTGAGTCCATCGCGCCCAAACTGGCGTTGAGCACCGACTGGGGTCCGGGGTTGCCGTAGCGCTTGGCGTTGACCAGCAAGCGAAAGCGGTCGAGGTCAAAGACCGAGAGGTTCTCCGCTGAGAGGTCGTCGGCGAACTGCGCACGCTCTTCCTTGTTCCACTGGTCCTTCTCGTTCGGATAGGGCCGTTCCTGCTTGAAGCGGGACAGCGCGGTCTTGAGCTCATCCGAGACAGCCGACTGCGTCGCTTCGCCTCCCGTGGAGGTCTCCTCGGCCATCGCGCGCAGCACCGGCATGAGTGCCTCCGCGTGGCGAAGAATCTCTGCGGAGAGCTCAGACCCCGGCGGCAGCTCGCCCCACTCCCACCATGTCCCGGCGAACAGCTCCCCGGT
The DNA here is from genome assembly GCF_054775955.1 of Nocardioides pacificus. NCBI lineage: Bacteria > Bacillati > Actinomycetota > Actinomycetes > Propionibacteriales > Nocardioidaceae > Nocardioides > Nocardioides pacificus. Next base: position 18,549 of record NZ_BAAHCI010000014.1, read on the forward strand.
GGGACCGTCGTCCAATGGGATCAGCCGGTCCCCCGTCTTGTGGGGTTTGATGCCGAACCAGCGATATCCAGCAGACAGCGCACTCTTGGCGCGCTCGGTCTTGTCGGCCACGTCTTCGGGAGTGCCGTTGCCCCAGCCGCCGTGCACGCCAAAGGCAACCCCGGACCGCGTGGCCCACAGCCTGAAGCCGGGCGCCCACGTCTCGCCAGGCTGGCGCCAGACGGCGTAGGTGTCTGCGCGGAACGGCGCGTCCTTGTCGAACGAGGTCTTGAGCTGGAGGGCCCGCGACTCGAGCTCGCGGCCTGCAACGTCCCCGAGCGGGCCGCGAAGGCCCTGGCCGGCCAGGAGCAGCTCGCCCTTGAGCTGGGCAGCCAGCGACGCCGCGCGGGCCGTAGCTGCGTCATCCGGGTATCCATGACCCGGAGTCAAGCTCTCCATGAGCTGCGCCGCCTCGACGCACATGTCCTTCACCGCAGGGTTGAGTCCGACGAAGCGCTCCTTCTCGCTGAGGAACCACATCACTCGCTCGAGGCGGTGCGCGTCGTCGGGGTAGAACGTCCGCGCAGTCTCAACAACGGCGAGGTACCTGTCCGCGTTGCTCCAGGAGGAGACCCAACCGAGGTCATACAGGCGTTCACCGGTCCTCTTCCACATGATGGGCCAGCCCGGCGAGACGTGATCGGTGGCCCAGAAGATCGAGAGCACGTAGGGGATCCGACCTACGGCGGGCTGGCCCTTGGAGGCAAGGTCGCGAGTCACACGCTCGACGTCGGCGAACCGGCGAAGTGCTTCGTCCATGGACGACGGTGTGGTGAACGCTTCGACGAGCACGTCCACGACTGCAGGATCGTCGGGCAGGTTGTTGGCAACCTGGTTGAGCCACATCTGACCGAAGCCCCCGAACGACGCATACGGCCCGGGCCGTCTCGACCAGGCGTCGGCAGCGGTGCGGAACGCCCTGAAGTCGTGAGACTCCACGAGGTCGTCGATCAGAGCTCGCGCTTCCGCATCCCGCGCTGGTCGGAGCTCGTCAAGCTGCCGCCACTCCGCCTGAACGTCCTTGTCGTGGTCGATGGCAGCCTCGATCTGCTGCAGCTTTGCGTGCCACCGCTCGACGTCGTTGGAATGGATCATGACCCCGTCCTCTCCGCCAGCACCTTCTCGAAGTGCGTGTACGCCCCGCGCATGTCGGCCTCGCGATCGAGCGTCCTGAACGGCATCTCGTACACGTAGGTGTTGCCCGAAGCACTGGTGTGGGTCCGGTCCTCCTCGCTCAAGCCCTCAAGAGCGTCGCTGCTAAGTCCCCGAGCGCGCCACATGGAAAGAATCTCCGTAGGAACTTGTCGTCCATTTCGGTCGTAGGTATATCTGCTCGAATCGTGCCCGACGAGCACAGTGAACTGCGTTCGGTAGATCGTTGCTAGCTGATCCACGCTTACGCCTAGAGCAAGCGCTGACAGCACGTCAATCTCCAAGAGAGCCTGCCGCCTGTCCGAGGCACGACGCAATGGAACTTGCGGGCTCCACACGTGTCCGGACGCCGCGAGGTCCGTGCGCCCGGGATAGTTCATGCCGCCAGACCAGGCATCGTGAGCGAACTCAGCGTGAAAACATTCGCGCCACAAAGTAGCCCAGGCTTCAGTAAGGCAGTTCAGCCGGAGAGTTCGGTGTATGACCCACAGGCCGACAAGTGACCCCTTGTCGGCCACTTGCGGCAATCTGCGTATCAGGTTCCGATGCAGCGTCGAAGCATTCATCGCCCGAACCAAGGAGTCAGTGATTAGGTTCGACATGCTGGCCGCCATGAGGACGGTGCCAGTGGGATCTCCCGGAACCGCGGCGCTCGTAACTGCGTGAACGTGTGCCGTGCCAGGGGGAATCAGGGCCGGAAAGAGCGTTCTCTCATTCCGGCTGGCGGCCATGTTCCTCCAAGCCACTCGATAGAATTCCCTAGCGGACCTATCGCCCCAGTGCCCGTACTCAACGTCATATGTACTAGTGTCGCCAGTTGGCTTGTAGACGGTAATCGGCAGGGCGCTTGCCTCGAGTGCTTCAAGGTCAACCCAAGACCAATCCTTGTTGCTCTTTAGAGAAGGGCGCGGGAACTTGCTCATCGGATGCCCTACCCCGAGGTGAGGCCCTTGGAGAATCACCTCATCCCAACAATCCACGCCCCCCCACGACGTGTCGAATCGACCATTCTTACGATCGATACTCTCGTCCCACCCACGGGAAAACTCCGGGTTCAGTTCGCCAATCCGGGGGGCGGCGACCACCCGTTCAAGGGCCTCAGAAACCTCAGTATTAATCAAGAAGAGGACCCGCGTAGCGTGGACTGGGGTATCGGGCTCTTCCAACAATTGATGCCACGCACTGAGCATCTGTTCATCAACTCTCACGATCCTCCCCTTGTGGGGACGGGTGTCCCAACCGGAAGAATCACGCATCCCGGGCTGCGGTCCCTCACCGCTGTGCACTAGAGACCGCGAGACCGTTTCGGGGTGATACAGCGAGGCGGCCATTACATAGTCGACCTCTGCTCGCGCCCCCCCATAAACATGAACTCCATAAACAACTAGATTATGGATTTCAAAGAGCCGCAATTCATTGATGAATTGCCAGTGACGACGGAGTCTGCGATGCGCGGCCACACGCAGGGCCGTGGCCTTCTCTTCTACGAAGTGGGACTCCGGGTGAACGAGAGTAACAATGCCCAGGGGGCCACGGTGGGCCCACGATCGCTCCATGAAGCATCTGTAGAAGTCCGGCTGCAGATTGCGCAATAGCGGATACAGCGCCGGCGATCCTACAAACCCAGCGGTCGCCACTACCTCAGCGGTAGCATCAACCACTAGCCTCTTCATTCCCGGCAGCTCCATTACATGAGCGCGACGCTCTAGCTTTTCATCCTGGGTTGCCTTCTGCGCGAGTTGCCACCACGGGTCCCCCTCGGCGTACAGCGCTTCTACGTCTGTGCGCGGCCGGACCCACGGCGGGTTCCCCACCTGCAGATCGAAACCTCCGCGGTCGAACACCGACGCAAAGTCCAGTTCCCAGTGGAAGAACCCCTGCTGACCAGCAACTGACTGGCAGACGCTCAGCCACGGGTGCTTGTCCAACACTGCCTCGATCCTCGACGCGTCCGCCAGGACTCGGTCGTTGTGCTCGACGTCGCCGAGCTCGTCCCACGTCAGCGCCGACTGAAGGGTGTCGTCGCCCTTCCTGGCGACCTTCGCACTCATGGTGTCCGCACCGAGGATCATCCGGAGCGCGTCGTACCACTGCTCCAGCGTCGGGGGCGCAATCTTGTCCTCGGTGAGCGGCCAGAACCATAGGGCGCACCAGGCGTCCATGACCAGCTTGAGGCGGCGGTACGCCCTGTCCGGGTCGGCGAGGGAGGCCTCGATCTCCTCCCGAGTGACGAGTCGCCCTTGATCTCGAGACGGTTGCTGCGCAACCTCCTCAACCATCGAGTCGTCGTCATTGCCGTTCCAGAGCGGGATGTCGCGGCGGATCTGCTGCTCAGCTATGGCGAGTCGCTGACCGGCGATCTCCCACAGGCGCTCGACCCGTCGACCGAGCCCGACCAGCGCCTCGGCCTGCTTCTTGGTCGGCTTCGCCTGGGTGGAGCGGCGCCACCTCTTGAGGTCCGCTACCGCGTCAGGGACGAGCTCCTTGATGTCCTTGCCGACGTCCGCAGCGGCACCCCAGCCCTCCGCGGGCAACAGGAAGTGCGGGACGTGCCCCTCGATCGCAGGTGCTTCGTCAGGAGACTTGGTGCTGGCGACGACCGGCTTGGGCACGGCCTTGAGCCAGGACTTGTCCTCGACCTGAGCCCGCGAGTAGACCGCGTTGCGGGCGCCGATCAGCGAGTTCCCTCGTCGCAGGTGGAGGCCGAACCACGGGGCCTCGAGGCCTTCGACCATGGTGTCGAGCCACAACGAGATCTCGGCCAGCTCGACGGCGGTGGCGTTGAGGTCGACGCCGTAGACCTGGTGCAGCGCCAGGTAGGCCTTCACCCGCTGCAGCTCGCGTGGGTAGGCGTCGGGGTCGACAGTCTGGCCGAGCTCCTCCTGGCGGCGGGCGAGGTACTGCTCGGCCAGCTGCCGCACGGCCTCGATGGCGAACGCGCCGGAACCCAGCGCCGGCTCGCAGATCGTCAGCTCCAGGATCTCCGCGGCGGTCGTACGCTGGCCGTCCTGGTCGAGCAGCTCCTCCAGGGCCTGGGAGACGACGAACCGGGTGAGGACCTCGGGGGTGTAGTAGGACGCGGACTGCTGGCGCTCGCGCCCTGCGAGCCGGAACACGAAGGTGCCTTGCTGGTGCAGCACTGGGATCTGCTGGCCGTGCTCGTCCTCGACGGTGACGAAGTCCTTGTCCGCGATGTGCTTGGCTCGCTCGATCGGGACTACCCACGACCCCTTCTCGGCGTTTCCGTCCTTCGCGACCTCGTACAGATCGGTCTCGGCGAAGAAGCCGGTGTAGGACATCAGGCCCTCGTAGACCGCGCCGAGCTGGTTGATGCCCAGCTCGGCGTAGGAGATGAAGCCGCGGTCGCGGCCCTTCTGCTCCTTGCTGAGCAGCAGGTGGCGCAGCACCCGCTGGAGGGCGGCGTTGCCGAGACCGACTTCGTCGATGTGGGCAGTGGCCTCGGGCTTGAAGAGGTCGGCCCGCAAGGAGCGGAAGGTGAGCCCGTCGACGTACTCACCCTCGTCTCCGCCAGCGCGCGCCGGGTCATGTCCTTGGTCGACGAGCCGGAAGAGGGCGCCGAGCGACTCGTAGAGGTGGGTGCCGGCCTGTGAACGCTGGGTGGGCAGCTCGACCAGGACGAGCTCGCGCAACCGGTCGAGGCTGTAGCCGTTCTCGTACTCCGGCGTACCCGTCGGCAGGACGCCGAGCTCGGGGGACGCCTCGGCGTAGAGCAGGAAGAGGATCCGGTAGAGGAACCGCAGCGACTGCTTCGCGAGGGGCTGAGCTTCCTCGGCCGGGAGCGGGTCCAGGTCTTGGGCCTTACGGCGAGCGACCACCTCATTGGCAATGATCTCGATGGAGAGCCGCACGCCCTCGCGCAGGTCCTTGCTCACCCCGACCGTGTGCTTGACGGACTCCGCCAGCGTCGCGCTCCACCAGATGTCACCCTGCGCGTCCGGCGCCAAGGAGTCAGCCGACACGCAGGTCAGCACCCGGTCGACCTCGCCACCCTTCTTGTCGTCGTTGCGCTCGGCCACGAGCTGCAGGTCGACGGCGAGGTAGCGCCCCTCGGGCCACCGCTCCCGCTCGGCCACCAGGAGATGAGGGCCGGCGAGCACCAGCGCGAACGCCGGCTTGTAGTCGTCGTTGACGAAGAGCAGCGACAGCAGCCGAGCCACCGAGGTGACCGCATCCTTGTGGTTGGTCGCACCCTCGTCGTCCGCGTCGACTCCGGAAGGGAGGAAGGGCTCGGCGAGGTTGGAGGCGTCCTTGGCGAGCAGGCTCTCGATGGTCTCCGCGGGCAGGGCGTCGATGATGGCCAGGCCGGGGGTGTGCTCCAGACCGGCAGCGTGCACGAAGGTGACCGGACCCTGCACGGTGCGTGTCAGCCCGATCCCGTCGTAGCCGAGGAGCGAACGTACGTCGGCGTTGATCGCCCGCACGTCGGACGCGTGGTCGTTGGCCGTGGCGTCGAGGGTGGCGAGCCGGTTGAGCAGGCTGGTGCGGGCCGCGGTGAACCGGCTTCGGGGGTTGCCCTCCTCCTTGGTGGCATCCCAGTCCGACCTGCGGGCCAGCACCCGAGCCTTGAAGGACTCCTTGGTGGCGTCGGTGGTGAAGTAGTGCTCGCTGATCCACTCCTCCCCCACGACGATCGCGTCGCTGGACATCAGGACTCCCCTCCGGTCTTGCCGGGGTCAGGCACGACGAGCAGCAGCGGGCGGACCGTGCGCTGGTCGGGCAGCATCGTGCGCACCAAGGCGCGCTCCTCCTCGACCCGGCCCCGCCGAGTCGTGATCTCGAGTCGCTGAGCCAACCTGTCGGCGTCGCGCTGCCACTCAGTCATGCGCTCCTGCCACCGCTCCACCCGGTCCGTCACACCCGCAGCAACTGCTTCGAAGGCGCCGTCCAGCACCGTGCGAGCGGCGCTTACGGCCGGCGCCACGTAGGCGTCGAGGCCGGTGGCTCCCTTGAGGAGACCCGTGTTGGTTCCTCCCGGCTGGAGATGCATCACGTCAAAGGCCTCGCTCAGGGTGGCCACCGGCTGCGGCACGGCAAACGCGGGGTCGGAGGCGTCGGGGAACTGCACCACGACGTACGTCGACGAGACCACCTGACCACGGGCGTTGGTCAAGGTGCCTTGGAGCAGCAGGTATGCCTCGTCTCCTTGGCCGGCGACGGCGAAGACCTCATTGCGGCCCAACGACTCCAGCGCCCGGTCGGCGGCCCAGTCCAGGCTCGGGTGGAGCGGCCCCAGGTAATGGGCTTCGGGCCACAGCGACGTCGACTCGGGTCCGCGTGCGTCAACCAGGGCCTGGTTCCCACGGGCTAGGCTTGTCGCGAGCTTGATGGCCTCGGTGACCTTGCGCTCCTTGAGGTAGGACTGCGGGAGCACGTCCAGGCGCTGCCGCAGGTCCTTGCTGGGCACGAACTCCACCAACGCGTGCTGCTTGTGCTCTCGCCAGTGCACGCCGCCCACGGCGACCGATGCCCCCGGGGTCTCGAAGGCGAGCTCGAGGGCGTCGCGCAGGAAGGCCAGGTCGTCGGCGTACACGCTGTCGTCCACCGTCGTGCTGGCGACCTGCTCTTGTTGCTCGGTGGCGTCACCCAGCTCGAACAGGCGGGCCAGCATGGCGTCGACGCCGTCTCCCGCCTGCACCTGCTCGACGGTGCGCACCACGTCGTCGAGCTCCTTGCGACCGGCGAGGACCTCACGGATGGCGTCCTCTTCGGCCTTGACGTCGTAGGTGCCCATCAGGGAAGCGCTGTCACCCAGGGCTCTGTGGGCCTCATGCTCCTTGGCCACCAGTCGCTGGAGGACACGGATGTCGCCGCCGAAGCGGTCGGTCGACGGGTTGAGCAGGAGGGTGGTGATGCGTGGGCGGTGGCGCTGGCCGTAGCGGTCGATGCGGCCGTTGCGCTGCTCGATCCGGATCAGGCTCCAGGGGATGTCGTAGTGCACCAGCTCGTGGCACTGCAGGTGCAGGTTGACGCCCTCGGAGGCGACGTCGCCGGTGACCAGGACCCGGATCGGGCTGGACTCGGCCTTGAAGGACTCCACGATCTCCTGCTGCTCGACGTCGCTGATGCCGCCGTGCAGGACGCGGATCTGGTCGTCCTTGAGCTTGAAAGTCTTGGAGAGCTCCCCCTGGAGCCAGGTCAGCGTGCTGACCCGCTCGGCGAAGATCACGACCCGGGCTGGGCCGGTACGGCTTATCCCGATCTCCTTGAGGTGCTCGACGAGCCGGTCGAGCTTTGCACTGCCCTCGCTGAGGTTGCGCTCGGCGAGGCCCAGGAGCACGTCCAGGGCCTCGGCCTCCCGCGAACCTGCGTCGGAGTCCGTGTCAAGGCGCTTGAGCCGTTCCCTGACGGTCGACTCGAGGGCAGCCGGGCTGCTGAGGAACGCCTTGGCCAGCGTCCAGGGGAAGAGTTTTGCGGTCTTCGCGCCAGAGTACGGCGAGGCGCCGGCCGCGGGGTGCAGCCAAGTCTGCTCGAGCTCGCGGGCAATCTCGTCCTCGACCGGGTTGGCGTCGACCATGAGATTGTGGGGTTCCAGGCGCTCGGCCCAGTCGGCGCCCACCACACTCGCGACGTCGGGGCTGTGCCGGTGGCGTCGGATGATGACTCGTCGTACCTCGTCCTCGACCAGCTCGCCCTCCGGGGTGACGGCGCTCGGCTCGAGCATGCGGATGAGCTCGGCGAAGGATTCAGCCTTGCCGTTGTGCGGGGTCGCGCTGGCCAGGATGAGGGCGTCGCTCTTCTTGCTGAGCAGTCGGGCGAGGCGGTTGTTCTGGGTGGAGTCGTTGGTGACGTTGTGGGACTCGTCGATCACCACGGCGTCCCACTGCTGCTTCTCGAGGTGGGCGAGGTAGCGGTCGGACTTGAGGGTGTCGATCGAGACGATCGCCCGCTTGAAGTGGGCGAACGGGTTGCGGTTGGCCGGCAGCTTCTGCCGGATCCGCTGGATACCGACCGAGTCAAGCCGGACGAACGGCAAGGCGAACCGGGTCCACAGCTCGAACTGCATCTGCTCCAGGACGTGGCGAGGAGTGACCACCAGGATGCGCTCGCCCCGCCCGCGTCGTACGAGCTCGGCGAGGATCATGCCGATCTCGAGCGTCTTGCCCAGACCCACGGCGTCGGCCAGCAGGATCCTCGGGCGCAAGTTGTCGGGGTCGAGCGCCTGGCGGACCGCCTTCTCCTGGTAGGGCAGCGGGTCGAGCAGGCCCCGAGTGGCGACGGTCAGGCGGGGGTCGGTCATCGGCACGGCGGTCTTGCGCAGCGTCGCCTCGAGCCACAACCGCGACTTCTTGAACCCCGGGCTCATGTCCACCCGGACCGTGGCCTGAGCGGGGTCGAGAGGCGTGATCTTGTCGAGTGCAGTGGAGAAGGTGGCCTGTGTGCCACGCACGAGCTCGCTCAGGCCCTGGACCTCGACGAACCAGCCGTCGGTCGCTCGCTCGCTGCGGAGGACCAGCCAGGTCTCGTCCCTAATCTCCAGCACCGAGCCTGGTGCTGCGAAGTCTTGACCTGCATCCTGCGTCCCCGAGTCCACCACGGCTCGACCATAGTCGGGATGGTCGATGACGTCAGCCGAACCCGCCCGTTGCTGCCTCTGCGGGGGCACTCATTCGCCGGCCCCGAGGGCCAGCGCCACTGTTGCTGCGTCAGCCGCCACGATATGCCATCCGGCGCTGACCAAGTGCTCCACCTCAGCAGGTTCGAGGCCGGTGGAGACGGCGACCTTTGAGTGGGGCCAGCTCAGCGACAGCGGGACCCCATCTTCGGTCTCCGAGCCCACCATCGGGACCGGCAGATCGGCTGACACCAGGGCGAGCAACAACGCGCGCTCGCTCTGGTCGGCCAGTCCCCAGGCCGCCCGCCACTCGGAGGGAAGGTCATCGGAGTCCTGGGTGTGGGATGCGGCCGAGGACGTACGCTCCGCCGCCATCGAGCCGAGCAAGATCGACAGCACTTCTGTGGCGCGACCACGAGACAGCACGTCGTGGTCACGCTGGTTGCCGAAGCTCCTCAGACACCCGTAGCACGACGTTTCGGGTCCGCATTCGCAGGATTCGACACGTCGCAGCGCCGCGCGGAGGACCTTCGGCAGGTGCTGGGCGACCATGAGGACGTGCCCAGCCCCGCCGGGAACCGTGTCGAACAGAGACAAGGACCAGGCGTTCATACCCGTCGGGGACAAGGTTCCGCCGATGTCGTCGCGGGCGATCTCCAAGGACTCGCTGGCGGCCTCCACAATGGCGTACAGAACGGACTTCCACGTGTCCTTGTCGTGCGACAGGCCAGCGGAGAACGCGAGGTCGAGCAGGTCTGTTTCGTACGTATGGGCCAGATCCAACCGGTCGGCTGGACCTGTGCACGGCTTGCCGGTGACCGGGCTGGCGTGAGCCCCTGGCGGACGTTTCGGGTGTGCTGCGCACGGCACACCGCGACCACACCACTGACAGATCCAGAACCCCATCCCAGACGGGCCGTCGGCCACCGCGACCATGCGTCCCCGCGGGCCCTGACTGACGGTGATCTGCCCACCCTCCAAGGTGACCACCGACTCCGTGGCCTCAGCCGAGTGGGCGAGCACGTGCACAGCCCCGCTCCAGAACTGCTGGGGAGGACGACTGCCAGGTCGGGTCGTCTCGGGATCCGCGACGAATCCGAACTCCGGAACCGTCAGCGTGCGTTGCATCCGAGTCGACTCGGTCCCACAGCGATCGCAGATTGGATCGACTTCACCGTGGGAGCGGCGGAATGCCCCGCACCCTTCACACACCCGGTACTTGAACGACTCCGGCTCCCGACCCGGCATCCGGTACACCCCGCGAGAGGTCCACACTCGCCCGCCGGCAACGATCTGGGAACCCGGCGCGTACTCGTGGATGGCACGGGAGAGGTCTCTGCTGAGCTCCACCAACTTGCCCACGTTGTGCTCGGACTTGCCGTAGTTCGTGCGGAGCTCGACTGAATCGACTGGGAACCCGTACTTGGGCAGCACGTTGTGGTTGGACAGGTATCCCAACAATTCGCGCTTGTGCAGCGTGGCGACGACCTTGCTGTAGCGCTGCGCGAGGCCGTAGTGCCCCGCGGCTGCCGAAGCGACCTCCAACTCCTGGAGAGCCAGGACATCGTTTTCCAGTTCTTCGCGAGTCTGCTTCAGGAGATCGAGCAGTTCTGCCACCCAGCCCCCGCCTTCGATGTCGAGGCGTTGCGCGACCGAGCGCGGGACCACGCGGAGCAATGTGTCGGTAAGACCACGAGGAACCACCTTCAGGAACTGCTCGACCAAGGTGACGGGCGGGACCTGGTGCTGGTCACTGTCGAGGAGGAACTCACCCGCGGTGCGGGCAATGCGGGACGTCTCGTCGAAGTACCAGCGGAAGAAGGCGGCCAACGCGACGGAATGGACGTGGCGGCGGTCAATGCGCTCATTGGCCAGCGGGACGTAGGGCGAGCGCACTGAACCCGACATCATCACCTCGGGAGCGGCGAACCTGCTCAAGTCGTGCGAGCGGCGCTGAGCGTAGGTGACCACCAGCGCAGCAGCCCCCGCGCGACGGCCCGCACGCCCCGCCCGCTGCAGGTAGTTGGCCGTCGTCGGTGGCATGTTGCGCAGGAGCACTGCCTGCAACTCCCCCACGTCGACACCCAGCTCGAAGGTGGTCGAGCACGACAAGGCGTTGACCTGCCCGGTGACGAACTTCTGTTGAATCGCCGCAGCTTCACGACCGGTCCACTGTGCCGTGTGTTCCAGCGCAGTGAGCTTGGCGGGGCGCATCGTCCGGTACAGAGTCCGGTAGTGGTCGGTCTCGTTCTCTAACGCCGGTGGCGCGAACTCCACCAGAGTCCCTTCGCAACCCAGGGCTGGGCACACCGCCCGCACCGAGACCGGTGTCGTGCGCCGACACACCGAGCAGCGGTAGACCGGAGCTGCCTCGGTGACCCACCTCAGGCGCACAGCCTCGTGGTCCACCTGCTGCACGGTCCCCTGCTTGGGTTCGTTCGTGGTGCGCAGCCAGTTCACCTGGCTGTGGGGAGCCGTGAGGATTCGCCAGATGCCGTCAAGGACCCTCGCCGGATCCACTTGCTGATCGAGCGCCCGCAGCACTCTCCGCACGTAGTCGATGCGGCGATTCGTGCCCTTGCCCGGGAGCCAGGACAACACCTTCTTGCCGGGCTCGGGGCCTTCTCCGCGGACGAAGATCGGCCCCAGCCTGGGCGCGAAGATCTCGTCGTTGGGTGCCACCTCCTCCGGCATGGAGACCACACCCTGTTGCCGCAAGCTCCGGACCAGCTCCTGAATCAGGTCCCAGGCTTCATCTGCGGTCAGACCGAGCTGCACCAGCGGGGCGGGCGCCCCCCACGCTGGGTTCCTGATGAGCTGGATGCTCACCAGTCCCAGGCCTTCCAGCGACTGACGATCGTCGGTGCTGAGGATCTCGGCCATCAGCCACGGAGCAACGTGGCGCGTCTGCTTCTGCGCCGAGGCGTTCCATTCGAACTCTCCAGCGCTCTCGGCCACTTTGCGCAGGTGGAAGAGCACGTCCTCCACACCGGCCGGGTCATCGGCCGCTCCCGCCTTGACCAAGCTCTGACTCAGCAGCCGGCGACGGCGAACCCGAGCATAGGAGTCCTCGAGGTAGGGCGCGAAGTAGGCAGCTGCCTGCCTGCTGTCGCTGAACATCAGCAGTTTGTGGTCGGTCACCGTCAGAGGCACGTCGGGCGCGCTGAGGTTCTGGTAGAGCGAGGTGGCGATCACGGCACCGCTGGCGTCCGCACCCGACTGCAGCCCCCGGACGGTCCCTGGACCACGCGCACCGCATACCAGGCAACCCGGGATTTCCTCGCCCTGTCGCTTGAGTCGCCGGACCACTCTCACCTCGGTCGAGGAACACTGCGGCGACGGGCAGGACCCAGAGCCCGGATCTCCCAGCGCTCCGCACGTGGCACACAGGGCGAACGCTTCGCTGTCGAGCAGGACCACATCTGAGGCGACGGCCTCCTCGTCCTCGTCGACGTTGGCCTCCGAGTCGCCGAGGACCAACCACGTGGGACGTCGACTGGCCCTGGCCGGGAAGAAGAAGTCCTGAGGGCCGAGTTTCTCCACCGATCCAGCCAGGTGGACGGAACCGCACCGCGTACACGAACCCACCTCGAACATGCGCGCAGCGCAGTCCGGACAGTTCTCGTGTGGTGCCAGTTGGACGTGCGGGCCTGCCGTCCCCAAACAGGAGAACGCCCCTTCGGTGGCCCGCAGGAACAGGTGGTAGCGGGCTGACAGCGGGGTCGTTCCGTCGTGCCGGCGCAGGGCACTGCCGAGTTGGACCAGCGCGGCCAGCCCAGCCTCAGCATCGTCGCTGTCACCGAACACCCGCTGGGCCGCTGACCTGATCGGCTGCGGCCCTTCGGCCAGGACACGGCGCAGCTCGGCGAGGCTCTTCTCATTCACCAGGGCGTCAGCGGCGGTCTCGGCGCTGGCGCCATGCGCTGCAGCCTGGGCCTGAACCGCCGACTCAGGGTCGGCGCTGGCGGCCAACTGGACGCACTCGGCGGCCGACAGGGGGCCCCAGAATGGGCCGTTGGGGAGACCCACTCGACGCGCAAGAATCAGGTCCTGCCGGGAGGCGTCGTCCTCTTGCCATTCGAAGGGTTCGCCGAAGAGGTTGGTGGCAAAGGTCGTCACGGTCGAAGGGTCGGTGTCGCCGCCCACCGTCGCGGAGGTGGCGATGCACTGAATCGATCGTCCTGGCGCCACTCGATCCCGGACCCGGCGCAACAGCATGGCGACCTCGGCGCCCTGGGTGCCGTCGTAGACGTGCGCTTCATCGACGACGATGAAGCGCCAACTGTCGCCGTCGCCGAAGAGCTCGAAGTCCAAAGGTCGAAGCAACAGGTACTCGAGCATCGCGTAGTTCGTTAGCAGGAAGTGGGGAGGCGCGGCTCGGATCTCTTCACGGCTGAGGATCTCGTTGGGCAGGATCGGCTCGCCGATGTTGAGGTCCGCGAACTTCTCCCGGGCCTTGATGGGGTCCTGCTCGGTCTCTCCGGTGTAGCGACCGAAAGTGATGTCAGGATACTTCGCAAGCAGCTGCCGCAGGCGTTTCATCTGGTCGTTCGCCAAGGCATTCATCGGGTACAGGAGGAGGGCTCGTACGCCGGGCCCCAAAGTGCCTGCCTCCTTCTCGCGTACGAGGGAGTCAAGGATCGGCAAGAGGAACGACTCCGTCTTGCCGGATCCGGTCCCCGTGGCAACGACCACGTTGCGCCCCGCTCCCACCTTGCGGACGGAGCTCTCCTGGTGGGCGTACAGCGGCCGGTCGAGCGGCAGGGCGTCGCTCGCCAGGTCCGCGAACCCGGACGAGAGAACGCCCTCATCGATGAGGTCCTGGAGCGTTGCTCGGGGAGCGTACGGAGGGGTGGCCTCCAGAAAGGGCCCCTTGTCCAGGAGCGAACTCGTGACGATGGCGTGAGTGAGTGCCGCGCCCATCTTCGGATCGCGGACCGCCAGGAGCGACCTCAGGTATCGCCGGTAGGTGCTGGTGATGTCGCGGGAGGCGCCGACGGCGTCGATGGAGGTGTTCACAGGGCTTCCTCAAGGTCGGGCAGGGACGGCGGATTGATCATCAGCTCAGCGAGGATCAGGTCAGCGGCGACCAAGTCGGGGCAGGCTCGCGCGACCTGGGACCAGGCCCGCCGGTTGGCGTCGATCCAGCCTGCTGCCGCCGCGCTGCCGTGAGCGGCATGCCGTGCTGCACACGCGAAAGCCATCGACAGCTGAGGGATGGCGCGCCAGGAGGTCGGATTCGTCGGGTGGCTTCGTGCGTCCACAGCGGCAGCCGAGTTCGGGGCTCCCACGCGCGTGAACAAGACGCGCGCCTGCGCCAGGAGCTTCTCGGCGGACGGAATCACCAGGCCCAGATTGTGGTCACGCCGTGTCTTCAAGAACTCGAAGGTGGCGAGTCGACGCGATTCGGAATCGACGACTCCTTGCGGGACGAACGCGGCGACAGATTCAAGGGCCGCACGCACCTCGGGTCCAGAAGAGTCGTAGAGGTCATGGCTGTGCCCCATGGCGCTGATCTGGGGCGTGGGGTCCTCCCCCAGTGCAGCGAGCCTTAATAGAGCTCCCCCACTGACCACTGCTTCCTCAATGGCGTGGTGATGGTCCTTCGGGTCCACCGCACCGAGCAGGAGCACCGACATCACGAGACTCTGTCGTGACCAGTCCAGGTCGCAGGCCTCCACGGGGGCACCCTCGACCGATGCCGCGGCGAGGTTGGAATCAATCAACGCCTGCAGGCGCTCGCCCGCATCAAGAGCCGACGAGGTGAGCGTCATGAGAGAGCTGGACACGTCCAGCGCCAACAGGCGAGCCAGTTCGCGCTGCTTCCGCGTCCGCTCAACCACCTGGATCTGGTCAAGACGTGCCAACGTGGACCAGACCCGGCCGAGGTCCTTGGGGTCGGACGGCACCGGTCCCACGTCCGCCAGATAGGCAGACAACGCCGTTTCCTCGGAATCAGCACTGATCAGGTGCCCAGCCTCGTGAACGATGCTGGCCTCGCCGGGCGGCGCCCACGCCGGGACAGGCTCCGGCAGCCATGGGTCCTCCACCCGGACGCTCACGACGAGCGGCCCGGCCCGCACAAGGTCAGCAGGGAGCGGCGCGAGACCGTCCGAGACCGGAATTTGGACCCCCGCGCGCCAGGGAGCACGCGTGGCATAGGCGATCACGGTGAGGCCGTCCAGATTCACACAGTCGTCAAGAACGATGGCGCCATCTGCGATCCGAAGGCCACTGAACAACGTGTGGGGGCGGATGTTGGCGATCTCCAGAACACCCTCGGGGTCAAGGCACAGCCGCAGTTGCGGGTGGACCAACATCGTGTCGGTGATCTTGCGCAGATCGAAACGATGCAGACCATGTCGAGCATCAGCGCCGGGCTCCACGACCTGCAGTCGCTCCTTGCCTTCGAACACATGCAGGAGCGGGTCTGCCGATGCCCCAACAGAGAGAATCAGAACGCCGGGCTCCGCGGCCACATCCTCGGTGTACAACAGCGGCGGCTGGATCGTTGGGCCCGTCACCCCTTGAGCAGACTGGTGTGTGACGGACATGTGAGCGGGCTCCACCGAGAGGTGGAGGGCGTCCCCGCCACAGGTGACGACGACGCTGCTCTTGACCGTGTGGGAATCCAACTCCAGAGTCACCGGGTCGCACTGCATGGCGTCGTCGACGCTGATGCTGACCTGACATGGCATCAGGCCACCCCGCGTCTGAAACCGCCGCCAGGCGGGAGAAATGGTGGGGGTCAGACCCTCCACGATGACCAGATCACGGGAAGCGCCGCGCCCCCACGGTCCACGGACCTTGACCGCGTAGGCACCGAACAGCGGTCGGGCCACGTCGCTCCAGATCTCATCGGGATCGGCCAACCCAACACGACGCGCGAGGAGTTCTCCTCGGCCGTTGACGATGCTGACCTCCCACGTCACATCTGCTCCCAGCTCTGAGGGCAATTCGATGTGAGGCGGCGCCGCGAACACTGGATCCCCGGTGCGGGTTCGTACGCCTCCCACCGGAGTGGGAACGACGATCCGCGCCGAGTAGGCGCGGCGCACCGGGTGCGCCTTCGTGCTGTCGCCATGGGAGATGGAGGTGACGTGGGTCAGATCGACCTGGACGAGCGACCACCCCGCCCAACCCGGCGGCAGGGATGCCTCCGTCAGAACGTGCAGCGTGCCGGTCACCGACAGCTGGTCCAGTTGGCCGGGGAAAAGCAACCAAGCTGTCGACACCCGCCAAGGCGCGCCGGGCGACAGTTGGGTTCCTTCCTCGTCGAAGGCGAGGAGCGGGTCCCGCTCGTCAACGACGGGCAGAGTGACTGCCAAGTGGGCGTGACCCTCCAGGGCTGCGCTGACGCTCCGCACCGGAGCGCGGACCGAGACATCGGTTTGGGGGGCAGGCTCTCCCGAGCCTGGCCACAGGGCCTTCGTCGCCACTCGCTGGCGTACACCATCCATGCCGACGATCCAATTGGCCGTGCCGTCGGGTGCTTCGCTCACAGCAGGAAGCCGCAGGAGTAGCCCTCGGTTGAAGGGGTCGAGGAACAGTCGCGGGCGTCGATAAGCGCCTGCATCCAGCCCTGACGCGGAACGGCGAGCCCTGCGCGCAATCGAGCAGGCTTGCGCCATCTCGAGCGCTGCATGCCGAAACCTCTCAGGCAGAGGAACCTCGTCGAGGTTCCCACCTACCGAGGCAATGTCCAAGAGGTCGAAGACACGGTCCGCGACGTCGACAGCAAACTCCCCGCCGTACTTGAGGAAACGCGCAACGGGTTTGTCAACGTGAGGGAGTGGGTGAGTCGACGCCCATGCCACGAACGCATCAGCCGTCAATCCTGGAGACCTCCGCCGCCGTTCTTCCACGAGAGTGAAGAAGTCAGGCAAGCAGTACGTGGGGACTCCCGAGTGCAAGAGGATGCGACCCACGTACGTGCTACCCGCGTCGTCGACGTCTTCGAATCGGGGGAGTCCCACTTGGTCAAGGTTGTCGAGGAAGGCCTGTCCCCACGCCTTCTGGAACTGCTGATCCTGGGGCACCCCTGCGAGCTCCGTCAGCCTCGGCCAAAAGGTCCCGTTGCTGTAGTGCTCCGTGGCAACCAGCACTGTGGACATCACGTGAACCGCGGGCCACCGTCGCAGCCACCTCTCTGCCGTACCTTTGGGGCTGAAGACCCGATACCCCTGACCGAGCACCCCCAGCGCCTGCTCGGTGAACTCAGGATTCACGTCGCACTCCGCGATGAGTGAAACGACTGCTGCCTTCTGAGACCAGGATGCCTCTCGGTGGTTCAGAAGCTCGACCGGCCTCATGACCTCGCCGTCTGCGGACATGCTCTCCCCCTGCGTCACTCCAATATCTGTAGTTGCATCATGGAGGAGAGCACCGACAACTTTCACCGTTATCAGCGGTCAGCCGGCTAGTGGGCCACGTATTCAGGTCCTTGGGGGAGGCCAGTTTCCCGGGCGTGTGCTCATCCTCCTTGACTCAGGCGGACGCTGCATCAAGCTCGTGTCGGTTTCGCAACCGAGTCGCCGCTGATCCCCTGGTGTGCGGACCCTGCGCGTCGTTGGAGGAAAATGCGCTGACGTGCGACGGCACCGCGGAGCATCATCGGGGCCGAGACCAGACCCATCGCCGCGAACTTGAGCGCGCTCTCCGCAAACAGCAACAGCAGTCGTTCAGGTAGCCGGCCAGAGACGGAAGACGCCATCATGGACGATGAACAGCCAAGATGTCGGTGCGCACTGTTCCTCGTAGATTCCTCGACGGCCAGTTCGGCTGTAGAAATTGGCGTCTGACCTGCGGAAACATGGTGGGCGATACTGGGTTCGAACCAGTGACCTCTTCGGTGTGAACGAAGCGCGCTACCACTGCGCCAATCGCCCGTGTGGTGCGGCGGAAACACTAGCGCATCCAAGACGAGGACTCACACTCCGGGGTGTCCGACCGGGACAGGCCTCACATGCCGGGCAGGTCCGGAACGGCTCCGCTGATGTCCTGGACCCAGTCCCAGCCGTCGACCGCGAAGCCGGGCCAGTCATAGACGACGAGGTAGCCGATGACCGCGGCGGAGACGACCACGACCGTGGCAGAGACGAGCAGGACCCGGCGCCGTTGCACGGCGGGGTCCTCGTGGCGGGCCCTCTCGGCCGCGGCGTGCGCCTTGGCGCGCGCGGCGTGCATCCAGCGCTCGGCCCAGTCCCACTCGGTGGCGAGGATCCCCAGCCCGACGACGATCGCGACGATGCCCGGCCCCGGCGTCACCATCATCACGATGCCGGCGAGCACCACCAGGCCGCCGATGAACGTGACGACGACCTTGGTGACCAGTGATGTGACGCGATTGCGGTGCAGCCTGGCGTGGAGCCGCTTGTAGAAGTGCAGGTCGTGCGACTTCTGGCCGGCAGGGTGAGCCTCGCCCAGCGTCGCCTCCTGACCAGGGTCGTCGGTCTCGCGCATCGGGTCGGCGGTCATTGCGCCGTCCTCCTCCGTCACCCTGCCTCCAGCTCAGCTCCGACACCGTTGCGGCGCTCGCCCTCTGAGGGTAGCCGTCCAGAACGGCCAGGACCGCTCGAAAGGACGCGTCACGGAGTGCTCTCAGCAACGTCTCAGGGGCAAGGGGACAACTCGGGGGAACGACATGAGAGACCAATGGTCCGCGCAACGCTGCATCACGCAGGACATCACGCTGCTCTGGCACGAGGGCGATGCCCGGCCGGCAGCACTGGACGCCCAGCTCGGCTACCGCGGCGACGACCCCTTCGCGATCACTCTGCGCTTCCACGGAGCGGAGGTGGTCTGGACCTTCGGCCGTGAGCTGCTGCGCCGAGGTCTCACCACGCCGGTGGGTGAGGGCGACGTCGCGGTCTGGCCGCGGCTGGACGCCGAGGGCCGTGCGGCAGTCGTCATCCAGTTGCGCTCCCCCGACGGCGAGATCCACCTCCAGGGGCGCACGATCGACGTCTACCGCTTCGTGGCCCGCACGTTGGACCTGGTGCCCTCGGGCAGCGAGTCGGACCTGCTCGACCTCGACGATCTCGTGGCCAACCTGCTGCGCGAGGAGCCCTGACCAGACCCACTCAGGGGTCCAGGTCCACTTCCTCCCGCGCCCGCCAGACCTCCGCCACGGCCCGCGTCACCGGCCCCGGCGCGGGCAGCTCGCGCCCGTCCCAGGCGTGCACCGCCTGGACGTCACGCGTCGTGGAGACCAGGAACACCTCGCTGGCCCTGTCGATCACGTCGATCGGCTCGTCGACCTCTCGTGCGCCGTACCACTCCAGGACCAGGGCGCGGGTGACCCCGGGCAAGCAGCCGCCGGCCACCGAGGGGGTGCGCAGCTCGCCGTCGACGACGTAGAAGACGTTGGTGGCCGTGCCCTCACAGAGCTCGCCTCGCGTGTTGGCGAAGACCGCCTCCCCCGCCCCTGCCTTGCGGGCGTGGGCCAGCGCCACGACGTTCTCCGCGTACGACGTGGTCTTGAGGCCGGTGAGCGGCCCGCGCTCGTTGCGCACCCACGGCACCGTGGCCACGGCCGTGGTGGCGGGCTGGGGCGCCATCTCGTCGGCGACGACGGCGACCGTCAACCGTCCGGTGCCGGCGAGCGCGGCCAGCGGGGCGATGCCGCGCGAGACCGTGATCCGCATCCGGCCCAGCGCCCAGTCCTGACCGGCGACGACGTCGGCGACCCCGCGTCGTACGACGTCGAGGTCCAGGCCGTCGAGCCCGAGCCCGCGGGCGGACTGTGCCAGGCGGTCCAGGTGACGGGTGAGCGCGAACGGCACCCCGTCGAGCAGCTTGAGGGACTCCAGGACCCCGTCGCCGGTCGAGAAGCCCCGGTCGGTGACCGCGACGGCGGGCTCGTCGGGGTCCTCGAGAAGCCGGCCGTTGACCCATGCGCGCATGCGGCTCACTGTAGGTCCCGCCGGACGCCTCCCGTCCGCTCACGCGACACGCTCCGGTGGACCCGATTTGGCAGCGCCTCCCCCCTGTGGTTAATGTTCTCTCCGTCGCCCCGACCGGCCGAAAGCCGGGAAGAGCAGCAAGCGGACGTAGCTCAGTTGGTAGAGCGCAACCTTGCCAAGGTTGAGGTCGCGAGTTCGAGCCTCGTCGTCCGCTCGGAGAAAAAGTTTGAGCCTCCACGGTGGAGTGGCCGAGAGGCGAGGCAACGGACTGCAAATCCGTCTACACGGGTTCAAATCCCGTCTCCACCTCGACAACCTCGGCCCCTACGCGGGATCGTGGCTCGTACGGGCGATTGGCGCAGTGGTAGCGCGCTTCCTTGACACGGAAGAGGTCACTGGTTCAAACCCAGTATCGCCCACCAGAGAAAACCGCAGGTCAGCCGACCTGCGGTTCTTTTCATTTCCCCGAGAACCGCCCATACCGGCGGGGTCTCGTCGTCGACGCGTCGCCCCTCCCGTAGGGTCTCGACCACGCCTTCGGTGCAGGAACCCGGTGAGATTCCGGGGCGGTTCCGCCACTGTGACCAGGCCCGAGAGGGTCTGCAGCCAGACACTGAGCCGAGGGTGATCCCACCGTTACACGGGGCGAGAACCCCGGAGGAGGAACCCGGCCATGGCCGCGTCCACACGCATCTGCCTGCTCTCCACGTCCGACACCGACCTGCTCTCGGCCCGGGCCAGCGGCGCGGACTTCGTCCTGGCCAACCCGGCGCGCAGCGCCGAGGGCGACCTGTCCGGCTGCGTCGAGGGGGCCGACCTCGTCGTGATCCGGCTGCTCGGCTCGCCGCACGACCTGTGGCCGGGCATCGCCGCGGTGCGCGCCGCCGGCACGCCGGTGGTGGTGCTGGGAGGCGAGCAGCAGCCCAGCGCAGAGCTGATGGAGCTGTCCAGCGTCCCGATCGGCATCGCGGCCGAGGCGCACCGCTACCTCGCCGAGGGCGGTCCGGTGAACCTGGGACAGCTGCACGCGTTCCTCTCCGACACGGTGCTGCTCACCGGCGAGGGTTTCGCGCCGCCGGCGGCGATCCCGTCCTGGGGTCTCGTCGAGCGCCCCAGCACGACCGATTCCTCCAACACCAGCACAGCACTCCCCCGCATCGGCATCCTCTTCTACCGGGCCCACCAGGCCAGCGGGAACACCGCCTTCGCCCACGCGCTGGCCGACGCCGTCGACGACACCGGGCTGGCCGTCGGCGTGCCGATCTTCGCCGGCTCCCTGCGCAGTGCCCCGGACGACCTGTTCGAGACGCTCGGCACCCTCGACGCACTGGTGGTCACCGTGCTCGCCGCGGGAGGCAGCGTGCCGGCCTCGGCGAGCGCCGGCGGCGACGACGAGACCTGGGACGTCGAGCGGATCGCGGCCCTCGACATCCCGATCCTGCAAGGTCTGTGCCTGACCAGCAGCCGCGCGGAGTGGGAGGCCAACGACGACGGCGTCACCCCGCTGGACTCGGCCAACCAGATCGCGATCCCGGAGTTCGACGGCCGGATCATCACGGTGCCGTTCTCCTTCAAGGAGATCGACGCCGACGGGCTCCCCCGCTATGTCGCCGACCCCGAGCGCTGCCGCCGCGTGGCCTCGCTGGCCGCCCACCACGCCCGGCTGCGGCACGTGCCCAACAGCGACAAGAAGATCGCGCTGGTGCTCTCGGCCTACCCGACCAAGCACGCCCGGATCGGCAACGCCGTCGGCCTGGACACCCCGGTCTCCACCATCCGGCTGCTGCGCCGCCTGCGCGACGCCGGCTACGACCTGGGCGCCCCCGGCGCGGTGCCGGGTCTGGACCTCGACGACGACACCGCAGCCGGGGACACACTGATCCACGCGATGATCGCGGCCGGCGGCCAGGACGAGGAGTGGCTCACCTCCGACCAGCTCACCGACGCCCACGTCCGGATCACCCCCGAGCAGTACGCCCGCTGGACCGCCGACCTGCCGACCGCCCTGCGCACCGAGATGGGCGAGGCCTGGGGCGAGGCACCCGGGACCCTGTTCGTGAACGACGCCGGCGAGATCGTGCTGGCCACCCTCGTCGCGGGCAACGTCGTCCTGCTGATCCAGCCGCCGCGCGGCTTCGGGGAGAACCCGGTGGCGATCTACCACGACCCCGACCTGGCACCGACGCACCACTACCTGGCCGCCTACCGCTGGCTCGAGGCCGCGCCGGCCGACGGCGGCTTCGGCGCCCACGCCGTCGTGCACATCGGCAAGCACGGGTCCCTGGAGTGGCTGCCCGGCAAGAACGCCGCGCTGTCCGCGCAGTGCGGCACCGACGCGGTGCTCGGCAACCTGCCGCTGTTCTACCCGTTCCTGGTCAACGACCCCGGCGAGGGCGCGCAGGCCAAGCGCCGCGCCCACGCCACCATCGTCGACCACCTGGTGCCGCCGATGGCGCGTGCGGAGACGTACGGCGACATCGCACGCCTGGAGCAGCTGCTCGACGAGTACGGCAACATCGCCTCGATGGACCCGGCCAAGCTGCCGGCGATCCGCGGTGAGATCTGGGCGCTGATGCGGGCTGCCGAGCTGCACCGTGACCTGGGCCTCGACGAGCGCCCCGAGGACGACGACTTCGACGACTTCCTGCTGCACGTCGACGGATGGCTGTGCGAGATCAAGGACGTGCAGATCCGCGACGGGCTGCACGTCCTCGGTCAGGCGCCGGTCGGCGAGGCGCAGGTCAACCTGGTGCTGGCGATCCTGCGCGCCTCGCAGGTCTGGGGCGGCGTCGGCCACGCCGTACCCGGCCTGCGTGCCGCGCTGGGCCTGTCCGAGGGGGCGAGCACCGCCGAGGTCGATGCCTTCGAGGAGCAGGCCCGCGCCTTGGTCACGGCGCTGGCCGAGGCCGACTGGGACCCCTGCGTCGTCGACCGGCTGCACGACGACCCGGCGGTGCGGCAGTCGCTCGCATTCGCCGCCACCGAGGTGGTCCCCCGGCTGGCCGCGACGACTGACGAGCTGGACACCCTGCTGCACGCGCTCGAGGGCGGTTACGTCGCGGCGGGGCCGTCCGGCTCACCGCTGCGCGGGCTCGTCAACGTGCTGCCCACCGGGCGCAACTTCTACACCGTCGACCCGCGCGCCGTACCCTCCCGGCTGGCCTGGCAGACCGGGCAGGCGATGGCGGAGTCACTGGTCCAGCGCTACCTCGACGAGACCGGTGAGCACCCCACCTCGGTCGGCCTGTCCGTGTGGGGCACCAGCGCGATGCGCACGTCCGGCGACGACATCGCCGAGGTGCTGGCGCTGCTCGGCGTGCGCCCGGAGTGGGACGAGATGTCGCGGCGGGTCAGCGACCTCACCGTGGTCGACCTGACCGAGCTGGGCCGCCCGCGCATCGACGTGACGGTCCGGATCTCCGGCTTCTTCCGCGATGCCTTCCCGCACGTGGTGGCGATGCTCGACGACGCGGTGCAGCTGGTCGCCGGCCTCGACGAGCCCGACGACATGAACTTCGTGCGCGCCCACGCCCAGCGCGACCTCGCCGAGCACGGCGACGCCCGCCGGGCCACCACGCGGATCTTCGGGTCCAAGCCCGGCTCCTACGGCGCCGGCATCCTCCAGGTCGTCGAGTCCGGCAGCTGGCGCGACGACAGCGACCTGGCCGAGGTCTACACCGCCTGGGGTGGCTTCGCCTACGGTCGCGGCCTGGACGGCGCGCCGGCCTCCGACGACATGCGCACGGCCTACCGCCGGATCAAGGTGGCCGCGAAGAACATCGACAGCAGCGAGCACGACATCGCCGACTCCGATGACTACTTCCAGTACCACGGCGGGATGATCGCGACCGTGCGAGCGCTGACCGGCGCCGACCCGAAGGCGTACGTCGGGGACTCGACGTCGCCGGACGCCATCCGCACCCGGACCCTGCAGGAGGAGACCAACCGGGTCTTCCGCTCGCGCGTGGTCAACCCGCGCTGGATCGGGGCGATGCAGCGCCACGGCTACAAGGGCGCCTTCGAGCTCGCCGCGACCGTCGACTACCTCTTCGGCTTCGACGCCACCGCCGGGGTGGTGCACGACTGGATGTATGAGTCGCTCGCCGCCTCCTACGTGCTCGACGAGATTAACCAGGAGTTCCTGCGGAAGTCGAACCCGTGGGCGCTGCGCGGCATCGTGGAGCGGCTGCACGAGGCGGCCGAGCGCGGTCTGTGGGCAGAGCCCGATCCCGAGACCCTCGCGTCGCTGCAGAAGGTCTACCTCGAGGTCGAGGGCGACCTGGAGGATGAAGGTGGGGCGCCGTGACGCACGTGCGCGTGGTCGGCATCGGGATGGGGCCACAGCACCTCACCCGGGAGGCGTCCGCGGCGCTGGCGGGGGCCGACTATGCGCTCGCCGTGCGCAAGAGCGACGACGACGAGCTGCTCGCCGTACGCCGCCTCATCTGCGCCGAGCACGACCTGGAGCTGGTCGAGGTCGCCGACCCTGAGCGCGACCGCGACGACCCGGCCGACTACCCCGGCGCGGTCGCGGCGTGGCACGCCGCCCGGGCCGAGGCCTACGCGGGCCAGCTCGCCGCCCGGGGCGGCACCGCAGCCGTCCTGGTGTGGGGCGACCCGTCGCTCTATGACTCCACGCTGCGGCTCCTGGACCGGATCGGCGAGACGCTGGCGGACCTGACCTGGGACGTCGTGCCGGGCATCAGCGCCCCTCAGCTGCTCGCCGCGCGGCACCGGATCGTGCTGCACGGGGTCGGCGAGCCGGTGCACCTCACCACCGCTCGGCGCCTGCGGGAGAGCGTCGCGGCCGGGCAGCGCAGCGTCGTGGTGATGCTCGGCTCGCAGCGGAGCCTCGACGAGCTGGCCGGCCTCGGAGGCTGGCGGATCTGGTGGGGCGCCAACCTCGGCGCGGCCGGCGAGCGGCTGGTCGCGGGCCCGGTCGAGGAGGTGCTGCCCGCGGTGCGCGCCGCGCGGGAGGCGGCGCGGCTCGAGGCCGGCTGGGTGATGGACGCCTACCTGCTGCGCGCCCCAGAGCCGGTCGCGCCGTGAGCGGGCTGCTGGTCGCCGGCACCACCTCGGACGCCGGCAAGTCGGTGGTCACCACCGGACTGTGTCGCGCCCTCGCCCGGCGCGGGGTGTCGGTGGCGCCCTACAAGGCGCAGAACATGTCCAACAACTCGATGGTCTGCCACGACCGCGACGGGCGGACCGCCGAGATCGGGCGCGCCCAGTGGGTGCAGGCCCTGGCCGCCCGGGTGACCCCGGAGCCGGCGATGAACCCGGTGCTGCTCAAGCCCGGCTCCGACCGGCGCAGTCACGTCGTGGTGCTGGGCCGGCCAGCGGGCGAGGTGTCCGCGACCGACTTCGCGACCGGGCGGCGACACCTCGCGGCGGCCGCGCACGCGGCGTACGACGACCTGGCCGGGCGCTTCGACGTGGTCGTGGCCGAGGGGGCCGGCAGCCCCGCGGAGATCAACCTGCGCGCCAGCGACTATGTGAACCTGGGCCTGGCCCGGCACGCGGACCTGCCGGTCGTGGTCGTCGGCGACATCGATCGGGGTGGGCTGTTCGCCGCCATGTTCGGGACGCTTGCGCTCCTGGAGCCGGCCGACCAGGCGCTGGTGGCAGGGTTCGTCGTCAACAAGTTCCGCGGCGACCTCGACCTGCTGCGGCCCGGGCTGGATCAGCTGACGGCGCTGACGGGGCGGCCCGTGCACGGCGTACTCCCCTGGCATCCGGACCTGTGGCTGGACTCCGAGGACGCGCTCGATCTGGAGGGCCGTCGCGGCCGCGGTGCCGCCCGCATCCGGGTCGCCGTGGTGCGACTCCCCCGGATCAGCAACTTCACCGACGTCGACGCCCTCGGCCTCGAGCCGGACCTCGACGTCGTCTTCGCCTCCGACCCACGCGACCTCGCGGACGCCCACCTGGTGGTGCTGCCGGGGACGAGGGCCACGATCTCGGACCTCGTCTGGCTGCGCTCGCGCGGTCTCGACGTCGCCCTCGAGGCGCACGTGCGGGCCGGTCGCCCGCTCCTCGGGATCTGTGGCGGGTTCCAGATGCTCGGCGACGAGGTGCGTGACCCGGACGGCGTCGAGGGCCCGGCCGGAACGGTGGTGCGGGGGCTTGGCCTGCTGGGGATCTCCACCACGTTCGCCGCGGAGAAGGTGCTGCGACTGCCGACCGGCGCCGCCCTGGGCGCCGGGGTTTCCGGCTACGAGATCCACCATGGCCGGATCACCCGGGCCGACGGGGTCGAGGAGTTCCTCGGCGGGGCCCGGTCCGGTCAGGTCTTCGGCACCATGTGGCACGGCAGCCTGGAGGCCGACGACTTCCGGGTCGCGTTCCTTGACGAGATCGCCGGGCTGGCGCCCTCGGGGGTGAGCTTCCCGGCTGCCCGCGAGCGCCGCCTCGACCTCCTCGGCGACCTCGTCGAGGCGCACCTCGACGTCGACGCCCTGCTCGCCCTGGCGCGCGAGGGCGCCCCCACCGACCTGCCGACGCTCACCGTCGGCGGTGTCCGATGAGGGCGCCGTCGCTCCTCAGCCCGCGCCCCGGCGGGGGACGTCCGCTCAGGCGGTCGCCCGCTCGCTGATCTCCAGCCGGCCTAGCAGCCAGGTCAGCGCCACCCCGAGCGAGCCCCACAGTGCCGTCAACGTGAGCAGAGAGCCGATCCGGAACTCCCAGAGCACGTCGGCCGGGAAGTCCCCGATCTCGTTGACGCCCGGCATCGCGACGGCGGCGACCACCATCACCGCGACGTACGCCGCAGCGGCGGCGACCACGGCGCCGTACCCGCCCAGTCGCTGGGTCAGCCGCCGGGCCAGTGCGACGGCCGCGACCATCGCCACCACCGAGATGAGCGCGAAGGCGAAGTAGTAGCCGGTGCGCTCGCCGATGGTGTCCCCACTCCCGACCGCCGGCGGCGCGGCGGGGTATTTGAGGAACGGCAGCAGCGAGTAGGCGAGGAACCCCAGCGCGACGACCAGGGCGGTCGAGCCGACCAGCGAGAGCCGACCGACGCGCCCGGCGACGGCCGCCGCGATGAGCGACATCAGGCCGCCCAGCGCGACACCGACGGCGACGGTGGCGGTGGCCAGCCCCCAGGTCTTCTGGGTGGTGCGGGAGATGCCGCCCTCCTCCTCACCGTGGGAGTGGGAGTGGGCCTCCTCGCCCTCAGCGTGGGAGTGAGCGGCGGGCTCAGCCGCCGCGGACTCCTCCATACCGATGGCCGTCTCGATCGGGGGCTCGCCGACGGTGAAGGCCACCAGGAAGGCGAAGACCCCCGCAATGAGGCCCGCGAGCAAGCCGCGGACCAGGAAGTTGCGTGCAGTCACGATGTGGATCCAGTTCTGTGGGTCGTCAAGGAGCCGTGCCGGGGAGGGCACGGCTGGGAACCGCCCGGTCACGGGCGGTGCTGGCTCAGCGGCGGTGCTGCCTCAGTGGCAGGGGTAGCCCAGCAGGTGACGACCGTCGTGGACCCACTCGTGGATGGCGGTGCCGGCGGGGATCGAGACAGCGCCCTGATCGGCGCTGACGAAGAAGATCACCAGCGTGCCGACAAGGCCGAAGAACAGCGCCCAGGGGGCGAGCTCTCGCAGGTCGACGGTGGGAAGTTCGGGGGCGCCGGCAATCGGCGCCGCAGCAATCTGCGACATGTCTACTCCTCAGGGTGATGCGCCCTGGTCGTGAGGGAAAAGGACGAGTGCCTGGGTCTGACTTCACCGCCGAGGCGGTGTCACAGCAGCGCGACTGTGCCGGATTCACACCGGCTTCCATGGCATTCGCTAGGCGGAGCCTACGACGGATTCGTCGATCGCGTCGCGCGGGCTCGCCGACTGGTACGTTGCGCCTCGTCGTGGTGCGTGCGAAGCCGGTGCAGGACCGGCGCGGCCGTCGCCACTGTGAGTGCGTCAGCCGATCCGGGGGCTGGGCACCAGCCAGGATCCGACCACGACATCGCAGACAGCCTCGACTCCTGGAGTCACCCCGGATGACCACCCACGTCCTGATCGGCACGTCGCCGGCCGACGCCGCCCGGCCCGGTGAGCTGCACGCGCTGGCGGATCGGCTCGGCGCCGAGCTGGCGTTCCTCCAACTGGCCTCCCCCGGCCTCACCGACGTCCTCCGGCGGCTCGCGGAGGCGCGCACCCCTCGGGTCGTGCTCGTCGGTGTCGGCGGCGACCCGTCCGGCCCCGGCGTCTCCTGGCTGCGCCGGATCGCCGCGGACTGGTGGCGCTCCTTCGGTGACGGCGCCCCGGAGCTGGCCACGGCACCCGCCTATCTCACCGACGAGGCGGACTGGCCGGACCTGGTGGAGCGCGCCCGGCCGATCACCCACGGCGGTGCCGGGCTGACCTCCCCGGCCTGGGAAAAGGTGCCGGCGCATCGCCGCCAGGTGTTCGTCTGTCGGGGCCCGCGCTGCACCGCTGCCGGGGCCGAGGAGTCGTGGAAGGCGCTGGTCCTCGAGATGATGGGCAGTGCGATGGGAGACGACGACGTCCTCGTCACGCACACGGGGTGTCAGTTCCCCTGCAACCAGGCTCCCGTGGTCACGGTGCAGCCGGAGGACGTCTGGTACGGCGGGGTCTCCCCCGCCGGCGCGCGGGAGATCGTGCTCGGTCACCTGGTCGAGGGGGCGCCGGTTGAGCGACTGCGGCTGCGCAGGCGGGGCCGTGAGTGACCCTCAATCGGTCAGGACGACGTAGGCACCGACCACAGCGATGCCCGTCGCCACGGCAGCGATGCCGGCGCCGGCGGCTCGACTCCGCGGGGAGCGCGATGATGTGATCACGAGCGCGCAGCCGACCTGGAGGAGGGCAAGAACGACGAAGGGGGCTGCCACCAGCGCTCCCGCCAGCGCGGGCTCCGCTCCGGCGTAGAGCCCCCGCTCGCTCTCGTAGGTCCCGCGGTAGATCAGGGCGACAACAACGACTCCCACCACGGGTGCCAGCCACCCCAACAGGTGCGAGCGCTCAGCCAGAGACACGTGGTGTGCTGTCAGGAGGCTGACGTGGAGCCGGGTCGCCGGGGGCGGCCCGGAGGTCGCCTGTCAGCGATGGGGCCGGGGCTGACACCACTGGTGCGGGCGATCTCACCCGCCACCTCTGCCGCCAGCAGTCGCCGCTCGGCCCGCTGGCTGAGCCGGTGCTCGTGCAGCAGCGCCTTGGCCGTCGACACCATCATGCCGATCATCACCACGCTGAAGGGTGCGGCCAGCAGGATCGCCATCGTCTGGAGGGCACCCAGACCATCCCCGCCACCGACCGCGCCGGCGATCAGCAGGGTGGCTGCGATGAGTCCCTCGAGCACGGCCCAGAAGACGCGGCTCCACACCGGCGGCTGAGGGTCTCCACCCGAGGCGAGCATGTCGACCACGAAGGAGCCGGAGTCGGAGCTCGTGACGAAGAAGATCACCACGAGCACCATCGCGAGCACGCTCAGCAGACCGGAGGCCGGCAGACCGTCGAGGAGCTGGAAGAGGGCGCGATCGGTGGAGACGGCACCGTCCTCGCCGACCAGGCCGCCCTCACCGAACATCTCCCGATAGATCCCGGAGCCGCCCAGCACGGAGAACCAGAGGAACGTGACGAGTGTGGGGACCAGGAGAACGCCGGTGACGAACTCACGGACGGTACGACCCCGCGAGATGCGTGCGATGAAGACGCCCACGAACGGAGCCCAGCTCATCCACCATCCCCAATAGAAGGTGGTCCAGCCGCCGAGCCAGTCACTCCCGTCCTTGCCCTCGAAGCTGAAGGTGCGGAAGGAGAGCTGGAAGAAGTTGCGGGCGTAGGAGCCGAGCTGCTGCACGAAGTCGCCCAGGAGGAAGACCGTGGGACCGAGCACGAGCACGACCAGCAAGAGGAGCGCGGCCATGCCCATGTTGATGCTGGAGAGCCACTTGATGCCCTTGTCGACGCCGGTGGCCACCGAGATCACCGCGATGCCTGTGATGACGGCGATGAGGACGACCTTGAGGGTGGTGGAGGCGTCGCCGACGTAGCCGAGGTACTCCATGCCCGCACTGACCTGGCTGACGCCGAACCCCAGCGAGGTGGCGACGCCGAAGATGGTCCCGATCACGGCGATGACGTCGATGACGTCGCCCAGCGCCCCCTTGACCCGGTCGCCGAAGAGCGGCTCCAGCGCCCAGCGGATGGAGACCGGGCGGCCCTTGCGGTGTACGGCGTAGGCGACGGCCAGGCCGACCACGACGTAGATGGCCCACGCGTGCAGCCCCCAGTGCAGGAATGTCGTGTCCATCGCCTCGCGTGCGGCGCCGGCCTCGGTGGTGCTGGTGCCGGGCGGCGGAGACGCGAAGTGGTTGAGCGGCTCAGCGACGCCCCAGAACACCAGGCCGATGCCCATGCCTGCGGCGAAGAGCATGGCGAACCACGACTTGAGTCCGAACTCGGGCTCCTCGTCGTCCGCGCCCAGCACCACATCACCTGTGGGTGAGAGAGCGATCCACGCCGCGAACAGGACGAAGGAGCTGACCAGCAGCACGTAGTACCAGCCGAGGCCGCCGATCACGCTGTCGTTGGCCGTGTCCAGCGTCTCGCTCAACGTCTCGGGGGCGAGCACTGCCAGAGCCACCACGACGAGCAGGATGACGGCAGCGGGCCAGAAGACCCGGGGTGCCTTGATCAGCGAGTCGGGACGGAGCCCACTCTGCTCGGGTTGGCGCTCCCTGTTGGGGGCCGGCGACTCAGCCTTTGGCGTCGTGGTCACGGGGTGTTCTCCTCACAAGAGGTTGGGGCACGGCGGACCTAGAGGGGCCACCGTATTCGGCGCCGTCGTGCCGCCCCTCGCTGGGCCCGACCTCAGGGGGGTGTACGACGGCCCGCGGGCGGGCGTATAGAGGGTCCGGAGCATGGCGGCGTCAGGTCTGTGCGTACGCCGTCTCGATGGCCGGGGAACACCTGTGGTCCAGCACCAGATCAGCCGTCGTTCATCCGGGTCGGATGTTCTTTCTTGGTTACCGCAACCATGGAGGATCAATGTCTGGATGGGGCCGCACAGCGAGCCGAGCGACAATGAGGCACGCCTTGGTCGGCGCCACCGCCGCAGCACTTGTGCTCGGTGGACTCAGCGCAACCGCAATCCCGCAGGCGCAAGCCGCGCCACGGGACCACGAGCGACCGACGTACCTCGGCAAGACGCTCTACACCGGCGAGTTCCACTCGCACACCTCGGTCAGCGACGGCGTGAAGATGCCCGTGGACGCGTTCGAGCACGTGCACACCGAGACCCAGGCGGACTTCTTCGCCATCTCCGAGCATGACGTGATGTGGGACCTGCGCAACGGGGACGACTTCATCGACGACTGGCGTGACGCCGATTCGCAGGAGTGGCGCCAGGTCCATGAGGACGCCTTCGCGTTCAACGACTCGCAGGACGACCTCGTCGCCGTACCGTCGATCGAGAACACCTGGTACGACGGCACCGGCCACATCAACGTCTTCAACGCCGACTGGAAGGCCACCGCGCGCGCCACCGAGAAGGGCAGCGTCGACGGCTTCGCCAACAAGTTCGGCACCGGCGACATGAAGTACGACATGTACACCTTCTTCGCCCGGATCAAGCAGGACCCTGACGCCATCGCGCAGTTCAACCACCCGAGCCCGAAGGGCAAGGGCAACTTCTTCGGGTTCAACGGCCTCGACCGCGCGGTCGACGAGAGCATGGAGCTGATCGAGGTCCGCAACGCGGGACAGCTCGAGCAGTACATCAGTGCGCTCGACACCGGGTGGCACGTCTCCCCGGTCTACAACGGAGACGAGCACTCCGCCACGTGGGTGAGCAGCAACCAGGCGATCAGCGGTGTGTGGACCGATGACTACTCCCTCGATGGTCTCTACCGGGCGATGAAGGCGCGCAGCACCTACAGCACCCAGGACGTGAACGTCGAGCTCGCCTTCGGCGGCAACGACCAGCTGATGGGCTCAGTCCTCCCTGACGACACCACCGAGGTGAGTTTCGACGTACGGCTGAAGGACCCCGACGAGCGGGACTCCTTCACCAAGGTCGAGCTCGTCA
Organism: Nocardioides pacificus; assembly: GCF_054775955.1. NCBI lineage: Bacteria > Bacillati > Actinomycetota > Actinomycetes > Propionibacteriales > Nocardioidaceae > Nocardioides > Nocardioides pacificus. The sequence continues at coordinate 50,259 of NZ_BAAHCI010000014.1, forward strand.
CCAACGACGGTGCGATCGCCCACGACTTCCCCGACGTCGAGGGCCGCGAGCTCGACCTCCAGCACCGACTCCCGGTCGACGAGGGTGACTGGTACGTCGCCCGTGCCACGCAGGACGACGGTCACGTCATCGTGTCCGCGCCGATCTGGGTCGGCGAGACCACCCGCGACGCCAACTACGCACCGACCATCACGGTCGCGGAGGGCTTCGCGACCACCGCGGCGTACGGCGACACGATCGCACTCCCGCAGGTGAGCGCCACCGACGACTCCGGTCTCGATCCCGCCGTGAGCTTCGAGGTGTACGACGCAGCCGGGCTAGTCGACGCCTCCGAGGGCGGTTTCCGCATCCGCAGCTACGACGACCACTTCGTCGTCGTGAAGGCAGAGGACGAGCAGGGGAACATCGGCTCGGAGCTGCTGCGCATCGTCGTCAGCCAGGACCAGCTCGACCCCGACGGCGTCTTCCAGCACTTCGGGAGCACCGCCGCCGTGACCGAGCAGGCCGGCGGCGCCGGCATCGCGGTCTCCACCGATCGCTCGATCGAGAAGGTCTTCGCGCAGGTGCTCCCGGCCGGTGACGAGGACTGGGCAGACGCCGCGGTGCTCACCTCCGCCAACGACAAGCCCTACGAGGTCAACACGATCGGCAACGCCGAGCCGGTCTACCAGCACTCGATCACCGGGCAGACAATGCGCAGTCACGAGTTCGACCTGACCGGGCTCGCCGACGGCGAGGGATACCAGTACCGCTTCGGCGTGGCGGTCGACGGCGCAGCCCCCTCCCCCGACACGGCCGACGCGTGGACCGACGTGCAGGGCGAGTTCGTCGCTGGCGGCGCCGGCAACGAGCCGATCTACGCTATCGGCGACCTGCAGGCGACGACCCACGACGCCGACGATCTCGGGATGCTGCGCGACGTCCTCGCCACCCTGCAGGAGAAGACACCCGGCGGCCGCACGCTGCTGCAGACCGGGGACCTGGTCGACAACGGCGGACGTGGACAGTACTGGGACGAGGTCTTCGAGCACGTCTTCGACGGCCTCGACATCCAGTACGCCCCCGTGGCGGGCAACCACGAGACGTACGGCGACCTCGACTACAACTCGCACTCCGAGGAGCGCACGGCGATCTTCGCGAACATGTTCAACGTGCCGAAGAACGGCGCGATCGGGGAGAGCAACTACTCCTTCAACCGCGGCGACGTCCACATCTCGGTGCTCAACTCCGTGCACGACATGGACAAGCAGATCAACTGGCTGGCCAAGGACATCCGAGCCAGCGACCGCAGATGGAACGTCGTCACCGGCCACTACTCCTACTACGGCGGCTCCCACGGCAACGACGGTCCGCTCGCGGCCGACCGGCCGAAGCTGACCGCGGCCTTCGAGAAGCTCGGCGTCGACCTCTACATCGGCGGCCACGACCACCTCTACAAGCGCTCCACCATCTACGACGGCCGCCTCGCCGCGACCCCGGAGGAAGAGGCGCTCGGCACCACGTTCGTCACCCTCGGCTCGGCCGGACCGAAGTTCTACGACAACGTCGTGCACTGGTGGGACGACGTCGTCTACGACGAGGACGACCAGATGGGCTCGGTGCTCGAGGTCACCGACGCGGGACTCGAGCTGTCGACCTACACGCGCGACGGTGAGGTGGTCGACAGCTACACCGTCAAGAAGGCGACCGACCACTGGCGGATCACCTCGACCGACGTGGTCGACCGCACGTTGGCGGGCATCGGGGTGATCAGCACCGAGGGCGCCCCCGAGACGGTGACCCTGCTTGCTGCCACCTACGACAGCACCGGCGTGGAGATGCGCGACATTCGCACTGTCGACGTCACGCTGGACCACCAAGGGTCCGAGCAGTACGTCACCTTCGACGAGCCGATGCCCGTGAACCCGAGCGACACCCTCAAGGTCTACGGCTGGGACGGCCTGGCCAGCGGCCGTCCGATGACGGAGCCGATCCTGGTGCGCGAGGGGATCGGCGGCGAGGGCACCGCGGCGGATCCGTATCTGATCGCCACCGGTGCGGACTTGGCCAAGGTCGCCAACGACCCGGCCGGTCACTACCGTCTGACGGCTGACCTCGACCTGACCGGCGAGACCCACTCGCAGCTCGACCGTCTGGCCTCGTTCACCGGTGTCTTCGACGGAGCCGGGCACACGATCACCGGCTTCACCACCCCGAGCGTCGAAGGTGTCGGTCTCCTCGCCGACAACTACGGCACGATCCGCAACCTCTCCGTCGTCGGCGACGTCGAGACCGAGCGCGGCACCGTCGGCCTTGTCGCCGACGTCAACCACGGCCTCATCGAGCGGGTCCGCACTGCGGGATCGATCACCGGTGCGACCCGGGTCGGCGGCATCGTCGGCGACCACTACGGCACGATCCGCGACGCCTACTCGACCGCCGAGGTCACCGCCACCGGCATGTACGCCGGGGGCGTGGTCGCGATCGCGATCGGCGGCTCGAGCAGTGAGCGGCTCTATGCCACTGGCGCGGTGAAGGCGCTGGTGCGCAACGCGGGTGGCGTCGTCAGCTACGGCTACGAGGACACGGCGATCGCCCAGTCGGTCTCGCTCAACGATGTCGTCCAGGCTCCCTCCTTCGCTCACGCCATCCTGGGACGGGTGGCCGGCAGCGAGATCGCTGCCCTGTCCCGCAACTACGCGGCCTCGACCGTCGCCGTGGCCGTCGAGAGCCTCGCCGAGCCGCCTGCCGCGGACAACTGGAAGGGTGAGGTCGTCCGCGCCGCGGACCTGCGCACGGCCTCGTGGTTCGCCGACCTGGGTTGGGACCTCGAAGGGGTGTGGGAGTGGCACGTCAAGGCCAAGCGCCCGGTGCTCCGCAACGCGCCTGAGCCGGTCGATGACTCCACCGTCGCCCCGACGCTCGAGCAGGCAGCCGACGGCTCCTACCTGATCGCCGAGCCGGCGGACCTCACCCAGGTGACGGCGTTCCCGGAGGAGGACTACCGGCTCGCCGCCGACCTCGACCTGGCCGGAGTCGACATGGCGCAACTCGGCAGCAGACGGCCCTTCAACGGCACCTTCGACGGCGCGGGTCACGAGATCCGCCACTGGACCTCGGAGCTGGGCGGTCTGTTCTCCTTCATCGGGCCTGACGGGACCGTCCAGGACCTGGCGATCGTCGACGCACGGGTCAACAAGGCGACGCCGCGAGCCGGCGCCCTGGTCGACTCGTTGGAGGGCACGGCCGAGCGGATCTGGACCTCCGGTGCGGTCCGCGCCGCCTCCTACGCCGGGGGCGTGGCCGGCAACTCCTTCGGCACGATCCGGGACGCCTACTCGACGGCGACGGTCACCACCACCACCGGCAACTACGCCGGCGGCATCGTCGGGGTCGCCGACTCCCCCAGTGTCACCGAGCGCGTCTATGCGACCGGCGTCATCACCGCCGGGGGTACGTCGGCAGGCGGCGTCACCGGGTATGCGCGCAACAGCGGCACTGAGGTCCGCAACGCGTTCGCACTGAACCCTGCGGTCACCGGCACCACGACCTCGCAGCGGGTGGTTGCCCGTGCGGCCAACGGCCAGACGCCGACGCTCGAGGCGTTGTACGCCGTCGAGTCGGTCATCGCCGGCGTGCAGTCCGTGACCACTGAGGGTCCGACGACCTTCAACGGCGCCACCGTGACGGCCGCGGACGCGGCACTCCAAGCGACCTGGACCGACCAGATCGGCTTCGACCTCACCGAGACGTGGGAGTGGAACGCCAACGGGAGCCGTCCCGTGCTGCGCAGCGCGCCCGAGGCCGTCCCCGTGCCGCCCGGTCCGACCGCGAAGCAGGACACCGACGGCGCGTGGCTCATCTCGACGGTCGAGGAGCTGCAGGCACTGGTCACGCATCCGGCGGAGCGGTTCCGACTCGCCGGTGATCTCGACCTGGCCGGCACTTCGGTGCGCGTCCCGGTCTTCAGCGGCTCGCTCGACGGGGCCGGACACAAGATCCGTGGCCTGACGTCGGGCGCCGGTGGTCTCTTCGGCACGATCGCGGCGGAGGGTGTCGTCACCGACCTGCGGCTGACGCAGGTGGGAATCACCGCGGCTGGCCGAGCGGGAGGCTTGGTCGACACGCTGCGTGGCACGGTTGAGCGGGTCGGCGTCTCGGGCACGGTGAGGGCGAAGGAGTACGCCGGCGGCATCGCTGGGCACTCCTTCGGCACCATCCGCGACACCTGGTCGACTGCCGAGGTGACCTCGACCAACGGGGCCTACGCCGGCGGCATCGTCGGAGTGGCTGACTCTCCGAGCACCACGGAGCGGGTCTACGCGACAGGTGAGATCCGCGCGTCGGCCGCCTCGGCCGGCGGTCTGGCAGGGTATGCCCGCAACGCTGGCACCGTCGTCCGCCACGGCGTTGTGCTCAGCCCGGTGGTCACCGCCACCAGCAACGCACACCGGGTGATCGCCCGCTTCCAGGGTGCTGAGCGCGCAACGCTGGCTGACCTCTGGGCGAGCGAGACGCTGGTGCCTGCCGTGCAGACCTCGAAGGTGGAAGGTCCCGACTCGCTCAACGGTGGCTCGCTCACCGCGGCGGAGCTCGCCCTTGCGGAAACCTGGAACGGGGCTGGCTTCGACCTCGAGTCCATCTGGAGCTGGGACGCCGAGCTGACCCGTCCGGTGCTACGTGCCCCGGAGGCCGCGCCGGCGGCGGTCAACCCTGCTTCCACCTCCCGGATGGGTTCGTTCGTCGTGCGAACGGCAGCCCGCACCGCACCTGCGAAGGAGTCGGCTGCCGAGGTCCCCCGGCACACGATGGTCGTCAACGGCGCCCTCACCACTCTCACGGTGGAGATGGGTGAGGATGCCGCGGGCGACCAGGCCGGTGTGCTCGTGCTGGCCTCCAGCGCTGACCCGTCAGCGCCGACAGCCGCCGACATCACCTTCCTGGGACAGCTCACGCTCGACGCCCAGGGCAGCGCGGTGCTGGAGATGGCGCTGCCGCAGGCACCCGCGTCGTACCGGCTCCTGGTCGGCACGACCGAGGGTGGGGCGCCGTACGTCGCGCCGCTCGATCCCCGGACGCCGACGGACCCCACCGATCCGACGGAGCCGACCGATCCGACCGACCCCATGGAGCCGACCGACCCCACCGACCCCACGGAGCCGACCGACCCCACCGACCCCACGGAGCCGACCGATCCCGCTTCGGCGGCGGTGAGTGCCAGCAACCTGAAGTTCCGTTGGGGCGGCACCGCCACCTTGGCTGTCCGCGTGGCCGGGGACGCGGGTGCACCGACCGGCACGGCGCGGGTGCTCGACGGCTCGAACGTCGTCGGCCTGGCCACGCTCACCGACGGCACGGCGTACGTCGTCCTGCCGGCTCTTGCTCTTCCGGTGGGTCGTCACAGCCTGCGGATCGCCTACGACGGCGACGACACCTACGCCGATGCGTCGGCTGCCGTCCAGGTCCGGGTGCAGAAGGCGAAGGCGGAGGTCCGCGTGCTGAAGGTGACGCCCAAGAAGATCAAGGTGCGGCACACCAGAGCCCTCGCCCGCGTCCGGGTGGCCGTCCCTGCCGGGGTCAGCGCGCACGGCGCCGTCTCGGTCAAGGTCGCGGGGGGCAAGAGCATCAGCGTCAAGATCAAGCGCGGTGTGGTGAAGCTGAGGCTGAAGAAGTTCAGGTCGACCGGCACCAAGAGCCTGAAGGTCGTTTTCACCGGCAACACCGAGGTGATGAGGGCGAAGCAGACCTTCCGGGTCAGGGTGCGCCGCTGAGCTGATGGTCGCGGGACGACGGTTGCGGCATGTCCGGGAGACGGAGCACTCCGGGGCATGCCGCACCGGTCGCACATCACTGCCTTCAGACCGCAGAATCGCGCTGTTTGGTCCGCATCGTGCCAAGGCAGACCTAAGGTCGTCACGTGAGAGAACTCCCCGTCCTCGATGCGACTGACCAGCGCATCCTCGGCAGCCTGCTGGAGAAGCAGACGACCGTGCCCGCCACCTATCCCCTCTCCGCGAACGCCCTGATGTCGGCGTGCAACCAGACGAGCAGCCGCGACCCCGTCACCGACCTCGACCAGCAGATCGTCGAACGGGCCGCGAAGTCGCTCAAGGAACGCGGGCTCTTGCGGATCGTGTGGTCCGACACCGGGCGCCGGACACTGAAGTACCACCAGATCCTCGACGAACACCTCGCCCTCGAGCCCGACGAGCGAGCGCTGCTCACGGTGCTGCTGCTACGCGGCGCGCAGGCGCCGGGTGAGCTGCGCACCCGCACCGAGCGGTTGCACAGGTTCGCCGACCGGGGCCAGGTCGAGGAGTGCCTGCACCGGATGGCGAGCCGCCCGCAACCCCTGGTGCGCGAGCTCGAGCGCCGGGCTGGCCAGCAGGATCCGCGCTGGATCCACCTCCTGGGCGCCGTGCCGGAGCAGAGCGCTGTTGAAACGGCCGGGACTGGGAGTGCAGACCCGTCACGCATCCGTGTCAGGCAGATCATCGCCGACCTCCGCGTGCCTGACCTCCCCGCCTCCAGGAGCTTCTACAGCGACTACCTCGGGTTGGCCGAAGAGGAGTTCAACCTGGGCTGGGTCGCCCGCCACACGTCGCCGGCATCCAGGGCGACGCTCCAGGTGATGACCAGCGATGCCACCGCGCCCGTGGACCCCGTGGTCTCGGTCATGGTCGACGACGTCGAAGCCGCCTACCGCCAAGCTCAGGAGCGTGGGTACGAGATCGTGCATCCCCTGACAACCGAGGCCTGGGGCGTGACCCGATTCTTCGTCCGCGCACCTGACGGCAACGTGCTCAACGTCGTTCAGCACCACGCAGGCTGAGGCTCTTGGTCGTACGCGGCGTCCTTGGCCGCAACCGCGCGAACCCGCAGTCGTGGGTAGGTTGATTCTGTGACCGATCGACGACCGACTGACTGGTGGCGTGAGGGTTGGCGGCACCTCGATTGGCTGAACCCACCCCCGCAGGTCGTCCGGGACCAGGACGACCTGCTGGTCACTGCGGCGGAGGGCAGCGACCTTTGGCGAACCACCTCCTACGGCTTCATCCACGACACCGGGCACGCCCTGCTCACCGACTTTCCCGATGGGAAGGCCGCTGAGGTCAGCTTCATCGCAGACTTCTCGGCCCAGTTCGATCAGGCTGGTCTGCTGATCCGTGCCGACGAGGAGCAGTGGATCAAGGCCGGCGTCGAGTTGGCCGACGGCGTCCTGCAGCTCGGAGCAGTCGTCACGCGCGGGGTCTCGGACTGGTCGGTCGCCCCCGTACCGGAGTGGTTCGGCCAGGTCGTCGTCGTGCGGGCGAGTCGCAACGGCGACGCCCTCACGATCCGGGCCCGAAGCGGCGACGAACCCTGGCGGCTCGTCCGCTTGGCACCCTTGCCACCCGGGCCGCTGCGCGTGGGACTGATGTGCTGCGCACCCATGCGCGCCAGCCTGGTCGTGCGCTTCACCGACCTGCGGCTAGACGAGGCAGACCAGTCCCTCCACCCCTGAGCAGACGGAAGCGCGTCAGGCTCGCTCAGCAGCGAAAGTGCCCGAACCACATCTGCGTGGCCTACCACTAGCGCCCCGTCGAATGGGCATTCGGCAAGGGGTGGGATGTGCACTGTCGTCCGCCCTCACCTCGGCACGACCGCGCGCGACCTTCGGCTGACGCTGCCCACGGCGCAGCGAACAACCGAGGGCGGCTTTGTCATCCAGCGCCGGGCGGAGCTGGGCGACTGAGGCACGCGTCCGGGTGCGTCCGAGCTGTTTCAGTCCCAGGACTGCGCCCCAGAAGACTCAGCGTTCCTCCCAGATCGCCTCGATCTCAGCGACGTCCTCCTGGTCCTCGGTGTCGGTCTCACCCATCAAGCTGGCGATGAGGTCCACCTCGAACCTGGGGAGGCCGTATTCGGGTACGGGGCCGCGCCAGACCACGACCCCGGCAGACCCGTCCTCGTTGAGGAAGACGGATTGATAGCCGACCGAAGACTGGTTCCAGACAGCCTTGAGCTCGTCGCCCTGCTCAGCTCGCAGAATGGTCCCGCTGTCCGCCTTCGTGCACCGCCACCGAGGCGGGCAGTCAGCGGCGCGGTCGGAGTCGAGCACGTAGTAGCCGGTGACCGTGGCGCCGTCGGCGAACTCCACGCCTGCGCCGATCGTCCCGTCGCCGTACTCGGGAGCATCGACCTCGTATGCGCTCTGCTCCTGGCTGTGGAGGTAGGCCTTGGTCAGCTTCGAGGCGATCACCTGGGGTGACAGTTCGGTCACTGCGGCGGGGCCCTCGGTGTAGCCGGACACCCGGGACTGCGCCAACTCCTTCGTGGTGCTCAGGCCGAAGCGACCATCGGTGACAATGGCAATCATCGATTCGACGCTGACCGACAGCTCGAGATTCCTGGGATCGCTGGTGACAGCGTCGCCTGCGTAGTAGGCCGAGTTGGTGCTGTGACCGTTGCGGTACGCGACGATGATGATGCCGGGGTCTTCCTCCGGCTCCTCGTCCTCCCAATACAACAACACCTTGCCGTCGGCAGTGCCGATCACCTCGCACGTCCCGCGATCGGTGAAGACACCGCAAGGGTCGGAATCTGGGTCCTGATCGTTCTCCGAGGCAGAGACCCGGAGCAAGTGGTCGTCCTCGCCGAATCGGATGCCGGCAGAGATGGACTCCTCCGTGGTGCCCTCAATGCTGTTCGGCTCGATGTCAGTGTGCTCGACGGCGATCGCGGCCAGCGCCTGGGGTGTCGCCTCCACGCGATCCCCGCCCTGCGCCTGTGGGTCGGCGCAGCCGGAGACAAGCAGGAGCGCAAGGGTCACCGTCGTTGCCAGTCTCACCATGGTGGGAACCTACCGAGCGGGACCGCCTTCGCCCGAGAGCTCAACAACCGACCCCCGCAAACGACCAGCGTTCAAAGAAGCCGATCGAACTCATCGGCGACCTACTGTTGCGAATGACCGCCAGAATCCGCCGATCCCCGTACTGGCACGCTCCGCGAGCCGATCCGTCACGAGGGCGCCCTTATCGCGGCAGATGAGCGCGTTTCCTTCTCCCAGAATTCTCGGTCCGATACCGGCGCCTCCTATCCTCTCCGAGATGCCCTCGCGCCGCTGACGGATCGTTCACCTGGAGGTGGTTTCGTGGTGAGATTGAGCGGCTGGTTGACGTGCGCGGTGATGTGCTTTCTCACGGTGGCGTGCGGTGGCTCGACGCCGTCTGACAACTCCCTCGAACGGATCCAGTCCTCCGAGACGGTCAACGACACCGATGCGGCGAAGTGCCTTGAAGCGATCCCTGACGCACTGGCTACCGCCAACCCGCCGCCTGTGCTCGCTACAGACCGAACCACCTACGAAGACGTCACGGAGGCGATGAGCGCCCACGGGCGTGAGGCCCTGACCGTGGTCCCCAAGTTGTCAGCGGATGCGGCGGTGACCCTGTGCTTGCTAGACACCCGAGCGATGCCCGCTGCTCCGTTCCGACGCTCCGTTCTGGCGGTCTCCGGCGATTCCAGTTGGTGGGCAGCCGGGCGGACCGGCTGAGGTCAACTGCCACCTGGTTGAAGTACCCATCTCGGCAGTTCCGCGCGCCATCAGCGGCATGAGCAGGTACTCCCAATACCCTCTCGACGTGGCGAATCAACGACAGGGCTTGTGGGCGCTCGTACTCCTTCTGCTCGTGGACACGCTGGTACTCGCAACCTTCCTCCCGGGGATCGCAGACGCGAGCGCTCCACTCTGGACGCGCGTCGTCTCGGTCCTCGTTGTGCTGTTCGCGCTCTTCCTCGGCGGCCTAACCCTCACCCGTCTGGTTCGACGCGCAATAGAGCAGGCCAAGATCGGAACCTGACCTCCAGTAAGCCGTCGTATCCGATTGGGCGAGAGCCGGACTCATCGACAGTTCCGCGCTATCGGCGGCAGATCCGAGTGCATTGAACCGCCTCAACTGACGGCAGCTACCAACACAGTCGCGACGACGACGCAGACGAAGAAGACGGCCCTACGTCGGATGATTCGCGCGTGCCGCGGCACGTCGCTGAGGTCCGTGGTCAGGGTCAGGCTCGGACCTGGCGAAGCGCTCGGGCTCGAAGATGCGTTAGGAGGGCCAACGCGGCGATGACGAGAGCGATGACCGGAGCCAACGCGAGCATCGCGCGAGCGTGCTCGCTCAGCGACAACGGGTGCGGGTCGCCGTTCACCGTCAGCGTGGTGTCCCAGGCGTCCTTCTCCACGCTTGCCCCCACCTCGAGGAGGTCGGCGACATCGCTATCGACGTGACGCAGCGCGCCGGCATCGACGGAGATCAGCCACACGTCATCGACGCCCGGGTGCTTCTCGGGACGCATCTCGACAGCGGTCACCGTCCCGTGGAGGTCGGTGGGGATGGTAGAACGCTCAACCAGGGTCCAGGGGGCCAGCGCCGCAAACAAGACGCCGGTGAGCGCCAGGGCGACGGCCGCCCAGGCGAAGCCCCGCTCAGGCGAACGCATAGAAGAACCCCGCAACCAGGAAGACCAAGCCGGCGACCGCGGCGACCGTCGCTGATCGGTCGTAGGGCCGGGCATCGAGCATCCCCACGCCCGCCAGGACGGCGCCCAGGCTTTGGTTGGCCAGGTCCACCGGATCGAACTCCGCGAGCCGGAACACCGTTGCCTCGGTGAACACTCCGAGCAGGACAGCTACCCACACCCCGAGGACGACCGGCCAGCGCCTCTCCGGGGCGGCCTCGACCACGACCGCTAGGAGCCAGTAGGTTCCGCCGGCGCCGGCGAGGAAGTGGCCCAGGTAGTCCGTGCGGTCCGAGAACAGCAGACCGTAGGCGACGCCCAACAGGACCACCGCCCCGACGCCGAGCGTCAGGGTGGGGCGGGGCCACGCGGAAAGCGGGTGCAACGATTCCTCCGATAGTCCGTCTGGGTCCGCCTCATCGCGGAGCGTGGGCCATCGTGCCGTAGGGACCGAGTAGGGGCGTTTTCAACGGCGATCGGTCTGCCATGTGACAGTCCAGGTGCGGGAGAGCACGCGGACAACTGCTCGAGTACGGCGCTGCTGTTGCCGTCATAGGAGCGCGGATCGCGGCTGCTTGTTCCATTGACCCAGGACCTCGGGCGTCCTCAGTACCCGGAAAAGGGGATCGAGGCCCTCGGCCCATTCCCGGATTGCTTCCACGTGTGCCGTCGTCGTCTGCCGCTGGTGGTCGGAACGACGTTCGGTGAACCCATGGCCCAGTGCCGGGCCTCCTGGCACCCCTCCCAGCCGTTTGTAGTGATAGGTGCCCGGCTGCTCGGAGTCGTAGGCGACCATGAAGGTCATCCCGTCGACCGCGAGCTCGAACTCGTCCGGGGAAAAGCACTGGCTGTCGTGGTCCACCCGCACATCCAAGCAGGCGGTCAGCGGATGACGTTGATGGTCACTGGGCTGCCGGAGCGGACCACGGTTCCGGCCGCTGGGGTGGTGTCGACGACACCGAGAGGGCAGTACCCGGTGTCCTTGCACACGGTCTCGTTGACGACGACCTCGAAGCCCGCGGAACCGAGTGCGGCCGTTGCGCGCTCCACGGCGTCCGGTCCTTCGGCCTGCTTGGGCGTCAGCGGCAGGTGCGGTACCGCGCTCTGGTAGTCGCCGAGGATGACCATCGAGTCTCGGATGGCGTCGATCTGGGACAGTTCCGCACCCTGACCGGAGACGGTGATGACGAAGTACACCTCCAGGTCCGGGATGCCGAACACCTGGCGGCAGGTGCTCGGGTCGCTCGTTTCGCACGTTGCGTCGTTGGCGACTACGGGGTAGCCGTCGAGGGTGCGGATGGTGGTCGGGGTGGAGTCGGTGAACATCATCGGGCCGGGGAGGATCTCGAGGTGCGTCGGCTTGGGATTGGAGTCGACGGCACAGCCGGAAGGGTCGGCGTAGTAGGCGACACCACGGTCAGATCCACACATGGGGCCGGTCGCCCAGGACTCGGGGATGGCGACCGCGACCTTGCCGGCACCCACGAGTTGAGTGGCAGGCGGAGGGGTGAGAGGTCTGTCGGCGGTGAGATGGCCGGTTCGTGGGTCGTCGCCAACGACGTTTGGTAGGGCGGCGACCCCGATCGTGAGCGCCAGGCAGGCCACTGCGCCCGCAGCCACCAGGCCGGAACGCCGTCGTCGGCGCAGCGCCTGGGCGCTGTCGAGGAGATCGACGGGTGCGGGGCGCACCGGGATGCTGTCGCTGAGCCGTTCGAGCACGGTCGACGTCTGGTCGTTCATGAGCTGCTCCCCTCGCGGAGGCTGGTGGGCGCGGCGTGGTTGGTGAGATCGGTCAGGTGACTGTTTGACGAGAGCTGGACGAGTGCCCGGGAAAGCCTGCTCTTGACGGTGCCGACGGGGATGCCGAGTACGTCGGCTGCCTGATGATCGGTGAGGTGCGCGAAGTACCGCAGGACGACGACTTCACGGGCGTCCTGGCTGAGGTCGCCGAGCGCGCGGTGGACCGCATCGGCTGCAGCGACCTCGTTGGTCCGGTCTTGGACAGACTGCTGCTCATCGACCATCGCGGAGGGACGTTCTCCCCACCAGCGCCGCCGGCGACTGTCTCGGCGGGCGTTGACGAGCATCCGGTACACGTAGCCGTCGCGGTTGTCGGCCTTCTGGACCTGTGCCCACTTCTGGTAGGCGCGCATCAGCGTGACCTGGACCAGGTCGTGGGCTTCCTCGACGTCGCAACCGAGACCGACGGCGGACCGGACGAGGGCGTGCCAGCGCGCGCTCGCGTAGGAAGCGAAGTCGTCGTCGTTGGTCATTGGTCTCCCGCGATGGGCGCTTCGGCAGGGTTGCCGGACACCACTGTGACGGTCCGGCAGGGCACTGCAGTTCCGTGCTCGAGCAAGAACTTCGACAACGGCTCATGTGGTGCGGGTTCGCGTTCTGGACCCGGCGAGGAAGGACGTGGGCGAGCGCCTGGAGGGACCGCGAGCCCAAAGCGCCAGACCTGGGTCTGCTGCAGGACTCGTGCTGCACGGGAAGAAGCGAGGCGCGTGGTCGACACAGATCCATGGCGGTGAGAGGCCGCTGACCTGACCCGACCGAATCTCGGCAGCTCCGCGCCATCAGCGGCAGATCCGAGTGCGTTGAACCCGCCGTCAGTCGAGGGTATTTACCAACACGGTTGCGGCGACGACGAGGCAGACCGAGAAGACGTCCCTGCGTCGGATGATTCGCTGCACGTCGCTGAGGTTCGGGGTCAGACTCGCGGCTGGCGAAGCGCTCGGGCTCGGAGGTGCGTCAGGAGGGTCAACGCGGCGATGACGAGAACGATGACCGGGGCGAACGCGAGCATTGCGCGAGCGTGCTCGCTCAGCGACAACGGGTGCGGGTCGCCGTTCACCGTCAGCGTGGTGTCCCAGGCGTCCTTCTCCACGCTGGCTCCCACCTCGAGGAGGTCGGCGACATCGCTGTCGACGTGACGCAGCCCGCCGTCATCGACCGAGATCAGCCACACGTCATCGACTCCGGGGTGCTTCTCGTGACGCATCTCGACAGCGGTCACCGTCCCGTGGAGCTCGGTGGGGATGGTGGACCGGTCAACGAGGGTCCAGGCGGCCAGCGCCGCAAACAAAACGCCGGTGAGCGCCAGGGCGACGGCCGCCCAGGCGAAACCCCGCTCAGGCGAAACCCCGCTCAGGCAAACGCATAGAAGAACCCCGCAACCAGGAAGACCAGACCGGCGACCGCGGCGACCGCCGCTGATCGGTCGTAGGGCCGGGCATCGAGCATCCCCACCCCTGCCAGGACGGCGCCCAGGCTTTGGTTGGCCAGGTCCACCGGATCGAACTCCGCGAGCCGGAACACCGTCGCCTCGGCGAACACTCCGAGCAGGACAGCTACCCACGTCCAGGTGACGACCGGCCAGCGCCTCTCCGGGGCGGCCTCGACCACGACCGCCAACAGCCAGTAGGTTCCGCCGGCGCCGGCGAGGAAGTGGCCCAGGTAGTCCGTGCGGTCCGAGAACAGCAGACCGTAGCCGACGCCTACCAGGACTACCGCCCCGACCCCGAGCGTCAGGGTGGGGCGGGGCCACGCGGCAAGCGGGTGCAACGATTCCTCCGGGAGTCCGTGCGGGTCCGCCTCATCGCGGAGCATGGGCCATCCTGCCCCAGGGGCCGAACAGGAGCGTCGGCAACGGGGATCGCTCTGCCATGTGACAGTCCCTGTGCGGGGAGCACGCGGACAACTGTGCTGCAGTACAGGGCTGCTGTTGCCGTCATGTGGGCGCGGATCGCGGCATGAACGGATGGCCTACAACTGTTCGTTCGGGCCGGTACGCGTCCTACCTCCGGCCCTGGATGGTGATGACCGGGGTGTCACAGGGCGACAAGTCGTAGGTGTCGTAGACGAGGTATCGCTGGCTTGGCGGCTGGATCCAGACGAGCTCGCGTACGTGCTGTGCGGCCGCCTCGAGCTCGCCCCACGGGATCGATACGAGCTCGTCCCACTCCTCCGGCGTCATGACGATCTCCACCACGGTCGAGCTTCCATCAGCATGTTGAGTAGTGACCACCAGGCCGTACGGAGCGCGCTCCTCCACCATCCCCAGCGAGCACAGTACGTCCACCAGTTCGGTCCACCACCGATCCGGCTCGACGCTCATGGCCTCATGATGCACGAGCTGCCTGCCGGAGTGTGGTCCGCATCTCGGCGTGACCGCGCGCTACGCGGCAGATCCGGGTGCTCCGAAAGGCGATCCGCTTGCGGGTGCGTGAGACGCCCAGTTCAGGGAAGGAGATCCCAGTACTGCCTACGGGCCGGCACGGCGTGGATGACCATCTCGTCGCCGCTCTCAAAGATCAGGACGACGGTCTCGAGTAGACGGGCCTGGGTGTCGAAGCCGAGGCGTAGTTCGCGGTGCGGCCAGTCCTCGTCACCAATCGGTTCGACCCAGAGCGGCCAGTCGGCTGCTTGAACCGCGTCGTCTGGAAGCACCCCGTGTCTGAGCGCGCTGTCGTGGACCTTCACGCCGCAGAGCCGGCCAGCGCCCTGCGGATTGCTTCGGATCTCGAGATGTGCTCTCGCTCGGCGATCGCGTCGACCGCAGCGAGCTCCTCCGCTGTGAGGCGTACTGCAACGACCTGCATCGGCTCGGCGCCACGTCCGGGCCGACCGCGTCCGCGGCGTTTCATCTCTTCGACGTCGTAGCCAGCTTCGGCCTCATCCGCCCATTGCTGGATCTGCTCTTCGCTGACCATGACCAATATCGTATTACGAAAAGCGAGTCGAGAGAAGGAGCGCAGTGACGATACTTGCGGACCGGAAAAGAAGGGCGGTCGCTGGTGGTGTCGGTGAGTTCCGCACACCACGCGCGCAAGGCCCGGACATCGGCAGTTCCGTGCGCCATCAGCGGCAGATCCGGACGTTTCCGAGGCGGTTGGCCGGGCGGCTTGGTGCCGAACTCTGAGCCGATGACGGTCCTGACTGAGCAAGTTGCTCGCCGTCAAGATTCTCTGCGGCGAGGGCCGTCGTGGAACTCCAAGCGCAAGTCCGGCACCACCTGCTCATCGGGGTCGATGGGTGGCAACGTCGCCATCGGCCACGGCACGATCGTCTGGAGCCGGTCGAGGTACTCGAAGAGCGTCTCGGACTGCTGGGCCACCTGCTCCCACGTGCCCATCTGCGTAGACCCGTTGCTCTTGTTTTTGAAGCGCGACCGATGGACGTGCCCAGCATCGAAGACCCACCATGCGGAGTGGACTGCCGCGTGCCGAATCTCAGCGACCTTCTGTTCCGCGCCCCAGTCGAGAACGGCGCGAAGCGGCTCGGCCAGCATCCCGTCTCCATCAGCGATCGCGGTCAGTCGATCCACGAGTCCAGACCATGTGGAGGGCACATCGGCGAAACCTGCACTCTCGGACTCTTCGGCGACGACGATGATCCGCTTCATCTCGGCCTCAATGTGCCCAGCCGCGACGGTGATCGCGCCCACGAGCACAAACACGTTTTGTCGGTACTGATGATCGCCGGGCGTCGCGCCGCCACTGCGCTTGACCCGGAACGTCGATAGGTCGTACCGCTCCTGCGGGTCCTCAACGATGGTGAGGAGACACTGCCAGCGCGGCATGTCCTCGACCTCCACGTTGAACACCTCGCCGCCGAGGCCGTCGCGCCACGAGGCATCCTTCTCGACGTAGGGGGAGGGTGGTCCATCGAGGTTGGGCGTGTCAGTCATGGGCGGCACCGTACGGGTCGCCACGGACATGCGGGAGGGTTGTCCCCAGTGCCGCTGCTAGTCCGCTCCCGTGGAATGCGGCCACGCCGGAGCATCCGCCCGCGGCTGCCGGACGGACAGGGCGCGCAGAGCACCGCACACGTCGTCACAAGGCGGGAAGTCCGGCACCGGGCGAGTGTATGACCAGCACCACCGGCAGACCGCCCATCGGCTGATTCGTACGTCCGACGCGGCGGAACGCCGCGCCCTGGATCAGCCGATGCCGCGCATGAACGGCGCCCAGAACCCTGACAAGACTCCGCGTGCGCCGCGACCGAACTCCATCGCGAACAACACCGCCCCAGCTGCCGCTATCCACCCCGTCCGGCAGGCGAGCTCGACGCTTCGGGGCACATCACTCGTCCGCACCACCCGCCCCTCCCCCATGGTGGGCCGGTGCTCCGCCCGGTCGCCGTACCGGTTGACCCCACCGAGCCTGATCCCGAGTGCCCCAGCGAACGCAGACTCGACGACCCCTGCGTTCGGGCTCGGATGCAGTCCGGCATCGCGTCGCCAGGATCGCCAGACGTCGCCGGCCCGGCTGGGCTCGGCGAGCAGGACGCAGAGTGCGGCATAGCGCGACCCCGGCAGGTTGAGGAGGTCGTCGAGCCGTGCGGAGGCCCAGCCGAAGCGTTCGTAGCGGTCGTTGTGGTGCCCCACCATCGCGTCGAGGGTGTTCGCGGCCCGGTGAGCGAACAGGCCGGGCACACCGGCAACGGCGCCCCAGACGAGGGACGCCGTGACGGCGTCCGAGGTGTTCTCCGCGACGGACTCGACCACCGCGCGGGCGATCTCGTCCTCGGTCAGCCCCGACGGATCACGCCCGACCAGATAGGTCAGTCGGTGCCGAGCCGCGGGCAGGTCGAACACGAGGAGCGCGTGGACGGCAAGGGCCTCGCGCTCCAGGCTGCGCCCGCCGAGCACGGTCCAGGTGGCGAGCGCGGTGGCTCCGGAGTGCAGCAACGGATGGCGTCGGGAGGCGCGTTCGACGACCACGCCGAGCAGCGCGCATCCACCGACCAGCGTGGCGCTGTGCACGACCCCACGAGATCGGGAGTCCGCATACCACCGCCGTTCCGCGCGGCTGGCCAGACCGCCGAAGACCGCCACCGGATGGCCCCGCCGCGGATCGCCCCACAGCCGATCGGCGACGAAGCCGGCCGCCAGACCAGCCGCTCGCGCACGGCTCACGCCTCGACCCGTAGCGTGTCCAGGGCCGAGAACAGCGCCGCACACGTCTCGGGTGGTCGGACCGCGATCCGCACCCACTCCTCGCCCAGTCCCGGGAACGTGTCCGCCCGTCGTACGGCGACCCCCCGCTCACGCAGCGCCGCACGGGTTCCGAGCCCGAGCCGGGCCAGCACGAACGACGCCTGTGAGTCCACGATCTCGATCCCGCGGGTGGTCAGGCCCTCCACCAGGGATTCACGCCAAGCCGTGATCCGCGCCGTACGTCGAGCAGCCTCCGCCACCGCCGCCGGCGTGGTGCAGGCGATCGCCGCCTGGAGCGCCGGCGTCGACACCGACCAGGGGATCTGGCGGGCCGCCAGCCCGCTGATGGTCCGCTCGTTGCCCAGCAGATAGCCGGCCCGGATGCCCGGGATCGACCAGTGCTTGGTGAGGCTGCGGATCACCAGCAGCCCTCGTCGGCGGTCCTGGGCCAGCGACTCCCCCTCTCCCGTCACGGTCTCCATGAACGCCTCGTCGACCACGACGACCCGCTTGGGCCGGCGTAGCCGCAGGATGTCCGCCGCCGGGTGGAGCACCCCGGTCGGGTTGGTCGGGTTGCCCAGCACCACCAGATCGGCGTCCTCCGGCACGGCGTCGGGGTCCAGCCGATAGCCGTCCTCGGCACGGCACTGCACCACGCTCACCTGGTGTCCCGCGCGTTCGAGAGCGGCGTGCGGCTCGGTGAACTGCGGATGCACGACCACGACGTGGCGCCACTGCTTCCACCGGGCGACGAGCTCGAACGCCTCGGCGGCGCCGGCGGTGACCAGCACCTCCGCGGGCCGCCGGCGGTGCAGCTGCGCGATCGCGGCGCGCGCGGCCGTCGGGTCCGGATAGGACACCGAGGCCCATACGCCGTCGGCCAGCGCGGACTCCAGCCACGCCGGCCGTGGCTCAGGATGGACGTTGACGGCGAAGTCGAGCAGCCCCGGACCCACCTCCCTGTCGCCGTGGTGGTGCAACGGCTCGGTCGGCGTCGGGTCAGGGCACGACTCCTCGACCGTCACGGGGACGGTCGCGATACCGGTGGGCACCGGGTCGGCCGCAGCTGCCGCCTCGGCGAAGCGGTGGGCCAGCTGGGGGGCTCCAGCCCAGTGCAGGTGGAGGTACGACGCGTGCAGCGTCCGCGTGGCCACCCCGATCAGCTCGCCGTCGATGTCCCACGCCGGCGGACAGCCCCGGGCCGGCTGGGTGAGGGCGGTGCGATGGAACTCGTGGCCGTGGACCGTCTCGCCCACCCGGGTGAGCAGGTTGTCGCCGGCAGCGCGAGCAACCGGGTAGCGCAGCGTCAGCCGCTCGGCCATCGCCGCGCTGGTCCCGATCACCCCCGCCATCGGGGTGTCGTCGAGTGCGTCGAGCAGGTAGAGAAGCCCGGCGCACTCGGCCACGGTCGGCAGCCCGGCGCGGACGGCGTCGCGGACCTGGCCGAGCAGGGAGAGGTTGCCGGCCAGCTCCTGGACGTGCACCTCCGGGAAGCCACCGCCCAGCAGCAGCGCTTGCGTGCCGGCGGGCAGGGCCGGGTCGACCAGCGGGTCGAAGCGAGCGATCCGGCATCCGGCGGCGACCAGCAGCTCCTCGGTCTCGGCGTAGGCGAACGTGAAGGCCCGTCCGGCAGCGACCGCCACCACCGGCGCCTCGCCCGCGACCCGTGCCACCTCGGCAGCAGGATCCCAGGGCGTCACGTCGAGGGCCGGTGCGGCGCGGGCGGCCGCCAGCAGCGCGTCGAGGTCGACGTGGCGGCCCACCTGCTCCCCGAGCCGGGCCACCAGTGCCGTGGCGCCGACCCGCTCGGCGGCGGGGACGAGTCCGAGGTGGCGCGAGGGCGTGGCCAGCGTGGCGTCGCGGGGCACCACCCCGAGCACAGGGACGGACAGGGAGCGGGTCACCTCGGCGACGTTGCGCGCCGAGCCGGCCTGGTTGAGCACCACCCCGACGACGTCGATCGTCGGATCGTAGGACGCCATCCCCGCCACCAGCGCGCCGACCGAGCGCGACATCCGGGAGATGTCGATAACCAGCACGACCGGGGTTCGGGTGAGGCGAGCGACGTGGGCGGTGGAGGCGAAGCCATCGGTGCCGAGCCGACCGTCGTGCAGCCCCATCACGCCCTCGATGACCGCCACGTCGGCGCCCCGGGCACCGTGCAGCAGCAGCGGCGCGATCCGCTCCTCCCCCACCAGGTGCGGGTCCAGGTTGCGCCCGGGCCGCCCGGTGGCCAACGAGTGATAGCCGGGATCGATGTAGTCGGGGCCGACCTTGTGCCCGGAGACCTCCAGCCCGCGGGTGCGCAGAGCGGCCATCAGGCCCGTGGCGATCGTGGTCTTGCCCTGGCCGGTCCCCGGGGCTGCGACGACCACGCGGGGCAGGCCGGCCGGAGGCGGCTGGATCACCATTCGATCCCCCGCTGCCCCTTCTGGCCGACGTCCATCGGGTGCTTGTGCTTGGTCATCTCGGTGACCAGGTCCGCGATCTCCAGCAGGGCCGGCGCGGCGCGCCGCCCGGTGATCACGACGTGCTGGCGCCCGGGGCGGCCCCGCAGGGTGGTGACCACGTCGTCGAGGTCGACCCAGCCCCAGGCGATCGGATAGGTGAACTCGTCGAGCACGTAGAGCTGATGGGTCTCCTCGGCCAGGCGTCGCTTGATCTCCTGCCAGCCCTCGGCGGCGGCGCGGGCGTGGTCCTCGGCGTCACCGCGCTTCTTGGTCCACGACCACCCGGCGCCCATCTTGTGCCACTCGACCGGGCCGCCCTCGCCGGTCTGCGTGTGCAGCTCGCCGAGGCGCTCGAGCACGGTCTGCTCGCCGATGCGCCACTTGGCGGACTTCACGAACTGGAAGACACCGACGCTCCACCCCTGGTTCCACCCGCGCAGCGCGAGTCCGAACGCGGCGGTGGACTTCCCCTTGCCGTCGCCGGTGTGGACCATCAGCAGCGGCCGGTTGCGGCGCTCGCGGGTGCTGAGGCCGTCGTCGGGCACGGTCAGCGGCTGTCCCTGCGGCATCAGCGCATCTCCTCGATCAGGTCGGTCGTGGTCAGGTCGGCAAAGGCGGGTACGGCGTTGGAGGTGGTGGCGAAGCGGGCGACCTCGCCGATCACCGTGATCGCGGGCGGAGCGAGGTCCCCGGCGACGTCGGCGATCCGAGACAGGGGCCCCGTCCGCACGGCCTGGTCGCGATGCCCCCCGCGCGCGATCACCGCGGCGGGGGTCGCGGGCGAGAGCCCGTGCGTGAGCAGCTCGTCCGCGATGGCCGACAGGTTGGCGACGCCCATCAGCACCACCAGCGTGGTGCCGGCCCGGGCCAGGGCGGCGTAGTCGAGGGCGCAGGTCGGGTGGTCGGGCGGCACGTGCCCGGAGATCACGCTGAAACCGTGCACCAGGCCGCGGTGGGTGACGGGGATCCCGGCGAGGGCCGGTACGGCGACCGCGGAGCTGACCCCGGGCAGCACCCGGGTCGGCACGCCCGCCTCCGCACAGGCAAGCACCTCCTCCATGCCGCGGCCGAAGACGAAGCCGTCGCCGCCCTTGAGCCGGACCACCCGACGCCCGGCCCGGGCATGGGCCACCAGCAGCTCGTTGATCCGCTCCTGCGAGGTCGCCCGTCCGCGGGGCAGCTTGGCGACGTCGACGATCTCGGCGTCAGGCAGCGCCCACGCCAGGGCCCCCTGCGGGGCGAGGTGGTCGACGAGCAGGACGTCGGCCTGCTCCACGGCGGCGCGGCCGGCGACGGTCATCAGGCCCACGTCGCCGGGTCCACCGGCCACCAGGGTGACGGTGCCGGGACGCAGGGGTGCCAGGGTGCCCATCAGGCGACGCGGCCGGCGACGACGTCGACCAGGCCCGCGGCGCTGACCTGCGCCATCGGCAGGTGCTCGGCGCGCAGGTGACCGGCCAGGGTGCGGGCCAGCCCGAGCCGCAGCGGACCCTGCTCACAGTCGATCACCACGCTGGGCACCCCGAGGGCGGCCACCTGGGCGGCGGCGACCTGCGAGCGCAGCACCGGGTCGGGACCGGCGGTGGCCCGGCCGTCGGTGACGACCAGCAGCAACGGCCGCTCCCGCCCGCCGCGCAATCGCTCGCGACGCAGCACCTGGGCAGCCTCGAAGAGTCCCTCGGCGAGCGGTGTCCGACCACCCGACGGCAGGTCGTCGAGCAGCGCGGCAGCGACGTCGACGGAACCGGTCGGCGGCAGCAACAGGCTCGCCCCGGAGGCGCGGAAGCCGACCATCGCGACGCGGTCCCGGCGCCGGTAGGCGTCGGTGAGCAGCGACAGCACGGCGGTCTTGACCTGCACCATCCGGCGACGTGCCGCCATCGACCCGGAGGCGTCGACGCAGAACAGCAGCAGGTTGGCCTCCTTGCCCTCGCGGACGGCGGTGCGCAGGTCTGTCGGGGCCAGCAGGATCCGGCCCCCTTGCGCGCCGCTCCCCTGGCGCGCCGAGCGCTCGGCGGCCGCCCGCAGGGTCTCCACCAGGTGCAGCGAGCCGCGCGCGGTGCCGCTGCCGACCCGGCGACCGCTGGTGCCGATGGCGCGACTGCGCCGTCCCGGCGCGCCCTGGCCGACGCCGTCGACGGTGAGCAGCCGCGGACGGTACGCCGTCTCCGCGCTGGCCGCCGTCGTCGGGCCGTCCCCGCCCGGCGCGGACGGTGTCTCCGGCATGGGGTCCGGGTCGGCAGCAGGGTCGGCCGGGTCGGCGGGCGCCGTGGAATCGGGCCGGGACTCGCCGGGATCCGTGGAGCCGGACGCCTCGGAGGACGGGTCGCCGGAGTCCGGCGCTGGAGAGTCGGTGGCGCCAGCGTCAGCACCGTCAGCGTCTGAGTCGTCGCTGGCGGGTCCGGATCCCGGGTCGGGCGTCGGGCTCGGCTCCGGCGGGTCCGGCAGCTCGTCGTCGCCGAGCACCCGGTCGAGCAGGTCCTCGTCGAGACCCGGGGCGTCGAACGGGTTGCGCCGGCGCCGGTGCGGCAGGGCCAGCAGCGCGGCGGCCCGGATGTCGGCGAGCGTGACGCGGTCGCGCTGGGCCCAGGCGGCGTGGGCGAGCGCCGTACGCGCGGTGACGATGTCCGCGCGGAGACCGTCGACCTCGAACGCCGCACACACCTCGGCGACCTTGAGCAGCGCCGCGTCGGTGAGCTCGACCTGCTCGAGGCGGTCCCGGGCGGCGGCGATCCGTGCCCGCAGGGACTCCTGACGCTCGGCATAGTCGACGGCGAACGCCTCGGGGTCCAGGTCGAAGGCCAGGCGGCGACGGACGACCTCGACGCGCAGCCGCGGATCCCGAGGGGCAGCCACCTCGACGGTGAGGCCGAAGCGATCGAGCAGCTGAGGGCGCAGCTCGCCCTCCTCGGGGTTCATCGTCCCGATCAGCACGAACCGGGCGCCGTGCTGCAGCGAGACCCCGTCGCGCTCGATCGAGACCGTGCCGGTGGCGGCGGCGTCGAGCAGGAGGTCGACGAGGTGGTCGTGGAGCAGGTTGACCTCGTCGACATAGAGCACGCCGCGGTGGGCGCGGGCCAGGAGCCCGGGCTCGAACTCGATGGCCCCGGAGGTCAGCGCCTTCTCCAGGTGCAGCGAGCCGACCAGCCGGTCCTCGGTGGTGGCGACCGGCAGCTCGACGAGGCGCACCGGGCGGGTGATCCGGGCGTCCGGCGCGAAGGGGCCGTCCGGGGACAGCGCCCGCGGCTCCGCCGGGTCGACGGAGAACCGGTCCCCGTCGTACACCTCGATCCACGGCAGCACCTCGGCCAGCCCGCGGACGGTGGTCGACTTGGCGGTGCCCTTGTCACCGCGGACCAGCACCCCGCCGATCTGCGGGCTGATCGCCGTCAGGACAAGGGCGAGGCCCATGTCGTCGAGGGTGTTCTGGGGGTGGTCGGCGCAGCCGACGACGGCAGAAAAAGGGTACTTCGTTGGCACGTGAGGCTCCCGCTCGCTTGGCCATGGATGTGGCGACGCGAGGCCGGTCTTCGGACTAGACCGAATCACTCCTGACGGAGTGCTCGGTTCACCGCAGCGGGCCTGTGCCGGAATCTCACCGGCTTCCCAGATTCTCCCCGTTGACCTTCCCCACCGCAGGGCGATGGATGGGCCGCAGAGGCACCTCACGTGTTGGCGTCACGATAACCTCCCGTTCCGTGCCCACCCCCACAGACCCCCGCGACGCCTTCCGGCTGACCGTCGTCGGCGTCGGCGCCGACGGCCGCCTTGCCGAAGAGGCCGCGGCTCTGGTCCGCGACGCCGAGGTGCTGCTCGGCGGACGCCGGCACCTGGCCGATGTCCCCGCCGTGCCAGGCCAAGAGCGCCTGGTGTGGCCCTCCCCGCTGACCGACGCGCTGCCCGCTCTGCTGGACCAGGTGGCCGGCCGACGGGTGGTGGCGCTCGCCTCGGGCGACCCGATGCTGTCGGGGATCGGCAGCACCCTGGTCCGACTGCTCGGCGCATCGGCGGTGCGCGTGCTCCCCGCGGTGTCGTCGATCGCGCTGGCCCGGGCCCGGATGGGCTGGTCGGCGGAGGAGGCCGCAGCGATCACCCTGGTCGGGCGCCACGAGGCGCGGCTGCTGCGCGAGCTCGCCCCGGGGCGCCGGCTGCTGCTCCTCACCTCCGGTCCTGCGGCCCCCGCGAGCGTCGCGCATCTCCTGGTCGAGGCTGGTTGCCCGGAGGCCGTCGTCACCCTCCTCGGCGACCTCGGCAGCGCCCGGGAGAGCCGGACCTCCCGGCCTGCATTGGAGTGGGCGACCGCGGCCGACGACGACGTGCCCGCTCTGCACGTGCTCGCCGTCCAGCTGCCCACGCCCCTGGCGACCTGGCACTCGTCGTGGGTCGCCGGGCTGCCCGACGACGCCTTCGAGCACGACGGCCAGCTCACCAAGCGTGACCTGCGCGCATCCGCGCTGTCCCGGCTGCGACCCGCCCCCGGCCAGCACCTGTGGGACGTCGGCGCAGGCGCGGGCTCCGTCGGCATCGAGTGGATGCGGGCGCACCCGACCTGTCGCAGCACCGCGGTCGAGGCCGACCCGGACCGCGCCGACCGGATCGGCAGGAACGCCGCCCGGTTGGGCGTCCCGGACCTCACCGTCGTCCGCGGCCGGGCGCCGGACGCGCTCGACGGGCTGGCGGCCCCCGACGCCGTGTTCATCGGCGGCGGTGCCATCCGCCCCGGCGTGCTGGACGCCTGCCTCGCGGCGCTGCCGATCGGCGGGCGACTGGTGGTGCACGGGGTCACCCTGGAGACCGAGCACCTGCTCGCGGACGCCTACCGTGCCCACGGCGGCGAGCTCACCCGGATCGCCGTGGAGACCAGCGCACCCGTGGGCACCTTCACCGGCTGGACGCCGGCGCGCACCGTGACGCAGTGGAGCCTGACCCGCTGAGGGGTCGTCTCAGGTACGCCGCTCCCGGGCCGCGCTGTAGAGGAACGACTCGCCACCGCCCGCGTCGTCGGCCAGCGCCCGGCCGACCATGATCACGGCCGCCTGACGCAGCCCCTCCTGCTCGACCAGGGCGGCGATGGTCCCGACGGTGCCGCGCAGGAACAGCTCCGACGGTTGGCTGGCCCGGTGGACGACGACCACCGGACAGTCCGCTCCGAGCACCGGCTCGAGCTCGCCCATCAGCTCCCGGGTGCGGGCGATGGCGAGGTGCAGCACCAGGGTCGCTCCGGTGGCGGCGAAGGCCACCAGGTCCTCCCCCGCTCCCATCGGCGTCGACCGGGCCCGGGTCCGGGTGAGGACGATCGATTGAGCGACGTGCGGCACGGTGAGCTCGCGCCCCACCAGCGCGGCGGCCGCGGCGTACGCCGGGACACCGGGGGTCACCTGCCAGGCGACCCCCGCAGCGTCGAGACGCCGGGTCTGCTCGTGCAGCGCCGAATAGACCGACGGGTCCCCCGAGGTCAGCCGGACCACCTGCCTGCCCGCCCGGGCCCCCTCGACGAGGTGGCGGGTGATGGCGTCGAGGTCGAGATCCTGGGTGTCCACGAGCTCGGCCCGCGGACCGCAGTGGGCCAGCACTCCCGCGTCCAGATAGGTGCCCGGGAAGAGCACCAGGTCGGCCGCGGCGAGCAGGCTGGCCGCCCGGAGGGTGAGCAGGTCGGCCGCGCCAGGTCCCGCTCCGACGAAGTGCACGCTCATCGCACGAACCTCGGCGTCCACACGCCGGCCGCCGACGCCCGGGTCCCGGAGGCGCCGACGATCAGCAGGCACTTCATGTCGATGCTCGCCGGGTCGAGGTCGCCGAGCGTCGTGACGGTGAGCGACTCCTCGGCCCGGCCCACGTCGCGCCCGACGACCACGACGGTGGCGGCGTCCCGGTGCTCGAGCAGCACCGAGCGCGCTGTCGCGACCTGCTCGGTGCGGCTGCGGGAGGCGGGGTTGTAGACGGCGAGCACCAGGTCGGCCTCGGCGATCGCCCGCAGCCTCCGCTCCACCACCGCCCACGGCTTGAGCCGGTCCGAGAGGCTGAGCACGGCATAGTCGGCGCCGATCGGCGCGCCCGCCCGGGCGGCGACGGCCTGGACGGCGCTGACACCCGGCAGCACCCGGACCGGTACGCCGGCGTAGGCCGGGTCCTCGGCGGCCTCGAAGACCGCGGCCGCCATCCCGAAGATCCCGGCGTCACCGCCCGAGACCACCGCGACCCGCTCTCCACGCAACGCCAGATCGAGGGCGAGCCGCGCCCGGTCTACCTCGACGGTGTTGCCGGAGGCGTGCCGCGTCAGGCCCGGGCGCTGCCGGACTCGCGCGACATAGGGGCCGTAACCGACCACGTGGTCGACCTCGGCGAGGACCGCGTCGACCTCCGGCGTCAGCCAGCGATCCGGCCCCGGGCCGAGCCCGACGACCAGCAGCTCCGCGACCGCCTCGGCGACCTTCGGGGAGGCCACGCTCACCGGGTCGCCGTCGCGGGACCGGCGGCCGTTGCGGCTGTCCCCGGTCACCACGACCAGGGAGAAGTACGGCACCCGCTCGGCGTCCACGTCGGCGACCGGGCGCCACTGCTCCTCGGGCATCGAGGCGCGCTCGACGTAGACGGCGTGCTCGAGCCGGCCCGCGGCGGCCAGCGCACGTCGTACGGCGGGGAAGGTGCGGCCGAGCTTCATGATGATCGCGCCGTCGGTGTCGGCCAGGCGGCGGGCGAGCTCGGGCTCCGGGAGGGTGCCGGGCAGCACGGTGAGCACGTCGGTCTGGCGCACCAGCGGGCTCGCGACGGCGGACGCGGCGGCCAGGAACGCCGGCACGCCCGGGACGATCTCGGTCTCGTAGCGCTCTGCGAGCCGGTCGTGCATGTACATGTAGGAGCCGTAGAAGAGCGGGTCGCCCTCGGCCAGCAGCACCACGTCGCGCCCGGCGTCCAAGTGGACCGCGAGCCGGGCCGCGGCCTCCTCGTAGAACGCCGCCATCGCGCCGGCGTAGCCGCCGGGGTGGTCGGTGACGCCGGTGGTGACGGGGTAGGTCAGCTGCTCCTCCAGCACCCCGTCCGGGATCAGCTCGGCGGCGATCCGTCGCGCGTTCGAGCGCCGCCCCGCGGCCGCGTGGTAGGCGACCACGTCAGCCTGCTGGATCAGCCGGGCGGCCTTCCGGGTGATCAGCTCGGGATCTCCCGGGCCGACCCCGACACCGGCGAATCGTCCTCGAGTCACGGTGCTCACTCCTCGTCCCGGGCCAGCGCGTTGAGCGCCGACGACGTCATCGCCGAGCCACCCCGGCGACCGCGCACGGTCACGAAGGGGACGTCGATGCCGTGCTCGGCGGCCAGGTCGATGAGGGCCTGCTTGGACTCGGCAGCGCCGATGAACCCCACCGGACACCCCACGATCGCCGCCGGGCGTGGTGCCCCGTCGATGAGCATCTCGAGCAGGTGGAACAGCGCGGTCGGCGCGTTGCCGATCGCCACCACGGCTCCGGCGAGGTGCGGCTCCCACAGCGAGACGGCCGCGGCGGTCCGGGTGGTCCCCCAGGCCGCGGCGAGGCCAGGGACCTCCGGCTCGTTGAGCGTGCACAGCACCGCGTTGTCGGCGGGCAGTCGGCTGCGGGTCACCCCCTTGACGACCATGGTGGCGTCGCACAGGATCGGCGCGCCCGCCTCCAGTGCGGCCCGCGCCGCAGGCACCAGACGAGGATCGATGACGAGGTCCTCGGTGAGGTCGACCTGGCCGCTGCCGTGGATCATCCGGACCGCCACGCGCTCGGCGGTGGCTGGGATCCGGGACAGGTCGGCCTCCCGGCGGATGGTGGCGAACGAGTCCAGATAGATCGCCGGCCCGTGGTCGACGTAGGGGTAGTGCCGCTCGGGTCGACGCAGCTCGCTCATGGGTGCTCCTCGGGTCGTCGGCTCTCGCCGGTCAAGAGGTCGGGATCGGGGATCAGGACGCCCCGCCAGGGGGTGACGACGACCTCGGAGGCGCCGGCGCAGAGCTCCTCGACGGCGCGCCGGTCGAGGCCGGTCTCGGGTACGGCGGTGTGGACGCCGCCCGGCACCGGGCCGAAGCCGAGCGGTGGAGCAGGGTCGGGGACGTGCGGGTCCGGCGGATGCGGTGTGACCAGGGGCGTGTCGAGCTCGGCGGCGTGCCAGGCGGCCTCGGGGCCCTGCCCGCGCACGTCGAGGAAGCGGACCGCGAGGTCGGCCAAGGCACGTGGGGCCTCGTGGAGATCGACGGTCGGCCCCCAGTCCGGACCGACCCGGAGCTGGGCACGGTCACCGTCGAGGGCGACGAGCCCGAGGTCGCAGGGCCGCGTCAGCAGGTCGCCGCGCCCGTCGTCGAGCACGAACAGGAACCGGCCGGGCAGTCCGGCGAGCGTGGTGCTGGCGCAGATCTCGGCGTCGAGCGCTGCGACGGTGGGGCGCAGGTCGGCGCGTCCCCCGGCCAGTCCGGTCTGGGGCGAGGCCATCACGTTGCGGGCCAGGTCGTGCGCACGGCTGGGCAGCAGGCCGGTCGTCTCCAGCTCCTCCAGGACCACACTGGGCAGCTGCTCGGTGCCGGCGTGCCTGGGCAGGGCCCGGAGCTGAAGGTTGCTGCGTCCGGTCACGTGCACGTGAGCGTCACCGTAGCGCTCCGCGACCGCGACGAGGGCACGCAGCGAGTCGCCGCGCAACCGTCCGCCCGGGAGCCTGAGGCGGACGAGGAGCCCGTCGTCAGCGGGCCAGGGGCGGAGCGCGCCAGGGCAGCGGTCTGGTCGATACCGGTTCACCGGGAGTCACCTTGTTCGGAGTCCGGGCCCGTACGCGGGACCCACCATGACCCGACGACGGGTGTCGTCAGGGCCAGCAGGTCTTCGGACTCGGATCAACCGGGTCAGGACGCCTTCCCAGGGCGGATGCCCCAGTGGCTGCCGTTGCCGGCGTGTCCTGCCCGTCCCCTCACCGCTGCGCGTCAGTCCCGGATTCGCACCGGGTTCCCTGACTCCGTGTTGCGGAGTACGACTGGCTGAGCGGAGCGTACCTGGAACTCCGGACAGCCGACGTCGCAGGGCCTAGCCTGCATCCCGAGAAACGGGGGATGCAGGGTGTTCACAGCAGGAGTGGGTGCGGCGCTGGTCGTCATGGCGACCGCAGTCGTCTTTGCCAGGCTCAGGGCGAACCGCAGGAGGGCAGCCGCGCTGCTCCGGACCCGACTGGCGGCCGACGCTGAGCCGGCACTGCTCGCGGGCCGGGCGTGGAAGGACGCCGTCGAGCGCGGCCTGTCCGACGCGGTGGAGGCCGGTCGCTGGGTCACCCGCGACACCATGCTCGACTGGCTGGGAGCCAAGCCGGCGGCGTTCCCCGCCCTGAAGGCCCTCGCCCAGGAGGCGGAGACGGGCGCGGAGACACGCTCGCTGCTGGCCCTCCTCGCCCAGGACCTGCGTCCGACGGTCGCGGCGGTGAACGCCCAGATCCGAGCCCAGGAGCTCGCTACTCGTCGTACGTTCTTCGACACTATCGAGAAGCAGCCGCTCACCGACGAGCAGGCGACCGCGGTCATCGCCTTCGACAACCGCGTCCAGGTGGTCGCGGCCGCCGGGTCGGGCAAGACGTCGGTGATGGTCGCCCGCGCGGCGTACTCGATCCTGTGCGACATCGTCCCGGCCGAGCGCATCCTGCTGTTGGCGTTCAACAAGGACGCCGCCGTCGAGCTCCAGCAGCGTGTCGACGCCAGGCTCAAGGCGGCCGGGATCGACGGCACCGGGTTGCGGGCGGCGACGTTCCACGGGTTCGGCCTGACGGTGATCGGCCGCGCGACCGGCAGGAAGCCGCGGCTCGCCCCCTGGCTCGACGCCGGTCAAGACATCGAGATGGTCTCCCGGATCGTGGACGAGCTGCGCGACAGCTCCCAGGCGTTCCGCTTCAAGTGGGACATCTATCGCCTGCTCTTCGCGAGAATGGCCACGGAGCCCGACGGCGGCGAGCCGGACAGCTATGACTTCGTCTCCCGAGAGACCGGGTTCCGCACGTTCAACGGCGAGACCGTGAAGAGCCAGGGCGAGCGGATGATCGCCGACTTCCTCTTCCTGAACGGCGTGAAGTACGAGTACGAGTCGCCCTACAGCCATGACGTGGCGGACGCCGAGCACTCGCAGTATCGGCCCGACTTCTACTACCCCGACGTCGATGTGTGGCACGAGCACTGGGCGCTGGACCGCGACGGGCGACCACCCGAGTCGTTCGAGGGCTACGCAGCGGGGATGGCGTGGAAGAAGCAGCTGCACCGTGAGCGCGGCACGACCCTGATTGAGACGACCTGGGCGGCCATCCTCGACCAGACGGGGTTCCAGCCCCTCGCCGCCGACCTCAAGGCACACGGCCTCACGCTCGATTGGAACCCCGATCGTCCCATCCCGGGCGCGGAGCCGATCAGACACGAGGATCTGGCCCGGCTCATGCGGTCGTTCATGACCCACGTGAAGTCGAACTCCCTGACCCGCGAGGACCTCGCGCGGCGGCTCGCCCACGCCCCTGCGGCGGTGCAGACCTTCCGCTCACGCGTCTTCCTGGAGCTCTACTGGACCATCCACGACGAGTGGCAGCGTCGGCTGGCCGACGACGACTCGATCGACTTCGAGGACATGCTCGTCCAGGCGGCCGAGCATCTCGAGGCGGGGGTCGTCAACCTGGGCTACGAACTCGTGCTCGTCGACGAGTTCCAGGACGCCAGCCAGGCGCGCGCACGGCTGACCAAGGCGCTGGTCGACAAGCCGGGTCGACACCTGCTCGCCGTCGGCGACGACTGGCAGTCCGTCAACCGGTTCGCCGGCGCGGACCTCTCGGTGATGACCGACTTCACCGCGTGGTTCGGCGAAGCCCTCACCTTGCGGCTGCAGACGACGTTCCGCTCACCCCAGTCGATCTGCGACACCGCCAGTCGGTTCGTAGCCAAGAACCCGCGCCAGCTCACGAAGACGGTCACGTCCGTCCAGCGCGACTACGGCCCACCGAGCACGCTGGTGCGGGTCAAGAGCCCGGACGAGGTGACCGGTGCCCTGACGAAGGTGCTCGCCCATCTCGCCGAGGAGGTGCGCTCGGGCCGGGTCGAGCCCGGCCCCTCTGGCTGCGTCGAGGTTGACGTGCTGGGCCGCTACCGCTTCGACCAGGACCTCCTCCCATCGACCCTTCCGGAGGAGTTGAGAGTCCGGTTCCGCACCGTCCACTCCTCGAAGGGTCTCGAGGCCGACTATGTCGTCCTGCCCAACGTGTCGTCCGGCACCTTCGGCTTCCCGAGCGAGGTCTTCGACGATCCCGTGCTGTCCCTCGCGATGACGGACGGCGACCCCTATCCCCACGCCGAGGAGCGGCGCCTGTTCTACGTCGCGCTGACCCGTGCCCGGCGCCACGTCACGATGATCGGCGTCCAGGGCAAGGAGTCGGCGTTCGTCGCCGAGCTCCTTCGCGACCAGCGGCTCGAGCTGTCACCGCTCAGCTCCGTGGAGCACACCGAGCCGTGCCCCACCTGCGGTCGCGGGTTCCTCGTCGTACGCAAGCGGCGCGTGGACGGTCGCAGCTTCCACGGGTGCAGTGCGTTTCCCCGATGCACGTTCACGCGCAAGCTCTGACTCCCGACTCTCACTTGTCCACGGCTCACAGAGATGTTCGGCTAGCCCGCTGATGTCGACAGCGCTGTTTGTCGTGTCGCACACGTCTGAAGTGTTAAGAATGGTGCTCGAGCGTCCAGAGAACGGCGCGGCAGACACCGACA
Source organism: Nocardioides pacificus (assembly GCF_054775955.1). Lineage (NCBI taxonomy): Bacteria > Bacillati > Actinomycetota > Actinomycetes > Propionibacteriales > Nocardioidaceae > Nocardioides > Nocardioides pacificus. The sequence goes on from NZ_BAAHCI010000014.1 coordinate 81,859, forward strand.
CGGCGAGGGGGCCACGCGTGCGGACCGACCCATCAGGCGCCGTTCCCGCGGACGAGCGGGCCATGGCGGAGACCAGCCAGCGCTACCGCTCGCTGTTCGAGTACAACCCCCAGGCCGTCTTCTCGCTCGACCTCGAGGGCCGCTTCACCGCCGCCAACCCCGCCTCCGAGCGGATGTCGGGGTATGCCGAGGACGAGCTGTGCGCGATGCAGTTCGCCGAGATCATCCCCGAGGACCACCTCGAGAAGGTGATGGTCGCGTTCCTCCGGGTCCTCGACCAGGAGCCGCAGGACCTCGAGACCCAGATCGTGCACCGCACCGGCCACCGCATCTCGTTGCGGCTGCACGGCCTGCCCATCGTCGTCGACGGCGACGTCGTCGGTGTCTACGGCATCGCCAGCGACGTCACCGAGCACCTGCAGCTCCAGAACGATCTCGACCTGACCTGGGCGGCCGTCGCGACCGCGATGGACGGCATCTCGATCGTCGACGCCGAGCACCGCATCGTCTACATCAACGACGCCCGGGTCCGGATGCATGGCTTCGAGCACGGCGGAGAGCTGATCGGGCAGGACTTCTCGGTCCTCAACGGCTCCGACCAGGCCCCGTGGCCGGAGTCCTTCGCCCACGACCCGCACGGTCGCTGGCAGGGCGAGGTCACCGGTCGGCGCCGCGACGGCACGACATTCCCGCTGGAGACGTCGGTCTCTCGGTTGCCCGGTGGCGAGGTCATCTCGATCGCGCGCGACATCACCTCGCGCCGCGCCGCGGAGGAGAAGCTGCGCCGCAGCGAGGAACGCCACCGCACGATCCTGGCCGAGATCGCCGAGGGCTACTTCGAGGTCGACCTCTTCGGCAACATGACCTTCCTCAACCGGTCGCTCACCACACTCTTCGGTGGTCCCGCCGACAGCCTGATCGGCACCAACCACCGCGCCTACACCCACCCCGACAGTCTCGAGAAGGTCCACCATCACTTCTCCGAGGTGCTGCGGACCGGCCAGACCGAGCCCGGCTTCGACTGGGAGTTCGTCCGTCCCGACGGCGGTCAGGGATTCGTGTCCACCTCGGTCTCCCTGGTGCGCGACGACGACGGCGAGCCGGTCGGCTTCCGCGGCATCTCCCGCGACGTCACCGAGCGGATGCTGGGGATGAAGGCCCTGCGCCGCAGCGAGGAGCGCCACCGGTTGATCACCCGCGCCACCCGCGAGGTCATCTGGGACACCGACCTGCGCGACGGCCGTACCACCTGGTGGGGCGCCACCGACGCCATGTTCGGCCTTCCCGAGGACGGCATCGAGATCGACAACGACTGGTGGGTCGACCGCATCCACCCCGACGAACGCGACCACGTCGTGAAGTCGCTGAAGGATCTCTACGTCTCCCCCGAGGACATGTGGACGGCCGAGTACCGCTTCCGTGCCCTCGACGAGCACGAGGTCAACGTCTTCGCCCGTGGCTACGTCGTCCGCGACGAGGCCGGCCGCGCGGTGCGCTGCGTCGGCTCGATGATGGACATCTCCGACCGCAAGGAGTCCGAGCGCCAGCTGCGCGAGGCGCGCCGGGCCGCGGAGGAGGCCAGCCAGGCCAAGTCGCTCTTCCTCGCCAACATGAGCCACGAGATCCGCACCCCCCTCACCAGTGTGCTGGGCGGCACCGAGCTGCTGCTGGACACCGACCTCGCCCCCATCCAGAGCCGGCTCGCCGGCGCCATCGACCGCTCCGGACGCCGGCTGCTCGCCCTCGTCAACGACATCCTCGACTTCTCCAAGATCGAGGCCGGGATGGCCGACCTCGACCGCATCGAGTACGACGTGCGCGGGGTCGTGCGCGACGCTGCCGCCCTGCTCGAGCGCACGGCCGCCGACAAGGGCCTGTCCTTCGAGATCTCCGTGTCCGACGCCGTCCCCGCCCGCGCCTGGGGCGACCCCGCTCGTCTCGCCCAGGTGCTGACCAACCTGCTCTCCAACGCCGTCAAGTTCACCGACGCCGGCCACGTCCGACTGCGGGCCGATCTCGCGCCGGCCACGCGAGCCGACACCGACGAGCCGGCGCTCCGCTTCGTCGTCGAGGACACCGGCATCGGCATCAGCGACCGGCAGCTCCCCCGGCTCTTCCAGTCGTTCAGCCAGGCCGACGGCTCGATCACCCGTAAGTACGGCGGGACCGGGCTCGGCCTCGCCATCTCCAAGCAGCTCGTCGAGCTGATGGACGGCACGATCGGCGTCCGCAGCAGGTCGGGCCTCGGAAGCACCTTCACCGTCCTCATCCCGGTGCGAGTCCCGTAGGCCACGAGGTCACCGCCTAGGCGACCGCCTCGCCTTCCTGATCCTCGACGGCGCCCACTACCTCCGTGGCAGGCTCCGCGTCGTCCGCGGGCAGCCGGATGGTGAAGCACGTCCCGCCCAACCGGGAGTCGCTCACCTCCACGTCGCCACCGTGGCGCTCCACGATGCGCCGACAGATCGCCAGGCCGAGCCCGGTGCCCTGGTAGTCGTCGCGGTGGGCGCGATGCCCCTGCTCGAAGATCAACCCGCGCTGCTCCACCGGGATCCCGATCCCGTTGTCGCACACCTGGATCGCGACGAAGCCGTCGCGCAGCTCGCCGGTCACCTCGACGCGCGGCGCCACCCCGGGCGCGACGTACTTCAGCGCGTTGGAGATCAGGTTGTCGAGCAGCTGGCGCACCAGCACCTCGTCGGCCCGCAGCGCGGGCAGATCGGCGACCACGACCTGGCCGCTCCTCCCCCGCACGGCGGCGATGTCGCGCACCAGCGCGCTGGGGTCCACCCTCGTCGAGCGCAGCGAGCGATCGATGCTGGTCGCATGCTCGAGCAGACCGCTGATCAACAGGCGCATCCGGTCGGCCGAGCCACGCAGCCGGCGCAGCAGCCGCTGCGAGGTCACCGGGTCGGCGTGGCCGCCCAGCTCGTCCTCCAGCGCCTCGGCCCAGCCGTCGATCACGGTCAGCGGGTTGAGCAGGTCGTGGGCCACCGTCCCGGCGAACGCCGTGAGCTCCTCGCGGTGCGCGCGCTCCTCGGTGACGTCGCTGAACAGCACCACGACCAGCGGGTTGCCGCAGCCGTCGACCGGCAGCAGACCGGCCGAGACCGACAGCACACGCGGCGTCGTGAGATCGATGCGCACGTCCATGCGATGGACCTCCTCCCCCCGCAGCACGCGGGCGGCGGGGCGGCAGTCGTCGGGGATCGGCGAGCCGTCCGGGAACATCAGCGGGATCGCACCGACCCCGGCGAGCGACGTACCGGCGTCGACCGCGAGCAGCTCGGCGGCCGGGTTGCTCAGCACGACCTCGCCTGCCTGATCGAGCACGACGAGGCCGTCGCTCATCGAGGCGACCACCTCCCCCAACAACCTGGCCTGGTGTGCCGCCTCGCGCTCGGAATCGGCGAGCCGATCGGCCAGCCCCACCCGCTCGTCGCGGGCCGTCGCCAGCACCAGGCCGATGATGATGAGCAGGGCCACGAACGCCTGGGCGGCCAGGGCGCTCTCGGCGGCGCTGGCACCGACCAACGGTCCGTGACCGGCGCGGGTGAGCACGGCCGCCACCAGTCCCGATCCGACGCTGTGCGCCGCCACGACCAGCGTGGGGAAGCGCACGGCTGCCCAGACGGTGGGTGCGAGCAACGCGAAGGCGAACGGCTCGTAGCCGAGCCGGAAGACCAGGCCGTAGATCGCCGCGGTCGCCACGACCAGCACGAGCGCCTCGCCCACCCGCCACGGCACCGCCACCGCCGGCAGCCCGCGTCGTCGCGCCGCCAGCCACTGGCCGACCAGCTGTCCGAGCGTCAGCACGGCGACCAGGCCGCAGAAGTGGCGACCCCACCAGTGCAGCATCCAGGTCAGCTCGGGCGCGTGGCCGTCGAGCCGCAACCCCAGCGTCCCCAGGCCGACCCCGAGCGCCGCGCCGAGCGCCGCCACCGCGAGGAAGCGGCGCAGGTCCCCGGGCGAGCCGAGCGGCTCGTCGCCGCCGCAGCCCCACAGCCGCGGGCACAGACGCCGCAGCAGCGTGACCACCACCAGCACCTGGACCGCGTTGGCCGCGACCAGCACCAGAGCCGTGTGAGGTGCTGCGCCGTTGGCGAGATTCACCCCCAGCATCGCGGCGACGAGCAGCCCGGTGTCGAGACTGCGGACGCGCGCGTCCAGCGCGAGCAGCCACAGCACGGCCACGCCGGCAGCCGGCCACACCAGCGCCTGACTCCCGTCGACGATGGCGATGCGCCCCACGAGGCTCACTGCCACGAACGCGACGGCGAACCCCAGACTGCTGACGAGGCGACGTGAGATCGCCTTCGTCATCCCTCTCCCTGTCCTCAACCCCCGCCGGACAGGCTAGACGGCGAACGGGGTTACGTCAGGGAGGTCGACACCCCCGGGCTCCTAGCGGACTGGTCCACCTCGCCGGACTCCGGGGTCCGATCAGTCCTCGTCGATCGACCGGTCCTCACCGTGGGTGCCCGGGCGCGGGGCCCACGGCCGCTCCATCGACGGGCGTACGACGATCAGCCGGTCGCCGCGGGCCAGGCGCGTCACGACGGGGTCGAAGTAGCGGTAGACCTTCTCGTCGCGCACCACCGCGATCACCTGGTCGGGCAGCGTCTGCGGGGGCTTGCCGACCTCGCTCACCAGCAGGTCGCGCTCGGCGACCTCGAGCCCCTCGCCGTACGTCAGCAGGTCCTCCATCACCGACCCCAGCTGCGGCGAGACCGACGACAGCCCCAGCAGCCGGCCGACGGCCTCCGAGGAGGTGATCACCGAGTCGGCACCGCTCTGCCGCATCAGCGGGACGTTCTCCGACTCGCGGGCCGAGACCACGATCCAGGTCTCGGGGTTGAGCTGGCGCACGGTCAGCGTGGCGAGCACGTTGGAGTCGTCGCGGTCGGTCGTGATGATGACCTGGCTGGCGTTCTCGACACCGGCGCGGCGCAGCACCTCGCGACGGGTCGCGTCTCCGGTGACGACCGCGAGCCCGTCGGCGTGCGCCTCCTGCAGCGCCGGCCCGCTGGGGTCGACGATGACGATCTCGTCGCGGTCGCGGCCGTTGCTGACCAGCGTCACGACGGCGCTGCGCCCCTTGGTGCCGTAGCCGATGACGACGACGTGGTCTCCCATGTTTCTCCTCCACCGGGCGACCCGGAACATCTCGCGGCCCTGGGAGGCGAGCACCTCCAGGGTGGTGCCGATCAGCAGCACCAGGAAGGCGATGCGGGCCGGGGTGACGACGAACGCGTTGATCATCCGGGCGGTGTCCGAGATCGGGGCGATGTCGCCGTAGCCCGTGGTGCTCAGGGTCACGGTCGTGTAGTAGATCGCGTCCAGCAGGTCGACGCTGCCGTCGCTGGAGTCGCCGTACCCGTCGCGGTCGAAGTAGACCAGCAGCACCGTGCCGACGAGGATCCCCACGGCCGCCAGCAGCCGACGTCCGAGCTCCCACCACGGCGAGCGCTCGGGATCGGGCAGCGCGACGTCGGCGTAGCCGCGTGGGCTCTGCGCCGAGCGCAGCGGGTCTGACACGTGTCGAACCTAGTCGACGACGTCGCCGTAGATGTACACCCGGCCGGTGTCGGTGTCGTCGTCCTCGTCGTCAGGCGCCTCAGGGGTCTGCACCGACACGAAACGGAAGCTGTCGCCCTCGCTGGGCGTGGTGGAGCCTGAGTCGCGACGCCAGATGCCGCACAGCCTGCCGTCGTCGGCGCCGTCCGCCTCGGCCACGGCGTCGCCGGACAGGCACAGCTCGTTGGAGGTGCGGTTGAACGACTCGACGGTCCCGGTCGTCTGCGACACGGCGTCGGGCCCGGTCACGACACCGATCAGATAGCCGGCGAGCACGCACAGAGCGCCTCCGGCCACGATCAACGGAGCAGGGAGATTCACGTTCGCCACGGCGCAGAGTCTGTCACGACACCTCACGCGTTCCCATCCGGGACCTCAGCCGCTGAGCGAGCTCGGAGCGGGCCCGGGTGGTCGTCAGCTGGGGGAAGACGGTGTCGAACGCCGCGTTGACGGCCGCCCCGATCAGCACCGCGATCGAGACGAGGTAGAGCCACAGCAGCACCGCGATCGGGGCGGCCAACGGGCCGTAGATGCTCGCGGACTCCGCCGCCGTCACCGTCAGCACCCAGCGCAGCGCGTAGGAGCCGAGGATCCACGCGACCAGCGAGAACGTCGCGCCCGGGAGGTTGAACGACCAGTTCGTCCGCACCGGCACCGACACGTGGTAGAGCGTGGCCAGGAAGCAGATGCCGAGCAGCAGCACCACGGGCCAGTAGAGCGCCTCGAGGGCGTCGAAGCGCTCGGGGATCCATCTCCCCACCAGCGTGGGGCCGGCCACCATCAGCGGCAGGCTGACGATCCCGATCGCCAGCCCGAGCACGTAGAGGCCGAAGGACAGCGCGCGGGTCTTCACGATCCCGCGCTGCCCACCCAGCCCGTGCATGATCGTGATCGTGTCGACGAACACGTTGAGCGCCCGCGAGCCCGACCACAGGGCCAGCACGAAGCCGATCGAGATCACGTCGTAGCGTCCGGGCTGCAGCACCTCCCTGATCGTCGGCGCGATGATCTCCACCACTGCCTTGTCGGTGAACGCCTGCTGGGACAGGTTGATCAGGGCGACCTCGGTCTCGGTCACCCGCTCCGCGGCGAAGCCCGAGAACACGTAGCCGATCGCCCCCGCGAGCGCGAAGATCAGCGGCGGCATCGACAGCACCGCGAAGAACGCCGCCTCGGCCGCGAGCCCGGTCACCCGGTAGCGCATGCACGAGCCGACCGTCGCCACAACGACACGCCAGAGCTGATCGCGGATCCGGCGCACCTGCTCCCCCGTGATCCGCATGCGGCCTACGGTATCCACATGCGCACCGACAGCCGGGCCGACATCCGCACGGTCACCAACCAGGTTCCTCTTCTCGCCGGTCACAACGTCGTCACCTCCGACGTCGCACTGACCGAGGCGGTGGTCCGCCACGCCTCGAGCGAGGTGGTCGACGACCTCGTCGGGCTCGGCGCCGAGGCCGGCACCGCCGAGGCGCGCGAGCACGGCATGCTCGCCAACGAGCACCACCCGCGCCTCGTCCCCTACGACCGCTACGGCAACCGGGTCGACGAGGTGGAGTTCCACCCGTCCTGGCACTGGCTGATGGAGCGCGCCGTCGGCCACGGTCTGCAGGCCGCCCCCTGGGAGTCGGACTCCCCCCACGCCCACGTGCGCCGCGCGGCCGGCTTCTTCGCCTGGTCGCAGACCGAGCCGGGCCACGGCTGCCCGATCTCGATGACGTACGCCGCGGTGCCGGCGCTGCGAGCCGACGACGCGCTCGCCAAGGAGTGGTCGCCGCTGCTCGCCGCCACGTCGTACGACCCGGGCGTGCGCACCCCGGCGGAGAAGCGCGGGGCGCTGGCCGGCATGGGGATGACCGAGAAGCAGGGCGGCTCCGACGTCCGCGCCAACGTCACGCTCGCGCGCCGTACGTCGGTGGACGGGGAGTACACGCTGCACGGGCACAAGTGGTTCACCTCCGCCCCGATGAACGACGTGTTCCTGGTGCTCGCGCAGGCCGAGGGCGGCGTCACATGCTTCGTCGTGCCCCGGGTGCTGCCCGACGGCACCCGCAACCAGCTCGACGTGGTCCGGCTCAAGGACAAGCTCGGCAACCGCTCCAACGCCTCGAGCGAGCTCGAGTTCGACGGCACCCTCGCGGTCCGCCTCGGCGACGAGGGGCGCGGTGTCCGCACGATCATCGAGATGGTCGCCGCCACCCGGCTCGACTGCGTGCTGGGCTCGGCGTCGCTGATGCGCAAGGCGCTGGCCGAGGCGTCCTGGCACGTCGCGCACCGCTCGGCGTTCGGCTCGCTGCTCGTCGACAAGCCGCTGATGCAGAACGTCGTGGCCGACCTGGCCGTGGAGTCCGAGGCGGCGACCGCGCTGGCGATCCGGCTCGCGACGGCCGTCGACAACCTCGCCGACCCGCAGGAGGCGGCGTTCCGACGGATCGCGCTGCCGCTGGCGAAGTTCTGGGTGTGCAAGCGCACCCCGGCGATGGTGGCCGAGGCGCTGGAGTGCCTGGGCGGCAACGGGTACGTCGAGGAGTCGGGGCTGCCGCTGCTGTTCCGCGAGTCGCCGCTGAACTCGGTGTGGGAGGGGTCGGGCAACGTCAACGCCCTCGACGTGCTGCGCGCGATCACCCGCGAGCCGGAGGCCCTGGACGCCTGGATCACCGAGGTCGGGCTCGCCCGCGGCGCCGACGCCCGGCTGGACCGCGCCGTCGACGACACCCTCGCGCTGCTCGGCGACGCGGCCGGGCTCGAGGTGGCCGCCCGTCGGCTGGCCGGGCAGATGGCGGCCTGTCTGCAAGGCTCGCTGCTGGTCCGCTTCGCCCCGCCCGAGGTCGCCGACGCGTTCTGCTCCTCGCGGCTCGGCACGACGTGGAACGGCACGTTCGGCACGCTCACCACCGGGGGCCTGCGCGCGATCATGGACCGGGCGATGCCGACGCTGGATGCCGGTCTGGGGTGAGAGGACACCCGCTGTTCACCTGGGTCGTCCAGACTCCCCGCTCGTGACCGTGTCCGCGCTGCTGCCTGCCCTGACGCGTTCGGACCGGGCCCCCGCGCCCCGCACGCTGCTCGACATCTTCACCGAGACCGTCGAGGCCCACCCGGACGCGCTTGCCGTCGACAGCGGCGTCGACGTGCTCACCTATGCCGAGCTCGCCGAGACCACCCGCGAGCTGGCCGGGCGCCTGCTCGAGGCCGGCGTGCGCCGCGGAGACAAGGTGGGCGTGCGGGTCAAGTCCGGCACCACCGACCTCTACGTCGCGATCCTCGGCGTGCTGACCGCCGGCGCCGCCTACGTCCCCGTCGACGCCGACGACCCCGACGAGCGGGCGCGGGTGGTCTTCGACGAGGCGCGGGCGGTCGCGGTGGTGGGCAACGACCTGGAGATCGCCCGGCGCCCGGTCGCTGGGCGGGACGCGGCCGCTCGCCGTACTCCCGCCGAGGGCGAGGGCGACGTGCTCCCCCGCCCCGAGGACGACGCGTGGGTCATCTTCACCTCCGGCTCGACGGGCACGCCGAAGGGCGTCGCGGTCTCCCACCGCAACGCGGCGGCCTTCGTGGACGCCGAGTCGCGGATGTTCCTCCAGGACGCCCCCATCGGACCCGACGACCGGGTGATGGCCGGACTGTCGGTCGCCTTCGACGCGAGCTGCGAGGAGATGTGGCTGGCGTGGACGTACGGCGCGTGCCTGGTGCCCGCGCCCCGCTCGCTGGTGCGCTCGGGCGTCGACGTGGGGCCGTGGCTGCTCGCCAACGACATCACCATCGTCTCCACCGTGCCGACGCTGGTCTCGCTGTGGCCGACGTCGTCGCTGGCGGCGATCCGGCTGCTGATCATGGGCGGCGAGGCCTGCCCCGCCGAGCTGGCCGCCCGGCTGCAGAGCCCGGGGCGCGAGGTCTGGAACACCTACGGCCCCACCGAGGCCACCGTCGTCGCCTGCGGCACGATCCTCGACGGCAGCGACCCGGTCCGGATCGGGCTGCCGCTGGACGGCTGGGACCTGGCCGTCGTCGACACCGAGGGTCGGCCGGTCGCCGAGGGCGAGAGCGGCGAGCTGATCATCGGCGGCGTCGGGCTGGCGCGCTACCTCGACCCGGCGAAGGACGCGGAGATGTACGCCCCCCTGCCGGCCCTGGGCTGGGAGCGCGCCTACCGCTCCGGCGACGTGGTGCGCAACGACCCCGAGGGACTGGTCTTCGCCGGCCGGGCCGACGACCAGATCAAGCTCGGCGGGCGCCGCATCGAGCTCGGCGAGGTCGACGGTCAGCTCTCGCGGCTGCCCGGCGTCATCGCCGCGGCCGCCGCCGTGCGGACCACGAAGTCCGGCAACAAGCTGCTCGTGGGGTATCTCGACGTCACCCACGACTACGACCCCGCCACCGCCCTGGAGCTGCTGCGCGAGCGGATGCCCGCCGCGCTGGTCCCGCGGCTCGCCGTCGTCGGCCACCTGCCGACCCGCACCTCCGGCAAGGTCGATCGCGACGCGCTGCCGTGGCCGCTGCCGGCGTCGCTGCCGTCGGGGCCCGACCGGGCCCCGGCGCCGCTGAGCGGCACGCAGGCATGGATCGCCGAGATCTGGAACGACGTGCTCGGGGCCCAGGTGACGTCGCCGAGCGACGACTTCTTCGACTTCGGGGGCGGCTCGCTGACCGCGGCCCAGGTGGTGGGGCGGCTGCGTGAGCGCTATCCCGAGGTGGCGGTCGGCGACCTCTACGCCCACCCTCGGGTCGCGACCTTGGCGGGTGCGCTGGAGGAGCTGGCCGGCACGTTCGTCGCGTCGGACCGCAAGGTGGCACCGATCCCGGTGAAGACCCAGATCGGTCAGCTGGCGCTGCTGCTCCCGCTGCGCTCGCTCGCGGCGGCCCGGTGGCTGTCGTGGCTGATGCTCGCCTCGACGGCGCTTTCCGGCGCGCTGCCCTGGCTCGCGTCGTACCCGCTGTGGGTGCTGATCCTCACCAGCTGGTTCTTCCTGGTCCCACCCGGCCGGATGACGCTGGCCGCCGGACTGATCCGGCTCGTGCTGCGCGGCGTGGAGCCGGGCCGGCACCCGCGCGGCGGCAAGGTGCACCTGCGGCTGTGGACGGCCGCGCGGATCCAGGACGAGCTCGCCGCGACGAGCCTCGCGGGGGCGGCGTGGATCCCCTACTACGCGCGGCTGCTCGGGGCGAAGGTCGGCGAGGGGGCGGACCTGCACACGCTGCCGCCGGTGACCGGGCTGCTCAGTGTCGGCAAGGGCGCGGCGATCGAGCCGGAGGTCGACCTGACCGGCTCCTGGGTCGACGGCGACGTCGTGCACGTCGGCCCTATCCGGATCGGCGCGCGGGCCCGGATCGGCGCGCGGAGCACCCTGGCCCCCGGTGCCGTGGTCGGTCGCGAGGCGGAGGTGGCGCCGGGCTCGCTGGTGATGGGCGAGGTGCCGGCCGCCGAGTACTGGTCCGGCTCCCCCGCCGAGCAGGTCGCCGCCAAGGCACGAGGCCCGTGGAGCACGCAGCCCCCGCCGCAGGGACGGCTCTGGGTGGGCGCCTACGCGCTGATGGCCTTCCTCGTCGCGGCGCTGCCCGGGGTGGGCGTGCTCGCCGGGGCTCTCGTGCTGCTGCCGTTCGTGCACGACACGGCCTCGCTCGGCGAGGCGATCCGGACGGGCGCGATGTGGCTGCCCCTGGCCGTGCTGGTCGGGTACGGCGTGCTCGGGCTGCTGGTGCTCGGGCTCGTCCGCCTGCTGGCGCTGGGGATGACCGCCGGCCACCACCCCGTGCGCTCGGGCGTGGGCGTGCGGATCTGGGGCACGTTCCGGGTGCTCGACGACGCCCGGACCTGGCTGTTCCCGCTCTACTCAGGCGCGCTGACCCCGATCTGGCTGCGGCTCCTGGGCGCCCGGATCGGCAAGGGGGTCGAGGCATCGACCGTGCTGCTGCTGCCGAAGTTCGCGACCGTCAACGACCACGCGTTCCTCGCCGACGACACGCTGCTGGGCTGCTACGAGCTCGGCGGCGGCTGGATCCGCGTCGAGCACGTCAAGATCGGCAAGCGGGCGTTCATCGGCAACTCCGGGATGGCGGCCGCCGGACGCAAGGTGCCGAAGGCGTCGCTGGTGGCCGTGCTGTCCGCGGCTCCGCGCCGCTCGGACGCGAAGGCCGGCTCCTCCTGGATGGGCAGCCCGCCGACCAGGCTTCGCCGTACCTCCGAGGCGACGGACTCGAGTCGCACCTATGACCCGCCCACGCGCCTGCACGTCTATCGCGCGCTGGTGGAGACCGGTCGGGTCATGCCGCTGGTGCTGGGCGTGGGCCTGCACGTCGGTGTCGGAGCCGTGCTGCTGGGGCTGCTCTCGTCGCCTGTCCTGGCCGTGGCGCTGGGTGGCCCGGTGCTGCTCGGCGGCGGACTCGTGGCAGCGCTGCTGACCGTGGCGGCCAAGTGGCTGCTGGTCGGGCGGCACCGCGCCGAGGAGCACCCGCTGTGGTCGGGATTCGTGTGGCGCAACGAGCTGGCCGACACGTTCACCGAGGTGCTCGGGGCGCCGTGGTGGGCGTCGGTCACCCGCGGCACGGTCGCGCTCAACGTGTGGCTGCGCCTGCTGGGCGCGCGGATCGGGAACGGCGTGTGGTGCGACACCTACTGGCTGCCGGAGACCGACCTCGTAGAGCTCCACGACGGCGCCACCGTCAACCACGGCTGTGTGGTGCAGACCCACCTCTTCCACGACCGCGTCCTCGCGATGGACAAGGTGGTGCTACACGCGGGTGCGACCCTGGGGCCGAACAGCGTTATCCTTCCCGCCGCGGCGATCGGGCGCCACGCGACAGTCGGCCCGGTCTCGCTCGTCATGCGTGGGGAGTCCGTCCCCACCCGGACCCGGTGGATCGGCAACCCGATCGGGCCGTGGGAAGAGGAGAGCTCGTGAGCGGCACCGACCCCTACGTCCCCGGGCACGGAGACGCGTCGTACGACGTGGAGCACTACGACCTCGACCTGGCCTACACGCCGGCGGGCAACCGGCTCGAGGGGCAGGCGACGCTGCGCTGCGTGGCCCCCGAGACGCTGGTCCGCCTCGAGCTGGACCTGCACGGGCTGCGCGTCGACAAGGTGCTCGTCGACGGGAAGCCGCCGACGCGCTACACCCATCGGGCCGGGCGGCTCGCCGTCGTGCTGCGGGCACCGGTCGAGCCGGGGACGCACTTCGAGGTGCGGGTGAAGTACTCCGGCAAGCCCGGCCCCGTCTCCACCCGCGAGCTCGGCGACGCCGGCTGGGAGGAGCTGACCGACGGCGTCATCGTCGCCGCGCAGCCCCACGGCGCCGCCACGTGGTTCCCCTGCAACGACCGGCCCGACGACAAGGCGACCTACCGCTTCAGCGTGGTGGCGCCGGCCGACTACTACGTCGCGATGAGCGGGGAGCTGCTCGACCAGGTGCGCCGGGGCGCGTCGACGACCTGGACCTACGAGCAGCGCTCCCCCATGGCGTCGTACCTCGCCACCTGCCAGATCGGGCAGTACACCGTGTTCGAGCAGTCCTCGTCGGTGCCGCTGCGCGTGGTGGCGCCCGCTGATGTCGCAGGTGAGGGCTTCGACGCGGCGTTCGGTCGGCAGCCGGAGATGATGGCGTTCTTCGAGGACCGCTTCGGGCCCTATCCCTTCACCGGCTACACCACCGTGATCACCGACGACGACCTCGAGATCCCCCTGGAGTCCCAGGCGCTGTCGACCTTCGGCCGCAACTTCTGCACCGACGACTGGGACTCGATCCGGCTCGTCGCCCACGAGCTCTCGCACCAGTGGTTCGGCAACGCCGTCACCCTGCGCCGCTGGCAGGACATCTGGCTCCACGAAGGCTTCGCCTGCTATGCCGAGTGGCTCTGGTCGCAGGAGTCCGGGGCGGAGTCGACCCAGGATCGCGCCGCCCACCACCACGCCAAGCTCGCCAAGGCCGATGCGGACCTCGTCCTCGCCGACCCCGGCCCGGAGCTGATGTTCGACGACCGCGTCTACAAGCGCGGCGCCCTCACCCTCCACGCCCTGCGCGCCGAGATCGGCTCCGCGCAGTTCTTCGACGTGCTTCGGTCCTGGGTCGCCGAGCACCGCGGCCAATCGGTCACCACCGACGACTTCGTCGCCCACTGCGAACAGGTGACGGGGAGGCCGCTCGTGGGGCTGTTCGATGCGTGGGTCTATGAGGTGGAGCTTCCCGAGCTGCCGGTCGTGGAGGACTAGGAGCAGCCCTCGCCGGCCTCGTTGGTCGAGCAGGTTGCGCAGCGCCGCTCGCTGGTCGAGCAGGTTGCGCAGCCCCGCTCGCTGGTCGAGCAGGTTGCGCAGCGCCGCTCGCTGGTCGAGCAGGTTGCGCAGCGCCGCTCGTTGGTCGAGCAGGTTGCGCAGCAACCGACGTCGAGACCCCCGTCGCGAAAAAGTTCTCCACAGTCAGCGCGTCGCCCCGCTTCTGAGCGGGGGCACTGTCGGCGCCCCCTGCTTGACTATTTCCATGCCCCAGACAGCCACCCCCGACACCGCCGCCGCGGTGCTGGAGGTCGCGCGCGTCCGTCGCGCGATGGCTGATCGTGCGGAGGCGGAGCAGCTGCAGGCCGCCGTCGACTGGGCCGCGATGCACTCGGTCGACTCTCTCATCGACGCAGCACTGGCCCACGACGGGTACGACGACCGTGGCCTGCCCATCGCCGGCGAGGGTGCACCTTTGGTGGCGGAGTTCGCGATCACCGAGTTCGCTCTCGCCGTCGGACTCTCCACCGACGCCGGCAATCGTTACGTCGGCCAGGCCGTCGAGCTCAGGTATCGCCTCCCCAAGGTGTGGGCGCGGGTCTGCTCCGGTGATCTGGTGGCGTGGAAGGCTCGCCGCATCGCGGACGCCACGATGAGCCTGGTGCCCGAGGGTGCGGCGTTCGTGGACCGTCACGTCGCCGCGGTGGCGCACAAGATCGGTGTCGCGGCGCTGGATCGGTTGATCGAGGAGGCCCGGGTCCGGTTCCAGCCCGAGGACGCCGAGCAGCGCCGCCGTGCCGCGGCTGACGGCCGCTGCTTCGAGGTCGACACCGACCAGGTCTCCTACGACGGCACCATGCAGATCCGAGGTGAGCTGGATATTGCCGATGCGATGGACCTCGACGCCGCTGTGGCAGCGGGTGCGGAGGCCCAGCGTGTCCTGGGCTCGGAGGATTCGCTCGGTGCGCGTCGGGCGAAGGCGGTCGCGGACCTGGCCCGCCAGCAGCTCGCGTTCGACCTCAACACCCAAGAGGACGAGCCCACCACCACTGACAGCGATGCGACACCGGGTCAGCGCGGTGGATCCGACTCACCCCCTCCTCCCGATCAACCGCGCTCATCCTCTACGACCTCCGACAGTGCGGCCCCCACGCGCGGGACAGCGCGTCGTCCGCGTCAGGTGGTGCTCTACGTCCACCTCTCCCACGACGCCCTGCGCACCCGCCACCTGGATGGCGGCCGCGTGCACCTCGCGCGGGTGGAGAACTCCCGCTCCTTCGTCTCGGTCGACCAGGTCCGCGGCTGGTGCGCCACCCCGGACGCGCAGGTCACCGTGAAGCCGGTGATCGATCTCGAGGACCACGTCCACGTCAACGCCTACGAAGTCCCCGACCGGCTCGTCGAACGAGTCGCGCTGATCAACCACACCTGCGTGTTCCCGTGGTGCACCCGACCAGCCCGCAAGCTCAAACCTGACGGGCATCGAGCGGACTGTGACCACGTTCGAGAACACTCGGCCGGTGGAGCTACGTGCTCGTGCAATATCGCGCCGTTGTGTCGGCGGCATCATCGTCACAAGACGCACTCGCCGTGGTCCTACACCGTCATCGACCCGGGCACGTTCTTGTGGACGAGTCCCCAGGGCTATCAGTACCTGCGTGACCACACCGGGACGCTCGACGTGACCCGCGACCGGGCCCGCGCCGTACCTCCGCCCGACGAATAGCTGCATCGCCCCGGACCCCGTCGTAGGCAGCATCCGGCGGGGGCTTCGGCGTGTCTACGGGTGGGGTCTCGACGTCGGTTGCTGCGCAACCTGCTCGACCAACGAACGGGATGCGCAACCTGCTCGACCAACGATCGGGATGCGCGACCTGCTCGACCAGCGAACGGGATGCGCGACCTGCTCGACCAGCGAGGGTCGTCGGGGGCGCTCCCCTGTCAGCGTCTCCGCTGCCGCAGCAGATAGCCGACCGGCACGCCTACTGCGACCACGAAGAGCGGGGTGGCGATCGTCTCCGTAGCTCCCTCGTCCCAGCCAAGGACAAAGTGGCCGGCCCAGAGCAGGACGCCGCCGACGGCCAGCACCAGCAGACATAGCGCGATGGCCACCGCGATCGCGACCGTCTGCTCGTCACGCCCCGTCTGCGTCCGCACCCGGTCAGGATGCCCGGGTCAGCTCCGCGCGGCAAGGAGTGCGAGCGCGGCGACGAAGCCGTCCGGCGCATCGACGTCAGCGATCCGGCCGGGGAAGTCGGCCAGCACCAGATCGGTCATCGGCCGCGCCAGGCCCACGCCGTACGCCTTGAGGACTGCCTCCTTGCGAGTCCAGACCCGCGCACGCTCGAGGTCTGTGTCGGCCTCCTCCCCCGGGGCCAGCACCATGGCCGCGTCCCAGTGTTCGGCGACGTCAGCGATGGACTCGACGTCGACCCCGACGGGCCCGTCGTGGCTGATCGCAGTGACGAGGTGACCGTCGGCGCGCGAGAGACTCACCTCCACGGGCCGCTCGGCCAGCCGAGCCCAGGGCCGACCGTGGTCGCCGGAGCCGCAGCGGGGACAGAGGCGGCCGGTGCGGACGACACCGGCGCCGAGCGCGCGCCGTACGTGCTCGGCCAGCGCCGCATCGCCCAGCTCTCCCCCGCCGTGCCAGGCGAGGGAGACGTCGCCCAGGTCGATCGGCTTCCCCGTCACGCCGGCGATCATCGCAGTACGACGCGAGCGCGGGTAGCGTGGACGGATGTCGTTCACCGTGGCGGCCGACGCCTACAACCGCTTCATGGGGCGCTTCTCGGAGCCCCTCGCGGCGCTCTTCGTGGGGCGTGCCGGGGTGCGCCCGGGCCAGCGTGCTCTCGATGTCGGCTGCGGACCAGGGGCGATGACGTCGGTGCTGACCGAGTGGCTGGGCGCGGCCGCGGTCACGGCCGTCGATCCCTCGGCGTCCTTCGTCGCCGCCGCGCGTCAGCGACACCGCGACGTCGCGGTCGTGTCCGCGGTGGCGGAGGAGCTCCCCTTCGCCGACGACTCGTTCGACCTCACGGCAGCCCAACTGGTCGTGCAGTTCATGAGCGACCCGGTCGCCGGCCTCCACGAGATGGCGCGGGTGACCCGACCCGGCGGCACGGTCGCCGCCTGCGTCTGGGACCACGACGGCGGCTCCGGGCCGTTGGCGCTGTTCTGGCAGGCGGTGCGCGACCTGGACCCCGCCGCACTCGGCGAGGGCGACCGTCCCGGCACCCGGGAGGGGGACCTGGTCCGTCTGTTCGCCGACGCCGGGCTCCCTGCTCCCCTCGGTGACCGGCTGACGGTGGAGATCGAGGTGGGCAGCTTCGAGGAGTGGTGGGAGCCGTTCACGCTCGGGGTCGGCCCGGCCGGCGACTACGTCGCGTCGCTGGCCCCGGACCGGCGCGACGCGCTCGCAACGCGGATGGCCGGGCTGCTGCCCGCGAAGCCCTTCACGGTCCGGGCCACCGCCTGGTACGCCGAGGCGACCGTGGGTGCGGCTCCCGGGGCCCGCGGCCGGTAGCGACTGCGCTGTACGGCATGGCGATTGGGCAGAAACGACGTGCCCCGGCGCCTTTTCGATGCCGTTGGGGACCAAACGGCAACCGCTCCGTCGCCCTCAGCGGAACTCGACGTTCCCGTCGTCCACCGGCCGGGCCAGCGTCCTGCGGTCGCGCACGTAGTTCATCGTCAGGTTCCACGGCGCGCGGTCGCCCTGCTTCGGCAGCTGGTCCATCACCCGCTGGATGTAGCCGGCCTGGAAGTCGGTGAACGGCTGCGCGCGCACCGCCGGATCCCGCCGTACGACGAACGACCGCGCGCCGACGCGGTCCATGTGCTGCAGCAGACGCACGACGTACTGCGAGACGAGGTCGGCCTTCAGGGTCCACGACGCGTTGGTGTAGCCGAAGACGAACACGAAGTTGGGCACGTCGCTGAGCAGCATCGCGCGGTAGGCCATGGTGTCGGCTAGGTCCACCTTCTCGCCGTCGACCACCAGCTCCATGCCGTGGAAGAGCGCCACCTCGATCCCGGTCGCGCTGACCACGAGGTCGGCCTCGAGCTCCTGGCCCGAGGACAGCCGGATCCCCAGCTCGGTGAACGTCTCGATCGTGTCGGTGACGATCTCCGCGTCTCCGCTGCGCAGCGCCCGGAAGAGATCGCCGTCCGGCACGACGCACAGCCGCTGGTCCCAGGGGTCGTAGCTCGGGCTGAAGTGCACGTCGACCGGGTAGTCCTCGGGCAGCTGCGACGCGGTCATCCGCCGCAGCAGTCTCCTCGCCGTGGCGGGCCGCAGCCGGCTCAGCTCGTAGGAGACCATCGCGCGCAGCACGTTCTTCCACCGACTCACCGCGTACGCCGCGCGGCCGGGCAGCACGCGCCGGAGCAACGCGCCGGTCCGGTCCCGCGACGGCAGCGAGATGATGTACGTCGGGGAGCGCTGCAGCATGGTCACGTGGGCGGCGTCGCGCGCCATCGCCGGCACCAGCGTCACCGCCGTCGCACCGCTGCCGATCACCACGACCCGCTTGCCGGTGTAGTCGAGGTCCTCGGGCCAGGCCTGCGGGTGCACCACCTGCCCGTCGTACCGCTCGACCCCGGGGAAGACCGGCGCGTGCCCCTGGTCGTAGCGGTAGTAGCCGGTACAGGCCCACACCAGTCCGGCCGTCAGCTCACGCGTCTCGCCGTCGTGCTCGACCGTGAGCGTCCACCGCGCGTCCTCGCTCGACCACTCCGCCCGGGTGACCCGGTGACCGAAGCGGATGTGCCGGTCGATGCCGCGCTCATGGGCCGCCTCGGTGACGTAGTCGCGGATCGAGTCCCCGTCTGCGAGCACCTTGCCGCCGAGCCACGGCTTGAAGTGGTAGCCGAGCGTGAGCATGTCGGAGTCCGATCGCACGCCCGGATAGCGGAACAGGTCCCACGTCCCCCCGATGCGCTCACGCGCCTCGAGGACCGCATAGCTGCGCCCGGGGAACGCGTCCACCAGGTGGGAGGCCGCGCCGATGCCGGAGAGGCCGGCTCCGATGATGACGACGTCGAGGTGCTCGCTCACCCGGGGCAGTCTGGCACGACCCCGGGCGAGCGGACTATGGCTGCGGAGTGCTCAGCCGAGCACGAGCCCCGGGTAGAGCGGGTGCTTGTCGAGCATCTCGGCCGAGGCGTCCTTGACCCTGACGGCGACCCCGTCCGCCAGCGTGTACGACGCCTTCGACGGCCCGCCCGCCTTGGTGGTGCCGGGCTGGGTGTTGCTCAGCACCTCGACGACGAGGTCCGCGACCCGGTCGAACTCCTCGGCGCCGAAGCCACGAGTGGTGAGGGCGGGCGTGCCGAAGCGGATGCCGGAGGTGTACCACGCGCCGTTGGGGTCGGCCGGGATGGAGTTGCGGTTGGTGACCACGCCGGCGTCGAGCAGCGCCGACTCGGCCTGGCGGCCGGTGAGCCCGAACGACGTCACGTCGAGGAGCACGAGGTGGTTGTCGGTGCCGCCGGTGACCAGGCGGGCGCCGCGCTTGAGGAAGCCCTCGGCGAGCGTCTGCGCGTTGTCCGCGACGTTCTGCGCATAGGTCTGGAACTCCGGGCGACGGGCCTCGGCCAGCGCCACGGCCTTGGCGGCCATCACGTGCGAGAGGGGGCCGCCGAGCACCATCGGGCAGCCGCGGTCGACCGACGCGGCGTACTCCTCCTGCGCGAGCACGAGACCGCCGCGCGGGCCGCGCAGCGACTTGTGGGTCGTGGTGGTGGTGACGTGACCGAAGGGGATCGGGTTCTCGTCGCCGGTGAAGACCTTGCCGGCGACCAGGCCGGCGAAGTGGGCCATGTCGACCATCAGCGTGGCGCCGACCTCGTCGGCGATCTCGCGCATCTTGGCGAAGTTCACCCGGCGCGGGTAGGCGGAGTAGCCGGCGACGAGGATCAGCGGCTTGAACTCCTTGGCCTTCGCCCGCAGCGCGTCGTAGTCGAGCAGCCCGGTCACCGGGTCGGTGCCGTACTGCTGCTGGTGGAACATCTTGCCGCTGATGTTGGGGCGGAAGCCGTGGGTCAGGTGGCCGCCGGCGTCCAGCGACATCCCGAGCAGGCGCTGGTTGCCGAGCTCGTGGCGCAGCTTCTCCCAGTCCGCCTCGCTCAGCTCACTGACGTTCTTGGCCTGGAGCCGCTCCAGCGCGGGGCTCTCGATGCGGTGGGCG
The DNA here is from genome assembly GCF_054775955.1 of Nocardioides pacificus. Lineage (NCBI taxonomy): Bacteria > Bacillati > Actinomycetota > Actinomycetes > Propionibacteriales > Nocardioidaceae > Nocardioides > Nocardioides pacificus. The sequence continues at coordinate 101,836 of NZ_BAAHCI010000014.1, forward strand.
AGGATCGACCAGAAGGCGACGAGGTTGGCGTCGATGCCCGAGTGCGGCTGCGCATAGGCGTACGGCGCGCCGAAGAGCTCGCGGGCGTGCTCGGCGGCGAGCGACTCGACGGTGTCGACGTTCTGGCAGGCGGCGTAGAAGCGGTGTCCGACGGTGCCCTCTGCGTACTTGTCGCTGAGCCAGGTGCCCATCGTCAGCAGGGTCGCCGGGGACGCGTAGTTCTCCGACGCGATCAGCTTGAGCGATCCGCGCTGGTCCTCCAGCTCCTTGCGGGTGGCCTCCGCGATCCGGGGCTCGACCGAGGCGATGACCTCGAGGGCCTGCGTGTACACACTGCTGATCTGGGCATCCGTCATGCCCCTCAGCCTAGTGACCCAGCCTGTGATTCCGCCCGCGGACGGCCTCCTCGTTCCACTCCGCGGGTCCGGCGCGGCAGTGACGTGCATCTCATCAGGCCTGCGAAGCCCCCGGGATCGGCCGCCAGTTGTCCAGAATGCGGACAGCCGTCTCACCACACGAGATTGTTGGTTGTGGTTCGGCCGTCCGCTCCCTGAGACTCGTCCCCATGATCAGCTCCGCAACGCACACGTACCTCGTGGTTCGACGCCACGTGGACTACGGGCGTACGCGCAGCTCCATGTGTTGGCCCTGCTGACCTCCGTCGCCCACCGCTGGACGACGGACGCCCGACTGTGAACCTTCAGACCCCCGGGCGCCGGTCGCAGGCCAACCCGACGACCTCACCGTCGCGGCGTCGGCCCAGCGCATCGCGCGTCTCCGCTACGCGTTAGGAACCGTCTCGTGAACGATCAGGCCCCCGCAGCACGCACGCCCCGCCCGCGCCCCAAGCGCGGCGAGGGGCAGTGGGCCCTCGGCTACCGAGAGCCGCTCAATGCCAACGAGCAGTTCAAGAAGGACGACGACGCGCTCAACGTGCGCGGTCGTATCGAGGCCATCTACTCCAAGCGGGGCTTCGCCTCGATCGACCCCAACGACCTGCGCGGCCGGATGCGCTGGTGGGGCCTCTACACCCAGCGCGCCGAGGGCTTCGACGGCGGCAAGACCGCGACGGTCGACCCGGCGGAGCTCGACGCCGAGTTCTTCATGATGCGGGTGCGCTCCGACGGCAAGATCCTCGGGCCCGAGCAGCTCCGTGCACTCGGCGAGGTCTCCACGACCTACGCCCGCGACACCGCGGACATCACCGACCGCCAGAACATCCAGTACCACTGGATCCGCATCGAGGACGTCCCGGCGATCTGGGAGCGCCTCGAGGGCGTCGGCCTCGACTCGCAGGAGGCGTGCGGCGACTCCCCGCGCCCCTTCCTCGGCTCGCCGCTCGCCGGCTTCGCCAAGGACGAGATCATCGACGGCTCCCCCGCGCTGGCCGAGATCAAGCGCCGCTTCATCGGCAACCCGGCCTTCTCGAACCTGCCGCGCAAGTTCAAGACCGCGGTCACCGGCCACCCCAGCCACGACGTGGCGCCCGAGGCCAACGACGTGTCGTTCGTCGGCACCGTCCACCCCGAGCACGGACCGGGCTTCGACCTCTGGGTCGGCGGCGGGCTGTCCACCAACCCGATGCTCGCCCAGCGTCTTGGCGTGTGGATCCCGCTCGAGGAGGTCGCCGACGCCTGGGAGGGCGTCGCGTCGATCTTCCGCGACTACGGCTACCGGCGGCTGCGCTCGCGTGCCCGCTTGAAGTTCCTCGTCGCCGACTGGGGCATCGAGAAGTTCCGCGAGGTCCTCGAGACCGAGTACCTCCACCGCGCCCTCGTCGACTGCCCCTCCCCCGCCATCCCCGAGCGCCAGGGCGACCACATCGGCGTCCACGAGCAGAAGGACGGCAAGTTCTACGTCGGGGCGGCGCCGGTCGCCGGCCGGATCAGCGGCACCACGCTCAGCGCGCTGGCCGACGTCGTCGAGCGGTACGGCGCGCTCGGCGCCCGACTCACGGCGTACCAGAAGCTCGTGGTGCTCGGCGTCGACGCCGACGACGTGCCCGGGCTCACCGCCGACCTCGAGACGATCGGGCTCACCGCGACACCGTCCAACTGGCGCCAGAACACGATGGCCTGCACCGGGCTGGAGTTCTGCAAGCTCGCGATCGTCGACACCAAGGAGCGCGCCCGCGCGCTCGTCGCCGAGCTCGAGCAGCGCTTCCCCGAGCTGGACACCCCGATCACGGTCAACGTCAACGGCTGCCCCAACGCCTGCGCCCGGACCCAGGTCGCCGACATCGGTCTCAAGGGCCAGCTGGTGATGGACGCCGACGGCCGCCAGGTCGAGGGCTTCCAGGTCCACCTCGGCGGCGCCCTCGGCCTGCACGCAACCTTCGGCCGCAAGCTGCGCGCCCACAAGGTGACCAGCGCGCAGCTCGACGACTACATCACCAACGTCGTGACGGCGTTCCTCTCCGACCGTGAGCCCGGCGAGTCCTTCGCCCGCTGGGTGACCCGGGCGGACGAGGTGCTCCTGCGCGGCGAGAAGGCCCTCGAGGTGGTGTGAGATGAGCGCGCGCGCCGTCCCGTTCTACTGCCCGTTCTGCGGCGACGAGGACCTGCGTCCCCATGAGGCGATCTCCGAGACCGGCGAGGTGTCGTCACCGCACGGCACCTGGGAGTGCCGCGCCTGCATGCGCGCCTTCTCCCTCAAGATGATCGGGCTGCTGCGTCGCGACGAGCACCGGGAGGTGCCCTCATGACCGCCGCGAGCACCATCGCCGCCCGCAACCGTCGCGGCACCCACACCGAGGGGCGCTCGCCCGAGGAGCTGCGCGAGCTCGTGTCGCACGTCGGTGCCGAGCTCGAGCTCGCCCCGGCGGAGGACATCATCGAGTGGGCCGTCGCCACGTTCGGCGATCGGTTCTGCGTGACCTCGTCGATGGGCGACGCCGTCCTGGCCCATCTCGCCTCGAAGGTGGCGCCCGGCGTCGACGTCGTCTTCCTCGACACCGGCTATCACTTCGTCGAGACCATCGGCACCCGCGACGCCGTCGAGGCCACGCTGCCGGTCAACCTCGTGACGATCCGGCCCGAGCTGAGCGTCGCGGAGCAGGACGCGACGTACGGCAAGGACCTCTTCCGCACCGACCCCGACCTGTGCTGCGCGCTGCGCAAGGTGAAGCCGCTCGCGGACTCGCTGGCCGACTACGACTCGTGGGCCACCGGCATGCGCCGTGCGGAGACGCACAACCGCGTCCTCGCCCCGGTGATCGGCTGGGACGCCAAGAAGGGCAAGGTCAAGGTCTCGCCGCTGGCACGCTGGAGCGACGAGCAGGTCGAGCGCTACATCGCCGACAACGGCGTGCTGGTCAACCCGCTCGTCTACGACGGCTACCCGTCGATCGGATGCTGGCCGTGCACGCGACGCGTGGCTCCCGGCGAGGACCCGCGCAGCGGGCGCTGGGCAGGCACCAACAAGACCGAGTGCGGAATCCACACATGAGGACCCCCGGACTGCCTCACCCCCTGGCTGACACCAATCTGGCTGACAACGTCGTCAGCCGCTTCGCCTCCACCCCCGATGGGAGACCGCTCTGATGGCCGCACCCGCCCTGGTGGCCCTGGCTCACGGGAGCCGCGACCCCCGCTCCGCAGCAACGATCAACGCGCTGATCGGCGAGGTTCGCAAGATGCGCCCCGACCTGCGGATCGAGGCCGCCTTCCTCGAGCTGTCCCGGCCGTCGTTCTCGACCGTGGTCGATCGCCTGGTGAAGGCCGGCTTCGACGAGATCGTCGTGGTCCCGCTGCTGCTCAACGACGCCTACCACGCGAAGGTCGACGTCCCCGCGGCCATCGCCGAGGCCACCGCCCGCCACGAGGGTCTGCGGATCCGGGCGAGCGACATCCTCGGCCTGGAGAAGTCCTTCCTCGAGGTCCTCGACATCCGACTGCGCGCCGCGCTCAGCGAGGCCCGGGTGCGCGAGCTCGATGCCCTCGTGCTGGCGGCCGCCGGCTCGAGCGACCCGCTGGCCAACCAGGCCGTGGCCCGGCTCGCCCGGGTCTGGGGCGCACACCACAAGCTGCCGGTGACTGCGGCCTTCGCCTCGGCCGCGCCGCCGGCCACCGGCGAGGCGGTCCGGCAGTTCCGCGCCGAGGGCCGTCGCCACATCGCTGTCGCCTCGCTGTTCCTCGCCCCGGGCTTCCTGCCCGACCGGGCGTCGGAGCTGGCCTTCGAGGCCGGAGCCGTCGCCGTCTCCGCCCCGTTGGGCGCCCACCCGGAGCTCGCCCGCACCATCCTGGCCCGCTACGCCGTGGGCGCCGTGGAGCTCGTCCCCGTCTGACCCCGCCCCGCACGCCCGGGTCGTGTGCCTGAGAACGCGCTATCGCGCGCCCCTGGGCACACGACCGGCGGCATGGGTGTACGTCGCGGAGCGGTGAAGATGCGCCGACTCGACGGTGAAGATGCGCCGACTCGGCGGTGGAATTGCGCCGACTCGGCGGGGGGGTGTGGGGGTGCCTGGGTTAGCGGACCAGGCAGTCCAGGAGGCGGGTGAGCTCGGCGGCCGGATCCTCGGTGAGGCCGCTGTGCACCGGGCCCGGCTGGAGCACCGTGCTCTTGGGCGCCTTGAGGAAGCCGAAGCGGGTGCCGATCGGGCGGGTGGCTGCCGCACCGCCTCGTGAGTCCCCGGAGCAGACGCCGTCGACGAAGTCGAGCGCCGCGCGGACGCTGCGGACGTCGAGCGCGGGGCCGAGGGCTCGCAGCCGGTCGGGGTCGACGTGCGAGGCCATGCCCAGGATCTCGGCCGCCTGGCAGTAGACGACCACGCCCACGTTGAGGAACTCCTCGCGGTCGGCGCGGGGCACCGCGCGGAGCACGACGTACTGGTAGGCCAGCTTGGTCATGAGGCTCCTCCCCCGGCGGCGTCGTCCTGAGCGGTGGGCAGCCAGTCTCGGGTGGCGAAGCGAGCCGTCAGAAACTTCACGTAGGCAGCACGCACCGCCGCAGGGGTCTCGGCCCCAGGCACCGCTTCCAGCCACTCGTCCGGAACCTCCTCGAGCACCTCGACGAAGGCCTCCTCCCCGAGCAGGGCCGAGATCTCCGCGTCCGCCTCCTTCAGCCGAGGCACGTGCGCCCCCAGGACGTGGTCGGACACGTCCCAGGGCTGTCGAGCGAAGCGCGCCGGGTCGGTGATCCCGCCCGACCACGCGTGGTGGAAGTACAGCGACGCACCGTGGTCGATCACCCACAGGTCGCCGTGCCACATCAGCAGGTTGGGGTTGCGCCAGCTCCGGTCGACGTTGGCGCAGAACGCGTCGAGCCAGAGCACCTTCGCCGCCACGCCGTCACCGGTGTGGAGATCCCCGTCGAAGCCGAAGGCACCGGGGAGGAAGTCGACACCCAGGTTGAGTCCGAGGCTGGCGTTGATGAGGTCCTGGACCTCCTCGTCGGCCTCATAGCGGGCGATGTCGGCGTCGAGCTGCAGCGCCACCAGCCGGGGGGTGCGCAGACCGATGCGCCGCGCGAGACCGGCCGCGACGACCTCGGCGACCAGCACGCGCAGCCCCTGACCGGCCCCGCGGAACTTGCACACGTAGGTGCCCAGGTCATCGGCCTCGACGATGCCCGGCAGGCTTCCGCCCTCACGCAACGGCGTGACGTAGCGGATGACCGAGACGGTCGGGATCATGCCAGCCCTTCTTCGGCCTCGAGCCGTGCTCGCTGCTCCTTGACGTCGAAGTCCGCCGCCGGCCAGTCCAGATCCATGCCCGACAGGACCTCGTGCAGGAGGGAGGCGACGGCGAGGTTGCGATACCACTTCTTGTCGCTGGGGATCACGTGCCACGGGGCCTGCTCGGTGTTGGTCCGCTCCAGGGCGATCTCGTAGGCGCGCTGGTAGTCGGGCCACAGCTGACGCTCGTCGATGTCGCCCGGGTGGAACTTCCAGTGCTTCGTGGGGTCGTCGAGACGGGCGAGCAGACGCTTGTGCTGTTCACCAGCAGAGACGTGCAGCATGCACTTCACGATGCTCACCCCGCGGTCGGTGAGGTCGGCCTCGAACTCGTTGATCGCCTCGTAGCGCCGCTCGATCTCCGCCGGGTCGGCGAGCCCTCGCACGCGGGCGATGAGGACGTCCTCGTAGTGGGAGCGGTCGAAGACGCCGATGTAGCCCGGCTCCGGCACCGCCTGGCGGATCCGGACCAGGAAGTCCTGCGCCCGCTCCTCCTCGGTCGGGGCCTTGAACGACGTGATCCGCACGCCCTGCGGGTCCACCAGGCCGATCGCCTTGCGCACGACCCCGCCCTTGCCGGAGGTGTCCATCCCCTGCAGCACCAGCAGGACCCGCCGCTGGGAGTCGGTCGTGCGCCGCGCGAAGAGCTGCTCCTGCATGTCGGCAAGACCGGGGCCCAGGTCCCTCAGCGCCTGCTTGCCCTCCGTCTTGTCACCCGCGAAACCGGGGGCCGCGTTGGTGGGCAGATCGGCGAGGGTGACCGGGCCGGGTGGGAGGCGAAGGTGTGCCGAGCGCATGTCAGAAGCCCTTTCGCACGGGGGGCAGGCACGACCACGGGAAGTCGATCCACCGGTCGGTACGGCGCCAGACGTAGTCCGGCTTCACGATCGAGCGCGACTTCTCATAGATCACGGCCATCCGGACGTCGGCGACGTGGTCGGCGCAGTAGGCGCGCACCAGCTCCAGCGTCTTCCCGGTGTCGGCCACGTCGTCGGCGATCAGCACCTTGGCCCCCGAGAGGTCCACCGCCTGCGGTGTCGGGGGCAGCATCACCGGCATCTCCAGCCTCTGGTCGACGCCGGTGTAGAACTCCACGTTGACCGCGGAGAGGTTCTTGACGTCCAGGGCGTAGCCGAGAGCCATCCCCAGCCCAAGTCCGCCCCGGGCGATCGACAGGACGAGATCCGGCTCGTAGTCGTCGTCCACCACCGTCTGCGCCAGGTCGCGCGCCGCCGCCCCGAACATCTCGTAAGTCAGGACCTCGCGCTCGTCGCTCATGCGGACATCATGGCCCACGGCCGGTGCCGGGCCTACAGGTCGGGCCCAGAGAACAGGCCTAGAGATCAGGCCTAGAGATCAGGTACGTCGAGGTCCGCGCGCAGCTCGTCGCGGATCACCGCGAAGGCCAGCCCCGCGGGATAGCCCTTCCGGGCCAGCATCCCGGCGAGACGACGGGTCGCCTTGTCCGGCTCCAGGCCGGCGACCGAGCGCAGCTTCTTGCGCACCAGCGCCCGAGCCGCGGCCTCCTCGTCGGCAGGATCGATCTCGTCGAGGGCCTCACGGGCCAGCTCGTCGTCGATGCCCTTGCGTCGCAGCTCCTGGGCGAGCGCCCGCCGGGCGAGCCCCTTGCCCGGCTGCCGGCTCTCGACCCACGCCCGGGCGAAGGTCCGGTCGTTGACCAGGCCGACCTCCTCGAAGCGGTTCAGGAGGCGCTCCGCCACGTCGGTGGGGACGTTCTTCTTGGCCAGCTTGTCGCTGAGCTCCTGGCGCGAGCGCGCCTGGCCGGTCAGCTGGTCGAGCAGGATCTTGCGCGCCACTGCCTCCTGGTCGGCCTCGGGGCCGAGGGCCACGGGGTCCGGCGGGAGTACCTCGGCCTCCGGGGCGACCGAGCGGATCCAGGCAGCTACCCCCGCCGCCACGTCACCGCGCCAGGGATCCTCCGGCTCGGTCGTCACCGAGTCGGAGTCCCTGCGTCGCGGATCGGCCTCAGAAGGCGTCGACACCAGTCGGCTCGGCCGGAGCGTCGACCTGCGGGCCGACACCCAGCTTCTCGAGGATCTTCTTCTCGAGCTCGTTGGCCAGGTCGGGGTTGTCGCGCAGGAACTTGCGGGAGTTCTCCTTGCCCTGGCCGAGCTGGTCGCCCTCGTAGGTGTACCAGGCGCCGGCCTTGCGGACGAGGCCGGCATCCACGCCCACATCGATCAGGCCGCCCTCACGACTGATGCCCTTGCCGTACATGATGTCGAACTCAGCCTGCTTGAACGGCGGGGCGACCTTGTTCTTGACGATCTTGATGCGGGTCCGGTTGCCCACCATCTCGGTGCCGTCCTTGAGCGTCTCGATGCGTCGCACGTCGAGGCGAACCGAGGCATAGAACTTCAGCGCCTTGCCACCGGTGGTGGTCTCGGGCGAGCCGAACATGACGCCGATCTTCTCGCGCAGCTGGTTGATGAAGATCATCGTGGTGCCCGAGCTGTTGAGGGCACCGGTCATCTTGCGCAGCGCCTGGCTCATCAGTCGCGCCTGCAGACCGACGTGGCTGTCGCCCATCTCGCCCTCGATCTCGGCGCGCGGGACCAGCGCGGCCACGGAGTCGACGACGATGAGGTCCAGCGCTCCGGAGCGGATCAGCATGTCGGCGATCTCGAGCGCCTGCTCACCGGAGTCGGGCTGCGAGACCAGCAGGGCGTCGGTGTCGACGCCCAGCGCCTTGGCGTACTCGGGGTCGAGGGCGTGCTCGGCGTCGATGAACGCGACGATGCCGCCGGCGGCCTGGGCGTTCGCGACCGCGTGCAGCGCCACCGTGGTCTTGCCGGAGGACTCCGGACCGTAGATCTCGACGACGCGCCCACGCGGCAGTCCACCGATGCCCAGCGCGACGTCGAGCGCGATCGCGCCGGTGGGGATCACGCCCAGCGCAGCGCGCGTCTCCTCGCCGAGACGCATGATCGAGCCCTTGCCGAACTGCTTCTCGATGCCTGCCAGTGCGGCGTCCAAGGACTTGTTGCGATCTCCTGCGGCCATGTCATTCCATCCAATCTCAGGGCTCATGAAGAGCCCACGGTGTGGTGTAGCGAGTCGTGTTCGTCTGTGGGAGGAACGCTAGACAAGACCACCGACAGTGCCGGACTTCCCCGTCACCCTGGGGACAACCATCGCCCCTGCGTCACCTGTGGAGACACCTTAGCCCGAACAGGTGTTCGACCCCCAGCTCACCCCCGCGTGTCGCTGGAAGTTTTCTATTGCGCACAATTGAATTGCCTACTACCTTGAAGAGCCGATCATCCCCACCGATCAACTCCAAGCGAAGGACGCCTCTATGGACGCCATCTACACCGCCGAAGCCCTTGCCACCGGAGAGGGCCGCAACGGCCACGGCAGCACCCCCGACGGACGCCTGTCCCTGGACCTGGCCATCCCCAAAAAGATGGGCGGCACCGGCGATGGCACCAACCCCGAGCAGCTCTTCGCCGTCGGCTACGCCGCCTGCTTCCACTCCGCGCTGCAGATGGTCGCGCGCCAGGCGAAGGCCGACGTGACCGACTCCGCGGTCGGCGCCAGCGTCAGCATCGGCGCCCTCGACGGCGGCGGCTTCGGTCTGGCCGTCACCCTCGAGGTCACGCTCCCGAGCCTGTCGAAGGACGAGGCGATGGCCCTCACCGAGCAGGCGCACCAGGTGTGCCCCTACTCCAACGCCACCCGCGGCAACATCGAGGTGACCCTCGTCGTCAACGACGACGAGTGAGCCTGCCTCAGCGCAGGCTCTCCGGCAGGCGCTGATCGCGCCACACCGCCGCCCAGACCTCCTTCGCCGGCACGCCGGCGTCGAGGGCCTGGGTGACGGTGCGATTGCCCAGCTCCGCGATGACATGGTGCTCGGCGAAGAGCGTCGCCTGCACGCCCAGCCCCTCTTCGAGCCGGGACCAGAACTCCGTGAACCTCATCGAGCCCGCCTCATCCGGTCTCGGTGCCCCGCAGCACGTAGCCCACGTCGTACACGTGATGGACGATGTCGTGCAGGTGGTAGCGCCCGAAGGTGGTCACGGTGAACGCGCTGCCGTCGCTGCGCTGGCCACGCCGCTCGAGCTGCTCGGGGGCCACCTGGGCGTAGTGTCCGGCCACCGTCCCGGCCGCCTCGATGAGGTCGATCTCGACCTGCGTCGGGTCCTGGGCGGCATAGTCGCCCTCGATCGCGGACGCGTCCTGGTCCCAGTTCGCGAAGGTCGGCGCGTCCTCGGTGAGCATCAGCTGCAGCCGCTCGTCGAAGAGTCGGTGGACGTCGCGCACGTGGCAGGCGTACTCCAGCACCGACCAGACGTCCTCGCTGGGCCGCTCACGCACGTCGGCGGCGGCGCGGAGCACCTCGCTCCAGGCGAGCGTCGTGACGCGCAGGAGCTCGGGCAGGTCAGCCACCTCGACGGCTTGCGCATCGAAGCCGCAGTCGGGGCACGGGCGGTCCAGGACCCAGGTCCAGTCCTTGGTGTCAGGGGTCAGCACGGCGCCATTGTCGCAGCCGCCGCAACGCCGGGACACCGGTGCTGGGACAATGGCCGTTATGGCCGAGTTCTCGACCCGTTCCGCGATTGAATCCGACCTCGCCGCGATCTCGGCGATCTACACGCACGCGGTGGAGCACTCGCACACCACCTTCGACCTCGAGCCACCCGACATGGACCACTGGCGGGCGCGCCTCGACGGGCAGCACCCCGGTGACCATCTGCTGGTGGCGACCGACGACACCGACACCGTGGTGGGTTACGCCTACTCCTGGTCGTTCCGTCCCCGACCGGCCTACGACCTCACCCGGGAGACGTCCATCTATCTGGATCGGTCCGTACGAGGTCTGGGCGTCGGGCGTCTGCTCTACCCCGCCCTGCTTCAGACGATGGCGGTGTCCGGCGTGCACACCGCCATCGCTGCGGTCGCGCTGCCCAACCCTGCCAGCGAGCGCCTGCACCAGTCGGTCGGCTTCGAGAAGCTGGGTGTGATGCGCGAGGTCGGTCGCAAGTTCGACCAGTGGATCGACATGGCGTGGTACCAGAAGATGCTCGTCAACCTCCCCTGAGCTCAGGAGGCCCAGCGTGATTCAGCTCAGCCCCGTGCATCTGGCCCGCGCTGCCGTGCGCTGGTCCCTGGGTCACGCTGTGCCCCGCACGGTTCTGCGTCGATCAGCCAAGCAGGGCGACCTCCATGGGCGGATGTTCGTCGCCACCCAGTCGGGCGGGCTGGCGGCGCTCGACCCGGTCCTGGACGAGCTGCGCACGCACAGCCCCTTCTACCGCGGGAGGTACGCCTCGGTGAGCGTGGACAACGCCGCAGTGCGGGCCCTGTTGTCCACCCCTGATGCGGGCTCGGGGGTCGTGCCCGCAAACGGGAGAAGCGGCCTCGCCCGGCTGCAGACGTGGGCCATGCGGGACGCGCCGCTCGGCCCCCTCACCCCGCCCTCCCTGTTGGTGACCGAGCCGCCGGATCACACCCGCTACCGCAAGCTCGTCTCGCGTGTCTTCAGCGTCCGGGCGGTCGAGAGGCTGCGCGGACGCACTGAGGAGATCGCCGCCCAGCTCCTCGACCAGATCGACCCACGCAGTCCGGCCGACCTCGTCGCGACGTACTGCAGCCTGCTGCCCGTCACCGTGATCGCGGAGATCCTCGGCGTCCCGGAGCGCGACCGCGAGAAGGTACTCAGGTTCGGCGCCGCGGCCGCGCCCAGCCTCGACCTCGGACTCTCCTGGCGAGAGTTCCGTCATGTCGAAGCGGCGCTGCGCGCGTTCGACCACTGGCTGGGGCAGCACCTCGACGACCTGCGACGACAGCCGGGCGACGACCTGCTCAGCCAGCTCGTCTCCGCTCAGGAGGACGGGGTGAGCCTCACAGACACCGAGCTGAGATCCACCGCCGGGCTGGTGCTCGCGGCCGGCTTCGAGACCACCGTCAACCTGCTCGGCAACGGCATCGCGCTGCTCGCGGCCCACCCCGAGCAGCGCAGGCTGCTCACCGAGCGCGAGGATCTGTGGCCCAACGCGGTCGACGAGGTGCTGCGAGTCGACCCGCCGGTGCTCCTCACCGGACGCGTCGCCCTGACCGACACCGAGGTCGCGGGCGTCTCGATGCGGCGCGGATCCGTGATGGTCGCGCTGCTGGCCGGCGCGAACCGTGATCCCCGCGTCTTCCCGCAGCCGGACCGGTTCGACATCACTCGGGAGAACGCCCGCGACCACGTCTCGTTCTCCGCCGGGCGCCACTACTGCCTGGGCGCAGCGCTGGCCCGCATGGAGGGCGAGGTCGGACTGCGGAGCCTGTTCGAGCGTTATCCCGATCCGCGGCTCGAGCCCGGCGCCGTACGTCGGAGCACCCGCATCCTGCGCGGCTACGAGCAGCTTCCGGTCACGCTGAGCCCCTGAGCCCCTGAGCCCCTGAGCACTGAGGCCCTGAGGGTCTCAGCCTTCGGCCTCCCTGCGCAGCAGCCAAGCCGTGAGACCCAGGCTGATGGCCAGCATCGCGAGCATGTAGAGCAGTGCCTGCCCGTCCCACGCCTCGCCCAGCCAGGGACCACGGACCAGCTCTCCGGCGTGGGTGACCGGGATGCCGTCGGCGATGCGCGCCAATGCCGGGGGCAGGACCTCCTTCGGCGGGCCGGCGCCACCGAGCATCATGAACACGAAGAACAGCAACACGCCGAGCCCTTGGGCGGCCCGCGCCGTGGGGAGCAGGAACCCGAGCAGCGCCCCGAGCCCGGCGAACGACACGGCGATCAGCAGGTAGGCCGCGACCACACCGACCCAGTCCTCAGGCAGCGCCGCGTCGTAGGCCACGACGGACAGGATCGTGAGCAGGACCGCGCCGGCGGTCGCGACAACCACCGTGACAGCCATGTGGGCACCGATCAGCGCCGTGGGCCTGATCGCCGAGGCGCGGAAGCGGCGCAGGACTCCCTGCTCCCGATAGCCGGCCAGGTGCACCGGCAGTGACAGGACGCCGGCGGTGGCCGCGACGAGCGCCACGTAGGCGGAGGTGTAGAAGTCGATGGGCGACAGCCCCTGCCACACCGTCGGATCCGCCTGGCTCCCGAAGACGCCGTTGAGGACGTAGAGCATGACAAGGGGAAGCACCAGGACGAACATCACCGTGAGCGGCTCGCGGACGAACAGCTTCAGCTCGACCCAGGTCATGGCGCCCAGGGCCCTCACGAGGCACCGCCCGGATCGGACCCGCCGGTCAGGGCCAGGTAGGCGTCCTCGAGGCTCGGCATCTGTGCCGTCAGGTCCTCCGGCTCCATCCCTCGCTCCACGAGCGCATGCGCGACCCGAGCCAGCAACGGGCCGCCACCTCGGACGAGCACCTCATCGCCACCGGTCCGACCGACGTCTCTGACACCGGCCACGGCGCAGAGGAAGGACACGTCTTCATCCGGCGGTGCGGTGAACCGTACGACGGTCTCGGGCTGTTGGGCGGCGATGAGCTCCGCCGGCGTGCCCATGGTCAGCACGCGGCCCCGCGACAGCACGGCCAGGCGGTCGCACAGCCGCTGAGCCTCGTCCATGAAGTGGGTGACCAGGATGACGGTGGTGCCCCGGTCGCGCACGGCCGACACCAGGTCCCACGCCACCCGCCGGGCCGCGGGATCCAAGCCGGTGGTCATCTCGTCGAGCACGACGAGTCGTGGGTCGGACACGAGAGCCAGAGCAACGAAGAGCCGTTGCCGTTGGCCGCCGGAGAGGTTGGCGAACGCCGTGTGGCGCCGGTCGGCGAGGCCCCACTCGTCGAGCAGCCGGCGCCACGGCGGTCCACCTGGACTGATCGCGGCGAACAGCTCGAGCGCCTCGCCGACCCTCAGCCGATCCGGGAGAGCGGAGTCCTGGAGCTGGCTGCCCACCAGCCGGCGCAGCCTCATCGCATCCGCGCCCGGGTCGAGCCCGAACACCCGGAGCCGGCCGGCGTCCGCCCGCCGCAAGCCCTGAAGGCACTCGACCGTCGTGGTCTTCCCCGAGCCGTTGGGGCCGAGGAGGCCGAAGATCTCGCCGGGCTCGACCTCGAAGGAGACGTCGGCGACCGCCACGGTTCGGCCGTACTCCTTGCGCAGCCCACTGACCTCGACGACAGCCGCCATGGCGCCAGCGTCGCGCCGAGGCGCTCCCCCTGTCCAGAGTCGAAGGTCGCGGCTGATCCGAGTGCGCGAGGGAAGTGTGAGGCGCACTCCGCGCTTGCGTGTCAGGCTGACCCCATGAACGCGCTGGTACGTCGTCCCTGCCGCCGCCGCGCCCGCGTGGTCGTCTCTCTCGTGGCGCTGATGGTGGCGCTCGCGGCCTGCTCCGACGGCGGCGGCGGGTCCGACGACACTCCAGAGGAGGTGCTCGCGGCGGCGAAGGAGGCCCTTGACGAGACCATCGGAGTGACGCTGTCGCTGAGCACCGAGGAGCTCCCCGACGATGTCGACGGCGTCCTGGACGCGACAGGTGTCGCAACGCACGCACCGGCCTTCGACGGTGACCTGACCATCACGGTCAACGGGCTGGACGTGGATGTGCCTGTGGTCTCGGTCGACGGCAAGGTCTACGCCAAGCTGCCCTTCACGCGCTCCTTCGCCGAGGTGAACCCCGCGGACTACGGCGCCCCGGACCCGGCCCAGCTCATGGACCCGGACACCGGCCTCTCCACCTGGCTCACGGGCGTGAGTGGCCTCGAGGAGGGCGACAGGGTCCGCGACGGCGAGACCGTGCTGAGCTCCTACACCGGCTCGCTGCCGGGAGAGGCGATCATCGCATCGATCCCGAGCGCGGACGCGGACGCGGAGTTCCCCACCACATTCCAGATCGACGAGGACGGTCGGCTCCGCTCCGTGAGGATCTCCGGTCCGTTCTACGGCTCGAAGGGCACGGTCGACTACACCGTCAGCGTGGACGACTACGGGACCGACACGGACATCAAGAAGCCGTGACCGGGCCCGACACCGCGCAGCATACGGTCGACCGGAGCGGCAAGCTCCTGCTCGGCCTGGCAGCGGTCGCGGTCGGGTTCGCGGCGGCGGACAACTACGTCGTCGTGCTCGCGCTGCCCGACATGATGGGGTCGGCCGGCCTGTCGGCGGAGGACCTGCAGAAGGCCGCGCCGATCATCTCCGGGTTCCTGCTCGGCTACATCGCGATGCTGCCGCTCATCGGGCGCATCGCCGACATCCGCGGCCGAGTCCCGGTGCTCGTCGGCGCGCTCGTCGTCTTCGGGCTCGGCTCGCTGGTGACGGCGGCGGCCTACGACCTGCCCAGCGTGGTGGTCGGCCGCCTCCTCCAGGGCGTGGGAGCCGGTGGGCTGCTGCCCCCGACGCTCGCCCTGGTGGCCGATCTGTACCCGCCCCGGCGCCGTGGGGTGCCGCTCGGCGTGGTCGGCGCCGTGCAGGAGCTCGGGAACGTCGTGGGGCCGGTCTACGGCGCGGTGGTGCTCGCGTTCGGGAGCTGGCGCACGATCTTCTGGATCAACCTGGCCGTCGGTCTCGTCCTGGCCGCGGTCATCCGGCAGCGGGCGGCCGGCACCGACGTCGAACCCGCTCCGCCCCGACGAGTCGACTGGCCGGGCCTGGTCCTTGCGGCCGCGGCGCTCGGTTGCCTGCTGCTGGTGATGGTTCAACCCGGGAGGCTGCTGGCGGACGTCACGGCAGGGCTCGCGTTCCTCCCGGTCGCCGGCAGCAGCCGGTGGCTGTCACCGTTGGCGCTGGCCTGCTTCGCACTGACGCTGCTGTTGGTGCTCCGGTGCCTGACGGCACGCCGTCCGTTGCTCGATCTCCGGTCCTGGCGGGGCACCCTGGGCAAGGTCGACGTGCTGAGTGCCGTCCTGCTCTCGGTGGTGCTCTCCGGTGTGATCCTCGCCTTCGCGACCGCCGACCCGGAGGTGCAGGTGTTCTCGCCCGCCGGCCCGTGGCTGCTGGTGCTGAGCGCGGCCGCCGCCGCGCTCTTCTGGCTCCGCAACCGGTCGGTCTCGAACCCTCTGGTGCCACCGCACGCGGTGTCCGCGACGCCAGCGTGGGGAGCACTGGTCGTCAGCTTCTTCGTCGGCGCGGCGGTGATCGCCGCCCTGGTGGACATCCCGATCTTCGCCCGGCTAACGGTCTACAACGACTCCCAGCTGATGGCCGCGTTGGTGCTGGTGCGGTTCCTCGTCGGTCTCCCCGTCGGGGCGTTCCTCGGCGGATGGCTGACCCACCGCATGAACGCCGGGGTGTTGACGGCCCTCGGGATGGCCGTCTCCGCGGCCGGCTTCGGGTGGATGTCGCAGTGGCCATTCGAGGCACTCGAGAGCCCGCTGGCCACGGTGCCGCTGGTCGCCGCGGGGTTGGGCGTCGGCCTGGCGATGGCTCCGGTGAACGCCGCGCTGCTGTCGGCCACCGAGCCTGCGGTCCACGGCCTGGCGAGCGCCCTGCTCATCGTGGCGCGCACAGTGGGCAAGCTCGTCGGCATCAGCGTGCTGACCACCATCGGGCTGCGCCGCTACTTCGCCGAGCAAGCCGACCTCCCCGAGCCGATGGAGGTGTGCGGGCAAGGGGACAGCCGGTGCGCCGAGTTCAGCCGGATCCTCCAGGACGCCGGGCTCGTCCAGCTGCACACGATCTTCCTGGGCGCGGCCGCCTGTTGCGTCGTCGCCGGGCTGGTCGCCCTGGCTGTGTTCTGCCACGCCGACACCCGCGAGGTGCGCACCTCCGCCCTCGAGTCGGGGATCGGTTGATCTCTCGGCCCCGTTCACGAGCGGATCAGAGGATCGAGAGGGGAGACCCCGGCAGCGTCAGCTGCCCTCGAGGGCCTCGCGCAGCGCGATGACCTCCGCGAGTGCCTGCTCGGCGGTCTCCGTCGCGATGCTCAGGGCCTTGATCAGCGTCGCGATGTCGACCTTCTGGCGTTGGCTGGGGCTGCGCTTCGCCTCATCCAGATCGAGGCCGAGATCCCCGACGGCGTGCAGTTGCTCCTTGAGCT
Organism: Nocardioides pacificus; assembly: GCF_054775955.1. NCBI lineage: Bacteria > Bacillati > Actinomycetota > Actinomycetes > Propionibacteriales > Nocardioidaceae > Nocardioides > Nocardioides pacificus. The sequence continues at coordinate 118,465 of NZ_BAAHCI010000014.1, forward strand.
CCCGGAGACTCCGATGGCCGCTTCGAGCTCCGATCTTCAGATCCCGTTCTGCCTGCGCCTGCGGACTTCTACTGATCTTGAAGAGACCCATGCGGCTCCCCCTCTCGGTCGGTGGTGCCCCGAAGGTCGGGAATGGGCAGCATAGGTGCTCACCCGGGGATCACCTCTCCAGTGAGCGGGGCGGCCCACGCCATCAGCTGAGCAGCAGGCCGTCCAGCCGGCGGCGTACGACCCAGAGCCCGGCGACCCCCATCACCACCAGGTAGACCACGGAGACGAGCGACGCGCTCGACACCGCTCCGGTGGTGAGCTCGCGACACAGCACGACACCGCGATAGAGCGGCGTGCACTCCACCACCCAGCGCAGCCAGCCGTCGAACGCCGTGATCGGGAAGAACGTCGCGGAGAACAGGAACAGCGGCAGCTGCACCAAGGTCACCTTGTCGAAGTCCTGCCAGCTGGTGAACCAGGTCGTGATCGCCATGAAGACCGCGGAGAACGCGAAGCCGAGCAGCAGCGCGGCGGGCAGGGCGAGCACCGCCCACCAGGTGTCCACGAGCCCCATCGCCGCCATCACGACGAGGAACATCGCGGAGTAGCTGGCCCCGCGGATCAGCCCCCAGGCGATCTCGCCCCGGGCGATGTCGGAGGTCGAGAGCGGCGTGGCGAGCATCTGGTCGTAGAGCTTGTTGTACTTCAGCTTGAAGAAGACGTTGAAGGTGCTGTCCATCATCGCGCCGTTCATCGCGGAGGCGGCGAGCATCCCGGGCGCCACGAACTCCGCGTAGGGGATCGGCTCGCCGTTGAACTCGAAGGTGTCGATGAGCTGCCCCACCCCGACACCGATCGAGAGCAGGTAGAAGAACGGCTCGAGGAACCCGGTGAGGAAGAGCTTCCACGCCTGGCGGTAGACCACGTAGTTGCGCAGCACCAGCAGGCGCGTGGCCCGCCAGGGACCGAGGGGCGCCGGCGGGGGGCCGGGGGCGAACTCCAGCATCAGCTCACCAACCTTCGGCTCAGCCCTGTCACCGAGAGCCGCCACCCCACGGCCGTGACCAGGCCCAGCACCACCACGTGGACCGCCGCGAGGGTCCAGTCCACCTGGTCGAAGGTCAGCATCCGCGAGAGGTTGACGCCGTGCCACAGCGGCGTGAGGCGGGCGACCCACTCCAGGGCACTGCCCAGGTTGGCGATCGGGAAGAACGCACCGGAGAACAGGAACAGCGGGAAGACCCCGAGTCGATAGATCAGGCCGTAGCCCTCCTCCGAGCGCATCCGCACGCTCAGCGCGTAGACCACCGTCGCGAAGGCCATGCCCACCAGCACCTGCGCGCCGAGCGCCAGCACCGCGCCCCACCAGGTGGCGAACACCCCGAACGGCACCAGCACGAGCAGGTAGACCAGACAGGTCGTCAGCAGCCGGAAGAACACGAACAGCTGGTGCCCCGCGACCAGGTCGCGCGGCTGCAGGGGCGTGGCGAGCATCGAGTCGTAGACCTTCTGCCACTTCAGCATCGACATCACCGGGTAGGTGACCTCGCCCACCGCCGTCTGCATGGCGTGGCTGGCCACCAGCCCCGGCACCACGAAGGCGAGGTACGACGTGGCGCCCTCGAGCCGGTCGGGATCCCCCTCGATGAAGTCCCCGAGCAGCACCCCCATCGCGACGACGTAGAACATCGGCGCCACGAAGGACGAGATGACCGAGCCCTTCCAGGTCCGCCGATAGACGGTGAACCAGTAGTCCGCCTGACGCGCGATGGCCTCGCGTCTGCTGAGCGTCTCCATCAGTCCACCAGCGTCCGTCCGGTCATCCGCAGGAACACGTCCTCGAGAGTCGACCGACGGACCAGGACCGCGACCGGCTGCAGCCCGCGCTCGTGCACCTTGGCGACGACCTCCTCGCCGTCCTCGGTGTAGACGAGCAGCCGGTCGGGCAGCACCTCGATCCGCTCCCCCAGGTCGGCGACCTTCTCGGTCAGCTGCTCGTGCTCGCCGATGCCGAAGCGCAGCTCGGCGACCTCGCGCGTCGAGTGGTCGCGGATCAGCGCCAGCGGCGCGCCCTCGGCGACGATCCGGCCCTTGTCCATCACGACCAGGCGGTCGCACAGCTGCTCGGCCTCGTCCATGTAGTGGGTCGTGAGCACCAGCGTCACGCCCGCCTGCTTGAGCCGGAAGAGCCGGTCCCACAGCACGTGACGGGCCTGGGGGTCGAGCCCGGTGGTGGGTTCGTCGAGCAGCAGCAGGTCGGGTCGGTTGATCAGCGAGCGCGCGATCGTGAGCCGCCGCTTCATCCCGCCCGAGAGGTCCTCGACCTTGCTCTTGGCCTTCTCGGTCAGCTGGACGAACTCCAACAGCTCGTCGGCCCGCTCCCGGACCTCGGCGCGCGGCAGGCCGAAGTAGCGCCCGTAGATGACCAGGTTGTCGCGGACGTTGAGCTCGGTGTCGAGCGTGTCCTCCTGAGGGCACACCCCGAGCCGAGCGCGCACCGAGGGGCCGTGGGTGGTCGGGTCGAGTCCCAGGATGCGCAGCGTCCCGCTCGTCGGCGGCGACACCGCGGCGATCATCCGCATCGTCGACGACTTGCCCGCGCCGTTGGGTCCGAGGAAGCCGAACGCCTCGCCGCGTCGTACGTCGACATCGACGCCGCGCACCGCCTCGAAGTCGCCGAACGACTTGCGCAGGTCACGCGCGTGGATCATCGACTCTGGGAGATCTGCCACGTCGCGTGACCCTAGTCCTCGGCACCGACAGCCCGGCAAGGGGTTTGTCCGGCCGGGCGGTCCGGCCCAGAGCACAAGCATCAGTGTCGGTGCCGTCCGGCAGGATGGTGGCGTGCCCGACGTACTCGACCGGTTCAGCGAACCGACCCGCACCTGGTTCGCCGCCGCCTTCGCCGAGCCCACGGCCGCGCAGGCGGGCGCGTGGGAGGCGATCGGCGCCGGTCGGCACGCCCTGGTGGTGGCGCCCACCGGGTCGGGCAAGACTCTGTCGGCGTTCCTGTGGTCGCTGGACCGGCTGATGACCGGTCCGCCGCCCGCCGACAAGCAGCACCGCTGCCGGGTGCTCTACGTCTCGCCGCTCAAGGCCCTTGCCGTCGACGTGGAGCGCAACCTGCGCGCGCCGCTGACGGGGATCCGGCACACGGCCGATCGCCTCGGCACGCCGGTGCCCGACGTGACGGTCGGCGTGCGCTCTGGCGACACCCCCGCCGCCGAGCGGCGCCGACTGGCCACGGCCCCGCCCGACATCATGATCACGACCCCGGAGTCGCTGTTCCTGATGCTGACCTCGCAGGCGCGGGAGTCGCTGCGCGGTGTGGAGACCGTGATCGTCGACGAGGTCCACGCGGTCGCCGGCACGAAGCGCGGCGCGCACCTCGCCGTCTCCCTGGAGCGCCTCGACGCGCTGCTGGAGCGTCCCGCCCAGCGGATCGGCCTGTCGGCGACGGTGCGCCCGCTCGAGGAGGTCGCCCGCTTCCTGGGCGGCTCCGCACCGGTCGAGATCGTCGCGCCCCCCTCGGAGAAGCGGTGGGACCTGAAGGTCGTCGTGCCGGTGGAGGACATGACCGCGCCCGACGAGTACGACGAGGAGTCCGGGGACCCGCAGCGGAGCAACTCGCTGTGGCCCCACGTCGAGGAGCGGGTCGTCGACCTCGTCGAGCAGCATCGCTCCACGATCGTCTTCGCCAACTCACGACGGCTGGCCGAGCGGCTGACGGCTCGGCTCAACGAGATCGCGGCGGAGCGGGCGGGGGGCGACGGCGCCGAGGGGGTGCCCGCTCAGGTCATGGGACAGGCGGGGGTTTCGAGACGTTTGCCAGAGCAACCTCCTCAACCGGCTGGGTCCGCGGGGGGTCCTGAGGTCGGGGTGATCGCGAAGGCGCACCACGGCTCGGTGTCCAAGGAGCAGCGGGCGCTGATCGAGGACGACCTGAAGCGCGGGCGGCTGCCCTGCGTGGTGGCCACCAGCAGCCTCGAGCTCGGCATCGACATGGGAGCGGTCGACCTGGTCATCCAGATCGAGTCCCCGCCCTCGGTGGCCAGCGCGCTCCAGCGGGTCGGAAGGGCCGGGCACCAGGTCGGGGAGGTGTCGCGCGGGGTGCTCTTCCCCAAGCACCGTGGCGACCTGGCCCAGACGGCCGTGGCGGTGGAGCGGATGCGGAGCGGGGCCATCGAGTCCCTGCACGTGCCGGCCAACCCCCTCGACGTGCTCGCCCAGCAGGTGGTCGCTGCCACCGCGCTCGAGGCGTGGGACGTCGAGGAGCTGTTCGAGCTGTTCCGGCGCAGCGCCGCGTTCACCGGACTGCCGCGCAGCGCCTACGACGCGACCCTCGACCTGCTCAGCGGCCGCTATCCCTCCGACGAGTTCGCCGAGCTGCGTCCGCGCATCGTCTGGGACCGGGTGACCGGCCAGCTCACCGGCCGGCCCGGCGCCCAGCGGCTGGCGGTGACCAGCGGCGGCACCATCCCCGACCGGGGCCTGTACGGCGTGTTCCTGGTCGGTGGCGAGGGCCCGGGACGACGCGTGGGCGAGCTCGACGAGGAGATGGTCTACGAGTCTCGGGTGGGCGACGTCTTCGCGCTCGGAGCCACCAGCTGGCGCATCGAGGACATCACCCACGACCGGGTCCTGGTCACGCCCGCTCCGGGCATCCCCGGCCGGCTGCCGTTCTGGAAGGGCGACGCCCTCGGGCGCCCGGCCGAGCTCGGGGAGGCGATCGGCGCGTTCACCCGCGAGCTGGCATCGATGTCCCCGGACGGCGCGACCAAGCGGGCCCGCGAGGGCGGGCTCGACGAGTGGGCCGCGGGCAACCTGGTCGCCTACCTCGCCGAGCAGCAGGAGGCGGTCAACACGCTGCCCAGCGACCGCGCCCTGGTCGTCGAGCGCTTCCGCGACGAGCTCGGTGACTGGCGTCTGGTCGTGCACTCCCCCTACGGCACCCCGGTCCACGCTCCGTGGGCCCTGGCGATCAATGCGCGCCTGCGGGAGCGCTACGGCGTCGACGGCCAGGCGATGGCCTCCGACGACGGCATCGTGATCCGCATCCCCGACACCGACGCCGAGCCACCGTCGGGCGACCTCATCGTCTTCGCCCCCGACGAGATCGAGGACCTCGTCACCAGCGAGGTCGGCGGGTCCGCACTCTTCGCCGCCCGCTTCCGCGAGTGCGCGGCCCGGGCCCTGCTGCTGCCCCGGCGCGACCCTGGCCGACGCTCACCGCTGTGGCAGCAGCGCCAGCGCTCGGCCCAGCTGCTCGAGGTGGCCGTGCGCTACCCGAGCTTCCCGATCGTGCTCGAGGCGGTCCGCGAGTGCCTGCAGGACGTCTACGACCTGCCCTCCCTCGTAGGCCTGATGCGACGCGTGGACCGGCGCGAGGTCGTGGTGTCCGACGTGGCCACGACGTCTCCCTCGCCGTTCGCCCGCACACTGCTCTTCGGCTACGTCGCGCAGTTCCTCTACGAGGGCGACTCCCCCATCGCCGAGCGCCGGGCCGCCGCGCTCTCTCTCGACCAGGGCCTGCTCGCGGAGCTGCTCGGCCGAGCGGAGCTGCGCGAGCTGCTCGATCCGGAGGTGCTCGAGGAGGTCGAGGCCGAGCTGCAGCGGCTGGCTCCCGACCGCCGTGCCCGCGACGCCGAGGGCGTGGCCGACCTGCTGCGCCTGCTCGGCCCGCTCACGACCGCTGAGATCGCCGAGCGAGCTGTCGCCGACGACGTTGCGCCGTGGCTCACCGACCTCCACGCCGTACGCCGTGTGGTCGAGGTGCGCGTGGCCGGCGAGGAGCGCTGGGCCGCGATCGAGGACGTGGCCCGGCTGCGCGACGGCCTCGGGGTTCCGGTGCCGCCCGGGACGCCCGACGTCTTCGCGGATCCGGTCGAGGATCCGCTGGGCGACCTGGTCTCGCGCTATGCCCGCAGCCACGGCCCGTTCACCGTCGAGGAGCTCGCAACCCGCTATGCCCTCGGGGTGGCGGTCGTGCGCCACACCCTGCAGCGGCTCTCCGCGGCGGGCCGGATCCTGGACGGCGAGTTCCGCCCGTCGGGATCGGGCACCGAGTGGTGCGACGCCGAGGTGCTGCGCAAGATCCGTCGCCGTTCCCTGGCCCGGCTGCGCAAGGAGGTCGAGCCGGTCGAGCCCGAGGCGCTGGGGCGCTTCCTGGTCGCCTGGCAGCACGTGAGCCCGGTGACCCGCGGTGCGCTGCGCGGCGTCGACGGGGTGCTCGCCGCGATCGACCAGCTCGCCGGCTGCGCCATCCCCGCCTCGGCGCTGGAGCCGCTGGTCCTGGCCGCCCGGGTGAGGGACTACGAGCCGTCCTACCTCGACGAGCTCACCGCCTCGGGCGAGGTGCTCTGGGCCGGCCACGGACCGCTGCCCGGCGCCGACGGCTGGGTCTCGCTGCACCTCGCCGACCAGGCCCACCTGACCCTGCCCGCGCCGGAGCCGTTGGAGGAGACGCCGCTGCACCGCTCCGTCCTGGAGGCCCTCTCTCCGGGGGGCGCGTGGTTCTTCCGCCAGCTGTCCGACGCCGTCTCCTCGACCGACGACAAGGCGCTCGCCGCCGCGCTCTGGGACCTGGTCTGGGCCGGGCACGTCAGCAACGACACTCTCACCCCGCTGCGTGCGCTGACACGAGCCGGCACACCGGCGCACCGCTCGCGGCGTCCCCCCGCACGAGCACGAATGGCCGGGCGCGGTGGCGCCAGCCGACTGCCGTCGCGGACCGGTCCTCCGGAGACCGCCGGCCGGTGGGCGCTGCTGCCCGACGTCGACGCCGACCCCACCCGACGTGCCCACGCCACGGCCGAGCACCTCCTCGATCGTCATGGCGTGGTCATCCGGGGAGCGGTGATGAGCGAGCGCGTTCCCGGCGCCTTCGCCGGGGTCTACAAGGTCCTCTCCGCGTTCGAGGAGCAGGGCCGTTGCCGTCGCGGCTACTTCGTGAGCGGACTCGGTGCCGCCCAGTTCGGCACCGCCGGCGCCATCGACCGGCTGCGCACCTTCTCCGAGCTCCCGTCGGGCGCGGTCCCGGTCGCCGTCGCGCTCGCTGCGACCGATCCCGCGAACCCGTACGGCGCCGCGCTGCCGTGGCCGGAGCGCGAGAGCGCCGCCGAGGGCGGCTCCGGCCATCGCCCCGGGCGCAAGGCAGGGGCCCTGGTGGTGCTCGTCGACGGCGCCCTCGTGCTGTACGTCGAGCGCGGCGGCCGCACGCTGCTCACCTGGTCCGACGACGTCGAGGTGCTCACCCCTGCCGTCCAGGCGCTCGCCGAGGCGACCCGTCGCGGGACACTGGGCAAGCTGACCGTCGAGAAGGCCGATGGCGCCGCCCTCCTGGGCTCCGGCCCGACGCCGCTGCGGGAGGCCTTGAAGAGCGCGGGCTTCGTCTCGACCCCGAAGGGACTGAGGATCCGTGCCTGAGGGCGACACCGTCTTCCGGGCCGCCCGGCGCCTGGATCAGGCGCTGGCCGGCCAGCGGCTGCTCAGCTCCGACCTGCGAGTGCCTCAGCACGCCACCGCCGATCTGTCGGGTGCGACGGTGCGCGAGACCATAGCGCGGGGCAAGCACCTGCTGACCCGCATCGACGGGGATGAGGAGTGGACGCTGCACACCCATCTCAAGATGGAGGGCAGCTGGCACGTCTACCGCGCCGGGGAGCGCTGGCGCCGCCCGGCGCACCAGGCCCGAGTGGTCCTCACTGTGCCGCGCTCGGTGGCGGTGGGCTTCTCGCTGGGCGTGGTCGAGCTGATGCCGCGCTCCACTGAGGAGGAGGCGGTCGGCCATCTGGGCCCCGACCTGCTCGGCCCCGACTGGGACGAGGACGAGGCGCTGCGCCGCCTGGGCGCGGACCCGGAGCGTCAGCTGGTCGAGGCGCTCCTGGATCAACGCAACCTCGCCGGCATCGGGAACATGTATGCCGCCGAGCTCTGCTTCGTCTCCGGTCTGAATCCCCACGTCGGCGTCGGCCAGGCCTCCGGCCTGCCCCGACTGGTGCGGCGGGCCCGACAGATGCTCCAGCTCAACGCCGAGCGCCCCACCCAGTCCACGACCGGCTCCCTGCGCAACGGAGAGCGGATGTGGGTCTATCGGCGCGACCAGCAGCCGTGTCGGCGCTGCGGCACGACGATCGCCGTGGAGATGCGGGGCGAGCCCGGCCGCGAGCGCGCGTCGTACTGGTGTCCGAGCTGCCAGCCCGCCACTACGGACTGAGTCAGGCTGGTTGGATCAAGCTGCGGAGGCCACGACATCGCCGCTGCGGCCGCGACGCGCGCCGACCGGTACGGCCGGGATCTCCAGGCGAGCGGTCTCCAGGGCGATCGCAGCCTCCTCGAGGGCGATGGCGTCACTGACGTCACGCAGCACCTCGGAGAGGGGCAGATCGAGTGCCGAGCACAGCGAGGCGAGGAGCTCCGAGGAGGCTTCCTTGTGACCGCGCTCGATCTCGGAGATATAGCCCAGACTGACCCGAGCCTCCGCGGAGACCTCGCGCAGGGTCATGCCGCGCTGCATCCGCTGAGTGCGGAGCACGTCGCCGAGCAGTCGACGAAACAGCACCATGAGCGCACATCCTCTCCGTGTCAGTGTGGCAACGCTACCCGAGGGGGGTTGATTCCCACTCAGTCGGTCGCCGCTTCCAGCAGCATGGCAGACAGCGCCGACAGCGCGGCGGCACAGGTGCCCTCGCGGATGGCGTGGCGGTCCCCATCGAGCGTGAGCGCGTCGACCGTGGTGCCGTTCGGTGCGGCGACGGCCACGAAGACGGTCCCGACGTCCTTGTCCTCCTGCTTGGTGGGACCGGCGACACCGGTCGTGGCCAGGGCGTAGGTCGAGCCGGTGATCCGTCGGGCGCCGTCGGCCATCGCGCTCGCGCACTCGGCGGAGACGACGCCGTGCTCGTCGACGATCTCCTGCGGCACGCCGAGAAGCCGCTCCTTCAGCTCGGTCGCGTAGGAGACCACGCCGCCGAGGTAGACCACCGAGGCCCCGGGGGCGTCGGTCAACAGGGAGGCGAGGAGTCCGCCGGTCAGCGACTCGGCCGTGGACAGGGTCTCCTCCCTGTCCTGGAGGAGCACGTGGAGGTTGGTCGCCAGGTCCGCGATGGCGACGTCGCGGGGTCCGTCGGAGTTGCTGCTCATGGCGCGCACAGTAGCCAGCCATCCCCGGTCGCAAACCATCGACTCCGACAGACGCAACAGAGGGCCGCCCCGAAGGACGACCCTCTGTCAGGAGCATCTGCTACTTGCGCACCACGCGGAAGGTGAACGACTTCTCGCTCCCGCCGGTGAACGAGTCACCGAGGTAGGTGACGGTCACCTGCTTGCGACCGGGCAGCTTGAACTTGCCCAACTTGAGGGTCCCCCGGCCATCGCGCAGGTTCAGCATGCGGACGCCCTGCCCGCTCACCTTGACCTTGACCTGGCCGGTCGGGGCAACACCGTCCGCAGCGACGGTGACGGCCAGGACCGCCCGGGTCTTGTTGCGCTTGACCTTCTGCTGACGGATCTTGGCACCCGTGGTCGACACGGCCTTGCCCACGGTGACGGTGAGGCTGGTGCTCTTCTCCGCGGTGGCGGCGTCGCCCGAGTAGTCGATGGTCAGCGTGTGAGTCCCCGGAGTGAGGCTCTTCGCAGCCAGCACCACCTCAGCCGCACCGGCGACCAGCGTGGCCCCGCCGAGCTCGGTGTCGCCGTTGAGCACGGTGACAGTCCCGGTCGGGACCTCCCCGTCTGCCTCGCCCGAGACGGTCACGGAGACCGAGCCGGCCGTTCCGTAGACGAGGCTCGAAGTGATGGCCTCCAGCGACGGCTCCTGGACAGGGTCCGGGGTCGGCTCGGGGTCCGGGGTCGGCTCCGGGTCCGGGGTCGGCTCCGGGTCGGGAGTCGGCTCCGGGTCGGGCACTGTCGGGGTCACCAGGTCGAGACCCAGGATCACCGGGTCGTGGTCGGAGGACCGGTACGGCGTGGGCTCGTGGAAGTCCGTGCCGTGGTAGTTGTACCGGCTGTACTCCAGCGCCAAGGACTCACCCGAGTTGATGTTCCAGATGTCGGCGCCCGTGGCCAGGTTCATGGCCGCTGTGTTCGCCAGGATGTGGTCCAGTGATCCTGAGAGTCCGGAGTACGAGTAGGAGTACTCGTCGTCGCCGAACTCCTGCTCGACGTTCCTGAACCCTGCCTCGTAGAGCACCTGCACCGGGTCCTCCATCGCGTAGGCGTTGAAGTCGCCCGCCAGCAGCATTGCCTGGACGCCGGTCACGGTCTGCACGCTGGGGATCCAGTCCCGCAACGCCTCAGCCTGCGCGACGCGGTCAGGGTTGGCGTTGCCCTGGCCGGTGCCGTCATCGGCGCCCGAGCCCTTGGACTTGAAGTGGTTGACCACGAAGAGGAACGCGGTCCCACCGCTCTTGGGAGTGAAGGCCTGCGCGATCGGCTCGCGGGCGTTGTCGAAGGCCTGCCCGGTGGCGCTCAAGTGGCCGAGCGCGTGGGCCTGGCCGAGGCGGTCCACCTTGGCCCGCTTGTAGATGATCGCGTTGGAGATCACGTCCATGTCGGCCGGGACTGGAAGATCGGCGGACGACGGGTTCGCCGCCCAGACATCGCCACCGGCGTCGGCGTTGAGCGCAGCCACCAGGGTCTCGGTGGCCTCGTCGGGCGTCTCGCCGAGAGCCGCGGAGTTCTCGATCTCCATCAGGCCCACGACGTCGGCGTCCAGGGCGTTGATGGCCTCCACGATCTTGGTCTGCTGACGCTGCAGGTCCTCGGGATCCCAGGCGCCGCGAGAGTCGCAGCCGGTCTGCACCGTCACGCCGTCGCCGGCGCGGTCGGTGTAGGGGCTGCAGGTTCCATCGGCGACACCGTCGTCGTCGGCGTCACCCAGGGTGGTGAAGTAGTTCAGCACGTTGAACGAGGCAACCTTGATGTCCGAGGTGCCCCGAGCGTCGATCCGGGCCTGGTCGGGCGCGGCTGTGCGGGTGTTGGCGAACACCGCCGGTGAGGCGGCGTTGTCCGGGCCGAGCACCGGTGCCAGAGGCTGGAACCGGTAGGTCGGGGCGGAGGTGGAGCCACCCTGGGTGAAGATGACGTCGGCGCCGAAGGTGGCCTTCGCGCCCACGCGCACCGGCTCGGTGTTGGAGATGTACGGCGGGGTGAGGTCGCCGTTGGTCAGGCACGGCGTCGGCCGGGTGCCACAGACGGTGGTGCTCGTCGAGGTGGCCGTGTAGTTGGTCGACGCAGCGTCGTCGAGGACGATCGCCCGGGCCAGGTTGTCGGCCGTCACCTCAGCGATCGCGGCAGCGTCCTGCGCGTCGGCGACCTGGGTGGGCTGGATCAGCGGCTTGTTCCCGCGGGCCAGGCCGACCTCGCCGTACTGGTTGGTGGAGTAGGTGTTGGAGACCGTGAAGTCGCCGCTCGGGGTGTAGAGCATCCCCTCGAGGGACTCCTTCTCCGCCACCGTGTCCGGCCAGTCCGTGACGACCGGCGCCACCGGCGCAGCCGGGTCCGTCAGCACTGTGACGTCCGCCGCGGCCACGCGCAGCTGGGTCTGTCCGGCGTACTCGGAGACAGCGCCCGTGACCTCGACGTACTGACCTGGCGTCACCGCGAGGGCGCCGCTCGGCTGGTACACGAAGATGCCGTCGGAGGCGGTGTGGGTGGCGAGGTCAAGCGCGCCACCGGTGCCCGGAGTCTGCAAGTAGTAGCCGTAGAAGCCGCCGGTGGGGTAGGCCGCGGTCACGACGCCTCGCGTGATGACGCTCTTGCCGGCCTCAGGAGAGACGAGGCCGGTGCCCTGGATCTCGGCGATCGTGCGGTTCTCCGGCGGCGGCGGCGGCGCGTAGACCGCGCCGGGCGTCGGCAGAGAGGCGACGAAGTCGGCGGCGTTGTTGTCGGTGTCCTTGTTGGCGACGCCGCCGACGGTCTGGCGCTGCAGGCTCGCCGCGACCGCGTTGCCGGTGGCGACGGCGGTCTCCGGCGCGTTGCTGGTGCCCCACCCGACGAGATCAACGATGGCACCGCCGGCATCCGCAGGATCGGGGTCGACCGCTCCGGTGGTGGACGCGAGGAACATCGTTCCGCCCCCGCTGCCGGGGTTGATCGCCGTGGAGGACTGGTCGGCCGACGGGAGGGCGGCCCCGTTGGCTCCGTTAGTGCCGCCCTGGATCACGAAATGACCCTTGGCCGGCACGGAGCCGGCAAGCGTCACCCGGTTGGGTGCCGTCGCCGTCTGCGTCGGAGGTCGGTACTGCAGCGACATCGTCGACAGGTCCACAGCGGTGTCACCCGGGTTGTAGATCTCGACGAACTTGTGGGTGTAGGTGGCGCCGGCAGACCCACCGTTGATGTACACCTCGCTGATGACGAGGTCGGTACCTGCTGGGTTGGCCGAGGCCGCGGGGGCCACGAGACCGGTGGCTGCGACACCGAGGGCGATGGCCCAGGTGAATCGCTTCCGGGATGAGGACATGAATGAGCCCTTCGGGAGATGGAGCGAGAGGGAGATGGTGCGGACAGCGCGGTGCAGGGAGTGCGTGCGCTGCCGAGTCACGTGGGGGCCCACCGTGATGGGCCCCCACGTGAGGTTCAGCGTCGGACGAAGATCTGGGCGATCTTCCGGCTCGACTTGGTCATCGCGTTTCCGGTGTACCGGATGACGACGCGCTTGACGCCGCGCGTGGCGTACGGGCCCACCTTGAGGGTGGCGACACCGTCCACGACGCGACGGACGTACTGGTTTCCACCCGTGCGCACCTTGACCCAGCCGGTGACCTGCTCGCCCTCGGCGGAGACCTGCACCTTCATGGTCGGGCGTGTCTTCTTGGCGTAGACCTTCTTCGGCGACCTGGTCACCTTCACCACCGAGGTGAGCTTGGGCATCCACTTGGTGGCGATCGGGATCTCCACCTTGGTGCCCGTCTTGGCTCCGACCACGGTCACGGAGTCGGGGTCACCGGCGTAGCGCGGAAGGACGGCCTCGATCGAGGCAGTGCCGTGCTCGTCGAACTGCGCGGTACCGATCGTGTTGTCGACCGCGAAGGTGCCGAGGGACTTGCCCTGGAGCAGTACCTCGACCGCGTCGTCGCGGACGTCGGCGGGACCGGTGAAGGCGAGCGAGGAGAGGTCGAACGCGACCGTGTCGCCGGGGCTGTACGACGCGGGCGCCTCGGCCGGGAAGCTCACGCCCACGGCGTGCTGGGCGTAGTCGACCGGCAGCGGAGTCTCGCTGGCGAAGGTGTCCATGTAGTCGACGACGGCGCTCAGGTCGATCCGTCCGGTGTCCTTGGGGTTGGAGCCCTCGGCGAGCGTCGCGAAGTTGTCACCGCCGGAGGCAAGGAACGAGTTCACGGTGACCGAGTAGGTCACGTCATCCTGCACGGGCGTGCCGTTGAGCCACATCCCCGTGATCTCCTGGGCGGCCGCGTCGTAGGTGTACTCGAAGCCCTTCGAGGTGCCCAGCTTGAGGAACGGACGCGACGAGCCCGCGGGCTGCCACTGCTCCTCGAGCACGGACTCGATCTGCGCACCAGTCAGCCCCATGTTGACCAGCGTGTTCGCGAACGGCTGCGCCGTCGCGGCCTGCTTGTAGGTCAACGTCGCCGGGAACTCCAGAGGAGTCGCGGGGTCGCTGTCCTGGAGGCCCACCATGTCCTCGCGGAGGCCACCGGGGTTCATGAACGCGATCTGCGCGCCCCCGAAGGTCGGGGCCTCGGTGGCCCAGCGCTGGATCTCGGCGACCAGGTTGCCGACAGTCGACTCGCCACCGCGGCTCACCGTGCCGTCAGCGACACGCGCCAGGTAGAGCGGACCGGCCAGCTCGCCGAGCGGCTCGGCTCCGAGCACATCGGCCTCGGCCTTGGCCTCGGCGACGAGCGTCTCGACATCGGCGTCGGCGGGGTAGGCCCCGGCGCCGCCGGCTACCAGCGGCAGGATGTTCTGCTCCAGCGAGACGAGGTCGCCCGTGGCCGGGTCGACGTCGAAGAGGAGCTGGTTGAGGTTCATGCCGTACTGGCCGGCGGAGACCACCGGACGCGTAGTGACCGCGCGACCCTCGGTGACCCAGGCGGGGACCGGCACGGCGTGGTTGTACGCCTTGTGGGTGTGACCCGAGATGATCGCGTCGACGTCGGTGTTCACGCCGTTGACGATCTTGCCGAACTTGGACGCCGCGTCCGTCGCCGAGGCGAGGCTGGTGTCCGTGGCGCCCTCGTGGACGAGCAGGACGATGATCTCGACCCCGTCGGCCGCAAGCGCGGTGGCCTCGGCGTTGACCGCCGCGACGATGTCGGTGACCTGGAGGTCCTCGATGCCGGCCGGGGAGACCAGTGAGGGCAGGTCCTCGGTGACGGCGCCGACGAAGCCGACGTCCACTGCGCTCTCACCGGTCCCGAAGGTCTGCACGTAGGTCGGGTCGAGCGCGGGGTTGCCGCTCGCCTTCATCTTGACGTTGGCCGCGATGTACTCCCAGTTCGCGCCGCCGTAGGGGTTCTCCGCCGACTCGGGAGCCATCACGCGGTTGATCAGGTCGTCGTAGCCCTGGTCGAACTCGTGGTTGCCCGCGGCCGACACGTCCAGACCGGCCGCGTTGAGGGCGTCGATGGTCGGCTTGTCCTGGGCGATGAAGGACTCGAACGTCGAGGCCCCGATCAGGTCGCCGGCAGCAGCGAACACCGAGTTGGGGTGCTCGCTCTCCAGCTGGTCGACCGCTCCCGCGAGAACAGCGGCGCCCCCTTCCAGGTTGCGGCTGCCGAAGTTCGGCAGGATCCGGCCGTGGAAGTCATTGATGCCGAGAACCTGGATCTCGACGGGGTCGGCCGCCTGAGCAGGCGCGACGACGAGCGTCAGCGGAGCGGCGACGAGGCTGAGCCCCACCCCCGCAGTCAGGACCCTCAGGCCCCGTCGTACCGGGGAGACCCCGGGTGATGTGTGGCTGGGATACAAGGCACATACCTTTCGGAAGGACTGTTCGCGAAGGTGGAGCCGGGTCACCATAACTCCGCCCGACCGACAGAGAAGGGCGTTTCTTGTGACGATTGAATGACGGAAATCTCGGGCCATTCGTTTCGCGGACGCGCCGAAATCCCGGGGGGCGCAGGCCCTTCCGGGAGACATCCGAAGACATCACGAATCGCTCACCCAGTGGAGCAATTCGCACCGGGACACCCCAGGGCCGAAAGACCCTCGCCGTACGACGTGCACAGCGGTCGGCGTCGGTCGAAGGACTCGCCTCAGCGGGTGCGGATCGCGTCCCGCTGACGCCACACGTCGCGGAAGAACTCGTAGCCGGACCACAGGGTCATCGCGACGGCGCCGGCCAGGCACACCTGGAACCCGTAGAACAGCACCTCGCCGACCGTATCGAGCGAGCCGTCGACCTGCAGGAGCGGCAGCGAGAGCCCGCCGAGGGCGATGGCCTGCAGCGTCGTCTTGATCTTGCCGCTCTGCTTGGCGGCGATGACCACGGACTTGAGCACCGAGAGGCGCAGGAGCGTCACGCTCCACTCGCGCAGCAGCACGACGATGGTCACCCACCACCACACCTCGCCGACGATCGAGAGGGCGATGAGGGCCATCCCGGTGATCGCCTTGTCGGCGATGGGGTCCGCGATCTTGCCGAAGTCGGTGACGATGTTGCGAGCGCGCGCGATGTCCCCGTCGATCTTGTCGGTGATCATCGCCAGCCCGAACAGGACGAAGGCGACAGTGCGCCACAGCACCGAGTCACCGCCGTCGACGAGCAGCGCCCAGCCGAAGAAGGGCACCATCACGATGCGCAGGGTGGTGAGAGCGTTCGGCAGGTTCCAGTTGCTGGTCCCGCTGCTGACCTCGCTGCTGGGCGTCACGAGACGGCTCCGTCCGCCTCGGCGATGAGGTCGACCCCCTCGGTCCCGATCACCGTGCCGGTCACCAGGTCGCCGATGCGCACGCCACTCGGCACGCCCTCCACGAGCGTGGTCCCGTCGACCTCGGGGCCCTGGTGGGCGGCCCGTCCCTCGACAGCTCCGTCCTCCAGCGACTCCACGAGCACCATGACCCGCTCGCCGATGCGCTCCTCGGCCCGCTGGGCGTTGAGCTCCTCGACGAGACCCGTCACGTGCTCGGTGCGAGCGCGGACCTCGTCCTCGTCCAGCTTCGCGTCGTACGTCGCGGCCTCGGTGCCGTCCTCGTCGGAATAGCCGAACACGCCCGTCACGTCGAGGCGCGCCGCCTCGAGGAAGTCGCACAGCGTCTGCAGCTCGTCCTCGGTCTCGCCGGGGAAGCCCACGATGACGTTGGAGCGGATGCCCGCCTCGGGAGCGAGCGCACGGATCTGCTCGAGCAGGCCGAGGAAGCTGTCGGGGTCGCCGAAGCGGCGCATGCGTCGCAGCACCGTCGCACTCGCGTGCTGGAAGGAGAGGTCGAAGTAGGGCACCACGCCGGGCGTCGTCGCGATCGCCTCGATCAGGCCCGGCCTGGTCTCCGCCGGCTGCAGGTAGGACACCCGCACCCGGGCGATGCCCTCGATGGCCGCGAGCTCGGGCAGCATCGTCTCGAGCAGACGCAGGTCGCCCAGGTCCTTGCCGTAGGACGTGGAGTTCTCACTCACCAGGAACAGCTCGCGCACGTCCTGGGTGGCCAGCCACTGCGCCTCCTGCAGCACGTCGCTGGGCCGACGGCTCACGAACGAGCCCCGGAAGCTCGGGATCGCGCAGAACGTGCACCGGCGGTCGCAGCCGCTGGCCAGCTTGAGCGGCGCCATCGGGCCACCGTCGAGGCGGCGGCGGACGGTGCGCGGACCACTCACCGGAGCGACGCCGGCGGGTAGGTCGGCGACGCCGTGACCGGGGACGCTCAGCGTGCTGGCGTCGCGCTCCACCGGCGAGATCGGCAGCAGGCGCCGACGGTCCTGCGGCGTGTGCGCGTGATGGGTCTCCCCCGCCACGATCGAGCGCAGGCGGGCGGCGATGTCGGGGTAGTCGTCGAAGCCGAGCACGGCGTCGGCCTCGGGCAGCGACTCGGCGAGCTCGTTGCCGTAGCGCTCGGCCAGGCAGCCGACGGCGACGACCGCCTGGGTGCGTCCGGTCTCCTTGAGGTCGG
Organism: Nocardioides pacificus; assembly: GCF_054775955.1. Classification (NCBI taxonomy): domain Bacteria; kingdom Bacillati; phylum Actinomycetota; class Actinomycetes; order Propionibacteriales; family Nocardioidaceae; genus Nocardioides; species Nocardioides pacificus. The sequence continues at coordinate 135,526 of NZ_BAAHCI010000014.1, forward strand.
CCGCCTCGAGGAGCGTGTCGACGGAGTCCTTCTTGGCGGCCTCGACGAAGCCACACGTGTTGACGATCACCGTGTCGGCCTCGGACGGGTCCTCGACCAGGCGGAAGCCGTCGGCCTCCAGCCGGCCGGCCATCTCCTCGGAGTCGACCTCGTTGCGGGCGCAGCCCAGGGTCACCATCGCGACCGACAGCAGCGGTCGGGCCGGCACTTCGGCATCGCCGGCGGAGAGCTGGTCGGAGGAGGGCACGGGGAGGGCGGTCGCTTCAGTCGTCATAGTCGCCTCCGAGTATGACGGTCGGGCGCGGCCGCGTCGAAACGCGCGCCGCACCCGACCGTGTGACAGGTGTCGCGTCGTCTACGGACGGACGACGAACACGCCCTCGCCCGACTGCCCGGGCTTGCCCAGGGTGCCGCGCCTCTCACCGTCGACGAGGACCGAGATGGCGCCCGCGTCGGACGCCTCGATCCGCACGGGCGGGGCCACCCGCAGTCGCTTGCTCTCCCCCATCGCCAGGTCGTTCTCCCACACGATCGCGCCGCCGGCGCCGGTGACCTTGAGGTGAGCGCCTCCCTTGGTGGCGCGCAGCACCACCGGGACGGCCGGGACCGAGGCCGGTCCCGTGCCCTCGACGGAGCCGATGGAGCCGTTGAGCCCGGGCGCCTGCTGCAGCTCGACCGGGGTGTCCATCACCAGGCGGGCGATCGACCAGGCCAGCACGACCACCATGATCGCGGCGATCAGCACCGACCAGTTCGGACCGCCGCGCGTGCCCCGGATGGAACCGTGGGCCCCGGTGGCCAGCTCGGCCTCGAAGACCCGGCGTGCGTTGATCGGGGCGTCGGCGTAGCGCTCGTCGTACGTCGCGAGCAGCGGCGTCACGTCCACCCCGAGCACCCGGGCCAGCGTGCGGAGGTGACCGCGGGCATAGAAGTCGCCACCGCAGGGGGCGAAGTCGTCGACCTCGATCGACTCGATGACGTGCGGGCGGATCCGGGTGCGCTCGGCGAGCTGGTCGACGCTCAGCGACAGCCGGGTGCGAGCCGCACACAGCTCGGGCCCGATGACAGGGTCCGCGGCCGGCTCGACGGCGAAGTCGTCGATGACCAGGGGCTCGACGGAGTCGCCGCCGGTGGCGATGGGGCGGACCCGGTCGCCCCAGACCTGCGTCTCCTCGACCAGGTTGACGCTGCCGTTGCGCCGCAGCTCGCGGGCCTCGGGCAGCTCGGCGGCCGTGGACGTGGCGACCTCGTGGCGGATCTCGGCGCGCGCGCCCGAGCGCGTCTCGCGCAGCGGGGCCGGCGTGGCGCTGGCCGTCAGGGGTGACGTCTCCTGGACGTCGTCGACGGCGGCCGCCTCGGCGGGCTCGTCGCTCGGCTCGTCGTCGTACTCGACCTCCGAGTCGGTGCGGGCGGGCAGCTTCGGGAGCCGTGAGGCCACCAGCGTGATGCCGTGCGCCACGACCGGGCCGACCCGTCGCCAGCGCGGGAGCGGCGCGTCGCCGTCCTCGACATCCAGATCCTCAGGCAGCTCTTCGGTGGACTCGGCCTCGACGGCCGACCACTCCTCGGCCGACCGCTCGTCGGCGGTGTCGTCGCTGTCCGGCACCACGACCTCGGGCACCAGCTCGACGACGTTGACCGACGCGCCGGCGAGACGCTCGAGGGCGACGGTCAGGTCGCCGTCGGCGCCGACGACGCGCGTCGCGAGGCCGAGGGGTACGGCGAACGGCGCGCCGTGCAGCCGGGTCGCCACCCGGGTCTGGCGCCGTCCGGCGGCGTCGAGCTCGCCGAGGAAGCGCTCGGGGTTGCGGGCGACCAGCGCGAGCCGGCCGTCGCGCAGGATCCCGCGCCGGGGCGAGTGCTCGACGCGGTCCAGCGCACCCCACGGAAGCCCGCGCCAGGTGCGGCCGAGCCGGATCCGCACGCCGTGCGCGTCCGCGACCAGCAACGGCGTGCGTGAGTCGACGAGGTTCCACAGGTGGACGGAGCCCAGGGCGCCCATCAGCGCCACCAGTGCCCAGTCGAGCCAGGCGCCGGTCTGGGCGGCCCGGCCGAGGTAGGCGATCGCCACGGCGGAGGCGGTCGCCCCGACGAGTGCGGAGACGCCGGCGTTGCGTCGTACCTCCACGATGGCGGGAGCCTCGCCATGTCCGAGCACGGGAGTCTGGTCGGTCACGTCGTCGGAGTCGGAGTGGGGGCGACCGTCGACGGCCACCAGCGGCTCCGGGACGAAGACGCGGTCGCTCCGGTTTGACGGTCGGTGGTCACGGGCCTGCGCTGCACTCACTGTTCCCCCTGGATGATGGCGATGACGCCGTCGATCTCGTCGGGCTTGACCAGCACGTCGCGTGCCTTCGAGCCCTCGCTCGGTCCGACGACGCCTCGGCTCTCGAGGATGTCCATCAGACGACCGGCCTTGGCGAAGCCCACGCGCAGCTTGCGCTGGAGCATCGAGGTGGATCCGAACTGGGTGGAGACGACGAGCTCGATGGCCTGGATCACCAGGTCCATGTCGTCGCCGATGTCGTCCTCGAGGTCGCGCTTGGCCGCGGCCGGGGCGGTGACGTCCTCGCGGTAGCTCGGCTCGAGCTGCCCGCGCACGTGCTTGACGACCTGCGCGATCTCGGCCTCGCTGACCCAGGAGCCCTGGACGCGCACCGGCTTGGAGGCGCCCATCGGCAGGAAGAGGCCGTCACCCTGGCCGACGAGCTTCTCCGCGCCCGGCTGGTCGAGGATGACCCGGCTGTCGGTGACCGACGAGGTGGCGAAGGCCAGCCGCGAGGGCACGTTGGCCTTGATCAGACCGGTGACGACGTCCACGGAGGGCCGCTGCGTCGCGAGGACCAGGTGGATGCCGGCCGCACGGGCGAGCTGGGTGATCCGGACGACCGCGTCCTCGACGTCGCGCGGGGCGACCATCATCAGGTCGGCGAGCTCGTCGACGACCACCACGAGATAGGGGTACGGCGCGAGCTCGCGCTCGCTGCCCGGCGGCAGCTCGACCTTCCCCGCACGGACGGCCTTGTTGAAGTCGTCCACGTGGCGGAAGCCGAAGTTGGCCAGGTCGTCGTAGCGCAGGTCCATCTCGCGCACGACCCAGGCCAGCGCCTCGGCGGCCTTCTTGGGGTTGGTGATGATCGGCGTGATCAGGTGCGGGATGCCCTCGTAGATGTTGAGCTCGACCCGCTTGGGGTCGACGAGGATCATCCGCACCTCGTCGGGCGTCGAGCGCATCAGCAGCGAGGTGATCATCGAGTTGATGAACGACGACTTGCCGGAGCCGGTGGCGCCGGCGACGAGCATGTGCGGCATCTTCGCGAGGTTGGCGACGACGAACCCGCCCTCGACGTCCTTGCCGAGCCCGACCACCATCGGGTGGTGGTCGCTGCGCGCGGTGTTGGAGCGCAGCACGTCGCCGAGGGTGACGATCTCCTTGTCGCGGTTGGGGATCTCGATGCCGATCGCCGACTTGCCGGGGATCGGGCTCAGGATCCGCACGTCCGCGGAGGCGACGGCGTAGGCGATGTTCTTCGACAGCGCGGTGACCTTCTCGACCTTCACCGCCGGGCCGACCTCGACCTCGTAGCGGGTGACTGTCGGGCCGCGGGTGTAGCCGGTCACCTGGGCGTCGATGCCGAACTCCTCGAACACCGCGGTGAGGCGGTCGACCACCTCGTCGCTGGCCTTGGAGCGCGGCTTGTGCGGCGAGCCGGGAGCGAGGACGTCGTTGCCGGGCAGCGAGTAGGCGATGTCGCCGGAGAGCGAGAGCTGCTCGACGCGGGCCGGCAGCGGCGAGTGCGGCGGCGGGACGAGGTCGTGCTTGTCCTCGACCAACGGCGTCTCCGGAGCATGGGGAGCGGGCGTGTCCGCGGTGAAGCCCGCCGGTGTGGCCATCACGTCGACGGCCGGGTCGGGACCCGTGCCCTCGGCGAGGGCCACGTCCAGGGCGTCCTTCTTGCGGCGGCGCTTCTTGACCTCGCGGTCCTCGAGCACCGGGGTGTCGTAGGCCGGGTCGCCGCGCTCGGGATCGATCTCGTCGTCCCCGTGCGCGCGCATCAGCTGCGTGGGGTGGTCGTCCTCGTCGTCGTGGGTGATGCCGAAGAGGCGGTCGCGAGACTCGCGGAGCCGGGCAGGCACCTGATAGACGGGCGTTGCTGTGATGACCAGGATCCCGAACACCGCGAGCAGCACCAGCAGCGGCACCACGACGTACGGCGTGCGGAGCAGGTCGAGCAGCAGGCTGGAGACGACGAAGCCCACCGCTCCCCCGGCCTCCTGCAGCGAGCTCGCGTCGCCGCGGACCGGCTGCGGGCTGCCGTTGGCGATGTGCACGATGCCGAGCACACCGAAGGCAAGGGCGGTCCAGCCGATGACCTGGCGACCCGCCGGGCCGTTGTGCACGGGGTCGCGCATGTTGCGCCAGCCGACGTAGACGAGCATCAGCGGGACCAGCCAGCCGACCTTGCCGACCGAGCCGGCGACGATCGTGCGGATGAACTCCATGAAGCCGCCGGGCGGCTGGAACCACACCGCGGCGGCCGCGACGAGCGCGAGGGCGACGAGCAGCAGCCCGACGCCGTCGCGCCGGTGCTCGGGCTCCAGGTCGCGTGCGCTGCGGCCGATGCCGCGGGCGACTGCTCCCACACCGTGGGCGACACCGAGCCAGGCGGCTGCGATCGCACGGGCGAGCGCGCTGAAGAGCCGGGCCACGGGGCCCGGCCCATTGCGCACCGCTCGGGGCGCTGGACGCGCCGGGGCGCGCTTGGTGGTCGCGCGGGGCTTGCCGCGCGACGCGGTGGATCGGGTGCTTCCGGTACTCCGGGATCGGGTGCTCGAGCTGCCCTTGGCGGCACTCTTGCTGCTGCCTCGAGACGTGTTCGAGCTCCGCGACCCCGGCGGGGAAGACGTACGGGTCGCCATGCTCTGACCCTAGGTGAAAGTCACACCTGCATCACGCTTCACATGGAGCGTGTCGCCCACGACCTGCCCCAGAGACCCCGCGACCCGTCACTGCCTCGACCAGACACGCCGTACGACGTGGAGGCAGTGACGGTTCGGCGCCTCAGGTCAGGGCAGCGAGCCAGGGCGTGACGATGAACGCGGTCGGAAGCGCCAGCACCGCGACCGCCAGTACGACGAGCGCAGCGGCCTGCAGGCGGTGCGGCCGCCCATCCGCCAGCAGCCGCACCCGGACGACCAGGCCCGCGGAGGCCGCCCCGAGCGCGGCGGTGGGCACCCGCCCCTCGGCCAGCGCGACGAGGGCCCGCGCAAGCGCCCGCGCACCGCACACCCGCGCCGCCGCCCGGTCGGCGAGCACCTCGACCAGCAGCTCGACCTCCCGCAGCGCCGAGGCGCTGGAGACCCAACGGGGGAAGGCCCGGTGCAGGACGCTGAACGCCTCGAGCACCAGGTCGTGGCGCGCCGCGAGGTGGGCCCGCTCGTGAGCCAGGACCGCCTCGACCTCGTCCGGGGCCAGCCGGTGCAGCGCCCCCGCCGAGAGCACCACGCGAGCACCGGTCACCCCGGGGAGGCAGTAGGCCACCGGCACGGCGTCCTCAAGGACCCGCATCCCCGGCTGCTCGCGACTCAGGTCCCGGCGCGCGACCAGGTCGAGGACCTCCCGGTGGCGGCGACGCAGCGCCCGCAGGCCGCGCCCCACCCGATGGCCACTGAGCAGCAGTCGGCCGAGCACCAGCAGCGTCACCACGAGCGCCAGACCCGCCGCTGCCCAGCCGGCCGGACCGGCCTCGGGACGCCAGGAGCGCCCGGTGGCCAACGACTCGGTGACCAGGGACAGCCCCGCCCCCAGCGCCGCCAGCACGGCCGAGAGCGCCACGCTCTGCCACAGCAGCATCGCCGCACGCGGCGTACGACGCAGCGCGGGCAGGCGGGCCAGCACGCCCGGCACCGGCCCGGCCAGGGCCATGGCGAGCAGGCCCAGCAGCAGGGGCGTCACCTCAGCGGTCGAGCGCGGCCAGCGCCTCACGCAGCGCGGCCAGGTCCTCGGGGCGCGCGTCGTCCACGAACGCGACCAGGGCGCGGCCCCGGTCCTCGGAGCTGAACCCGTCGAGAGCCTCGCGCATCAGGTCGGCGGTCAGCTCCCCGCGCGAGAAGGACGCGCGGTAGCGGTAGGCACGACCGGCCCGCTCCTGGGCGACCATGCCCTTGCGCGCCAGCCGGTCCATGACGGTCATCACCGTGGTGTAGGCGGCCGTGCGCGAGGCGGCGAGGACGCCGTGCACCTCACGCACCGTCAGCCAGGCCTCATCCTCGGCGTCCCACAGGACGTCCATGACGCTGCGCTCGAGCTCACCCAGTCGGGACGTTCGACCCATGAGGACGAGTCTAGGGGCCCTGCCAGAAAGTTACTACCGACCGTAGTATCTACTACCGCTTGTAGTAATTTACAGCCAGTCAGTTCCGCACGGGCCTGTCCCGCTCCCGAAAGTAGAAGCGCCTTGGACGTCCTCGAGATTGCCCGGTGGCAGTTCGGCATCATCACCGTCTATCACTTCCTCTTCGTGCCGATCACCATCGGACTCTCGGCGATCGTGGCGTCGTTCGAGACGATGTGGGTCGTCAAGAAGCGGCCTGAGTACCTGCGCCTCACGAAGTTCTTCGGGACGCTGTTCCTGATCAACTTCGCGCTCGGCCTGGTGACCGGCATCGTGCAGGAGTTCCAGTTCGGGATGAACTGGTCCGACTACAGCCGGTTCGTGGGCGACATCTTCGGCGCCCCGCTGGCCATCGAGGGTCTGCTGGCCTTCTTCCTGGAGTCGACGTTCCTGGGGCTGTGGATCTTCGGCTGGGACAAGCTCCCCCGCGGACTGCACGCCGCGACGATGTGGCTGGCCCACCTCGGCACCGTGTTCAGCGCCTACTTCATCCTCTCGGCCAACTCCTGGATGCAGCACCCGGTCGGCTACGAGTACAACCCCGAGAACGGCCGCGCCGAGCTCGTCGACTTCTGGGCCGTGATGTTCAACAAGGTCCAGCTGGTGACCTTCCCGCACGTGATGACCGCGGCCTACATGACCGGTGGCGCGTTCGTCCTCGGTGTCAGCGCCTGGCTCTACCTGCGCCGCAAGACCGCCGAGGGCGACCGACCGATGTACAAGATGGGCATCCGCGCCGGCGCGCTCGTGACGCTGGTCGCCGGGCTCGGCGTCGCCATCACCGGCGACCTCCAGGGCAAGGTGATGACCGAGGTCCAGCCGATGAAGATGGCGGCAGCCGAGGGGCTCTACGAGAGCGCGGACAGCTGCGCGCCGTTCTCGATCTTCACCGTCGGCACCCCCGACGGCAAGGAGGAGAAGTTCTCGGTCACGGTCCCCTGCCTGCTCTCCTACCTCGGGACGGGCAGCTTCGACGGCGAGGTCAAGGGCATCGACGAGCTGCGCGAGACCTACGCCGAGGAGTACGGCCAGGACCCGGGCGCGGCCTACTACCACGCGAGCGACTACGTGCCGGTGATCCCGGTGACCTACTGGAGCTTCCGCTTCATGATCGGTCTCGGCCTCTTCGCCGCGGCCGGCGCCGCCCTGATCCTGTGGGTGACACGCAAGGGCGCCGTGCCCGCGAGCGTGTGGTGGCTGCGCCTGGCCATCGCGCTGCCGCTGGCCGTGGTGTTCGCCAACTCGTGGGGTTGGCTCTTCACCGAGATCGGCCGCCAGCCGTGGGTGGTCTACGGGCTGATGACCGTCGGCAACGCCGTGTCGCCGGGAGTCAGCACCACCGAGGCCTGGATCTCGCTGCTCTCGCTGTCGCTGGTCTACGCGGTGCTCATGGTCATCGAGGTGGGGCTCACGCTGAAGTACGTGAAGGCGGGTGCCCCTGAGTTCCAGGAGCCGCCGGACCCCGGCAACACCCCGGCCGACGACGACGCTCCCCTGACCTTCGCCTACTGAGGACATCGCCATGGAACTCACCACTGTCTGGTTCATCCTCATCGCCGTCCTGTGGATCGGCTACTTCACCCTCGAGGGCTTCGACTTCGGAGTCGGCATGCTGCTCCCGGTGCTCGCCAAGAACGACACCGAGCGCCGCGTCATGATCAACACCATCGGCCCGCTCTGGGACGGCAACGAGGTCTGGGTGCTGGTCGCCGGCGGCGCGACGTTCGCGGCCTTCCCGGAGTGGTACGCCACGCTCTTCAGCGGGTTCTACCTGCCGCTGCTGCTCATCCTGCTCGCACTGATCGTGCGCAACCTGGGCTTCGAGTACCGCCACAAGCGCTCGGAGAAGCAGTGGCAGGGGCGCTGGGACGCGGCCATCATCGTCGGCTCGTTCCTGCCCGCCGTGCTGTGGGGCGTCGCGTTCGCCAACATCGTCGGCGGGGTCCCGATCGACGCCGACAAGGAGTTCACCGGCACGCTCTTCACGCTGCTGAACCCCTACGGCCTGCTCGGCGGCATCGTCACCCTGCTGCTGTTCCTCACCCACGGCGCGATGTTCATCGCTCTCAAGACCGACGGCGACATCCGGCACCGGGCACGCGCCCTCGCAGTCAAGCTCGGAGTCGCGGCCGCCGTGGTCGCGGTGGTCTTCATGGTCTGGACCCAGGCCGAGACGGGATCCGTCGCCTCCGCGGTCGCCTTCGTCGTCGCCGCCCTCGCCCTGGTGGGCGGGATCGTCTCGGCGCTCGCCGGCCGCGAGGGCTGGGGCTTCATCGGGACCTTCGCCACGATCGGGCTGGCCGTCGCCGGACTCTTCCTGGCGCTCTTCCCCGACGTGATGCCCTCGACGACCGACGTCGCGTTCTCGCTGACCACGACGAACGCCGCCGCCACGTCGTACACCCTCACGGTGATGACCTGGGTCGCGGCGATCTTCACCCCGGTCGTGCTGGGCTACCAGGCCTGGACCTACTGGGTGTTCCGCAAGCGCATCTCGACGCACCACATCCCCACCGCCGAGCTGGCGGCCAGCGGCAAGTGACGACGTCGGCGCCGTCCGCGGGTGGACCCCGCGGGCGGCGCCGCCTGTCACGCTGGCCCCAGACCGGACCTCGACAGACCAGGACCGCTGCGTGAAGCCCCTCGACCCCCGTGTCCTCCCCCACCTGCGCCCCGCGCGGACCTCCCTCGCCGTCGTCGTGGTGGGCAACCTGCTCTCCGGCGTGCTGCTCGTCGCCCAGGCCTTCGCGCTCGCGATGCTCGTGACCCGCCTGGTCACCGGCCCATCCGACGGGGGCGCCGGCGTCGGCTTCGACGACTGGCGCGGGCCGGCTCTCGCGCTCGTCGCCATCACCCTGGGGCGCGGGGTGCTCGGCGCACTCGTCGACGCCGCGGCCTCCCGCGCGGCCGGGCAGGTGGCCACCCACCTGCGTCGTACCGTCCTGCGCCGCGCGCTCGACCTCGACGCGGTCACCCTCGCCGAGCACCGCACCGGCGAGCTCGGACTCCTCGCGACCCGAGGCGTCGCGGCGGTCGAGCCCTACCTCACGCGCTATCTGCCCACGCTGGTGCTCGCGGGGGTCCTGCCCGCGCTGACGGTGCTGGCCATCGCCACGCAGGACTGGCTCTCCGCGCTGGTGGTGGTCCTGACGCTGCCGCTGATCCCGGTGTTCGCGATCCTGATCGGACTGAGCACGAAGGACCGCGCCGACAAGGAGTGGCGCATCCTCAGCCAGCTCTCCGGACACTTCGTCGACGTCGTGCGCGGGCTGCCCACGCTCGTCGCGCACCGCCGGGCCCGGGCCCAGGCCCCGCGGATCCGGTCGATCACCGACCGCTACCGCCGCGCGAACGCCGACGTGCTCAAGCTCGCGTTCGCCTCCTCGGCGGCGCTGGAGCTGATCGCGACGATCTCGGTGGCGCTGGTCGCCGTACTGGTCGGTCTGCGACTGGCCGCCGACGGCATGGAGCTGCAGACCGCGTTGACCGTCCTGCTGCTGGCGCCGGAGGCCTACTGGCCGCTGCGACGCGTGGGTGCGGAGTTCCACTCCGCGGCCGAGGGCTCCGCGACGTTCGAGGCCATCCACGACCTGACCTCCGCTCCCCTGCCCGGGCGCGGCTCGGAGCCGGCGCCCTCCGGGCCGGTCCCGCTGCGCATCGACCACCTGAGCGTCCGCTGGCCCGGGCGCGAGGTCGCCGCCCTGGACGCCCTCGACGCCAACATCCCCGCTCGGGGGCTGACCGTCGTCACCGGGCCGTCGGGCTGTGGCAAGAGCACGCTGCTCGCGGCCCTCATGCAGGAGGTGCCCCTCGCCGGTGGCCTCGTCCGCGTCGGCGGCGTCGACCTCGCCACCATCGACGTCGACTCCTGGCGCTCGCGCATCGCCCACGTGTCCCAGCGCCCCTGGCTCACCGACGGCACCCTCGCCGACAACGTGCGCATCGGCCGCCCCGACGCCGACGACGCCGCGGTCCACGACGCCCTGGCCCGGGTCGACCTGCTCGACGCGGTGACGCTGCTGCCCCAGGGGGTCGACACCCCGCTCGGCGAGGACGGTGCGGGACTCTCCGCCGGCCAGCGCGCCCGCCTGGCCCTGGCCCGGGTGATCGTCTCCGAGCGGCCGTTCGTGTTCCTCGACGAGCCCACCGCCCACCTCGACGCCACCACCGAGGAGGTGCTGCTGCGCACCCTGCGCGACCTCGCCCGCGACCGCTGCGTCCTCGCCGTCGCCCACAGCCAGGCCCTCGTCGACGCCGCCGACTCCGTGGTGGCGTTGGGTGCGTCGCACGAGTCCCACGCGCCCCTGGTTTCCCCGGTCCACACACGAAACCCGCACTTCCCACGTGAAGGATCGCGTGGGAAGTGCGGGAAGCGTGAGTTGACCGGGGAAACCGACAGCCCCGACCCCGCCCCCAACCACCCCCGCGCCCGCTTCGCGCTGGCGACGCTCCTGGGCGTCCTGGCGTCCACGTCGGGGATCGCGCTGACGGCGACGGCGGGGTGGCTGATCGTGCGGGCCGCCGAGCACCCGCCGGTGCTGATGCTGATGGTGGCGATCGTGGGGGTGCGCACGTTCGGGCTCGCGCGGCCGGCGCTGCGGTACGCCGAGCGGCTGGCGTCGCACGACGTGGCGCTGCGTGAGCTCGCCGAGCGGCGGGCCAGCGTGTACGACGCGCTGGTGCCGCTCGTGCCCGGGCGGCTCGGTCGGCACCGCGGCGACCTGCTGGCCTCCGTGGTCGACGACGTGGACGCGCTGCTCGACGACCGACTGCGGGTCCGGATGCCGCTGGCCACCTGGCTGGGCGCCGGCGCCGTGACGACGCTGGTCGCCGCCTGGTTCCTGCCCGCCGCCGGACTTCTCGTCGCCGGACTGGTGCTCGTCACCGGCTCGCTGGCGTGGGCCACCGCGCGCCTCGGTACGACGCGACACGCGGCGCAGCGGATCGAGGCGCGCGCCGAGCTGTCACGACGCAGCCTCTCGCTGCTGACCAGCGCGCGCGACCTCGTGCAGTGGCAGGCGGGCGAGCGCGCGCTGACCCACGTGCAGGAGGCAGGCACGGCGCTGGCCCGCGCCACCGACCGGATCACCCGCTGGCTCGCCCTCGCCCGGATGTGGCCGATGCTGGCCGCGGGTGGCGGCGTCCTGGCGATGGCCGCGCTCGGCGGCCGCGCCTTGAACGAGGGCACCGTCTCCGGCCCGGTCGTGGCGCTGCTGGTGCTGCTCCCCCTCGCGCTGGTCGACATCCTCAGCCCCGTCGCGGACGCCGGGGCCCTGCAGGTCTCCACCCGTGCGGCCACCCGACGCCTCGCCGAGCTGACCGCCATGGACCCGGCGGTCACCGACCCCGTCACTCCCACGCCCCTGCCTGCCCGCCTCGCCCCCGAGGACGTGGCGGTCGCGCTCCACGGCGTCACCGCCGCCTGGGAGGACCGCGACGTGCTCGGTCCCGTCAGCCTCGACCTGCCCGCCGGCCGCCGGATCGGCCTGGTCGGCCCCTCTGGCTGTGGCAAGTCCACGCTGGCGGCCGTGCTGGTGCGCTTCCTGACCCCGACGGCCGGACGCCACGAGGTCGGCGGGCGCGACGTGCGGGCCCTCGCCGCCGACGACGTACGACGCGTGGTCGGCCTGCTGGACGACGACCCCTATCTGTTCGGCTCCACGCTGGTCGAGAACGTCCGCCTGGCCCGGCCCGACGCCGACGACGACCAGGTCGAGGAGGCGCTGCGGGCCGCGCGGCTCGGCGACTGGCTCGATGCTCTCCCCTCCGGTCTGCAGACCCGGCTCGGCGACGGTGGAGCCTCCGTCTCCGGCGGTGAGCGGGCCCGGATCGGGCTGGCCCGGATGCTCCTGGCCGACCACCGGGTGCTCGTGCTCGACGAGCCCACGGCCCACCTCGACACGCCGACCGCACGCGCGGTGGCGGCCGAGCTGCTCGCGGTCACCAGCGACCGCTCGGTCGTCTGGATCACGCACGGCACCGTGGGGCTGGACGAGATGGACGCGGTCCTCCGCCTCGGCGAGGACGACCGGGTCAGGACTCCACGACGACCGGGATGATCATCGGGCGGCGGTTGTGGGTGCGGCTGACCCAGCGCCCCACGACGCGTCGTACGGTCTGCTGCAGCTGGTAGGAGTCGGTAGCGCCCTCGGCGACCGCACGGTCGAGGGCGTCGACGATCGGCTGCTTGATCTCGTCGAAGGTCGAGTCGTCCTCGGCGAAGCCGCGGGCGTGGATCTCGGGCCCGGCGGCCACCTTGCCGGTGACCGAGTCGACGACCACGATCACCGAGATGAAGCCCTCCTCGCCGAGGATCCGGCGGTCCTTGAGCGAGGACTCGGTGACGCCGCCGATGTTGGCGCCGTCGACGAAGACATAGCCGCACTCGACCTTGCCCGCGATCGAGGCGACCCCGTCGACCAGGTCGACGACCACCCCGTCCTCGGCGATCACCACGCGCTCGGGCGGCACGCCGGTGGCCCGCGCCAGCGCCGCGTTGGCCTGCATGTGCCGGATCTCGCCGTGCACCGGCAGCACGTTGCGCGGCCTGACGATGTTGTAGCAGTAGAGCAGCTCACCGGCGCTCGCGTGGCCGCTGACGTGCACCAGGGCGTTGCCCTTGTGCACCACGCGGGCGCCCCAGCGCGACAGGCCGTTGATCACCCGGTAGACGGCGTTCTCGTTGCCCGGGATCAGCGAGCTCGCGAGGATGACGGTGTCGCCCTCCTCGAGGTGCACGAAGTGGTGGTTGCGCTGCGCGATCCGGCTCAGCGCCGACAGCGGCTCGCCCTGGGACCCGGTCGAGATCAGCACCTGGCGCTCCGGGGCGAGCTGGGCCAGCTCCTTGGCGTCGACCAGCACCCCGGGCGGCACGTGGAGATAGCCGCGCTCGGTGGCGATCGCCATGTTGCGCACCATCGAGCGCCCGACATAGGCGACCTTGCGCCCGTGCGCGACCGCCGCGTCGAGCACCTGCTGGACCCGGTGCACGTGGGAGGCGAAGCAGGCCACGATGATCCGCTGCGTGCTCTGGTGGAACGTCCGGTCCAGGACCGGGCTGATCTCCTGCTCCGAGGTCGTGAAGCCGGGCACCTCGGCGTTGGTCGAGTCGGTGAGGAAGAGGTCGACCCCCTCCTCCCCCAGCCGCGCGAACGCGCGCAGGTCGGTGATCCGCCCGTCGAGCGGCAGCTGGTCCATCTTGAAGTCGCCGGTGTGCAGCACCATCCCGGCGCCGGTGCGGATCGCGACCGCCAGCGCGTCGGGGATGGAGTGGTTGACCGCGACGAACTCCAGGTCGAACGGGCCGAACGCGATCCGGTCGCCCTCGCGCACGACGTGGTGCACGGTCTCGCGCAGCCGGTGCTCGCGCAGCTTGGAGCCGAGCAGCGCGAGCGTCAGCTCAGAGCCGACCAGCGGGATGTCACCGCGCTCGCGCAGGAGGTACGGCGTGGCGCCGATGTGGTCCTCGTGGCCGTGGGTGAGGACCAGCGCCTCCACCCGGTCGAGCCGGTCCCGGATCGCCGCGAAGTCGGGCAGGATCAGGTCCACGCCCGGGTGGTGGTCCTCGGGGAAGAGCACCCCGCAGTCGACGATCAGCAGCCGGTCGTCGTACTCGAAGACCGTCATGTTGCGTCCGACCTCGCCCAGGCCGCCGAGCGGGATCACCCGCAGACCTCCCGGGGCGAGGGGCTCAGGCGCGGTCAGCTCCGGGTGCGGGTGGCTCATGGGACTCCTCAGTCGATCAGGCCCGATGCGGCGAGCCCGGCGCGCAGCGCGGCGACCTCGTCGTCGTCGAGGGCGACCAGCGGGCTGCGCACGTTGCGGTTGTCCAGCACCCCGAGCAGCTGCATCGTCGCCTTGGCCGTGGTCGCGCCGTAGTTGGGCACGCCCATCACCGCGTCGATGGCCGGGAGCAGACGGGTGTGGATCGCGAGCGCTCCGGCCGGGTCGCCTGCGCGGAACGCCTCCGACATCGCCTTGAGCTCCTTGCCGGCCGCGTGCCCGACGACCGAGACCAGCCCGGCCGCGCCGTGCGCGAGCCAGCTCAGGTTGGCGATGTCGTCGCCGGAGTAGACGGCGTAGCCGAGCTGGGTGAGGCGCACCCCGCGGGCGAAATCGCCGACGGCGTCCTTGACCGCGACGACGTTCTCGAGCTTGATCGCGGCCTCGTAGGTCTCCAGCGCGATCGTGGTCCCGGTGCGACCCGGCACGTCGTAGAGCATCACCGGCACGTCGGCGGACTCCACGACCTGGGTGAAGTGGTGCAGCACGCCCTTCTGCGAGGGCTTGTTGTAGTAGGGCGTGACCAGCAGCAGCCCGTCGGCCCCGGCCTTCTCGGCCTGCTGGGCCAGCTCGACGGAGTGGACGGTCGTGTTGGTGCCGACGCCGGCCACGATCGTGGCGCGCTCACCGACGGCGCTCTTGACCGCGCGCAGGATCTCGCCGTCCTCGGGCACGGTGGTCGTGGGCGACTCGCCCGTGGTGCCGGACACCACGAGGCCGTCGTGGCCGTTGTCGACGAGGTACGACGCGATGCGGGCGGTCGCGTCCAGGTCGACGGAGCCGTCGTCGTGGAAGGCGGTCGCCATCGCGGTCAGCACACGGCCGAACGGCGCCTCGGGGGCGTGGGAGCTCATAGGGGCAACATTATCGGGCGGAGCCGACAATCCTGACCATCGCCTCACACGTGCGGCATCACCTGCTCGGCCACCAGCGCGAGGTGGTCGAGGTCGGAGAGGTCCAGCACCTGCAGGTAGACGCGCTGCGCGCCGAGCTCGCGGTAGCGACCGATCTTGTCCACGACCTCGGCGGGGGTGCCGGCCAGGCCGTTCTCCCGCAGCTCCGCCTTGTCCCGGCCGATCGCCTGGGCACGTCGGTCGATCTCGGCCTCGTCGGCGCCGCAGCAGAGCACGAGCGCGTTCGACCAGACCAGGTCAGCGGGGTCGCGATCGGCGCTCTCGCAGGCCGCGCGCACGCGGCCGAACTGCTCGGTGGTCACCTCCTCGGAGACGAACGGGAGGTTGAACTCGTCGGCGTAGCGGGCCGCGAGCGCCGGCGTACGCCGCTTGCCGAGGCCGCCGATGAGGATCGGCGGACCCGACGGGCGGGTCGCCTTCGGCAGCGCGGGGCTGTCGGTGAGCTGGTAGTGCTCCCCGGTGTGGCTGAACGTCTCCCCCACCGGCGTGCGCCACAGGCCCGTGACGATCGCGAGCTGCTCCTCGAAGCGGTCGAAGCGCTCCCCGGTGTCAGGGAACGGGATGCCGTAGGCGCTGTGCTCCTGGGTGAACCAGCCGGCGCCGAGCCCCAGCTCGACGCGGCCGCCGCTCATCTGGTCGACCTGCGCCACCTGGATGGCCAGCGGGCCGGGGTAGCGGAACGTCGCCGACGTCATCAGCGTGCCGAGCCGGATCGTGCTGGTCTCCCGCGCGATGCCGGCCAGCGTCGTCCACGCGTCGGTCGGCCCGGGCAGCCCGTCGCCGCCCATCGCGAGGTAGTGGTCGGAGCGGAAGAACGCTCCGTAGCCGAGTCGCTCGGCCTCCTGGGCGACCCTGAGGAGGTCGTCGTAGGTGGCGCCCTGCTGGGGTTCGGTGAAGATGCGCAGCTCCATGCCCACACCCTGCCATCCCCGCGGTTGCTCGCTAGCCGCGGCGCTCCAGCCAGACCACGCGATAGCCCTCACGCTGCTCGCTGCGGGTCTCGGTCCACTGGCTCTCGTCGTACGGCGGGTAGAGCGTGTCGCCCTGCGGGGACAGCGGGACCCGCGTGAGCACCTGCTCGTCGGCGATCGGCATCGTCGCCGCATAGATCTGGGCGCCGCCGGCGACCATCACGTCCCCGTCGTACGACGCGGCGAGCGCGAGCGCCTCGTCGACCGAGTGGGCCACGACGACCCCCTCGTGGGACCACTCCGGGTCGCGGGTGACGACGATCGTCGTGCGTCCGGGCAGCGGCCGGCCGATGGAGTCGAAGGTCGCCCGACCCATCAGCAGCACGTGGCCCAGCGTGGTGGCCTTGAAGTGGGCCATCTCCCCGGGGATCCGCCACGGGATGTCGCCGGCGTTGCCGATCACGCCGTTCTCGGCGACCGCGACGACGTGGACGACGCGCTTGCCGGCTGCCGTGGTCATGAGGGGCTGGTCATACGGCGATCGGCGCCTTGATCAGCGGGTGCGGGTCGTAGCCCTCGAGGGCGATGTGCTCGAGCTCGAACTCGTCCAGCGCGGTCACCGACGGGTCCAGGCGCAGGGTCGGCAGCAGGCGTGGCTCGCGGGTCAGCTGGAGCCGGGCCTGGTCGAAGTGGTTGAGGTAGAGGTGCGCGTCGCCGAAGGTGTGCACGAAGTCGCCGACCCGCAGTCCGGTGACCTGGGCGACCATGTGCGTCAGCAGCGCGTAGGAGGCGATGTTGAACGGCACGCCGAGGAACACGTCGGCGCTGCGCTGGTAGAGCTGGCAGCTCAGCCGGCCCGGCCCGCCGTCGGCCGAGGGCGCGACGTAGAACTGGAACATCGTGTGGCACGGCGCGAGCGCCATCTTGTCGATGTCGGCGACGTTCCACGCGCTGACGATGTGGCGCCGGGAGTCGGGGTCGCGACGGATCTGCTCGACCACCTGCGCGAGCTGGTCGATGTGCCGCCCGTCGGGGGCCGGCCACGAGCGCCACTGGTGACCGTAGATCGGACCCAGGTCGCCGTCCTCGCCGGCCCACTCGTCCCAGATCGTGACGCCGCGCTCCTGCAGCCAGGCCACGTTGGTGTCACCGCGCAGGAACCACAGCAGCTCGGCGAAGATGCTGCGCGTGTGCACCTTCTTGGTGGTCACCAGCGGGAAGCCGGCGGCCAGGTCGAAGCGCATCTGGTGGCCGAACACGCTCAGCGTGCCGGTGCCGGTGCGATCGCCCTTCTCCACGCCGTCGTCGAGGATGCGCTGGAGGAGGTCGAGGTAGGGCTGCACGAGGGTGAGCCTAACGCCGTCCGGCGACTCCCTGCTCGACCACGTACGTCGTGAACGCAGCCGTGTCGCGCCCGCGAGCGCACGGGTCGTCGGCGAACTCGTCGGGCCCGCCCTCGCGCACCCGCAGCGCCTCGCGCAGCACCCGGGAGAACTGCTCGGGATAGAAGCCCAGCCCCCAGCGCCCGGCGCCGGACTTGGTCGTCAGCTCGCCCGTGACGAGCAGGTGGTGCAGCCGGGCGACCCCGAGCACGCACCAGCAGCAGGCGTCCTCGCGGGCGCCCTCAGCAGGCTGGGCGGCGAGCGCCGCGGCGGTGGCGCGCCAGTAGGTGTCGAGGTTGTCGCGCGTGAAGGCCTCGAGCGCCGCGGGGTCTGTCCGGATCCCGAGCGTCGCCACGTCCGGACCGCGCACGGTGACGCCGCGCTCGGCCAGCTCGTGCCAGGTCACCGGGTTGACGTCGTGGGTGGCCTCGGCCTCGAAGTGGTGGTGCAGCACGCACGGCACGTCCGGACACTGCGCCGGGGGCCGGGTGAGGTCGTCGGCCAGCAGGTGCAGACCGTCGAAGGGGACGCCGGGCAGGTCGTCCGCCAGCGACGCGTGCGAGTCCTCGAGCGCGTCCACGTCCGCGTCGCCGGGGCGGCGGCTCAGCGTCGCGACGAAGTCGACGTCGCTGCGTCCCTCCACCCACTCGCCGAACGCCAGCCCGCCGCGCAGGTAGAGCCCCTCGACCAAACCAGGCGCCCGAGCGTCGATGGCGGCGAGCCAGCCGTCGCAGACCCCTCGGACCGGCGCCGGCAGGTCGGCCGGCTGCACGTCAGGAGGCGTGCAGCGACATCGGGCCGTAGACCATCCGGTCGAGCTCGAAGAGCGTCACCGCGTCGACGCCGTGCTCGGCGAGGTCGGCCCAGATCTCACCGACCCACGACTCCGCGTCTCCCTGGCTCTCGAAGCGGGCACCGGCCAGCTCGTCGGGGACGGGGACCTCGTCGCCGGCGGCGTTCTCCATCCGCCACCACCAGGGCTGCTCCGCGGGGGCGGGCTGACGGAAGGTCGGGGGCTGCTCGGGAAGGTTCACCATGGCCCGAGCATAGGGCGGCCCGAGCACAGGGCGGCCCGGGGACAGTGCCGGCGAGCATAAGGTTCACGGGTGACCGTCCGCCTCCTGGGCACGGGCGCAGCCGACGGCTGGCCCAACCCCTTCTGCACCTGCGCCTCCTGCACCGCCGAGCGCGTGTCCGGTCGCACCCGCGCGCAGACCGCCGCGCTCGTCGACGACGTGCTGCTGATCGACTGCGGACCCGAGACCCCCTCGGCGGCCACCCGGCACGGCGTCGCGCTGGACCGGCTCCGGTTCGTGCTCTTCACCCATCAGCACACCGACCACTGCTCCCCGGCCTTCCTGCTGCACCGCTCCTGGGTGCACGACGGCCCGCTGACCGTCGTCGGCCCGCCGGACGTCATCGAGGCCTGCCGCCCCTGGCTGGCCGACGACACCGAGGTGCGCTTCGTGGCGGTCGCACCGGGCGACACCCTCGACCTGGACGGGTACGACGTGCGCGTGCTGGCGTCGTCCCACGTCACCGGGCTGGGCCGCGACGGGGCGCCGGACGCGGTGCTCTACGCCGTGCGCACGCCCTCGGGACGCAGCCTGCTGCACGCCACCGACACCGGACCGCTGCCCGAGGAGACCGTGGAGGCGCTGCGCGACGCCGCCCTCGAGACGGTCCTGATGGAGCAGACCTTCGGCGACCGCACCGACCTCTCCGGCACCGGCCACCTCGACCTCACGACGTTCCCCGAACAGCTGCGGCGGCTGCGCGAGGTCGGCGCGACCACGACGGCGACCGAGGTCGTGGCCGTGCACCTGTCCCACCACAACCCTCCGACGCCCGAGCTGGCCCGTCGTCTCGCCGACTGGGGGGTGCGGGTCGTCGACGACGGCACGCTGCTCGACCCGGTGACCCGCGCGGCGCCCGACCATCTCGGTCCCCTGCGGACGCTGGTGACCGGCGGCGCCCGCTCCGGCAAGTCCCAGGAGGCCGAGCGCCTGCTGGCCGGCTCGGCGCAGGTGCTCTACGTCGCGACGTCCTACCCGGTGCGCCACGACGGGGACGCGGAGTGGGCCGAGCGGGTCCGCCTGCACCGGGAGCGCCGCCCCGCCCACTGGGAGACCGTGGAGACCCTCGACCTGGCCGGACTGCTGCGCACGCCCGGCGCGCCGCTGCTCGTCGACTGCCTGACCCTGTGGCTCACCCGGGTGATGGACGCGCACGACGCATGGTCGGACGACGCCTGGCCGAGCGCCGAGAAGGCCGTGCTCGCCGAGGTCGACGAGCTCGTCGACGCCTGGCGGAGCACGGCGCGGCGCGTGGTCGCGGTCACCAACGAGGTCGGGCAGGGCGTGGTGCCCGACACCGCTGCCGGGCGGCGCTTCCGGGACCTGATGGGGATCCTCAACGCCCGCGTCGCCGCCGCCACCGAGGACGTGCGCTGGTGCGTCGCGGGCCGGGTCGTGCACCTGTGAGCCGTGACCCGCTCTGGCTCGCCCTCGGGACGCTGACCGCGCTGCCGGTCCCTCCGCCGGGCCGTGTCGACCGCCGTACCGCAGGGCGCGCGATGGCGCTCGCCCCGCTCGCCGGAGTGGTGCTCGGCGTCTTCGTCGTCCTCCCCCTGCTCGCCCTGGAGTGGTGGGGCGAGGCCTCGCCCCTGCTGATGGCCGCCCTGGTCGTGGGCGCGCTCGCCCTCCTCACCAGGGGGATGCACCTCGACGGCCTGGCCGACACCGCCGACGGGCTGGGCAGCGGACGGCGCGGCGAGGACGCGCTGGCGATCATGAAGCGCTCGGACATCGGCCCGTTCGGCGTCGCGACGCTCGTGCTCACCCTGCTCGTGCAGGTGGCGGCGCTCAGCGAGCTCTCCTGGTCGGGCGCGGGGCCGGCCGCCGTGGCGGTGGCGCTGCTGGCGAGCCGGGCCGTGCTGCCCGTGCTGTGCACGGCCCGGTTCGTCTCCGCACGTCCCGACGGGCTGGGCGCGACCGTCGCCGGCACCGTGTCGGCGCGGCTCGCCCTCACCTCGACTCTGCTCGCGGCTCTCCTGGCCGTGCTGAGCGTTGCGCTCCTGCAGCCGGAGGTCCCGCCCGGCGGACTGTTCGTGGCCCTGGCCGTGGCCGCGGTGGCCGGGCCGGTGGCCGGCGTGCTGCTGGCCGTCCACGCCGGCCGGCGGTTCGGGGGTGTGACCGGGGACGTCTACGGCGCGGCGGTGGAGACCGGGTTCACGGCCTGTCTGATGGTCGCCGCCATCGGCTGCTGAGCCCTGTCCGACCACTTCGTGAACACTGTTCTCGTTCGGGGCGTACGATGCCGCCATCCGACCTGTGGGGGCTCCCGTGTTCCGTCTGCGCCATCTCCGTGTGCTCGCGCTCTCGTCCTGCGCAGCGCTCCTCCTGGGCGCCCTCGCCCCGGCGGCACACGCCCATCCCGACGAGGCCGTCGACGCCCCTGCCGCGGAACTCAGCGGCACCGTGCGCGCCGCCGCGGACGACCGGCCCTTGGCGCGCGTCGAGGTGCGCGTGTCCGGGGCGCACACGCTCACCGACGCTGCCGGGCGCTGGGCCCTCGACGTGCCCGACGGCACCCACGTGGTGCAGGTCGCCCCCGATCCAGGGCCTGTCGCAGGGCCGGTGGAGTGGTTCCCGGAGTACTACCCGGACGCGGACAGCCCGGAGCAGGCCATCGCCGTCACCGTCCGCGACGGCGCGCCGGTCGAGGGCCTCGACGTCGCGCTCGATCCGGCCGGGCGGATCTCCGGCGAGGTGAACGGCGGCTGGCCCCCGAACGCACCGCCGCGGGCACCCCGCACCGACCTCGCGCCCGGTTGGGAGCTCTACACGCCCCAGGGCTCCTTGGCGCAGGTCCACCCGTCTCCCGGGGCCGGCTCGAACGACTTCTCGCTCCTGGTCCGCCCCGGCACCTACAGGCTGCTGATGAGCGGCACGACAACGGACGGTCGGGCACGGCGCTACCTCCCCCAGTGGTACTCCGCGGACGACTACGGCACCGACACGATCGAGTCGGCCGCCACGATCACGGTCGCCGCAGGCGAGGCTGTCGAGGGGGTCGACACCGAGGTCGCCTACGGGCTGTGGCCGGTGAACGCGACCTATCCCCAGGTGCTGGGCACCCAGCGCGTCGGTCAGCGGGTGCGGGTGACCCGCGGGGAGTACAACCTGACGACCGACATCCGCCACGTCTATCTCTGGCAGCGCGACGGCCGGACGGTCGGCACCCGGCCCACCTACCGGCTGCGCCGGGCCGATGTCGGCGGTGACCTGACCGTCACCGTGAGCGTGAGCACCCGGGGCCACGCCATGTCCAGCACCCAGGGTGTGACGGCGCAACAGCGCCAGCGTCGGGCCCGCCGCCGCTGACGCTCGCACCGGCGCCCTTGTCGTCGCGGCGTTCGTGTCGCGAGGGTCCGGGGGGCTGCTGGTTTCCCCGGCCGACCGGGGAAAGCGACAACGTCGGCCCGGACTCGTCGTACACCCGTGCGCACCGACTGACGAGCGGGACCGGCGGGACTGAAGTGGTTGTCGAGCAAGGTGAGTTAGTGCGCCCTGTCAATCACTGACGTTGTCGGGCGAAGTTTCGCCGGACAACGTCAGCTTTCCCCGGTCGACCGGGGAAAGCGACACCCCCCCTCAGCGCACGTGCGACTCCACGAACGGCAGCTCCACCAGCTGGAAGATCTCGCGGCGCCCGCGGATGTCGACGCCGAGCTGGGCGTCGGGGGCGACCATCGTGGGGACCAGCGCCAGGCCGATGCCGGTGCGCAGGGTCGGCGAGAAGGTGCCGGAGGTGATCTCGCACAGGGGCACGTCCTTGAGCAGACTCACCGACATCCCCGGTCGGGGGATGCCGCGGCCGACGGCGAGCAGGCCGCGCAGCAGACGCTCGGGGCCGCGCTCCTTCTCGGCGATCAGCGCGTCGCGGCCCCAGAACTCCGGCTTCTTCCAGCCGACGGCGAACCCGAGGCGGGCCTGGACGGGGGTGACGTCGATGCTGATGTCCTGCCCGTGCAGCGGATAGCCCATCTCCGTGCGCAGCGTGTCACGCGCTCCCAGCCCGCACGGCACGACGCCGAGGCTCTCCCCCGCCGAGAGCAGCGCGTCCCACAGGTCGACGGCGACGTCGTTGCCCGCGATCAGCTCATAGCCCCGCTCGCCGGTGTAGCCGGTGCGGCAGACCACGACGCCGCTGCCGGCGTAGTCGGCGACCGTGAACGACATGTAGTCGTGGCCCACAGGCAGGCCCACCGCGGCGAGCAGGGCGTCGGCCTCGGGCCCCTGGATCGCCAGCACCGCGTAGTCCCGGTGGTGGTCGGTGACGCTCACCCCCTCGGGCGCCTCCGCGACCAGCCGACGCACGACCTCGGCGGTGTTGGCGGCGTTGGGGACCAGCAGCACCTTCTCGTCGGAGTGCAGGTAGACGATCAGGTCGTCCACGATGCCGCCGGTCGCGGGGTCGCAGCACAGCGTGTACTGCGCCTGCCCCGGCTCGATCCGACCGAGGTCGTTGCTCAGCGTCCGGTTGACGTACGCCGCGGCGCCGGGGCCGCTGACCATCGCCTTGCCGAGGTGGCTGACGTCGAAGATGCCGACCGCGTCGCGCACGGCGGCGTGCTCCTTGAGCGTCCCGGTGGCGTATTCCAGCGGCATCTCCCAGCCGCCGAACTCCGCCAGCTTCGCCCCGAGGGCGACGTGTCGCTCGTGCAGCGGGGAGGTGAGGAGCGACGGCGGGTTCGTGTGCTCAGCCATGGCCGCAACCTACCCCAGCGAGCCGCTCGTTATCCTGCCTCGGTGACGTCCTACAACCTGCGCAGTGCCAGCCCCGCCAAGACCCGTGCCGACGCCGTGGTGGCGGGGGTGGTGCAGACCGCGAAGGGGCCGCGGCTCGTTCCCGCCGCTCAGGACGTCGCCGACGCCTACGGCCGCAAGCTGCGCCCCCTGCTTGCCACCCTCGGCGTGACCGGCAAGGCCGGCGAGGCGGTCAAGGTCGTGACGGCCGGGATCATCGCCTCGCCGCTGCTGGTGCTCGTCGGCCTCGGCCAGGAGGATGCCCTCGACCCCGTCGCCGTACGACGCGCGGCGGGCGCCGCCGCCCGCGCCGTACCCAACGCCGCCTCGGTCGCCCTCGCACTGCCCGCCGACTCCCCCGAGCTGGTCCGCGCGGTCACGGAGGGACACCTGCTCGGCGCCTACACGTTCACCACCTACAAGCAGGACACCGCGGCCGACCCGAGCGACGCCGGGACCGTGGTGGTGCTGAGCCCCATCGCCCGCCGTGACGAGGCGAGCGAGGCGTTCGAGGCCGCGCAGAAGGTCGCTGCCGCCGTCGCCGGCGTGCGCGACTGGGTCAACACCCCGCCCGGGGACCTCACTCCCCCGAAGTTCGCCGACGCCGTCGCCGAGGCCCACGCCACGCTGACCAAGGGCCGCGGCGCCCCCAAGGTGGGCCTGACCGTCCTGGACGAGGAGCGTCTCGCCGAGCTCGGCTGCGGCGGCATCCTCGGTGTCGGCGGCGGATCTGACGCCCCGCCGCGCCTGGTCGAGCTGACCTGGGAGCCGAAGGACGCCGTCGCCCACGTGGCGCTGGTGGGCAAGGGGATCACCTTCGACTCCGGCGGGCTGACGATCAAGCCCGGCTCCAGCATGGCGACGATGAAGAGCGACATGGCCGGCGCCGCCTCGGTCATCCAGGCGACGTTCGCGATCGCGGCGCTGGGTCTGCCCGTGCGTGTCTCGGCGTTCGCGCCGATGGCCGAGAACATGGTCTCCGGCGACTCGATGCGCCCCGGCGACGTCCTCACGATGTACGGCGGGCGGACCGTCGAGGTCACCAACACCGACGCCGAGGGCCGCCTCGTGCTGGCCGACGCGCTGGGCCGGGCAGGAGAGGTCGAGCCCGACGTCATCATCGACATCGCCACCCTCACCGGCCACATGGTGCTGGCCCTCGGCGACAAGGTCGCCGGAGTGCTGGGCGACGACGACGTCGTCGCGGCGGTGGTCGACGCGGGCGAGCGGGCCGGCGAGGCGATGTGGCCGATGCCGATCCCCGAGGAAATGAGCGAGCGGATCCGCAGCAGCAAGGTCGCGGACCTCGCCCAGCACGACTGGGTGCGCTGGGGAGGCGGGCTCTTCGCCGGCGCGTTCCTGCGCGAGTTCACCGGCGGCCTGCCGTGGGCCCACATCGACATCGCCGGCCCGTCCTGGAACGGCGGCGGCGCCTGGGGCCACGTGACCGCGGGCGGCACCGGCTTCGGCACCGCCACGCTCGTCGACTACGTGCGCTCGCTGGCCGAGGCCGAGGCCGGGGACCAGGACGAGGACCAGGACCAGGCCGGGGCCTGAGTCAGCGGTTCTTCTGGCGCCGGTTGTAGTCGCGCATCCGCTGCGGGATGCCGACGACGGCCGCGTCGTACGACGGGACCTGGTGCAGGTTCGCGAACTCGTGGGCCCACTTCACCGACGGCACCCGACGGCGCGTCCACTCCCCGTCGTGGGCCACCAGGAGCAGTGTCACATCGCTGACCGCGGTGCGCGGCTCGACGAAGCCCTCCACTCCACGGTGCTGCTTGACGAACTCGAGCAGGTGCACCTGGTCGGCGTTGTCCGACGCGCGCACGGTGGTCGACCCCGTGCGTGTCGCATCGGCAGCCGGACGACGCATGCGAGGGCGCGAGCCACGAAGTCGATCGAACAAACCCATGCCCCCAGTCTGCCCTGTCGCGCCAGAGACCCGGTGTGGAAAGACTGGGTGGAAGTGCAAAGATGGACCGCACTTCGACCAGGCACGACTTCACGTGCCCGAGATCTGGGGGAGGAAAGGACCACGGTGGCCGACGCCGACTTCGACGTACTCATCCTGGGAGCGGGCTCCGGCGGTTATGCCTGCGCCCTCCGCGCGGCGCAGCTGGGTCTCAGCGTCGGGCTGGTCGAGAAGAGCAAGGTCGGTGGCACCTGCCTGCACATCGGCTGCATCCCCACCAAGGCCCTCCTGCACGCCGCTGAGGTCGCCGACTCCGCGAGGGAGGCCGACCAGTTCGGCGTCCGCGCGACGCTGGACGGCATCGACATGGCCGGTGTGAACTCCTACAAGGACGGGGTCGTCGGACGGCTCTTCAAGGGCCTCACCGGCCTGGTCCGCTCGCGCGGCATCACGGTCATCGAGGGCGAGGGCCGGCTCACCGGTCAGCGCGAGGTCACCGTGGACGGCAAGGCCTGGACCGGCCGCCACGTGGTGCTGGCCTCCGGTTCGCGCTCCAAGAGCCTGCCCGGTCTCGACGTCGACGGCGAGCGGGTCCTCACCTCCGACCACGCGCTGTCGCTCGACCGGGTCCCCGGCTCGGTCATCGTGCTGGGCGGCGGGGTCATCGGCTGCGAGTTCGCCAGCGTCTGGCGCAGCTTCGGCGCCGAGGTGACGATCGTCGAGGCACTCCCCCGGCTGGTGGCCGCCGAGGACGAGGCGTCGTCGAAGGCCCTGGAGCGCGCGTTCCGCAAGCGCGGCATCACGATGCGCACCGGCACGCCGTTCCAGAGCTGCGAGCACACCGACTCCGGGGTCGCGGTCACCCTCGAGGGCGGCGACGTCCTGGAGGCCGACCTGCTGCTGGTCGCGGTGGGTCGCGGCCCGGTCACCGAGGGGCTCGGGTACGACGAGCAGGGCGTCGCCATGGACCGCGGGTTCGTGCTCGTCGACGACCGCTGCCGCACAGGCGTCGAGGGCGTCTTCGCCGTCGGCGACATCGTCCCCGGGCTGCAGCTGGCCCACCGCGGCTTCGCCCAGGGGATCCTCGTCGCCGAGGAGATCGCCGGGCTCTCCCCGCGCCCGCTCGACGAGGCCGGCATCCCCCGCGTCACCTACTCGCGTCCCGAGATCGCGTCGGTCGGCCTGACCGAGGCTGCCGCGCGCTCGACGTACGGCGAGGAGGCGGTGGAGACGCTCACCTACGACCTCGGGGGCAACGGCAAGAGCCAGATCCTCAAGACCCAGGGGTTCGTCAAGCTGGTCCGCGAGAAGGACGGCCCCATCGTGGGCATCCATCTCGTCGGGGACCGGGTCGGCGAGCTCATCGGGGAGGCCCAGCTGATCTATGGCTGGGAGGCCCACGCCGAGGACGTCGCCTCGATGCTGCACGCCCACCCGACCCAGAACGAAGCTCTCGGCGAGGCCCACCTCGCCCTCGCCGGGAAGCCGCTGCACGCCCACTCCTGACATCCAGACACGACGACCAGACACACGACGCGAGCGAAGGAACCTTCCATGGCCACCGAAGTCCAACTGCCGGCACTCGGCGAATCCGTCACCGAGGGAACCGTCACCCGCTGGCTCAAGCAGGTCGGTGACACCGTGGCGGTCGACGAGCCGCTGCTCGAGGTCTCCACCGACAAGGTCGACACCGAGATCCCCTCGCCCGTCGCCGGCACGCTCCTGGAGATCCGTGCCGACGAGGACGCCACCATCGAGGTCGGCGAGGTCCTCGCCGTCATCGGTGACGAGGGCGAGGGCGGCGGCGACTCCGGCGGCGGCGAGCAGCAGGAGGAGGCACCCGCGGAGCCCGAGCAGGAGTCGCAGCCCGAGCCCGAGCCGCAGCCCGAGCCGCAGCAGAGCCAGCCCGAGGAGCCCGCGGCCGAGGAGGCCCCGGCCCAGGAGGAGCAGAGCCAGCCCGCCGCCTCCGGCGGCGACAGCGGCGCCTCCGGCACGTCGGTCACCCTGCCGGCACTCGGCGAGTCCGTGACCGAGGGCACCGTCACCCGCTGGCTCAAGCAGGTCGGTGACGACGTCGCGGTCGACGAGCCCCTGCTCGAGGTCTCCACCGACAAGGTCGACACCGAGATCCCCTCCCCCGTCGCCGGCACGCTCCTGGAGATCAAGGTCTCCGAGGACGAGACCGTCGAGGTCGGCGCGGAGCTCGCCATCGTCGGTTCCGGTCAGCCCGCGCCTGCCCAGGAGTCCGCCCCCGAGCCGGAGCCGGAGCCCGAGCCGGAGCCGGAGCCGGAGAAGAAGCCGGAGCCAACCCCCGAGCCCGAGAAGAAGCCCGAGCCCGCCGCGCGCGCCTCGGAGCCTGCTCCCGAGCAGCCCCAGGCCGAGCCGAAGCAGCAGACGGAGTCGTCCGCCTCGGGCGGCGACAGCCGCGCCTACGTCACCCCGCTGGTGCGGAAGATGGCTGCCCAGCACGGCGTCGACCTCGACTCGCTGAGCGGCACGGGCGTCGGCGGCCGGATCCGCAAGCAGGACGTCCTCGACGCGGCGAAGGCCCAGGAGTCGCAGGCCGCTCCCGCTGCGTCCGCGGCTCCGGCCGAGAGCTCGGCCCCGGCCGCCGCGCCGGTCTCCCCCTCGCCGCTGCGCGGCAAGACAGAGAAGATGAGCCGACTGCGCAAGATCATCGCGCAGCGGATGGTCGAGTCGCTGCAGACCGCGGCCCAGCTCACCACGGTCGTCGAGGTCGACGTCACCAACATCTCCCGGCTCCGCGACCAGGCCAAGGCCGACTTCGCGGCGCGCGAGGGCGTGAAGCTCTCGTTCATGCCGTTCTTCGCCAAGGCCGCGATCGACGCGCTCAAGCAGCACCCGTCGCTCAACGCCGGCGTGGACATGGAGAAGGGCGAGGTCACCTACTACGACCGCGAGAACCTCTCGATCGCGGTCGACACCGAGAAGGGCCTGCTGACGCCGGTCATCAAGGACGCGGGCGACCTGTCCATCGCGGGCCTTGCCCGCAAGATCTCCGACGTCGCCGAGCGGACCCGGACCAACAAGATCACCCCCGACGAGCTGTCCGGCGGCACGTTCACGCTGACCAACACCGGCAGCCGCGGGGCGCTCTTCGACACCCCGATCATCAACCAGCCGCAGGTGGCGATCCTCGGCACGGGCACGGTCGTCAAGCGCCCGGTCGTGATCGACGACGCCAACCTCGGCGAGACGATCGCAGTGCGCAACATGGTCTACCTCGCCCTGACCTACGACCACCGGATCGTGGACGGCGCCGACGCCGCCCGCTTCCTCTCCGAGGTCAAGGAGCGTCTCGAGGCGGGCCAGTTCGAGGTCTGATCACCCGAACCACCCAGCACCACCACCGCCCGGTGGTCCTCCGATCCTGGAGGGCCATCGGGCGTCGTGTGTCACGCTGGCGGCATGCATGTCGTCGTCGCCGGCTCGTCCGGGTTCCTGGGATCCCACCTCGTCAGCGAGCTGCGCAGCCGCGGCCACCGGGTGACCCGACTCGTACGACGTGCGACGGGCGTGCCGGACGAGTCCGTCTGGGACCCCTACGCCGGTGAGATCGACGGCGACCTGATCGCCTCGGCCGACGTCGTCATCAACCTGGCGGGCTCCCCCACCGCCGGCAACCCGCACTCGAAGTCGTGGGCCGAGCAGCTGCGCACGAGCCGGGTGACCACCACCCGGCTGCTGGCCGAGACGATCGCCCAGTCCGGTGCCCAGACCGGCGACCAGACCGGCGACCAGACCGGCGCCCGGTTGCCCGCCTTCCTCGCGGGCAACGGGATCTCCTTCTACGGCGACCACGGCGCCGAGGAGCTCACCGAGCGGTCCGACAGCCGCGGCGAGGCGCTGCTGACCAGCGTGACCCGGGACTGGGAGGCCGCCGCGCAGCCTGCGGTGGATGCGGGATCGCGGGTCTGCATCCTGCGCACCGCCCCTGTGCTGGACCGGGCCAGCGCTCCCCTGCAGCCTTTGCTGCCACTCTTCAAGCTCGGCCTCGGCACCCGGCTGGGCAACGGCCGGCAGCACTTCCCGGTGATCTCGCTGCGCGACTGGGTGGGTGCCGTCGCGTTCCTGGCCGAGCATCCGGAGGCGTCCGGCCCGTTCAACCTGTGCTGCCCCGAGACCCCGACCAACGCGGAGTTCACCGACGCTCTCGCCGGTGCCGTGTCACGCCGCGCCTTCCTCGCCGTACCGTCGCCGCTGTTGCGCCGGGCCGCCGGGGCGATGGCCCCCGAGGTGCTGGGCTCCGTCAACGCCCGTCCGGCAGCCCTGACGGACGCGGGCTACACCTTCCACGACCCCGACGTGCGCGCCGTACTCTCAGCCGCCCTCGGGTGACCCGTCGGCACCTGACCGGTCTCCGGGCGCGCCAGGCAGGACCTCCTCGACCAGCCAGCCCTCCGCTGCGCGGACCAGCGTGACGGTGCGGGTCCGAGAGGCACCCTGGGGCAGGGCCAGGTCGGTGCCCTCCCCGACCGCTCGGCCCGAGGCCAGGCGCTCGGTCACGACGAGACGCCACGTCTCGCTGTCGCCCTCCAGCAGCCGCGCGCGGAGGACCTGGGTGCCGAGGTCACGGACGACGAGCCCGCGGGCGGCATAGCGACTCAGCAGGGCCACGTCCCGTCGCCCGGCCCCCGAGCCGGTGACGTAGAGGGCCCCCAGCGCCCCCACGTCGCCCTCCGCGTATGCCGCGGCACGCGCTGCGTCCCACCCTCGCAGCGCGGCGAGCGCCTGCTGCAGGGCCGAGCCGGGCCCCGTCTCCTGGGCCACCACCGTCGGGGCGTGTCGCGCCTCCAGCTTCCACAGCACACCCGTCAGCATCGTCGCCAGCACAGCGAGTGCCACGACGAGCAGGATGGTCCGGCGCACGGTCACCGCTCCAGCATGGCGCGTCGACGCCCGGGACGTCGGCGCTCATCCACAGGCGACCTCCGCAGGCGTAGGCTCGCCGGGTGGTTGACTTCACGATCGCCGGACTCGGACCTGACGCCCTCGACTATCGCGCCGCCTGGGAGCTCCAGCGTGAGGTGCATGCCGCCGTCGCCGACGGGGAGCGGCCCGGCACCGTGCTCCTGCTCGAGCACCCGCCGGTGTTCACCTGCGGCAAGCGCACCGACCCGCACGAGCGTCCCGCCGACCCCGGCACGGCCGACGTCATCGACGTCGACCGGGGCGGCAAGATCACCTTCCACGGCCCCGGCCAGCTGGTCGGCTACCCGATCGTTCGGCTGCCCGACCACGTGCTGGTCGTCGACTACGTGCGCCGGGTCGAGGAGGCGCTGATCGCCGTCTGCGCCGACCTCGGCGTCACCACCGCCCGGGTCCCGGGCCGCAGCGGCGTCTGGCTGGCGGCGGACGACACCGGAGCCGGCAGCCGGCCCGAGCGCAAGATCGCGGCGATCGGCATCCGGGTCAGCCGCGGCGTGGCCATGCACGGGTTCTCCCTCAACTGCGACGTCGACCTCGGCTGGTACGACCGGTTCGTGCCGTGCGGCATCGCCGATGCCGGCGTCACCTCGCTCTCGCACGAGCTCGGCCGGCGGGTGAGCGTCCAGGAGGTGCTGCCCAGCGTCGAGCGGCACTTCGCCGACCTGCTGGCCTGGGGGCCCTACGTGCCCACCCCCGACTACGAGCCCCGCCCCGAGCCGGGCCGCGCCCCGCGCATCGAGATCCTCACCCCCGGCGGCTGACTCCCGGCGGCTGACTCCCGGCGGCTGACTCCGACGGCTGACCGCGCGTCGGTCCCACCACCGCCTGCCGGCACCTGCCACGATCACGGTCCGGCCGCAGCGCGCGGCGGGTGACACGGGGGTGTGCTGGTGCTGGACAGCGTGGCGACGAGCGACGTCTCGGCGGGCGACCTGGTGATCGAGACCCACCAGCTCCGCAAGGAGTTCCGCGGCCGGGCCGGGCGCCGGGTGGCGGTCTCCGACCTGAATCTCGCCGTCCCGGCAGGGGGCGTGCACGGCTTCCTCGGGCCCAACGGATCCGGGAAGACCACGACCATCCGGATGCTGCTGGGACTCGCCTCGGCCACCTCGGGCAGCATGCGACTGTTCGGGACGCCGGTCCCCCAGCGCCTGCCCTCGGTCATCGACCGGATCGGCGCCGTGGTCGAGTCCCCGAAGTTCGCCCCCGGCTTCAGCGGACGGCAGAACCTCACCCTGCTTGCCCGCTCACTCGGAGTGCCGGCCACCCGCGTGGACGCCTCGCTCGAGACCGTCGGTCTGACCGGGCGCGACAAGGACCGCTACAAGGGCTACTCACTCGGCATGAAGCAGCGCCTGGCGATCGCGGCGACCCTGCTCAAGGAGCCCGACCTGCTGATCCTCGACGAGCCCACCAACGGGCTGGATCCAGCCGGCATCCACCAGATCCGGGAGACGATCCGCACGCTCGGCAGCTCCGGTGTCACCGTGCTGCTGAGCTCCCACATCCTCGCCGAGGTCCAGCAGGTGTGCACCTCGGCCACCATCATCGGGCGCGGGCGGATGCTCGCCTCGGGCAAGGTCGACGACCTGCTCGGCACCACCTCGCTGGCTCGTCTCCGCGTGCGTGTCTTTGACCCGGAGACCGCGACGCGGCTGCTGCGCGCGGCCGACTTCACTGTCGAGCCGGACGAAGACCACTCCGACGCGCCCGGCACGGCCCTGCGCATCGACACCGACCGGCCACCGCAGGAGGTCACTCGGGTCCTCGGCGACGGCGGCGTCTGGCTCTCGGAGCTGACGCCGGTGCGCGCCGACCTCGAGAGCGTGTTCCTCGAGCTCACCGCGCAGGACACGCTCGGCCAGGAGACGGTCCGATGATCCGGCTGATCGGCGTCGAGCTCACCCGGCTGCGTTGGCGGCGGGCCGTCCTGGTCCTGCTCGCGGCCGCGTTCGTCGTACCCCTCGTGATCGGTGCAGGTCTCGCCTGGCAGACCCGGCCCGTCAGCGAGGGCGACTACCAGCGCGCCGAGCAGCTGGCGGCCGAGGAGTCCGCGCTGCTCGAGGCCGACCCCTGGTTCATCAAGGAGGTGAACCGCTGCCTGGATCGACGCACCGAGGACGACGCGACGCCCACCCCCGAGGTGGAGAGCGCGTGCCGCGAGCGGCTCCTGCCGAAGGCCGAGTACTTCATCTACCGCTCGAAGCTCACCCTGATCGACCAGAAGCAGGAGACCGGCACCGCCGTCGTCCTGCTGCTCGTGGTGGTCACGATGCTGATCGGTACGACGTTCGCGGGCGCCGACTGGAACAGCGGCTCGATGAGCAACCAGCTCTTGTTCGAGGTGCGCCGCAGCCGCGTCTGGCTGGCCAAGGCGCTGGCCGTGCTGGTCACCACCCTGGTCACCTCGGTGATCGTGCTCACGGCCTACTGGACCGGCCTCTGGGCGGTGGCCGCCTCGCGCGACCAGGCGATCCACGACGACATCGTCGCGATCCTGGCGGGCTTCAGCGGCCGGGGGGTGCTGCTGGCCGGCGCCGCGGCGCTCGGCGCCTACGCGGTCACGATGCTCTTCCGCAGCACCGTGGCCACGCTGGGGTTGCTGTTCGCGGTCGCCGTGGTCGGCTCACTCCTGGTCGGAGTGCTGCCGCTGCCCTCCCCGGAGCGGTGGATGCTGCCCAGCAACGTGCTGGCGGTCCTCTACGACGGGATCCGCTACTGGGACCAGAGCAAGTGCACCGGCGCGACCCCCACCGTGAACTGCGGCGACGCGGTGCTCACCACGGGCCAGGCGAGCCTCTACCTGGGCACGCTGCTCGCGGCGTCCGTCACCGCCTCGCTGCTGGTCTTCCGGCGCCGCGACGTGCCCTGACGGGGGCCGTGGGGCCTGCCCAGCACCGGCGTAGAGTGGGCCAACGTGACCCAAGCTCCCGCCCCTGAAGGCCGCAAGCTCCTCCGTTTGGAGGTGCGCAACGCGGAGACCCCGATCGAGCGCAAGCCCGAGTGGATCAAGACCCGCGCCAAGATGGGTCCGGAATACAAGCACCTCCAGAGCCTGGTGAAGTCCGAGGGACTCCACACCGTGTGCCAGGAGGCGGCCTGCCCCAACATCTACGAGTGCTGGGAGGACCGCGAGGCGACGTTCCTCATCGGCGGCGACCAGTGCACGCGGCGCTGCGACTTCTGCCAGATCGACACCGGCAAGCCGCAGGCACTCGACCGCGACGAGCCGCGCCGGGTGGCGGAGTCGGTCCAGACGATGGGTCTGCGCTACGCCACCATCACCGGCGTCGCCCGCGACGACCTGGAGGACGGCGGCGCCTGGCTCTATGCCGAGACCGTCCGTGCGATCCACGAGCTCAACCCTGAGACCGGCGTCGAGAACCTGATCCCCGACTTCAACGGCAAGCCCGACCTGCTGCGCGAGGTCTTCGAGTCGCGCCCCGAGGTGCTCGCTCACAACGTCGAGACGGTGCCGCGGATCTTCAAGCGGATCCGCCCGGCCTTCCGCTACGAGCGCTCCCTCGACGTGCTGACCCAGGCGCGCGACTTCGGCCTCGTCACCAAGTCCAACCTGATCCTGGGCATGGGCGAGACCCGCGAGGAGGTCTCGCAGGCGCTGCA
This sequence comes from Nocardioides pacificus, assembly GCF_054775955.1. NCBI lineage: Bacteria > Bacillati > Actinomycetota > Actinomycetes > Propionibacteriales > Nocardioidaceae > Nocardioides > Nocardioides pacificus. The sequence goes on from NZ_BAAHCI010000014.1 coordinate 169,209, forward strand.
GGACCTGTACGACGCGGGCTGCGAGCTGGTCACGATCACGCAGTACCTGCGCCCCTCCGTGCGCCACCACCCCGTCGAGCGCTGGGTCAAGCCCGAGGAGTTCGTGGAGCTCAAGGACGAGGCCGACCAGATCGGATTCTCCGGCGTGCTGTCCGGCCCGCTGGTTCGTTCGTCGTACCGGGCCGGTCGGCTGTACCGTCAGGCCATGGACGCGCGCTCGGAGACGGTCGTCACGTCCGTCTGACGTCGCTCCACCGGGCGCCGTCGGCCCCCGTTACGATCACCCGTCACGATCACTCGCACGAAGCAAAGGCACTCGCATGTCGACCCCCGTCGCCCCGGCCAACATGAACCGGCGCCAGCAGTTCGCCCAGACCTACCGGATGACGAAGAAGTCCGACACGCGCATCGGGCTGTGGCTGCTCGGCACCTTCCTCGTCGGTGCCGCGGTCGGCTTCGTGCTCTTCAAGATCCTGCCCGGCAGCGGGATCATCGAGTGGATCATGAGCATCGTCGGCGCGATCATGATCGGCGTCCTCGCGGCGCTCATCGTCTTCGGCCGGCGCGCCCAGCGTGCGGCGTACAACCAGATGGAGGGCCAGCTGGGGGCCGCCGCCGCGGCGCTGCAGATGCTCAAGCGCGGCTGGAAGACCGACCCGGTGGTCGCGTTCACCAAGCAGCAGGACGTCGTGCACCGGGTCGTGGGCCCGCCCGGCATCGTGCTCGTCGGCGAGGGGAACCCCAACCGGGTCCGCTCGCTGATGATCAACGAGCGCCGCAAGCACGCGCGGGTGGTCGCGGACACTCCGATCCACGAGGTCATGCTCGGCAACGACGAGGGCCAGGTGCCGCTGCCCAAGCTGGTGCGTCACATCACCAAGCTCAAGCGCGCCGTGAAGCCGGCCGAGCTCACCGACGTGCTCAGCCGCCTCCGGGCGCTCGACGCCAACCGCTCGAACATCCCGCTGCCCAAGGGGCCGATGCCGACCAACATGAAGGGCATGCGCCAGAACATGCGCGGCCGCTGAGGCTTCGCATCAGCGGCCGCGTCGCTCAGGCGGCGGGGCTGCTCCCCATCTCCACGATCTCGTCCTCCGGCGGGGCCTCGATGCTCACCGGCTCGCCCCAGGCGTCCATCTCCACGGTGACCGAGCCGTTCGCCTCGCCCAGGTCCATCTCGGTGACGCGGGTGCGGCTCTCGTCGTCGAGCCAGATGTCGTAGGTCATCTCCTCGGGGAGGTCGACCTTGGGCTGGCCCGTACCCATCTGGCCCATCATGTCGCCGCCCAGCTCCTTGAGCGCCTCCGGGTCGAGGGTCATCGTGTAGTGGCGCAGCGACTCGCCGTCGACGTCCTCCTCACCGACGAAGACCACCTTCTCGATGCCCTCGGTCAGGCCCTCCATCGTCTTGCGCGGGTCGAGCTGCTCGGTGAAGAGCTGGCCCATCGGGTTGTTGGGGTCGTCGCTGTCCAGGGCGATGAACTTCCCGTTGGTCATCCCGGGCACGGAGGCATAGATGGTGCCGTCGACGAGTCGGATGTCCATCTCCTCCTCCCCCATGGCCGAGTTGGACATCGTCATCGCCATCGCCGGCGGGGTCTCGGTGTAGTCCACGTCGCCCTCGGCGGTCATCTCCATGGTGCCGCCCTCCATGGTCATCGTGAGATGGGCGGTGGTGACGTCGTCGAGCCCCGAGGCGATCTCGTCGGCGAACTCGGCAGGGTCGACCTCCTCGCCCTCCGCGACGTCGGCGACAGGGGCTGCGCCGGCACCGTCGGACTCGCTGGTGGAGGCGGAGGTGTTCGCGGTGTCGTCCGCGTCGTCAGAGCCGCAGGAGGTCAGCGTCACCAGCAGCAGGGGGGTCGCGGCGGCGATGGCCGCACGGCGTACGAGCGTGGTGCGTCGCATGGGTGAGCCTTTCGTGGTCGGCTGCCGAGCTGGCGCCCGGCAGGCTCCTCCAGCGTACGACTCCCCCGCTGACTCCGGCTGAGAGCGAGGTGAGATCTGGCTGTCAGTCAGACTTGCGTCCGCCGCGGGCGACGGCCAGCGGGACGGTCGCCGTACCGGCCACGATGTCGTGCAGGCCGCGGCCGTCCGGGCGGAAGACCAGCGGCGGGATGACCAGAGCCACCATCACCTGGCGCAGCAGCGCCAGCAGCGGCGAGACCGGCAGACCGCTGCCGTCGGTGCGTACGACGCGCAGCCGGGTGGCCAGCTTGCCGAAGGAGCCACCGGCGAGCACCGTCAGGATCGTCGACTCGAGGACGTAGATGGTCAGCGTCAGCAGTCCCGGCACCGGGTCGCCGGGCTCCCCGAAGTAGCCGTCGCCGCCCAGGATGAAGATGGCCACGGCCATCGAGGCGAACCAGTCGACGACCAGCGCGAGCATCCGGTGGATCCAGGACGCGGTCTCGAGGGAGGGGGCATTCACCGGCTCAGGCTATCGAGCGAATGTGAGCGGCTAGACCAGGCCCACCTGTTACATCGGCGAAACAATGTGGATATGGTCCAGAAACTGCCTCTGCGTAGTTTTCAGGCTTGTCTGGTGCAGCGCCGCACCAGAATCTCCCATCGCACTGCATGCCGGCCCGGACTGACCCAGCCGCGGCCAAGGAGGACGAATGTTCGCAAACAGCGACGAGCTGCTGAAGTACATCAAGGACGAGCGCGTCGAGATGGTCGACGTCCGGTTCTGCGACCTGCCGGGCGTGATGCAGCACTTCACGGTCCCCGTCTCGTCGTTCGACCAGTCGGTCTTCGAGGACGGACTGGGCTTCGACGGCTCCTCGATCCGTGGCTTCCAGGCCATCCACGAGTCGGACATGCAGCTGTTCCCGGACCCCAGCACGGCCTACATCGACCCCTTCCGGGTCGCCAAGACGCTGGTCGTGAACTTCTTCATCCACGACCCGATCACGGGTGAGGCCTACTCCCGCGACCCGCGCAACATCGCCCGCAAGGCGATGGCCTACATGGCCAGCACGGGCATCGGCGACACGGCGTACTTCGCCCCCGAGGCCGAGTTCTACGTCTTCGACAACGTGCGCTTCGAGACCAAGGCCAACGCCGGGTACTACCACATCGACTCCGAGGCCGGCGCCTGGAACAGCGGCTCCGAGGACAACAACCGCGGCTACAAGGTCAAGTACAAGGGCGGCTACTTCCCCGTCGCGCCGTACGACCACTTCGGCGAGCTGCGCGACGAGATGGTCATCGAGATGGAGCGCGCGGGTCTCCACGTCGAGCGCGCCCACCACGAGGTCGGCACCGCCGGCCAGGCCGAGATCAACTACAAGTTCGACGAGCTGCTCAAGGCCGCCGACGACGTCATGAAGTTCAAGTACATCGTCAAGAACGTCGCGTGGCGCAACGGCAAGACCGCGACCTTCATGCCGAAGCCGATCTTCGGCGACAACGGCTCGGGCATGCACGTGCACCAGTCGATCTGGAACAACGGCGAGCCGCTGTTCTACGACGAGACCGGCTACGCGGGCCTCTCCGACATGGCGCGCTACTACATCGGCGGCATCCTCAAGCACGCCCCGTCGCTGCTGGCCTTCACCAACCCGACGGTGAACTCCTACCACCGCCTGGTGCCCGGCTTCGAGGCCCCGATCAGCCTGGTCTACAGCCAGCGCAACCGCTCGGCCTGCGTCCGGATCCCGATCACGGGCTCCAACCCCAAGGCCAAGCGCATCGAGTTCCGCTGCCCCGACCCGTCGGCGAACCCCTACCTGGCGTTCTCGGGCCTGCTGCTCGCCGGCATCGACGGCATCAAGAACAAGATCGAGCCGCCGGCCCCCGTAGACAAGGACATCTACGAGCTGCCGCCGGACGAGATGGCCGAGATCAACCAGGTCCCGACCCGTCTCGACGACGTGCTCAACAACCTGGAGAACGACCACGAGTTCCTGACGGCCGGCAACGTCTTCACGCCGGACCTGATCGAGACGTGGATCGACTACAAGCGCCAGAACGAGATCCTGCCCGTGCAGCTGCGTCCGCACCCGCACGAGTTCGAGCTCTACTACGACATCTGATCGACCTCGCTGATCGAGCTTGTCGAGATCCGGCCCCTGACCTGCGGAAACGCAGGATCGGGGGTCGTTCTCGTTGGCTCAAAACGGGCCAAATTCCGCAGGGATTCCGCAGGAGATTCGCTCCACGCGCCGTTCGAGGCTCACACCGACGGCCGCACTCGCCGTTAGCGGTTCTCAAGACCTCGGAGGACGCGCACCTTTGCGGCGATAGGACGCACTCATCGCGGCATGTCCGGATGGCCACAGCCCAAGTAGTCTGCGGCATGGCTGGAGGTCCCCGTGCCGTCAGGTGGCGATTTGGAACCGAGTCGCGACTTGCTACGTCCCATACTCGTGACTGTGCACTGTCCTCTGGTTCTCGTCATCGCCAGTTTGGCTCTGGGTGGTTGCGGCGTGATGGAAGGCGAAGACCCCACACCGCACTCCGACGTGACCGCCGACGACGCCACCGTCGCACTCGTCGAAAGGGCCGAAGCTGACCTGGTCCTCATCGTCAGCAACCAGTCCCTCGACGACGATGAAACTCGTCTGACGGTCACGGTCGACGGTGTCACGGTGGTCGACGGCGACTTTCACGTCGAGGATCAGCACAACTGGATCTCCTTCCCCCTGAGCCTGCCCCCGGGCAGCCATGAGGTCGTCGCGGAGTCCGACTCAGGGGGAACGCTACGCGAGTCATTCGAGGTACCGCGCAACAAGACGCGTTACGCGATCATCGAGCATTGGACCGAGGATGACTCGGCGGAGTCCGACGACGCACCGGTGGACCTCACCTGGCAGTTCCTGCGTCAAGCGCCTGCATTCAGCTGAGCGGGCAGGGGGTCTACGCCGCTATCCGATCCACGCGCCAGCCCGGAGCGGCCAACTGCCCGCCCATCGGCAGTTCCGTGCGCCATCAGGGGGCAAATGAGTGCGTCGGCCGGTGTCGCGGTGATTACGCTTTCCTGGTGATCCGTGGAGCAAGCAGCGAGGACTTTGGTGCCATCCGTCGCCTGTATCGGCAGCTGCATCCAGAGGATCCTGTCCTTGAGGATGACTCCGAGCGATCCGTGTTCGAGACGATCTTGGACACCCCCGGTCTGACTCTGCTGGTCCTGGAGGTCGGGGGCGATGTCGTTGCCACCACCTATCTCAACGTCATCCCCAACATGACGCGGAACGCCTCGCCTTACGCAGTGATCGAGAACGTCGTGGTGGATGAATCTCTGCGTGGCACCGGGTTGGGGAAGCAGATCATGGTGGCAACGCTCCAGCGCGCCTGGAACGCAGGCTGCTACAAGGCCATGCTGCTCACCGGGTCTAAGGACCCTCAGACCCACGCGTTCTACCGATCCTGCGGGTTCTCGCCGGACGCCAAGACGGCCTATCTCGCACGACCCTGACCCGTCGCTTGACCCGGCCCCGGCCGAAATCCCGGTCTCGTCGTCTTCGACGTTCGCACGCTCATCGGCTGATCCGCGCGCTATCAACGGCACGAGCGGACGTCCCTGAGGCGAGCGTCAGTTTCGTTCGTCGAAGTCCGCGAAGCGGTCGATGATGTTCCCCTTGGAATCCGTCACGACCCACTGGCCAGGCCCAGGGGCGAAGTCATCCTCTGGCAACTCACGTGTCTCCGAGGGCTGCCAGTCGTAGGAGCCATCGTAGACCAAGTAGCGAGCCGTGGCAGGCGTCGCTGTCGACGCTCCCCGAAAACTAGGCCAGTAGCGCTCTTCGAAAAGCGAATTCGTATCAATCGTCCATATCACGGAAGACGAGTTGGAGTGCCCGTCGTCCTGGAGACCAGTTCCAGGTCACTTCTCGAGGCCGCCCTTGAAATCGACCGTGTAGGGGTCGAGGATCTCCTTGTTCGCGCCCACGAGCTGGTCGCCGATGTAGTACTTGACCATGTTGTGGAACGCAGCGTTGTCGCCGAGCGTTTCGACCAGGGCCTTGTTGAATTGGTTGATGAACTGGTGGGACAGCTCGACGTCTTGGACGAGGAAGCTCGGATCCAGGTACACGTACACGACGCCGTCAGCGCTTCCGGGTCCGACGCGAAGGAACGCTTCGAAGTTGGCAAGGGTGTTGAACGTCTTCCGAACGCCGTCGGCGTCCCTGAGCATCTTCTTCTCCGAGCCGGCCGCCTTCTCCTCCGCAGTGGTTCCTGCCGACAGCGTCTTTGCGCTGACGGCCCGCAGCCATCCATTCGATTTCTCGTCGTCGATAGTGACTTCGACGAGCTCGACGACCATCTCGACCTTGGTGCCGTCGGTCCACTTTTCGGCGTCCGCCTCATCGACGAACACCATCAGGTCCTGCTTACCCCCCTGAGCCTTAAACATGACCGAGTAGTCACCGGAGGCGCCTACGCCCCAAAGGCGCTCTTCGAACAGCGGGCCGCTGATGCGGAAGCGGTCGCCAGTCTTGGGGTCGGATGGAGCGGGCCCGTCGATTGTCTGGTTGTTGAGTTTGTCGAGCACGGCATCGACCGAGATGTCGGTGACCGGTGTTTTGGCCTTCGCCGTAGGGGTGGGCTCGACGGAGTCTGAGGGTGAGGGTGTGGTGCTGGCCGCTGCCGGCGCGCTGCTCGGCGCGGGATCGGCGTCGTCGCTGAACAGCGAGGCGATGCCAGTGATCGCGAGCACCAGGACGATGATGCCCACCAGTCCGCCCAGAGCCACGATCTGCTGGCGGGTGAAGCCCGGCGGCTTGGGTGCCTTTCGCTTGACCTCAGGCTTCAATCGACCCAGCGACGCCCCGAGGTTCCCTTGAGTGGCCGACTCGCGCCACTGAGTGGCGCGGGCCGCCGCACCCTTGTGGCCTTCATCAACTCCGCTCGGGGCCGACGGGGCCGACGGGGCCGACGGGGCGGGCGGGAAGGGCGGGAAGGGCATGGCCGACGTGGCCGGCTGAACAACGTCCGATGGGGAAGTCGCTGTTGAGTGGTCCTCGGTGGTGGGGGGCGGCACCGGTGGACCTTGGCGTCGGCTCTGGTCGTCGGCCCACTTCTCCTCGGCCTGCTCCTTGACATCGGCCGCCAGTTCGCGGGCCTGCTCGGCAGCCTTTCGAGCCTGAACTGCCGCCTGGGCGGCAGCGTCCTTCATCCGGTCTTTGAAGCTCATGTGTTCCTTCCGCGCATGCCGAGGCATGCCTCCCGCGTGGTCGGACCCGTGAGAGGTTCCAAGTCTGTCCAGGGCAATCTACGGGGGAGGGAAGGTGGGCCTGATCGGTTCCTGCGAAATCGTTGCGCCGTGCCCTCGACCACGCGGTCACCGAAGGCCTCGTACGTCATGCGACCGGGTGGTCTCCGGGCCGAGATCGATGGACGCGGCAAGGTCGAAAGAATCGGAGCGTGACCACGCCGTCCGACTCTTCGCCCTTGACCTGCGCCCTGCGCGAACGGCTGACGGTCCCGTCGCCAAACGAGAAGGCATCGTCTTCGGGCACCTTCAGCAACACGTCGGTGTCCTGGTCGTCGCACAGTCTATGAACCTTGCCGCGGACAGCGAGGGCGCTCCGTTGCTCTTGGTCAGGGTGATGCCTCGCTGAAAGCGGCGCGGGATCCCGGAGTCGCGGACGTCCAAGGACCTCGACGCCGTGGTCCGCGGAGATTTCCATCGTCAAGGTCATCCTGGGCGGAATGCTCCGGACCTTCCAGCAGGCACGTGCCGGCCGAAGGTCGATGCTCGTTGATCGCATGCGACAAGATGGGCCGGTCAATCGCGACTCTCGCCTTCTGAAGTTCGTTCGCGATACACCACCGCGACTGCTGCTCGGGAGGAGTCGTCACGCTCGGGCCAAAGGTGGCCGTAGGTATCGAGTGTGGTCTTGGCGGACGCGTGCCGTAGCCGTGCCTGGACGACCTTGACGTCGAGCCCAGACGCGATGAGCAGCGAGGCGAAGTAGTGGCGCAGGTCGTGGAACCTGAAGTCGTCGGGCAGACCCGCCGCCCTGCGGCACGCCCGCACCCCGCGTTCGATCGTCCACGGTCCGGCGGGGTTTCCCCACTGATCGCTGGCCAGGAATCGCCCGTCACCGCACTGGATCGCTTCGGCAAGGAGGCGCGCCATCTCCTTGGGGATCGGGATTGGTGTCCGGCTCATGTCGGACTTGAGCGGCTCGTCGAGCCACTGACGCGCAGGCGAAACTACCCCCGTCGCGAAGTCGATGTCCTCGACACGAATCGCTGCCGCCTCGGCCAGCCGTAACCCTGCGTGGGCTCCGAGCAGGATCGCCGGACGCACACCTTCGGGTACGGCGTCGTAGAGCGCCCACACCTGTCGCGTCGTTGCGACGTACGGCCGCTGCTTCCCCATCCCTGGCGACGTCCGACGCGAGCACGGGTTGCGCACAACGAGCCCGTCGTGGACGGCGTCGGTGAAGAGCTGCGAGAGGCGAGCGTGGAGCGCGTAGGTGTAGGAGTCGGCACGACCTTCGTCCTTGAGGACTGCTGTCCAGGTGCGTACGTCGGACGGCTTCACCGCCGAGAGCGGCACAGACCCGAAGTGCGCCTTGATGATCTTGATGTGAGCAACGGCCTGCCGCACGGTCGACTTGCGCCGGGTGCCGTAGCCGGCGAGCCACTTGTCGCACCACTCCCCCACCGTCAGCTTGGCGTCCTTGGGTGTGACGTGGTCACCGCGCAGCAGAGCGGAGAGCTGCTTGTCGATCCATTTCTGCGCGTCAACCTTCCGGTCGAACGCGCGCGTGTGTTCGCGGCCGGCGTCGTCGACGTACCTGGCGCGCCATCGGGTCACCGTGCCCGCGACGGCCGACGGCACCTCGATGGTGTCGCCACCCTCGTCCTTGATGCGCTTGCGCCAGCGGTCCTCGACGGCTCCGCGTTGGGAGCGTCGCTGCCGGGGCGTGGTCCTGGGCTGCTTGCTCATCTGTCCGCCGTAGCACTCGTCGCCACCCGACGGGGTCGGCGATCGCCGTGCCTGTGGAGAAGTCAGGCGACTCCGCGGCCTGTGGACTCGCGCTGTTCGTCGAGCCAGTCCATGACGTCCCGGCGCCAGTAGCGCAGACGCCGCCCGATGATGAAGCCGCGCGGCCCCGTGCCCAGCACGCGCCAGTAGCGCAGTGAGGCCACGGGCATGCGGATCAGCTCGGCGACCTCCTCGATGGTCAGCAATTCGTCGCGGAGGGTGGGGTCGCGGTGAAGGTACTCGGTCATGGTCGGCTCCCGACTGTCGAGATTGGTCCTACCCCTAAAGGCCGGAACAAGCGTGCGAGTGGCCAGCGATCTCGCCACCTGTCACACCGTGTTCACCCTCTCCACCGCCCTGCCGACTCCTTTTCTCCGCTCTGACCTCCCCCTTCTCATTCTCCTTCACCTCGGCCTTCTCCTCCCTCGCTCCCTCTCCGCCCGACCCCCGTGCTCCTTCCTCTCCTCTCCTCCCACTCCCCACACACCTCTTTCATCCACAGCCCGTTCCGTGGCCACTCGCGAACTGCGCGCGGCCGTTTGGGATGTGACCATGACGCTTCACAAGCTCTCGGCGGGGTCAGGGTATGAGTACCTGACTCGGCAGGTGGCCGCGCTCGACTCGACGGAGAAGGGCGCCACTCCCCTGGCCGACTACTACTCAGCGAAGGGTGAGTCGCCCGGCCGCTGGGTCGGCTCCGGGCTCGTTGGGATCGACGGCTTGGATGCCGGCGACGTCGTGACCGCCGAACAGATGAAATACCTGTTCGGCACCGGATCGCACCCGCTCACGGGCGAGCTGTTCGGGGCGGCGTACAGGGTCTACGACAACACTGGCATCGACGGGTTCAACGCCGAGGTCGCCAGGCGAGTCCGCGCCACGGGGGTTTCGACAGGCTCAACCACCGGGAAGCCGCCGGGCGACCTGCTCGCTCGGGTGCGCAGCGAGGTCGCCCGGGAGTACTTCGTCGCCGAGCACGGACGAGAGGCGGAGAGCTCCCGGGAGTTGTCGGATGCGCTGGCTCGCTACTCCCGGCCGCGGCAGTCGGCGGTGGCCGGGTTCGACCTGACGTTCTCCCCGGTGAAGTCGGTCTCGGCGCTCTGGGCCGTGGCGCCTATCGAGGTGTCCCGGGTGATCGAGGATGCGCACGACGCGGCCGTCGGTGACGCCCTGCACTTCATCGAGCGCGAGGTGCTGTTCACCCGGGAGGGGCGCAACGGTGCCCGGCAGGTCGAGACGCGTGGGCTCAACGCGGCGGCGTTCACCCACCGCGACTCCCGGGCGGGTGACCCCGATCTGCACACCCACGTCGCGTTGGCCAACAAGGTGCAGACGGGCTCGGGCAAGTGGCTCTCGATCTACGGCAAGGTCCTGCACGAGCACGTCGTCGCCGCGTCGGAGACCTACAACACCGCCCTGGAGCGGCACCTGGTCGAGACGCTCGGAGTCACGTTCGTCGAGCGGCCCGGGGTTTCGACCGGCTCAACCACCGGAGATCGCAAGCGGCCCGTCCGCGAGATCGAGGGCGTCTCGGAGGAACTGTCTGAGCGGTGGTCGCAGCGGCGAAACTCCGTCGTTGCGCGGCAACGGGAGCTGGCGCGGGAGTTCCGAATGAGGCACGGCCGCCCACCGACACCGGTCGAGTCGGTGGCGCTGGCACAACAGGCGAACCTCGAGACCCGCGAGGCCAAGCACGAACCGCGGTCGTGCGCCGAGCAGCGGCAGGCCTGGTGGAGCGAGGCCGTCGACGTGCTCGGGTCCGAGCTGAATGTCGAGTCGATGGTGTCGACGGCTCTTCGCCGTGCCCCGCGGCCGGAGCAGCCGGTCACGACGGCGTGGATCCACGCCGCCGCTGAGCGGGTGATCGCGGAGGTTGAGTCACGACGGGCGACCTGGCAGGTGTGGCACCTACGAGCCGAGGCACAGCGCCAGGTGCGGGGCGTCGCCGTACCTGCTGACCGGGTGGCTGAGGTTGTCGAGTGGATCGTCGACGACGCGATCGGTCGCCTGTCGATCAACCTGACGCCGGAGCTTGATCCGATCACCGAGCCGTCCGTGCTGCGTCGCTCGGACGGCACCAGCGTCTACCGGCACACGGGCCGGGATCGCTACACGAGCCGTCGTGTGCTGGAGGCCGAGCAGCGCATCGTCGATGCTGCCGGGCGCTTCGACGGCCTCGCGTGGTCTGCCGACGACGTGGAGCTGTCGGTGCTCGCCGCGATCCTCGACGGCGTTCCGCTCAACCGCGGCCAACAGGACATGGTGACCGCGCTGGCGACCAGCGGAATGCGCGTGCATCTCGCCCTCGCGCCAGCCGGGTCGGGCAAGACAACGGCCATGCAGGTGCTGGCGAACGTGTGGACCGAGGGTGGCCACAATGCGGTCGGGCTGGCGCCGTCCGCGGCTGCCGCTGCGGCGCTCGCCGAGGCGACCGGAATGCCGTGCGAGACGCTCGCCAAGGTCGTCCACGACGTCCGCCACGACGGCGACTCGTCGCTCGTGGCCAGCATCGGCCCCGGCACGCTGGTGGTCATCGACGAGGCCGGCATGGCCGACACACTCACCCTGGCGGCCGTGATCGAGTACGCCGTCGCGCAGGGCTCGTCGGTGCGGCTCATTGGTGACGACCGCCAGCTCGCCGCTATCGGCGCCGGTGGCGTGCTGCGGGACATCGCCGCCACCCACGGTGCGGTTCGCCTGGACGAGCTTGTGCGGTTCGCCGATCCGGCTGAGGCTGAGGCGTCGTTGGCGCTGCGCGAGGGAGACCAGTCCGCGCTGGGCTTCTACCTCGACAACGATCGGGTTCACGTCGGCGACGCCGACAGCTCTGTCGATGAGATGTTCGAGGCCTGGCGGCACGAGGGCGCCGGCGGCCGGGACTGCCTCATGCTCGCGCCAACGCGTGAACTCGTCCGGGAGCTGAACCTGCGAGCCCAGGCCGCCCGCAGCCCAGCCGGCGCCTCCGCGCCGCTCTCGGATGGTTGCGCGGCCCACGTCGACGACGTGGTGATCAGCCGTCGCAACGATCGACGGCTCGGCGTGAGCGGCACGGACTGGGTCAAGAACGGCGACCGCTGGCAGGTCGAGGCTGTGCGCGCGGACGGCGGCCTGGCCGTGCGACAGCTCGCCTCGCGGCTCCATGCGACGCTGCCCGCGGAGTACGTCGCCGCCCACGTCGAGCTCGGCTACGCCTCCACGGTGCACACCGCCCAGGGCATCACCACCGACGTCGTCCACGGCGTCGTCACCGGCGCAGAAGACCGGCAGCTGCTCTACACGATGCTCACCCGCGGTCGCGTCGAGAACCACGCCCACCTCGTCCTCGGCTCCGATGAGACACACGCCCTGCCCAGCCCGACCGACGACCGTGCGCTGACCGCGACCGAGGTGCTCGAAGGGATCCTCGCCCGCGACGGTGCCGCCGTCTCCGCCACCACGGCGCAAGCGACGGGCGCTTCGCCGGAGGCCCAGCTGCACGACGCGGTCACGCGGTACGCCGACGCGGTCACCCTCGCCGCATCCATGCTGCGTGCTGACCCTGAGGACGCCGGACCCGGACCCCTCCCCTGGCTACCGGGCATCCCCGAGGTTGCGGCCGACCATCCGAGCTGGGGGCCGTACCTGTCCGCGCGCTCGCGCCGAGCCAGCGCGCTGGCCGGCGAAGTCGCCCGACGCGAGAGGTTGCCGCGCTGGACGACGCGATACGACGACGTCCTCACCGCGGATTTGCGCCGTGAGTTGGCCGTGTGGCGGGCGGCCAACGGCGTACCCGCAGACGGGCGGTCGCTCGTCGGACCGCCACCGAACGACGACGACGGGGCGGCGTACCACCGCAACCTCACCAACCGGATCAATGCCCGCTACGGTGAAGCGCTCCACGTCTGGCAGGAGCGGATCGTCGCGTACGTCGGACATCGCGACGAGCAGACCGGTCAGTTGGCGAAGTACCTCGACGGGCTCCAGCGCATGGGAGTGAACGCCGAGAGAATCCTCGCACTCGCCGCCGCCCGGAAACCGCTGCCGGTCGACCACCCAACCGCCGCCCTCGCCTACCGAGTCAAGGATCTCGCCGCACGGCGGACCCGGAGCGCGGGTTTTGACGACGACCTCCGCCGCACGACGCCCTCCACTGGACCTGCGTTGGGGCTCTGATACTCATGTGCCACTTGGAATGTATCTAATTGGAAGATACACTCCAAGCATGAAGTCGAAGGATGCCCTCCGTATGCTCGCTGAGGTCACCGCCTACCAGTGGGGCATGGTGACCTCGGCTCAAGCCAGCATGCACGGCATCACGCGCCTCGACCTCTCGCGACTCGCCGCCGACGGCCAGCTAGAACGCCTCGCTCACGGGGTCTACAAGGACGCCGGCGCTCCCGCGGGCCCGTATGACGACCTGAAGGCAGCCTGGCTCAGCACCGATCCAAAGGCGATGGGCGAGGCGCGCATCAAGGACCTCACCAACGGTGTCGTCGTGGCAGGAGAGTCCGCCGCCGACCTGCACGGCATCGGTGACTTCCGCGCCCTGCGGCACGAGTTCGTCTCCCCCGCCCGCCGCCAGAGCCAGCGCAGCGCCATCCGTTACCGACAGCGCACCCTGGACCCGCGCGACGTCATGCTGGTGGAAGGGCTGCCGGTCATGACGATGGAACGCACAGTTGCCGACCTGGTCGAGGATCTCCAGGACCTCAGCCTCGTTGCTGACGCACTGCGGGACGCATCCACCAAACGCCTGCTCGACCTCCCACGGCTTCGGGAACTGCTCGCTCCCCTGGCCGCACGTGACGGGTTCAGGAGGGGGGATGGCGGCGCACTGCTGGATCGGCTGATGGAAATCGCGGGAATCGACATCGACGCCCTCGCCCATCGCGTCGCCACGGACACATCTCTTGGCGCACTGGTCGCCGCCGACTTTGTCGGACGCCTCCGGAAGGATGATCTCGACCGCATCCGCGTGACGCCCAGGATGGAGGAGGCAATGCTCGCGATCCAGGCCGGGCTCGCCGAGACACTTGAGCGCACGCTCGGTCCGCAGCTTGAGCAGATCAACGCCGCCTCGAAGCAGATGCTCGCGTCGATGGCGAAGCCGATATTCGATGATCTCGCCAAGCAGATGTCCGAGCTCGTCGTGAGCGGCGATGTGATGAAGGAACTCACCAAGGGCTGGGCGCAGTCGCTCAACGAGAGCATTGCGATCAAGCCGGAGACACTCGCCCTTGCCCTAGCCGCGCAGCGGAGGGCCGGCAGTGCCTGACATCGAGGGCTACCCAACCGCCGCCGGCGTCGAGGCGGCCATCAAGGAGGCCGCGAAGAAGGCCGCGGCAGCCGACCCGTCACTCGACACCAACGAGCGAATCCGGCTAGAGCACTTCAACCGCTTCCTCAGTCGCATCTTCTCCGAGGGCGAGGAATCGGAGTGGGTGCTTAAAGGCGGCACCGGCGTACTTGCTCGCGTGCCCTCGGGCCGGACTACCCGCGACGTCGACCTCTATCGCAAGGGCTACACCCTCGACGAGGCGCTCGAAGACCTTCGTCGGCTGGCAGCCACCGACCTCAGCGATCACTTCGTGTTCCAGTACGTCCGCCACGAGAAGTCGATCGGCGGCGAGGGGCAGCCCTACATCGAGGGATACGCGGTGGCATTCGAGATCTTCATCGGTGGTCGTAGCAGGAAGATCCTGAACGTGGACCTCTCGGTCGGCGCGGGCGCCACCGCCGAGGTGACCACCGTCGAGCCGGCCAACGCGCTGCCACTGCCGAAGCTGGTCAGCCACGAGTACCGCCTCTACCCCGTCGTCGATCAGATCGCCGACAAGGTCTGCGCGACCATGACCAAGTACAACGAACGCACGTCGAGCCGGGAGAAGGACCTCGTCGACCTCGTCGTATTCGCAACCACCCAAGACATTGACGGCGCCGCACTGCGCGTCGCCATCGTCACCGAGGCACACCGACGTCAGATGGAGCCGTTCGATCACTTCGTGGTCCCAGCCACGTGGGGAGCCCGCTACGCGAAGCTGAGCAAGCCTGTCCCCCACTGCGTCGAATATCGCACCGTGGACCTCGCCGCCGATCTCGCGAAGCGGCTCATCGACCCCGCGCTCTCCGGCGATGCTGGCGGCAAGACATGGTCGCACGAGACGCTGTCCTGGGCCTGAGGCCAGTCGTCAGAGTGCCAGCCCGCCTTGACAGGCGACCTCCCCGAGCCTGTCGAGCGCATCCGCTGCGTGGCGGCGGATCGTCCGGGCCGCGAGCGCGTGATCCTCACTGACCAACTGGGCGACCGACGGCGTGGTCAGCCCAGCCCTGCCACGCCGAAGGGGTGCATCCGCAAGGTTGGCTGCGAGAGCCAGGTCCAGGAGCAAGTCGCGGTCCTGGTCGGAAAGCGCTCCTGAGCTGAGAGCCCGTCGCAGGAGCTCGATGAGTTGCTCCCGTGGCTCCTCAGCGTCCGGTTCCTCGGCCGGGATCGTCTCGTCGTACCGCTCGATGAGGACCGAGCTCGCCCACGTGGGATCGCGACGCTTGGCCAGCTCGCCCAAGCCGAGCTCGGCCATGGACTCGCGCTCAACACGCCTGAGGATCGTCGTCGCGACGTACCTGTCGTCGGCCGGGTCGTGCTCGCAGATCTGGATCCACAGTTGGCCGGCGACGACCTCGTCGATCACTTCTGAGAGCCTGCGCAGGCGGCCCGCGACCAGCGAGGCGCCGGGCACCAGCAGCCAAGCCAGTGCGACGTACGCACGCCGATCGTTCATGGCCACGCGATAAAGCCCCGCGAGCACGGCGTCCCGCTCGGCGGGCTTTGCCTGCTTCATCCATCGCGGCAGCACCGCGATGTGGTCGACGCCGCTCAGCGCCCGCTCAATGTCCTGCCAGCGAGGCCACTCGGCGCGTACTTCCTGCATGTTCGGGACGTCGAGGTCATCGACGCCCAGGCACTTCGCAACGCTCATCACGCTGCTCCTTCCTGTTGGCCCAGGGGTGGGCGACAGGTAGGTGTGCAGGCACTCCCAGATCGCGAAGAATAGATCTGTCTGGATATGTACGATGCTGGTGTGGCGAACTGGAGACCTCAGCCGAAGACGGTGATCGAGGAAGCCCGCTTGGCGAGCGGGCTGGGCCAGGCCGAGCTCGCTTCCCTCTCCGGGACCTCGCAACCGACGCTCTCGGCATACGAGCGCGGCAAGAAGACTCCCGGCCTCGCGGTGGCCGAGCGCATCGTGAACGCCGCCGGCTGGAACATCGCCCTCCAGCCTCGAGTCAGCTTCACCGAGCACCCGACGCCTCCGGGATTCCAATTCCCGTTCACCGTCCCCGACCGGCTATGGCGGCTCGAAGCGCCGGCTTGCTTCCGCACGATCAAGTTCTTCGACCTGATCGACGAGGACAACGACAAGTTCTGGTGGGATCTGTCGATCCGCGCCGACCGCAAGCTCGTCTACGAGCGACTCATCACGTACGGCGACGAGGGGAGCTTGCGCCTCTACCTCGACGCCGCTCTCCTCATCGACCTGTGGCCCGAGATGAACGTACCCGAGCCGATGCGCACCCATTGGGCGGCGGTCATCGACGCCACGCTTCATGCGCCGATCCCGCCCGAGCAGGAGATCGGCCGCCGCGACGAGGACACCCGGCGCACGCCCGTCGACTTAGTCAGGCACGCAACCTCGTAGGCCGAGGATGTCGCGGCACCCATTGCCCGGTGCGTGTCGGAGGATCCCGCTAGCGTGTCTCACGAGCGAGCGAGGGAGCAGCAATGGCGAAGTACTCGGTGACGCAGTCCGCTGTCACGCAGTTGTTGGCAGACGTGAAGAGCGACCGGATCGCGATCCCGGAGCTCCAGCGTCCGTTCGTCTGGGACAGCGTCAAGGTCCGCGACCTGATGGACTCGCTCTACAAGGGCTACCCCGTCGGCTACCTGATCACCTGGCAGTCGGTCGGCGCCAAGCTTAAGGGCGGCCAAGTCGCCGCTCACCAACAGATCCTGATCGACGGCCAGCAGCGCATCACCGCGCTCAGGGCGGCCGTCGCCGGCCTCAAGGTGATCAACAAGCGGTACAAGTCCGTCCGGATCACGATCGCCTTCAACCCGATCACCGAGGAGTTCGCGACGCTGACCCCGGTGATCCGGAAGAACCCACAATGGATCGCCGACATCAGCGAGTACTTCAACTCCGAGTCGCCGCTGTCTTTCGCACGCGAGTACCTCGAACGCAACCCCGACGTCGACGCCAAGATCTTCGAGACCAACCTCGCCCACCTCAGCCGGATCCAGAACGCGCAGATCGGCATCATCAGCCTCGCCGACGACCTCGACGTCGAGACTGTCTCGGAGATCTTCATCCGGATCAACTCCAAGGGCGTCCCGCTGAGCAGCGCCGACTTCGCGATGAGCAAGATCGCGACGTACGGCGACCGGGGCCGCAACCTCCGGAAACTCATCGACTACTTCTGCCACCTCGCCGTGGCGCCGCACGCCTACTCGGACATCAAGGAGAACGATGGCGAGTTCGCGGCCACCAGTTACCTCAAGGCGATCAGCTGGTTGAAGGACGAGGCCGAGGACCTCTACGACCCTGAGTACAGCGACGTGATCCGCGTCGCGGGGCTGGTCGGCTTCAGCCGGGGCAAGGCCTCCAGCATCGTGAGTGAGCTCTCTGGTCGCGACCCGGAGACCCGCAAGGTTGACGAGGAACGCATTCCGGTCGCCTACGACAAGCTCGAAGCGGCGCTCCTGAAGATCGTCAACAACTTCCACTTCGACAACTTCCTTATGCTCATCAAGTCGGCGGGCTTCATCAGTCCTGGCATGGTGAACTCCCGCAACGCGCTCAACTTCGCCTACGCGCTCTATCTCCGCCTGCGAGACGACAAAGACATGAGCGAGGGCGAGCGCAAGCGCATCGTGAAGCGCTGGTTCGTGATGTCGATGCTCACCGGCCGACACTCCGGAAGCTTCGAGTCCACCTGGGAGCAAGACATCCGCCGCATCGGTGAGCAAGGTGCTGCCAACTACCTCAAGCAGGTCGAGGAGTCCGAACTCTCCGACGCCTTCTGGGCCGTCACTCTTCCCGCCGCTTTGGAGACGACGAGCACGGTCAGCCCCTTCTTCCAGACCTTCCTAGCTGCCCAGGTCGCGAACAACTCCCGCGGATTCCTCTCCAAAGGCATCACCGTCGCGGCGATGACCCAGCAGTCGGGCGACATCCACCACATCGTCCCCAAGGACTACCTGCAGAAGAATGGCTATCCCGACCGCGGCGACTACAACCAGGTCGCCAACTTCGCCCTGACCGAGACGTCGATCAACATCAGCATCAGCAACAAGCCGCCGGCGATCTATATGGCACAGGTGAATGCTCAGATCGAATCTGGGGCGCTGACACTCGGCGAGATCACCGATGCAGACGACCTCGCCCGCAACCTGACCGAGAGCGCCGTGCCAGCCATGCTCGCCGATGTCACCGCCGGCTCCTACCACGAGTTCCTCGCCGAGCGTCGCCGACTCATGGCGGCGATCATTCGCGACTATTACCAAACCCTCTGAGGCCCCTCTGGCGCTCCGATCAGTCCAACTCGTCGAGCCGGGCCCGCAGCCGTCGCGCCTCCGTCTCCGCCCGTGCGACCTGCTCTTCGAGCAGTTCCCGCTCCGACTTGGCAGGCTTAGCCGGCTTGGGCGGCGGGATGAGCCATCCGATCCGCTGGTACCCGGTGATCTGGCGCGCATGGGCACATGCGCAGCAGGCCTGCTCCGGGGTTGGCCTCGGCCAGCGGAACTCGATCATCTTCCGCATGTGGGCACGCTCGATCTGGCACTTCGGTGAGGCCTCAGGATCGGTCGCCCAGTACTCCTCCATTTCGGCCTTCATCTCGCGTGCCCGCTTGACCGTCGCCGTCTTCGGTCCGGAATCTGGGGTCCAGTCGACGTCGGTCACGACGTGGTCGTAGTGGTGACCGCAGGCAAGGAGCACGCGCCAGAACCGAGAACTCGTTGGCTTGTCGTGCCGAATGATCTTCCAGGTGTCTGGCGCCCAGCCTTCCTTTGGCTCGATTGGATCGGCTTCAAAGTCGACCAGATCGCTTGACACCCACTCGCGGATGTCGCGGTAAGGCTTCGGTTCCTCCCAATGGCTCTTGTCGCGGCACCACATTTCGCCAGCGTTCAGGTTGGTCTGGGTGAGGTTGTCGTGATGGCGGCGTTCGTCAGGGAACCGATCGGGTCCGATGGTCAGCACCTCGTCGACGTGGCCGCACTCGAGTTCGACCTTCCACCGGTAGAGCTTCCGCGGATCCGGCAAGAGGAGCGGCGCCAGCACGGGATCAATGTGTTGCCTGCGCTCCGCGACATACGCCTCGACTTCATCGAGTACCTCGCGACGTGGCCGGGCTGGGCCGGCCACCCTCCGCAGAAGCCTGCCCGGACAACCGTCGGTGTTCGCAACATCTTGCGCAGTACTCACCTGACGAGCCTCTCCCAGATCAGCGACGTCGGCAACGGCGGTCAGACGGCGTTACCAGCGCCTTCGCTGACGGGACATCCAGTAGATGTGGTCCATTCCCTCGCGATCGAGATCGGCGTGCGGAAGTTCGCCGCGCTCCCGAAACTGCCACATCACCGCTCGCGCAGCGGCGATGGTCAAGCCCTGGTCGAGCAGCTCCTTGAACGCGTCGAGCGACGCCCTCGTGACTCGATAGTGCGCCTGGCCCGGCGCGTAGAAGACTCGTTCAAGGCACCAGCAGATCTCGTTTGCTTTCCAGCTCGGCACGTCGAGTTCCAAGGCGACGCGCTTCGCGGACACAAGCAGCTTCGGGGGATCCGGCGGCTCCCAATGCTCGGGCCGCATCATCGCCACCACGAGGCACGGGCTGATTCCCGTGGCATCGAGCTCACCCAGGCCAGGAGCGAACCGTAGACAATCCGGTAGTTCTTGCCGCCCTCACCGATAAACACCCGATCGAGATCGCCGAACGACACGGCCTGACGGATGGCATGCTCCGGCAGGCTCAACATCCACGCCGCTTCCTTCACCGTCACGAGCACCTTCTCGTCGTACGGGTCCGTTCGCGACGCAGTGAACAACGCGTCCCCAACAGGGCGCCCGCCGCTACGACGCTTGCCCGCCGGTGAATCCACCGTGAGGTCGACCGCAGGCTCCGCCTGCTGCTTGGCCTTGGGTCGGCCTGCGACTCTTGCGGCCGCCGCGGGTTCGGCAACGCCGGCGCGTTCCTGCGCTGGCGCGGGCTCCGGCCCGAAGTGCCCGGGCGGATACTCCCCGTGGACTACGTAATGGCGGCCCGCATCGGTCAACTCCGCATGCCACCGCGGGCCACGTCCCTTGATCTTCACCAGCCGTCGGTTCGACAGTGCCCGCGCGGTCAGTCGCTGCGGGTTCGTGGCCGCCCCGTCAGCTTGACCGTCCGCGAGCCAGCGGAGCACCGCGTGTTGAGTTTCGTTTAGCCGTGGTTTCACGGCAACTGAGCGTAGGGGTCGCACACGAGCGGCATGGCCTCGGATCACACGAGGTCGTGCGAATCGTCGGACCCAACGTCCACACTGGGACGATCGGGCGTGGCGCTCCATGTGCTGCGTCACCGGGACCGATCCGTTCAGCCCCTACGGACCGTCGGAATGCGGCTCGTCGCATGACCGGAGGCTGTGTGAGATTCCGCAGGGATTCCGCAGGAGATCCGTTCGAGGCCGAAATCGGCCAACATTGACCATCGCGCGAGATCGGCTTTTGCCCAGGTCAGACCATGTTTTCCCGAGATGCTCGGCACCACCCAACACCGTCTGCGGTGTTCGAGCTCTACTACGACATCTGAGCGACCTCGCTGATCGAGCTTGTCGAGATCCGGCTCCTGACCTGCGGAAACGCAGGATCAGGGGCCGTTTCTCGTTGTGCGCATCGTGACGCGACGCTTCGCTCAGGCGTGCAGGCAGCGACAGGCCGAGCAGGTCCGGCCCAGCGATGCCGAGGGGCACCAGCCTGGTGTCGTAGGTGACGCGCCGCCCCTGGTGATCGAGTCCGTGCAGACCTTGGGCCGGCGACCGTTCCGCCGGCCCCCTGAGGAACCGTGTCCGTCAGCTCCTCGTCCGCTCCAGCCGGGTCCAGCCGCTCCAACCGCGCTCCTCGAGCAGGCGCATCAGGTCGCGCCCGACCGGGACCAGGCTGAGGAACCACTCGTCGAGCAGCGCCGCCAGGTCGTCGGGCATGCCGCCGTCCTACGTCAGGTCAAGCCCGTGCCGCGGGAGTCGGCCGAGCCGCGGCTAGGCCTTGGGCTCCTTGATCCGCATGTGCCGCACCAGGATCGCGTCGCGAGCTCGGGTGGGCAGGTGCTGGTTGAGGAAGAAGAAGATCGAGCTCATCGTGTCGACCTGGTTGAAGAGCTTCGGCTTCTCGGCGAGGACGACCTCCGCCATCCGCGCCGCGGCGACCGCGGGAGTGGTGGCCGACTCGACCAGCTCGTTGTCGCGCTTGATGAACCTGTTGGCCCGCTCGAAGTACGGCGAGCTCGGGTCGGGCAGCTTGAGCGACTTCTTCGCGAAGCCCGTCGACACCTGGGCAGGCTCGATGAGCGCCACCTTGATGCCGAACGGCTCGAGCTCGAACTTGAAGGACTGCACCATGCCCTCGAGGGCGAACTTCGTCGAGGAGTAGATGGACTCGAACGGGAAGGGCACCCGGCCGACGAGGGAGGCGACGGCGACGAGCTTCCCGGAGCGCCGCTCGCGCATGCTCGGGATGAAGGCCTGGAACAGCGCCGCCGCCCCGATGACGTTGATCTCGAAGGCGCGCAGTGCGGCGTCGAGATCGACCTCCTCGAGCGGTCCGAAGAACGGCACACCGACGTTGGACATCACCGTGTCGACGTGGCCGAACTTCGCCAGCACTCCCTCGCCGAACGTCCGCACTCCCGCGCGGTCACGGATGTCGAGCGGCAAGAGGTGATGCTGGACGCCGAGTTCGTCGAGCTCATCGGCCAGGGACTTCAGGCCTGCCTCGTCGAGGTCGAAGCCGGCGATGGACACGCCCTTGGCGGCGAGCAGCAGCGCTGTCTGGCGCCCCATGCCGTCGGCCAGGCCGCTGATCACTACACGCTGGGTCATCTGATGCTCCTTGGGTTGAGGTCGTGAGGTGGCGCCGAGGAGACCCGGATCGGGTCAGCGCCCCCGGAAGGTGGGTTCGCGTCGCTCCAGCGACGCGGTGATGCCGATGGCGGCGTCCTCGGTCTGCCAGAGCGCTTCTTGCTGGTCGAGCTCGTGTGCCATCGCGGCCTCGAGACCGTCGAGGAGCGCACGACGAAGGGTCGCCCGGATCGACCGAACGGCGAGCGGGGCGGCGGTGGCGAGCTCTCCGGCCAGCTCGAGCGCAGCGGCCCGCTCATCTCCCGGATCGACGAGCTGGTCGACGAGCCCGACCGCGACAGCGCGCTCGCCACCGACCCGGCAGCCGCTCAGCAGCATGTGAGCCGCGTGCGACGAGCCGACGATCCGGGGCAGCGTGACGCTGAGCGCGAAACCGGGGTGGAACCCGAGCCGGGCGAAGTTGGCCTCGAAGCGGGAGGTGGACGACGCGACACGGAAGTCCGCCGCACAGGCCAGCCCCAGCCCGCCGCCGACGGCAGCGCCCTGGACGGCGGCCACGATCGGGATCTCCAGTGCGAACACCCGACGGGCCTGGGCGTAGACCGCGGCCGCGGCCTCCCGCGGCGACACCTCGCCGCTGCCGCCCGAGAGACTCGCACCGGCGCAGAAGTGCTTGCCCTCCGAGCAGAGCACGATCGCTCGCGCCCCCTCCTCCTGGGCCTGCTCCCCCGCGTCCGCGATCGCTCCGAGCAGGTCGCGATCGAAGAAGTTCGCCGGTGGCCGGTGCATCTCGACGACAGCGACATGGCCCTCGCGCATGAGCGTCACGGCGTCAGTCATCGCGTCGGTCATCTCGTCGCTCACAGCGTCAGCGCTCCCTGGTCGGTGGCGAGCCGGGCCACCTCGCCGGCGGCGAGGGCAGCAGCGCCGATGCGCTCGCCGAGCCCGGACTCGGTGCCCCAGTCACCGCGCCAGGCGTTGAGCCGGCGTGTGTGGTCCTGCAGGGCGTACTCCCGCGTCATGCCGATCGCGCCGTGCGCCTGGTGGCCCGAGGCGATGCTGACCGCCGCGTTCTGGTCGGCCACCAGCTTCGCTGCCGCCGCGGCGAACGAGGCATCCTCGCCGCTCTCCAGCGCGGCTGCCGCACGCTCGGCCGACACCCGCGTCATCACCGCCATCTGGGCCAGGAAGACCAGGTGCCGCCGGACGGCCTGGAAGGTCCCGACCGGCCGCCCGAACTGCTCGCGCTCATAGACGTAGCGGTTGGTGAGGTCATAGACGGCCTGCATCGCCCCGGCCATCTGGACGGCTCGGAGCGCCGCGCCTCGCTGCGCGAGCAGGTCTGCGCTGACGGCGCCGGGCATCACCTGCGCCGAGGCGTCCTCGAACGTGAGGGCGTCGCGCGGCTGGCCGGCGATGTCGCGACCCGCGACCACGTGCGCTGTCGCCGGGTCCAGGAGCACGACCTGGTCACCGACCACCGCGACGACACGCTCGACCGACCCTCCCCAGGCGACGTCGCGCAGGGTGCCGGAGGCGCGGCCCTCCTTGACGACGAGCCCGTCCTGCGGCGGCGCGACCGACCACGGCGCGGTGCCGTCGACCCGACCGCCCGAGGACGACACGGCCCAGGCCGCGAGGTGGGTCTCGAGCAGCGGCAGGGGTACGGCGTGCTGCCCCGACGCGCGCAGCACCGTCAGCAGGTCGTCGAGCAAGCCACCTTGGCCGCCGGCGGTCTCGTCGATGCCGACCCACGGGAGGCCGATCTCGGCGACCCTCCCCCACAGGTCGGTGAGCAGCGAGGTCCGCTCCGCCTCGACCACCAGCTCATGGCTGACATGGTCGGTGAAGAGCCGGGTGACGAGGTCCTGGAGGTCGCTCATTTGCGGAGCTCCTTCGCGATCAGGTTGTGGAGGATCTCGGTGGTGCCGCCCCGCAGGGTCCACGACGGCTTGGTGAGGACCGCGGTGGCAAGCAGCGCCTCGTAGGTGTCCTCGGAGGCGGGATCAGGCATCCGCCCCAGGTGACGCACCACGATCTCGATGCACTCCTGCTCGAAGCGGGTCGCCATGTCCTTGACCAGGGCGGCCTCGGTCATGGGCAGCTGGCCGGCGTCGACCATCCGGGCCAGCGACAGCGACATCCCGTGGAAGGCCCAGCAGCGCGTCAGGATGCCGGCCAGGTCTGCCTTCAGCCGCGCATCGCCTGACGCCTGCTCGCGCCTCACCCACTGCTCGAGCACCGGCATCGCGGACATCCAGCGGTCCACGCCGCCCCGCTCGAGCACGAGCTCGTCCTGGTTCTGCATCCAGCCCCAGCCCACCTCGCCCAGTCGGCGCGAGTCGGGCACGAACACCTCGTCGAAGGTGACGAGGCAGAAGTGGTCCTCGCCGTCGATGAAGGTGATCGGCTCGACCGTGAGGCCCGGTGAGGGCCGCTCGATGATGAACTGCGTGAGCCCGCTGTGCTTGTCCTCATCGGTGCGGAAGAGGCCGAGGATGTAGTCGGCCAGGTGCGCGCCCGAGGTCCAGATCTTGCTGCCGCTGATCACCCAGCCGACCTCGCCCGCACGCTCGGAGCGGACCGCCTTGGCCTTGAGCGACGCGAGGTCGGAGCCGGCATCGGGCTCCGACATGCCGATCGCGAACATCACCTCGCCGGCCGCGATGCGCGGCAGGAACTCGTGCTTCTGCTCCTCGGTCCCGTGCAGCGCGATCGACGGACCGGACTGCCGGTCGGCGATCCAGTGGTAGCCGACCGGGGCACCCCGGGCAAGCAGCTCCTCCACGACGACCAGCCGCTCGACCGCCGTACGCCCGCGTCCGCCGAACTCGGTCGGCAGCGCCATCCCGAGCCAGCCCTGCGCCCCCAGGTCGCGGGAGAACTGCGGGTCGACGGCGCCGATCATGCCGAGGCCGACGGGATAGCCGCCGGCGGGCAGTCTCTCGTCGAGCCACGTGCGGACCTCCTGCTGCAGCTCGCGCTCGGCGGGCGAGAGCTCGGTGGCGGTCAGCCTCATGCCAGGGTCCTCTCGTCGTCCCAGACCGAGCCACCCGCGAGGGCCTGCTCGGTGTGCTCCCCGACCGTCGGGGCCGGGCGGCGTACGTTCGCCGGGGTGGCGGAGAAGTTGGCCAGCTGCGGCAGGACGCGGTAGCTCCCCGCGACGGGGTGCTCGGCGAGCGGCAGCCCGTCCACGAGGTCCTGCAGGGTCACCATGGGTACGGCGGGGATCGACTCGCGGCGGCAGAAGTCCAGCCACTCCTGCGTCGTACGCCGCGGCACCACCGCGCGGAACAGCGGGTAGAGCTCGTGGGCGTGCTTGATCGCCTCGGCCAGCGACGAGAAGCGCGGGTCGTCGAGCAGCTGGGTCTCGCCGACGTCGACGAAGATCTTCAGGAAGTGGCCCGGGTGGTAGGGCAGGATCTGGATCCAGCCGTCCTTCGTCCGCTGAGGGCGTCGCTCCGGCGTCATCACCCGCGGGTAGCCGGTCGCCGGCGCGTCGCCCTGCGGCGTCGGCGGCTCCGGGATCGCACCGGCGCCGTGCTCGGCGAGCATGAACGCCGTCATCGCCTGCACCATGGGCACCTCGACGTGCTGGCCCTGCCCGGTGCGCGACCTGTGGAAGAGGGCGGCGGTGACGGCCTGCGCGATCGCCAGCCCGCAGACCTTGTCGGCCAGGATCGTCGGCAGCAGGCTCGGCTCCCCGGCCACGCGGTCCATCATGTCCCCGACGCCCACGGCGGCCTGGATGATGTCGTCGTACGCGGGACGGTCCTCGTCTCCAGAGCCGAGCGCCCAGCCCTGGGCCTGGCAGTAGACGACGTCTGGGTTGAGCTCCTTGACGCTGTCGTAGTCCAGGCCGAGTCCGCGCAGCGATCGCGGCAGCATGGTCGCCACGACGACGTCCGCCTCAGCGACGAGCCGGCGCACCACGGCTGCCTGCTCCGGGGACTTGAGGTCGAGGGAGACCGAGCGCTTGTTGCGCAACAGGTTGAGGGCGATCCCCGAGAGCCCTGCGGTGGGGCCGGGGCCCATGACGCGGTTGGTGTCTCCGCCGGCGGCCTCGATCATCACGACGTCGGCGCCCTGGTCGGCGAGGACCTGGGTGGCGAACGGCCCCATCACCACCCGGGAGAGGTCGACGACGCGGACGCCCTGCAGGGGTCCGGTGGGCTGGTCAGACATGGGTGTCCTCCAAGTAGCGCTGGGTCTCGAGGGCGGCGGCGCACCCGGCGCCCGCCGCGGTGACGGCCTGCCGGAACCGGTCGTCGGCGACGTCGCCGGCGACGAACACGCCGGGGACATCCGTCGCCCCGCCCGGACCGGTGACGTGGACGTGCTTCGACGTGGTCAGCCCGAGCGCCCCGTCGACGAGCTCGGAGCGGGGCGTGTGCCCGATGGCGACGAAGAGCCCCTGCACCCGCAGCTCCTGGGGGGCAACGCCGTCCGTGGTGACCGACACTGCCTCCAGGCGCCCGTTCGAATCGGCGTGCAGATCGCTGACCGTTGCGTTCGTGTGCACGACGACGTTGGGTCGCGCCCGCACCCGCTCGAGCATGACCGGGCTGCACCGGAACCGCCCGCGACGGTGGATCAGGTGCACGCGTCGCGCGTACTGCGAGACGGCCAGCACCTCCTCCATCGCGCTGTCGCCGCCGCCGACCACCGCGACCTCGCGGCCCTTGAACAGTGGGGCCTCGCAGATCGCGCAGTAGGCGACGCCGTTGCCGCCGCCGAGCTCGGCCTCGTTGGGCAGGCCCAATCGCAAGGGCGCGGCACCGGTCGCCAGGACGAGGGAGCGGGCGCGCAGCGTGCCGCTGGGCGTGACGACCTCGTGGAGGCCGCCGTCCGACGCGAGCCGGAGGTGCTCGGCGTCGAGGGTGAAGACGCGCGCACCGGCGTTCTCGGACTGCTCGCGCATCCGCGCCATCAGCTCCGGGCCGTCGATGCCCTGGGGGAACCCCGGGAAGTTCTCCACGACGGCCGTGTCCATCAGCTGCCCGCCGGCCGACGTCCCCGCCACCACGACCGGGCTCGCGCAGGCGCGTGCCAGGTAGATCGCGGCCGTGTAGCCGGCCGGTCCGCCCCCGACGACGACCGCGTCGACCGGCTCGTCGACGGGGAGCTGCGGAGCGGCCGGGGCGTTCGCCCAGAGGCTCGCGCCGCTCACTCAGCCTCCAGGTCGTTGGACCAGCTCGCGGTCTCGTTGAGCGGGGCGACCTCGAAGGCGTCGCCGGAGCTGCGGGGCAGGCGGACGGTCTGGCTCCACATGGCAGCGAAGGTCGGCATCCAGGCGGAGTGCTTGCCGGTGCCGCCGGCCACGATCAGCCGGATGTCCTCAGGCGCCCGGGCGATCGGCACCCGGTGGCCCCACTCCTCCAGCTTGAGCCGGTAGCCGCCCCAGAGGCTGGCCTCCTCGAGCTTCTCCCTGCCGACGCGGGTGGCGTCGACCCGAGCGTGCTCGAAGAGGAACTCCTGTGCGCCGCGCCGGTCCAGCCCGGAGTCGGCGAGGACCCGGGCGTGCTCCGGTCCGAGGGCGATGAACTGGTCGCCACCGCGGTAGATCGTGTTCGCGCCGGGCACCGACATCGTCGCCGCCATGGTCCTCAGCAGGTTCTCACCGGTGCTGGACTGGTGGTCGTTGATGTTGTGCGGCCCTTCGACAGCGGCGACGGTGACCACGTTGTCCGCCGGGTCGTGGTCCCAGGCCAGGTCCGCGGCGTACGACGACCACGGGCTCTCGGTCTGGTTCTCCGCGAAGCAGAACGACCACTTCGCAGGTGTGCCCTGGGTGGCGCGGTCGATGTCCCCCTCCCCCTCGCCCTCGCCGGGGCGGGCGCCGCCGATGTTCATCGCGACCAGTCGGACGGCACGCCCGATCGTGCCGTTGGCGCGATGGCCCGACCCCATGCAGCCGGCGCCGCCGCTGATCCCCAGCGCGCCGGTGATCGGACCCTGCACGACGACCATCAGCGCGCAGGGGTGGGTCGTCATCTGCATGCCGTAGAGGTTGAAGTCCGGTTGCTGCATCCCGACGATGGCCGCCTCGAGCACCGGCATGTACTCAGGGAGGCAGCCCGCCATGACGGCGTTGGCGGCCAGGCCGCGCATGGTCAGCTCGCCTCCGCGGGGTGCGATCGTGCCCAGCGGGGCGTCGGGGTCGCGGGTCGCCGCCGCCAGGAACCGCTCCACCCGCTCCGGCGTGGGGACGACGACGGGAAGACCGTCGGTCCACCCCCACTGCAGCAGCCTCTCGGCGGCGGTCACCTCGTCGCCGGCGTCGGCGATCTCGATCAGGTCCTGGGGCGTGGTGGTGCTCATGCTTCCTTCTTCCCGGTCAGGGCCGCCACGACGGCGTCCAGGGCTGCGGTGGTGACTCGGTCGAACGCCTCCTGCGGCGCGATGCCGCCGATCGGGTGCGCGACCACGGAGAGACCGAGCGCCTCTGCCCCCTGGATCGCGAGCACCTGCTTGGAGAAGCCCTCGAACTGCGTGGAGGCCATGCCGCACACGGGCAGCCCGCGATGGGCGAGCGCGACCATGTCGGCGATGGCCCACGAGGCGCACGAGCCGCAGTCCAGCATCGCGACGACGGCGGCGTCGCACTCGTCGGCGACCTGGTCGAGCAGTTGGTCGGTCGCGCCGATCGACGGCACCCGCTTGGCGTACAGACGCGGGGCGATGCCGTGGCGCTGGAGCAGGCCCGAGGCCACGCCCTCGAGCACCTTGTCGGCGTTGGTCTTGCTGTTGCTGAGGAATCCGACGGTCAGGCCCGCAAGTCCCTCGACGGTGAGCCGTGGGACGGACTGAGGGGCCGCCTCGAAGCTCGTCGGATTCACAATCATCACGCCCATGCGTGCTCCTTGGTCGGTGTCGTCACTCGTGGCGGAACGGTTGACGTGGTGTGAGCGCCGCCATATTGTCCGTGACACGCATCATATGCTTCTCGGAAGTTACGAACAAGAGACATTACGAGTTAAGGAATAAATGATGAGCACTCGTCGCCCGGCCGGTGCAGAGGTCTCCGCGGACGGCACCTGGACGAACTTCTCCCAGCGCGTCAGCGTGCGTCCCCAGCGCGCCGTCGCCCCCGCCGACCTGGACGCTCTGCGCCGGGTGCTGACGGAGGCCGCCGCGGAGGGCTCGCACGTCCGCGTGGTCGGCAGCGGCCACTCCTACAACGACGTCGCCATCGCTCCGGAGACCCAGGTCTCCCTGCGCCACCTGAACCGGGTGCTGCACGTGGACACCGCCGCCACACAGCTGACGGTCCAGGGCGGTGCGACACTGCGCGAGATCCGCGGCGAGCTGGCTCGCCACGACTGGGCGTTCGCCAACATGGGCGACATCGATCACCAGTCGATCGGCGGCGCCCTGTCGACCGGCACCCACGGCACCGGCCTGCGGATGCCGGCCTTCGCCTCGCAGGTGGTCGCGCTGGAGCTGATGCTGGCCGACGGCTCGGTCGTCCGGTGCAGCGCCGAGGACGGCGGCGACCTGTGGGACGGCGCCCGCGTCAGCCTGGGAGCGCTCGGCATCATCATCGCGGTGACCATCCAGGCGGTGCCCGCCTACAACCTGCGGCGCTCGGACGCCGTCATCACGCGTGAGCAGGCCTTCGCGCTGCTCGCGGACCCGCCCGAGACCGGCCACGTCGGGCTCTACTTCATGCCCTACATCGACCAGGTACTGATGTGGACCGCCGAGCGCACGAGCGACCCGGTGGACAAGCCCACCGCGCTCGGCGAGTGGTTCCGCGACGTCGTCAAGGTCAACCACGGGCTGAACGCGATGGGCATGGTGGCCCGCCGCGCGCCGCGGATGGTGCCGTCACTGAGCCGTGCGTTCGCCCGCGGCATCAAGCCGGAGACGACCGTCGACACCTACGACAAGGTCTTCCTGCGGCCGCTGTTCGTGCGTCACGACGCCTGGGAGTTCGGTGTCCCGCTCGAGAGCGCCTCCGACAGCGTGCGCGCACTGATGAGCAGCATCGAGGACGCGCGGCTGCCGTACGCCTTCCCCTGCGAGACCCGGATCGCGCCCGCCGAGACGGCCTGGCTGCACCCGACCTACGGTCGCCCGACGGCTTGCATCGGCGCCGCCATCCATCCCGGCGTCGACGTCGACTCCGCCTGGCAGCAGGCGCAACGGGCAGCCGTGGCCCTCGGCGGCCGACCACACTGGGGCAAGTGGCACACCCTCGATGCCTCCGAGCTCCGCGGGCTCTATCCCCGCTGGGACGACTTCCAGACGCTGCGCGCGTCGATGGACCCCGACGGTCTCTTCGGCAGCCCGTCGATCGACCGCATCCTCGGCCCGGTCTCGCGTCCCTGACCAGCGGAGGATCAGTAGGGTCTAGGCCATGGCCACGAACGACGACGGAGCGACCGAGCGCGAGATCGAGGCACTCATGCGCCTGGTGCACGTCATCGAGACCGAGCACCGGGCTCGACCGACGTCGGCCCTCGACCTGCGCGCTCGGATGCTGATCCAACAACTCGGACTCAACGGCGAGGCCTCGATCCTCGCCGTCCGCAAGGCCCTCCGACTCTCGCCGTCCACCCTGACCAGCCTCGCCGACCGGCTCGAACGAGACGGCTACATCGAGCGCCACGCCCACCCCACGGACCGGCGGACGGTCGTGCTCACCCTCACCCCTGTCGGCGAGCGTGCCTTCGCGGCCGAGAAGGAGTTCTACCGCCACCTCATCGACGACTCACTGGCCTCGCTCGACCGCGAGGCACGCGGCCACGTGCTGGCCGCGCTGGGCAGCGTCGTCGCTAGCGAGTGACGAGCCCTCGGTAGACGACCGAGCCACCGCCCGGCACGTGCCCGACGTACCAGCCGGCCTTGCCTGCCGCGACGTACCCACGAGGGAGCCGCACCTGCCGCACGTGCGTCCGGTTGCGCCAGGAGGGCTCGCTGGTCTCGGCCGGCAGCCAGACCTTGAACGAGAGAGAGCGGCCGACCACGCGCACGCACACGCGCCACGGCAGCGGTAGGACGTGACCGTCCGCAGCGACCACGGCGGACAGGTCGAACTGGGCGACGGACCGCCACGGCTCCCCGCTGCGGGCGGTGTCCCATGTCATCACGTTGAAGACACCGTGCATGCCGTGGATGGTGTTCTTGGTGACCGTGACGGCCCGGACCCTCCGGGGCCGGCTCTGGATCCGGACGGCGACGCCCTCCTGGGCCATCGGGTCCGAGCTCCGCGCCCACGTCGCGCACGAGGTCTGGTTGCGCGAGGTCGAGGCCCCGGTCAAGCTGATCAGCTCGCGGCGGTTCCAGAACTCGCCGGTCCCGGTGGCCCGGACGACCAGCCTGCGCCGGTCACCACGGACGCGCAGTGTCGTGTGGTCGGCAGTCAGGACGGCCCGGGAGAACGATGGTCGCTGGGACTCCCCAGCTGGCGCAGAGAACGCGCTCGGCACGGACAGGCAGCCCCCGAGCAGTCCGACGCACACCCACGCAGTCCGCACCCGAGCAGGGTAGGTCATGGCAACAGCGTGTGCGCGGTGCTCGCCTGCGAGGCGGTCTCGGCAGAGTTGGGGCTCCACCGGTCTTGCCCTCCCGCCTGACCAGCAGCCGTCTAGACCGTGAGGGCGCGAAACCGCCTGATTTGGATATCGATTTCGAAATCGTTCTACAAGTCATTGCCCGGACCGCCGGCCCGCCCTACGCTGATCGAGATTCTTCACTTCGGAGCGTCCGGCACGTACCTGCCGGTGAAGGAGCTGGTCACGATGGCAACAGTCAGATTCGAGAAGGCGCAGCGCTGGTTCCCCGGGGCCGATGAGCCCGCCGTACGCGGCATCGACCTCGAGGTCCGCGACGGCGAGTTCATGGTGCTCGTGGGGCCCTCCGGCTGCGGGAAGTCCACCACCCTGCGCATGCTCGCCGGCCTCGAGGAGGTCAACGAGGGGCGGATCTTCATCGGCGACCGCGAGGTCACCCATGTCTCCCCCAAGGACCGGGACATCGCGATGGTGTTCCAGAACTACGCGCTCTATCCGCACATGACGGTGGCCGAGAACATGACGTTCGCGCTGAAGATGGCCAAGGTGCCCAGCGCGGAGCGGACCCGTCGGATGCAGGAGGCCGCACGCATGCTCGGCCTCACCGACTACCTCGACCGCAAGCCGAAGGCGCTGTCCGGAGGCCAGCGGCAGCGCGTCGCCATGGGCCGCGCGATCGTGCGGCAGCCCCAGGTGTTCTGCATGGACGAGCCACTGTCCAACCTCGACGCGAAGATGCGCGTCCACACCCGCACCGACATCGCCAAGCTCCAGGCGGAGCTCGGCGTCACCACCGTCTACGTCACCCACGACCAGGTCGAGGCGATGACGATGGGCGACCGGGTCGCCGTCATGAAGGACGGGCTGCTCCAGCAGGTCGACAGCCCTCTCGCGCTCTACGACCGGCCCGTCAACCTGTTCGTGGCGGGCTTCATCGGCTCCCCCCAGATGAACCTGATGGAGGCCAAGGCCGAGGACGGACAGGCGAAGATCGGCGACTACCTCGTCCCGGTGGACCCCGCCGCCGCCCAGCGGATGCGTGGGGACATCACCGTCGGCGTCCGACCCGGCGCCTGGCGCGTCCTGGGTCCGGACCAGGGCGGCCTGCCCGTCCGGGTCACCGTGGTCGAGGACCTCGGTGCGGACGCGTACGTCTACGGCACCTG
The DNA here is from genome assembly GCF_054775955.1 of Nocardioides pacificus. Taxonomy (NCBI): domain Bacteria; kingdom Bacillati; phylum Actinomycetota; class Actinomycetes; order Propionibacteriales; family Nocardioidaceae; genus Nocardioides; species Nocardioides pacificus. The sequence continues at coordinate 201,927 of NZ_BAAHCI010000014.1, forward strand.
CGACGTCGGGGGCACGCCGAGCACCATCATCATCCGGGTCGCCGGGCGTGACCATCCGCAGAAGGGCGAGACCATGCACGTCACCACCGACCCTCGGGACGTGCACGTCTTCGACAGCGTCTCCGGCGAGCGCCTCAGCGCCTGACCGCCGCCCACCCCCTGCCCCCCTACCCTGCCCCCTGCCGTTTGGTCCCCAACGGCACTGATTTCGGGCATCCACATGCTGTTTCTGCCCAATCCATGACGTTCGACGCGCCGCCCCGCGCCGGTCGCCGTCGGTGCCCGGGATGGTCGGGCGCCGACGGCTGTCGTCGTACGACGTGAGTCCGACGCGAGCGGGCTGGTCGATCTCTGTCTCGGACGAGGAAGAGGCCTCGTCGTTCGGGCAGAAACTGCATGCGAACGGCCGGAAATGCATGCCGTTGGGGACCAAACGGCGACCGACAGGGCGCCGTGGGCCGCTACGTGAGGTGAGCGGCCCGGGCTGCGTCGAGGGCGAGCAGGATCGCGCCGCGCAGGGAAGCGTCATGCCCGAGAGCGCCGTCGGCCACGCGCACCGCCGGCCCGCCGTCGAGCGCTGGACGTCCGAGCACGGCCTCGACACCGTGGCGGTACGCCGTCGGTGCCCCGACCAAGGCACCGGAGAGGAGGACGAGACGAGGGGCCGTCAACGCCACCAACCAGGAGGCGGCCACGCCGAGGATCTCCCCTGCCTCACGAGCGGGGTCCCGGATCCGCGAGGGCTCCAGCGCCGCCAGGGCCTCGAGGGTGGGGGTGCCGGCGGGGAGACGGATCCGCCGCCCGCTAGCGCGCTCGATGCTGCGCCGAAGGGCGGGTCCTGAGGCCAGGGTCTCCACGCAGCCTCGACGTCCACATCCGCACCGCAGATCGCCACCGGGCCAGGTGCAGTGCCCCAGCTCCGCCGCCGTGCCGTCGACTCCCTCGAGGAGGCGACCCCCCTCGATGGCCGCGGCCCCCACTCCCTCGTCCTCGAACAGCAGCACGACGTCGTCGACCCCCGCGGCGGCGCCCTCACGGTGCTCGGCGATGAGCGCGGCCTGAGCCGCGCCGCGCACCTGTACCGGAACAGCCCAGCCGCGATCTCGCAGCCGCTCGTCGAGCAGGGCCGCCACCGGGACGTTGTGCCAGCCCAGGTTGGGGGCGAGCACGCACGTTCCCGTCGACGGCTGCACCAGGCCGGTGACGCTGACACCGACCGAGCGCAGACGGCCCGGGGCGCCGGGGCCGTCGGTCAGCTCGACCAGAGCGTCGAGCACGCCGTCGAGCACCGCGGCCGGCGGCGTACGGCGACCGACCGGCAGCCCCACCACGTCACGCTCGCCGACCGGCGCGCCGAGGGCATCCGCGAGCACGACCCGGGTCCGCCCCACGCCGAGCTCGACCCCGGCGACGAACGCCCGGTCGGCGGCATACTCGAGCAGCGTCGCCGGGCGTCCACCGGTCCGGTCCGGCGCTCCCAGACCCACCTCACGGGCCACCCCGTCGCGGATCAGCTGCCCGACGATCGTCGACACGGTCTGCTTGGCGAGCCCCGTGCTCCGCGCCAGATCGGCGCGCGACACGGGGCCGGAGGCACGCAGCTCGCTCACGAGCGCAGCAGTGTTGCTCGAGCGCAGTGAGGATGCTTGACCGGCCACGCAACGGAGCGTAACTTGCTAGTTAGTCCAAGTCATAGACAAACTCGATCAAACTTCAGCGGAGGCTCCCGTGCCCGTCGACCTGACCCCCACGCGCGACGACAAGTTCAGCTTCGGTCTCTGGACCGTCGGCTGGACCGCTCGCGACCCGTTCGGTGACGCCACCCGTCCGGCGATGGACCCGGTGGAGGCGGTGCACCGCCTCGCCGAGCTTGGCGCCTACGGCGTGACCTTCCACGACGACGACCTGATCCCCTTCGGCAGCGACGAGTCCGAACGCGAGCGCCGCGTCACGGCGTTCCGCAAGGCGCTCAACGAGACCGGGCTGATAGTCCCGATGGCCACCACCAACCTCTTCACCCACCCTGTCTTCAAGGAGGGTGCGCTCACCGCCAACGACCGGTCGGTGCGTCGCTTCGCGATGCGCAAGGTGATGCGCAACCTGGACCTGGCCGCCGAGCTGGGCGCGTCGACGTACGTCTTCTGGGGCGGCCGCGAGGGCTCCGAGACCGAGGGCGCCAAGGACGTGCGCGCCGCGCTCGACCGGATGCGCGAGGGCCTGGACACGCTGATGCAGTACTCCCTGGACCAGGGCTACGACATCCGCTTCGCGCTCGAGCCCAAGCCCAACGAGCCGCGCGGCGACATCCTGCTGCCGACCCTCGGCCACGCGCTCGCCTTCATCTCGACGCTCGAGCACGCCGACCGGGTCGGAGTGAACCCCGAGGTCGGGCACGAGCAGATGGCCGGGCTCAACTTCGTGCACGGCATCGCCCAGGCGCTGTGGCAGGGCAAGCTCTTCCACATCGACCTCAACGGCCAGCGCGGCATCAAGTTCGACCAGGACCTGATCTTCGGTCACGGCGACGTCGTCAACGCGTTCTTCCTCGTCGACCTGCTCGAGAACGGCGGGTACGACGGGCCCCGGCACTTCGACTACAAGCCGCTGCGAACGGAGAACGTCGACGGCGTCTGGGAGAGCGCGGCCGCCAACATGCGCACCTACCTCCTGCTGCGCGAGCGGGCAGCCGCCTTCCGCGCCGACCCGGAGGTCATCGAGGCTCTCGAGCTGGCGCAGGTCGCCGGGCTGAACAAGCCGACACTCGGTGAGGGTGAGACCTGGCGCGAGCTGCTCAGCGACCGCTCGGCCTTCGAGGACTTCGACGCCGAGACCTCCGGGGCACGCGCCGTGGGCGCCGTGCGTCTGGAGCAGCTGGCCATCGAGCACGTGCTCGGCGCCCGCTGATCATGCCCACACACGAGTCGCCCCAGAGGGCAGACACGGGGCGACTCGTCGCGGGGATCGACTCCTCGACGCAGTCCTGCACGGTGGTGGTGCGCGATGCTGAGACCGGGGCGCTGGTCCGTCACGGTCGAGCCGCGCACCCCGCCGGCACCGAGGTCGATCCTCGAGCCTGGGAGGAGGCGCTCCACGCCGCAGCCGCCGACGCAGGGGGCCTCGATGACGTCGCTGCCATCGCCGTCGGCGGTCAGCAGCACGGCTACGTCGGGCTCGCCGACGACGGCAGCGTGGTCCGCCCTGCCCTGCTGTGGAACGACGTGCGCTCCGCCCCTCAGGCACAGGCGCTCGTCGACGAGCTGGGCGCCGAGGCCTGGGCGCAGGCCACCGGGCTCGTGCCGGTCGCCTCGTTCACCGTGAGCAAGGCCCGGTGGGTCGCCGAGCACGAGCCGGCGAACGCGGCCCGGACGGCCGCGGTGTGCCTCCCCCACGACTGGCTGACCTGGCGGCTGCGCGGTGGCGGCTCCCTCGACGAGCTGACCACCGACCGCGGCGACGCCAGCGGCACCGGCTGGTTCGACCCGCGCACCGACCGCTACCTGCCGGAGCTGCTGCGCCGGGCGCTCGGGCACGACGCCGTACTCCCCCGCGTCCTCGGGCCGTCGGAGGCCGCCGGGACGGCCCGCGCTCTCGCACCGGGTGCCCTGGTGGCCGCCGGCACCGGGGACAACATGGCCGCTGCACTGGGGCTCTCCGCCGAGGTGGGGGACGTGGTGCTGAGCGTCGGTACGTCGGGCGTGGCCAGCGTGGTCTCCGAGCATGCCACCACGGATCCCACCGGCACGGTCGCCGGGTTCGCCGACGCGACGGGACGCTTCCTCCCCCTGGTGTGCACCCTCAACGCCGCCCGCGTGCTCGACGCGGCGGCTACCCTCCTGGGCGTCGACCACGCCGGCCTGTCCCAGCTGGCCGCGCAGGCGCCGCCGGGTGCGGACGGCCTGGTGCTCGTGCCCTACCTCGAGGGCGAGCGCACGCCCAACCGACCCGACGCCACCGGCTCGCTGCACGGCCTGACACTCGGGACGTCCACACCGGCCCACCTCGCCCGCGCCGCGGTGGAGGGCGTCCTGTGCGGACTGGCCGACGGCCTCGATGCGCTCCGGGCGCAGGGCGCGGACGTACGTCGCGTGCTGCTCGTCGGCGGCGGCGCACGCTCCGAGGCGCTGCGGCTCGCGGCTCCGCAGGTGCTCGGCTGCGACGTACTGGTGCCGACCACCGCCGAGGCCGTTGCCGACGGTGCCGCCCGCCAGGCCGCCTGGGCCCTCTCCGGCGAGGCGTCGCCACCCGTGTGGGACCTCGGGACGCCGCAGGTGTACACCGCGAAGCAGGTGCCGTCGATCCGGGAGCGCTACGCCGAGGCGCGGGATTCGGTGCTGGACCGGGTCTGACGAGGCGGAGATCCCTGCCGTTTGGTCCCCAACGGCAGGGATCTCCGTCCTGGGCATGCAGTCTCCGCCCAATCGGCGGGCCTCTCGGCCGTAGACGACCGGTTTGGAGGAAGTGGCTGCCGTTGGGGACCAAACGGCAGCCATTTCCCGCCGCGGCCTGCAGGCTCCGCCCAATCGCGGCCCGTCAGCTCCCGACGACCCTCAGCCGGCCAGCACCTGCCGCAGCCACGCCAGCTGACGGACCTGCTGGAACGCCTCGCCACCCTCGTGGTCGTTGAACTCGTAGACCTCGATCTCCTTGGGCCCGGCATAGGCGTTGTACGCCGCGAAGACCGTCGTGGGCGGGCAGATCACGTCCATCATCGCGACCGAGAACAGGGCGGGCGCGCCGGCCAGCCTTGCCAGCACCGCGCCGTCGAAGTACGCCAGGGTGTCGAAGGTCTGCGCGACTCGGTCCCGGTGCGCCTTGAGGTAGCGGACCAGCTCGAGGTAGGGCTCGCTCTGAGCGAGGTCCGCCGCCCTGCGGAGGTCGCAGAGGAACGGTACGTCGCACAGCACGGCCGCGACCTGGTCCGGGACGAGTGCCGCGGCGGCCAGGGCGAGGGCGCCGCCCTGGCTGGCACCGGCCACGACGACACGGGTGGCGTCGACGGCCTCGTGATCGGCCAGCACCGCCACCGCGCGACATGCATCGGCGTAGGCGCGCCGGTAGTAGTAGGTCTCCGGAGACTCCACCCCGCGGGTGAGGAAGCCCGGCTGAGCCGGTCCGGTGGCGCCCGGATCACCGGTGGCGCCGGTGGTCCAGCCGCTCCCCTGCCCTCGTGTGTCGACGACCAGCTGCGCATAGCCGGCGGTGGCCCAGAACACGTGCTCGTGGGCCAGACCACGCCCGCCGTTGTAGCCCTGGAACTGAACAACGGCGGGCAGCGGCCCCGAGCGCAGCGGGGCGGCGGGCAGGTGCAGCCAGGCACGCACCGGATGCCCGCCGTACCCCGTGAAGGTGACGTCGTGACTGTCCACCGCGACCAGGCCGTTGTCGACCGGCTCGATCCGCGAGGCCACCGGCTCGCCCTCGAGGGTGCTGCGCCAGAACCCCGCCAGATCCTCCGGTACGGCGAGCGCCGGGTGGTACTCGCGCGCCTGCTCCAGTGGCCAGTCCGACAGCATCAGACCGGGTCGATCGCGACCGTGGGCTCGAGAGCGCGGTCCGTTCCCACGTGGCGGGGGCCACCGGTCAGGGTCAGCTTCACGGTGCCCCGGATGTCCGCGCTCGAGGCGCCCACGCGCAGCTCCACGGCGCCCGGCTCCACGACCCGGAGCAGGTCGCGACCGGTGAACGACGTGAGGTCAGCGTGGAGGGTGAAGGTGACCCGTCGGGCCTCCCCCGGCTCGAGGTCGACGCGTGCCGCCCCGATCAGTCGCTGCACGGGGCGGACCACGGTGGCGGCCACGTCGTGCAGGTAGACCTGCACGACCTCGGAGACCGAGCGGTCGGTCTCGTTGCGCAGCTCGACGGACACGTCGGCGACCCCGTCCACGTCCCAGCGCGGGGCTGCCGCGGAGGTGACCGCACCCCAGGTGGCATCGGCGTAGGAGAGCCCGTGACCGAACGGGAACAGCGGCGTGGGGTCCACGACGGAGACCTCGCTGAGCTGCCCCAACGCGGGTGCGAGGTAGGTCGACGGCTGGGAGGAGCCGGCTCCCGGGAAGCTGACCGGGAGCCTTCCCGCGGGGTTGACCCGTCCGGAGAGCACATCGGCGAGCGCCTGGGCGCCCTCCTCACCGGGGAAGAAGCCGCACACCATGGCGGCCAGCCGCGAGACCTGGCGGCTCAGGTCGTAGGGCCGGCCGACCAGCAGCACCGCCACGACGGGCGTGCCCGTCTCGATGAGTGCCTCGAGCAGCTCCTCCTGGCGTCCCGGGAGACGCAGGTCGCTGACATCGCAGCCCTCGCCGGAGGTGCCCTTGCCGAAGAGACCGGCCTGGTCGCCGAGCGCCACCACGCAGACGTCCGCGGCGGCCGCGGCGGCGACCGCCTCGGCGATCTCCTCGTCACTGCCCCCGAGGACCGGGCAGCCCAGCGCGTAGGTCACGTCATAGGAGTCCGCGAGCGCCTCGCGGACCGTGCGGATCTCCAGACCCCGATCGACGCCCTCGTGGTGCACGAGCACGTGCATCGGGAAGGAGTAGCAGCCGAGCATCGCCTGATAGGTGTCGGCTCGAGGTCCCACCACGGCGAGTCGCGCCTCGGGCCGCAGCGGCAGAGTGCCGTCGTTCGACAGCAGCACGGCCGAGCGACGGGCCAGTCTGAGCGCCAGATCCCGGGACTCGGGGTCATCGAGGTCGAGCTCGTCGGCCTCCACGGGGGCCCAGTCGGGGTCGAGCAGGCCCAGGTCGCACTTCTGGCGAAGGACCCGCTCGAGGGCGCGGTCGACGAGCTTCTCGTCGATGGAGCCGTCCGCCACCCCGGCCAGGAGCGGCCCGGCGTACGCGTTGGGTGAGGGCAGCTCGATGTCGATGCCCGCCTCCAGCGCCAGCCGGGCCGCCTCCTGGGGCGACTCGGCCACGTGGTGCAGCGTCTCCAGGAACGCGACGGAGAAGTAGTCGGCGGCGAGCGTGCCGGTGAAGCCGAGGGTGTCGCGCAGCAGCGTCGTCAGCAGCTCCGGGTCGGCGGCCGCGGGAACGCCGTCGGTGTCGGTGTCGGTGTAGGAGTTCATCACCGAGCGGACGCCCGCACGCAGCGCCATCTCGAACGGCGGCAGGATCACGTCGGCCAGCTCACGCGGGCCGATCGACACCGGCGCGAGGTTGCGGGCGGCCCGCGACGCGGAGTAGCCGAGGAAGTGCTTGAGGGTGGCGACCACCCCGGTGCTCTCCACGCCCCGCACATAGGCGGACGCGGTGAGGCCGACCAGGAACGGGTCCTCCCCCATCGTCTCCTCGACGCGCCCCCAGCGCAGGTCACGGACGACGTCGAGCACGGGTGCCAGGCCCTGGTGGACCCCCAGGCTGCGCATCGAGGCGCCGATCCGGGCCCCCATCTCCTCCACGAGCGGCGGATCGAACGTGGCAGCCCAGCACAAGGGCGAGGGATAGATGGTCGCCCGCCAGGCCGCCAGGCCCGTCAGGCACTCCTCGTGCACCTGCGCCGGGATGGCGAAGCGGTTGGCCGCCATCACCTTGCGCTGCCGCTCGGCCAGCAGGCGCAGCCCGTCGAGCGGCTCGACCGGCTCGGTGCCGAAGGGGCGGGTCAGCTGCCCCATCCCGTCGACGATGACCTCTTCCCAGGTGAGCTGGCGGCCCATGCCGTCGCGGAGCATGGGAGCCATGTCGCCCGCGTCGGGGTCCACGCCCCAGACCCCATACAGCTGGGAGACCTTCTCCTCGATCGTCATCCGGGCGATCAGGTCAGCGACCCGGTCGTCCACGCTGGCAGTGGTGTCGCGCCACAGTTCGTTCACGAGTTTGCTCCTGGTGCAGCGGTGGATTGACGGACGACGAGGGTGGTGGCGAGGGTGAGGTGCGGGCGGTCGGGCTCGTGCTCACCCCCGATGAGGGTGACGAGCATCGAGAGCGCCTCGCGCCCCATCTGTCGCATGGGCTGGTGGACGGTGGTGAGGGACGGGAGCGCGAGGGCCGACTCGGGGATGTTGTCGAAGCCCACCACCGAGAGCTCTCCCGGCACGGAGATGCCGAGCTCGGCCGCTGCCTCCAGGGTGGACAGCGCGGAGATGTCGTTGGCCGCGAAGATCGCGGTCGGACGTTGCGGCTGCTCGAGCAGCGACCGGGCGGCCGCCCGCGCGGGGCCGGCCTCGAAGGAGCCCGGTGCCAGCAGCTCCTCGTCGACCGTCAGCCCGGCGGCGGCATGCGCCTCGCGGTAGCCGCGCTCGCGCAGCTCCGCCGAGATGAGGTCGGGTCGACCGGTCACCATCCCGATCCTGCGGTGGCCCAGCTCCAGGAGATGGTCGACGGCCAGCCGGGCGCCCTGCAGGTTGTCGGCGGTCACCGACGGCATGGTGGAGGTGCCCGTGTGCGGGTCTACGGCGACGATGGGGCCGTCGTACTGGACCTCGGTGATGGTGGGAGTGACCAGGACCGCGCCGTCGACCAGGGTGCCCATGACCCGCGAGAGATAGCGCCGCTCCCACCCCACGTGGGCGTCGACCCGACCACCCGCGGAGTAGGCCACCAGCTCGAAGCCGGTGCCTCGGATCGCGTCGGCCGCGCCCTTGAGGACCTCGGCGCTGAACGGCTCGAAGTCGGCCACCAGGACGCCGATCACGTTGGTGCGCTGGTTGCGCAGGCTGCGCGCGACCAGGCTGGCCTCGTAGCCCATCCGCTCGATGACCTCGGTGACGTGCTCGAAGGTCCCGGACGCCACGCCGTAGCGGCCGTTGATGACCTTCGACACCGTCGATACGGAGACGCCCGCCTCGGCGGCGACCTGCTGCATGGTGACCCGCCCCCTGGCAGCCAGGGCTGCTGGTGGCTCGACACTGATGCTGTTATCGCTCTCGGCAGCTGCCGAGACGGTCGTACTCATTGTCTGGTCCCTCCCACGATCCGGCGCTCAGCCCTTGACTGCGCCTTGCAGCCCGTTCACGATCCGGCGCTGCATAGCCAGGAACAGGATCAAAGCGGGGATCATCGCGACGCTCGTGAAAGCGAGCACCCCCGCAGTGTCAGCCGAGTACTCCGTCGAGAAGTCCGCCACTCCGAGGGGCAGAGTACGCATCTCGTCGCGCAGCAGCAGCAGCGGCAGCAGGTAGGAGTTCCACGATGCGACGAAGGCCAGCACGCCGACAGTGATCATCCCCGGCACGGACAGCGGCAGCACGATCCGCCAGAAGACGCCGATCCGCGAGGCGCCGTCCATGATGGCCGCCTCCTCCAGCTCGCGGGGCAACGCCATCAGGAAGGGACGCAGGATCACCACGGTCATCGGGAGCGCGAACGCTGCTTGCGGTAGTGCGACGCCCCACCAGGTGTTGCCCATCCCCAGATTGCGCGTGATCAGGATGAACAGCGGGATGATGGCGACCGCGAGCGGGAAGAGCAGCCCCAGCACGAAGACCATGAACAGCGGCTCGCGGAAGCGGAACTGGTAGCGCGCCAGCGGGTAGGCCGCCATCACGCCACACAGCACGGTGACCACGGTGGTGATGAGGGCGATGACGGAGGAGTTGACGGCGTAGGTCCAGAACGAGTCGCCGGTGAGGACGCTCTTGTAGTTCGTGAAGACCCACGGGTCGGGAAGGCCGGCGGGGTCGCGGGCCAGCTGCTCGTTGCTGCGGAAGCCACCGAGGACGCCGTACACCACCGGGCCGAGGGTGATCGTGGCCACCATCGCGGCCAGCGTGTAGACCAGCGGTCCACCGCCACCGAATCCAGTCGGCTTGCCCTTGCTCATCATGCCTCCTGCGTGTCGCGTCGCAACACGAGTCTCTGGTAGAGGACCGCCATCACCAAGGCGATGACGAACAGCACGACCGAGGCCGCGCCGGCGATGCCGTAGTTGCCGCGACCCGTCCCCTGATTGATGAGGTACGTCGCCATGGTGGTCGTCGCGTTGGCCGGGCCGCCGCCGGTGAGCACCCACACGATGTCGAAGAGCTGGATCGAGCCGATCATCGACAGGAACGCCCAGGTACGCATCGTGGGCCCGAGCAGGGGGATCGCGATCTGTCGCTGGGTCTGCCACCACGAGGCGCCGTCGATCTGGGCGGCCTCGTAGAGCTCGTCGGGGACGCCTTGCAGACCGGCGAGGAAGAGCAGCACCGCCAGGCCGACGTACTTCCAGGTCAGCACGATGAGGACGGTGTAGAGCGTGATGTCGGGAGTGCCCAGGAAGCCCTGCTCCGGAGGCGTGAAGCCGACGGCACCCACGATGCTGTCGATCGCCCCGTAGCCCGGCTGGAGGAGCTGGAACCAGATGACGCCGGCGATGACCTCCGCCACGACGTAGGGCACGAAGATGAGGGTGCGTAGCAGTCCTCGGAAACGGATCTTGCGATTGAGCAGGAGAGCGAGCCCCAGCCCCACCGGGAGCTGCACCAGGATCGAGAGCCCGACGATGATGAAGTTGTGGGCCACCGCGCCGGTGAACACGTCGTCGCTGAGGACCAGCTGGTAGTTCTGCCACCCGACGAAGTCGTCCATCGGGCCGAAGCCCTTCCAGCGGTAGAACGACATCCGTACCGCCGAGATGACCGGCCACACGATGAAGACGCTCATCAAGGCCAGCGCCGGTCCGACGAAGACCAGCACCTCGAGGCGCTGACGCCAGTCCATCCGCTCCGGCCGGGCGGCTGCCCGGCGCGTTGAGCGCCGGGCAGCCGTCTCCTGGTTCGGGGATGCCACCAAGGTGGCCTCCTGCTCAGTCACGGTCTTGCTCACTTCTCGAGGTCAGCCGCCTGCTGAGTGGCGTCCACGACATCTTCGGGACTCGCCTCACCAGCGAACATCAGGGCGATCTCGTCGTTCATGGCGCCACCCACGGACGTGCCGAAGGCGGTGTCGAAGTACAGCTGGATGAACGGCGCGGCGTCACGGACGGCGAGCAGCTCGGCCAGGGCCGGGTCACTCACTGCGCTGCCGGCCGCCGGGTTGGTCGGAAGTCCCATGTCGTTCTCGGCGAAGCCGATCTGCACGTCGTCCGAGAGCAGGTACTTCACCAGGTCGACCGCCTCGTCGGGTGCGGTCTCGGCGACCGCCCACGCGTCACCGCCACCGAGCTGCGCGGTCGGGTCACCGGCCCCGCCCTCGACCTCCGGGAACGGGAACCAGCCCGTCTTCTCTCCCAGGCCCAAGCCGTCGTCGGTCAGGCCCTGCATGACGCCGGGCTCCCAGTGGCCGGCCAGCTCCATGGCGACCTTCTCGGTGGCGAGCAGGCCGGACGCCGAGGTGGCACCCTCCTGTGCCGGAGTGGTGAGGAAGCCTGCGTTGAACGGCTTGGCGTCCACCACGTCCTCGAGCACCTCGCCGGCCTCGACGAAGCACGGGTCAGAGAAGTCGAGGCTGGTCACGGCGCCCTCGAGGACGTCCTGGGAGCACGACCGCAGCGCGGTGTAGTACCAGTAGTGGGCAGCAGGCCACTTGTCGCCGGCGCCGATCGAGACGGGCGCGATGTCGGCGGCCTTCAGCTTGTCGACCACGTCGTAGAACTCGTCCATGGTGGTCGGAGGGGCGTCGATGCCGGCCTCTGCGAAGAGGTCCTTGTTGTACCAGAAGCCCACGACGCCGACGGAGAACGGCAGCGCGTAGGTCTTGCCCTCGTTCTGCCACCCGGCGACGTTTCCGCCGACCTTCGTGATCTCCTCGGAGGCATCCTCGGAGATGTCCTTGACGAGTCCGGCGTCGACGTGGTCGGCGAGCTCGCCGCCACCGCGCTCCATGTAGACGTCCGGGACGTCACCGCTCTGGAAGGCTGCCTCGAGCTTGTCGACCATGTCCTCGTGCGCCATCGCACTGACCTTGACCTTGATGCCCGGGTTGTCCTTCTCGAAGTCCTTGGCGACCTGCTCGTAGTAGCCCTTGCCCGGCTCGTTGTTGCTGTTGTGCCACCACTCGATCGTGTCGCTGTCACTGCCGGCGGAGTTGCCGTCGTCACCGCCGCACGCCGCCGCTGTGAACAAGGCGCCGACACAGAGAGCGGCGAGACCTGCCGCTCGAGTCTTCCTAGCCATCTGGATCCTCCTCGACTGCGCCACGCCCCAGGTGACGTGGACCACTGACATCGACTGTGGCCCTACCTATGGCGCTTGTCAATCGTTGTCGATAACGTTTTCCATCGACGTCCAGACCACCCAGCCGGAAGAGGATCTGATGAGCGCTCCAGACACGAGGACCACGCCCGCGCACCGGCTGGTCGAGGCCACCCTGTTGGTCCGCCACCCCGATGGATCCCCGCTGAGCGGGGCAGAGGTGACGATCGAACAACGACGCCATGGCTTCGCGTTCGGCAACATCGGGTTCGACTTCGTCGGCCTGGCCAACCACGAGGGCAGCGCTGCGGGGAACGTGTTCGGTGGCGCCGAGCCCGATGTGGCCGAGCGGATGGTCGACCTGTGGCTCGACGTGTTCAACACCGCGACGCTGCCGTTCTACTGGCAGGGGCACGAGACGGTCCCCGGCAAGCCCGCGACGGAGAGGCTGCGGACGACCGCACTCTGGCTGCAGCAGCGAGGTGTCGCCCTCAAGGGGCATCCCCTCGTCTGGCACACCCTCGCCCCCACCTGGCTCGAGCCACTGGATGACGAGCACATCGAGGCGACGTTGCGGGGCCGGATCCGGCGCGAGGTCACGGAGTTCCGTGGCCTGGTCACCACCTGGGACGCGATCAACGAGGCGGTGATCATGCCGCTGTTCAACAACGAGGAGACCCAGAACGCCGTGACCCGGCTGTGCCGTCGACGGGGACGGTTGGCCATGGTCCGCCTGGCCTTCGATGAGGCGCGCGGCGCGGATCCGAGTGCGACCCTCGTCCTCAACGACTTCGACCTGTCCGCGGCCTATGAGTGCCTCATCGAGGGCGTGCTCGAGGCCGGGATCAAGGTCGACGCGATCGGGCTGCAGACGCACATGCACCAGGGCTACTGGGGCGAGGAGAAGACCCTCGCCATGCTGGACCGGTTCGCCCGCTACGGCCTGCCCCTGCACCTCACCGAGACCACGCTGCTCTCCGGGGATCTTATGCCTCCCGAGATCGAGGACCTCAACGACTTCCAGCCGCCGCGGTGGCCTTCCACGCCCGAGGGCGAGGAGCGCCAGGCCGACGAGATCGTCCGCCACTACCGGACCCTGCTGTCCCACCCCGATGTCGAGGCGATCAACTACTGGGGCATGACCGACGCCGGCTCCTGGCTGGGAGCCCCCTCCGGCCTGGTCCGCGCCGACGGCACCCCGAAGCCGGCGTACGACGCCCTGCGTCGGCTGGTCAAGGAGGACTGGTGGCTGGCTCCCACCACCCGTCGGACCGACGACGAGGGCCGCGTCAGGATCAGCGGGTGGGCCGGGACCTACACCGTGTCGGCTGCTGACAGCTCGACCTCGTTCGACCTGACGCCGGAGGACACCACGCTCGAGGTGCGGCTCCCCGCCTGACGAACGCTCCAGGGCCGTTGGGCACTTCCCCGACGTGGCTGGGCGACGGGAGCCTGGAATCCCACCCTCGTACGAGGAGGACCTCATGCAGCCCATCAAGGAGGCCGCCGCCGGCTTCCTCCAGCACAAGCGCATCGCCGTGACGGGGGTCTCCCGCCACGGCGGCCACGGCAGCAACGTCGTCTACCAGCGGCTTCGCGACCGCGGGTACGACGTGTTCGCCGTCAACCCGAACGCGGAGACCGTCGAGGGCGACACCGCCTACCCCGATCTCGCCGCCATCCCCGGAGGCGTGGAGGCGGTCGTCATCGGCACCCGTCCCGACACCGCCGTGCAGACGATGCGCGAGTGCGATGCCCTGGGCATCCACGACGTGTGGATGCATCGCTCGTTCGGTGGCGGCAGCGTCTCCGACCAGGCGACGGAGTACGGGCGCGCCCACGGCATCACCGTCATCGACGGCGGCTGCCCACTGATGTTCCCGCCCACGTCCGACGGGGCGCACCGGATGATCAAGGCGGTGTGCACGCTCGCCGGCACGGTCCCCCGCAAGGTCTGATCGGACCACCCCGCGGTCTGGACGGCGACGGAGCCCTCCGGGTGCCCCTAGTCCCGGGGCGCAGCAGCGCGACGGCGTTCGGCGAGCCAGGCACCGACCACCCGGTTGAACTCCTCGGCCCTCTCCACCTGCGACCAGTGCCCACACTGGCTGAAGATGTGCACGTCGGCGTGCGGGATGACCTGGAGCAGCTCCAGGGTTCGCGATACGGGGATGACGGCGTCCTGGGTGCCATGGATCAGCAGTACCGGCACCTCGAGCCTCGCGAGCACATCCAGGTCGAGCGGCAGCGCCGTCCGGTCCCGGTCGCGTGCGGCGACCACGTCGGCGAGCCGGTCGCCGGCGGTGTCGTTGAGCGCAGACTGATAGCGCAGCTCCACCAGCTCGTCGGTCACCACCGAGGTGTCGACGACGAACATCTCCAGGGTCCGCCGTACTCCCTCGGGGGTGAGCACAGGATTGGCGTGGCCGGCGAGAGCCTGGGTCATCCGTGCACCCCCCGTGCCCATCGAGACCACGCCGAGCAACCGTTCGGGGAAGTCGATGGCGAACTGGAAGGCCAGCCAACCCCCGAGGGAGTTGCCGACGATCCACGTCTTCTCGATCCCGAGGGCGTCGAGGACGCGTACCGCGTGCCGCACCCACTCGCGGATGCCGTACGGCGTGCCCGGCGCGACCACGGTCTGCCCGTATCCGATGGAGTCGATGGCGATGCACCGCGCCTGCTCGGAGAGCGCCGGCAGGTTGAGCCACCAGTTCGCAGCCGCCGTGACGCCGGTGCCGGACCCGTGCAGGAACAGGACGGGGGCGCCCTGGCCGACCTCGTGGTAGTGGGTGAGCTCGCCGGGCGAGGTCTCCAGCCACCGGTCCTCGAGCCCGAAGAACGGGTGCGTCGTGTAGTCGGGAATCGTGGTCACATGCGCTCCTGAGGAGTCGTGTCGGCGAGGAACCCGACGAGCAGCCGGTTGAACTGCGCTTCGCGTTCGTAGGGCACCCACAGGCCGGTCTGCTTGAACAGGTGAAGCTGCGCGTCGGGGATCTGCTTGAGGAGGAACAGCGCGTTGTCGTAGCCCTGCACCTTGTTCTCGGTCCCCCACACGATCAGCGTCGGCTGCGCGATCCTTCCGAGCTCCTGCCACAGCGGCTCGGCGGGCACCCCCGCGGACTCGGCACCGGCCCGGCGTCCCTCGTCGCCGGCGACCGACTCCTGGTAGCGCTCCTCCACGAGCTCGTCGGTGACCAGGGCGCGGTCGTGCATCATCAGCTCGAGGTAGGCACGCATCTTCGTGCGCGAGGGTCCTTCCCCGGCGTAGTAGCCGCGGATCGCGCGCTGTCCCTCCGACGGCGTGGTGCTGAAGAGCGGCACGCCTCCGGCGCTGGAGACCAGCACCAGCCGGTCCACCCGTTCGGGGTGGTGCAGCGCCATTGCGATGGCTACCGCTCCCCCGGTGGCCAGGCCGACGATCGTGGCCCGGTGGACGCCGAGCTCTGCGAGCATCGCGGCGAACAGGTCGGCGTACGGCGCGTACTTGCCACCGCGCAGCTCCATCGGCTCGGAGGCGCCGTAGCCGGGCAGGTCCACGATCAGGACCCGCGCGTGCTGGGACAGCTCGGCCAGGTTGGTGCCGAAGTTGCCCCAGCCCGAGGCCCCGGGGGCCCCGCCGTGGATGCACAGCAGGACCTCCGGGCCGGCGCCGGCCTCGTGGTAGCGCAGGCCGACGCCGTTGACGGTGATCGTGCGGGAGGTGGACTCGGGGGTGAGCACAGACATCAGACCTTGACCGCCGCCGGCATCTCGCCGCCGAAGAAGTCCATGCCGTAGGCCTGGTAGAGCGGGCCGGAGTAGTTCTGCACGTGGTGCAGCGCGCTCTGGCAGTCACGCCACATCCGCTGCATCGGGTTCTTCGCGTGCAGTTGCGAGCCGCCGCTGACCTTGAAGATCTGGTCGGCCGCCTCCGCTGCCCGGTGCGAGGCCGCCACCTGGTTGCGGCGGATCTCGGCGCGTTCGCTCAGGGTGAGCAGCCTGCCGGAGGAGACGATGTCGAAGGCGCGATTCATGTCGCTGATGACGTGCCCGATGCTCGCGTCGATATCTGCGGCGGCGGGGCCGAGCTCGGAGAGCTGGAAGGGGTCGCTGCTGGCCGAGCCGAACCGGCTGCTGCGCTGCCGGGTCCACGCGACGTACGACGCCAGCGTGCCTTGCGCGAGTGCGATGGTCGCGGTGGTGATCGCGCCGGAGAAGACGACGTTGCGGGGCATCGCGTAGAGCGGCACGTCGCGTCCGGCGACGACGCCGGCGCTGCCGTCGGTGACCGGATCAGTGCGGATCAGCCGGTGCTCGGGGACGAACGCGTCCTGGACGACGATGTCCTTCGATCCGGTGCCGCGCAGGCCCATCACGTCCCAGGACTCGTCCAGGATCTCGTAGTCGCTGCGCGGGATGACGAAGTGGATCGTCTCCCGGTCGGCGACGTTGCCCTCCTGGTCGGTGATCAGCCCGCCGATCATCACCCACTGGCAGTGGTCGGTGCCGGACGAGAACGGCCAGCGACCACTGAACCGGTAGCCCCCGTCGACGGGTCGGGCCCGGCCCATCGGTGCGTACGGCGATGCGACCCAGGTGTCCGGGTCGGCGGCCCAGATCTCGCGCTGCATCTCGAGCGACCCCTGGGCGAGCTCGTGCGGATGCACACCCACCACCCCGGCGATCCAGCCGGCCGCGCCGTTGCGCTGACCGATCTCGTAGACGGCGCGGATGAAGGTCGAGGGGTGCTCCTCCTGGCCGCCGAAGTCCTTCGGCTGGAGCATCCGGATCACCCCGGAGGACCGGAGACCGGCAGCGACCTCGTCGCTGAGCCGGCCCAGCTCCTCCGACACGGGGCCATCGGCCTCCAGGAGATCGGAGAGCTCCATCACGCGGTCGAGTACGGCGTTCATTCTGTTTCCTTTTCTGGTCCGCGGTGGGTGGAGCTCAGTGGTGGTCGACGGAGTGGTGGCCCCACAGATGCGCGGTGTCGTAGCGCGTCGGGGTCCAGGTCTCGTCATCGATCTTGATCCCGCCGGTGCCGAACTCCAGCCCGACGTCGGAGGGGGTGACCAGGTAGAAGCTCGTCATCCGGTCGTTGCTGTGCCGGCCGAAGGTCTTCAGCAGCCGGGCCGGGTCGTCCTCGATGTGCTCGAGTGCGCGGCCGATCACGTCGAGGTCGGTGACCTCGAGCATGAAATGGCCGACGCCGAGGGGGCGCCCCGGGATCTGCGGGGTGAAGGCGAAGGAGTGGTGACGCGGGTTGCAGTGCAAAAACGTCGCTGCCAACCCGGGGGCGAGGTCGATGTGATCGGAGAGCCGGAAGCCGAGCACGTCGCAGAAGAGCGCCTCGTAGACATCTCGGTCCTGGACCACCTGGAGCACGTGCCCGACCCCCTCGACGCCCGCGACGAACTCAGCACCGATTGGCGAGGCGAAGCGCGCCGACGAGGTCGACAGACCCCAGAAGATCTCGTGGTCGTAGCAGTCGTCGGGGTCCCGGAAGCGGATCAGGTCCGACACCATCCGCTCCTGGGCCACCTCTGGGCCGGGGCGGGTCACCGAGTAGCCAGCGGCGGTCAGGCGGTCCTCGAGCTCGGCGAGCTCCGCCGGGCCCTTGGTCTCCCAGCCGACGGCGTCGACGCCCCCCTGATCGGAGGGGCGCACCTCGAGACGGTAGGCCTTCTCGTCGATGCGGAACAGCAGCCGGTCATCGCTGCGCCGGTCGGCCATCAGGCCGAGGACACGCTGACCGAACTCCTCCCACAGGTCCAGGTCCGTGGCACGGAGCCGGAGGTAGCCGAGTGCGGTGATGCGGGCGGTCATGTCATCTCCTGGGGGATCGGGTGGACACGAGGCGAAGGGTGCGGACGGCGCTCACTCGAGCTCGCCGTCCTCGCCGAAACGGGCCTGGATGAGGTCGGCGACCTCGCCCGCCCGTGTGCGGGCAAGCTCTCCCCAGCCGGCGACCGTCGCCGCGGCGGCTCCCGGCGGAGGGAAGCTGAGCCGAATGGACATCCGCGGCGCCCCGGAGAGGGGCACGGCGGCGGTGATCGAGCGCACGTCGTACGTCCGGCCCTCGACGAGATCGGGCTCGTAGTAGTCGAGGTGCTCCAGGTGCATGGTCTGCACCTGACGCTGGCGGCGCGGCGTCGGGTCGCCGTTGATGTAGCGGGTGACGTCCTGCCAGGTCTCCTGGTCTGGCCCCTCGCCGAGCAGCGAGAGCGAGTAGCCCTGCGTGGCGACCCTGTCGGCCAGTGCCGCGCACCGTTCGCGCACCGCGTCGTCGTTGCGCGGCAGCCGATCGATCCAACGGTCACGGGCATCCTGGTCCGCGGGGTCGAGGTAGACCGACCCTCCCGGCGCCACGTTCGGCAGACGCAGGCCGATCTCGACGAAGCTGCGGGTCGCCGAGCCGCGCTCGGTGCCGATGACCACGTCGTGGTCACCGACCAGAGCCAGCAGGGAGACGTCGGCACCGACCTCGGCAGCGAGCTCCGCCAACGGCCTCATCGCCACCTCACTGAGTCGAGCTGCTCGAATCAGGTCGTGCTCGGCGGGCGCGAGGAAGGACGACGAGGCGAAGCCACCGAAGCCGCCCTGGAAGAACAGCAGCGGACACGTCGGCCGTTGCACCTCGAGCGCGTTCACCTGCCCCAGGACGATGTAGTGGTCCCCCGCCTCGACGATCTGGTGGTAGTCGCAGTCGATCCAGGTGACCGAGTCGGCCAGGATCGGGGCGCCGGACGGTGACGGCCGCCAGGCGAGCTGGCTGAACGACTCCGTCCCGCGCCAACCGCTCACCAGGTCGGCCTGATCGGCGGCCAGCACGTTGACGCAGAAGGAGTCCGCGGCGCGGAGCTTGGCGAAGGTGCGCGAGGCGCGGTCCGGCAGGAACGCCACCAGCGGCGGGTCGATGGACACCGAGGTGAACGTGCCCACCACCATGCCGACCAGCTCGCCGTCCGCCAGCGCCGCGGTGATCAGCGCGACTCCGGTCGGATAGTTGCCCAGCGCGTCGCGGAAGGTGCGGGCGTCGATCGTCGGTTCGACGGACGCCAGCTGCTCAGACATTGCGGATCAGCCGGTAGACGTGGCTGCGCAGCTGGGCGAAGCGTGGCAGCGCCTTCGTCTCGATCTGCTCCCGTGGCGCGGGAAGATCGACGTCCAGCATCTCGCGGATGCCGGCGGGCCTGCCACCCAGGGCAAGGACCCGGTCGGAGAGGTAGACGGCCTCGTCGATGTCGTGGGTGACCAGCAGGATCGTGCTGCCCAGGTGGTCACGGACCCGCAGCAGCAGGTCCTCGAGGTCAGCGCGGGTCTGCGCATCCACCGAGGCGAACGGCTCGTCCATGACCACGACGGAGGGGCGGTAGGCAAGCGCGCGGGCGATGGCCACGCGCTGCTGCATGCCGCCTGAGAGCTGCCATGGGAAGTAGCCGACGGAGTCCGCCAGGCCCACCTCCTGCAGTGCCTCCTGTGCGATCTGCTCGCGCTCGGCTCTGCCCACGCCGGCGGAGCGCAGCGGCAGCACGACGTTGTCGAGCACGCTGAGCCACGGCATCAGCGAGCGGCTGTAGTCCTGGAAGACGATGGCCAGCCCTCGTGGCGGGGAGTCGATCCGCTCGCCGCCGAACCGGACCTCACCGTCGGTGGGCCGCCGCAGCCCGGTCAGGCACTCCAGGAGCGTCGTCTTGCCGACACCGGAGGGTCCGACGATGCACATCAGCTCGCCGCGCTCGACCGCGAAGTCGAGGCCCTGGAGGACGTGGCGCTCGCCGTACCGGTGGCCCAGGTCGAGCACCTGGAGGATGGGCCCGGCATCGCTGCCGAGGTCCACGTCGGGGACAGAGGTCGTCTGGGTCATCGCTGGTCTGCTTTCTGCTTGGTGAAGCCGCGGTGCCAGGACAGGACCCGGCTCTCGATCAGGCCGAACGTCTTGTTGGCCGCATAGCCGATCAGGCCGAGCACGATCAGGCCGGTCCACATCGCGACGATGTCGAACGTGCGCTGGGCGTTGAGGACGAAGTAGCCGAGGCCGCCCGGCGAGCCGACCATCTCGGTCAGCACCATGGCCACCACTGACATCGACAGCGCAACGCGGGAGCCGGCGAAGACCTGAGGCATCGCCGCAGGGATCACGATGTAGCGCAACCGGTGCCACCGGCTGATCCGGTAGCCGGCCGCGACCTGGTGCAGCACCGGGTCGACCGCACGAACACCCTCGACGGTGTTGAGCAGGATCGGCCAGGTCGAGACGAAGGCGATGGTGACGACCTTCATGTCTGTGTCCGTGCCGAGCACGAGCATCATGATCGGCAGGAGCGCGACGCTGGGCAGGGCGCGCATGAACTCGACCAACGGACGGGTCGCGTCTTCGAGGGCGGCCACCGAGCCGAGCAACAGGCCCAGGCCCAGGGCCACGACGAAGCCGATCGAGAAGCCCGCGACCAAGCGCAGCACACTGGGCACGGCGTCCTGGAGGAGATGGTCGAAGAACCAGAGCTCGCCCAGTCGCGTGACGACGTCGGACAGCGCCGGCCAGTAGAACGACGTGCTGTCGGCAGAGGCGACCCACCAGGCCGCCACCAGGACGACCGGGAGCCATAGCTCCCAGGCCAGGACCCGACCGAGGTTCATCAGGCGACTCACGAGACACCTCCGTTCCGAATCGAGGGGTGCCACCACAGCAGGCGTCGCTGGAGCAGCACGAAGACGAGGTTCAACAGCAGCCCGAGCACGGCCGCACTGAAGGAGTAGAAGATCGCGCGGTCGGTGTCGTTGAGCTGCATCGCCTGGAGCAGGACGTAGCCCAGCCCGTCGGAGCCGCCGAGGAACTCCGAGCTGATCGCCATCAGCAGCGAGATGGTCGCTGCGATGCGCAGGCCGGCGAACACGAACGGGAACATCGACGGAGCGACGACGTAGCGCAACCGGTGCCACCGCGAGAGATGGTAGGCACGGCCGACGCGACGCAGTTGTGGCGAGATCTCCCCGACGGCATACGTCGTCTGAATGATCACGGGCCAGACGGCCGAGACGATGATCAGCACCACGCCCAAGGTCCGGGTGGAACCGAAGAGCAGCAGGAACAGCGGCAGCAGTGCGATCGCCGGCACGGTTCGGCCGAAGTCGAGCACCAGCTGGGTGCTGCGCCTCGCCATGCTGTTCGAGCCGATCAGGAGACCGATGGGAAGGCCGATCAGGACGGCGAGGCCGAGCCCGAGCAAGGCGGTCTGCAACGACGTGGCGATGTTGACCCAGTAGTCGCCGGTCGGCAGCAGATGCGCCGCGGCGCGGACCAGGTCGACGGGAGTCGGAAAGCCGACACTGGCGCCGGGTCCGGCGGCGAACCCCCACCAGACGAGGAGCGCGGCGACGAACGCCGTCAGCCGGTAGAGCAGACGTCGCCGGATGCCTGCGGACGAGATCGGTTGCTCGGTGCGCGTCACGGCACAACCTCTCTGGAGAGACGAAGGGAAGGTGAGTCCGGCTGCCCGCCGTGAGCGGGGCAGCAGCCGGGATCAGGGACGGAACAGGACCTTGTCCACAGTGGGTGCGCTCTGGCCGAACGCGTCGTAGCGGTCGAGGTAGTCGATCGAGACCTCGATGTCCTCGTCGGTGAGCTCGTCCTCGGCGTAGACCGGGAAGGCCGCCTTCGACAGCAGGTCGGCGTCGGCGCCGAGCACTTCGGCAGCCGTTGAGACCTGGAGAGCCTTGTCGGCGTTCACCACCGCGTTGGCCTCACGGATGGCCTCGGCGAAGGACGCGACGACGTCGGGGTTCGCCTCGGCGAACGTGCGCGTGGCCACATAGACGTAGGCCGGTCCCCCACCACCCGAGTTGGTCGGGCCTACCACCCGGAGCTCGCCCTTGGCGAGCTCGATGGTCCCCACCGGCTCCGGGGTGGTGGTCGCGTCGACCTGGCCGGACTTCAGTGCTGCCAGCGGGTCAGGGCTCTCGACGAACTCGATCGTCGAGCTGTCCCCACCCGCCTCGTCCACGGAGGCTCGCAGGTCCAGCCAGGGCTGACTCTTGATCTGGGGGACCGCCACCGACTTGCCGCTCAGGTCAGCCATGGACCTGATCACCGAGTCCTCGTGGACCCAGACGTTGGCGAAGCTGAACTCCTCCTGCCCCTCCGGGATGCCGCCGTCGGTGCCACCCACGACGTACACCAGGTCGACGCCCTGACCGATGGCGGTCAACGAGGTGGCCGTGTCGAGCAGGGCGATGTCGACGTTGCCGCCGACCAGCTGCGGGACCATCTCCGTCGAAGTCTTTGCGGTCGTGAGGTCGATCTCCAGATCGTGATCGGAGAACACGCCTTCGCTGTCACCGGCGAAGGCCGGCACCCCGTTGAGGGAGGCGAAGACGGCAACCTCGAGGGCGCCGTCCGTGGCGTCGCCCGAGCCGGAGTCGTCGGACGAGCACCCCGTAGCCGTGGCGAGGGCCGTGAGTGCAGTCGCTGCGAGAACGAGGAATCGCTGAGAAGCCATGGGTGTGTGTCCTTGCGTCGTGCCGAGGGATCGGCCATCCATCTGGAGCCGTGCCTCGACGGCGTGTGACGACACTTACAAATCGTCTCGACCTCGTGGCTCGATCCCTCACCGAGTGGAATTTGGATCTGGCGCCTCGTTCCACGGCTCGAGTGGAGTCGGCGAGCCCCCCAAGAGTTCCGATAGGATGAATCTCGTTCCATTTTGTGGAACCACGGAAGGGCTTCAGCATGAGTGACATCAATGGCAAGCGCAGTGTCCTGGCACGCGCCTTCGACATCCTCAACTGCTTCAGCGGGGGCGTCGAGCGATCCGTCTCGGACGTGTGCGCCACCACCGGGCTCCCCCCGGCGACCGTCCACCGGATGCTGGCCTCCCTCGCCGAGCACGGCGCCATCGACCGCACCAGCTGGGGGCGCTACCGCCTCGGCTCCGGTCTCTGGCGGCTGGGCCATAGCGTCCACGACATCCGTACCCTGCGTGACGTGGCCCGGCCCGCCCTCGTCGATCTGCACTCCAGCACCCGTCTCCCAGTCGCCCTCGCCACCCGGTCAGGCGAAGACCTGCAGGTGATCGACAAGATCGCCGGTCGCAAGGTCGGCCAAGCGTGGGAGCACCTGGGCACGCCCCGGCTGGACGAGCACGCCGGCGGTCTGGTCCTCCTTGCCTGGGCGGAGGCCTCTGACCGACCCAGGACCGGAGCGATGTCCCCCAGCGACGAGTTCGCCTGGCGGCAGGAGCTGGCCGAGATCCGCCGTGTGGGCTTCGCCCACTCACGCCCGGGCGTCGACCAGGCCGGACCAGCGGTCTGGGCAGCGGCGCCGGTGTTCTCCGAGGACCAGACGGTCACGACCTGTGTGATGATCGGCGGCGTGCGCGGACAACATCCCCCGGTCGCCTTGGCGCGGCTCGCCAGGACCACGGCCGCCGAGATATCCGCGGGTCTCAAGGCTCATGGCTCCGCATCCGTCTCGAAGCCGGCCACGCACGGCTCCCACGCCTGATGGCCGTGCTGGCCAAGGCTGTGCTGGCCGTCGACCTGATCGCCCGCTCCCACGGAGGCGTACGGCTCGCCGACGCAGCCCAGGCACTCGGCCTCCCGAAGTCCTCCGCGCACCGGCTGCTCACCGAGCTGGCCACCCATGACGTGCTACGCCGCGATGAGCTCGGACGATTCCTGCTCGGGCCCCGACTCCTCTCCTGGGGGGTGGCTGCCGACATCAGCTACGACCTGCGCGGGATCGCGGCGCCCCACATGCAGCAGCTCAGTGAGGCGACCGGCGAGAGCGTCAACCTCCACGTCGTCCAGTCCGACCACCGGGTCTGCATCGCCGTCGTGCGAGGAGCGGAGAACCCCTTCCCACCGATCGCCGTCGGCCAGACTCTCCCCCTCGGCATCGGCGCGACCGGCAGGGTCCTGCTCGCCTTCAGCCCAGAGCCGCTGCGACAGCAAGTCATCGACGCCCTCACTGCACAGGGCAGGTCTGCGCCCACGCCCGACGAGCTCTCCCTGATCCGGGCAGCCCAGTGGGCCACCTCGGTCGACGAGCAGGAGCGGGGCCTCGCGGCTGCCGCCACGGTGATCAGGGGGCCCGGAGGCCAGGTCATCGGGGCCCTCGCCATCGGCGGCGACGTGGCGCGCTTCCCCCTCGACCGGCTGGACCAGCTGGGTCCGCTCCTGCTCGCGTCGGCCCACGCCATCAGCACCCAGCTCACCGGCCCTCCCGGCTGAGCCGGAACCCTTTCCGCTGGATGCGAGAGGACGACCACGCGTCCCTCATCCCTCGAAGACTGAGCGGGCACCACCCGCCGTCCGTCGAGAGGAACCCCGTGAACGCCGCTATCCCGCTGCAGGCCGCAGGCGCGACCGCGCAGCTGGCCGCGTTCGCCTGCCGACGCGACCGCCGGGCCGATCCCGCCACCCGGGCAGCACTGAGGGACCTGGTGGTCGACACGGTCGGAGTCGCCGTCGCCGGATCCTCAACCGAGCCGGTCCGCATCCTGCGCGGCTGGCTGACCGACGAGAGCTCCAAGGCGTCGCACTCGGCGGGCGCCGCCGTGTGGGGCGGTTCGGTTCGGGTGGGGGCCGCCGACGCGGCCCTGATCAACGGCACCGCCGCGCACGCCCTGGACTGGGATGACGCCGCCCCCTCGATGGCCATGCACCCCGCCGCGGTGCTGCTTCCGACGCTCTTTGCCCTCGCCGCGGGTCGCCGGGTCACGGGAGCCGAGGTGGACGACGCCTATTGCGTCGGCTCGGCCACGTTCCGCGCCGTCTCCGAGATCCTCCCGCACGCCACCCACTACGGGCGGGGCTGGCACAACACGTCCACCACCGGGCGTCTGGCTGCCACGGCCGCCGGCGCGCGCCTGCTCGAGCTCGACGAGAACCGGGCCCGGCACGCCCTCGGGATCGCGGCGTCGCACGCCGCGGGAAGCCTCGCCAACTTCGGCACCATGACCAAGCCGCTCCACGCCGGCACCGCTGCGCGCGACGCCGTCACCGCGCTCGGGCTGGCCGCACGCGGCTTCACCGCCAACCCCGCGCAGCTGGAGGCCCGCGGTGGCTTCCTCGCGCTCTTCGGTGAGCCCGATGCCGACCCCGCCGGCCACCGGGTCGCCGATCTGCCGGACCGTCTCGAGCACTGGACCACGGCCTGGCTGGACGACTACGCGATCAAGGCCTACCCCTCCTGCTTCGCCACCCAGCGCGCCATCGACGCGGGGATCTCGCTGCGCGACGAGCTCGGCGCGACCACCGCCGGCATCGAGCGGATCGAGGTCACGCTCGAGAGGGGCGGCACCCGACCCCTGCGCGACGCCAGTCCCCGGACCGGCCTCGAGGCGAAGTTCTCGCTGGAGTACACCCTGGCCCGCGCCCTCGTGGACGGCGACGTACGCCTGAGCCACTTCGAGGACGCCGCCCTCGGCGACCCCGACGTCGCGTCGCTGATGACCCGGATCGCCCTCAGCGAGCGCCCCGCGTCGTCCGACCCCGGCCACACCGTCGTCCGGCTGCACACCGTGGACGGTCGCCAGCTCACCCGCACCGTGCACCACTCCCGCGGCGACTCGCACCGACCGCTCTCGACCACGGAGCTCCGGGCGAAGTTCAGCCAGTGCACGGGGCCTGACTCCGCGGACTGGTTCGACACCCTCCATGAGATCCCCGACCTGGACGACCCCGCCGACCTCCAGCCGCTGTTGGCCGGACCCGGCGCCTGAGACCCCGACACACCCGAGGAGAAGCCACCGTGACCCAGACCTTCACCGAGGAAGCGACCAGCCGCTTCGTCGAGACCGCCAGCGGGCGGGTGCACTACCAGGAGTACGGCTCCGGACACCCCCTGGTGCTGCTGCACGGCTCGGGCGCCGGGGCCACCGGCTGGAGCAACTACTCGCGCAACATGCTCGCCCTCGGCGAGCACTTCCGCTGCCTGGCCGTCGACATGCCCGGCTGGGGCAAGTCCGACCCCGTCTCGTACGACGAGCGCGACCACGCCGCGACCGCGGAGCACATCCTCGACGCGCTGGACATCGAGAGGGCGGCCTTCATCGGCAACTCGATGGGCGGTGCCACCGCGGTGATGTTCGCCGCGACCCGGCCCGAGCGGGTCAGCCACCTGGTGACGATGGGCGCCGGCGTGGGCGGGGCGCACCTGTTCGTCCCCGGCGGCGGCCCGAGCGAGGGCGTCAAAGTACTCCAGCGCACCTACCTTGACCCGACGCTGGAGAACTTCCGCGACCTGGTCGACATCATGACCTTCGACCCGGCGTACGCCACCGAGGAGCTCGTCGCTCAGCGCTACCAGGCGGCGATGGACCACCCGGAGCACCTCGCGAACTTCGCCGCCGGCATCGGGCGCCCGCGCCCGCACCTGGCCTCGCACGCCCAGATCGCCGGGATCACCGCTCCGTCGCTGTTCTTCCACGGTCGCGACGACCGGGTCGTCCACTACGAGAGCACGCTCAAGCTGGTCTCCCTGGTGCCGACCTCCCGCGCCGTGCTGCTCGCAGGCTGCGGCCACTGGGTCCAGCTGGAGCACGCCGACGAGTTCAACCGCACCGTCACCGACTTCCTCCTCCACAACTGATCGGGGTACACAGAATGAACGAGGTTCACGAGCGGATCCTGGCTCGCGCGGATGAGATCGCCGAGGAGGCGGTCACGAGCGACCTGCTCGGTCGGCTCAGCGACCGGACCGCCGAGATCCTGCGCACCAGCGGGGTCATCCGGATGCTCCAGCCGAAGGAGTTCGGTGGCCAGGAGGCCGACCCGGTCGACTTCTTCCGGACCGTCCGTGACATCGGTGTCCGGTCCTCCTCGGCCGGCTGGGTGGCCGGCGTCGTCGGCGTCCACGCCTTCGAGATGGCCCAGATGGACGGCACCCTGCAGAAGGAGGTCTGGGGCTCCGACGAGGACACCTGGATCGCCTCGCCCTACGCCCCGCTCGGGCGGGCGACCCCGGTGGACGGCGGCTACCTCTTCAGCGGTCGCTGGCCCTTCTCCTCGGGCACCGACCACTGCCGGTGGATCATCCTCGGCGGCCTGCTGGTCGACGGCGACGGCACCCCGGTGCCGGGCGGTGGCCGGCACTTCGTGCTCCCCCGCGCGGACTACGAGATCGTCCAGGACTCCTGGGACGTGCTCGGCCTGCGCGGGACCGGCTCGAAGGACATCGTCATCAAGGACGCCTTCATCCCGGCCCACCGCGTCTTCGACCCGAGGCCGATGGAGGACGGCGGCCTCGCCGCCGAGGTCGGTCGCGGCGACTCCGCCGTCTACCGGATGCCCTTCCATCCCATGTTCACCGCCGGGATCACGACCGCCACGATCGCGATGGCCCAAGGCGCCCTGGCGGCGTTCGTCGCAGCGATGCGCAGCCGGGTCACCGCTCGCGGGGTGAAGACTGCCAGCGACCCGCACCAGCTCGCCGTGCTCGGGCGCGCGTCAGCAGATCTGGCCGCTGGTGAGATCCAGCTCTTCGACGACCTGCAACGGATGTGGGAGCAGGCACAGCGCGATGAGCGCTTCTCCCCCGCCGACCGACTGCTGGTGCGCCGCAACCAGGTGCGCATCTCCCGGCGCGCGGTGGACGTCGTCGACGAGCTCTTCCTGCACGCGGGGGGCTCGGCTCTGCGCGCGGACTCGCCCATGCAGCGGTTCTGGCGCGACATCCACGCCGCGGTCAACCACGCCAGCAACAACGCCGACCCGATCTACCAGGCCTATGGCCTGCAGACCTTCGGCAACCCGCTGCCTGCCTCGGTCCTCTTCTAGGCCCGATGCTCAGCCCCGCATCACCCGGTCGATGACGGCGTCGAGGTCGCCCGGGACCTCCCCCAGCCGGGCGATGACCGCCGAGCGCACTCTCGCGCGCACGGGCGGGTCCGAGCCGGGCGACGCCGGGCCGTCGACGGCCTCGACCCGGCGGATGGACACCCCGCGCTGCTGGGCCTGCTCGCGGGCCAGGTCGGTGACGGTCGTGCGCGGGTCGACCTCGAGCACTGTCTCCCCCCGGTCGGCGATCTGATCGATCTCGGTCTTGGTGATGAACCTGCGTGCCACGGTGGCCTCCTCAGCGTCCCGCGATGGATTCGATCGCCGTCACGGCGGCGTCGCGGGCGGCGAGGATGTCGGCCTCGCTGCCCGCCATCCACAGCCGGCCGAAGCGGCCGACCGAGGTGATGTGCATCAGGTTGACCGGCGAGGCCTTCTCGGCCTCGTTGGCCGCCAGGTTGATGTACGCCGCCGGGGCGACCTCCATGACCAGCATGGTCTGACCGGCGACGAGCATCGTGCCGCGGGTGAAGCGGTTGAGCAGCTGGGCCTGGTAGGGGTTGACGTTCGTGATCACCTGCATCGACGCGATCTCGGGGCTCACCCGATCGCCCTCCACCTGGCCGAGCTCCTCGAGGGTCACCTCGCCCGCACGAAGCACATCGGCCTGCGAGAGCGAGTGCACCTCGAACATGCCGAACTCACGCTCGACGATCTGCGCCCCCGGCCGCACGTCGGTGCTCTTGACCACCTTGTCCACGACCCGGAAGACCCAGTTGCCTGGTGCCATCTCGACATACAGGCAGGCCATCCCCTCCACCGGCGGGTCACCCTGGGTGATCGTCCCGACGAACGCGGCGTACTGCGGTTGCATGCGGTCCAGGTGCACGTAGGCACGGAGCTGGAACTCGTCGCCTGCCATGGTCATCCTCCTCGCCGTGGGTCTGCCCACGAAGCGCTGTCGCCGGTGTCGTGCAGTGCGACGCCCAAGGGCGTGACGAAGAGCGGGTTGCCCGGCACCACCGTCGGGACGCCGGTCACTGCCCCGACCACGTCCGCGATGCCGGTGAACGCGCTCGTGCCGCCGACCAGGTAGATCTGCTCGACGCCCTGCCCCTCGATCTGCCGCGCCACGATCGTGGCGATCTTCTCGAGCACCGGCCGCACCACCGGCAGGAGACGCACATGGTTGGCCGTCTCCCGCTTCATCAGCTCGGCTTCCTCGAAGGGGATCTTGCCGGCACCCGCGATGACCAGGCTGAGATGCGTCCCGCCGGTCGGCTCATCAGCTGTGGTGATCACCCGGCCGTCGCGCAGGATGGCGATGCCGGTCGTGCCGCCGCCGATGTCGACCACGGCACCGTCGCGGGCCCCCAGCACGGAGTTGGCCGCCGTGGGCTCGTCCACCACCGCCGTGCATGTCAGTCCGGCAGCCTCGACGACGTACCCGTGAGCCCGGTGGTCACTCGCGGAGACGCCAGGAGGGATCGTCACGGCCGCGGTGTCGAGCACGCGCCCCAGCCGCTCCTCCACCTCCGCCTTCAGCTCGCGGACCAGCGCGACGGCTCCCATGTAGTCGAGCACCACCCCGTCGCGCACCACGTCCGCGAACCGGTAGGCGCCGGCGACGGGCGTGCCGCTCTCGTCGACCACGAAGAGCACGGTGAAGGCGGTCCCCAGGTCCACGCCGACGCGCAGCGGTCCGGTGGCCGTGACGGGAGCCTGGCTCCCCATCACCGCATCGGCCGCGGCGAGCAGCCGGGCGAGGTCCGGATTCAGCGGCTTCACCAGGGGTCTCCTTCACGGGCCGCGAGTCGCAGCTCCAGGTAGTACACGATGCTCGATAGCCGGTTCAGACCGTGCACGATGCTCGCGCCGAACGGGTGATGGGGCGACTCGAAGGCGTCGAGCGCCACGATCTCCACCTCGCGCACCTGGCAGCGCAGCAGGTTCAGCCAGTGCAGCAGCTCAGGGTCGACCGGAGCGAGGAGCAGGTGGTCGACCCCGAGCTCGGAGCGCGGGTCGTGCGTGGCCGCATGGATCTCGGACTCACTGCGTCCGTCGACGGACGGGGCCGCCGCGAGCCGCTCGTTGTACTCCGCCGACATCAGCTCACGGCAGTACGCCGCGACGGTCCCCAGATGCTGCTGGAGCTCCGGGTGTCCCGCTGCTCCCGCCCGGGCGGCGACGAGCAGCGCCAGGGCCTGGAGGCTGTCGACGCGTCCGCGCAACCGGATCCGCGGTGCGTTCTTCGGCGCGAAGTGGCAGGCGTTCAGCTGGGTGAGGACGTCGGGCTTGTCGGTGACCGTGGTCCCGCAGGTCGTGCAGCGCGGGGCGGCCCCCTCCAGCACGACGGGGAAGCTGCTCGCCTTGTCCCAGGAGGGCGACGCCGCCCCCCGGCCCTCGCTCGTCGCCGGAGGGGACTGCCCCTCCACGAGCTCGAGCTGCCAGTGCGCCACGAAATCCGCGGCGGCCGGAGAGAGCGCCGCACCCGCGGGCACGGTGACCCGGGCTCCGGCCCGCGGTCTACGCAGCTGCTCGCGCAGCGCGGACTCGGTGACGATCACGTCAGTCCCGCCTCCCAGTCCGCGGGGAACGTCACGTAGAGGAACTTCGCCCACGAGGGCGTCCCGAACGTGATCGCGGTGCCCTTGGGGACATAGAGGACGTCACCGGGTCTGCCGACCACCGGGCCGGAGGGGAGGCCGATGTGCAGCTCTCCCTCGATGACGTACTCGATCTCGTCGTAGGTGAGCGTCCACGGGAAGCTCCCGCGGGTCAGCGTCAGGAACCCCGCGGCGATCGGCGAGCCGTGCGCGGAGGTGACCACGTCGCCGCACATCACGTTCTGCCCCGGCTGGGGGCCTTCGTGAGGGAACGGCTCCAGCGTGATGTCTCGGGCATCGACATGCCGCACCGGCGGCCGCGTGCTCGCTGCAGGCTCGTGTGCTCCGACGAGCGAGGACACGATCCGCCGTACCTGGGCCTCCAGGTCCGGCGCACCACCCCGGGCGTCGGGACTCACCGGGGCGGGCCCGGCCGCAGCGGCCGGGCTCCCCTCGATCGTCAGCACGATCCCCAACTCCCGCGCCGTGTCTCGTGCCAGCGGCGTGACGATGACGCCACGCGGTACGACGAGCTCGCGTCGTCCCGCGTGCGCGGCCTCGCGCACGTCGGCTGCCGTCAGGGCACGGCGGACCGTCCCAGGCATGGTCATCGTCTCGACTCAGGTGTCGTGACGACGGTTCAGGTCTCGTCGGTGGTGTCGCCGGTGTGAGGGAGGATGCTCTCGACGTCCCCGTGCGGGCGCGGGATGACGTGCACGGAGACCAGCTCGCCGATCCGGTCGGCCGCGGCTGCTCCGGCGTCCGTGGCGGCCTTGACCGCACCGACGTCGCCGCGGACCATCACGGTGACGTAGCCGCCGCCGATCATCTCCTTGCCGATCAGCTTGACGTTGGCCGCCTTCACCATGGCGTCGGCCGCCTCGATCGATCCCACGAGACCCTTGGTCTCGATCATGCCCAGGGCGATCATCTGAACGTTAGGCATTGTGGTGCTCCTCTTGTGTGTTGGGCCTGGTGGCGGTGGAACGGGTGCTCCTCCGCTGGGGACTGGGGGCTGCTCCGGAGGACCCGGAGGCTCGGGGCCGGGTGGCCCGCCGCCAGGCGGCGCGACCGGTGCCACGTCGGAGGCCGGCGGTGCCGGGACGGGTGGGTCGACGGACGGCTTGCCGCCACCGGTGGGGGGCTTGCTCATGCGGTCACCTCTTCTCTGCCTGGGTCTGGGCGAGGACCTCACGGACCACCCGGGCGATGAGCCCCGGGTCGAAGCCGGTGTCGCCGGCGCCGAACGGGACGGCGTTCGGCCGGACCTCGGCGGACGCTCCCGCCGGGTGGCCCCACGCCTCGGCGGGCGGTCGCCGCACCTCGTAGGCGAGACGCTTGACGTTCAGCAGGTGCCGCACGCCGATGTTGTCGCTGACCACCGCTCCCCCGAGCCCGCCAGGCGACAGCGTCATCGACGGCGTCAGGCCGGTCGTCGCACCGATCGCGCCGAGGCTCCCCCACGTGTTCACCAGGATCCGGAAGGCCGGCTTCTGGATCCCGAAGGCGAGGATGGCCTCCTCGTCGCGGGCGTGGATCACCAGCGAGTGACCGTCTCCGCCGAAACGAAGCAGTTCGATGGCGCGCTCGCAGCCGCGGTGCCACCCGTCCTCCTCGATGAACCCGAGGACCGTGGTGAGCTTCTCCCGCGACAGCGGATGCGCCGGTCCGACACCGCCGAGGTCCGCGACCAGGACCCGCGCGGAGGCCGGTACGTCGAACCCGGCGATCTCACCGATCCGCTGGGGGCTGCGCCCCACGAAGCGGGCGTCCATCAGACCGCCCGGCCGGAACATCAGGCCGCCGAGGCGGTCCGCCTGCTCGGGGGTGAGCCAGTGAGCCCCGCTGGCCGTCATCGCCGCGCGCAGGCGTCCGGCGATCGGCCGGTCGGCGACCACCGCCTGCTCGGAGGCACAGATCGTGGAGTGGTCGAACGCCTTCGAGCTCACGATGTCGGCCGCCGCCTGCTCGACGTCGGCGCTCCGGTCGACGTAGACCGGCACGTTGCCGGGGCCGACACCGAGTGCCGGCTTCCCCACGCTGTGCGCCGCCTTCACCATGGAGGTGCCCCCGGTGGCCAGCACCATCGACGTCGCGTAGTGGCTCATCAGCTCGTGGCTCCCCGGGAGCGTGACCGTGCGCAGGCAGCTGACCAGGCCGGCCGGCATGCCGGCCGCCTCCCCGGCCTGCGCCATCACCCGCACCGCCTCGAAGGTGCACTCCACCGAGCTGGGGTGAGGCGCGACGACCACGGCGTTGCGCGCCTTGACGGCGATCAGCACCTTGAAGATCGCCGTCGACGTGGGGTTGGTCGACGGGGACAGCGCGGCGATCACGCCGACCGGCCAGCCGATCTCGACGACGTGGTTCTCCTCGTCGCGGCGCAGCACCCCGCACGTGGGCGTGTCCTTGATCGACTCCCACACGTCGCGGCTCGCGAACTCGTTCTTCAGCTTCTTGTGCAGCACCACGCCATAGCCGGTCTCGTCGTGCGCCAGCTGGCCGAGCCGCTCCGCGGAGGCGAAGGCGGCCTCGGCCATGGCCGCGCAGATCCGGTCGACGTCGGGCTGCTCAGCGAACTGGAAACGTCGGTGCGCCTCGCGCGCCGCGACCGCGAGGTCCCGCGCCTCCTGGATCGACCGGAGGTCGGTGTCGTACGTCCGTGCGTTCACCGCCGCACCTTCTGTCTCTCAGTACTTCCGGGGGTCTCGGGCCACGTCGAGCACGGCGTCCTGGAAGGCCATGCAGGCCGCCCGGCAGGCGCTCTGGCTGCCGGACAGCAGGCCGCCACCGAAGTTCGTCTCGGACGGGGGCGCCCACCACAGGGCCATCTCGACGTCGGCTGCCTTGATCGCGGCGTCCATCGCGTACGTCGCCTCGAGCGGCGGCGCGATCAGGTAGGCCAGCGGCGTCCCGACCGGGACACCCGCCTCCTTGCTGAGGTAGGTGCCGGTGCGCGAGATCGTGTGGGGGAAGAAGTTGAGCTCCCCCGCCTCGTCGGCGCTGTAGAACCAGGCCTCCTCCTCGGCGTACTGCACGCACGCGTTGAGGCCGGCTCGGGCCTCCGCAGGGTCCGGAGCCCCGAGGATCCCCAGGATCTCGCCCGACAGCGGGCCGGAGGGGTAGCCGGAGCCCGCGTAGAAGCTGCGGGCATAGACGACCTCGACGTCGGCCTTCTTGGTCGCCTCGTCGAGCGAGACGTAGAGCGAGTCGTCGATGTCGCAGGTGATCAGCGCCAGGCTGCGGTGCTCGGGCTTCAGCTCCAGCTTGGCCGCGAACCCCGGATGGACGTTGGGGATGATCCGCGCCGCCAGGATGGTCGGCTTGACCGGGTCAAGGATGCCCATTTCGTGTTCCTCCTTCGGGATGTCCGCGCGGCTAGGAGCTCGCGGAGGTGCGTTCGCGGAGCTCCACTCCGCTGGCGCCGTACTTGAGGGTCTTCTGGATCAGCTCCACGACGTAGGCGCCCGCCTCGAGCGGGTTGGTGCCACCGTGGGTCGTGATCATGCAGATCAGGTCGCGCTCGGCGTCGGTCTTGCCCGGCTCCGGGTCATAGCCCATGTAGGCGCTCAGCGCGTCGGCGATGCCCAGACCGGGTCGCTCGCCGATCAACAGCAGGACGACCTTGGCCTGAATGATCGTGTTGACGTCGTTCATCACGCCGACGCGGCAGTTCTCGATGAAGAACGGCGTGCCCACGGAGAGGCCGGCCGACTTCAGCCCCTGCGCGATCACCGGGTAGATGTCGGCGAGGTTGTTGTCGATGGCCGCGGCCGAGAGTCCGTCACCGACGCAGATCTGCACGTCGGGGCTCTTGGTGCACCGCTGCGCGATGGTCTCCTTGGCGTCGTCGGCGAGCAGCCGGCCGAGGTCGGGGCGCAGCAGGTACTCCGCCCGGTCGGCGGCCCTGGTGTTGACCGTGAACAGGTCGAAGCGGTCCTTGACCTCCTCGGTCACCACCCCGTAGATCGCGTCCTGGGTGACCCCGTGGTCCGCCTGGAACAGCAGCAGGGATGCCGTGCGCGGGCGCGGCCCGGCCCGGCCCACGCCGAGTCGTGCGGTGGTCGAGGCCATCAGGTTGCGCAGGCCGTCGGCGTCGTAGGGGTCCGTGACGCCCATGGTGCGGCGGGCGGACTCCTCGGTCGGGTCGGGGAGATCGATCACCAGGTCTCCCTCGGAGGCGGCGGCCGGCGCGGGCGCGGGGGTCGCCGC